>JACKBC010000002.1 GCA_020634755.1 Caldilineaceae bacterium | reverse complement strand
CCGCCTATCCTGTTGTCATCCAGCTGCCCGTACTCTGGGGCGATATGGATGCCTATCGTCACGTCAACAATACGGTCTATTTTCGCTATTTTGAATGCGCGCGCATAGCCTATTTTGAGCGCATCAATCTGTATGATCTGCGCGACGCCACCGGCATTGGTCCCATTCTGGGGTCCGTGCAGTGCCGCTTCCGTCTGCCGCTAACCTATCCGGACACCATTTCGGTGGGCGCGCGCGTGACGGAAACAAAAGATGACCGCTTTGAAGTGGAACACTGTGTTGTAAGCCATCGCCATCAAAAGCTGGCCGCACAGGGCAGTGGAGTGGTGGTGGCGTACGATTATAACGCGCAGAAAAAAGCTGTATGGCCCGTGGAGGTGAATTCACGCATATGGCAGTTGCAAGAGCAGGATAAGGCCAATGGCTAAACGTGCAGCTAAAAATGCAGCGCAGAAACCGCAAGGCCGCGTTGCGGAAGATCCTCCCGCGCGTCCACCGCTACGCCCGGCGGGTGTTCTGTTTGCGTTGTTGATGAATCTGATTCTGTTAACCCTGTTGAGTTTGCTGGCTACCACCCTGGGTTGGCCACGCAACGCACTGCTGACCAGCGCCATTGTGGTGGCGCTGGCTGTTGGTGGCTTGACGGCCCGCTACGTGGGCGCGCGGGCCGGTATTCACGCGTTCCTGGGCGGTATGTTGAGCATTCCGCTGCTGGGTTGGATTGCATTTGGGGGTGACTGGCAAATCGCATTCTTTGGCGGGGCGTTTTGTGCATTGGGGGGAATTTTAGTAGAAAAGTTTAGTGAAAAAGGGTAGCGTCATTGATTGAACTCATTAGCAAATCAAACCGGCTCGTCGCAAAAGTCGGTTTTTTCTCCAGAAGGAATAATCCATGAATCCGATCGGCATGATTTTTCGGCTCTATTTTACGTGGCAGTCGCGCAATAAATCGCTCAACGAATTGATCTCTCAATCGGAGGCTAGCGGCAAGACCATTTTGGATGGCTTAAAGGATAAATCCGATACGCCCGCAAATCGCGAAAAGCTGCGCCACATTATTGGCATTGAGCGCTGGGGCCAGCGGCGGTTGAAGACGCTGCTGGGCGAGCCGCCGCTTACCGATGAATATAATGGCTACCAACCAGCTGAATCGCTCGATTTTAAGGCGCTGCGTGCTGAGTTTAAGTCCACGCGCGCCGAGACTGCCAAATTACTGCGCACGTTGCAAAAGAAGGGGCTGGCCAAAACTGGCCAGGCGTATCACAACAGTATGGGCGAAATTCCCATTACCGTTTGGGCGGGCTACCTCACCATGCACGCCAATATGGAGTACAAACGCATAAAGTAGAAGGGGTTTGTTCTACAGGGGCAGGACAATGACGAACTGCGTAATCGCAATGGATAAATCCGCCAGCTGACAACGAAAAGCCGCCACAGCGGCTAAATACCAAGCGGTTGAGCGCGCTTTGGCGTGACAGCCGCGGGGTTTACATGTTTTTTATTTCATGATCGGTTGCAGCTTAAGCGCCAGCTGGAGCGAAAAGCGCGCGTCTGCATCATTCAGATCGAGCTGTGCGATCTCCGCAATGCGTTCGAGCCGATAGGTGAGTGTATTGCGGTGAATGTGCAATTGGGCAGCGGTCTGGCTCAGATTGCCGTGACATTCAAAGAATGCCTCCAGGGTGACTACGAGCTCGCTGTTGTGTTCGGCATCGTGGGCTGTTAACCGGCCCAACGTTTTGCGGTAGAAGCGAGCCGCTTCCGCGTTGTTGCCCAAGGCAGTGAGCAGTTGATAGAGGCCCAGGTCGCCAAAGTAGGTAACGCTGGCCGCACGCCATGTTCTGCCCAATCGCCAGCTCTCACGCGCCTGGTCCTGGCTTTGCATCCAGGCCGCGGGGCCAACGCCAGGGCGCCCGATGCCAATAATAATATCCGCTTTGGGTGAATTGTGGTGAACTCGATTGACAAAGTCATTGGCCACCACTTTTAATTCACGCCCGCTGCTTGGGTTATCAATGGGCCAAAAGAGCAATACTCCCTCTGGGCGGCGGCTGGTTGGCGCATTAACGCCCTGCTCGCGTACAAACCGCGCGAACAATTGCGACCAGTCTGGCACGTTGCTGACCTGCACCATCCACGCTACATGTGGCCGCGTCAATTCAAAGCCCAACGAAGCACCCCGCTGAATCCAGGCCTGTTCATCGACGATTTCAGAGGCCAGCAGTTCATCCAAGAAGGCCGCGCGCATGCGCTCTTCGGCCACGTCAATGGCGTTCTGCTTGGCCCATTCCAGGGCGGCCGCACTGGCGCCTTGCGATACAGCAATCTCTTCGACTGGGGTTAGCGACTTCGTGGCCTGATGAAAAGGGCGCAGCGCCAAACAGTAGCCGCGGATGGCATCATTGGCCACAATGGGTGCGACCACGGCGCCACAAAAATGCTCGTGACTGGCGGCGCCATTTTGGCCAGGAGGCATATCCTCCTGGTTCAAGGGCAACAGCCCCACCGGCTTGTTGGATTCATTGGCGCGGGTGGCCACCCAACTGCGCAGCGTCATAATATTGGGCAGGCTGCCTATGATGGCTTGTTGGCGTCGTTCAGAGAAATTCTCCAACCCCGCGCTGGCGGCAACGTTGCCATTGTCGCGCAGAATGAGCACGGGCTGCTGGATAAACGTATGGAGGTGGGCGGCAATGGGATCGATGCCGCCGCCATCCAATGCGACCTGGTTGAGCTGATGCTGCAATTCGGCGGCGCGCTGCGCAATATAGCCGGCGCGGTCTACAATCAGCCGAATCACGGCGCGCTCCACTTGCACCAGCGGTTCTGCATTGGACAGTTGCAGCAGCGCGACGCGATTGGCTTTGGCTGCTTGAATCGCTGCATCTTCCACTGGCCCCAAAACGGCGATCGCGGTTACGTGCGCATTGCGCAAACTATTCACCACCCGCGCCAGACCCATTTTAGAATCCAGCCGCCGCAGGTCGCTCATGTCGATCAGCGCAATTTCATCGCCCTCCAATTTGGGGAAGGCCGGTGGGCTGGGCCGCAAGCTGCATGCCCAACTGACCGTGCGCTGCAAATACTCATCTCCCGCCAACAGTTTACTGTCCGCAGGGAGAGCGAGTCGTATAACATCTTCTAGTGTGGCAGAATTCCTATACAGCGAATTACCCCTTTGCCCAGGCCGCCATGGCTGCGGAGCAGGAACCGCCCCATACTGCCAAAAGCAGCACAATGCCAAGGCCCAACCAGCTTGGATCTTGACCCATTGCATTTGCCACCAGCAGCATGACAATTGCCCCTAATATCGCGCCAATAATGCTGCCAATGATCAGCTTGCCGACACTCTGGGTGCTATCCAATGCGCCGACCAAAATGGGCCAAAGCAAGATCGACACCACCGGCACAATCGAACCGATGAGCCCGCCAATAATGCCCTTGACGCTGCTGCCCAGCCGCCCGGCCGCCAGCGCATAGCCCAAAACGGGACCAATGCCGGTCAGCAAGTAGCCGATGATATAGAGCGGCGGATTCTCCATCTTGAAGAAGGTGACAAATAGGGCGGCCAGTAGGGCTGTAATTACCCCCCCATAGAGCGACGCCAACCAGAGATTGGCAGATGGGCGCGCATTCGTCTGCGACATGGTTGCTGCTGTTAATGGGATCATTGAGTTCACTCCTCATTGGATGGTGATACAAAATAAGATGATGATACAGAATAATCCAGTGGCGCTATAAGTATGGTGTTTTTGGGGAGAACTTGTCAAGTTATTCTTCTCTATTCGGGCAGCTCTTCCCATTCGGCCAACGTCCAGCCGCTGACGACCATGTAGAGCGCCGGCTTGTGCTTGTGGGCCAATATCAGCACCAGCTGGTTCTCTTCATCTACGGCTACTTCCTCGAGCCAGACGCCTTTGCGCACGGCTTGCCCTATAAACGATTCAACGTTGGCGAGACTAGCAAATGGTTCACTTTCAGGAGTCGCAAAGCAGAGCGTGCTATAACACTCAAAGTATACGCCCCCCTCCAGGTATAAGTCAATGTCGAGTGCTGCCGGATCGGTCAGCGCTTGATCCAACGCTGCCGCCAGCGATTCATCCCACACTGAATAGCTGACAACCTGTTGACCCGTAATATTGTCCAACTCTTCCAAGAGTTCATCATCGACTTCGGTAAAGAATTCCGGTTGCTCATGCTGACGCCGATTGGACACATGATCTCCTTGAAAATCTGGCGTTACTTCATCGGGTGTTTTAGAAGCAAAAATACAACATCACCATTACTCGGGGCGGCTCACAATCATGCGCGTGGGAATCACCATGGGCGTTTCAAAAAATTGGCCACCGGCCTCAAAATGGCTAAAACGAACGGGCAAACCTTGATCTATAAATGGGTTTGGCCCTTCCATCAGATGAAAATGCAGATGTGGCCCTGGCGACTGGCCGCTGTTGCCCACATACCCCAGCAGCGCCCCGCGCTTGACCATTTCTCCTTGCGCCACTTTGAGGCTGGCTTGCTGCAAATGGCCATAGTAGCTGAATTCGCCATTGCCGTGGGAAATAGCCACGGCGTTGCCCAACAGCCGCCGCGGATCGTCGCGAAACATGCGCGGGTCGGGCGGCATGCCCGGGCGCAAATCGGGCATGTCGTAGCAGATATAGGCAATTTTGCCGCCTGCGGTGGCGTAAACCGGCTGCCCCCAGCTGTAATGCTCATCCAACTCCCAGCCTTG
Source organism: Caldilineaceae bacterium (assembly GCA_020634755.1). Lineage (GTDB taxonomy): Bacteria > Chloroflexota > Anaerolineae > Caldilineales > Caldilineaceae > JACKBC01. The sequence goes on along the minus strand of JACKBC010000002.1, from coordinate 327,555 downwards.
CCCTTTAAAGAAGCGATTGTCTGGTCCCAGCTTGACAAAATCGAGGGCAAATGGCTGGCTCACCACTTCTTGCTTGTGCTGGTCGCTCCAATCTGCGGCTTGAATGGCCCACCACGTACCGCGCAGGGGAAAGTGCAAATCGGTCTTAGATTGGTGATAGCGCGCCGGGATCTGTAAGATGGCCTCCATGCGCTCCACTTCGGGCACGCCGCTGGCGTTGTAGCCGGTAACCACCTTGCCCACCACCGTCACTTCTACAAACGTGAGCAGCTCATAGCCCTGCAGCAGAAATTGCATGCTGCGGATGGCCAGCCCGGTGCCGGGATCAATGCTTAAATCGCTTTCGCCCGTGCGCTGGCGAATGATACCGGCTGGCCAGCGCTGCTCGAACAGCAGTTGGTGGCCGCTGTAGCCTTTGATCACCACGCCGCTGACTTCGGCGCGGCCATCGACCGCCGTAATGCCCAGGTCAAAGGCCACCTCCTGCACGGGGCCAATATTGGGAAAAGGCAGGTCCGCATAGTGCGCCACAATCAGCGTGGACGGGCGGCTTTCTAAAATAAAGTGTGCTTTTGTTGACACAATTGGTTGACTTCGATTGAGTGGCTCGGCCATTTCTACGCTGCTCGGCATAAAATCGCCCATGCAAGCAGCCGCATTTCAGACTATATCATAGCATAAGGCGCTGAGGCAGGAAAAAGCCAGCAATAGCCAGGGCCATCGCGACTTCGTGATAGCAACGAAGAAGCCGGCAACTGATAACGAGATACCGCCGCAGCGGCTGGATGCCAAAGGAATTATACGCACCCTTCATCCACATAAAAATCAGGGCGCCGCAACGGTGTTGGCGAAATAGGCGTCAGTCTCAATTGCTGAATCCGACTCTATCTCTTGCGATTGCAAGCGACTAAAAAGCGGCTAAAGCGCCGCAAAAGTAAGGCCGGAAAGCCTTACATGAAGACTTTCCGGCCTTATCCACTCCTGACTTACGTCGTGCTGGCCAAGCGCCGGCAAAGGCGTAGCGCCAACCAGATCACTTTGACTCCAGCCTGGCGTAAGTTGTTAAGCTCTATGACGGCTCTGTGCTGCGTGCAACCGCCATTACAACTCCTGAACTCTTAGACGAATATGCGTCTTACCACTATCGTACTGCAATGGGCAGATAAATGGTTGGCGTCTCGTCTGCGGCATTATCCTCAATGGCCGTCTGGCGGGCGGGTGGTCCACCGACCAGCGGCGTGACCGGCGCCGCCAAGGCCGCTGCCTGCACAGTGGCGATGTTGTCCACCGCCGCCGCGCTCACCACGTCACTGACGGTAACGGTAAAGCGGCTGTTGACGACGGCCCGAATTTCGACCTGGAAGCGACCTGGTGTGGCCGGACAGCCGCCGGGCAATACCACCTGCTCGGGCACGGGGCCATTTTCGGCGCTCAGTTCACAGCGGACGGCATCGGGATTGGTAAAGTCGTCAAAGACAGATACATCCACATCGCCAAATTCTACGTCCACGTCTAGCTGCAGATTGCCGCTAGAGACCGGCAGACGCAGCACCATCACATCGTTGCGATTCAGCTCAATGGGTTCATCCGTCAAGAAAGTGATGACATCAAAGCCCGGGCGGCGTGAAATGTTGCCCGCACCATCGCGCAGCCAGACGAAGACATAGGCTACCCCCTTTTTGGGCTGCAATGTAGCATCCACAATAAAGGTGTTATTGCCTTCGGCGGGCGCCGGCAGCGGCTCGAACTCGCAATCCTCTTCGACCCAGCGGCGTTCCACCACATCGTATGTGTACGTGACCAGACAATACTCGGCCACGCCACTGGGACTGGCGCCATTGCTGCCGGCCGGGTCATTGGCCACAAACTTGACCTGTACATCTTCCGATTGCGTAATCGCGTCGGCGTCGTTGAACGGATTGGCATTGTCGTCGCTGATGGCGACCGATTCAACCACCGGCGCCGTGCGGTCGGGCGGTGCATTGCGCAGGCGCAGCCGACGGTTTGCGCTATTGTCTGTTTCTTTGGCTTCCAAAATCAGATCGGCGGGGTCAACATCCACGGTGACGTTGGCGCGTCGCGCTGCGTCGGCGGGAATGTCCCACGTGGTGGTGACGACGGCCTGACCAAAGTCCTGCAAGAAGGCGCTAGCCGGTACGACTACCTCTGCCGGTGACACTGTGCCCTGATCCACGGTAAAGCGCACGGTGACGCCCGCCTGGCCTAGATCGGTCAACAAATTGGCCAAGTCTGGCTTGGTGCCAAAGAGCGAAACGTTGGCCCCCAGCGTCACCGAATCACCCTTGATGGGGCTGGGCGGGTCGGCAAAGATGTCGTGGCGGCGCACGCTCAGGTTGACCGGGAAGTCCGTATCGGCATCCAGCGATTGCAAGAAGGCCACCACCTTGGCTTGATTCGCAGCAGAGGAGAGCGGATCGCTCTGGCCCTGGCGCAGGCCAGATTGGCGGTGTTCATCATTGCTCAACACGCAGGCCAGCGTTTCGCAAGCGCCATTGTGATAGTAGGGCGGCAGATAGCTAATGGCCAGCAGCGAGGGAATGTTGAAGCCGTCGCCCTTGCCGTCGCCGTTGTGATCTTTGCCCAGCCCGGTTTGGCCGTTGGCCGCCAGCTCGACGGCGCCCACATTGTTGCCAATGTCGTTGCCCTGACCGGCCACGCCCAAGTTAAACGAACCGATATCCGACAGGAAGCGATCCAGGAACTGGCCGCCAAAGGCGTTGTTGGGCGCCCCCGCCTCGGTGAAGATTTCGGCGGCATCGGGCGGCGCCGCAAAGTCTTTATTGCTGATGCTCCACTTGGTGCCGCCGTGGCATTTCTGGCAACCGGCGCGGAAGAAGAGGCGTCGCCCCTGATCCACGTCGGATTGGCTAAGGCCACCCGTCGTTGCACCGCCGCCGGCGGTTAGCTCTTCAGTCGTGAGCGCGCCATTGGGCGTGCGAATGGCAAAGCGAACCCATTCTTTGAGCGCGGTCAGCGCTGGCCAATCCGTATTGCTGCCCGGCAGGGTGACCGTCTGTTGCGGGCGGCCCGCATTGGGCAAGGCAAACTGATTGATAACGGCGGGCGCTGAATTCAGGTCCCCCGTGTCGCTGATGATGAGGCCGTGCTGTGGATCCTGCACGCTGCCCGCAATGGGCGCGGCCAACGCACCCGGCCCGGAGACGTTGCGCACGTTGATTTCAAAGTCCTCCACCTCATCAAAGAAGGCGGAATAGTTGAGCATGCGCTGGTCAAACGGGTTGTGAGGACTCCAGGTGCCGTTCATGGGAATGGACTTGCGCGGACCAGGCACAAACTGCCAGACTACCGCATCCGTGAGGCCGGCAAAGTGACAGCTGCCACAGTTCTGCCAGCCTTCGCTGGAGAGCCGGTTGTCGGTGGAAGCGGTGGTGCCGGCGGGGCGGTTGAAGTGGCCGCGTGAGGAGAAGAACATCTCCTTGCCCACCAACAGCTCTTCTGCCAACGTACCCGCCGGCGGCAAGTCGGTCAGCTTGATGACCTGAATTACTTGGTCGGTGGCTAGGTTCACCACGGAGACGTTGCGCGATACATAGTTCATGGTATAGGCGGTGTCGCCGTTGCGGATCACAATGCCCAGCGGATTTTTGCCGGCGTTGGCATCGGCCGTGGCCGGATCTTCGGGATCGTTCAGATCAATGTAGCGCGTCGTGTTGGCGTCCACCGTAAAGGAGAGCGCCCCGGTTGCGTCCACATTGAGCTTGACCAGCAGATCGCTGCCCGCCGAAACGGCATAGGCGTTGCCCGCACCGCTTTGGGTGGTAAAGGCAATGGCCCACGGGTTGGCAAAGAAGAGCTTGGTTTTGCCCGGCTCTGGGTCGCGAGCGCCCAAATGCATGTTGATGAATTTATTGGCGCTGGCGTCGGTGGGTGTGCCCGTAGCCGCATTGTCAATGACGTTTACAAATGCCTGGGTGTCTACATTAAATTTGAGCGGCTTGCTGGGGGAAGCAGCAATGTTGGGGAGATACGCCTGGTTGTCGCGGATCACAATGCTCTGCATCTGGTTGGGGAATGCCCGCGTGGGATCAGGCGTTCCATCACCGTTGGCATCGATGTTGAAACCGGTATCCTGACTGCCCAACTTGACCACGCCGGCCACCGTGGGCAGCGTCGCCACATCCGCCGGGATGTCGAGTTGGCAGACCACACCCTCTTTGCCATCGTCGGCGCCTTGCGTACCGCCCTCTTTGGTAAATGAGAGGAAGCGGGTCACATAGAGCCGGTCGTTGTTGAGCGTGACGGCCAGACCGCGCGGCTGGAAGACGCGGTTGCGATCTGGGTCGTTACAGCTGCTGTTACGCAGGTCTACGTTGCCTACCACCGTGCGCGAATCAGCGCGGATCACCGTAATGGTGTCCTGGGCGCTGTTGGCCACAAAGACGCGCTTGGCGTCTGGCGAAGCCACAATGTTCCACGGTTCGGCGCCGGTTACAATGGTCTTTTCGGGACGGCCAAAGGGCGTGGTGGTAATGCTGGTGGGGGTGCTGGCGGTCACGTTGATGATCGACACGCTGTTGTCGGCGGCGTTGGCCACGTAGACGTAATACTTGGTGTCGTCCAGCGCGTTGACGCCCAGCGCCACGCTTTGTGGTTCATCGCCCACGCCAATTTTGGCAATGACGTGAGGGTTGTTGTCCAGATCGCCAATGACCGAGACGCTATCGTCATCGGGATTAACTACCCAGATGTGCTGCTTGTTGGCCGAGAGCGCAATGGGGCTGGAATTCATGGGCGTGTCAAAGACCGCGGGGGCGGCGGTCACGGCGGCAACGGCTAACGTTGCCGTTTCTTTGGCCCACGCCTGCATGGTAAAGACCGCGCTGAGCGTCAGAATCAGCACCCCAATCGCCCCGCCCACTACGACGTTGGAGTGGGAAGCGCCAGTTGATATGCGTTTGTTCATAGAGATCTCCTTGTTGCAAAACGGGAAATTATACTGCGGTTGTTTTGAAAATCGGCGCTTTACTCATGAAAAAGGTCGACTTCGATTTTCAAACAGAGCCAAGTATAGTGAGACGAACATGATTTTGAGTGAGGAATTACATAGCGCCCTCCTTTCGGTTATCCAGGCCGCAATAGCATAAGCGCCCCAGCGTTTATTGGGCGTTTATGCAGCGTTTGGCGGGCAAGTTGGGGAACGCTTCCTTCCTAATTATGTTACGCAAGCCTGGAGGAAAGTCGGCTCGCCGACTTTCCTGTTTCTCTCTAGCAGAGTGGCTGTCGCTGCGTAACGTGAGTTACTAATTATGGCAATTACATGCAACAAAGGAGTTAAGAGGGTGCAACGAAAGTGCAACGGGAGGTCAAAACAAAAACGCCCGGCACTCAAATTGCGAGTGCCGGGCGTTTTTAAAAGTATTTGAGAGTATCACCACGCCGTCCAACCCCCATCCACCAGCAGGTTGTGGCCAATCACATAGGCCGATGCATCCGACGCCAAGAAGACCACCGCACCCTTGAGGTCGCTGCTGTTGCCCATGCGGCCCAGCGGGATTTTGCTTTGAAACGCCGCAGCGAATTCGGCATTGACGGTCTCGCCAGGAAAGCCGCCGGGCGAAATACAGTTGACGCGCACGCCTTGCGCGGCCCAGACCACGGCCAGCGAGCGCGTCAAATTCACAATGCCACCCTTTACCGCGCCATAGGCCGCCGATGCGTTGACCGGCATACCCGGCGGGTACATGCGTACATCGGTCCCACCGACGCCGTAGATCGAGCCGATGTTGATGATCGAGCCGCTGCCCTGGGCCAACATGGGACGGGCCGCGGCCTGGGCACAAAAGAAGTTGCCGCTCAGGCCGGCGTCGATCCAGGTGCGCCATGCTTCCACAGTCAGCTCTTCCGGCGGGGCCGGAACGCCGCGCGCGTAGGCATTGTTGACGAGAATGTCGAGCCGTCCGCACTGCGCGATTGTGGCCGCCACCAGCGCCTGGCTCGATTCGGGGTCGGTGAGATCCAGGGGCAAAGCCAGCGCAGAATAGCCCTCGCTGCACAACTGCTCGGCCCACGCGCCGCAATTCTCCTGATTGCGCGAGGCAATGACCACCTGGGCGCCCGCTTCGGCCAGGGCGCGGCTCAACTGCTTGCCCAGCAGCCCCGCCCCGCCCGTGACAATAGCGACGCGCCCGGTCAAGTCGAAGAGTTGGTGGATAGTGCGGTTGTCGGGTTGAGTGGTTGGAATGGTTGACATGGGTTTTGCTTTCTTGTGATGTATGATGGCTCGTGGAGAGGGCTTAATCTATCACGCCCATGCCTCCGCCTCCGTCACAATGCGCTGAAAGCCGCGGCGTGGCTCCGCCTGTTCAATCACCGGCGCGGCTTCGCCCGCATCCACCATGCGGCGGATCAGGCGGTCGCGTAGGATATCGGCGGTTTGACGGTGCGAATCCATGCCGATCAGGTTGGTCAGTTCGTAGGGATCGTAGGCCAGGTCGTAGAGATATTGCTCGACGTAGCGGTCGGAGCCGGCGTCTTGGCCGCCATCTTTGTCGGGCGCGTCCACGCCATATTTCCAACGGGCGGTGCGCACGGCGCGGCCCACTTGGGCCTCGCTGATCTGGATAAAGGCTTCTTCGGGCCAGTCGGTTGATTCGCGACGCACCAGCGGCATGATCGAGCGCCCCTGCATCTGATCTGGCACGGGCAAGCCGGCGGCATCCAGCAGGGTGGGCGGCATGTCCAGCAGGCTGAACTGCTGCATGAGCCGTCCGCCGCCAGTGAAGCCCGGACCAATCAGCGCCGTGGGCAGCCGCACCGAGCTTTCGTGGCAGGAACGTTTGTATTCACCGTTGCGCGTTTTGAAATGGTTGCCGTGGTCGGTGGTGTACAAAATGATTGTGTTCTCCAGCATGTCCAGGCTTTTGAGCGCATCCATCATGCGGCCCAGCGCTTCATCCAGCCGCTTGACCATGCCGTAGTAGCCGCCCAAGTGTTGCTGACTGGAGCCGCCCAGCGCCAGCAGATCGGGCGGCGTCCAGCGCCCGGCGTACATTTCGCGATAGCCATCGGGCGGCGGATAGTCGTCCAGGTGGTTCTGGTGGTGCGGCTCAATGTAGGAGACAAAGAGGAAAAATGGATTCTCCTGGTGGCCGTTGATGTAGCGGATCACGGCGTCGGTTTGGGCGTCGACGCGATAGCCCGGCAGCTTGACCGCCTGGCCGTCATTGTCGTACATAACCATGTTATAGGCGTCCGACGTAAATTCGAGCAGATTGGACGCCAGCCAATAGTCGTAGCCGCCACGCGCCGCGGGCGCTACGGGTCCCGCCGATGCATTGTCGGCCAGATGCCACTTGCCGATGTAGCCGGTGTCGTAGCCGCCTTCTTGGAAAAAGTGGGCCAGCGTGCGTGCGTCCTGCGGCAGCGGAATGCCGTTGCGGAAGCAACCCACAGTGGTGGCGTATTGACCGGTTTGCAGGCAGGCGCGCGCCGGTCCGCAAACCGGTTGGCACGTGCTGGTGTGAAATAGATGCGTACCGGCTTGGGCCATGCGGTCAAAATTGGGCGTGAGCCCCAGGGGGTTGCCGTGGACGCCGGTGGTATCCCAGCGCTGCTGGTCGGTGAAAAAGACAATAACATTGGGGCGCTTGCTTTGCGTCATGTGTGGTTCCTCTGTGGATTCTGTACCCCCTGATGCACAACACAATCTATACGCTATATGCGCTGATGTGCGTGCATCACGGGGCGGTTCGGAAAGTCCTGCTGCGGCAAAGGGGAGTGCAGGATATGCTCGGCACAAGAAGCGAATGTGATGCCCGCTTCTTTGCGCTATTTAGCTGAGGGGTGTGCATAAGCATAATAGTTGGGGAGAGGCGCATAGCGTGCGTCGCACTGCCCAATACACCAGCCATATAACGGTCACCGTCATGGGTAGTGCGTCGCACGGGAGTCTATGAACAAAGGCGCTCTCGAGCAGCGAAGTATGCACACTCCTCATTGCGCTAGGCCGGCGCGTCTTCTTGGAAGAGCGTCACGCCCATTTGGCGAAACTTTTCTCGCTCTGCGGGTTTGGTGCCCGTACCCATGGCAATGCGAATGTTGGTTCCCTCAAGCTGAGCGGCCACGTTGCGCATGCAATCGTCCACGGTTTGCAGCGGATAATTGGGGTGGGCTTCCAGGCTGAACGAGAGATCGTTGGGGCCAAAGGTGACCACCGTAACGCCCGGTTTGGCCAGTGTGCGAATATTGGTCACGGCCTCTACCGATTCGACCTGAATGCCCAAGATAACGTACGAATTCCACCAGGCTGCATAGCTCAGGCGGTCCATGCCTTTGGCCGCACTGCGCAGACCGCGGCGGGCGCCGCCACCCCAGCTGCGCCGGCCAATGGGCCCATAATAGGCATAGGCAATGGCATCATCCACTTCGGCCTCGGTCATCACTTCGGGCACCAGCACCGCGCTGGGACCAAAGTCCAAATAGCGCCCCACCTTGTGCGCATCGCGCGTGTGCGGAATGCGCAACTGCACGTCGATGCCCAGCTCTTCGGCGGCTAGACAGTACGCGGCCAATTGCTCTTCGCTAAACGGGGTGTGCTGCCCGTCGATCCAAATGTAGTCATAGCGTCCGGTGGCCCAAATATCGGCCAGTTCACTTTTGCTGGTGTGGAGCGAGCCGCGCAGGGCCACCAGCTCTTCGCCGGCCTCAATGCGCTGGCGAAGGGTTTTTGATTGAGACATGGTTCTCTCCTTATGGTTGAAGTCAATCTATGAGCGTAAAGTATGAAGTGTACCATATTGCCGAGCGAATCGCGCGGTCAGGCAGAGGCTTGTACATTGACTCGTTACGGTTGTACAGAGACGCGATGCCATTTTCCGCTTTGGGCCGCGCTAATCGCCTGGTCCAGTTCGGCCAAAGGCCGCGGCGGGCTGACCAATTCGGCATATGGATAGCTGTGCTGGGTGCGGGCCAAAAACGCAATGGCTGCATCCAGATGGGGCGGTGCGTAATTGTGAATGCCAAAGATCGTCAAATGCTTGCGGATGATCTGTTCACCGGTTAGATCCAGCTGGCTGTGTGGATGCACCATGCCCACAAAGCCGTAATGGCCGCCCACGCGCAAAAGGCGGATGCCTTCGGGGACCAGCGCGCTGACGCCGGCCACTTCCAGCACGGCATCCACGCCGTGGGGGGCGGCAGTCAAAATGGCTTTGCGCGCCGTGAGATACTCTGCGGGCCGTCCGTCAATGGGGATGCCGCCAAAGCGGGCGATTTGCGCCAGGCGCGCCGGTTGCACATCCACGCAGAAGACGTGTGGCACACCGGCTTGGTGCAGCAGCGCACAGGCATAGACTCCCAGCAGTCCCGCGCCCTGAATCACCACGCTTTGGCACTGGTGCGGCAAATGGGACACGGCGTTGACCACCGTTGCCAGAGCACAGTTAGCCGGAGCAACCACCGCATCCGGCAGTGCATCCGGCACGCGTACAATGTGGGTGCCGGCGCGCAGCACAATGTGAGAGGCGTAGCAGCCGTTGAGCCCGCTGCCATCCTCCAAAGCAGCATGACCATATTTAAAGAGCTGATCGCACTTTTGGGGTAATCCATACGTTGTGCAGGGCAAACAGAGGCCACAGCTATCGGCAATGGTCCAGCTAATGCGAGCGCTCGGCTCGAGCGTGGGGCGTCCTGTGCCCACGGCCACCACTTCGCCAATGGCTTCGTGCCCCAGAATGGCCGGCGTTGCTTCTTGACGCTGGCCTGAAATCGTGTGTAGGTCCGACCCGCAGATGGTGGCCAGCCGAATGCGCGCCAGCACTTGGCCTGGCTGGAGAGCCGCGGGCAGCGCGACTGGGGCGGCGCGCAGCGGCTTGCCTGCGCCGTCGAAAACCTGCGTGAAAGCGAAAGTGGGCGTGTCCATAGTCCTATGTACGCGAAAGATGGAGGGTGAGAACGCCTCTATCTGTGGAACAAAATTTATCTGATTCAACCGGTTCTCAGCGGGCAACCCGCTTTGGCTTCGCCAAGCACAACCGCCGCTTATGTGAACTCCCCAAGCGCCATTTATCCAGCGAAGCGGCAAATATGAGCAGGGCGCCACCCCTGGCCGGCGCGCTCTGTTGATTATAGCATAGATAAAGCCATGCGCTAGGGAAAGCATCATTCATTGGGCGGATGTGTGATATAATTGACGCATGACGATCCAAATTCTGGCCGATGATGTGGCCGCCAAAATTGCCGCTGGTGAAGTAGTTGAGCGTCCGGCCAATGTGGCCAAAGAGCTGGTGGAAAATAGCCTGGATGCCAATGCTACCGAGATCCGCGTGGAGATTCGCGAGGGGGGGCAGCGCTTGCTACGCGTCATCGACAATGGTGATGGTATTGCCAGCCCAGAGCTGGCGCTGGCCTTTGAGCGCCACGCCACCAGCAAGCTGCGCCGCGCCGATGACCTGAATCACATTGCCACTTTTGGCTTTCGCGGCGAAGCGCTTTACAGCATTGCCGCCGTCAGCCACCTGACCATTACCACACGCGCCCGCTCATCGGCGCAGGCCAATGCCGAACCCTTTGGCGCGCAGGCTCGGCTGGAGGGTGGTCACCTGGTGCATCAGGGCAAGGCCGGGGCGCCGGTGGGCACCGTGATCAACGTGGAGAACCTGTTTTACAACATGCCGGCGCGCAAAAAGTTTCTGCGCACGCCCGCCACCGAGTCGGGGCGCATTGCCGCTGTCATCCAGCGCTACGCCCTGGCCTATCCAGAGCGCCGTTTTAGCTTTGTCAATGATGGGCGGCTGGTGTTCCAGTCCAACGGCAGCGGTGATCTCTTTGACGTGCTGGTCAAACTCTATGGGCTGGAAAATGCCAAGCAGATGGCGCCGGTGGGACGGCTGGCCGTGGCGCAGGCCGCCGGCGCCGCCGTTGTGGGCGAAGCGGAACTGGATGATGAGGTGGACTTTATGTCGCCCGATGCATTGGCGCCTACGCGCCTAGTGGCGCGGGACTCCGACCATTTTTCAGAAAGCATTGCGGCGTCGCCCGTTCTGGTTTCCGGCTTTGCCAGCCTGCCCAGCTTGACCCGCGCCAATCGCAGCAACATCGATCTCTTTGTCAACCGGCGCTATGTGGAGGACCGCAGCCTGACCTATGCCGTGATTCAAGCCTACCACACGCTGCTGCCCGTGGGGCGCTTTCCGCTGGCGGCCATCTTTGTGGAGATGGATCCGGAATTGGTGGATGTCAATGTGCATCCGCAAAAGACGCAGGTGCGCTTTCACGAAGAGCGGCGTATTTTTAGCGCCGTGCAAAAAGAGGTGCGCCGGGTCATTATCAGCAGCGCCCCCATTCCCGATATGGCGCTGCCGCCCAGTGCGCCGACTGAAAGCCATGCCGGCGAGCGACCGGGGAACTGGGCGCTGGGTGGCTGGTCGGCCCGCCGCGATGCGATTTTGAACGCCGGGCAGCAGCGGGCATTTGACTTTCGATCGCCGCCTGCCGCTGTCCCACCAACGGAATATGCGCCGGAATATGTCCCAGAGATGCCGCCCCGTGAGCAACAGGCAATTGCCCCTGCGGCCGCAGAAGCGGAAACGTATTCAGAAACAGCGTCAACCACGGCTGAAGAAAGCACGCGCCAAGTGGTGGAAGAAAAACCATCCAAGCTGCCGCCGTTGCGCGTCGTGGGCCAGGTGGGCGCCATGTATATTATTACCGAGGGGCCAGAAGGTCTCTTTCTCATTGACCAGCATGCAGCCCACGAACGTATATTGTACGAGCAGTTTATGGCCCGCCGCGCTGCCGATTCATCTGCCAGCCAGATTGGGCGACAGCATCTATTGGAGCCGCTGACGCTGCACACGGGCAGCGAAATAGCCGGCATGGTGGCCCAACATTTGGGTGAATTAAACCAGGTGGGCTTTGAGATTGAGCCCTTTGGCGGCGATACGTTTTTGGTGCGCGCTATTCCCGCCGTGCTGAGTGGCCAGGATCCGCAACAGGCGCTCCAGGATATTGTCACCGCGCTGGGGCAGCGGCGCAATCTGGTGGGGGAAACGCTAGAGGCGCGGCTGGTCAAAATGGTCTGCAAGCGCGCCGCCATCAAGGCCGGTCAGTTGCTCAGCGATATTGAAATGCAGGAGCTGGTGCGCCAGCTCGAAGAGTGCCATTCACCGCGCACCTGCCCCCACGGTCGCCCCACCATGATCCAGCTTTCGGCCAACGAGCTGGAAAAGGCTTTTGGGCGGGTGTAGAATTTTCAGATTATACAAACGGACGTTTAGTCGGGCTGTCCGGCCGATGCCTGCTCTTCTGCGACGCGATCCAGCCATTCATTCACCAACAATGTATAAATGACAGGTTGCTCCATGTTGACTCCATGTCCCGCGCGATCCAGCACGGCATATGTGGCCCGCGGGTAATATTGGAGCAGATCGCCCGCCTGCTCATAGCCCACGATTGAATCCTGTTTGCCGGTGAGGATGAGCACTGGTTTGGCAAATGGTTCGGATAATACATCGGCGGCAAACGAAAAGCCGTGGCGTTGACGGATGCGGCTCAGCGTTTCCTCGTCCGAACTCAGGATGCCGTCAACGATGTCTTGCATCTGTGCCAGCACGGCATCATCCTGCACCACCAGCGTTGAGGCGAAAAACTGATCAAAGGGAGACGGGAACTGGGCCAATCCTTCTGGATTGCTCACAATGGTCATATGCGGAGCCAATATGCGCGCCTCGGGGTGGTCCGCCACCGAAGGCGCCAGCAAAAACAGACCGTCGATCTGCGCATGTTTCTCGTGTAGAAGTCCACGGGCCAGATAGGCGCCGTAGGACTCTCCGATGACTAAAAAGCGTTGGTCTGGATACACATCGTCCATAAACTGAACCAACACCGCCAGTACGTCATCGTTACTTTGTAGCCACGAACCCCCTGTTGTTTGCCCCATGCCGGGTAGATCGACATAGATGCGTTGCCAGCCTTCACGTTCCTGAAAAATTGGCTCCTGCGCACTCACCATCATGCGATGGTCGGCCGGTGAGCCATGTAACAGCAGTACCGGTTGTCCTTCCCCATGCACCTCATAATACATTTTCAAATCGTCCAGTTCATACCACATAACTGTCCCTTCTTCTGAGTCAGGCTGTTGATCTGCATCCTGTGCCAAAGGCGCGGCCTGTACGGCAACACAGGCGGCCAATAGCGTGGCCAACAGCGTACTCAACAGCCAGATAGGATTTTTGTGTACGTTCATGGTTGCTCCTTTTAAACGAAATGGATCTCAATAACTATTTTGCTACTTGTTTTTATTTTAATTACTATATAAAATTAAAGCAAATTAAAAATGTTCTAAATTCATCTTTTGTTCGGCTTGGCTTGCGGCTTTGTATTAGATATACTCATTAGGTTGCAATGACAAGAGATCGAACTGGATTTACCAATCAAAACCGATATATGAATCGCCACACCGTTGCGGTATACTGATGCTGAAATTACAAAGCCTGTTGTACAGATTTAAAGCCTGTTGTACAGATTTAAGGTGATGGTATGAGTCGACGAAACTATGAACAGGTGTGCGCCTTGGCCTGCGCATTGGATGTGGTGGGTGAGCGCTGGACGCTGATGATTGCGCGCGAGCTAATTTTTGGCCCGCGCCGCTATTCTGACCTGCTGCGCCAGCTGCCGGGGCTGGGGACAAATTTGTTGGCCCAACGCTTAAAGGATCTAGAGCAGGCTGAGCTGATTGCGCAGCGCCGCCTGCCGCCGCCAGCAGCTTCTGCGGTTTATGAGTTGAGCGCTAAAGGCCGGGAGAGTCTGCTGCCCATTATCCGCGCCATGACCGATTTGGGGGTGACATATCTCCAATATCCGCCGCCGTCAGGCCACTTTGTCCCTGTTTCTTCAACCATGGGTGCGCTTTCCAAGTTCTTTCAGCGTGAGCAAGCGGCCGGTTTTTTCTGCCGCGTTGAATTCCACACCGACAGCGATGTGTTTCAGTGTGTTATTGCAAATGGCGTCATGACCGAATTGGGGTTCGGGTCGCTGGCGCAACCGGATCTGGTGCTGGAAGGCAGCACCGATATTTTCATGGGGCTCGTTGTGGGTTATGAAAGCGTGGCGGCAGCAATGGCGAATGGCCAATTGAACATAACACATGGTGATGCTGCAACTGCTGAAGCATTTTTTGCTCTTTTTAGATCGCCCCATCATCCAATGGTGCAATTAAACGAGCGCACCATCATCCCATCCACAAATTCCTGAGCCCATGCTTACCGTCGTCTCCGCGGCCATTCTGCCGATTATTCTCAACGTGGTGGTGGGGTTTGTGCTGGCCCGCCGCGACTTTTTGGACCGCCATTTTTTGGCGCGTTTTTCGGGGGTGACCTTTCGCTTTTTTATTCCTTGTCTGCTTTTTGCCAGTATCTATCAGGCTGATATTTCGCTGGCGCGGCTGGCCCAATATTGGAGCGGCTACTTTATCCCCATTCTCGTATTCTTTGTGGTGCTATCGCTGTTCAATCGTCCGCTTTTTGCGCTTGCCACCGTCTATGCCAATACGGTCATGGTGGGCATTCCGCTGGTGGTGCAGACCTGGGGCGATGCCGGGCTAAATATTGCAGTGGCGGTGATTTCGCTCAATAGCCTGACCCTCTTTTTGACCTATGCGCTGCTTTCATCGACCTTGGGGCGCGGCGACCAGCGCAGCCGCATTGTGCAGGAGATTGGGCACACATTCACCAACCCGATTATTCTGAGCCTGGTGGCTGGCGCTACGCTCAATCTGCTGCATGTGCCCATCTATGCACCGCTGATTGAAGCAGTGGCGCTGCCGGGACGCGCGGCGTTGCCCTCTTCTCTGCTGATTTTGGGAGCCACGCTGGCTGGGTTCCCTCTGCGTATTGGTGGAGAAAAGCAGCTGCACGTGGCGCTGGTTTGTCTGTGCAAGCTGCTGTTGATTCCGGCTGGGGTTTATTTCTTTGCCGGCGCTGTTCTGCATTTGGACGTCATGACCCGCGGCGTACTGGTGCTGCTGGCGGCTTGTCCTTGTGGCGTAAACGTTTTGCCCTTTGCCCAAAGAAGCGACGCCGACCGCCAGATGGTCAGCGGCGCAATTTTTGTTTCTACGCTGGCGGCAATGGCAACGTTGCCGCTGTGGGTTTATGTGGTGAAATAGGGCCAGCCTCTAACGCATCGTCCGGGGCTGGAGCTGCGCGTACATATCTTCAAACAGCGGCGTAATCTGCTGCCAATCATAGTGGGCGGCGGCAAAGGCGCGGGCGCTTTGACCTAACTGCGCGGCTAGCCTTGTGCTGGTTGCGTTGTCCTGTAAAAGGCGCATTACGGCGGCGGCGAACTCGGTGGGGGTGTCGGCCAGCAGCAGCTCTTGCTCATGTTGTACCGGAATGCCTTCCACGCCCAGCCGCGTGCTGACAATGGCCTTGCCGCTGGCCATGGCCTCCAATGCCTTAAAGCGCGTGCCGCCGCCCACGCGCAGTGGAATCACATAAACAGTGGCCGCTTGCATGTAGGGTTGAATCGAGGCCACGGCGCCAGTGATTTCCACGCCCGGCATGTGGCGAATTTCGTCCAGACGCGGGTGGGGATTCATGCCCACAATCTGAAATGTAGCGCTGGGGAACTGGCGCTGAATCAGCGGCAGCACGTGGCGGCAGAACCAGAGCACCGCGTCAATATTGGGCCGATAGTCCATCTTGCCGGTAAAGAGCAGGCGCGCTTCCGCCTTGGCTGGTGCTGCCGGATGCACCGGATATTCATCCATATTAATGCCGTTGGAAACAACGTGGATGTTGGCCGCGCCATCCAGTTGCCGCAGCGCTTGCCGGTCGGCGTCACTGACGGCGGCCACGGCATTAGCCGTCTGGCATATGGCGCGTTCATAGCGCACCAGCTTGCGCCATTGCACCAGGCTATAAAGCGCGGCCGGCCAGCGCGCGGGCGTGCGCAAATCGGTCATGGCGTTGCGCTTTTGCAGCAGATATTCACAGTTGTGATCATCGAATATGAGCGCCGGTCTGTCCACTCCCCAAGCCGGGTGCTCGACAGCCTGGCGTCCGTATTGGGCTACTTCAATCCCTTCCACTTGCACAATATCATAGCCGGGATGAATGTCATGTCTGGGATGAATGTCATGGTCGGGATTGGGATGTCCATTGGCGGCTGATGCGCCTGTGATCCACGCTTGCACCAGCGCCCGCATCGCCTTGCTTTCCAATCGTAGCGCCATATCGGGGAGGGGAGAGCGCACCGTGTCGAGGATGCGCAGGGCTGCCGAACGGTGCGGTTCAGCGACCACGCCAATGCGCCGGCAGAAGCCATAGAGCGGATGCTCGCCTGGAATGGGCTCTCCGGTGGGCGTAAATGTGAGCAGGTCGATTGTGTGCTTTTGGGAAAGCGAGGCAATGAGGTTGTAGTTGCGAATGGTGGTGCCCTGGTGGGGGGGAAAGGGCAGTTGGGGCGTAATAAAGAGCAGCTTCATTGCAGTTTACATTAGAGATTATCGGAGTTAGGATTTGGTACACGGATGAACATGGATATCGGGAGCCCGTTGAACCAAACCACGCTAAGCCCGGGTGGTCTCTTGATTCGATGGGTGCTCGGATGTGGGCTCGGAGGAGCGCTGGGGCGATTGGGCGCCCACGTTCTGCCGTTGCGTTCCGTCTACCACCTGTTGGTAGATGGCCAGCGTCTGTTGAGCGGCCTGTTGCCAGCTAAAACATTGGGCGCGGCGCAGCCCCTTTACGCGCAGCTCGGCATGCAGGTCATCGTCGGTGAGCAGCCGGTGCATGGCCACGGCAATCTCTTCCCAATCTTTGGGATCCACCAGCAGCGCGGCATCGCCCACGACTTCTGGCAAGCTGCTCACGTTGCTCACAATGGTGGGCGTGCCGCAGGCCATTGCCTCCAGCGGCGGCAGGCCAAAGCCTTCGTAGTGCGCCGCATGCACGAGGCAGTGGGCGCCCACGTAAAGCTTCCACAGATCGTTGTCGGATACGCGCCCCAGGAAGTGCACCTTGTGCTGCAAATTAAATTCTTCCACAATGGCCATGACCTCATCATAGAGCCAGCCATAGCCACCGGCTACCACGAGCCCCACATCGGTGACGCCATATTTGTCCAGCAGGTGCCGATAGGCGCGAATGAGCCCATCTACATTTTTGCGCGGCTCAATGGTGCCCACAAAGAGAATGTATTTGGTCGGTATGTTATATTTCTGGCTCAACTCTTGGCGCACGGGCTCGGGCGGCAGCGGCGTAAATTGTGGATTGGCCGCTTCGTAAATCACGCTAACGTCGCTATCCGGCACGCCAAATTGGCCAATGAGATCGGCTTTGGTGCTCTGGCTAGGCACAATGATGTGGGCGGCCCGACTCACTGCCCGGTCAATTTGCCCGTAGTACGCGGCGCTATCTTCCGTCAAAAAATGGGGCCAGTGCAAAAAGGCCAGATCGTGAACCGTGATGACAACCGGCTGGGTGGAATAAAGGGGCGGGATAAAATCCGGGCAGTGAAGCAGATCCAGCGCATAAAAGGAAAGTTCTAAGGGCAGGGTAAATTGCTCCAACCTGGTGTGTACAGGAGAGTATAGTGTAGCCCGACGACAGTGTGGACCCTTAACCAGCGGTGTTGCGTGTTTGCGATGCTGAAAGATAAGGAAATCGATATCGGCCGCTTGTGAGAAGCTATCTGATGATTTCGCTAATTCTTGATAAGCTTGGAGCAAATTCAGCGTATATTTACTAATCCCGGCTGGTTGATGATAAATCAGGCGTGCGTCGACACCCACTATCATAAGACACCAAGTCGCATAATCTGGTCCTAATTAAACAAAAATAGGCAATAATAATTTTAACAGCCCAACCCGCTTCGGTCAAACTGATTGCCGCCTCGGGAGATTTTCCCGGGATATTTCCATAGTACTTCTATTGTATAATATACCTGTTTGGGCAGAGTTGCCCACAATGGTATAATCAGTTTATTAGCCCAGGCTTTATCTATAGATTCTATAAATTGACAATTTTATAGAATGAGCGGCCGCGACCAAGATGGTCCAATGCATCCCCTTCGATTGCAACATTCTCCCCTGTTGGAACGATTTTACGGCTAATAAGGTTTCCGTACACAGCATACATGTGCAAGACATAAAGCACCATGTGCAAGACATAAAGTGCGCGAACGAAAGCACCATGTGCTAGACATTGCTAGACATCATGTACGAAACACCATGTACGAGACATCATGTGCGAGACATAATGTGAGGGTATAGGCAAATGGATATAACACAACTTGCCCAGATGGTTAATTGGTTGGACGAAGAGCATCGTCGGGACCGCGCCGAAATCGCGCGGCTTCAGCAACGGGTGGAGAGTCAGTCGGCGGATATTATTGAGCAAGCGCGCCGCATTCAAGAGCTGGAGGCCCGCTTGGCTTCTACCAATAGCCAGCTTGGCCGTTTTGGCCAGATTGAGGCCGTGGTAGAAAACACCAAGCAGGAACTGATTACCATTGTGGAACGCAGCAGCGAGGATCGCGTGCAGGGGCAGCGCGAGCTGGAGCGCTCCCGCTTGAGCGACCGCGAAATGCTGGCGCGCGAAATCAACGAGGTGCGCCGCGAACTGCCGCGCATCTCCCGCCTGGAAGAAGCGGTTGACGTGCGTTCGGTGGAAGATGACCGGCTTTCCGAGCTGATTATGGGCATGCGCAATCAGATCGGCGGGCTGGCCAAAGAAATCGAAGAGCGCACCCGACAAATTCCCTTTTTGGCCGAGCAGCGCACCAGCGATACCAAACGCATTGCCCAATTGCAGCAAGAGACGGTCGAACTGTTCAAGCGCATTGAGGCCCATGTGGGGCGTGTGGCCGTTATTGAAGAAGCTGCCCGTCGCGTGGCCGTGGAGCAGGAAAAATTCCCGCCCATGGTGCAGAAAGTTAAAGATGAGCAGGAAAAGTTTATGGAGCGGGTGCGCGTGGCGCTGGCCGAAAATACGCAAAACGTCTCCCGTTGGCAAGAGGTGTTGGACCAGCAAAAGGTGACCATTGCCAAGGCCTACGAGCGCATTCAAAGTTTTACCCAGCAGGTAGAAACCAGCCGTCGCGTGGTGCAAGAAATGCAGGAATTCAAGGATCTCATCTTGCGCGAACAGAGCCAGGTGCAAGAATTGCAGCGCCTCTCTGAAGAACGCGTGCGCCGCGAAATGGACGAATTTCGCGAAGAATACGACAAACGACAGCGCAAAGATGAGCTGCGCCAGGAGCATCTCTGGTCTGAGCAGGACAAATACAATCGGGAAGTGGTCGAGAAATTCCCGCCGCTTCAGCACGAATTAAAAGTCAATGAATCACTCATTCGTCAATTGTGGAAGCTGCAGGAAAGCTACAGTGAGCACTTCCTCACCAACGCCCAATCCTGGCTCAACGGCATCCAAACCTCTGTGCGCGAGCGCGATGAATTGATGCGCAACATGGACGAAAGCTGGCAGCGACAGCGGCGCAATGCCGAGCTATATGCCAACCAAAACGGCATTCGGCGCACGTCCGGCGTAGTGACCGGCGAAGCGGCGGCGGAAAACGGCAATGGCAACGGCAGACAACGTTAAATTCTCATGCGCGTAATTGGTACAGCAGGCCATGTGGACCACGGCAAGTCGACCCTGGTGCGGGCGCTTACCGGCATTGACCCCGACCGGCTGCAAGAAGAAAAAGCACGCGGCATGACCATCGACCTGGGCTTTGCCTGGGTCGATCTTCCTCTCATTGGCGCTGACGGCGCCGTCTCCCCTGGAACCCAAAATGTGGGTATTGTGGATGTGCCGGGCCACATCGACTTTATCAAAAATATGTTGGCCGGCGTGGGCAGCATTGACGCGGCCATATTGGTCATTGCCGCCGATGAGGGCGTCATGCCCCAAACGCGTGAGCATCTGGCCATCCTGGATCTGCTGGCGGTGCCGGCGGGCGTGGTGGCGCTGACCAAAACGGATCTGATCGATGAGCCTGAGTGGCTCGACCTGGTGGAGCTAGATGTGGCGGAACTGCTGCACGGCACGCGTCTGGGCGATGCCGAAATTGTGCGCGTCAGCGCCACCACCGGCGCCGGGCTGGATGACCTGCGCCGCGCCGTGGCGGCTACGCTAGCCCAGCTGGCGCCGCGGCGGAATCGCGCTCGCCCGCGGCTGCCCATCGACCGCATTTTCACCTTGAGCGGCTTTGGCACCGTGGTCACCGGCACGTTGAGCGACGGTCATTTCCGCGTGGGAGACGCCGTCGAGATTCAGCCCAGCGGACGCCAGGCGCGCATCCGCGGTTTGCAGACGCATCAAAAGCAGATTTGGCAGGGGGAGCCGGGCAGCCGTCTGGCCATGAATTTGAGCGGTGTGGGCACCGAAGAAATTCGGCGCGGCGATGTAGTCATCAAGCCAGACACGATCACCGGCTCGCTGCTCATCGACGTTTCGTTCCGCCTGCTGGCCGATGCACCCAAGGCCATGGAGCATAATTATCGCGTCGATTTCTTTAGCGGCGCCGCCGAAGTGCCGGCGCGGGTGCGTTTGTTGGGTGCGGAAAAGTTGGAACCTGGCCAAGAAGGCTGGTTGCAGCTTCAGCTGGAGCGGCCGGTGATTGTGGCGGCGGGCGACCGCTACATTTTGCGCCAGCCATCGCCCAGCGCCACATTGGGCGGCGGTGTTGTGCTCAGCCCGCAGCCGCGGCGGCGCTGGCGCCGCTTTGATGACGGCGTGTTGGCGCGTTTTAAAACGCTGGCCCGCGGCGCGCCCGATGAAATTTTGCTGCAAACGTTGGCGCGGACGCTCACTTTGGCCCCGGCGGAACTCATGGGCCAAAGCGGGCTGGATTTGGAGATCGCGCAGGATGCGCTTGAGGAGCTAACCGCGGCGGGGGCGATTTTTGCCCTGGCCATGAGCAACGATACAACCCTGCTCACCCTGGAAGCTTGGGAAGGGCTGTTGGAGCAGATGCGGCAGATTTTGGCCGCGTTTCACGCCCAAGCGCCGCTGCGCCAGGGAATGGCGCGCGGGGAACTGCGCAGCCGTTTGCAGAGTGCTCAGCCCGCCGCCACGCTTTCGGTGCGTTTTATCAACGCGCTGATTGAAGAGGCGCAAAAAGCCGAAATCATAGACGCCGACGACAACCTGGTGTGGCTGCATGATTTTCAGGTCAACCTGACGCTCCATCAGCGGGCCATGATCGACGAACTGCTGGCGGCCTTTGCCGCCGCACCTTATGCGCCGCCCAATGCCCAGGACAGCTTGCGCACCTTGGGCGATAGCGAAGAACTGCTGGATTATTTGTTGGCAAGTGGGCAGTTGGTGCGGCTGGGTGGCGGCGTCCTCTTTCGCCAAAGCGATTTTGACGCAATGCGTCAACAGGTCATTGAATTTGCACGTGCTCACGGTTCAATCACTTTGGCCCAGACGCGCGATCTCTTTCAAACCAGCCGTAAATATGTGCAGGCTCTCTTGGAAGAGCTGGATGCGCAGCGCGTGACCCGCCGCGAAGGCGACGAACGCGTGCTGCGCATGGCCTAGATTAGGCGACCTCTCCCCCCCGTTGATGCACGTTGTGCATCTTGCCCTTCTTGGTTGCAACAGGTAAGGAAGGCATGGGGGTGGAGAGGTCTCTTTTTATTTACGCATGAGTTATTTGAGGGGATTGCATAATTCGATACTCGAGTGCACCATATCTTGTAGACCCGCGTGCGTCGCACTGGCCGCCACGGACACTGTTTTCCGGCTATTTTGCCGGCCAGTGCAACGCACGCTAAGCGCCTCTACTCGACTGAAACACTTATGCACACCCCTCAGTTATTTGCGCATGAGCGGCATGTAGACCACATGTGGTAGTTGGAAGCTGGGCGTAATGTTGTCAGCGGTGACCGGGCCCTGTTCCAGATTTAGCGTAAAGGCCACCGCGGCATTTGTACCGCTGCTCGTCACCACATATTGCCCTGGCGGCGAATCTTCGTTGGTGACCAGCAGTGCGCTGAAGCCACCCGCGCCGTCTGCCAGCAGCGAGCCCAGCGCGGCGCCATTTACATAGAGCGTAACCACCGCGTTGGGCGTGAAGTTGGCGCCCATGACGATAAATTGACTGCCTGGTGCGCCACTGGTGTTGCCCGGAATGGTCAGCGTGGCGCTGGATACGGGCGTGGCCGTGGCTGGAATGGGCGTTGGCGTGCCTGGGCCAACCGTCGCTGTGGGCGTAAACGTCGGCAGCGGCGTATTGGTGGGCGTGGGCGTCGCTGTGGGCGGCGTCGTTGTCACCACAATGGTGACGGGCGTCGATTCGGTGGCGGCGCCGTTATTGTCTTTGGCCACGGCTTTCAGCGTGTAACTGCCCGCGGCAACATTAGGCAACTGGCATTCCCAAGGGGCCGCCGTATCGGTGCAGAGCGGCGTATTGTTGCTGTAGAAAACCACTTCTGTGACTGCGCCATCACTATCATCTGCGTTGGCCGCCATATTTATGTTGGCGCCAACGCCAAACGTGGCGCCATTGGCCGGCGTTGTGATCGATATGGCTGGCGGCGTGTTGACGCTTACGTTGACTGCGGCTGATGTCGTCGCGGCCCCATCGTTGTCTGTGGCCTGGGCCGTCAGCACATGTGCGCCCGCAGGCGCGTCGCTCCATTCACACTGCCAGGGTGCGCTGTTTATGGTGCAAAGCAGATTGGCGCCCGCATAAAATTCAACTTTGCTCATGCTGCCATCGGCATCAGCTGGATTGGCCGTAATGGTAATGAGCTCCCCTTGGGCAAAGACGCTGTTGGCGGCGGGCGCCGTAACGGCCACGGTGGGCGGCTGGTTCACCTTGAGCGTAATGGGCGCTGAATCGGCCATTGCGCCGCCATTGTCGATGGCTCTGGCTTTTAACAGATACGTGCCGGCGGGTGGGCTGGTCCAGACCGTTTCATAGCTCTCACTTGTGTCTGTATCCAGCAGGGTGCTGTCGGCGTAAAATTCAACTTTGGCCACGGCGCCATCGCTGTCTGTGGCCGTGGCGCGGATGGTGACGTTGCTGCCCAGCGTCACTACGGTATTGTTGATGGGCTCGGTAATGGAGACTGTGGGCGGCTGGTTCAGCGGCACGTTATAAAAGGCCAGCAAGCCAACCCCATTGCTATTGGTGACCCATTGGCCCACGCGCGGGTCGTCGCTGGCCTGCCATGCGTCGCCCAGAACAGCGGGATTTTGCCCGGTGTGGCCCAAATAGGAAATGCCGGTGGCGCCACTGCCGCTGCTGGGAAAGGTGAGGATGATGCGATTGCCGCTGACCGAACCACCGTTGGCCACAATGGTGGAACTGCCCTCCAGGCGAAAGTCCTGCTCAGCGCCATTGTTCCAAACCAGCGCGTCGTCTGCATCGCGCAGCACAATGGTGACTTCGGTGGCGCCATTGCTAAAATAGGCATAATCAATATTGGGCGCATCAATATTTTGCGTGTCGCCGGAGCCATAGAAATCGCGCGCCAGCAGCCGAAAGATATTGTCGCCAATCTTTTCATAGCCGTTTTCATAGGGGAAATGGCAGCCGTTGATCTGCGGATCGATGCCGGTGGTGGACATGGTCTGCACGTTGCCATAGATATCGGCAAAGCGACGCTGGGCCTCACGCACGGTGGCAATGGATTCTTGGGTTTTTAGATCGCCACAGGTGGCCAACAGATTGCGATTTTGGAATAAATAGATATGTTGTAGGCCAGTAAAATCCTGTTGCCACGCATTGTATAGCGTGGCGAATTTGCCGGCATAATCATTGGCCAAGGTGGTTTTGCTATCCGCCTCGCCCTGATACCAGAGCAGCGCCCGCGCATTTTGGGTCACGCCGGCCTGGTTGGTGCGCCAGAGCAGGCGACCATAAATGGTGTTAATGTCTTCGTGATCATTGGGATTGGGCAGATGGCTGTTTATTTCGGACCCGTTGACCGCACCGTTGATCAGACCGACCGGTATGCTATAGGTATCTACGACGCGTTTGGCCATGCGCAACCCCCACTGGCCCACGGCGCTATTGCCACTGCCGCCATCCCCATTGGCTTGCGTCCAGACTGGATTGGCAACTGTACTGCCGTCTGACGCATGTTCGCTATTCACTTCGCGATAGCCAAAAGAGCGAATGAAGATGTCTTGGTTGGTATTGGCGCTGGCGGAACCGGGGCGCTTTTGGGCCGCCGCGTTAGATTGACCGTTAATGATATAGACATCACCAGCCAGCACATCTTGCACGGTGAGGACCGACTGGTTGGTGGCGCCATTGCGCACGACCACCTCAATTTGATAGCGCGTCAGATCGGCATCCAGCGCAATAGACAAGGAGAAGGGGGCCGCACCGCCGCTGTAGCTTAAGGTTTGGCTGGCGGTGTCTTCTGTCGTACTTGTCCCTTGATGCGTGGCCGTGACGATAATTTCATCTTGACTAGCAGTTGCCACTTCACCGCTGATGACAACGGTGGCTTTGTTGGTGGAAGGGTCGCGCTGGTAAACCTGCAAAGCTTTGGGTGCTTGCGTAAAGTTGACGGTGACGCCGCCCGCAGCTTGGACAGGAGCGGCCATTACGGTGAATCCGACTGGAATTAGACAAAGTGCGGTGAGAAATAGAATAAATAGACGTTTCAGCGGGGGAAGTTGAAATTTGTGCATTGTTAATAT
This sequence comes from Caldilineaceae bacterium, assembly GCA_020634755.1. Lineage (GTDB taxonomy): Bacteria > Chloroflexota > Anaerolineae > Caldilineales > Caldilineaceae > JACKBC01. The sequence goes on along the minus strand of JACKBC010000002.1, from coordinate 302,902 downwards.
TCTCGCTTTGGAACTATGTTCAAAAACAGCTATGCTAGGACTTGTATGATGGCGGTTGTGCGGAGCACAGAGCCATCCTAGAACTAAGGGTCTGTCCAGAAATAACTTGGCCGCCAACTTATTTCTGGACGATGACTAAAGGCCTTACGCGAGCTTCGAGGGGAAATTCCCACATTATACTCAGCTCTGAATGAAAACCGGAGTATAGCTATGTTATGCACTCTGACGATCCGCGTGCGCTGCGTAGGTCGTGTATACAAAAGAGCAAGACCACAGATAGGGGCAGCTAATGAGCGCTTATCTGTGGTCAAGTGATTTGTGGCGTTTATGTAATACTTAAAATACGGTACAGATGGGGGAAAGATACTCCCAATAACATTTTCTTAACTTATATTACGCAAGCCTGGCGGAACGTCGGCGAGCCGACGTTGCTGTTTCTCTTTCGCAAACTGGCTGTCGCTGCGTAACGTGAGCCCATAATAAAAACCTGGATAATCAGTCTGCCAGCAGCAGAATATGTAACTCTCCAGGCCCGTGCATCCCCAATATTAACTGCATGGCAATATCGGCGGTGCGGCTGGGACCAGAGATTACCACAATATTGCTGGATTGGCGAAAGCGCGTTAGCTTTTGGGCGCGCTGTATTGTCATCCATTCCTCAAAATCGGACAGAATCTGTGACTCTTTTACCAGCGCAATATGCACGGGCGGCAGCAAAGAGGCCGTGCGATATTGCCCGCCGCCGCTGGCCAGCACCAGCGAACCTGTGGCGGCCAGCGCCGCATCTACGCCGCTAAGGCCCACGCGCACGCTGGGGTCGCGGGGATCGGCAAAGGCAATGCCAGCCTGGGTAAGCGTTTCGGCCAGATTGGGCAGCGGCAGCAGCTCTGGCGTCCATGATATCACGCGCTCATCGCCTGCCAGCAGCGCCAGCAGCGTTTCCAGCGCCTGGGCTGCTGAATCTATCGCGTGTATATGGCAGGCAAGCTTTTCCGCTTCGGCAATAAAGCGCTGGCGCAGGGCGGCCGGAGAACGGTCGGCCAGCGGCGTCATGGACAGATAGGTTGCCGGTTTTTCAATTGGCCCAAAGGGCTGGGGGGCGTTGCGTAGGGAGTTGAGAATGCGTTCGCGACTGCTCATGGTTGATTAATTCAGCTAGTTTTGTGCTTTGTGCAATGAAATCATTGTTGCGTAGGGCGTGGTTCGTGTACCGGTTTAGAAAGTTGTTTCGTTACCAGTTCCGACACTGGTTCACGCACTACGTACTACGCAATATCTCTTCATCTCGTTCAGCTTTTTTCCCCGCCTGCCGCTCTTTCCACATTTCTCTGAACGGTTTTTCCGCAAATTCGGGAAAATCGCGATATTTGGTCCAGCCTTGCAGGGGACCCGGCAACTTGGATAACGGGAACACGCGTGATGCCCAGCCGGCCACTTTGCCCCCCATGGCGTAGAGGGCAGGCGAGCTGTTGCCCATGGCCCAGGCGCGCATGCCGAGCATCCATTCGCCTTCGCTATCGCCCTGCTCTACCAGGTCGTGACGCAGATCGAGCAACATGCGCGGGATGTCAATATCGACCGGGCAAACCTGTTTGCAGTTGCCGCATAGGCTGGAAGCATAGGGCAGCGGCTTGGCGTTTTTGAGTCCCACCAGCAGCGGCGAGACCACCGCACCAATGGGCCCCGGATAGACCCAGCCGTAGGCGTGACCACCGGTCGATTGGTAAACTGGGCAGGCGTTAAGGCAAGCGCCGCAGCGAATGCAGGCCAGCGCCTCGGCATATTCTGTGTTGTAGATGCGGCTGCGCCCGTTGTCCACCAAGATCACGTAGACATGATCCGGTCCATCCTCTTCGTGGGCGCGGCGGGGGCCGTTGACCATGTGCGTATACACAGTCAGATTTTGGCCGGTGGCGCTGCGCGGCAGCACCTGGGTGAGCGTGGCGTAATCTTCTACGGTTTCGACAATTTTTTCAATACCCACCACCGCCACGTGAACGCGCGGCAGGCTGGTGACCATGCGCGCGTTGCCTTCGTTGGTCACCAGGCAAATGGTGCCGGTTTCGGCAATAATAAAATTGCCGCCGGAGACGCCCATGTCGGCGGCCAGAAAATCTTGCCGCAGCTTGAGCCGGGCAAAACGGGCCATTTCATCGGGGCTGTCGGTGTGGGGCATCTGAATTTCGCGCTCGAAAATGTCGCGAATGCTATCTTTGGATTTGTGGATGACGGGCGTCACAATGTGGCTGGGCGGCTCTTGATTGAGCTGCAAAATGTATTCGCCCAGGTCGGTTTCCACCACGCGGATGTTCTGTTCTTCCAGCGCGTGATTCAGCCCCACTTCTTCGGTGACCATGCTTTTGCTTTTGGCCACGGTCTGCACGCCGTGCTGTTGCGCAATCTCCAACACCAGCCGGTTGACCTCGGCGGCGTCGATGGCCCAGCGCACCTGCATCCCGTTGGCCTGCATGTTGGCTTCGGCCCGCTCTAGCAGCGCAGGCAAATTGTTGAGCGCACGTCGCTTGGCCGCGGCAGCCTGCTGGCGCATGGCCTCGCCGTGGTCGCGGCTGGTGGCAAACATGGCGGCCAGGCGGCGATTGTACGCCGTGCCGGTGCCGGTAGTGACGGCGGTGCGCTGTTCCTTGTTGGCCACGGCAATCGCGGCGGCCGGAATAAAGTTGTTGGATTGAATCTGCATGGTTACTGTTGACTTTCCGCGTCTAGTAAGCCGATAAGATCATCACCTGAAATCACAGCAATGCCTAAATTTTGCAATAAGGGTGCGGCTTCCCACGCAAGCAAATCGTCATCGAGCGTCTATTTCAAGCTTTGGGCAAGCACCTCTGCAATGTGCTGGACACGCTTTGCGGAGCCTTGTTGCGACAACCCACCGTTCATGTGGGTCATGCAGCTCACGTCGCCGGTGAGGATAGTCTGAGCGGGGCAGGCGTTGATATTTTCCATTTTGCGCTCCAGCATGGCGCCACTTACGTCGGCCATTTTGACGCTAAATAGGCCACCGAAACCACAGCAAGCATCGCAACCCACCAGTTCGTCGACCGTGGCGTTTTCAGTGTTTTCTAACAGCGTGCGGCCGGCCCGGCCCAAGCCCAGGAGGCGTAGACCGTGGCAGGCATCGTGAAAGGCAAAACTTTGTGGTTCCGGCAGGCGGCCGTGCAAATCGGTAATGCCCAAGCCCTCTACGATGAACTCGGTAAATTCCCACGTAATGGCGGCCATGCGCTGGGCCGCGGGCAACAGCTCCGGCTCATCGGCAAAGAGCGCCGGATATTCATGCCGCACCATGGCGGCACACGAGCCCGAAGGTGTGACGATCACCTGGGCGTTTTGAAAGGCTTTGAGAAATTGACGGGCCACCTGCCGCGCCTCGTTGTGATAGCCCGAGTTAAAGCCGGGCTGACCACAGCAGGTCTGCGCCTGGGGGAAATCCACTTCTACACCCAGGTGCTCCAACACGTCCACAACGGACATGCCGGTGTTGGGGTAGAGCATATCGACCATGCAGGTGACAAAGAGGGAAACCGGTTTGCCAATGGGAGATTCACGTTCAAGTAGCGACATAATGACATAAACCCAATGTTGAGTGGAGGTAAATGGTATTGTCCATCAAAGAGAGTATATCATACTCAGTAAGCAATCATGTTTTTATAGTGCGGTTGAGATGAGATGGGGAAAACAAAAAGCCCCGATAACCAAAACAAGGCCAGTCGGGACTTTCATTCAGAGATATATCCAGTCAGGTAGTGGGAGATACTGGACTTGAACCAGTGACCTCTACGATGTCAACGTAGCGCTCTAGCCAGCTGAGCTAATCCCCCAAGCAAGGTGCTATTGTAACATTGGGCGAGGCAAATACCAAATTGGGCTAGGGCAATGGCGAACTTGGTAATCGCAACGAATCAATCCGGCAGCTGACGAATGAAAAGCCGCCGCCGCGGCTAAATGGCAAGCGGTTGAGAGCGCTTTTCTGGGTCAGCCGCGGGTTTTACCCCTGCTTTTTTATGGTACGCGCTGGCCCTACAAATTGAGCGTGGCTTTAGCCGCCAAGTTTAATTTGTAAACAGATAACCGGTGGGCCCGCTGGTTTGGGCCATTACTTGGTCTAGGCTTTGCACCATGTGATTCAGCAGCGCAACTTCGCGCCACAAGAGATAATTTTCATGGGTCAAAATATCGGGCACACTTTGCAGGGCCAAGAGCTTCTGCTTTTCATCATTAGAAACTTGTAGCGCCATGGCAATCAGAAAGGCCAGGCTGGTGGGGTCTTCGGGCAGCCGATTGAGCGGCAGCTTAGAATCGGTGGCTTTGGAGAGGGCCTCCACATATTCGAGCACGCGCGGACGCACAATCTGCGCCATTTTTACAGCGCGCTGTGTGCTGCCATTCACAATCGGAAAATGAGCTACTTCGCCACTTAAATAGGAATGGCTTTGATTAAACGCTTTGACCCGAAAGCGCTTGGTTCCCGTCACCATAATGTACATGCGCCCATCGGGCATGCGCTTTGCCTCTACAATGCGCGCAGCCGTGCCAATAACGTGGGGCTCAGCGGCCAGCGGACCCACGTCCTCCCCCTCGCGCAGCAGCACGACACCAAAAGGGCTGTCATTTTCAAGACAGTAGCCAATCATCTCGCGGTAGCGCGGCTCAAAGATATGCAGCGGCAACTGCTGACCGGGAAAGAGAACCAAATTGAGCGGGAAAAGGGGCAGATCCATGTGAAGCTTAGTTTTACTTGGAAACATATTATTTACAGAATTAAGATAATCTATTCGTCCAGATCTTCGTTGGGTGCATTGAGCATGTCCACCTTCATTACTTCGCGCATAATGGTGGTGGCAAACGCTCCTTTGGGCAGGGTGAATGTAACTATCATACTCCCTTTCGCTGGATTTTCTGTAACACTGGTATCAGTCTGCCCAGATGCCTGGAGCGCGGCGCTGTCAATCTGGACGGCCAAATCGGGAACGAGCAGCCGCCCCAAGCGCCGCGTTCCGTCCATGCGGGCGGCCTGGAACTGCTTAATGCTGACGCCCGATTCCGCCAAGATCGCCTCTTCCAATTGACCGGCTTCCGCCTCTGCCGACCGCATTTTGGCCCCAAAGAGCGGCGCCGTAAAGCTGATTTCCTGCGCTGCATAACGTGGTTGCTCAGCTGCTACATCCTCCACCGTAAAGATGCCGCCCGTTTTGTACTTTTTGGCCACATCGCCCAACAGCAGACGCGCAAATCCCACCGTTGCCAGGCGGCGCGCCAGATAGCAATTGCACAGATAGCTTTGATAGCTGGAGACGAGAAACCGGCGCAGCCAGCGATCTTTGATGCGCTGGCTGCCAGTCAGCAGCGCATAGCCCCGCTCGATGTTGTGTCCGCGGTCGCCAAAGCGCTGAACGCCAAAAAAGTTAGGCGCGCCGTCGGTGCGCAGCCGTTGGACAATGGCCTGCGCATTGGCCAACATCTGCGTGGGCTCCAGCGGCGAATCGGTCACCGTAATGTGAAAACGGTTGCCCAGCAGATGCCCTGTTTTAAGCTTGTTGCGATGACGCTTCACCCAGTTGAGCGTCACCGGCAGATTCTGCTCAAGGCGCCGCGTGATGGCGTCTACATTCTGTTCGTTGGCTAACTCAATGGGGATGCTAAAGGTTTGCGTGGTGCGGGCCTGCTTGTCCTTCATGCCGGCAAAACCGACGTCACCGCTGCGCAGGCCAAAGAGCTGCTCCAGCTGCTTCTGCACATCTTTGGTGGTGAGACCCACCTTGGTTACATTCACATAAAGATGCGGACCATCCCCTTGCGGCTCATAAAGAGGCAGCTCTTCCACCACAAAATGGTCCGGCTCGGCACGCAGCTGTCCACCGATGCCGGGCAGGTCAGCGGTAATATAGGGGAGATTTAGCGAGAAGTCTGGGGTAGCCATAAATTGCTGAATGTAACATAAGTTAACAAAATAGTGCTGGTATCCCAGAAGTTCGACTTCTACGAGAAGTCGAACTTCTATGCCGGTGCTAATTTATAAATCTGCACCTATTAGCGTTAATTGTAATAGAGTAGCGTATAGCAGAAGAAAGAGCCATGCTTGCCGCCAAAGCGAAAGCCGTTTGTTTCCAGCAGGCGCATGACGCTGCCGGCGGGTAGATAGCCAGGGTCCGGCAGCTCTTCGCTGACGCCAAGGATAGCATTGGCTTTGAGGACGCGCCGCAATTCGGAAAGCGCGGCCTCTTTATCTGGAATTTCGCCCAGCGTGGCAACCACCACGGCCAGATCCACGCTGTTGTCCGGCAGCGGCAGCGCATAAGCGCCGCTGCAATGGAGCTGGACGTGATCGGCCAACGCGGCATCTTGCAAGCGTTGGCGCGTCTGCTCTACCAGCGCGGGTTGAATATCAACGGCATGCACAAGGCCGGATGCGCCCACCATGCGCGCCATCTCCACCGTGTAGAGGCCGCTGCCACAGCCCAGGTCCAGCACCGTCATGCCGGCGGCTATGCCCAGCTCGCCCAGCAGGTCGGCGGGATTGCGATAGCGCAGGCGCAGCGGGTGCTCCAATAGCCCGGCAAATTGGTGCGGCATGGGCCGCGGTTGCTGGTAATTGGCGGCGCGCAGCGTCGTCTGCGTCCCCATCACCACGCCCGCCTGTAAAGAAGCAAAATTCAAAACACTTTTCGTGATCTGGCCAATAATGCTCATAATGACACAGCATAAATTTTCAGACCGCTTTTGGCAAATCTTCACCTGTCAGGTAGACTGGTATCGGCCCGACCGAGCGCCACGGTGCTGGCCAGGTGCGCCGCTAAATGAGGGAGCAGCATCATTGTCTGCCCGAGTCAACATTTGTTTGTAAACGCCCGTACGACGCACTACCCATGAAAGTGGTTGTTGTACGGCTGGCATGGCGGGCAGTGCGACGCACGCTTAACCTAGAACTATTTGAAGACATAAGCTTCTCGCGCTTTGCAGTCGAAAATCCGTTGGCGTTTTCAAAGCAACGGCAGTTGAATCAGTTCTATGATATGTCTGTCGAGATATTTCTGTCGCAATGCTTATGTCGCGATGTTGCTATCGCAATGTTTATGCCGTGATGTTTATGCCGCAACTCACCAATCTGCAACAACTTATCTTCGCTTTTCTGGCCAGTCTGGTTATTGTGCTTGGGGCGCGCCGGCGCGGCTGGTTGAGTCGATCCGGCGCGGTGGGCGCCGCGATAGTGGGAACGCTGGTGTTTGGATTGGGCGGTTGGGCGTGGGGCGCGCCGCTGATCGCGTTCTTTGTTAGCTCCAGCTTGCTTTCGCGCGTGCGCAGCCCCCACAAGGCGCGCGCCGCGCAACATTATGACAAGAGCCACGAACGTGATCTCATGCAGGTTTTGGCCAACGGTGGGGCCGGCGCGCTGGCGGCATTGGGCAATTTCGCCTGGCCGTCACCGCTGTGGTATCTCTTTTTTATGGGCGCCATGGCCACTGTCAATGCTGACACGTGGGCCACCGAATTGGGGGCGCTGAGCCGTCAGCGGCCGCGTTTGATCACCACCGGGCGGCCAGTCGAGGCGGGCACATCGGGTGGCGTTTCGCGCATGGGTACATTTGCGGCGCTGATGGGGGCGCTCTTTATTGGCGCGGTGGCCGGGCTCTTTGATGGCGCGCAAATTATGCGCTATATATGGCTCGGCGGCGGCAGCGGTTTGATGGGCGCGTTGAGCGATAGCCTGTTGGGCGCTACGGTCCAGCGCATCTATTTTGATGACGAATTGGGGCAAGAGACCGAAAAGCCTTGGCGACGGGGCCAAGCCCTGCGTGCGGTGCATGGTTGGCCGTGGATGACAAACGACATGGTCAATCTGTGGGCCTCATTGGTGGGAGGAATGGTGGGAATATTGCTATCCCAGCTACTATAAGGCGCAAAAGTGCTTTGAACTTTGGGAAAGACTAGACCAATTTGGCGCCCGTTTCTTTGCCCGAACCGCCAAGCTCCAGCCGAAACTGTTTGCGCAAGCGGTTGATCACGTTCCTGGACTTGCGGCCATTGAGCGGAATCTGGCCACCTGCCATTGCGCCATGACCGCCAGCGGCGCCATCAGAGCCCACTACTTTGCGCGCCAGTTGACCAGCGCCGCGCTTATTTTGGGTGCGAATGGAAAAGTAAACCGTGTCTTTATAGACACCCAAACAGATGGCCCAGCGACATTCGCGATAGCGCAGCAGCAGGTCGGCCATGTCGGCGGTAATATCGGGATAGCGCATTTCGCCAATGGAAGCGATGACGGCGCTATCGTAAATGCGGGCGGAGCGCAGTGCTTTGTGAAGTTGGCTAAAGTAATCTTGCGGCAAAGCAGCGGTTTCAATGCGCGCAATTGCTTCAAAGTCTACCTTGGGCAACAGCGCACAGAATGCCTTCTGATCATCATTTGTTGTGCCGCGCTGCAGGCTCATGGTGTCGGTGCTAATGCCGTAAAAGAGCGCCGTGGCCAGCTGCTGCGCCAAGGGAAGCTCGGCGGCCTGCACATATTGGGTGAGCATGGTCGATGCGGCGCCAATTTCCGGGCGAATATCCACGTGATCTGCATTGGCGGGCATATCCAGCTTGGGGTGATGATCTAGAATCGCTGCAATGCGGCGTTCATTTGTCAGCGGATTGTTCCCCGTGCCCGGTTGCGTATCCACCATAATCAGGGTCTTGGCCTTATCAATTTCGGCCAGAGTGACCCTTTGCAGCGGAAACTCCAAATAGCGCACCAGCGCCCGATTTTCTGCGCGCCCAATGATGCCTCGATAGCCAATGGTGGCGGTGGCGCTGGTCACGTGCTGCACCAGATATTTCATGGCCAGGGCGCTAGCAATGGCATCTGGATCGGGGTTGTTGTGGGTGAGGATCAATACGTTGTCTGCACCATCCAGCGCGCGTAATAGGCTGTGCAGACGAGTATCGGATTCGGTGGCCGTCATAATCCATTCAAGTATCTGTTTGTAAGTTCACAATATGTATTATGTTACGCCAGCCTAGCAGAAAGTCGGCTCGCCGACGTTCCTGTTTCTCTCCAGCAGACTGGCTGTCGCTGCGTAACTTAAGTATGTAAAAGTTATACTAAACATGACTTACGCAGCGCCTGGGGGCGGGCGCCCGCCGCTTTTTTTTGTGTTCATTGCGTCCGCAGCGGCATGGACGCTAAAATGAAGCTGGCAGTGATTGGAGTCCGCGAAAAACATAGTTGTCCCGATAGAGGGGCTTATCGATTGCCAGCGCCAACTGGGGCATGCGCTTGAACAAGGTCTGTATGGCAATCTGACCTTCCAGCCGGGCCAGTGGCGCGCCCAGGCAATAGTGTATCCCCGAGCCAAAAGCCATATGTGGATTGGGGGTGCGCAGAATGTCCAGCCGGTCCGGTTCGGCAAAACGGCATGGATCACGATTGGCCGCGCCCGTCATCAAACCAATAGAGTCGCCATCTTTAAAGTGGTGACCCTTATATTCTACATCTTGCAGGGCAGCCCGTCCAACCATTTGGATAGGGGCATCAAATCGCAGCAGCTCTTCAACGGCGGATGCAATATGCTGCGGTTCTGTCTGTAGCCTGTGCCGCTGCTCTGGATGTTGCAAAAGTGCGTAAACGCCGTTGCTAATTAACCCCACCGTTGTTTCATAGCCCGCAATCAGCAAGAGACGGCTGTTGAAGAAGAGTTCAGACGTTGTAAGCTTTTCACCGGCTGCTTCGGCGGCAATGAGGGCGCTCAGCAGATCATCCTGCGGGTCGGCGCGGCGTTTGGCAATTAAGTGCGCAAAATACTCCTCAAAAGCGGCGGTGGCCTGCGCCGCGCGCTCGTCGACCTGGGCGTCGCGCTTGAGGTCCAAACTGTTTACCAGCGCCACCGACCAACTGTGGAACTTGGCGTGGTCTGCCGCCGGCACCCCCAACATGGCGGCGATGACGGTGACCGGCAACGGATAGGCCAAATCGGTGACAACATCCATGCATCCGGCATCCTGCACGCGATCCAGCAACTGATCGGTAATAAACTGAATATGGGCGCGCTGCTTTTCCACCATGCGCGGTGTAAAGGCGCGCTGCATCAATCCCCGCATCCGCGTGTGGTCTGGCGGATTTTGGAAGAGGATGGAGTCTCCCGTGGGGCGGTTGCCAAAGCGATTATCGCGCGCCAGCGCCGTGCAATCATCGTGGCGGGTCAGAAACCAGATGCCCCATTCGGACCAATAGAATATAGGCGCGACTGAGCGTAACATGGCGTAGTAGGGGTAGGGGTTGGCCCGAAACGCTGGTGTTCGAGGGTCAAATTGCCGTAAATCCATTTTGTCATTCGCTCCTTTCTGCATCATACTTGATGAATCGGCTTCCTGCAAAACAGATCGGCGCAATGCGGAAGTTCTGGTGAACCGGTGATTTTTCCTGACAGATTTTTAGATTTTACGACTTTAGAAGCGGTCTGAAAAGGTGATTAAGGCGTGTCACATTCCGGGAAAGGGCCACGAAATTCTGGTCAAATTATCCGCAATCGGCCCTTTCCCGGCATGTTTTTGGACCCAATCGTGACTTTTCCGACAGCTTCTTACAGATTTTTAGATTTTACGACTTTAGAGATTATCGGAATTAAGATTGCGTACGCGGATAAACGCTGATGCTCTCTGCACAATCTGAGTTCATCCGCGTGAATCAGCGCACGATTTTTAAATGACCTTATTACCGATAATGTCTTTCATACAACAGAAGAAGAGGGTTGTTATGTTGCGAATTGGTATTATTGGCTATGGTAGTCGCGTGTCCCATATGGCTCGTGATTTGGCGGTATGGGGCATTCCATATGGCGTCACGGCCATTGCAGACCCGCGGGCCGCAGAAATTCGGGCGCGCAACGATCCGCTGTTGCAGGACGCCGCTTTTTATGAAAGCGCCGACGATCTTTTAGCCAGCGAATCGGGGCGGCTGGACGGCATTATGATTGGCACGCGCTGCCGGCTGCACACCGAAATGGCGTGTAAAGTGGCGCCTACGGGGTTGCCGCTTTTTCTGGAAAAGCCAGTGGCGATTACGTTTGACCAGGTGCAACAGCTGGCCCAAAGCTGGCAGCATGCGGATGCACCCGTGGTGGTCTCTTTTCCGCTGCGGCTCAGCCCCATTGTGCAGACGGTTAAAGAGATTGTAGATTCGGGGCAAATTGGCACGGTGGAAAATGTGGTGGCCTGGTGCAACGTGCCTTATGCGTCGGTCTACTACAAAACGTGGCAACGCAATTATGATGAGAATGGCGGGCTTTTTCTACAAAAGGCCACGCACGATCTGGACTACATCAACTATCTACTGGGCCAGCGTCCGGCCTGGATCAGCGCCATGAAGGCATTGCGCGTCTTTGGTGGAGAGATGCCTTTTGACTTGCAGTGCAAGGATTGTGCGCTGCGTGAGGAATGTCCCGAAAGCCCGTTTAACCGCTTCCGCTATGGATTTGAGGGACAGGCTGTGGAGTTTGGCGGCGAGCGACAGTGGTGTGTCTTTGCCGAGGGTTTTCAGCATGAGGATATGGGCAGCTGCTTGATCGAATATGAGAATGGCGTGCAGACGGTCTATGCGCAAAACTTTTTTACGCGCTACGAAGCCGCCCAGCGCGGGGCGCGGCTTTATGGCTATAAAGGCACCATCGAGTTTGATTGGTATCGCAATCAGATCAAAGTCTTTAGCCACAGCCGGCCCACGGTGGAGACCATTGACTTTAGCGGCAGTATGCCCCATTTTGGCGGCGACCGTGAGCTTTGCTACGATTTTCTCATGGCCATGCGTGATGGCGCCCCTTCCCGCAGTCCGCTGGATGCAGGCATTCTCAGCGCGCTGACTTGCCTGTGGGCGCGCGAAGCCGCCAATACGCGGCAAGTTTGCCGGGTGGAGATGCCCACGCAGCCAATGGGCGTCTAGCGTATGCATAAAAAAAGGAGACGGCATTTGCCGTCTCCTTTTTTTATATACAAATGATTCTTATTCGCCGGCCAACGGGATATATACGATCTGACCCTCTGTGGCGTCAGCCGCAATATCGATGGTCGTCTGGTCAGCGCTCAGCAGCGTCATGCCGTGGGTATCTTCCACCACCAGCTGATAGGTGCCGGCGCTGAGATGCTCGAAAGTAATGCCGGCATCGGTGGCTTCCAGCGTGGCCACCACGTGGTCGCCTTCACCCAGCAGAGAAGCGGTAACGCCCAGCTCATTGGTTTCGCCTTCATCCATTTGGCCATTGCCATTGGCGTCTACAAAGGGAAGCACCACGAGCTCATCGGCGGGCAGATCGGCGCTGCTCACCATCAGCGGCACGGCCAACTCGGCGCTCTCTGTTGTGGCCGGGGCAGCTTCCGCTTCCACGGCTTGAGCCGGCGCGGCTTCAGCGGCCGGAGCCGGTGCATCCTCGGTGGTCATGCCCTGCATGGTGGACATGGCGTCGGAAAGAGCGCCCATAAAGGTGTCGAACTGGCGGCGCGTGACGTTGAGCGTGGCCAATGAGCTATTGATCTCGCCCAATTCCTGCTGGCGCTGGTTGGACAGCGTGGCCAGGTCGGTGGTGACCTGTTCGCCCAATGTGTTTAAATTGGCCGTGTTGGTGTTCACATTTTCGCTCAGCGCGTTGAAAGCAGTTTCAACGGTGTCGAGCCGATTGCCGCTGCTGTAGCGCAACGTGCCGTTATTGACAATGGCCAGCACAAGCAGCGTGAGCAGCATACCCAAAATCGCGCCGCCGACCGCCGCCCCAAACATGGCCAACGAATCCTGACGCACAATGCTGTATTCGAGTTCAGGGGCTTCATCAATGGCCCCAGCCGCACCTTGGCCTTTAATCGATTCTTGATGTACGCTCATAATACTCCTTTTGATTAGGACTTACGCAAGCGCCACCCGTAAGCCGCCCCACGTAAATCATGATATACTTGCTATTTGATATGCCGTATTTGTTATGCGCTGGTAGCGATTGTCAGTAGATCGCAATGACAAGCAATAGAGTCGGATTCCTCAATCGAGACAGACGCCTATATCGCCAACACCGTTGCGGTGTACTGATTGTGTATGAGTGCCAAACGCCTACCGCAGGTCAATAGTGTAGCCCTAAATAGGGGTTCTCGTCAAGGTGCGCACTATACTGTTGTCATACGATTTGGTCTAAAATTTATGCAATTCTTAAGTATCAAGACAGCGGATTTTCTGCTCTCTTCTGTGGGAAAAGCGGCGGCCAACGAGCTTGCCCATGCCGACTTGGGCGCCGCCCATACCTTATCGCTGCTCTCTGCACTGCGGCGCAGCTATACGCCAGAACAGGCCGGCGCGCTGTTGTCGCTGGTCCGTTTACGTCAGAAGGCCGCCACAAAATTTCCTGAAGCGGATCAGCTCTTCTTTGTGCCTGAGGCATTGGAGCAAGCCACGGCTTGGCCCATTGCTCAACGCCGCGCCGCCCTTTTTGACCAGCATGCACCACCGGGCCCCCTGCTTGATCTAGGCTGCGGGATCGGTGGCGATCTGCTGGCATTGGCGCAGACGCGGTCGGTCATTGCCTATGAAACGGACCCGGTGCGCCTGCGGTTTGCACAGGCCAATGCGCAGGCCGTGGGCGTGGCGCATCGGGTTGAATTTCGGCAGGCCGACTGGACCGCTGACATGGCCGCGGGGCGCCTGCCAGCCGCCGCCGCCGCCTTTGCCGACCCGGCCCGGCGCATGAACGAGCAGCGCATCTTTAGCCTGCACGCCCTGCAACCGCCATTCCATGCGCTGCTGCAATTGCAGCAGCGCATGGCCCTGCTTGGCGCCAAGGTCATGCCCGGCTTGGACCTGGCCGAACTGACGCAGGCGCTGCCGGCGGAACTTTGCGGGCGCTGCTGCGTAGAGTTTATTAGCCACGCCGCCACCTGTAAAGAAGCCGTGCTTTGGTTTGGCGAGCCCGCTCGCTGGCCCGCCGGTCCAATTGCGTCGGTGGCGTCAGAGATGCCGCGCCTGGCCAGCGTTCACACGGGCGTGGCGTGGCATACATTGACGGCTGCGGGCGCCGCGCCGCCGATTGGGGAGCTGTGCGTGGGGCAATATTTACACGAGCCAGATCCCGCGGTGATCCGCGCCGGTGCTTTCGCCGAGTTGTGCACGCTATTGGACGCCCACCTATTTGACCAACAGATCGCCTATCTGGTATCGTCAGCGCACCGTGCGCACCCATTGACGCAGACGTTTCAAATCGAGGAGATTTTGCCGTTTGGGTTAAAGCAGCTCAATCGGCGTTTGCAAGCGCGGCAAATTCAATCGGTGGAGATTAAGAAACGGGGTGCGCCCATTGAGCCCGAGCAGATGCGGGCCCGACTCAAAACGGCGCCCACGGGACGTGACGCAGTGATTATCTTTACCCGCCGTGGAGACGAGCGACTGATTCTGCTGTGCCGGCGCGTTGCTCACAAAGGAGAGAAACCATCTCAATGAGTACCGAACATGTAGACATTGCACAAGAGGCCGCGGCGTTGTCTCGCCAATTGGGCGAATTGCTTATGGCCAAGGGCCAGATGTGCGCCACGGCGGAGAGCTGCACTGGTGGTTTGGTGGGCCACTTAATCACCGAGGTGGCGGGCAGCTCTGCGTGGTTTGCTGGGGGGGCCATCACCTATTCCTATGCCGCCAAGGAAAAGGTATTGGGCGTGCAGCATGAAACATTAATGACGCAGGGCGCGGTCAGTTATGAAGTGGCTGCCCAAATGGCGCAGGGTGCACGCCAGCTGTATGATGTGGCTGTGGCCGTGGCCATTACGGGCGTGGCCGGGCCGGGTGGTGGCTCGGCTGAAAAGCCAGTGGGGCTGGTGCATATTCATCTGAGCAGTGCTGATGGTGTCGAGCGCGCCGAGCGCTTTATCTGGTCCGCCGACCGCAGCGGCAACAAGCTGCTCAGCGCCCAGGCCGCGCTCCAGATGCTGGTGGATTACGCCGCAAGGTGATGGATAAAGGCTTTTCCAAGAATTAAAATAGTTGACCTGGCAATTTTTCCGCCAGGCTTGCGTACGTTTTACAAGGAATAGAATGATGACGAGAGAAGTCTATGTAAATGAACAGGTGGATGTGCTGGTGCGCATGTTGCCCAGCGGTTCCATTCGCCCCACATCCTTTTTGTGGCGGGGCAAAACGCGCTACGTGGGCGATGTGGGCCGGCAGTGGGAAGAGCGCGTGGCGGGCAAGTCGCTGCGCTGCTTTTTGGTGCGCGGCGTCGATGAGAGCAGCTATGAACTGCGCTGGGATCCGGCGGGCGATAGCTGGTCGGTCTATCGCGCATGGTTGCCGGAATTGATGGCGTGACGTTGCGGACATTTAGCAAACAGGTAGGAAGTGGGTCGGCTTGGCTCGGGCCTGGCTGCCAAAGCCATAATTCGCTGAGCCATGCGTCACAAGGAAAAACCTTGCGTTTGCAGATTGACAATGGGCAAAAAGAGCGGGCTCGGTAAATCGGCCCAGGCAAACCAGCTCCACTGCGTACACTTATGCGGCTCCAATACCTGCGCTTCGCCATCCACATAATCGGCCAGCACAAAGAGCGTCACATAGTGCTTGCCTTCTGCGACAAATAAGTCATTGGTAAACGGGCCGGCGCGCAAATTGGCAATGTGCAGACCGGTCTCCTCCAGCACTTCCCGCCGGGCACAGGTCTCAATTTCCTCAAAGAATTCCAGCTGACCCCCTGGGAACTGCCAGCAGCCCTCGCCATGTGCCCCTTTGCGTTTGCCCAAAAGAATCTGCTTGTCGCGCTGGATGATTACCCCAATGCCAATATAGGGACGTACTACTTCTGCACGTGCCATTTCATACCAATTCTTTCAAATATTATGAAAAACATGCATGTTTCTGTTATGCAGCACCTCTGATGCCACGATATGCATTCGCAGCACACTTGAAGATGGCTACATAGAACATCCAAGTACCAGCAGCCTGAACTAGCCCACCATTAGCGTCAACAGCAACAAAGATCATAGCAAACGTAAGCATAATGAGCAGTTGAACCCATGTCATTCGTTGAGTGGGGATGATACCAAATACGATAGGTGCGATTACATATCGACCAAGCGAAGAACTTCCTAACTTGCGCCCCATTGACGCCATAAGCCGATTATCGACTTGATATTCAATATCTACATCTGTATCGCTTAGAAGCGATTTGTGGTCAATCTGGATTTGAAGTCTGCGAATTTCAGCAATTAATTTACTCTCCTCCTCGCGCAACCCATGGCGCTGTTTTTTCCACTCTTTTATTTGCCATTTATACATGCCCTTCGTGTTTGTTCTGTCTAGTTCTCGAATCTCCTTTTGAATAGATTGGAGTGATGATTGCTTTGTTGCAAGTTGATTTTCAAGCGCAATTCTTCTCATTTCGTCAATCTGAGAATTGGCACTCTCCTTGACAGCCGCCTTGACGCTTTCCGCAGATTCTTCGATTGCGCTAGAGATGGTCAACATAACATCGCCATCCGAGCGCTCAATTGAAATAGATACGCCACAATACGCGCAAGTCGTCGTAATCGCTCGCCCAGGAATATCGACCGGTCCACCGCATGATGGACAAGAATTAGCGCCTCTGATGTTCATTACAATAAAACCTTTTAAATTCACTAGGAAAAATATTCAGTACAATATCCGTTACAGATATCTATGTTTTTGCACTTAATCGCATGGGGTTAAGACATGATAGTTATGCCGCTTAATATATTGATATAGACCATTAAATGGCTAGAAAGTAACGCATAGTAAATTTCCTGTTGATTTTTCTACTAAGTTGTGTGAGCGTCTATCGAGTACAAATATAGCGAGGGCATCACGAAGGAAAAACCGTGCGTTTTCCATGAAAAACACCCCGGTAGACTAGCCAAATGTCTACACCAGAAGGTGTTTCATTCCTGAATAAATTTAATTACAGGCGCCCCCTCCAGGAGTCGAACCTTGGACGCAGGGTTTAGGAAACCCACGCTCTATCCTCTGAGCTAAGGAGCCGTATAGTGGTAATGACGCTTTTGAGCAGGCTTTTCAGTGACGAAATACCTTGTCTGATAAAAGTGATGGGAACTACCGACCGGGCTTTTTGCCTCCCAAATTGTAAACAAAGTGTAAGAGTTCTTCACGAAAGTCTTGATAATATAGCAAGTAATTCTTGGGATTTTCACCAACATTCCCTGCTCAGATGTATGCCCTTTAACTCTTGATTAATTGCTGTTTCAATCCGGCTTCAAGTAAGGCAACAAGCCGATTTGGAATAATAACCGCTAGACCATTTTCTTGCGAGCGACTTCTGGCAACACAATTCAGCTATCTTATTAAGGAGCAAGTCACTCATTCATGCATATATCAAATACGTTTAAAATAGAATAGGAGTAAATTGTGTTTAAGAAGTATGCATTTGGAATTATTATTGCTATCCTATGTGTCATGATTCCGTTGAGTGCGATGGCTCAGGAGCGAATCACTTTCACCGTCGAAGTAGGGTTCGGGCGCGATATTGAACTATCGTTTGATCTTTTCCCCAATGGGGATATTACTAATGCAACCATCAATCGCAGTGGCGCAACAGTAGAGATTTCTCGGCGTTCTCTGTCAACGGGCGTGACACTGGATTCTGACGAGGCAACCCCAACTCCTACGGAGACAGCCAGTTTTGCAACTAACAAGCCAACCGTCACGCCAAAAAGCACAATTAGCGCCGAAGGTGTTGTTAACCGGGATGCAAACCTGCGAGGTGGGCCTGGAACAAATTATGGCGTTACAGGGAGCGTCAAGAGTGGCCAGAAGGTAATCATCGTATTCAAAAATGGCGATTGGTACAAGCTAAGTACAGGAGACTGGGTTGCGGCCTTTTTGATTGACATCGAAGATGAAGCAAACGTGATTCCCGAAATAACGCCAGCGTCCACAGTGACTCCAGCGCCCACACGATCACCAGAGCAAGAATTTGGCGGCCTGATAGATTTTATAGAGCGAAAGCTAAAGTCTAACAGAGAAGGAGTGGGCGATCCCGTCGTTGATGTTATTCTATATCTAGGCGACAATGGCGCAAGTGGAACATATAACATAAGAATTGACTATGCTCTAAATGACGGCTGGGATGGTCCATCTATCATACGGGGAGCAGCATATGACATATCGAGTATTCTTGAGTTCGCCCAAAAGAATTATGCCGGAAGATACAACGATATTATGTTCTTCGGAACAATGTCGCTCGTTGATACACTCGGCAATACTTCTGAGGATATTGTCCTCAAGGCGGTGTATAAGCGTGACCTGATTGACGCTATCAATTTTGATGGGTTCATTGCAACAAATGTGTTTGACATAACCGATAACAAGTATATTCATCCAGTGATGACCAAGTAGCTCTCATGCCTATGATACTCAGTTAACCAATTGCTTGAAGCCACAAAAAGAATCAAATGCTCATATTGTGATGGGACCGGAAGCGTCAACTAGGTTTTGATATGGCGCTCCGGTCCCATCTTTGCGTTCACTACTCCCGAAAGTGGTGACCAGGTCGGCGCCGGAACTGTGGAGGCATGGCGCTAACCAACATAGTAGAGGTTACAATAGTAATGAACTGCAGATCATTCTCTGTGCACCAGAGAACAAAGCCCCGCAGCCGTCGCCGGTAGATATCTATCGATTTATCAGCCAGGTTTTGGGCTCGCCTATCCAAGAGGAAAAGGTCAAGGCAGTCAATTAAGAGGAACCCCGAGTCAGGCATGAAAAAAACGCCCTCGAATGAACCAAAAAGTTCATTCAAAAGCGTTCTCTTTCTCCTAAATAGCGCCCCCTCCAGGACTCGAACCTGGGACGCAGGGTTTAGGAAACCCACGCTCTATCCTCTGAGCTAAGGGGGCAGTTTGAAACAGTCATAAAAATATCACAGCGGCGCAAAATCGTCAAAGAAAATTCTGTTTTTGGCATTACCGCCTATAAAGAGTTTCGCAGTTTTCAGCGGTTCGTGCAGTGCACCTAGCTATCCTGCTAGATGCTCTCTTCGATTCCGCTTTCTTTGTTAGACGACATTCTCCATTTGGGTTACAATAGTCCCAACAACCATCCAACCCCAATTGACAGAACGGAAACCGCATGGAAGATATTCAAAGCTTTGCCCACCAAATCATAGAGAATGTGGAGAAAGTAATTGTGGGCAAGGCAGAGGTGGTGGAAAATCTCATTATTGCCCTGCTCTGTGAGGGCCATGTGCTGTTGGAGGATGTGCCAGGGGTGGGCAAGACGATGATGGCGCGGGCATTAGCTACCAGCCTCGGGGTGGACTTTCGCCGTCTGCAGTGTACGCCGGATTTGTTGCCCAGTGATGTGACCGGTGTCAGCATCTTTAACCAAGAGACGCGTCATTTCCAGTTTGTCCCTGGGCCCGCCTTTACGCACATTCTGCTGACCGATGAGATCAACCGGGCCACACCGCGCACGCAGGCCGCTTTGCTCGAATGTATGGGGGAACGCCAGGTGACGGTGGATGGCGTGACGCGCAGCCTGCCGCGCCCTTTTTTGGTGTTGGCCACCCAAAATCCGGTCGAATACGAAGGCACTTTTCCGCTGCCGGAAGCCCAGCTCGACCGCTTTCTCTTTAAGATGCATCTGGGCTATCTCTCGGCAGAGCAGGAGAGCGCCATGCTGCTCAACCTGCGCCAGCGGCACCCCATTGAAAATTTAGAAAGCATTGTCGATGCATCGACGGCGCCGCAGTTGGCCGAACAGATTTGGCAGGTGCGTGTGGATGACAGCCTGCGCAACTATATTGTGGCGCTGGTGCAGGCCACTCGTAAGCATGATGAGCTCGCTCTGGGCGTCAGTCCGCGCGGTTCGCTGGCGCTCTATCGCAGCGCCCAAGCGCGCGCCGCCATCCGGGGCCGCGATTATGTACTGCCCGATGATGTACAGGCCATGGCGCCGCTGGTCATGCCGCACCGCTGCATTGTGCGCCCGGAGAGCGCTCTGCGCAACCGCACGTCGGAAGCCATTGTCGGTGAGATTCTTGAGAAAACACCGCTGGATTTGGGCGAAATTGCTTAGGGAGTAAGGAGTAGGGATTAGGCGGAATGGCGATGACTCTTTGCCTAATCCTTAATCCCTACTTCCTACTCCCCAACCCATAAAGTACACACATGTTCAACATCTTCTGGGCGCTGCTGGTGCTCTTTGCCATTGCTGCCCTCTTTCGCATGGATTGGGTCTACTATTTGGCCTATGTGGTGGGCGGCATCTGGCTGTTTAGCCACTGGTGGGTGCGCCGCAGCTTGAGCCACGTTGAGATTCAGCGCGAGCTGAATCTATTTGCGTTTGCCGGTGAAACGGTCGATGGCAAGGTGCAGCTCAACAACTTGAGCTGGCTGCCGCTGCCCTGGCTGCATATTCAGGAGACGGTGCCGTTTGACCTGCTCGATCAGCAAAATTATCGTTCGGTGGTCAGCGTGCCAGGCAAAGCCCAGACGGTCTATCCATACACATTGCGCTGCTCCAAGCGGGGCTACTATCCCATTGGTCCGCTGCGGCTGAATACCGGCGATCTGTTTGGCTTTGTGGATGCCGGTTGGCAAGAGACGCGGCCTGTGCACCTCACCGTGTATCCACGCGTCTTCGCCCTGGAAAAGCTGGGGTTGCCCAGCCGCTCCCCCTTTGGGTCGCAAGCCTCGCGCCAGCGTCTTTATGAAGATCCGACGCGTCTGGCCGGCGTGCGCGATTACACGCCGGGCGATAGTCTGCGCAACATTCACTGGAAAGCCACCGCCCGTGAGGATGTGCTGCAGGTCAAAAAGTTTCAACCTGCCATTGCGCTCAATGTCACCGTGGTGCTGGATCTCAACAAGAATGCCTATCCCATTAGCGGCGCCGTGGGCAGTAGCGAATGGGCCGTGACGGTTGCGGCATCGGTCGCCAGCCACATTGTGACTATTCAGCGCCAGCAAGTGGGGTTGATCACCAATGGGCTGGATCCGCTGGCCGGCAGGATTGCCAACCCCATTCCGGCGCGCAACGGCCGTGGCCACTTGATGAGCATTTTGGGGTTGTTGGCGCGCATTCAGATGCACGAAGTAGAACCGACGCTGGCCGACTGGCTGCCGCCGCAACTGGCTAATTTAGATTGGGGCTCCACGCTGGTGGTGGTCACGCCCAATGTGGATGAGCGGGCCCTGTGGACGCTGCATAATGCCTATCGCCGCGGCTCCAATATTGTGGCGCTGGTCTGCGCGCCCGACCCCAATTTCAAGCAGATGCAGGCGCAGGGCGAGCGGCTGGGCGTACAGCTCTATCGCTCGGTATGGGAAAAGGATTTGCACGAGATGGCGGCGCAGGGGTGATGAGGTGGCGGAATGGCGGAGTGGCGAGGTGAAGGAGTGGCGAGGTGAAGGAGTGGCAGGGTGAGATTAGAATATGGACGCGATAGATATTAATGCAGCGCAGGCTGCTTCAAGTGAGGTTGATGCCGCAATAGAGGCCGACGAATCCAAGGTGCAGTTTGACCAGCCGTGGCTCACCTCGATTCTGCGCCCCATGTTAATTGCTGTCATGGCCGGCTGCATGGTGGTGGCGCTGATTGCGTTTCTGCGTCATGCATTTAGCGGTATACCCATTGCCTATACGGGCGTTATGGTCTTTTTGGGCATTGCATCCGCACTGATCGGCTGCATCTCTACAACGTGGCTGGCGCAGCCGGAGCAACGCATGCGCCGCAACAGCGGCATTCGCGCGGCGGAGTTTGCCCTTATTTTGGCCATTACGCGCGTCACCACCTGGCTCACTATTGGGTATCTGCCGCCCCTAGATGCATTTTTAACGCGCCCCATGGAAACGCTCATCGACCCGGCCTATATTCTGAGCGTCGCCATTGTGATGCTGGCTTGGTTTTTTGCGGCCAGCACCACCAGCGATTTTCTGCGCATGGGCTTGCAGGCCGATGAACTCTACGCCGCTCGTCAGCGCACCGGGCGCAGCACCGATGATCCAGTGCCGCCCAACTACATCGACCGTCGCTCTGTGTTGGGCGGCTTTGTGACGCGTTGGCTGGCCGGTGGCATTCTGCTGGTGTTGCTGGCCGCGGGAACGCGCGTGGGCCAAGCCGGCAATAGCTTCTTTGCCATTACGCAGCAAAACATTTCTCCCGCCGTTATTTCGGCCATTATCATCTACTACCTCACGGGGCTGGCGCTGATCAGCCAAGGGCAGCTGGCCGTGTTGCGCGCCCGCTGGACGCTAGAGCGGGTTCCCAGCCGAGCCAGCATCCTGCGCAACTGGCCCATGTATGCATTGGGGCTCATCTTTGGCATTGGCTTTCTGGCTGGGATGATGCCCTTTGGCGGCACATTTTACCTGGCCACCGTGATCTCTACCGTGCTGCGCACGATCTATATGGCCATGCTCACGATTATGCAGATCTTTATGGGGCTGCTCATGTGGCTGGGTTCGCTGCTGGCCGGAGACGAACCAATAGCCCAGCCTGAGGCGCCCCCGCCGGCGCCGCCCCCCCGGTTCGATTTACCGCCCACCGAGCCTTCACAAGTGCCGCCATGGCTGGGCGGCATGCTCTTTTGGGGCGTGTTGGCGCTGATTTTGGGCTATGCACTCTATATCTATTTTAGCGGACGCGGCTTGAACTTTGCCTGGCTGCGCAAGTTTTGGGCGCTGCTGCAGGCGCGCTGGGCGGAAATGTTTGGCTCGTATCAAGAATGGCAGGCCGCACGCGTGCGCGCCCGCGCTAACCGCCAAATAAATGGCGAGTCGGGACAGGGCCTCTTGGGCAATTTGCTGCGCTGGCGCAATTTGAACCCCGATCAGCAAGTGCGCTACTTCTATTTGACCACGCTTCAGCGCGCCGAAAAAGCGGGCATTCCGCGCCGTTCGGCAGAGACGCCGCTCCAATATGCGCCGCGTTTGCTGGAGCAGCTTCGGCAGCACGTGATCGCGCGCGAAGAAGATGAAGGGGAGCAAAAAGAAGTCGACAAAGGGAGTCCTACGACGTCCCAACAAGGTGGGCGCTCAGGAACCAGGAGAGACGGGGAAATACTTCCGTCGTCTGCCACGACGTCAGAAGTGTCCGATGAAGAATTGGCGGCGCAATTGGAAAATGCGCAGGCCGTGCAGGAGCTGACTGAAGCGTTTGTACGCGTGCGTTATGCCGGCCAATCCACACAGCCGGATACGGTGCCCTATTTAAAGGGGCTGTGGGACAAGGTCAAGAAACAGTTGCGGCGCTGGCGATGAGCTTTCATCCCCGGGGATTTTGGGGCGAATTGTATCTTCTATCTATTTTCGGTACAATAAGCACCAATCGAGTGCTCATATTTTGTCTGGTATCTGATATATGACCAAAATAACTTCGTATGAATAGCCAGCCACAGCAAATCGCACGAGTTCAATGGATTCGCTTGGGCGTTTTCCCCTGAAAATCATGATAAATCGACTTGTTAAACTCATAGCCATTCCATTTGTAATCGTGATTATTACCGCGACCACCATCTTTGCCGCCGAAGCGCAACGCACGCCGGAATGGCAGATCCTGCTAAAACAATACGCGGCCAACCACAATCTGGCAGTCGTTGACAGTGTGCGCGCTGGCCAGCCATATAACTTTACCGGCGAACTTGATTATCCGCTTGTCTTGCCGAGCGCATTTGAGTACACTGCTGATATTACCTATCAGCAATCTGATACTTATATGATTGCCCTGCCCTATCCGCCCGAGCAGGTTCGCTGTGCGCTGGTGGAGCAAAGCGGAAAGCGCATGCTGCTCTTTGTCAATTACTATTCAGATGGGCTGTGGCAAAACGGCTGGGTGATTCATCAAGGCCCTGCTCTATTCAGCACCGCCGCCACGCAATCACTGGATAGGTTGGGCTGCGATTTGCCGCTCAACTCGCTGTGATATGATGGCTCACCCAAACGGACCCTTATCCAGCTTGGCGTCAGCCCCGCACGCCGGCCAATGGTATGTTGCCGCCCAGAGCCGGGCGCTGCCGCCGGGCCACACGCTGGTGAAAACCGTGGCCGAACAGGAAGTTGTGTTCTGGCGACCGCAGACAGTGGGGGCGCAAGTGCAGGCCGCCTCGGCCGTTTGTCCCCATTGGGGCGGGCCGTTGGGCGAAGGCGCCGTGGAAAGCGATGGTCGGCTCACCTGTCCGTGGCATGGCTGGCAGTTTCACAACGGCGCTTGCGTCACGCGGCCGGGTTTAAAGCTGCCGCGCTACTTGGCCTATGATGACGGGCTGTTCCTCTGGGTGCGGCTGCCTTGGGACGTGGCGGACATGACCGAGCCGCCGCTGCAGGCGCGCCCCACGCCCTCCAAAAGCTTTGCTTTTCACCTCATCATCGAATCTGATGTGTATCACGTGCAGGAGAATTATTTGGACTTCCTGCATCCCTCCGAGTATCATACAACTGTATTTAATCACTGCCGCCATTTAGGGCGTGAGGGTGACGTGCATTTGGTGGAATTGGGCTACAAAATGCCCTTTGGCCGCTCGCTGCTCACCCGCACGCGCATCTGGGCGCCCACTCCCTATCAAATTCGCAACGAAGTCTACGCGGGGTTGGGGCGCGGCACGGTGATCGAAAGCCATATTACGCCCATTAGCGCCCACCGCTCTGTAATCCACGAAGCCTATCACGTCCCCGCTCAGAACGTTCCGCGCTTTGGTTGGCCCTTTATGCGCTACTTTATGCAGCGCTCGGCCCGCCGCATCCGCGATGAAGACGCCATCTTTGCGGCTCGTCGCTATCAATTGCGTCAGCGTGGTTTTGTGGATGGCCGTGGGCTACCCATTGCTGGCCAAGTGGCGCCTTATGAGGATGAGTGGATGCAAAGTGAGGATGGGCAACAGACAGCGCAAAAGCTGGAAGGGCTGGTGGGCAAGACTGCCTCCAGCCATTGGTAGAGCGCAGAATGACTTTCCTGAATTGCTTTGCGTCATGCGTATAAAAGAATTAGAAAATATCACGTGTGAGCACGAATCGTACATCCCAACCGCGGCTGCGTAAAAACTTTGCGCCGTCCGATCCATTTAGTCTCTTTAAGGCGTGGCTGCAAGCAGCCATTGATGCTGGCGTTGTGGAACCCACGGCCATGACGCTGGCCACCGTTTCTCTAGACGGCAAGCCCGCGGCGCGCATGGTGATTATGCGCAGTTTTGACCAGCAGGGGTTTTGCTTTTACACAGATTATCAAAGCCGCAAGGGGCGCGAGCTGACGCGCAACCCCAACGTCGCCCTCATTTTCTGGTGGCCAGCGCAGCACCGTCAAGTGCGCGTTGAGGGCGTTGTCAAGAAGATGAGCGCCACTGAATCGGACGATTATTATCACAGCCGCCCGCTGGACAGCCGTCTGGGCGCCTGGGCGTCTCCGCAAAGCCAGATCATTCCGAACATTGAAATGTTGGAAATGCGGCTGTCGGAGCTGCGGCGCACCTATGCGCAAAAGGCTCCATTGCGGCCACCCAGTTGGGGTGGTTATCGCGTGCGCCCCAACCTGGTCGAATTTTGGCAAAGCGGTCCCCACCGGCTGCATGACCGTCTTTGCTACTTCCGTGAAAGCGAGACGAACTGGCGTATTGAGCGCCTGGCGCCATAGTCTGGCGCCGCTTCATTATACCTATGTCGATTCCTCAAATTCTGGCTGACCTGCGTGGCGACCTGCACTTTATGGCCAATGTGGTGACGTGGCGCACATTAGAAGCGCAGCCCGCCCGCTTGGCGTCGATACCGCCGACGCTGCACCCGCTGCTGCATAGGGTACTTCAGCAGCGCAACATCCAGCAGCTGTATAGCCACCAAGCCCAAGCTGTAGATTTGGCGCTCACTGGCCACAATCTGGTCATCGTTACGCCCACAGCCAGCGGCAAAACGTTTTGCTACAATCTACCCGTGCTGCATAGTCTACTCAGCGAACCAGCGGCCCGCGCCCTGTATCTTTTTCCCACCAAAGCCCTGGCCCAAGATCAGTTTGCTGAGCTCCATACGCTGACCACCCAAATCACTGCCCCATCTGCCAGTCCACCAATTCACCAATCTCAGATTGCCACCTACGATGGCGATACGCCCTCCGCCCATCGCGCCCCCCTGCGCAAAAGCGCTCGCTTGATCCTGACCAATCCGGATATGCTGCACAGCGGCATCTTGCCCTATCATACTGGCTGGGCCGAGTTTTTTTGCGGGCTGCGCTATGTGGTTATCGACGAGCTGCACACCTATCGCGGCGTCTTTGGCAGCCACGTGGCCAATGTGCTGCGCCGCCTCCAGCGCATCTGCGCCTTTTACGGCAGCCAGCCCCAGTTTATCTGCACCAGCGCCACTATTGCCAATCCACAGCAGCTGGCCCAACGGCTGCTGGAACAGCCGGTGCAGCTCATCGACCGCGGCGGCGCCCCCAGCGGTGAGAAGCACGTGATCCTCTACAACCCGCCAATTTATGATGCCGAGCGCGGGCTGCGGCGCAGCGCCACGCTGGAAGCGCAAGAGCTGGCCGCCCGCGCAGTGCTGGGCGGCGCGCAGACCATTCTCTTTGGCCGCTCACGGCTGACCACCGAAGTGCTGCTCACCTATTTGCGCGAGCGCTTGGCCCGCACGCCCGGCGCCGCCACACAGCCATTGACCACCGAGTCGATTCGCGGCTATCGTGGCGGCTATTTACCCAACGAGCGGCGGGCCATTGAAGCTGGCTTGCGCAGCGGCGCGGTGCGCGCCGTGGTGGCCACCAATGCATTGGAATTGGGGATTGACATTGGCGATTTGCAGGCGGTGATTGTGTGCGGCTACCCGGGCAGCATTGCCGCCACCTGGCAGCAGATTGGGCGCGCCGGCCGCACCATCGATACGTCGCTGGCCATTGTGGTGGCCACCAGCGGCGTACTGGATCAATTTATTATGCAGCACCCCGAATTTATCTTTGCCCAATCGCCCGAGCAGGCCATTATCCACCCGGATAATCTGATGCTGCTGGTGGATCAGGTGCGCTGCGCCGCTTTTGAACAGCCCTTTGTGGGCGATGAAGCCTTTGGCCATTCGCCCTTTACCGGTGCGGTCTTGGATTTGCTCTGTGAACAAGGAGATGTGCAGCGTTTTGGCTCGCCTAATAATTCTACGGATTCCGCACGCTATTTCTGGAACGGTGACAGCTATCCGGCCCACCACGTCAGCTTGCGTAGCGCTGGCAACGAAACCGTGTTGATTCATGCCGCCGCAGATGGCCGCGCCCCCATTATTATTGGTGAAATTGATCAGCAAAGCGCGCCTTTTCTGCTGCATGAGGGCGCCATCTACATTCACGAAGGACGCAGCCATCTGGTGGAGCAGCTCGATTTGGCGCAAAATATCGCCCGCGTGAACGAAGTCGAGGTGGATTATTACACTGAGGCGACCACCGAAACCGCCATTGACCTATTGGAGGAGCACGCGCACAGCATTCAACAGGGCGCGGCGGTGGGGTATGGCGATCTGCTCGTGCGCTCACAGGTGATGAGCTACCGGCGCATCAAGCGCTTTACCCACGAGACGCTGGGCGTGACGCCGCTGGATTACCCGCCGCGGGAGTGGGAGACCAGCGGTTACTGGCTGTCGGTGCTGCCGCAAACGCAGGAGATGCTCATGCGCGCCGGCCAGTGGATGGATGCCCCAAATGATTACGGCCCTAACTGGCAGACCCAGCGCAACCGCGTGCGGGCGCGCGATGGCTATTGCTGCACCCAGTGTGGCGCGCCCGAAGCATCCGCCCGGCAGCACGATGTGCATCACTTGATCCCGTTTCGCACATTTGGCTATATGGCCGGTTTGAACGAAAATTATATACAGGCCAATCGCCTGGACAACTTGGTGCTGGTCTGCCGCAACTGTCATCGGCGGCTCGAATCGGCCGTGCGTACGCGCGGCGCGCTGGACGGGCTGGCCTATACGCTGCACAACTTGGCCCCGCTGCATCTCATGTGCGACCGGCAGGACATTGATGTGGCGGTCGAGCGCAGCCGCCCCCCCGATTTGGCTGACGAAAGCTCCGCGCAACAAGCGGATGCGTCAACGCTGGACGAGCTGCCCACCATTTACATTTACGAGCGGGCCACGGCCGGCCTGGGCTTTAGCCAGCGGCTTTATGAGCTGCACACAGATTTGCTTACTCAGGCGCGCGTGCTGATTCAAGCCTGTTCCTGCGCCATCGGCTGTCCCTCGTGCGTGGGGCCTGTGCTGGAAAATGAGCAGGCGCAGCTTGAAACCAAACAGCTCACGCTGGCCCTTGTGAATGCCCTGCTGGGAGAGGCGGTGGCCGTGCCAGTAAAGCCGAGGGTCGGGCTGGCGGAGGACATTAATTTTTAGGACGAGCGGGAATCAGGGATTGGCATCAAAGATTGGGTCGTCGCGACAAGCCTACTCCCTACTCCCCAACCAAAAGGACCAATCATGGAACGAACTTTTTTCACCCTGGCCGCCCTGCTTGGCGGGCTGGCCGTGGCGCTGGGGGCGTTTGGCGCCCATGCGCTTTCTGGCCGCGTAGAGGCGCGGCTGTTGGAAGTTTTTGAGACCGGCGTGCGTTACCACTTTTATCACGCGCTGGCGCTGGGGTTGGTGATATTGGCGCTGAGCCGCTGGCCCAACAGCGGACTGGCGCCGGCAGCGGGCTGGCTCTTTATAGCGGGCATTGCGGTTTTTTCCGGCAGCCTCTATTTAATGACCTTTACGGGCGCGCGCTGGCTGGGGGCGATTACGCCCATTGGCGGCGTGGCCTTTATTGCGGGCTGGCTTTGTCTAGCGCTGGCGGCGTGGCGGGGGTAGGTTGTGAATAGTAACTCACGTTACGCAGCGACAGCCAGTCTGCTAGAGAGAGACAGGAACGGCGGCGAGCCGACTTTTCTCCAGGCTTGCGTAACATAAGATAGTCATTGGTAGTTGGTTGCTGGTCATTGGTAGCTAGCGGCGTGCCACCAGCTACCAATGACCAGCAACTGGAAAAGGAGAAAACGATGGCGCAACTGGATGCCTATTTGGAACGCAAGGCAGGTGTATTGGCCCAAGGGCGGGAAAAATTTACAACCAGCCCGGAAGCGGCGCTGGTCCGTTTGAAAGCGACTTCGCACGTGGCGGGCAATACGGGCGTGCGCCCGGTCCGCATGGGCGACTATATTGTGATCAGCGATTCGGCGCCAGGGCTGGCCGGCCATTCGCTGGGACCGTCGTCCCCGGAGATGCTGCTGGGGGCGCTGGCGAGTTGCCTCGTGCACACCTATCTGCTGCAAGCCGCGCTGCTGGAGATTCCGCTGGACAATGTGGAGATCGAGATCACCGGCGCGCTGGATATGACGGGCGTCGTCGGCCTGCCTGCCGAGGGGCCAATCAAGCTGGAGCAGCTTGGCTACAAAGCGGACATCACTTCACCAGCTTCGGATGCCGACATTACACGGCTGCACGCGGCGGTGGAGACAGCGTGCGCCGTGCTCAATACGCTGCGGTCGCCTATGGAAGTCAAGCGGGTGGCGTAGTGCATCCATGAATCTGTAAGTTTGTACCCTCCTGGTTTATAAGGCATACTTACAGGCTACGCATCCCAAAGAATCTGCGCACCCAAAAGAAGAGTCGATAGACAACACGCATTGGCGCCATCTGGGCGCCGATGCGTTTTCGATAAGGTGCAGCGCACATGACTCTTCTCTACCTCGCGATTGCCTACATCATGGGCGTGATTGGGGGCCGCCAGCTATGGGAGGCCCAGTGGCTAGATTGCAGCACGCCGGTTTGGTTGTGGCTGCTGCCGCTCATCCTCTTACCGTTTACCCTCCTACTCAACCGTCTGCCCTCTCGTGAATCTGGCGCGATGCGCTGGCCCGCACGCGCCGGTTTTGTTGTGCCGCGCCCGCGGCCCTCGCCAGCTCTGTTGACGGCCATGGGTCTTTGCCTTTGCATGGGCGCATTGCGCTTTGCCAGCCAGCCGTTGACGCCTTGCTGGCAGCCCGACGATCTGGCCTTTTACAATTTGCCCGCAAGTGCCGCCTACGAGCGCGATGCACCCAAGGTGACCATTGAAGGCTATGTCAGCAGTTATCCACTGGTGGCGGACACCCAGCAACGGTTGCAAGTGGTGGCGCATTCTATCGAGACGGTGACGGGCGAAGTCCACGCGGTGACGGGGGCGTTGGTCTTCAAAACGGGGATTCGCCAGCGCTATGCGTACGGACAATCGGTGCGCCTACGCGGACGCTTGGTGACGCCGCCCGATTTTGAGGACTTTTCCTATCGCGAGTACCTGGCGCGCAAGGGCGTGCACAGCCTTTTTTACAATGCCCAAATTGACCTGTTGCCCGGCGAATTGCAGGGCCATTGGATCACGCGCCAGCTCTATCGCTTCCGTGCGCGTGGCGAGGCGCTGCTCAACCGGCTGCTGCCTGAACCATACGCGGCGCTGGCCAACGGCATGTTGCTAGGCATTGAGGCCGGCATTCCGGACGACCTGTACGAACAATTCAACCTGACCGGGACCAGCCACACGATTGTTATATCCGGCTCCAATGTCCAAATTATTGCCGCGCTGTTTATGGCGTTGGGGCAGCGTCTTTTTGGGCGCAAGCGCGCCATCTGGCCCACGCTCATGGGGATTGGCTGCTACGCGCTGCTGGTGGGCGGAGATGCGGCGGTGCTGCGGGCGGCGGGCATGGGCGCGCTGTTTGTGATCGCCACCCACTTGGGCCGCACCAGCACGGCTATTATCAGCTTGGCCGTGGCCTGCTGGCTCATGATGATACAGAACCCGCTGACGTTTTGGGATGTGGGTTTCCAGCTGAGCAGCGCAGCTACGGCCGGGCTGATCCTCTTTAGCAACGATGTGACCAATCTGTTTGCCAAAATTTGGCCCGGCTTTAGCGGTGGTCACCTGTTGGCGGATGCGACGCACGGCTCGATTGCAGGCAAAGCCAAGGGGCTGCTGGCCGGCTTTCTGCAAGACGGGCTCCTGGTGACCATTGCAGCCAACCTGACGACGCTGCCGCTGGTGGTCTACTACTTTGGGCGCTTGTCTGTGGTTAGCTTCCTCACAAACCTGATTGTCTCCCCCGTGCAGGGATTTATTATGATTTGGGGCAGCATTGCCATTCTGGTGGGCGTAGCTGGTTTGACCTGGGTGGCCTGGCTCTTGCTGCTGATGCCGTGGTTGAGTTTGGTGTGGACCGTCTTTACGGTGCGCTGGACCGCCGCGCTGCCCTATGGCAGTGTGGAAATTATGGGCTTTAATCTGTGGATGCTGCTGGGAATATATGCTTTGTTGATGATTGTTTATGGGCGGCAGCAAATCTGGGGCGGGCTGCGCCGCGGGTTGGAACAGGGCGCACGGCAGCTTGGGGTCATGTTGGCGGGGCCAGTGACGGCGGGCGCGCTGTGTGTGGCGGGCCTGGTTGTGTGGGGCGGTGTGCTATCACAGCCCGATGGCCGGCTGCACGTCTATTTTCTGGACATTGGCCAGGGTGACGGTATCTTTATTGAAACGCCGTCGGGACGCCAGGTGTTGATTGATGGCGGCAGCAGTCCACAGGCGCTCTTTAGTGAATTGGGCGCGGTTATGCCCTTTTGGGATCGCACGATTGATCTGCTGGTGTTGACCCATCCCGATGGCGACCACATGAATGCGCAGATAGAAGTGCCGCAACGTTTTGCCGTGGAACGGGCGTTGGACACGATAACAAGCCAACAGAATCTGGATGCAGAGCCTTGGCGCACGGCCATGCAAGCGGCCAGTACAGAAGTCGTGTTGCAGCATACAGGCGGGTGGCTGGACCTGGGCGATGGCGCATCGCTGTGGGTTTTATGGCCGCCGCCCAATGGTTTTGAAGCTGAAGATATTGATAACGAAAACTCGCTGGTCCTCAAGTTGGTATACGGCAATTTTAGCGTACTGTTGACAGGTGATGCTGGCCTGCCCAGTGAAGCCGGCATGGTGGCGCAGGGATTGCCGCTGGCGGCTACTGTGTTGAAAGTGGGGCACCACGGCAGCACGACATCGACTGGCGCCGACTTTTTGCAGGCGGTGAATCCCGTGGCCGCCGTGATTCAAGTGGGCGTTGACAATCGCTATGGCCATCCTACCGATGAAGTGCTCCAAGCGTTGGCGGGGCGGCTGCTTCTGCGCAACGATCGGCAAGGGCGCATCCATGTCTGGAGCGACGGCAGCCAGATGTGGGTAGATGCAGAGCGCGGGACCGTGAATCTTACAGAGTTTATTCGTTAGGAACCTATCTGTAAATTCAGGTGTGGCTCTCTTGGCTGTGTCGAGTTGCAAACGTCGACACAGCGAATGCACGTATAGGTGAGAAGTGACGCAGTTGACCCAGAAGTTCGACTTCTGCAAGAAGTCGAACTTCTCCTGAACAGCACTGAAATGCGTAACTCCTATAGATGTTAAGTAAAATCCATACAATCTATTAAATCCTACTTACTCCCCTCGCAATGCTCTGACCACCGCGTCTGGAGCGGGCTGACTGGTAAACGATTGATAAGAATACCATCTGCCTGATTTCAACAGAGTTTACGGTAAATTTAACGATTTTTTGCCGTTTTGTTGACGTTCTACCTATATAGTAATTAGTAGACACCGCGTGTAAACCCCAAGGTATCTATCAACCTTGCTGTATATTTCGCGCTTTCAGTCCTATGCAAACTATAGATTCGCGCCTTCGCCGGGTGTTGGCCCATGGCGTCCTTACAGATGGATAGTACCTATCAGTCGTAAATACCACGGGAAAAGAGCATGACTAGCTATAGATCATTTATTTTGCGCGTGTGTAACGATGAGCCTACTGGGAAGAAAGCCCAATGGCGCTATATTCTTCTCGATTCGGAAAGTCAATATCGGCGTGGCTTTACAAGCCTGCAGCAGCTCTTTAGAGCATTGCATGCAGAAATTTGTGGTGAGACGATGGTGGAAAACGCGCATATAGAAATTTCGCAAGCCGAGGAAGAGCTGTTGGCAATCAACCTCATAAACTCTGCTGACTAAAAATCTATCCGTAAATGCGGCTATTGCACTCATAACTTGATGAGTCGTAAACTTTTTTATGAAAAGTACGCATGGGTTTTAGCTGTGAAATTTTTGATCTCTATATACGCCCATATCGTTGCATTCATATCGCTGCATATAGACAGGATCCCCAATGCTAAAGGCTCGATTTTTGGGAACGCCGTACATTGAATTCGGTGCGGATTCCCTGCAATTATCAATTACGGGGCGCGGACTTGCCCTTTTTACTTATCTTTGTATTACCAGTCAGCCAGCCAGTCGCAGCGAGTTGGCAGATCTATTATGGTATGGTCAATCAGAACAAAAATCAAAAGCCAACTTACGCTATCAACTGCGCGACCTGCGCAAGATCATCGGCGATTATCTGGTAGTCGATGCCCAAACAGTTGCCTTTAATCGCGATCTACCACACTGGATTGATACCACGAGCTTTATGACGTATCTCGCCCCCAGCTTGCATGCAACAACGGCTCCCGTGGAATTAACCATTTTGCAAGAGCTGCTCAATCTGTACACAGGCGAGTTTATGGCTGGCTTTCACATTCAAGATGCACCCAATTTCGAGCGCTGGATGCTTGTGCAGCGGCGTCATTTTCACGATGTGATGATATACGGATTGCAGTTGGCTGCTCAACAGCATTTAGAACTCGGTGATTATGCCGCCGGGCTAGAATTGAACCAATATTTACTTACATCAGAGCCTTGGCGGGAAGAAGCGCATCGTCAGCGCATGATCTTGCTGGCGGCCAGTGGCCAACGCAGCGCGGCGCTCATGCAATATGAAATCTGTTGTCAAGCTTTAGAAGAGGAGCTAGATGTGTCACCCATGGATGAAACAACATCTCTTTATAAGCAGATTAAGTCTGGGCTGTGGTATTTAGATCAAAAGAAAAACCATGTTCAGGATCACCAGTCTGTTGCGGTCCGCGCCTATCCCACGAACCGCAATGGTATCGGGCCTGGCTCAACTGGCGCGGCTGAGCCGGCCGTTCCTGCCATTCATTGCGATATTGGGTCGATGCCCATTGGGGGCCAATTGGTGGGGCGTCGCCAAGAGGTGGCGGCGCTCAATCAGTGGTTGGCCGATGATGGCGGGCAGCTGATTGCGATTTTGGGGCTGGGTGGTCAAGGAAAAAGTGCCCTAGCGGCATCCGTTGTGCAGGTGCATTATATTAACGCCCAAAGCGATGCTAACTCGCCGTACTTGCAAACACAGCTGCATCTTAGACAGCCTAAACATGATGATGCGCAATCCATAAAGCATCGGCTCTCCGTATCTGTAAACAGCCATGAACCTTTCTTGGATGCTGAGAATAAATATACGCATATTATCTGGCGTTCATTGGAGCGGCGCCCATCCTGTGTTGAAATCTTGCAGGATTGGATTCTGCCATTCAAGAACGCCTCTCGCACTCAGCTGCCCACCAACTTTGAACAATTGGTGGCAACGCTGTTTGAAATAGTTGAACAGCACCGCTGCCTATTTGTATTGGATGGTGTAGACAGAGTGATTCAGGGCGATGACCCCCATGCCGCAACAGATGCCACTGCTTATGAAGCGCTTTTTCGCTTGTTTACAGAACGGTCACACCGCAGTTGCCTCCTGTTGACGAGCCGTATGCGGCCGGCTGCGTTGACCCACCTGCAAAGGCAGAATAAGTTGATTCGCTCTCTGGAATTGGAGGGCTTTTCTCCGGAAGATTCCCAGGAATTCTTAGACGCACATGGGTTTACTGTGGATTCAATGCACAGTCGGCTGCTTCACCAGCACTATGCTGGTAATCCGCGGCTGCTGCGCCAGGCCGCCAATCTGATTCACGATCTGTTTTGTGGTGATGTGGCGGCCTACGTGCAGGAAGAGCTCTATTTCTTGGGAGAGATGGGCGCAACATTGGATGAACAGTTCGCTTCTCTCTCGCCATTGGAATTGCAGATAATGCGAATATTGCTAGAATCTGAAGAAGTGCTCTCACGCAAAACATTGTGGGAACAATTATCGTTGCCCATCCATAAAAGTGAATATTATCAGGCTTTGCTCAAGATGCAGAATGCGTATCTGATTCGGCCCCAGAATGATTGTTTCCAACTGGCCGCGTTGTCGGCTATCTATCTGACTCAGCGCGCTCCCCAATAAATGTGATCCACGTCTAATCCATATTCTATCCACATGTAAGCTGTAGAGTTCTATTAGAGAACGCAAAGAGGGATGGCCCAAACAGCGGGCGCGAATGGCGGCGGCATACGGTGGGCCAATCTATTACATTGCCTTACTCGAAAGGTTTAGATATGGTTGAATTGCTTGCATTGACATGTGGAGCGTTTGCTGCGGGAGTGGGCATTTACAAATACTTGACTCAAGATGTCCACGTGCCGGCCACGGCGCCGGTTGGCGCCGTGGTGTCGAGAAGACAAGGAAACCCGGTTGTGGAGAACAGTGCACAAAGCCACCCAATCTCCTTTGCGGCCCCGGTGGAACAGACGATCGAGGTTGAGCAAATCCCGCGCACAGAAGAAGAGCGGGAAACGCTGCAACAAGGTATATATACTTCATCCGTCTCGCTCGGGCTGGCGTCAGCTGGTCTGTTTTTCTTCCCCCCCCTACATTATGCCAGCATTCCAATCTTGATCTATATGGGAACGCCATCGGCGCGACATGCCTATGACGTGCTTTATGAGCAGGGACGCCCAAGCCGAGCGCTGGCTGAGACCGCGGCTTTGGCCATTTGTCTGGGTGGTGGTTGGTATCTGGCCGGCTCTTTGGGCTTCTGGTGCTACTATTTGGGGCGGCTTAATCGCTTTAACCGCGGCGTAGCTCAGCGGCTGCAATCGATGCCGCGGAGATTGCCGCCTGCCACTCGCCTGTTCAATGGCACAAAGGAAGTCGTGGTGCCCACCGATACCGTGCAGAGTGGTGATGAGGTGCGGGTGGAGACCAGCGAAATTATACCGGTCGATGGCGTAATTTTGGAGGGTGTAGCGTGGATACAGCCAAGCGGGTCGAAAGACGCTTCCTCATGTAGAATGGTGCGCACTGGGGATAAGGTGCTGGCGACAGACCTTGTGATTGCTGGCCGGCTTACCTTGCGCGCCCATCGGGTAAACTAAGATGGCGCTTCCATTTTCGCAATCCATGCGTTCGCTCCAGGCCGATCGGGGCATGGGCACATTAATTGGGCTTTCAATTGCCCTAATCGTATTTTTGCTTTGGACGGCATGGTTTCTCTGGGCGCCCATTAGTCGCTATGAGACCGGCGCGCTGGTAGGAATCACGCGCGACAGTTGGATTGTGGCTGAATTTCCCGCGCGCGCTTGGGAATCAATTCAGCAAGGTCAAGTTGCCTACATCCATATAACGCCCCAAAACGCCAGCGGCAACAGCCAGAATGGTGGCGATATTCCCAGCGAAGCCGCCACCATAATCCCGGCAATAGTTGCTAACATTCTTGGTCACCCCACCAATGACCATTTTCAAGTCACCTTGGCTGTTCAAGAGTATTCCCCTGCCCTAGAAGGAAGATTTTCTGGAAAGGTAGATGTGGAAGTTGAGCGGGTTACCCCCGCCATTCTGGTGGCGCGCGCCTCTGGCCAGCTGGTCGATACACCGGCACTTTCAATAAACCCACAGCAGTAGCATTGGACCAAGGCGGGCCGCGTGATTGCCCGCTGTTTAAAATATGCACTCAGAGTTTGCCAATCATCCATCACCCCCACGTTTCTTTGTGCCCGAAGCAGTTCAGACATCGGCTATGGACTGTGGTCCTGCCGCGCTCAAAAGCCTGCTGGAAGGGTTCGGCATCTCAGCTAGTTATGGACGGTTGCGGGAGGCATGTCAAACTGATGTGGATGGGACTTCGATCAACACGTTGGAAGATGTTGCGCAACGCTTGGGCTTGCATGCCCAACAGATGATGGCGCCCGCCGATCATCTGCTGCTGGCGTCGGCCCACCTGTTGCCGGCGCTCGTGGTCACCGTTTTGCCCAACGGCTTTAACCATTTTGTCGTTGCGTGGCGCACCCACGGTCCCATTGTACAGCTCATGGATCCGGCGACCGGGCGGCGCTGGTCGACACAGCGCCGCTTTCTAAACGAGGTCTATCATCATTCAGCCCCTTTTGACGCCCGTGCTTGGCGCGCCTGGGCCGAGACCGCCGGTTTTGTAGACCCGCTGCGCCAGCGTCAAGCTGAGCTGGATCTGCCTATCTCCATTATGGATCATCTGCTCAATGTCGCTTTGGCAGATGAGGATTGGATTGGCTTTGGCGCACTGGATGCCGCCACGCGCATGGTCACCAGCCTTGTACGCGCCAATGGCATAGCTCGAGGCAACGAAGCCGCTCATTTGCTTGGAGAGTTGTTTGAACAGGCGCACCAAGCCGATGCCGCTACGGCGATTATTCCGGAACCGTTTTGGTCCGCGCGGCCATTGCCAAAGAGGACCAACGCACATTCCTATGGTGATAATGGGGCTAACTTACTGTTGGTGCGCGGTGCTGTTTTCTTGAAGATCGCCGGTGTGTACAGCGCAGAAGCGCAAGCGTCCGCTCCTTCTCACGCAAGCGACGTGGCGAATGACGAAGTCGCCATCGCACATCCTGCTGCCGAGACTGAATCGGCGGCTGAAACAGACCCAACCGATAGTGGCGCCGGTGCGCCCACCGCGGCCACCCATAGCTCAATTTTGACTGCCGCACTGGCTGAAGCTACGCAACGGCCCGAGTGGGAAATTGTGCGCGCCTTGCGCCAAGATGGCATGTTTCGCCCGACGCTGCTGCTGGGCGCTTCCTTGGTGGCGGCGCTAAGTGTAACCGCGGAAGCCGCGCTCTTGCGTGGATTCATGGTGCTTGCCACCGATCTGCATCCGGGTGGTTGGCCATTGTCATTATTGGCTGGTTTGGTGGCCTTTGTCCTCTTCGCGATACTGCTGGAGTTTCCCATTGCGGCCAGCGCCATGCGTATGGGGCGCAAGCTGGAAACCAGAATCCGCATTGCCTTTTTGGCCAAGATTCCGCGTCTCGGCGACCGCTATTTTCATTCGCGCCTCATTTCCGATATGGCGCAGCGCGCCTATGGCCTGCGCCAGCTTCATGCCCTGCCCGATCTGGCGCTGCGCATTTTTCGCCTCTGTTGCCAACTCATCTTTACGGCAGCGGGTGTTATTGGGCTTTTCCCGGCGGCGGCGCCCATTGCGCTGCTGGCCGTCTTGGCCTCGGTGGCTGGGGCGCTTCTGATGCAGCCGGTGCAAAACGAGCGCGATATGCGCGTGCGCACCCACACGGGCGCCCTCAGTCGCTTTTATCTGGACGCGCTCATCGGGTTGATGCCGATTCGCACCCATAGCGCCGAACGTACGGTGCGCCGCGAACACGAGATGATGCTCGCGGTCTGGGCGCGCGAAAGTCTCTCGCTGGCTCGAATTGGGGCGCTGGCGCAAAGCTTGACGGCATTGATGGGCGTTGGGTTTGCGGCCTCGATTATGCTTGCATTTATCTTGCAGCGTGGAGAGACGAGCGCCGTCTTGCTTCTGCTCTATTGGTCATTGAACTTGCCTGTCTTGGGCCAATCCTTGGCCGATGCTGTACGCCAGTACCCGACCATTCGCAACAACATGGGGCGCATTCTAGAGCCCTTGGGGGCACCGGAAGAGGAGATGGGGCTCGCCGACACAGGAGATGGCGCGGCAGAGGGCGCAATGGACGAACAGGCGGCAACGACAGAAGCCGCAGAATTGGCGCAAGCTTTGGGCGCCGGTGTAGCGCTTCAGCTGGAGGCCGTTACGGTGCAGGCGGGGGGCCATGTGATTCTTGACGACATCAATGTAACGATTGCGCCGGGTGAACATGTGGCAATTGTGGGCGAATCGGGCGCTGGCAAATCGACTTTGGCCGGACTGCTCTTGGGATGGCATCGCCCAGCCAGTGGGCGGGTGTGGGTGAATGGAGAATTATTAGCCGGCGAACGGTTGTGGGCCCTGCGCCGCTTGACTGCATGGGTCGATCCGAGTATTCAACTTTGGAATCGCTCGTTGCAGGAGAATTTACGCTATGGCAACAGCCATGGCAGCGCCTTTGCCGAAGAACAGCCCATTGGCTTGGCCTTAAGCGGCGCCGATCTCTATGCTGTGCTGGAGCGGCTGCCCAATGGCTTGCAGACGCGATTGGGTGAGGGGGGCGGTTTGGTGTCCGGCGGTGAAGGTCAACGTGTGCGCTTGGGGCGCGCCCTGCTGCGTAAAGATGTGCAATTGGTCATTTTGGATGAACCCTTCCGCGGGTTAGATCGCACCAAACGACGTCAGCTCTTGGCCACTGTGCGCAATCATTGGCGGCACGCAACCCTGCTCTGCATTACGCATGATATTGCCGAAACCACAGATTTTGCCCGAGTACTGGTCGTTGAAGATGGCCAGCTCACCGAAAACGATGCGCCCCAAGCCCTGTTGGCGCATCCCCAATCCAGCTATGGAAAATTGCTCACCGCCGATGAGAATGTGCGCAGCCAGCGCTGGGCGGCTACTAAGTGGCGGCGCTTGTGGTTGGCGCAGGGCGTGCTGCGTAAAGGGGGGGAGGCTGATGCCGCACACTCGCCGCGGTCTGGGCCCGACGAATTGCGGCAGATCACCGGCATTGGTCCAGTTTGGGCAGAGCGGCTGCACCAGCTGGGCATCCATACGATTGCTGACTTGGCCAGCGCCACAGCGGATCATATTAATACGCAGCTGGCGCAAAGGGGCTGGAAGACCACCGCCAATTTGCCAATGTGGATAGAACAAGCGCGGCGGCTGACGTCGAGCGGCAAGCGCGGGGGCGAGCCATGAGTGTACGCACGCTGCAAAATAATTTTAGCCGTCTTGTGGACATGGCCAGAACGGGCCATGTCGAGACGCAGCCGCATGGCCTGCCGGCCAACGTGTCTTGGCCAGCCAGCGAAATCGGCGAAGCGCTGAAATATTTGGCCCAAAAGAGCGGATTGCCCATTACGCAAGACAGCACCCCCAGACCGCAGCTGGATAAAATGGACAAAAATGCTTCGCCTGCGATGGCGTGGAGTAGCGAAGCCCTTGAGCGGTGGATGACTCTCTGCGCAGGTAACTTGGGGCTAGAGGTGGAACCCGTACAATCCACCGCAGGGCAATCATTTTATTTATTCCGGTATGGGGCCGGCGCTGCTTGGCTTGCCGCCCGCAGCAGAGAGAACGTGAACCGCGCGAGTGGCCCTGGTTGAGGACCGTGGTGGGTCAATTTGGTGGCGCACGACGGGTCGATTCAGCGGGTGCGGCGCGACCAGCATGCACCGGCCACGCTGTGGGCTGAACGCCATCGGTGCGCAGCGGCAGAGCGTAGAACAAGTGCTGGGGCGCCCACGTGCCAATGAACGTCGTGCGCGTCAACAGGCCGCATATTACCTGCAGAAGCCATTGGGCGCCAGGTTCGTCAAATGGGTGGCTGGTGCGTTTGCCGCCGAGCGCCACTGTGGGGGCAAGTTCAACAGGCTGGTTTGCTGCGTTTTGTCGGGGGTCTTGATTGGCGGCTATTGGGCGCGGCTGCTCCAGCAACCATCGGCGCTTGGTGGATGATTGGTCAAAGCGTGCTGGGAAACCATTTGAATGGGGCTGGCTGCTGGGCTGGCTGTTTGCTGCTCTTTAACGCGGCGCCTCTGCAAGCCGGGTGAATCTTACGCAAAGCGAGTTGGCCGTTGGGATCGGCGCTATTTTTAGAAACAGCGGTTGCTTTATGGCGTCATGCGGCTTGATCGGAAGAGATTCGCCCGCGAGGGGCGTCCAGGCAGTTTGGGCGCGATGCTGGCGTCGGATACGGTAGAACAGATGGGAGGTTGGCCAGCGGGTTTGTGGCGCTGTTAACCCTCTTTCAATTGGCGGCGGCAGTATGGTTTGACCGCAGGGGTTGGCGGTTGGCTGCTTGCGCTGCTGCTCACGCTGGGTGGGCATTGGTATGGGGGATCGGCACGTTTCCTATCTTCTGTAAGCCAGCCAAGCCTGGATTATAGTTTATCGCGGTATTTGATCTGGTTGAACGCATGGTCGGGCATCCTTGCGCAGCTGGCTGGAAGGCGCCGTCGTGGCACGATGTGGAAGATCAATCGCTTGCGCATTATTTGCGCTTGCAGCAGGATTCGGATGAAAATAAATGGCTAAAGTGGTTTGTGCCGCGGGGTGGATGTTGGTTGGGATTGGCGGTTGGTCTATGCGTTGCGCAAGCTTTACCATAAGTCATGTTCAGCCTGGGCAGCATCCTTTTTTGCCTATCGGCTTTCACCACAATCGCGTTTGGATTTAAAGCGTATCCAATGTGCAGTTGGCCTGGCAATCGCGTTATCTTTCATGCGGCCACGTTGCCTCAGCAAAGTACGGCCGGGGTACGCTCTGGCATCCTGAAAATGCAAATGATGCGCCGCACGGCGCCCATCACTGGCGCGCGATGTAGATTTCGCTATCAGTCTCTCAGTAGACCCATTTTGCAAGCATGTAACCTGGAGATATATCGGGGCGAACAGGTTTTTGTTAGAAGACCCTCTGGCGGCAGCAAATCGACATTGGCGACGATGCTTGGCTGGATTGCGACGCGCAGTCCGGCCTTTGTTGCTTGCACAATGTGGATCAGAGCATAGGAGAGCCGCGTGGCAGAAATATGTGGTCATGGTGCCGCAATTTCACGAGCACATTTTTACCGGTGCTGGCACAGCAGTAATAGGACCCGGCGTTGGCCCCAACCCCAAGGTGTTAGTGAGCTGAGCTTCTTTATGCGAACGCTGGGATTGGGCGAGCTGCTGGAACGAATGCCGAGCGGGCATCAGCAGATGGTTGAGTCAGAAAGCGGTTGGCAATTGTCTCATGGAAACAGCCGAATTTTTGTGCGCGCGCATTGCTTGGGGAAGCCGACGTGCTGATCTTGGATGAAAGTTTTGGCGCGCTGGATCCGAGCTGGAAAGAGCGCTCAATGTGGCAATTAAAACGAAGCACCGACATTGGTGGTAATTGCGCATCCATGGGATATCTGGCGCTGTAAAACAAATGTCAAAATAATACCACGTGGCCGGGAATAAGCATTATGGCCTGTCAGGTTTTCAAAACCCAATAAGGCAATCAAAACATAGCTCGTGGCGGGCAGATTATTATAAGCGCAAAGTTCCCAAACAGGGCATTCCATGCTCAATCCATGCTTATTCCACGCCCTGCCGCTAGGATCCAGAATCGTTAAAAAGGTGAAAATTTGACTTAGACAGGACCTTGGTCGATCGTCTCTATGCCCAATCTTGATCAGTTGTTGCAAACAGTAGCGAATATTGGATGGATCTTCTTTGCCATCTTTGCCATTGCGGTTTTTGTGCGTACGTTGTTGCGCCGCGGGCCGGCCATGGCGATCCTACAACTACTTTCCGTCCGTATTTTGCTGCCGTTATTTCTGGTGATCTGTCTGACGCTACTCAGCGCGGCGTTGGTCTTTGTGCCGCCAACAGATGTGGCTGTGGTGGTGT
Source organism: Caldilineaceae bacterium (assembly GCA_020634755.1). Taxonomy (GTDB): domain Bacteria; phylum Chloroflexota; class Anaerolineae; order Caldilineales; family Caldilineaceae; genus JACKBC01. The sequence goes on along the minus strand of JACKBC010000002.1, from coordinate 260,392 downwards.
CGCTCATTTCGCCCGGTGGGGTGCGCCCGGAACCGCTGCGCGCCGGTCTGCATTTCATTATTCCGGTGTTAGAAAGTGATGTGTTGTACCCTATTTATTGGCAAACATACACCATGTCGAACAAAATCGACGAAGGGGCCAAAGTAGGAGACGATTCCATCCGGGCCCGCACCAGTGATGGGCAGGAAGTGCGGCTAGACTCTTCAGTTATCTTTCGCTTGGATTTGGAACAAGCCGTTACCATTCATGTGGATTGGCAAGAGCGCTATATTGAGGATTTCATCCGGCCCATCATCCGCGGTTATGTGCGTACGCAAGTTTCCCAATTTACGGTGAAGGAAGTCAATAGCTCTGCGCGTCGTGATCTAGAGGTGACGCTTGGCCGGCTGCTCAGTGAAGCATTCGCCAGCAAAGGCATCATTTTGGATCAATTCTTGCTGCGCGATATTACCTTTACAGATGAATATGCCCACGCCATTGAAGAAAAGCAGGTGGCGCTGGAAAATCAAGAGAAAGCTGAGCACGAGGCGCAAGAGATGCGCAATCTGGCGGAAGGTGAGCGCGATAAGCTTAAAACCGTGGCTGAGGGCCAGAAGGAACAGATAATTTTAGCGGCCGAGGGGCAAGCCCAAGCCATTGCGTTGGAGGCTCAAGCCCAAGCCGAAGCGCTCAAGTTAATTGCCGAGGCGCTGGCGCAGAATCCGGATCTGCTCACGTATGAATATATTGATAAGCTTTCGCCCAACATTCGCGCCATGCTGGTGCCCAACAATGCACCGCTAATTCTTCCGCTGCAAGATCTGGTCAACGACATGAACGTGGATGGCCCAACTGCAACTGGCGCCGTGACGAATACGGTGACCGTCGAAATGGAGGAACAGCCCGTGTTGGGCACACCCACGGCCAATGCGATTACGCCGGAGACGCTGGTAATACCGGAGATTTTGGCCACGCCCACGCCCACAGCGACGCCTCAAGAAATTGAGGCCCCGCAAAATCCATAATCAGTAGAGCGCAACGGCAAGAGATGCGGCTGGATTCTCCAAACGAGACCGATGGCTAAATCGCCGACACCGTTGCGGTGTACTGATAATGAACAGGGGCTGGGTCTCAAAATCCGATGAATTCGGTTGAGGTTATCGTCACTTTATTGAGTTGCAAACGCCAATACAGAGAATTTACGGCTAGATACTTAAGAGATAGCAAAGGTTAGGAGATACACATGCACATTCTGATATGGGTCATTGTGATTGCCATGCTCATTGGGCTGGGCATGATACTCAAACGCAATTTGTTGGCCAAACAGGCGGCGGCATTGGCTGATGAGCCGCCCGCAGCCCAAGAAGGGTTTGCTGCACATTTGACGCATAGCTTGACCAATATGGTGCAGGAGCGTTTACAAAAATTGCCGCGTGGTTTGGGTCGCCCAAAGAAAGTAGATACCGTTGGCCAATTTCGAGCATGGGCGGCTGATTCTTTGGCCGCCAATCGGGAAGTTCAACAGTGGCTGGATGCGTTGAATGATGAGCAGATTGCGGCGCTGAGTGAACATATGGCGGCGTTCTGTCACGATATGGGATTTGATCTTGCATGGCTGCTGGATAACCAGCTGGCGCAGAATAAAGGGCTGCAACAAGGGCTAACCCAAATCGTTCTTTTTTACAGCCGCGCGAGTTACGAAGCGGTCAAGCTCCAGGATGAAGTGCAGATTTTTCAGATCTACCGTGAATACATGCAGAATCCCCAGAGTCGCGAAAACCGCGAGCTGGGTGAACATCTCTTTGGCAAGCTGGTAGAGCAGGGCCTGAGCACCGTTTCAATTTCCGAGCATCTGGCGGCCTCTGCGCGCGCCCGGCAGCGACAGATTGTGGAGACCATTTCGGCCTGCGCGCAAGAAGAGCCCCAACGACTGCATACGTTGCTTAAATCTGTGTTGACCGAACGCACGCTGGCCCGCATAAACAGCGCAATGGCGGGAACTGGTGAAACTGCGGCGGTCAACTTGAACGGCGCCGCAAAAGTTGCCGCCAACAGCTAAATTCAGTCATCGTTAAATATGGTTATCACGCTAGGCCCACTTATTGTTCTGCTGCTGCTCTTTGCTGTGGCCTACGCTTTGGTCGACAAATGGGAGCAGCTAAAATTCCAGATCATCATCCGTATGTTCGTGGTTATCGTTGTTCTAGGCGCCATGGCATACGGTCTGCGCTATTGGATTGTCTTTGGCGTGACTTGTCTGCCCGACTGTGTGGGGGCAAACTTGGTGGGGGGGGACCTGCGGGGAATGCATTTAAATAATGCCGACCTGGTCAATGCAAACCTGAGCCGCGCCGATCTATCCAAAGCCCAGCTGCAAGGTGCCGATCTTAGTGGCGCACTGCTAATGCGCACCAATTTGGAAGAAGCAGATTTACGCAACGCCAAGCTGCTGGGCGCCAACTTGCAAAACGCCAACCTGGCCGGTGCAATTCTGGAAGGCGCCCAGTTTGATGGCGCCGATCTGGTGGGCGCCGACCTCACAGCCTTAGATTTTCAGGGAACTTCGCTGCTCGGCGTCAATCTGGAAGATGCCGAGATGGAGAGCACGAATCTAACCGGTGCTGTCCTGACCGCCGCCGATTTGGTCAACGCCAAGCTGAATGGCGCCCAGCTCATCAATACGGACCTGACGGGCGCGACGTTGAGCCGCGCCGACTTAAGTGGCGCCCAGCTAAGCGGTAGTAATTTGAGCGGCGCCTGGCTCAACCTGGCCGTATTGATCGGCGCCGACCTGAGCAACTCCGATTTGTCTGGCGCCAGCTTGATTGGCGCCAACCTGGCCTCGGCCAATTTGGGGGGGAGCCGTCTGGTGGGCGCCACGCTAGTGGGAGCCGATATGAATGGCGCCAACCTCAATGGCGCCAACCTATTGGGCAGTAGACTGCTCTTTGAAGAGTTGACCGATGCCGATCTGGAAATGGATAGAGCGGTGGCGGAGCTGAACGAGCTTCAGCGCAGCACGCTGCTGGTAGATGCCGAGTGGGAAGGGGCCACCTTTGACACGCAGACGGTCTGGCCCAATGTAGACGTGAATGAAGAGATGGCGGCCGCCGTTGAGCTGATCGAAAATAGTGATACGCCTCTGACGGACACCATTAAAGTGGGGGTGCTGCATTCGCTTAGCGGCCCAATGGCCATTAGTGAAGTGGCTGCCCGCGATGCCGAATTTTTAGCCATTGATGAGATCAACGCGGCTGGTGGGGTGCTTGGCAAACAGCTTGAGCCGGTTGTGGAGGATGGCGCCAGTAGCCCCGATGTATTTGCGGAAAAGGCGCGCAAGTTGCTGGAGAGTGATCAGGTGGCTGTGATCTTTGGTGGCTGGCGCAGCGATAGCCGAAACGCCATGCTGCCTGTTTTTGAAGAACTCAATGGCCTGCTCTTCTATCCGGCGCCGACCGAAGGGTTTGCGCAATCGCCCAATATTGTTTACATGGGCCAAGATGCATCGCAGCAACTTATCCCGGCCGTCAACTACCTGTCCACGCAGGAAATCGTCAACATTCTACTGCTCGGTTCCGAGTTTGCCTATTCGCGTACCGCGCATGCGATTATCAAGGCGCAAGCAAATGAACTGGGGCAGACCGTTGTGGGCGAGATATATGTTCCGCTGGGCGAGACAGACTTTAGTTCCCTTATTGAGCAACTGCGCGCCAGCCCACCGGATGTCATCATCAACACCATGTATGGCGAAAGCAATGTCGGCTTCTTTCAACAAATGGCGGCAGCGGGCTTCCAGCCATCCTCGCTACCGGTAATCAGCACTAGCGTAGCTGAAGAAGAGGTGCGTACGATTGGCCCAGAGATAATGGTGGGTCAACTGGCAACGGCTAGCTATTTTCAGACGCTGCAATCGACGGAAAATTTTGCGTTCGTGACGGCCTATAAAACCGCGTATGGTCAGGAGCGCGTCACTTCGGCGCCCATTGTGTCGGCCTATGCCAGCGTATATCTTTGGCGCGAGCTGGTTGAAGCTGCGCAGACCACAGATGTGGATGCTGTCCGCGCGGCAATGTCTGGGCCGATCAAGTATGTTGCGCCCGATGGCCCCATCCAGCTCGATAGCGAGACGCAATCCACCTATAAAACGGCGCATATTGGCGTGGTGCGTGATGACGGTCTCATCGAGGAAATAATCAGCTCGGCAGAGCCGCTCCCTCCCGATCCGTACTTAAAGGCCTTCCCGTGGGCCGAGGACGTCCAAAAACTGGTAGAGAATCAGGATGGGCAATAATGGAGTTACTTGGGCAACGAACAATGGCCAAGAGGGTGATTAGCACTGTATGCCTGGCGTCAATATGGATCCTGGTTGCCTGCGGTGCTCGCTTGCCCAGCGGCTGTCCCCCAGAATGTTTGGGGGTGCCTCTCTTTAAGCGCACGCTGTCGGGCATGAATTTTGAGGAAGCCAATTTGCGCAACGCCATGCTCTCGCAGAGCAAGCTGGATGGGGCTAACCTGCGCAATGCCGATTTAAGCGGCGCCAAACTTGTGAGTGCCAACCTGGCAAACGCCGATCTGCGGGGGGCGCGTTTGCTGGGGGCGAATTTGCAATATGCCAACTTGGGCAGCGTTTTGCTGGATGATGCAGACTTGAGCGGGGCAGATCTCACCGGCGCCACACTTACTGGGGTGGATCTGCGGCGGGTTAAATTGACGGCGGCCGTGTTAGTGGAAGCCGTATTAATTGGTTGTGATTTGCGCGGGGCCGATTTGCGCGGGATTAGCCTGGGCGGGGCGGATTTGCGCGGCGCCGATCTGCGATGGGCCTATATGAAAGGGGCCAATCTGGCGCCGCCCGGCAACCGTGAGGGCGGCGCCAATTTGCGCGGCGCCAACCTGACCGGCACGATTCTAACCGGCGCTAATTTGGATGGCGTCAACTTACGCGGCGCAATCCTCGATTATGCTGAGCTTTCGGGGGCGGGGCTCGACGGTGAACAGCTGCGCGGCGCCATCTTTGCCAACGCCAACTTGAGCCAGGCCAACTTAAGCAACGCCTTGTTAGATGGGGCAAACCTGGAGGGCAGCAATCTCATTGGGGCGGACCTTTTGGGCGCATCGCTCAAGGGAAGCGATCTTTTGGCAAGTGACCTGCGTCAGGCCCAGCTCATTCTTAAAGAAGGGGATCAAGTATTTACGGTTGAGCTGGCGGGGGCAAAGGTGAACAGTGATACAAGCTGGCCCAGTGAATTTGCCCCTCCGAATACGACTATCTTTGTGGATCAATGATGCGACTCAACTTGGCGACTCATACACGTAGACGTTTTTTAAAGATGTCAGCTACCGGTACGTTGGCAACGCTGTGGGTATTGGATGGGTGTGGACGCACATCAACTGCAGAACTGGAAACTCCGCCGGCCCCCACAGAGGCGGCAACGATCTCGGAAACAGCTGAGGCAGAAGATTTACCGCCCGTCCAGTCATTGCATATCGCTTTTGCCAATGTGCCGCTGCAGTTTGATCCGGCAGTCATGAGTGCAAATGCGGCGATTCAGGTTGCTTTTGCCGTCTATGAAGGGCTGGTTTGGGTAGATCAGGATCTGACGATACAACCTGCATTAGCCGAATCATGGGAAGCGTCGGACGACCTGCTGAGCTGGACCTTTAAATTACGTCAAGATGTCGAATTCCATCATGGGGCGTTGCTGACGGCACAGGATGTTGTTTACACTTTTGGACGGTTGTTGGATCCGGCTATTGGATCCCCTTTGCGCTCGGTGCTGAGCTTTATTGCCTCTGTGGATGCCGTCGATGATGGCACACCAGCCGGCGCGGTCCGTTTTACTTTGACCTCTGCCAATGCCGATCTGCCTCTGCTGTGCGGCGCCCCGCAGGCCCTGATTTTGTCCCATGAGTATGACAGTGAATTGTTGCCCAATGCACCATCGGGTACCGGGCCTTTTCGTGTAGATGAACTAGTACCTGGCCAATACATTCGGTTTATCCGCAACGAAAGTTATTGGGCCGCCGCTGAGATTTTGCTGCAAGAGGTTTTGCACATTTATACGCCATCGTTCGATGATCGCGCTGCGGCGCTGTCTGCTGGCGAAGTTGACCTGTTGCCCGATATTAGCGGCAAGGAAGCGGCATTCCTGGCCGTTGAGGATGGGATTGAAATTGCAGAATCTCCCAGCGGCGCCTATCAAACGGTTGTGATGCAGGCCACCGAGGCGCCATTTGATGACGTTCGCGTTCGGCAAGCATTAAAGCTATGTATCGATCGGGCGGCTGTGCGGGATGCATTGTTGGGGGGGCGGGGTGAAATTGCGCTGGATCACCCCGTAGCATCGATCAGCCCGTTCCATGCTGATCTGCCGGCGCGGCAGCAAAATATTGAACAAGCCAGACAGCTCTTATTGGATGCCGGCTACCCCGACGGAATTCAACTCGATCTCATTACGGCCGATGTGGATCCGGGTATGGTGGAATTGGCCCAGCTGGTGCAAGCCATGGCCGCACCGGCCGGCTTTGATATTTCCCCCACGGAAGTGCCCAGCGATGTCTATTGGAATAGCTACTGGCGGCAGGTGCCTTTTCACATTGGGAGCTGGAACTTTCGCCCCAGCATTGACGAGACCTTTGCGCTTGCGTTCCGCTCTGATTCAATCTGGAACGAAAGCCGCTGGTATAACGCAGATCTTGACGCTCTGTTGGATGCCGCGCGCAGTGAACCGCATTTCGAGCAGCGCAAAGCATTTTATCGACAGGCGCAGCAGATGATTATGGAAGAAGGCGCCGTGATCATTCCCGTCTTTCGCCCCGTACTCACGGCCAAGCATAAGCGCGTCGAGGGCTTTGTGCCTCATCCAGCGGGATGGATCTCGCTGCGCAATGTGCAAATTGTCGAACAAGCGTAACTATCCACCGAGGTTTCGCCTTAATCCGACAAGCTGTAAACACGGGTCGGAATGCGTGTAATATCAGTGTTCTTCCCAGCTCTGTTGACAAAACTTGCTATATTTACAAAGCTTTTTATGACCAAATGACTCAGTATAAGGAGAAATGACAATGGAAAATTTAACAGCTTTTAAAAACAAGGGACAAGAAAGTATTGCCAGCTTGATCGAGCGAGGCAAGCAGCAGCCTGATGAGATCAAGGTTTGGGGAGTGACAGCCGCTGCGGGGTTGGGGGGGGCAGTGGCGCTGGCGGCGACGGCAAAAGGCGTGTTAGCCATTGTCTCCACCATTGCCAATCCCGCGGTTGCGCTTACCTTGGGCGCGGTTGGCGGTGGCGCGTTGGGTTGGGGTTGGATCAAAAGCCAAAGCGAAGGAACCATCACGGCAGGCATCTCTGACATCGAGGCGGGATTGGCTGAAGCGGGTGAAGGGGTGGCTACAGTCGCTGCCGCCACCACAGATGCCGTGACCGACGCTGGCGACGCACTTGTGAAAACAGCCGGGGATAGTGAGTAAATGCTGTTGACTGGCGCCGCCTTGGTGGGCGGGTCATGGGCATTAGGCACTACCGTCCGCCGCATCCGACGCCCCAAGCCAAGCCTTGTCGCCACGCTTTGCCCCAGCGGTGTGACAAAATATAATTGGTCGCCGAAGCGCCCCTTCATTGCGTTGGCCCCGCGCGCGGCAGCCTTGGGAACGCTAGCAGCCGGTGGGTCAGCGTTGCTGTTGGCCGGCGCCAATGGGTATACCCCATTGGTGCTGGCTCAGCGTTTGGCCGCGGTGCTGCAAAACAGCCGCTACGGGCCGCTGCTCTATGTTGCCGCCGATACCATCCGCCCCCTCACCTTTTTCCCCGATTCGCTGATGACGCTGATTAGCGGCCTGATTTTTGGGCCGGTGACCGGGTTTGTGGTTTCTTACATTGGTTTTGCCACATCGGCGCTGGTTGCCTATGGCGTGGGCCGCGCGTTGCGGCAGGGATCGCCAACTACGGCTTCGCTTCTTGCGCCCCAAGAGACCCAGCCACAAACCATTCCGCCAGATTCGATTGCGGGTTACGGCGGGCTACGGCGCCTGCTGGCGCGCTATAGCACCAAAATGCAGGAGCATCCCTTTGCCTCTATGGCGCTCATGCACGGCATGTTCCTGCATGCCGATTCCGTCAACTGCCTGGCGGGCTATCTGGGGCTGGCGCCGGCGCCTTTCTTAACCGGCGCCATGCTGGGGGTTCTGCCTTCGCTCACCGCCAATATCCTCGTTGGTTCCTCGCTATACGGCTCGTTAGCTGCCGGGGCAGTCCGTTTCAATCCGGCGCCATTGGTCGCTGGGGGCGCGCTGCTGGTCGGCAGCATTAGCGTGGCGCGCTATTTGCAGAAGCGGGAAGCTATTGCAACGTAACCTATCGCTCTGTTCCGTTCTGTTTTCGCCCGCAGCAATCCCCTCTCGTAATGCAAACCAGGCGCGAATCAACAGTTCGTTGCCGCAAACGCTGAGTTTGCGTGCGCAGAACCAGGCTCATTTCCCCAGTGTTCGCTCACCCCAATAGGATCAATAGAGCGACACTTTCATCGCCCGATACGCACTACATCACTGCAACCTCTTCCATATACTTCGTCCGGCTCGTCAGTTGACGAGCCGGGTTCGTCGCGCGGCCGGTGTCGGCGACGCGGGTAGCACGACCGCTGAGGATGTGGCTGTGTGTGCGCGTCATAGTGGTGCTTTGAGTTTTTTAACCTTCATAACACGCATACCACATTTATACCACGTTCATACCACGTTTGTCTGCTAAATTGTGAACGAACCAAAGTGAGTTGGCCGTAATGATAGAAACTCACGACGACGGTTTGTCGCCGAAAGTGGAAAGTAGTTTGTGGAAAAGGCTGCATGGCGAATTTTACTAGTACACAACGGCGTAAATAAACCGATGGTTGGCCGTGGCGTCAGAAGTTCGACTGCTCCGAAAAGTCGAACTTCTTAACCGTAGGCGAACTTAGGCCGTCGTGTACTAGAGATACGTCACACGCATACCACATTGATACCACGTTCATACCACGTTTGTCTGCTAAATTGTGAACGAACCAAAGTGAGTTGGCCGCAATGATAGAAACTTACTCGCTTTGCCCAAGTTTGCTATCACGTTTTAGGAGAAAGGGAAAATATGACAACAGATATCTTGCAACAAGTTGAAGCTCAAAATGACACAGCGCCAGCTAGTTGCCCCAATAGATTTTGGGACGGTATTGTGAGCAATCTTGCTAAGCGTGAAAAGAGTCAACAGGACGATAGTGTAATTGTTCGGTATTACGCTGGGATTGATAAAGCACAAAAATTACTCGAAAGTCAGTCAACCGGCGAAAATCGCCCGCTCTTTGAGCCTGCTCGGTCCTTGCCCCCTCTGTCAAACGATCTATGCACCTTTTATGAACCGGCCAAGATGAGGATTGTACCGATCGGGGAGTATAAGGGGATCTCGTTGAAGTTGTTTGATTTAGCAATGGATCCTACCACGAACACGACCAAAACATTACCCTCCTTGCTCATGATTGGCCGTGCGATTCAACATATTCGCAGTACAGGCGAAAAGTTATTGATCCTAGTAACTACATCGGGCAACAAAGGGACGGCACTGCGAAGCGCGGTCGAGCGTGCCATTCGATTAGGTCTAGTGACCAAAGAACAATTGCGTATTGTAACGATTGTGCCGAAATCATCAACCCATAAACTACGTGCATCAGGGTTAACGTCTGATCCAGAATTGGCTGTGCTGAATCCCATTGCTGTTTATCAGGGAGAGAGTTCTGCTAAGCTCAAATTGATTGGCAGTGAGTTTCAGAAGCGCTATTCCGATCAGTCATATGCCAATAGCAATACCCGGATCTGGTATTCACTGAATCTTGACAATTATCGCGTTGCAGACGCAGCTCGAGCCTATTATGAATATGAATACTTAGCTAAGACCGACAATCTAGAGGCTGATAATGTTCGCTTGCATGTTCATTCGGTATCCAGCGCGTATGGTTTTCTTGGCTATCATCTAGGGCGGTCTGTACTGGTTAATGAGGGTGTTACACGCTGGGCATCTAACCCTGGCTATTTTCTCGTCCAACACCTTCAGACATCAGATATGGTCTTGCATACCTATTACGGAGATTTCGACCGCCAAAACATGCCAACTTATACCATGGATGATTCGACTGGTATCTATAAGCAGGGTAGTGATATTCATTTCCCCTTGAGAACCTTAGATCCCAATGAAAACTTGGATGCAACATTCTATACAAAAGAGCCGCCAACCGCACCCACAATGTCGAAGATGATTCGCCAATTTGGCGGCGGTGGCATTGTCGTCTCGCTTTTGGAATGTATGGAACGGTATCCATTGATTCGCGCAATGCTCAAAAATACAGGCATAGATATGCCAGGTGATCCGAGAAAAATTACAGAATGGGCATTGATCATGGCAATGACTGGTGTGATGGAGGCAATCGATAGACAAATTATTGCTGGCCGAACCGAAATTACCATTCAGTCTTCGGGGTTTTATGTAGCAGGCACGCATTACGAGCCTTTGTGTGAAAACACCTTGCCCAGCATTGATGATCATCAACCGTTTGATGCGCTAGAACGATTGGTCAATATGGCATGAAAAGCGATGGGCCTATCGTAATTTTCGGTGGAGGCAGTCTTGGCTCTGCAATTGCAAGAGGATTTGTCTTAGGTGGTGTTCCGCGAAATTCCATCCACATCATCCAGCGCAACGACATACGCAGAGAAAAGCTACGGCAAGAAGGTTTTGACGTGTGGTCAGCGTTGCCTGAACGGATGGATGCGTCGTTGGTATTGATTGTGGTGAAACCGAAAGATGTTGCTACGGCTTGTTCACAGATTACGCTGCACATCAGCGGGAATCCGATCATTGTATCTGCTGTGGCGGGCGTCAGTGGGGAGCAGCTTATCGAACTACTTGGGCCAGATCATCTACTCTTCCGAGCAAAATTTAGTATCCTTGCTGAGGCAGGTTCTCTGCCGATTCCAGTTATCTGCTGCAACGAAGCAGCAAATGAGAAATTTCCCCTGCTTGCACAACTCATACGGCCACTTGGAAATCTTACCAGAATGCCCGAAGCAGATATGGATTTATCTGGGTGGGATCTTTCCAGCTTACCTTGCATCATTCTGGGTGGAATGATGCGTGAACGGCTGGCCAATGTACCCAGTGGTGATCGCAGCGTTGTGGGCAAAATGCTCTTAGCTGGTTTGCAAAGGGAAATTGATTGGTTAACAGCGCACAGCGCCCAAGATGATTCGCTGATTGATGCCATTGATGAACTTTGCTGCCGAATTGCTACCCCAGGTGGTATCAATGATGCCACAATCGATTATCTGGAGTCCCTTGCATTTTGGAAAATTTCTTCGAAAGCTAGAGATTTCTATCGAAGACGTCTTGAAGCAACAGAGTGAGGAAAGGGGGCCCAAAACTCAACATAGGCCATTCCAAAAAATAAAATATCCAGCATGGCCTGCAAGCTAATCCAGAAAATCCATTTGAATTCGGATATCTATTTTTCTGGATTAGCCATAGATGCCTGTTAATTACTATTAGTGGCTCGCAATCTGCAAGGCGTGGTCAGTGATCCGCCGCCAGTCACGGACTGGCTCAACATAGGGGTTGCGGTCTACCACTAAAGTCAGTTCAACCACTAAAGTCAGTTCAACAACAACAATTTTTAGAAGAAAAGGAAACTCCTCATGGGACAACGATGGATGATGAGCTCAAAAATCCATAAGGCTGTGTCAACGCAGGCCGAACCGGGATACATTGGCAGTATTACAATCGATGAAGATCTACTGGATAAAGTGGGACTTCTGATCCACGAAAGAGTGCTGGTTGTTAGCATTACTTCTGGCGCTCGATTGGAGACCTACACACTGGCTGCGCCACGCGGTTCAAGGACGATTTGCATTAACGGGGCGGCCGCGCGCCTGATTGGCGTTGGCGAAGAATTAATTATCATGGGCTTCCAACTGTCAGACGGGCCTAACGAACCCAAGGCTATTTTGGTGGATTCGGAGAATAATTTCGTTCAATATCTGTAACGAATTGTGACAGATATACTAACGATCACCATGAAGTAATCGTTTTTCATCATCGGGACATACTTTATGGTGATCATTGGCGTACGTAGTCAATGTCAGCAAATGAAGAGTTGTGCTGTTACCATTTTGAGAGAGTGGGGAGCGTTACCCTTGATACTTCACGACAGCGGCCAACTGACGAAGGTAGTGCCACAAACACTGTCCGAATATTCGGCCTATAAACCTATTCATCAACTCTTTGAAGAGCAAGCTGCCCAAACCCCGGATGCCGTGGCCGTAATCTCTCCGGCTGGGGATGGGCGTATGCGCGAAGAGCTGACCTTTGACGAACTCAATCTCCGTTCCAATCAATTGGCGCATCATTTGCAGGAATTGGGTGTTGGCCCCGAGGTGGTGGTTGGCATTTGTGTCGAGCGCTCCGTGGCATGCGTGGTGGGTTTATTCGCAATCTTAAAAGCAGGGGGAGCCTATCTCCCCCTAGATCCAACTTACCCGATAGAGCGCCTGGCGTTTATGTTACTGGACGCCCAAGTACCTGTCCTTCTGACAACAGAGACATACGTTACCGCGCTACAACCCCATACAATGGCCGAGATCGTTTTATTGGATTCGTCCATCCAGTACGTTCGTACATTACCCAGCACAAATCTGAACGTACCAATGACAGCGGACGATCTCGCCTATGTACTCTATACCTCTGGCTCTACTGGGCTTCCCAAAGGCGTAGAAGGACCACACAAAGGGGCGGTCAACCGCTTTCAGTGGATGTGGGAGACCTACCCGTTTAGAGCGGAAGAGGTGGCTTGCCAAAAGACATCGATTTCGTTTTTGGATTCGACCTGGGAAACGTTCGGCCCTTTGTTACGCGGCGTCCCTTTAGTGATCGCTTCCGACGCCGAAGCCAAAGATCCACAGCAATTGATTCAACTTTTAGCTTCTGAAAAGGTAACACAATTGCTCTTGGTTCCCTCCCTGCTGCGTGCTTTGCTCAATGTGTTTCCCGATTTGGCAATGCGGATCCCCAAGCTCGACATTTGGGTCTGCGATGGCGAAGCCCTTTCACCACAACTTGTCCAACAGTTTCACAAGCTGATGCCGGGTCGCACGCTAGTCAACTTATATGGTACGACCGAAGCATTTGATTTCACCTGGTACGATACAAGCCTGTTCCGCGCCGAGAATCATTCGACAGTTCCCATTGGCCGCGCTATCCCCAACATGCAGATCTATCTTTTGGATGAGGATTTACAACCGGTCCCCGCTGGCTCTCCAGGGGAGATTTATGTGGGGGGGGTTGGAGTAACAAGAGGGTATAGAGGCCGGCCAGATTTAACCAAGGAACGATTTATTCCCAATCCGTTTGTTCCAAAAGGGCATCCTGAGGACGTACTTTATAAAACTGGAGACTTGGGGCGATACATCCCGGATGGTTTGGCAACGGGGATGATCATTGAGCATCTGGGCCGCATTGACCATCAAGTGAAGATCCGGGGATTCCGCATCGAATTGGGCGAGATTGAAAGAGTTTTGAGGGGAATCCCCTCTGTGCAGGAAGCCGTTGTGGTCGCCAGAGAAGAGCCAAATGGTGAGAAACGATTGGTGGCTTATGTTGTGCCGGAGACAGAGGCTGGACGAGCAGATGGTCAGAATACAGAACAAGTGACCCAGCTACGCGCCCACCTGGCTGCGCACCTACCCGATTACATGCTGCCAGCAGCTTTCGTTGCGTTGGATACATTGCCGTTAACACCAAATGGCAAGGTGGACCGGCTCGCGCTGCCCGCACCGGATACTGCGCGTCCCCAGCTAAAAACAGCGCTAGTAATGCCGCAAAGCGAAACCGAGCAACTGCTGGCTACAATCTGGCAAGAAGCACTGCAGCTAGAACAAGTGGGGACGCACGACAACTTTTTTGAGTTGGGTGGCCATTCTTTGCTGCTGACACAGGTCTATCAAAAACTAGTGCCCATATTTGGTGAAAAACTATCCATTGTTTCGCTGTTCCAATATCCAACCATTCATACACTAGCTGGCTATTTGAGCCACTTGATGAAGGCGACCCAGGATGAGCAACTGAGACAACAATCGCCAATAATACAGCGCACGCGCCGACAAACCCATACCCAAAATGCAACAGAACAAAAAACGAGAAGACGCCTCGCACAAGCAAAACGGAAACGATTGGAGAGCGGTGAATGACTGATGTTTCATATATCCCTATCAAAGAGACAGACATTGCGATTATCGGTATGTCCTGCCGCTTTCCAGGAGCGAATAATCTGGCGACATTTTGGCAAAATCTCTGCGATGGCGTGGAATCGATTGCATTTTTTGCGGACGAAGAGTTAGAAGTCAGCGATCGCCAATTACTCCGCGACCCAAACTATGTGAAAGCCTGTCCGATCTTGCCGGATGTTGACTTATTTGACGCTATTTTTTTTGGGTTTAGCGGTAAAGAAGCAGAGATCACAGACCCGCAACAGCGGTTGTTTTTGGAGTGTGCGTGGGAAGCCTTTGAAAACGCTGGTATCAATACCCAGCTATATGATGGGTTGGTGGGGGTCTATGCGGGTTCCGGCATGAATTCCTACCTAATTAACAATATTCATCCCAATCGCGATTTCTCTGTTAACCGCACCTTTATTGATACGGTCAGCGATCTGCAACTCAGGCTAGGCAATGATCGCGACCATTTGGCCATGCGCGTCTCGTATAAGCTAAATCTGAAAGGGCCGAGTGTCAATGTGCAGACGGCCTGTTCAACGGCACTAGTGGCAGTCCATTTGGCCTGTCAGGCGTTACAAAATGGTGAATGTGATGTCGCCCTGGCCGGAGCGATGAATATTATTCTGCCACAAAAGACCGGTCATCTATATCAAGACAATATGATCTTTTCACCGGATGGTCATTGCCGAGCGTTTGACGCGCAAGCCCAGGGCACAATCTTTGGCAATGGTGGTGGCGCGGTTGTCTTGAAGTTGTTGAGTGAAGCCATTGCCGATGGGGATCACATCTATGCCATCATCAAAGGGACAGCCATTAACAATGATGGTTCGTCGAAGGTTGGTTATTCTGCACCCAGCGTCAATGGCCAAGCCGCGGTGATCTTTGACGCCCTATCTGTCGCCGAGGTGGATGCCAGCACCATCAGCTATGTTGAGGCTCATGGCACCGGCACACCATTGGGCGATCCGATTGAAATCGCCGCGTTGACCCAGGCCTTTCACGCCGGGACAGCGCATGAACTACCGCGCAATAGCTGCGCCATCGGCTCGGTCAAGACCAACCTGGGTCACCTGACCGAAGCGGCTGGGATGGCGGGTCTGATTAAAAGTGTCTTAGCACTGCAAGCGCAGCAGATTCCACCCACGCTGCACTTTACCAAACCCAATCCCAATATTGATTTTGCCAGCGGTCCATTTTATGTCAACACCGCGCTTTCGGCATGGAAAGCCAATGGCGTACCCCGCCGTGCTGGCGTCAGTTCTTTTGGGATGGGTGGAACAAATTCCCATGTGATTCTAGAAGAAGCTCCAAGGTTAGAACCACAAACTGTTGCTCCGTCCGGCACTCACTTGTCAGATAAGGTGGCGCCTGTAGGTCATCTATTCACGCTTTCGGCCAAGAGTGAGAGAGCACTGCAAACATTGGCCCAACGCTACGAACAGTTTTTGCACGCAAACCCCGATACGTCGTTGTCCGATCTCTGCTTCACTGCTACTACTGGACGGCAGCACTTGACCCATCGTGCTGCCATCGTTGCTTCATCGGTTCAATCTGGTCCTGCGGCCTCTGCCCTGACACAGCTTGGCGAACAGCTCGCCGCATTATCAAGGGGTGATGGGCAAGCAGAAGTATCCGGTCTGTTTCAAGGTGAAATTGAGACCTCCGGGCGCGAGTCCATGAGTATGAATACGGTGACCCCATCGAAGAAGATTGGATTCTTATTTACGGGGCAAGGGTCGCAATATATGGGGATGGGGCGCGACCTCTATGAACAAGCGCCAGTCTTTCGAGAAGCACTTGACCTATGTGACGAAATTCTGAGCGACTATCTTGACGAGTCGCTGGTGGATGTCATCTATGACGAGGCAAAGACATCTACGTTAAACCAAACCGCGTACACCCAACCAGCTCTATTTGCCATCGAATATGCCCTAGCCGAATTATGGAAGTCCTGGGGCATCAAACCAGATTATGTCCTGGGACATAGTGTGGGTGAATATGTAGCGGCCTGTGTAGCGGGGGTCTTTACGCTTGAAGATGCCCTCTATCTCATTGCCGAACGGGGCCGATTGATGCAAGCGCTGCCCGCGGGCGGCGCGATGGTGGCGATCCAAGCTAGCGAAGTACAAGTCACCAATGCGCTTCAGCCTTATGCAGAGAGAGCTTCCATTGCGGCGATCAATGGACCGGAAAGTGTCGTAATTTCCGGTCGGCAGGAAGCAATTGATACGATCTGCGCGGCTTTAGAAACGCAGGGCATCCGTGCCAAAAAACTAACTGTTTCTCATGCCTTCCACTCGCCCCTGATGGAGCCGATGTTGGACGAGTTTCGTGAAGTGGCGGGGCAGATCACTATGACCACCCCACAAATCCCGCTTATCTCGAATCTCACTGGGCTGGTAGCCGGCGATGAAATTGCGCAACCAGACTATTGGTCTCAACATATCCGTCGGCCCGTGCAATTTGCGGCTGGGATGGAGACACTCGCGGCGGAGGGGGTGGAAGTTTTCTTAGAGATTGGCCCACAACCGACGCTGTTGGGGATGGGACGCCTTGCTTTGCCCAAACATGACGGACTCTGGCTGCCTACATTACACCCGAAACAGCGCACCCAACCGCTTACCACTGTAGCAGAGCTTTACGTACATGGGCTACCGATTAATTGGATTGGCTTTCATGACTTGATGGTTAACGAATCTGATGCGGATAGGAAGCGACCGCGTCGCATCCCCTTGCCGACCTATCCTTTCCAACGGCAACGCTATTGGCTAGATGCGCCCAAGACAGATGCTGCTGTCCATTTTGGCCAAGCTTTGCGTCAACGCACCGGCCATCCATTAATCGGCCGCCCGTTGTATCTGGCCTCCAGTCAGGATATTCGCTTTGAGTCTACAATTACACAAAATTCTCCCTCTTATTTGGTGGATCACTGTCTACTAAAGACGGTGCTGGTGCCAATGACGGCGTATCTAGAGATGGCTTTGTCCGCTGCCAAAGCCGTCTTCAAAACCAACCAAGTCATGTTGGAGGATGCGTTTGTCTTACATCCGCTGGTGTTGGATGACACAGCAAGTAGAACGCTTCAAATAACTCTAAGCCCCGAAGGGCCAGATCTCTATGCCTGCCAGATTTTTAGCCTTGATTTGTCGGATGGGGAACCATCTCCATCGCGCCCCCCGGCTTGGACGTTCCATGCCACTTGTCGCGTGCGGCTGGAAAAGGGGAGGGCTGATCCAGCAGTCAAGTTGAGCCAGTTGCAAGCAATCTGTAGCGAAGAAATGTCGGTTGACCACTTCTATCAGCGAGGATGGGAGCACGGGCTGGAGTACGGACCTAGCTTCCGGGGTATCGAAGCGCTATGGAAGCAACCTGATGTTGAATCGGTAGCCAGCGATGGCCGCGCCCGAGCGATTGCACGCGTGCGCTTACCAGATGATTATTCGGTCAGTGACTATCAATTACATCCTGCCCTGCTCGACGCCTGTTGGCAAGTTTTGATCGCCGCTGCCCCTCACGAGAGCGCAGACGAAAATTTTGTCGCAATCGCTGTGGAGCGCCTGACGATCTTTGATGAGCTGGTGGACCAACGCACCCTTTGGAGCTATGCGGAAATCCGCCCGAGGGAACCAAATCAACAGTTGCTAACGGTGGATTTTCATCTGTTTAAGGAGGATGGCACCCCTGTTGTGTTTATTTCCGGTCTTTCGGAAAGGCTCACGACCCAAGCAGGGTTACAGCCTGAATTAGAAAAGAAGGATGCAAAATCATCCGCCCGAAAAGAGCTGGTCAATTGGCTATACGAGCCACTCTGGCACCCCAAAGCGCGTGCAGAAACAAGCACCGGCAGGAAGAAGATGCCGCAAGCCAGCAGTTGGTTAATCTTTGCTGATGATCAGGGGATTGGGGAAGAACTGGCTGAGTTACTTGCTGCGCAAGGCCAAATGTCGACGTTCGTATTCCCCAAGCCCAACAATGCGGAACGGGAGTACACCCAAACAAAGGCAGGCAACTACTTCATTAACCCGAGCGCACCTGATGACTGGGAACAACTATTCACTGCGCTTGCAGCAACAGCAAATGGAGCTTACCACGGCGTACTCTATCTCTGGACTTTAATGGATGAACATGCGATGGACTCATCCCGCACGTACCCAGAAATCATGCGCGGACAGGAGCATAGTCACCGCATTCTACATTTGGTACAAGCACTTGCCAAGTCTTCGCTTATCACCTCTGGACAGGAGTTACATGGCGGCCTCTGGTTGGTGACAAAGGGCTGTCAACCTGTAGGCACCCCCACCCCGCTTTCTGTGGAACAGGCCCCACTTTGGGGTATAGGTCGTGTCCTTGCGTTGGAATATCCTGAATTGAGGAGTGTCTTGCTGGATTTAGCAGCTGATGAGCGCTCTGTGCAGATACAGGCGCAGATCCTGTTGGATGAGCTGACCGCTACAGACGCTGAAGCACAAATTGCCTATCGCCGTGGCGTGCGTCATGTGGCACGGTTAGACAAGAGTGCCGCAAAGACGCGAGCCACACTGCCCCCCATCGTTTCCTATAAGGTACAGATGGCAGCTGGCGGTCTCTTGGAAGATCTGCGTTTTGCACCCAAGACGCCACGCACGCTTGCTACACGAGAAGTGGAGATTCAAGTCCGTGCCACAGGACTAAATTTCCGTGATATCCTCAGAAGCCTTGGTATGCTTAACACCGAGGATGCTGATGTAGAGGTTGGTGAAATTGCCTTTGGTGATGAATGCGCCGGTGTGATTACACGGGTGGGGGAAGGTGTTACAGATTACAAAGTGGGTGATGAAGTCCTCGCTTTGGTCGGACATCTCGATGATACGCTGGGCACAACAGTAACAATTCGCACGGAGTATATCTTCCCAAAACCTGGCTCATTGACCTTTGAAGAAGCGGCGACAATTCCCGTGGTCTTCTTAACTGCCTACTATGGGCTGCACGAATTGGCCCAGATGAAATCCGGCGACAAGGTATTGATTCACGCGGCCGCCGGTGGTGTGGGGCAGGCTGCGGTGCAGTTTGCTCAAGCCATTGGGGCAGAGGTCTTTGCCACCGCATCGCAAGGAAAGTGGGAGTTCCTGAAAGCCCAAGGAGTTACCCACATCTACGACTCGCGCACGCTGGATTTTGCCGAACAGGTGATGACTGATACCGCCGGACGAGGGGTAGACATTGTCCTGAATAGCTTAAATGCCGAGTTTATTGACAAGAACTTCGCGTTACTAGCAACGGGCGGGCGTTTCGTCGAATTGGGGAAAAGAGATATTTGGACACGGGAGCAAGTCCAAGCGAACCGTCCTGACGCAGGCTATTTCCCCTTTGATTTGGATGATGTAATCGAACAGGAACCAGCGCTGATTGCATCCATGTTTGCCAACGTGATGCCAATGGTTGGTGAAACGCTGCGTCCGCTGCCACTGAAGGTCTTCTCCATTCAAAATGTGGCTAATGCGTTCCGCTATATGCAGCAAGCACGCCATATTGGCAAAGTGATCATCTCCTTCCTGGAAACCGATGCCGCATGTTCCATCCAACCGCATAGCAGCTATCTCATTACTGGTGGTTTGGGCGCGCTCGGATTGAAAGTCGCACAATGGCTTGCTAATCAGGGCGCAAGCCAACTGGTGTTGGCCGGGCGTCACCCTGCTTCTGCTACAGCCCAACAGGTCATCGAGCAATTGCAAGCAGCAGGCGTTGAGGTCAAGGTTGTCCAGGCGGATGTCTCGCAAGAGGATGATGTGAGCGAGTTGTTGGCAGCTTGTCCCCCACCGCTGCGGGGGATTGTTCATGCCGCCGGTGTGCTGGATGATGGAATGCTGGTTAATCAGTCTGTCGAACAATTCGACCGGGTCATGGCCCCCAAAGTGGCAGGCGCGTGGCATTTACACAACCAGACCCAAACCATGCCCTTGGATTTCATGATCTATTTCTCGTCCGATGCTGCGTTACTCGGCGCATCCGGTCAGGCCAACTATGCTGCCGCCAATGCCTTTCTCGATGCACTGGCGCACCATCGCCAGGCATTGGGCTTGCCCGGATTAGCAATTAACTGGGGGGCATGGGCCGAAGGGGGCATGGCTGCGGATCTGTCAAATCGCTATCAGCGTCGCTTGATTGAACTGGGGCTACAGCCGATTCTGCCACCACAGGGGTTACAGGCGCTAGGCGAATTGATGGGGCAGGGGGCAGCTCAGGTAGCGGTCATGCCCATGGAGTGGTCCAAGTGGCTCCAACAATATGCAGAGATTCCGCCTTTTTTGCAAAATTTCACTGCCCACTTAGAAGCCGTGAATACCAGCGCGGCTGAAAGGCTTGGCATTTTACAACAATTACAGAACGCTCCGGCAAATAAGCGTCGCTCGCTCTTGGTGGATCATGTGCGGCGTGCCGTGGGCAAGGTATTGGGAACGGCCCCGGGCGGTGCGGAACTCTCGCTACAGCAAGGCTTTTTTGATGTGGGCATGGATTCTCTCACGTCGATCGAGTTGAGAAACCGTCTGCAGAGCAGCTTGGAATGTTCCCTTTCCCCCACGGTGGCCTTCAATTATTCTACCATTGAGAAGCTCGTCAATTACCTGGCCGACGATGTGTTAGGAATAGAGATAAGCGACGACGCCAAAGCTGAGATTCAGCTTGAGGCCACAACAGGAGCCAAAGCAGAGACGGAGGCCTTTACATCTGCGGTGGAAGGACTTTCAGAGATAGATGCCGAAGCGTTATTGCTTGAAGCATTAGAAAACATTGATTTACAGTGAATTCATTTTTAAACCTAATTGGGCATGGCAATGACAACCAACACCGCTAACTCGCAAGTATCGCCAACGGAACTGTCACCGACCAAAAAGGCGCTACTCGCTTTAAAACAACTTCAGAGCAAGCTTGATGCCGTCGAGCGCGCGAAGACGGAACCGATTGCCATTATTGGCATGGGGTGTCGATTTCCCGGTGCTGCGGATACCCCTGAAAAGTTTTGGACGTTGCTACATGAAGGCGTGAGTGCAATCGCCGAGGTGCCGGCGGATCGGTGGTCGTTAGATGCCTATTACGATCCCAATGTTACAACACCGGCACGCGCCAAAATGTATGTTCGTCGCGGCCATTTTTTGCCCCAGGTGGATCAATTTGACCCCCAATTTTTTGGTATCTCGCCGCGCGAAACAATAATGTTGGACCCCCAACAAAGATTGCTGCTGGAAGTCTGTTGGGAGACACTGGAACGCGCTGCCCTAGCGCCGGCCAACTTAGTGGACTCAAACACGGGCGTTTTCGTAGGCATAATGAATCAAGATTATGTGCATTTGACGGCTAATCCGCTCACAACGAGCGATATGTATACGTCAACCGGCTACTATCCAAGCGTGGCGGCCGGCAGATTGGCCTATGTACTCGGCTTACAGGGTCCAACATTGACAGTTGATACAGCCTGTTCCTCTTCTTTAGTTACGGTTCATCTCGCTGTGATGAGCTTGCGGGCGGGAGAATGTGATTTGGCGCTGGCAGGTGGCGTTAACCTGATCATTACGCCACATGGAACCGTTTTTGGCTGCCTGGATCATTCCTTGGCGCCTGATGGCCGCAGCAAAACGTTTGATGCCGCCGCAGATGGCTACGGACGCGGGGAAGGATGTGGGATGATTGCCCTCAAACGTCTCTCCGATGCCGAGCGCGATGGAGACAACATTGTGGCGCTGATTCGTGGTTCGGCGGTCAACAATGATGGGAGAAGTAGCGGCCTGACCGTGCCCAACGGCATTGCCCAGCAGAAGGTGATCCGCCAAGCATTAAAGAATAGCAAGGTCAATGCGACAGATGTTAGCTATATTGAAGCCCACGGCACTGGTACTTCCTTGGGCGATCCGATTGAAGTCGAAAGTCTGGCCGCGGTCTTTGGGTCACGTGAACAACCATTACTAATGGGTTCTGTCAAGACAAATATCGGACACCTAGAGAGCGGGGCCGGGATTGCGGGGTTGTTCAAAGTGGCGCTTGCCCTCCAACATCAAGAGATTCCACCTCATCTGCATCTAGAAACGCCCAATCCGCTGATTCCATGGGATGAACTTTCGATTGCTGTTCCCACTTCATCCTGTCCTTTCCCCCAACTCAACGGCACACGATTGGCGGGCGTCAGCGCCTTTGCCATCAGCGGCACCAATGCACACGTTGTCTTGGAAGAGGCCCCCAATCAGCATCAAACAACATTGACGCGTGAAGAGACCTTGGCGGCAGAGCCTTTGCCTGGCCCCAGCCGACATTCGTTGCATCTGCTTGCCCTTTCCGCAAAGACAGAAAACGCGCTGTTGGAACTGACCAAACGTTATGAAGCCTATCTCATTGCCAACCCAGATAGTTCATTGGCCGACATCTGTTTTACAGCCAATACGGGTCGTAATCATTTCGCACAGCGGCTGGCGGTTATCGGAGAATCGCCTGTAGCGCTCGGGAAAGTGCTGCAAACGGCCCGCACGCGCTGGAACCACGCCTCCTCTTCTACCGAATCGGATCCGAAGATCGCTTTTCTCTTTACCGGGCAAGGTTCGCAATATGTCAATATGGGGCGCGGACTCTATGAAAGCGAGCCTACCTTTCGCCAAACGCTTGCACATTGTGATGAGATCCTGCGCCAAAGCGGCAGTTTCTCAAAGGGTACTTCTTTGCTGGACGTACTCTACCCTGCATCAGGCCAAAGCGCGGCATCATCCCTGCTCAACAACACGGGAATAACTCAGCCCGCTTTATTTGCCGTGGAATATGCGCTTGCCAAACTGTGGAATTCCTGGGGCATTGCCCCTGACTATGTTTGTGGCCATAGCGTGGGCGAATATGTGGCGGCTTGTGTCGCCGGGGTCTTTAGTCTGGAAGACGGGTTGCGCTTAATTGCCGAACGGGGGCGTCTGATGGGATTGCTGCCGCGCAATGGCGCCATGGCGGCCATTGCCGCATCAGAGCAGCAAGTGGCCTATGAGCTACAGCCGTATGCCACGGTTACCATCGCCGCAATTAACGGACCCCAAAGCGTTGTCATCTCTGGAGATCGGCAAGCGGTGGATCGCATTGTGACTCGCTTTGCGCAGCAGGGGGTAAAGACAGCGCAGCTAATCGTTTCTCATGCCTTCCATTCGCCCCTGATGGAACCGATGATTGCTGCGTTCCGGCGCGTCGCCGAAACGATCACTTATGCTGAACCTGTGATTGACATGATTTCCTTGGTTACAGGGAAAGTGGTTGCACCTGCTGATAGGATCACGAGCGCTGAGTATTGGTGCCACCATGTTTTGGCGCCTGTCCGCTTTGATGATGGTATGCAAAGCCTCTATCAACAGGAGGTAGATACCTTTGTGGAGGTCGGCCCTAAACCTGTTTTATTGGGCATGGCGCGGCAAGGATTGTCAGATGAACCATCCAGCAGTGCCGCGGCTCGGCTTTGGTTGCCCACACTGCGTCCACTCCCCTCTGCCAGCGATGAAGACAATGCAGTTGCCGACGATTGGCGGCAGATACTAAAGAGCCTGGGCGATTTGTATATCCGCGGGGCTGATGTGGATTGGACGGCATTCCACGCCAACCAAGGCGCGCAGAAGGTCGTTTTGCCCACCTACCCCTTTCAGCGCGCACGCTATTGGATAGAGGAGAATAACAACCACTTTGGTGAAAATGGCGCGACGGCTCATGAGGGCATCATCCCGCATCAAAGATCGAATGTCATGAATCTGTTGGCGCAAGGTGATGCCGGTCAGCTTGCTGCGCGATTGGGCAGACTTGGGCAGTTCACCCCAGAACAGCAGACCTTCCTGTCCTCCGCGCTGGAATTGCTTGTCCATGAGTATCAACAAGAGCAACTGACCGCCCAACTGGCTGTAGCGGATTGGTTTTATGAATCTGTATGGCGACCACAGTCTCGTGTGGAGGCTGGCGCTACGCCTGTAGTGACAAAAGAAACCGATCTTGGCTGTTGGCTGATCTTCGCCGACCAAGGCGGTATGGGTGAGGCGCTAGCCGACCATTTGGCACAGCAAGGTCAGCGACCATTGCTTGTATACGCGACGCATGGAGAGAGTTGCCAAAGGAATGATTGCTGGTATCTCAATCCTACCCAGTTGGCCGACTTTCAACAGGTTGTGGAGTCGCTTACACACGAGCAGCCCCTCCATCAAATCGTGTACTTGTGGAGTTTAGATACACCCGAAGCAGAAGCCCAGGATGATGGCGCGGCGTTGCTGCAAAATTCAATCCAACGTTGTGGTGGTGTACTCCACTTGATGCAAGCCGTTACTGCGCAAACCTATCTGCTGCAAGGTCGCGTATGGCTGGTGACGCGGGGGGCAGTGTCCATTCAAGATGAACCTGTCGCGGTGGCCCAAACCCCGCTGTGGGGCTTGGGGAAAGTGGTAGCGCTGGAACATCCGCAAGTGTGGGGTGGCATGTTTGACCTGTCGCCGCGGTATGAGAGCCTAAGATCAAAAAATGGCGCGCTCCCTGAGCTTGTCGAAGGCACATACCCCAAAGACGCCCAACTGATCTACACAGAAATTGTAGATGCATCGTGCGCACAACAAAAGGAAGACGCAGTCGCATTTCGTGGGGAGGAACGCTATGTAGCGCGTTTGGTCTCGTCAACACGGTTTGGCGCAACATCCCCCAACCCATTATCCTCGGCGTCCCTAGTGGCGAACGCGACCTATCTGATTACGGGGGGCTTGGGTGCGTTGGGCCTATCTATTGCCCACTGGATGGTCGAGCAGGGAGCCAAATATTTGTTGCTTACGGGACGCAGCGGGGCCAAAGGCAAAGAAGAGCAGGTGCAGCAGCTTATACAGGCGGGGGCAACCGTCAAAGTCGTTGCTGCGGATGTCGCAAATACGGATGATGTGGCCAAGCTGCTGGTCGAAATCAAAGAGACCATGCCGGCACTACGCGGGATTGTTCATGCCGCGGGACTGCTTGACGATGGGCTACTCCTAGGTCAAAGCTGGGCGCGTTTTGAGCAAGTCATGCGCCCTAAAGTTGCTGGCGCTTGGAATTTGCATACTCTGACAAAAGATATGGCACTCGATTTCTTGGTGCTCTTCTCTTCTGAAGCCTCGTTACTCGGTTCTGCGGGGCAGGCCAATTATGCGGCAGGCAATGCCTTTTTGGATGGGCTGGCCCACTATCGCCAGTCATTGGGGCTGCCCGCGTTAAGCATCAACTGGGGTTCCTGGGCTGAGGTCGGTATGGCTACCCAGGTTTCAGAACAGCAGCACGCCCGTTGGCGCGCCCAAGGCATTCAGTTGATTCCACCCAAAGTAGGCTTGTCACTGATGGGCCGGATGTTAGACATGAACGGCCAAGTGGCCGTCTTGCCCATCGATTGGTCACGCTTCCGCAAAGCTACGCCAAATCGATCTTTAATCGCCGATTTAGGGAATGCAGCCCCCCAAGGGGCAACCAAGGAAGAGACGGTGGCAGATGATTTTGCCCTGCGTGTACGGGAGGCGCCCATCAATAATCGTTTGCCACTATTGATTGCCCATCTGCAAGCGGAAGTGGCACAAATTATGGGTGCGCGTCAATTACCCACGCCGACACAGGGTTTATTCGACATGGGAATGGACTCGCTCATGGCCATGGAGTTGAGAAATCATCTGCAGAGCACGCTTCACATTACAGCTCCTGCAACATTGGTTTTGGAATATCCAACGATTGAAAAACTGGCGAATCATCTGCTAGCAGAATTCTTTACTGTAGAACCGTCTGAAAAGGTGGCTTCCCACCTAGCAGTACCACGGGAAAGCCAGCGAGACAGAGAAATGCGTGAAGTGATCGAGCAGCTTTCAACCGAAGATTTGTTGGCTCAACTTACCTCAGAGCTAACGGACTATTAATACGCTCAACTGCCATAGATGAGCATAAAAACCCACTAAATAGATGGGTGCTGTGCTCATCTATGCGCGAGTTGAGTATACGAACAGACATGGGTGAAGGCCCATAACACGATAAAGAGGACCAGCTAGATGGTCAATGATGCGATCCAAAGTGAACTTGCAGCAAAGCTACAGGATTCACTTTTTGCTATACGCAAGCTGAAAGAAGAATTAGCTGAGACACGCCGCCGCAGCCAGGAACCGATTGCCATTATTGGCATGAGCTGCCGTTTCCCACAGGCCGAGACACCGGAAGCCTTCTGGCAGCTTTTGTGCTCCGGCGTAGATGCTGTCTCCGAAATACCCAAAGAGCGCTGGGACATCGATGCGTACTATGATCCCGATCCCGCGGCACAGGACAAAATGTATACACGCCAGGGTGCTTTTCTGGAGGATGTGGACCAATTTGACCCACTCTTCTTTGGGATTTCGCCGCGTGAAGCTGAAAGCCTGGATCCGCAACAGCGGCTGCTCTTAGAGGTAAGCTGGGAAGCGTTGGAGCGGGCGGGCCAAGCGCCCCTACAAGCACCGGTTCGCACGGGTGTCTTTATGGGCATGACGCAGCTAGATTATGCGCAGATGCCCCTGCCGGCTGGGACACCCCTGAGTGCTTATGATAATACCAACGCACTCTGTTTTACTTCCGGTCGTTTATCCTACACGTTTGGCTTTCAAGGCCCGAATCTGGTCGCCGAGACCGCCTGTTCAAGCTCCTTGGTGGCCGTGCATTTGGCCGTGACCAGCTTACGCAACCAAGAATCCGATATGGCTCTGGCCGGTGGGGTCCATTTGAATCTGTCGCCAGAAAATTTTATTTTGCTCTCGAAAGCAAAGGCCCTCGCGCCTGACGGTCGTTGCAAAACTTTTTCCGCACGGGCCGATGGGTATGGGCGGGGCGAGGGCTGCGGTGTCATCGTGCTCAAACGATTACGAGATGCGCAAGCCGCCGGTGACCCCATTCTAGCGGTGATTCGTGGGTCTGCGGTGAACCACGACGGCCCCTCCAGCGGATTGACCGTTCCCAATAAACAGGCGCAGGAAGCCCTACTCCAACAAGCACTGGCCAATGCCAACGTAGCGCCAGCGGAAGTAAGCTACCTGGAGGCCCACGGCACCGGAACGGCTCTGGGGGACCCCCTCGAACTGCGCGCAGTAGGCACAGTCTTTGGTCAACGCGCAACCCCTTTGATGATTGGTTCAGTTAAGACCAATATTGGTCACCTGGAAGCGGCCGCGGGCATTGCGGGCCTGATCAAAGTCGTGCTTTCCTTACAACATGCGGAGATCCCGCCGCATCTACACTTTGACAAACCAAACCCCAATCTCGATTGGGACGAATGGCCCATCTCGATTCCTGTTGTACAGACGCCCTGGAGCGCGGAGCAACGCATTGCAGGGGTTAGCGCCTTTGGCTTGAGCGGCACCAATGCCCATGTTGTATTGGGCGCGGCGCCAGTGCTCCCTGTACCGCTACAATCTAGCACGTCCTCTATACAATCGATTCCCCATCTCTTGACCTTGAGTGCTAAAACAGCCAAGTCGCTGACCACATTGGCGAAACAGTATGCGGCCTATTTAGCCGATACGCCACATTCCTTAGCCGATCTTTGCTTTACAGCCAACAGTGGACGCAGCCATTTCCCTCACCGACTCAGCGTGCTGGCTTCGCAAGCCGATGAAATGCGCGAAAAACTCATGGTGTTTGCCGCTGGAAATGCGACAAAGGGGGCGTCCACAGACAATCTATTCCACGGGCAGGCTGCTCATGGCAAGCAGCCTACTATTGCCTTCTTGTTCACAGGCCAAGGCTCCCAATATGTGGGCATGGGGCGCGAGCTTTATGAAAATCAGCCTACGTTTCGCCAGACGCTGGATCGCTGCGATGAACTCTTACGCGCTGGTGGTTATCTGGACCACTCATTGCTCGATGTTCTCTATCCTGAAAATGAACAGGCATCTCCACTGGACGAAACGGCCTATACACAACCGGCGCTCTTTGCATTCGAATATGCCCTTGCCCAACTCTGGCGATCGTGGGGTATTCAGCCTACTGTCGTTATGGGTCATAGCGTAGGTGAATATGTGGCGGCTTGTGTGGCAGGCGTCTTTTCGTTGGAAGATGGCCTCAAATTGATTGCTGAACGGGGTCGGCTGATGCAAGCCCTACCTCGAAATGGGACGATGGTTGCTGTTATGGCGAGTGAAGAACAGGTAACAAGCATCATTCAACCCTATGTACATGCCGTTGCATTGGCCGCGATGAACGGGCCACAAAGCATGGTCATCTCCGGTGAAAACGAGGCAATTCAGTTGTGTTGTGCTGGCCTGGAAGCAGAAGGAATTAAGACGAAGCCGCTAACCGTTTCGCACGCCTTTCATTCACCCCTGATGGAGCCGATGCTTCAATCGTTTGCACAGATTGCCCAAGCGGTAACCTATCACACGCCAGCGATCAACTTGGTCGGGAATCTTACTGGAGAGTTGATAACCCATGCGGTTGCAACCCCTGAATACTGGATCGATCATATCCGCCAGCCCGTGCGTTTTATGGCGGGTATGGAAACCTTACAGCAACAGAATGTGGAAATTTTTGTCGAAATCGGCCCCAAGCCGACTTTACTGGGGATGGGGCGGCAATGTCTACTAGAAAGTGACCAGACATGGCTTCCTTCATTACGCCCCCGCGCCAATCAGCCTAGTAACGAATGGGCACAGCTATTGGCGGCCTTAGGGCAACTCTATGTGCGGGGCGTGCCGGTCGATTGGCCCCGCTATTATCAGGTTCATAGCAATTTGCCCGAGGCGCCACGAAAGGTCATTTTGCCGACCTATCCGTGGCAACGCAAACGCTATTGGCTACGTGATAGGTGGACTCCCAACTCTGCCCGCAAAACACAACCGAGCGAGTCTCGCCTACCCAATTATCTGCCAACACCAAACGAGTTGACACAGGCTCTCGCAGCCCAATCCCACACGTTGACGAGCCAACCGGAGTTTCATGCATATCGCCGCGTGATGCATGAGCTTGAGGCCTTGAGCCTCGCCTATGTAGTAGGAGCATTCGAACTATTAGGATTCCCCTTTGAAATCGGTACCACATGGCAAAGCGATGAATTGGCACAACAATTCGGCATTGTCTCGCAACACATGCGCTTGTTTAAGCGGCTCCTCGGTATATTGGCCGAAGAACAGATCCTACAACAAACAGGTACCTCTTGGCGTGTGATCCGTGTGCCAGAAAATGCGCTGGACAGCATTGCACTTGCTTCTACCGCAACCAAAGCATCGCCGGAATGGCCATTGCTTGCGCGTTGTGGCGAGAAGTTGGCCGAAGTTCTGCGGGGCGAGCTAAACCCACTGGAGTTATTATTCCCCAACGGGGATGACAGCATCGTCCAAGCGATCTACAAAAGTTCTCCCCAGGCTAAAGTGAGCAACCTCTTGGCGCAAGAGGCCGTGCGCAAGGCCCAGGATAGCCTCGCGCCGGGACGCTCGCTACGGATTTTAGAGATTGGTGCGGGCACGGGCGGAACGACCTCCGCCTTGTTGCCTGTTTTGTCCGCGGAAAAGACAGAATACACCTTTACGGATATTTCGCCACTTTTTGTGGCCCAGGCCGAAGAGCGATTCCGCGCCTATCCTTTTGTGCAATATAAAGTTCTCGATATCGAAAAGGCGCCCACCGCACAGGGCTTTGTTGGACAGCCATACGATATTATTCTGGGCGCCAATATGTTACATGCGACGCAAAATCTGCGCGCAAGCCTGGCACATATTCAGCGGATGCTGGCGCCAGGAGCTCTTTTGCTATTAATCGAGGAGACCATCCCCCAGCGCTGGTTGGACCTGACCTTTGGCCTGCTTAAGGGGTGGTGGCATTTCACCGATCTGGATCTGCGTCCAGACTATCCGTTGCTGCGGCTCAACCAGTGGCAGAATTTGCTTGAGGCTACAGGCTTCCAAGCAGCAGGTTCGCTCACGGCCACAGCGACGGCTAATGGGACAGAACCTACACCAACAGAACATGTTGTCATCGCCAAGGCTCCAGGGTTTCAATCGCCCCAAGCGCTCTCGGCGCCGATGCCAAATCCCTTCGGGCCGCTAATCAAAAACAGAGTCCAATCTCCGCTGCTGGAAGGCGTTCTATTTGAGCTAAACTTACCGCGGGCAGCGTCATTTGTCTTTGATCATCAAGTTTATGGCGAAGTTGTTGTCTCCATTGCCGCCTATATCGCTTCTGCCTTGAGCGCGGCAGAAGCGCTGTTTGGTACCCCGCTTTGCCAGTTAGAAGAGGTCATGTATCTGGAAGCCCTGGTGCTGGATGAAGCATCCTCCCGCACGGTGCAACTGCTGCTGAAGCCAGAAGAAGCACCCCAACAGACGGCTTCTTTTCAAATTATCAGTTTTGATCCGCAACAACCTTCTCCAGAAATGACGGTGCATATCATGGGGAAGGTCTCGGTTGCTGCGTCTATGCACCAACAGGTAGCGCTTGATGCGGTGCAAGCCCGCTGCCAAGCGGAGATAACCGTTCGGGATCTGTATCAGACACTCCGCCAACAGGCTTTTGACTATGGCCTCAGCTTTCAATGGCTCACGACAATTCTACGTGGCAACGGCGAGGCACTTGCACAGGTGCAACGTCCGGAGATGGTGAATGATCATGCGTTCCCAATACATCCAGGTCTGCTTGATGGCGGTCTACAACTGACCGAAGCGGTTAACTCGATGGGGCAAGAAACCTGGGCCCCGTTTTATTTTAAAGCCTTTCGTATTCACCAATCTCTTCATCAACCATTTGGGCAGACTCAGGGGGAACTTCCCAGTGATCAGCCACTTTGGTATCACATCACGCAGCGCACGGGTGAACGAACTTGGGATATCCAATTGTTGGACCAGTCGGGGCTTGTGCTAGCTGAATTCATTGAATTGAAAGAGAAAAAAACATCCCGTTCTGCGCTGCTACGCCACCGGCAAAATGAATGGCAGGAACTGCTACATACAGTGATTTGGGAACCTAAAGCAATTGAAAAACAGCTAGTCAAGCATCTTCAAGAAAATTGGCTGATTTTTGTCGGACCCTCAGATGAAGAAGCACGCATTGGGCACATGTTGCTGTCTCTGCTCAGAGAACGTTTTGAACAGTGTATGTTAGTCCAACCAGCCACCAATACATCCTATTTGCAGCTTGGCGATACGATTGTGATGAATCTAGAGAAACCCGCGGATTTCCATTCTCTGCTGCAAGAATATGGCTCTCGCTACGGGAATCCAACACAAGTCGTTTATTTTGCAAGCGCAAAAGCAACAGCGGCTGAGCAGGTTTCTGCGACCGCCCTATCCCATTGCCGCAATGTCGCTAATTTGGTGCAGGCGATAACACAGGTAGGCATCACCCCCCGCTTGTGGATGATCACAAAAGAAAGCCAAGCGATTATCAATAAGCCTTTACATCTCCATCATGCACCGTTGTGGGGATTAGCGCATCTCATCAATGTGGAGCACCCTGAGCTATCTTGTACATGTGTCGATGTTGAGTTATCGGGCATTGAACCCACATCCGTAATGAGAAGTCTGGTGCAGGAATTACTTGCTGGTGTTCAAGAAAATTTTCTGGCCTATTGTCGCGGTGAACGGTATGTTGCCCGATTAACAAACCGCCTACATCCTGAGCGCGTCCACCAAGCCATCCCAGACGGTCACTTTCGCGTCAAACTCGAGCAATACGGGAACTTTGATGATCTTTATCTTGCACCTGTATCCCATTTGCCGCTACAGCCCCATGAAGTAGAGATTCAGGTCCATGCCGCTGGTGTCATTCTAAAGGATGCACTCGCCGTATTGGGAACGCTGGAAGAGCATTATGCCAAAAAGCTGGGTACGCGAGAGGTCGCAAAGATTGCTTTTGGCCCCGAGTGTGCGGGTATCATCGTCGCGGTAGGCCAAGATGTGACCGATTTCAAGGTCGGTGATGAAGTGATCGCGGTGAGCGAAGTTGCCCATCGCACAGGCTGCCTGGCCAACTTTGTTACGCTCAATAGCGCGTTTGTAGCGCACAAACCGCAGAACCTGACCTTTGCAGAAGCTGCTACGCTCCCGTTTGATTCGCTGATTGCGGTTGATGCGCTCCATGCAATCGCGAAGATCAAGGCGGGAGACAGGGTGTTGATCCATCACGCGGCGGATGAGATCGGTCAATTTGCTATGCAAGTTGCCCAACGTGCTGGTGCGGAAATCTTTGTAACAGAACGACTGGAAAAGCAGAACTTTCTACAATCGCAAGGTATCCAGCGCGTAATGAATGCACAAACGCATGACTTTGCGGCCAGAATTCTGGCACTGACCAACTCAGAAGGTGTGGATATTCTCCTCAACACGCTAAGTGAAGAATTTATCGATACAAATCTTGCAGTACTGGCCCAGGATGGCTATTACATCGACCTGAACTTCGCCGGTGTGCAAGACAGGCAAAAAATTACGCAGACGCGCCCAGATGTACACTATGCCCATTATGAGTTTGATGTCAAGGATACATTGGAGACGCGGCCGGACTTTGTCCGTACAACACTATTGCATACAGTGCAGGAGATAGAAGCGGGAACATTTCAGCCTTTGCCCTATACACTCTTCCCGATAACTGATGTGAGTAGCGCATTCCACTTTATGGCTCAAGGCAAAAATGTGGGCAAGGTCATCCTCGCCTTGCCCACATCTGCCCGCGCGCCGGGGAACTTCGGCAGAAACGAGCCGAGTGAGCTGTCAATCAACGCGGATAGCGCCTACCTCATCACTGGTGGACCGGACAGGCTAACGCTTGACATCGCCGATTGGCTTGTCCAGCAGGGCGCTCGTCACCTCATCATGGTTGCACGCGATGGCGCTATATCTAAATTGCCAAAAGCAGCTGTTCACAAGCTGGAAGCAGCAGGGGCGCAAGTAGTGGTTATCGACGCTGACCTCTCCGCGCCACAGGATATAGAACGCGTGATTACTACGGCTGGTGCATCTTTACGTGGCATCATTTATGCGGCTGACTCGTTCGCGAATAGCCTTCTGCCCAATCAAACAACGGCGCAGTTCGAAGGAGGATTTGCCTCCAATGTACAAGGTGCTTGGAATCTACATCTTGCAACCCAAGCGTTGCCACTCGATTTCTTTATCTGTTTTTCCGCCAATCCACCATTGATGGACAGTCAAGCGATGACGGGGCTTCAAGGTCGAGCGATTGATTCTGCGATTAGCGCCTTTCTAGTTGCACTTGCCCATCATCGCAGAGCGCTTGGCTTGCCTGCGCATTCGATCAATTGGAGTGGTTGGGCCGAAGCTCCTATGTCGGCGGAGGCAGGCAACCGTGCGACCTGGGCGCAAACAGAGAATAGTGCGATCACACCGGAGATGCGCTTGCAACTATTGGATATCATACTAACCCAACCAGATGCCCAAATAGGTCTTCTGCCTACAAATTGGTCAGAGTTGAACCAGAAATTGCCCCATGTACGTTCGCTATTTGACTATTTGGTCAAGCCGTTGGAGCAACTTTCGCCTGCGAACAAACCAAGTTCGGTGCCGCCAGCGGATTCATTGTTAGAACGTTTGGCAAAGGCCTCTGTCCAAGATGTCCATGAAATCCTCATAAGTGAGATCGGGCAACAGGTGGCTCAAGTATTGGGCTTTGACGCCAATGACATCCTTGATCACGAGCAGGGCTTGTTTGACGTCGGGCTAGATTCTTTGATGGCGATTGAGTTACGCAATCGGTTACAAACGCTGGTGGGACAAGCGTTGCCTTCGACCTTGATTTTTGATTATCCTACTGTTCAACAGATATGTGATTATCTGGCCAAGGACGTACTCTTGCTACCACAATGGGATGAGGCGAAAGAGGATAAACACGAAGAAGATGCAAAGTTGCAAACTGTAAATAATGATGTTGAGCCAGCCGGTTTAGACGTTGCGGAATTAGAGATGATGAGTGAGAGCGAGCTAGAAGCGCTCCTGATGATGGAAGTCACAAACATTCAGAAAGGAGAGCGATAGAAGATGACGCAACAATCACCCGCATCCACCTCCCAACGTAAGGCTCTGACACAAGCCTATCTTGTGATTCAAGACTTAAAAGCGCAATTAAAGGCGGCCGAAGAGGGAAACCGAGAACCCATTGCCATTATCGGCCTGGGCTGCCGTTTTCCAGGCGCCCTAGATCCTGAGGCATTCTGGCAATTGCTGCGCGATGGCGTGGATGCTACACGCGAAATCCCCAAAGAGCGTTGGGACATCGACGCCTACTATGATCCTGCACCGGATACACCGGGCAAAATGAATGTGCGGCGTGGGGCCTTTCTCGATAAAGAGACGATGCCGTGGGGAATTGAGGGGTTCGATGCAGATTTCTTCCGGATCTCGCCCCGCGAAGCAATGAGCATGGATCCACAACAACGTCTCCTCTTGGAAGTGAGTTGGGAAGCCATCGAGAGCGCAGGGATTCCAGCCCACCAATTACGGAACTCCAATACAGGCGTGTACATTGGTCATGATCGGCTCAATAGTGAATATGCTTCACTTGAACCAGGCATCCTAGAAGAGGATCGTTATATCCAGACCGGCGCCGTCATGAGCATGCCAGCGGGGCGACTTTCATACTGCTTGGGTCTACAAGGGCCAAGCATGGTTGTTGCCACGGCGTGTTCCAGTTCTTTGGTTGCCACTTCGCTGGCTGTTCAAGCACTACAAACAGGAGCAACTGATTTAGCTTTGGCTGGGGGTGTCCATTTGAGCCTCTCACCAGAAGACAGTATCCAACTTAGTAAAACCAATGCCCTGGCGCCAGATGGACGTTGTAAGACATTTGATGCCGCCGCGGATGGGTATAGTCGCGGCGAAGGTTGTGGCGTAGTTGTCTTAAAGCGCCTCTCCGACGCGCTGCGTGATGGTGATATGATCCGGGCGGTGATTCGCGGAACAGCTGTCAACCATGATGGACCAAGCGCGGGCCTAACCGTGCCCAACGGACCCGCCCAGGAAAAGCTGTTGCGTAGTGCGTTGGCCTCGGCAAATGTTGATCCTGCCCAGATAAGTTATGTAGAAGCCCATGGTACGGGTACCTCTTTAGGGGATCCAATTGAGGTGCGGGCGCTTGGCAAAGTACTGGGAACCCAAGATAGACAAGACCCGCTATTCATTGGTTCTGTCAAAACAAATATTGGCCACTTGGAAGCAGCAGCTGGTATCGCTGGTTTGATAAAAGTTGTGCTCTCCTTCGAACATGAACAGATCCCCCCCAGCCTCCATTTCAAAGAGCCTAACCCGAAAATTGACTGGGACAATCTGGCTGTCGAAGTCCCAACCGAGTGCATTCCCTGGGCTCCGCGGCCACATCCTTTTGGGGACGAACAATCGGCAAACGGCAAAGCAAACCGGCTCGCTGGCGTGAGTGCTTTTGGGTTTAGCGGGACAAACGCACACATCATTTTAGAACAAGCACCGGCTGGTGCAAGTGACCACAAAAACACCCACAGACAACCCACCTCATTGTTAACGCTTAGTGCCAAGAGCACAGAGGCGCTCAAGGCATTAGCAAGTCGCTATGTGAGCTATCTTGCTATGACGCCAGCCCATCTGGCCGATATTTGCTTTACGGCCAATATCGGGAGGACAGACTTTGCCTATCGCCTAGCTGTTGTCAGCGGTGAGAAAGCTGAGATCAG
The DNA here is from genome assembly GCA_020634755.1 of Caldilineaceae bacterium. GTDB lineage: Bacteria > Chloroflexota > Anaerolineae > Caldilineales > Caldilineaceae > JACKBC01. Next base: position 224,502 of record JACKBC010000002.1, on the reverse strand, counting down.
CCAGAAATTGGCGCGCTTTGCTGAGGATGAACAGGCAAATGCTCTATTGAGTGGACAAGTCATCAAAAACAAAAGCCCCAAGATTGCCTTTCTGTTTACGGGGCAAGGTTCCCAATACGTCGGCATGGGAAGGGAGCTTTATGAAAAGGAGCCTGTCTTCCGCCAAACGCTTGAGCAGTGTGATGCCTATCTACGCCAGTTGGACATATCCTTGCTTTCTGTACTTTATCCGACCGGAGAAGAATCCCCTCTAAATCAGACTGCTTACGCTCAGCCTGCGCTTTTTGCAATTGAATATGCGCTTGCCCAATTGTGGCGTTCGTGGGGTATCAACCCAGATGTGGTCATGGGACATAGTGTGGGTGAATATGTCGCAGCCTGTATCGCGGGAGTCTTTTCACTTGAGGACGGCCTCAAGCTGATTGCCGAACGCGGTCGCCTCATGCAGATGCTGCCCCAAAATGGCTCAATGGTTTCGGTCATGGCGCCATATGAAGCAATTTCTGCCTTGTTGCTTGCCGAAGAACAGGTCTCAATTGCGGCGATTAACGGTCCGGAAAGTGTGGTGATTTCCGGTGTAAAAGAAGCCGTAGAGAGGGTTATGGCAACACTATCGAAACAAGGAATCAAATGTCGATCCTTGGCCGTCTCCCACGCGTTCCACTCTCCGCTCATGGAACCGATGATGGCGCAGTTCGCACAGATCGCCAAAGGGATCATCTACAATCAACCTCAAATTCCTATTGTTTCAAATCTGACAGGCGAATTAGTGACCCATGAAATCACAGAAGCAGATTATTGGGTGCAGCATGTGCGCGAACCTGTACGCTTTGTTGATGGCATGAATGTGGTGCAGATCCAGGGCGCCACTATCTTTTTGGAGGTAGGTCCCAAACCTACGCTATTGGGTATGGGGCAGATCTGTCTACCCGATAGTGATTTTGCATGGATACCCAGCCTACGCCCAGAAAATGCGTGGGGGCAGCTTCTCTCTAGCCTAGGCAAGTTATATACGCTCGGCTGTCATATAAAGTGGGGTAACTTTTACAATTCAGAGCATATAGCACTGCGTAAAGTTGCTCTACCTACCTACCCATTCCAGCGGGAACCTTACTGGATAGCCTCTGGCAACGAGACAACCAAATTGACCCGTGTGCGACCTTTGCTCGACAAAATGGTGAAGTCGCCCATCCACAAGGCAACAATCTTTGAAACAGCCTTTAGCGCGCAGAATATCCCCTTTTTGCGTGATCATACCGTCTATGGCGAAATCGTCTCGCCTGGGGCCTGCCACATGGCGATGGTTCTCTCCGGCGCGGAAACGCTATTTGATACATCAAATTTTCGCTTAGAGGACGTTGTCTTTCCCCAAGCTTTGGTGCTTTCCAAAGAGGGGGAACGCACAGTACAGGCGATCCTCTCGCCAACGGAAGGGGGGCGAGAAGCCGAATTTCGGGTGATTAGTTTCAGTGACGATGATGATGTTCTGACTCATGCTGTTGGCCGGGTACAGGTACAGACGGAGAGTCAGGCAGAAGTAATACCGCTTGATGAGATACAGGCAGAATGCCGCACGGCAATCGACGGGACCAGAATATATGAAGCGGCCGCCGCACAACAGATTTTCTTGGGGCCAGCATTTCAATGGCTGGCAGATATTCGGGTAGGCGAAAAGAAGGCAATAGCCAAATTAACGCGCCCGCCGAGCATCGGCTCGCTGCACGGCCACCTGCTCCATCCGGGCCTTTTGGATGCATGTTTGCAGGCAACCGGGGTAACCATTTTAGATCAAGATGCCAAAGAACCAGTGCTGCCGTTTACTATTAGCGAAATGTATCATTACGCCCAAGCGACAGGTCAAGCTTGGTGGTGCTATCTACAAGAAGTAGAGGATCATCGCTGGAATATCTATCTGCTAGACGCGAATGGCATGGTTTTGGTTAAGATTGTCGGTTTTGAAGGGCGTGTCGCGCCACGAGAAGCTCTCCACCTTGCACCGGCTTGGCATGATTGGTTCTATAAACGAGTTTGGCGCTCCCAACCTTTGGCCCAACCGGCCAACCGGCCTATACCAGGAAGTTATCTAATTATCGCCGACCGCGGGGGATTGGGGGCAACGCTTGCCAAAGCATTACATGGCAGGGGGCTCCAATGTCTATTGGTTGACTATGGGTTGGAATACAGTAAGCCCGCGACTGCAAGCAAGGATGTAGTGCCTGAGCAATATCAAACTGTAACAATCAATCCACGAATACCTGAGCATAGCTACCAATTAATCCATGAGCTGCAAAGCACCGATTGGCCTACGCTTTCCCATGTTCTCTATTTTTCGCCCGATGCGCCGGCGGATTCCGTTCCGCAGAAGGCCATTACGCTTAATGTGGGATTACTTCATCTGGTACAGGCGTTGATGGAAGCAGATTTGGCGCCTGCACTTACGGTGGTTACCGAGAATGCACAGGTTATTGATGGGCAGGAATCCATCAACGATTGCGATGCTTCTTTATGGGGTCTAGCACAAACAATTGCTGCGGAATACCCCGAGTTGAAATGTAAACGGATCGACGTAACAGCAGAGACTGAGATTTCACGCCTGTTAGCCGAATTACAGACTGAGGAACAGCAAGTCGAATCGCAAGTTGCGCTTCGCCAGGGGGAACGGTACGTAGCGCGTTTAATACCCTCGCACGAACATCTCGAACCGCCCGAACAATCACCGATCAAACCGGAAGGTAGCTATCTCTTAACAGGCGGTTTGGGAGGGATAGGCTTACAGGTGGCACAACAATTGGCTGCTGAGGGAGCGGGACATCTCGTATTAGCAGGACGACGAGGCGTTTCAACAAAAGAAACGCAAGATGTGATCCAGCGGCTAGAGGCTGAAGGAACTAAGGTACATGTTATCCAAGCCGACGTTACTGTTGAGTCAGAAGTTGAACAATTATTAGCGGCTTGCCCCAAGCCCCTGCACGGCATCATTCATATGGCTGGAGTCTTAGATGACGGAGTCTTGAGTCGCCAGACAACTGCTCGCTTCGAGAAAGTCATGGCGCCGAAGGTCAATGGTGCTTGGTATCTCCATTGCTTAACGCAAGATACGCCTCTGGATTTCTTTATCTGTTTCTCCTCCAATGCCTCATTGTTGGAAGAGGGTGGCCAAGGGAATTATGTGGCCGCCAATACCTTCTTGGATAGTTTGATGCAACACCGTCGTGCAATGGGGTTACCAGGCTTAAGCATTAATTGGGGTGCTTGGGCCGATGTGGGAATGGCGGCGGACCTCATACAGCAGATGCCGCAACAGGGTCTGGATGCAATTCCATTAGAAGTGGGACGAGAGATTGTCACTGCCTTGATTGCCAGTGAGTTGAAGAGCAATAATCAAACTGGGCAAATCGCCGCCATGCCCGTCAACTGGGCGCGGTACCTCTCTCACTTTGTGACTGTGCCCTCCTTGCTTGCCGAATTTAGCAGTAAGCAGACCAGCGCCGCCAATGGCTCTACACTGATGCTACGTCGTGAACTGGAAGCGGTACGACCCCGTGAGCGTGCTCAGCGCATTCTGGCTTATTTGCAAGAGGAATTATGCAGCGTGCTCCTGTTGTCCCAGCCACCAATGCCACAACAGGGCTTTCTAGAAATGGGCATGGATTCCTTAATGATTGTTGAATTTCGTAACCGCCTCCAGACTGCGCTGGATATGAAGTTGCCTTCTACGCTGCTCTTTAAGTATCCATCGCTAGAAGAGCTGACGGAACACTTATCGTCCTTATTCTCTACGAATGAAGGAACAGAAGAGCGCGCAGTAACCGGACAGCATGGCACATTGACTAGGGAAGAAGAAAACCAAGCTGAAAAGCCATTATCCGATACCGAGTCTCTCTCCGCAGAAGATGTGGACGCATTGATGGCAGAAAAATTCCAAGCGCTTACTAAATTTCTGGAGAATTGATGAACGATGACAACTGCCACTTTGCCCTCAACAGCACAGATATTGTCTGCCTTGGAAAAGGCTGTTATCAAGATCGAACACTTAGAAAAACAACAAAGCGAGCCCATTGCCATTATCGGTCTAAGTAGTCGTTACCCCGGTGCCGATGACGCCGAAGCCAGTGCGGAAGAGCGCCTCGAAGCATTTTGGACACTATTGCGTGATGGCGTTGATACGATATCAGAAATTCCCGACGAACGCTGGGACATTGATGCATTTTATAGCGCGGACCTGAATGACAAAACGAAGATGTATACACGCCAGATAGGGGCGATTGCAAAAGGCGACTATTTTGATGCGCCGTTTTTTGAAATTTCTCCCCGCGAAGCTGAACGCATCGATCCACAGCAACGCCTCTTACTAGAGCTGTCTTGGGAAGCGTTGGAAAACGCCGGGCAGGCGCCAAACAAATTGCGCTTAACCAAAACCGGCGTTTTTATTGGCCTATGCAATCACGACTACGTGATGTATAACGAAGCCCAATCGCTCGACTCGGTTTCCTTGGATTACCTTTTGAATTTGGGGACCAACAATAGCCTTGCGGCAGGGCGCATCTCTCACACCCTTGGCTTGCAAGGCCCTGCGCTGTTTATTGATACAGCCTGTTCTTCTTCTCTAGTAACGGTTCATTTGGCCTGTCAGAGCCTGCGCAATGGCGAGTCTGATGTGGCCTTGGCCGGTGGGGTGAATCTGATCCTTAGCCCCATGAGCATGATTGCCATGTGCAGGCATCAGGCTCTGTCACCGGATGGTCGTTGCAAGACGTTCGATGCAGCTGCCAATGGCTATGTGCGCGGTGAAGGTTGCGGCATGATGGTGCTGAAACGACTCTCTGACGCCATCAACGACCGTGACAACATCTTGGCCGTCATTCGCGGGTCAGCCATGAATAACGATGGCCCAAGCAGTAGCTTAACCGCGCCCAATGAACGCGCCCAGGAGCAATTAATCCGCCAGGCACTAAAAAATGCCAAATTAAAACCCCACGAGGTCTCCTATATTGATGCTCACGGCACCGGTACTGCGCTGGGTGACCCCATTGAAATGAGCGCTCTAGCATCAGTTTTTGGGGAACGGACAGAACCGCTATGGGTCAGCTCTATCAAGACCAACGTTGGCCACTTAGAAAGTGCCGCCGGTATTGTTGGACTCACCAAGATAATATTGATGTTGCAGAAGGGACAAATTCCACCCCATCTACACTTGGATACTCCGAATCCCCACATTGATTGGGACGAATGGCCTGTGGCGATTCCTACGACATGCCAACCATGGTCACCGGCCAACAACGAGCGCATTGCTGGCGTTAGCTCGTTTGGCTTCAGCGGAACCAATGTCCATATCATCTTGGGCGAAGCCCCCATCCAAACACAGAAAGTCAATCCAATTGAGCGACCGTGGCATTTACTTACCTTGAGTGCCAAAAATCAAGTAGCCCTGGCTGAGCTAGCCCAACGCTATCGGTCTCTTCTGGATGGCTCAGATACATCTCTTGCTGATATTTGCTACACCGCCAATACGGGACGCCGCCACTTTGGATATCGGCTAGCTCTCGCTGCGCCATCCCGTCCAGAAATGCTGGCGCAGCTTAATGATTATTGCACAGGCGAGATGCACCCTAGTGTTATCGAGGGCTATGTACCAACGACACGCGGAATACCAAAGGTCGCTTTTCTCTTTACGGGACAAGGGTCTCAATATGTGCAGATGGGGCGTGAGTTGTATGAGACACAGCCAATATTCCGCCAGGCTCTGGAGCGCTGTAATCAAATTTTGGAGCCGCTGCTGGCCAAATCGCTCCTGGAAATTCTCTATCCAGATCAAAGTTCTAGCGAACAAGCGTTAAGCGACATTGACCAAACAGCTTACACTCAGCCAGCCCTCTTTGCGCTTGAGTATGCCTTGGTCGAGTTGTGGCGTTCTTGGGGCATTGAACCGGATGTGGTGATGGGCCACAGTGTGGGTGAATATGTGGCGGCCTGTATTGCAGGCGTCTTTTCGTTAGAAGATGGCCTAAAGTTAATTGCCGCCCGTGGAAGCCTGATGCAAGAGTTGCCGCAAAATGGTGCAATGGCCTCGATCCAAAGCAGCCGCGAAGAAGTAGAGCCGCTCTTAGATGAAGGGCAAGTTTCTGTCGCCGCAATCAACGGCCCAAGGAGTGTTGTCATTTCGGGGGCAGCCGATGCTGTGGAGCTCATCGTAACTAACCTTTCTAATCAAGGCATCAAGTGCCATCCCTTATCTGTATCGCACGCGTTCCATTCACCGCTGATGGAACCGATGTTAGAAAAGTTTTTCCAGGTTGCCAGGGAAATCAACTATAACCAGCCCCAGATGCCACTTGTTTCAAACGTGACTGGCAAGTTGATCGCTCATGAAGTTACAGATCCAACATATTGGGTGCGTCATGTACGCGAAGCCGTGCAGTTTGCACAGGGGATAGCAACCTTGGATGATAACCAGATTGATATTTTTCTGGAAATCGGCCCCAAGCCGATCTTGCTTGGTATGGGGCAGCTCTGCTTACCTGACAGCAATGCCATTTGGTTGCCAAGCCTTCGTCCTGATAGAGGATGGCCACAATTATTGATGAGTCTTAGCGAGCTGTATACATACGGTGTAAAAGTAGACTGGGACGGATTTGACCAACCCTATGCCCAAGCACGTACCAAGGTTGTCTTACCCACCTATCCCTTCCAGCGTGAACGCTACTGGCTGAAGCCTGCGCAACAGACCGAACGCTTTGCTCGATTGCGGCCCATGCTCGACAGGATGGTGAAATCACCCTGGCACGCGTCCACCATCTTTGAGACCGAATTCAGCCTTCAGAACTTCCCATTTTTGAATGATCATCGGATCTACGAAACCGTTGTTTCTCCGGGGGCCTGTCAGTTAGAACTGGCTCTCTCGGCGGCAGAGATTCTATTTGATGCGCCAAACTGTCTGTTGGAGGATGTAATTTTTCCACAAGCATTGGTCATTCCAGAAGAAGGATCTCGTACAGTACAGGTGCTCTTCACAAACGTGGTCGAACATCAAACGGCTGAATTTCAGGTTATTAGCTTTGGCAAGGATGAGGAAGTTCAAACCCACGCAACGGGACGTGTACGCGTGCAATTAAAAAGCAGTGCAAAGACATTTTCACTTGACGAATTGCGGTCAGAATGCCCAATGCAGATCGATGGCCCAAGCTTTTATACTGCTATTGCCAAACAACAGACCATCTTTGGCCCTACGTTTCGATGGCTGGACGAAATCTGGACTGGTGAGGATAAAGCTGTTATCAAGCTAAAGCGTCCGCAAAATATAAGCTCAGCGCTAGAATATTTATGGCGTCCGGGTTTACTTGATGCTGGGCTCCAAGCAACCTCTGCCCCTACGATTGCGCAATTCTCAAACCTGGCTTCACTGCCCTTTGCTGCAGCGGAAATCTATCTCTACCCAGTCAGCGCAACCCAAGCCGGGCGTGTGGCCTGCTGGTGCTATGCGCAAGAGCTGGAAAACAATCAATGGAACATTTATCTGTTAGATGACAATGGCGCCGTATTGGGTGAAATTTTAGGATTTCAAGGGCGTGAGGCTCCTGCTGAAGCGTTCCAACTAGCACCTGCGTGGCAAGATTGGCTCTATGCAGTCGATTGGCAACCACAGGCGCAATTTGGGCTGCTCCCAGAATATCTACCCAAACCTCAGCAATTTACTGAGACGCTAACCGCACAGTTTCATAGAGAAGCGGCCGAGCTTGATTGGCCCCAATTACTTAAGGCAGAAGAAGAGCTAGAAACCATGAGCCTGGCTTACGTTTTATCTGCCTTAGATAAACTTGGCTTTGACTGGCAGCCCGGCTTACGTATGCGTACCGAGCAATTCATGACGCAGATGCGCATTATCCGCCGCTATGAGCGCTTGCTAGATTGTCTATTGGGGATACTCGCCGAAGCAGGTATTGTGCGCCATGATGGTACACACTGGGTGGTCAAACGCAAACCCGATATCCCACCCATGCCCCAGATCGCAGCCGCAGGTGATAACGCTGGGCTCCAACTGCTCACCCGTTGCGGCGCAAAATTAGCCGAGGTACTGCGCGGGGTTCAAGAACCACTAGAGATACTATTCCCAGAAGGGAATAATGGGTTGGGTGCCCACATTTATCAAGACTCATCTACTGCCCAGGTCGCCAACCAACTGATCCAGCAGGCCATACAAACGGCTCTTGAACAGTTGCCACAGGAACAAGGACTACGCATTTTGGAGGTGGGGGCTGGTACAGGCCGTAGCATTACCGGCCATATTCTGCCGCACCTGCCTGCAGAGCGCGCAGAGTATGTTATTACTGATGGTAAGCGAACGTTTCTGGGGCAAGCCCAAGAAAAATTCCAAGAATATAATTTTGTACGCTATGAACTGTTAGACATTGAGCGGCCACCAACCCCCCAAGGTTTCACACCGCATCTGTATGATTTGATCATTGTGAGCCATGTTCTGCACACAACGCAAGATTTAAGCCAGACGCTGGGCCACCTTCGACAATTGCTCAAACCTGGCGGCATCCTTTTGATTCTGGAAACAACCGCTCGCCGCAGATGGATCGATCTGACCTTTGGCTTGACGGAGGAATGGTGGCGCTTTACAGATACAAACATTCGCCCAAACCATCCACTTCTCAGCGTTCACCAATGGCAAGACCTTTTGCAAACCGCCGGTTTCCAAGAGGTGGCTTCTGTGCCAGAAGAACCCTTTGCAGCAGGACATATGATTGAGAAGGTATTCGTAGCTCAAGTTGGCGCGACGACCCAGGGGCGACATTGGTTGCTCTTTGCCGACAGAAATGGGGCCGCAGAAGCCCTGGCAACCCATCTGCGAAGACGAGGCGAGCAGCCGATTTTGGTTTTGGCCGGGAACGGCTATGAACAGTTGGATGAGCATACTTTTCAAATCGACCCATGCCAAGCTGGTGGGTATCAGCGTTTGCTGCAAGCTGTGCCGGAATTAGCGGGTGTTGTCCATCTATGGAGCTTAGATTCGCACAAGATTGAGACTGCAGCAGATCTGGAAGCAGCCTCACAGCAAAGCTGCGGTACGACACTACTGCTCGTGCAATCCATGTTGCAAACGCTTTCTGCTTATCCCAGTTTATGGCTAGTAACTCGGGGCGCACAGACCGTCGTTGCCGAAGATTCAACCCGTGGCTTTGCGCAAGCCGCCCTTTGGGGTATGGGACGCGCCATTGCGCTCGAACATCCTGAACTCAATTGCGTCTGCTTGGATCTGGATACACAGATGTCGTCTGAGACGCAGGGTGAAATGCTCTGTGCAGAACTTATGGGAGCTACATCTACAAATCGCGAACAGCAGGTTGCATTGCGTCGAGACCGTCGCCTGACTGCCCGGCTTACGCGCTATGCCGAGCAGAGACAAGAACCATCGCAGAGCATCAAGCTCCCGATTGTCGAAGATGGGGCTTATTTGATTACTGGCGGGCTAGGTGGGCTTGGACTACTGGTAGCAAAGCGACTGGTTAAGGAAGGCGCCCGTCACCTCGTGCTGATGGGGCGGAGCCAACCCAAGCCCGAAATTCGGCCCCAATTGGAAAGCTTGCGGGCAATGGGGGCCGAACTCACCATTGTTCAGGCGGATGTTGCAATCCATGAACAGGTAGCACAAGCGCTTGACAAGATCAATCCACAGTATCCCTTGCGTGGCATCATCCACGCGGCCGGTGTCCTAGAAGATGGCGTACTCCTGCGCCAGAATTGGCCGCAATTTAGCAAGGTGCTTGCGCCCAAAATGATGGGGGCCTGGAATCTGCATCAGTTGACACGGGAGATGCCGCTGGACTTCTTTGTCCTATTTTCGTCCGCGGCGGGGCTTCTTAGTAGCCAAGGTCAAGCCAATTATGCGGCGGCCAATACATTCCTTGATGCTTTTGCCCATTATCGAGCAGGGCAAAATATGCCTGCTTTGAGCATCCTTTGGGGGGCTTGGTCTGAGGTGGGCACAGCAGCAGACGTGGCGTCCGATATCGAGGCGCAGGGCTTGGGCGCAATTGCACCGGAACAGGGAATCGATATCTTTATGCACCTTTTGACCCAACCCGTTCCCGTTGTTGCAGCCACCCCGGTGCAGTGGCAACAATTCCTGGCAACGAGCGCTGGCCACAATAGGTCGTTCTTCGAGCGCTTTTCCGCTGTAACCACTGCTGCTGCCGCCGTAACGGTTGAAGAGCTCAGCTTTCGCCAACAATTGGCGCAGACCCCTGCGAAGCAACAGCATGCTTTCATGCTACAACATTTGCAGACAGTTGCCGCCAAGGTCTTGGGATGGCGTGATCCAAAACAGATCTCTCCAGAAGAGGGTTTGATGACATTGGGGTTGGATTCGCTGATGGCGATTGAACTGCGTAACCAGTTGGCAAAGGGATTGGAAGCGCAACTTCCCGCTACCCTGATATTTGATTATTCCACTTTAAATTTACTCGCTGATTTTCTTTTGTCAAAAGTGGTTGAGCAAGAAGAAACATTGGATGTTGACGCTGAAGCAAAAGGATATGTAGAACGACACGCACAGCCAAGTTCGGCGGATACGCTCAATCAGCAAGTGCAGAAAACTGATTTGGATTCATTGGCGCAGGATGAGTTGGCGGCCCTGTTGGCACAGAGAATCAAAAAGCAGGCCTAAGTACAGGATAGCAAAAGATGACGAATACGAGTATTGATTATCGTACATTAATCCAAGATGCATTGCTTCGCATTGACGAATTAGAGTCGCAATTAGAAGCAACCCAGCAACAGATCACAGAACCAATTGCGATTATTGGTATGGCATGTCGTTTTCCTGGTGGGGCAGATACGCCAGCTAAATTTTGGGATCTACTGCGCAATGGAAAGGACGCGGTCATTGAGATTCCTCCAGGTCGTTGGGATGTTGATGCCTATTACGATCCAGATCCAGACGTACCGGGAAAAATGTACACACGACATGGCGGATTTTTAGAAGAGGTCGATACCTTCGACGCTAATTTCTTCGCCATATCACCGCGTGAAGCCATGAGTGTCGATCCGCAACAGCGGCTTCTATTGGAAGTGAGCTGGGAGGCCCTCGAATCGGCGGCCTTGATCCCCGTCTTTGACAGTGCAACCGGTGTCTTTGTCGGCATCTGCGGCAGTGAATACGCGCCACCAAGCAACGATCAGAACGACTTATATTCGGCAACCGGCAATGCTGCCAGTTTGGCTGCTGGTCGGCTTTCGTACACGCTCGGTATCACTGGCCCCAGCGTTGCTGTAGACACCTCCTGTTCCTCTTCTCTGGTGGCAATCCATCAAGCCTGTCAGAGTCTGCGCAGTCAGGAATGTGAGCTGGCGTTGGCCGGAGGCGTGGGCTTGATCCTGCAGCCTGAAACCATGATTGCCTTCTGCAAGGGCAATATGTTGGCTCCCGATAATCGTTGCAAAACCTTTGATGCCGCAGCAAATGGCTTTGTGCGTGGTGAAGGATGCGGCATTGTTGTTTTGAAGCGACTTTCTGATGCCGTCAAGGATGAAGATAACATTTTGGCTGTCATCCGCGGCTCCATGATTAACCAGGATGGACGCAGTAGCGGCTTGACGGCACCAAGAGGCCCATCCCAACAAGCTGTTATTCGCAGAGCGTTGAAAAATGCAAATGTCAAACCCTCAGAGGTTACCTATATAGAAGCGCATGGCACGGGGACTTCATTGGGCGATCCGATTGAGATTGATGCCTTGGGAGCTGTTTTCGGCGAACGCTCAGAACCACTACGCGTTGGCTCAGTCAAGACTAATCTTGGACATTTGGAAGGCGCAGCGGGAATCGCTGGGCTCATTAAGCTCGTCCTGATGTTGCAACATGGTCAAATTCCCCCCAATTTGCACTTCAACACGCCAAACCCTTACATCGATTGGGGAAACTACCCAATTGAGATTCCTACAAAGCTTCAACCTTGGTCACCTGCCACCAGCCAACGCGTTGCGGGAGTTAGCTCATTTGGCTTTAGCGGTACCAACGCCCACATTGTGTTGGGGGAGCCCCCCCGTCGCATGCCGACGGTAAACACAATGGAAAGACCTCTACACTTATTAACCGTGAGTGCTAAGAGTGAAGAAGCTTTGCTGGAACTCGCCCAGCGTTATCAAGCCTTTCTCGATGACACAGATAGTTCCCTTGCGGACATTTGCTACACCGCCCATACAGGGCGAAGGCACTTTGGGCATCGGCTGGCCGTGGTAGCCGCTTCTACGCAAGAGATGAAAGCGCAATTGACCGCATATTGCGCTGGTGAAATATCTTCGGGTATTGCGCAAAACTATGTTTCCAATATGCATCAGGCTGCCAAGATAGCCTTTCTCTTCCCGGGCCAGGGTTGCCAATATCTACAGATGGGGCGCGAACTATATGAAACGCAACCCATCTTCCGCGCAGCATTGGACCGCTGCAACCAAATTTTGCAGCCGTTGTTAGACAAGCCATTGCTAAGTATCATCTATCCCGATCCGGAAACTGATGAACTACGAGCAGATATTGACCAGACCGCCTATACACAGCCAGCCCTCTTTGCTGTAAGTTATGCATTGGTGCAATTATGGCGTTCATGGGGCATTGAGCCAGATGTAGTGATGGGTCACAGTGCAGGCGAATATGTGGCGGCTTGTGTGGCAGGTGTCTTTTCCCTGGAAGATGGCCTCAAGCTGATCGCGGCGCGCGGCCGCTTGATGCAGGCTCTCCCCCAAAATGGCGAGATGGTCTCCATTTTAGCGAGCAGCGAAGAAGTCGAAACGCTGCTCGATGCGCAAAAGGTCTCCATCGCGGCCATCAATGGCCCCCGCAGCGTGGTCATTTCGGGGGAGAGCGCAGCGGTGCAGACAGTTGTATCTGAGCTATCTAGTCGGGACATCAAATGTCAAACCTTGGCAGTATCACATGCTTTCCATTCACCACTGATGGAGCCCATGCTTGCCTCCTTTGCCCAGGTCGCCACGGAGATTGACTATCACCCACCCCAAATTGCCTATGTCTCCAATCTAAGTGGTGAACTAGCTGCCAACCAGGTGACTTCGCCGGATTACTGGGTGCGTCATGTGCGTGAAGCTGTGCGCTTTGCAGATGGCATTGTCACGCTGTTTGAAAATCAGATTGATATCTTTATAGAGATGAGCCCCAAGCCCATTTTGCTTGGAATGGGGCAACTTTGTCTCCCCGAAAGTGAAGCTACTTGGCTCCCTTCACTCCGGCCTCATAGCGAATGGTCACAGCTATTGACAAGTCTTGGTGAATTGTATGTTCATGGCGTAAACATAGACTGGCAAAGTTTTGACCAGGCATATCACCAGGCGCGTCGCAAAGCTTCCTTGCCGACCTATGCCTTCCAGCGCCAACGGTATTGGCTGGAACCGGTTCTGGACAGTGCAAAGCTCTCTCGTGTGCGCCCCCTGCTTGATAAGATGATTCAGTCACCCTTGCACAAGGCGACATTGTTCGAAACCGAATTCAGCATCCAGACTTTTCCGTTTGCAGGCGATTACAGGCTTCATGATGTAGCTGTTTTGCCGGGGGCAGTTCACCTTGCCATGCTCCTATCTGCGGTGGAGGTTCACTTCGGTGTGTCAAACTGTCTATTAGAAGATGTACGTTTCCCCACCCCTTTCGTCATCCCCGATGCAGGGGCGCGGCGCGTTCAGGTGATCTTATCCTCAACGACAGAGCCTCAAATGGCCGAAATTCAGGTGATTAGCTTCGCGGAGAACGAATTAGACACTGAAAATGTCTTGACACATGCCACGGGCCGCGTCTTCATCAAGCCGCAAAGTAGCACCAAGAACTTGCCATTTGATGATCTGCTGAAGCGCTGCACCACTGAGGTAGATACCTCCGCATTTTACCAGACTGTCGCCGCGCAACAGATTAGCCTGGGGCCAACTTTTCAATGGATGGAAGAGATTTGGTGTGGCGAAGGTGAAGCCTTGGTGAAGCTGCAACGTCCGCAAGAAATACGGACGCTCGAAGGCCATGTCTTGCATCCCGGGCTTCTGAATGCTTGCTTGCAGACGATTGGCGTACTTGCATCTGAAGAAGGACAAGACACCTTCGCTCTGCCAAGCGTCATTGCCGCAGTACACTTATATACTCAGGTGCAGGGACGAATGTGGTGGTGTTATGTAAAACAGGGCGAGAAGGGTCAGTGGGAGATCGCCCTGTTAGATGAAAATGGGCGTGTGCTCGCCGAATTAGCAGGCGTAGAAACACAAACGATCACGCGGGAGGTACTGCATCTTATGCCGGAGTGGGCAGAGTGGCTCTATACAGTCGATTGGCAACCGCGACCGCACTTTGGCTTGCCGACCACCTATCTCCCAACGCTCCAGCAATTTTCAGAGGTGTTAACGACACAGTTTCATAGACGGACTGCAGACATTGATTGGAGCCGCCTACTTCAGGGCGAGAATGAATTGGAGGCCATAAGTCTTGCTTATGTTCTATCAGCTTTGGATGCGCTCGGCTTTGATTGGCAGCCGGGGCTGCGCCTACGCACCGAGCAGCTTATGACCCAACTAAGCGTTATCCACCGCTATGGGCGTTTACTGGATCGTCTGCTGGGAATGCTGGCCGAAGAAGGGATCGTGCAGCGCGAAGGCGCTTATTGGGTGGTCATCCACAAAGCGCAAATTCCCTCAATTCCCCAGATAACCACAGAAGACACGCCAGCTCCACAGAGATTGCTTGCCCGCTGCGCCCAGAAGTTAGCTGAGGTGCTGCGCGGTGTACAAGACCCGCTAAAGTTACTATTTCCTGGTGGCGATGCCAGCTTGGTTGCTGAAGTCTACCAGGATTCTCCGACCGCTCCGGTGATGAGCCAGTTGATACAGGAAGCCATACAAAATGCGTTTAAAGAATTGCCGGCCGCACAGGGGCTACGTATTTTAGAAGTGGGTGCTGGAACAGGCAGCACGACTGAGCTTATTCTGCCCCATCTCCCGGCAGAGCGCACGGAGTATCTCTTTACTGATATTGAACGTGCGTTCCTTGTCCAGGCGGAAGAGGCATTTGCAGCGTATGACTTTATCCAATATGGACTCTTAGACATCGAACAAGCACCTATTGAGCAAGGTTTCTCGCCTCACCAATATGATATGGTGATTGCATCTGATGTTTTGCACACAACGCAAGATTTGAGTCAGACCCTGGCCCACATTCAGCAATTACTCAAACCAGATGGGTTGCTGCTGCTGCTGGAAATGACCAACCGCCATAGGTGGGTCGATTTGACCTTTGGTCTGGCAGAGGAGTGGTGGCGCTTTACGGATACGGCTATTCGGCCTGACCATCCTCTGCTGAGTGCAGAGCAATGGCAAGAACAACTGCTCACCAGCGGCTTCAAAGCAGTGACTCATGTGCCAGAAGCATCAACACAGCACAGCCACACACTGATGCTTGCGCAAGCCGGAGCAGCAAAGCAGGAAGGGCAATGGCTGCTCTTTACCGATGTTGGTGGTGTTGGAGAATCCGTAGCAGAGAGCCTGCGTACCCAAAGGGGGCAACCGATTCTGGTCTGGCCCGGGAGTGAATACAAACAACTGGGTGAAAATGTCTTCCAAATCAATCCGCTGCTAATCGCTGATTACCAGCGTTTACTGGAGATGATACCGGCGCCATCCCGCGTTGTTCACTTGTGGAGTTTGGACGCGCCCCTCATTGAAGCCAGCACAGATTTAGAATCAACGCTACAAAGTAGCTGTGGCACAGCTTTGTTGCTCACGCAGGCGATACTGCAATCTCAGCCACCCTCCCCGGATCTATGGCTTGTGACACAAGGTGCACAATTGGTCATGGAGGGCGACTTAGTCAGTGGATTCGCCCAAGCCACGCTTTGGGGCATGGGGCGTACCATCGCCCTTGAACATCCTGACCTCCACTGTGTTTGTCTTGATTTAGACGCACAGATGTCCCCCCAAGCGCAGGGGAAAGCACTCTATACGGAGGTCATGGCAGCATCACCAGCAAACCACGAACCACAAGTGGCCTTACGCCAGAAGAGCCGCTTGGTGGCGCGACTGGTTCGCGCTCCAGAACAAACCAAGGCGCACTCAAAGTCTGCTAATCGGCCGATTAGCGCAGATGGCACGTACCTGATTACAGCAGGGCTAGGTGAATTGGGATTGTTGACGGCGGAACGGTTGATCCAGCAAGGCGCTTGCCATCTCATGTTAGTGGAGCAGAACCAACCTAACCCCGACGTTCAGCCAAAGCTAGAGGCCCTCCGAACATTGGGCGCCGAAATCACCATTGTGCAGGCGGATGTTGCCGAGTGTGAACAGGTCGCCCACGCCCTTGCCCAAATTCACACAGCGCATCCTTTAAGAGGCATCGTGCACGTTGGAAGCCTGTTGGATGATGAAGCCCTCTTGCAACTGGATTGGACACATTTCCGGAAGGTATTGATCCCCCAAATGCTTGGCGTATGGAATCTCCATCAGCGAACGCAGGCGATGTCGCTGGATTTCTTTGTGTTCTTCTCATCCGTGGCAGGACTCTTTGGAAATCAAGAACAAGCTAGCTACGCAGCCGCCAATACGTTTCTTGATGCTTTTGCACACTATCGAGCTGGGCAGAATCTACGCAGCTTAAACATTGCGTGGAGTGTTTGGTCTTCGGTTGGCTCTGCGACAGAGACGGGGCGCGCGATGCCGACAACGAGCTTTACAGGGACAAAAGGTCTTGGTGCGATTGTACCCGAACAAGGGATGAATATCTTTGCTCATCTCATGGCCCCACTGTTCCACAGTCAGCCTGAGCCATCGGTTGCGGTAGCTGCCATAGAGTGGGCGCAATTTCTTGCACCGGACAATGGTCGGAAAGCACCCTTCTTCGAAATTTTTGACTGCGCGTCTGTTTCAGGTGCCGTAGCGGAACAGCTCAGTATCCGCCAGCAGCTAGAGAAAGCTTCCGCGCGAAAGCGCCGCAACATCGTCATGACACATGTGCGAACTGTAACCGCCAAGGTCATGGGTTGGCGCGAGCCGGAGCAGATTCCCGCAGACGAGGGGTTGATGACTTTGGGATTAGATTCGTTGATGACGGTTGAACTACGCAATCAGTTAGCACGGACATTCGAAGAACAACTTCCCGCCACCTTGTTATTTGATTATTCTACCCTCAACTTGCTGGCTGACCATCTACTTTCGAAAATGACAGAACTAGCATCGGCTTCAGAGGAATCTGCCATAGCGGCGCCATTGCGAGATACGGCGGATGCTGTTGAAGAGACAGAGTTAGACCTGCTATCCGAAGAGGAGATGGCCGCATTGTTGAGCCAAGAGCTTACAGAAGTGCCACTCCTATGACAGAGGTAAAGATATCAACAATGGACCAGAAATCGTTAATGAAGGACGCTTTTCTTCAGATAAAATCGTTAAAAGCGCAACTAGAAGCGACCCAACGCCAAAGGACGGAACCGATTGCCATTATTGGCATGGGATGCCGCTTCCCCGGCGGGGCAGATACGCCGGAAAAATTTTGGCAACTGTTGCGCAATGGCATAGACGCCATTGAAGATATTCCCCAAGACCGGTGGGATAACGATGCGTATTATGATCCAGATCCAGATGCGCCAGGGAAGATGTCTGTCCGCCAAGGTGGTTTTATAAAGCACGTAGATACCTTTGACGCCAATTTTTTTGCGATATCGGCTCGTGAGGCTGTGAGTATGGATCCCCAACAGCGTCTGCTGTTGGAAGTAAGCTGGGAGGCGCTTGAGTCGGCGGCGCTGATCCCTGCCTTTGACAGCGCAACGGGCGTTTTCATCGGTATCGCCAACACCGAGTACGATCAGTTGTCGGCTAACCAGTTTAATAACCAGAACGATCTATATTCGGCAACGGGGAATTCCTATGGCGTGGCGGCGGGGCGGCTTTCTTATATGCTTGGTGTAACAGGCCCCTGTGTCGCCGTAGATACAGCCTGTTCTTCCTCGCTAGTGGCAGTCCATCAAGCTTGCCAGAGCCTACGCAACAACGAATGTAATTTGGCCTTGGCTGGAGGCGTCAATTTAATCTTACAGCCAGAGACTACACTTAGCCTAGCCAAAGCCCACATGTTGTCGCCCGATAGTCGCTGTAAGACCTTTGATGCAGCCGCAAATGGCTATGTACGCGGTGAAGGCTGTGGTTTTGTCGTGCTGAAGCGCCTCTCTGACGCCCAGGCTGATGGTGATCGAATTTTAGCCGTGATTCGGGGTTCAATGCTGAATCATGATGGGCGAAGTAGCGGGTTGACAGCCCCGCGCGGTTCTTCGCAACAGGCCGTCATTCGACAAGCTTTGAAACATGCCCAGGTCGCACCATCTGAAGTGAGTTATATCGAAGCCCACGGCACCGGTACTTCTTTGGGCGATCCCATCGAAATTGATGCACTGAGTGCGGTCTTTGGTAAACGCACAGAGCCCCTATGGGTGGGCTCTGTCAAAACCAATATTGGGCATTTGGAAGCCGGTGCAGGGATGGCCGGGCTGATAAAAACGGTCTTGATGTTGCAACATGGTCAAATGCCAGCGCATCTGCACTTGAAAACCCCCAACCCCTATATCGATTGGGATCGCTCGTCAATTGAAATTCCGACCCAATGCCAGCCGTGGGAACCTGCGACTGGAAGCCGGATTGCCGGTATTAGCTCATTCGGCTTTAGCGGCACCAATGCCCACATTATATTGGAAGAAGTATCGCCTCGCGAACATCCCCCCATTGAAAATGAGCGGCCGTTGCATCTGCTGACAATGAGTGCCAAAAGCAAAGAGGCTTTGGTTGCAATGGTTCAACAGTACGCATCTTTTCTAAGTGAATCAGACGCCTCCTTGGCCGATATTTGCTACACGGCCCATATAGGACGACGCCACTTTGATCATCGGTTAGCCTTGGCGGCTGCTACGCATCAAGAGGTGCAAGAGCAACTGGCCGCGTATCAAGCGGGCAACGTGCAGCCAGGCATCGCCCAAGGGCGTGTGCTAGCGAATCAACGTACGCCTAAAATCGCCTTTCTCTTTACCGGTCAAGGTTCTCAATATGTGCAGATGGGGCGCGAATTATATGAGACCCAACCGATCTTTCGTGAGGCGTTAGAACGCTGTGCCCAAATCTTACAACCGCGATTAGATAGACCACTGCTGGATCTGCTGTATCCCGATCCAGAGTCCAGCATCACGAACATGCCAGAGATTGATCAGACTGCCTATACCCAACCAGCACTTTTTGCGCTTGAATATGCATTGGTACAGATGTGGCGCGCATGGGGAATCGAACCGGACATGGTGATGGGCCATAGCGTTGGCGAATATGTGGCGGCCTGTGTTGCAGGTGTCTTTTCGTTGGAAGATGGTCTCAAGCTAATCGCCGAACGCAGCCGTCTGATGCAGGCATTGCCCCAAAATGGCAAAATGGTCTCGGTATTGGCAAACCGTGAGCAAGTGGAACCCCTGCTTGATAAGCAGCGGCTCTCAATAGCCGCAATCAATGGTCCACAGAGTGTGGTTATTGCGGGTGAATCTACTGCGATGCAGGATCTCCTAACAGAGCTTGCCAACCAGGGGATCAGGTATCGCCCCTTATCGGTATCACATGCTTTCCACTCTCCCTTAATGGAACCAATGCTTGAAGAGTTTGCAAAAGCAGCAAGAGGTATTCGCTACCGTGAACCCGAAATCCCGCTAGTTTCAAATTTAACTGGGGCGGTAGTCGCGGATGAGATCGCTTCGCCTGATTACTGGGTGCGCCATGTGCGCGAAGCAGTGCGTTTTGCCGATGGCATGGCGACTTTAGACGACAACAAGATCGATATCTTTTTAGAGATTGGCCCCAAGCCCATTCTGCTTAGCCTGGGAAGAATGTGTTTGCTAAATGATAGTAGCCTTTGGTTGCCGAGCCTACACCCTGACAAAACATGGTCACAATTGTTAGCTAGCCTGGGTGAACTCTATGTACGCGGTGTGGAGATAGACTGGAATAGCTTTGACCAGCCACACACCGAAGCTCGGCGCAAAGTTGTTTTGCCCACCTATCCCTTTCAACGGGAACGCCACTGGGTAGAATCAGTGCCAACCCGACCTTCGCCGTTGCTGCAGGCGGGGGCTGTAAATGCAGCGACATCATTCAGCCAATCTATCAAGCCTGGTAACGAGCAACCACCATCCGGTGCACAAAAAAGTGAGAGTTTCGCCGAACGTTTGCGTACAGCATCTTCACGCGAACGTTCCCAACTGATGCACACCCATCTGAATGAGCATGTGAGTATTGTACTCGGCCTTTCTAAAGCGCCAGACCCACAGCAGGGCTTTATCGAGATGGGTATCGATTCATTATTGTCGACGGAACTTTTCCAACGAATACAAAAGAGTTTAGAGCTTGAACTACCGATAACCGTCTTTTTTGAGTATCCAACGATCGCCACGTTGAGCGCGTATTTGCTACAAGAGTTTTTTAGCACCTCCACCGTTGATGAACTACCAACAGAGAGGCAAATTAATTATCCCGCTAATGAACCGATTGCCATTATCGGAATGGCTTGTCGCTTTCCGGGGGCAGAGACGCCAGAAGAATTTTGGGATCTTTTGCTGAATGGGGCGGATATGGTCGTGGATATGCCGGAATCACGCTGGAATATCGACGAATATTATCACCCTGAGTTGGGTACAGTCGGGAAGATGTATGTTCGGAAAGGGGCCTTTCTCAATGCTGTGGATCAATTTGACCCGCAATTTTTTGACATTTCACCCCGCGAAGCCGCCCAAATTGATCCACAACAACGCCTGCTGCTGGAAGTAAGCTGGGAGGTGCTGGAACGTACGGGGCTTGCGCCCGAACAATTGGTCAATAGCGAAACAGGTGTCTTTGTTGGGATTAATGGAGAAGAGCATGGCATGCTGTCTCATCTCCATGACTTATCGTCTATCAACCAGTATACAACATCTAGTAGCGGTAGCAGCTACGCCGCCGGTCGCATTGCCTATCATCTGGGGTTGCTAGGGCCAGCCCTGGCGATTGACGCGGATTGCTCCTCGTCTTTGATAGCCACCCACCTCGCCTGCCAGAGTTTGCGGTTGGGAGAATGCAATTTGGCACTGGCCGGTGGGGTTAGCTTGATGCTTTCTCCAATTCCATTTGTCGCGCTGTCACAAATGCAGTCCCTGTCATTTGATGGTCGCTGTAAAACCTTTGATGCGTCGACGGATGGATTTGGGCGCGGGGAAGGCTGTGGCATGATCCTTTTGAAACGATTGGCGGACGCAGTGGCCGATGGTGATGAGATTCTGGCTGTCATTCAAGGTTCTGCCATGAACAACGATGGGCCAAGTAGCGGCTTGATCTATCCCAATCGACTTGCGCAGGAGAAGGTTCTACGACAAGCCTTACAGAATGCTCGACTAGCACCCGAACAAATTAGCTATATTGAAGCACATGGCACTGGGGCTACGCTTAGTGATCCGATTGAGCTACGCGCATTGGGGCATGTCTATCAGAAGCGGGAAACGCCCCTCTTGATTGGGTCGGTCAAGACCAATATTGGTCACCTGGCAGCGGCAGGAAGTATCGCTGGGCTGATGAAAGTCGTACTATCATTCCAACACGGGATAATTCCTGCGCATCTGCACTTTCAAAATCCAACACCCCATGTAAACTGGGACGCTATGCCGCTCCAGGTCACGACGACCGCTATGCCTTGGCCAACGGAGAACCCAATTGCGGGTGTCAGTGGTTTTGGTCTAAGTGGCACCAACTGTCACATGATCTTGTCTGCACCATCGGCCATAGAACCCGATGATTCATCTGCACCAGAGAATGAGGCAGCGATCGTTGCACCCACCCGTGAAATATTGACCTTATCCGCCAGAGATAATCAAGCGTTGCATGATCTGGTCGAACGGTATGAGATGCACCTGGAGAGACATCCTGCTATTGCGTTGGCAGATCTCTGTTTTACCGCCAATACTGGGCGTAATCAGTTCGCCCAACGGTTGGCGGTGGTGGCCGAATCCATAGCAGCACTGCGCCAACAATTGGCCGCTTTTGCACAATCACAGTCAGCAACACCTACTGTATCTGCCGGTGCCGTAGATGCATCACCCAAGCGGATTGCCTTTCTCTTTACAGGGGAAGACTCCTACTATATGGGTATGGGACGCGAGTTGTATGAAACGCAGCCACGATTCAGAGCAGTCCTTGATCAGTGCAATACGATCTTGCAATCTTACCTCGATGTCAGCCTGCTCGATCTGCTTTATGGTGAAGATGTAACAACTGCGTTGTTGGGCCAAACTGCCTATACCCAACCCGCCATTTTTGCCCTTGAATACGCTTTGGCCGAGTTGTGGAAATCGTGGGGAATTGAACCCAATGTGGTAATGGGCCATGGCGTCGGTGAGTATGTGGCGGCCTGTAGCGCCGGGGTATTTTCTCTTGAAGACGGCCTAAAATTGATCGTCGAACGCGGTCGCCTGATGCAATCGTTGCCCGCAGAAGACCAAATGGTCGCCGTCAAAGCGAGTGCGCAACACATTGCGGCATTGGACCATATCACCACTCAAATAGAGTTCACAACACCGGGTATTGCATTCATTTCCAACATCACGGGTACCCTTGTGACGCATGAAGTGGCAACACCCACGTATTGGCGTGACCATATGATGGCCGCCGTCAATTCTGTCAAGGTGTTCGACTCGTTGCAGGAACAATCCATTACTCATTATATAGAGATCGGTCCCCAACCTGCTTTACTGGATATGCTGCATGCGTGTCTGCCCGAACTTTCTGAATGGACGCTCTTACCAACGATTCGTCCCAACCAAGAAGAGCAACAGTTACTCAAAAGCCTGAGTGAGCTTTATATACAGGGCGCGCCAATCGCTTGGGATGCACTCTATCAAGATAGAGCTTGTAAGCACCTATGTTTACCGACCTATCCCTTCCAACGCCAGCGATACTGGATTGACCACACTGACCATCGTAATGAGTCGTCCGCAACCAACCAGAATGGCGCCCGCAGCACCCATCAGTTGCATGGCGGCGCCTTTTCTTCGACCCTAGTACCCGTTCAGCCAAAGGGATCAGCACCGTCGCTCTTTATGGTTTCTGGGATACTCGGCTCGGCGTTTGACTTTGGGCGTTTAGCCCAGCACCTTGGGCGCGAGCAGCCATTCTACGGGTTACGCTCGTTGGGCATGGATGAAGATACGATACCGTTTACGCAGATAGAAGAGATTGCGGCGCACCATATTAAGTCTCTACAGGTGGTGCAGCCAACTGGGCCGTATTATTTGGGTGGTTATTCCTTTGGTGGAAAAGTAGCCTATGAAATGGCGCAGCAACTGCTCCTTCTGGGCCATGAAATTTCTCAACTTCTCATCTTGGATATACCCGTACCGCTTCTGAGGGAGAGCCAAGAGGCGGCGACATGGGATGATGCCCAATTTGTTTTCTCCCTGGTTGGATTGTATAACGCCATTTCTGCCCAAGCAGGTGCGGAACCCGATGAAGGCATGGTGAGCTATATACGTTCGCAAAATCAAGAGGATCAACTGAAATTTTTGCAGTCACGTATCAAGCGCGCTGGGCTTGAGCTAACAAAAGCGGAAACCAGGCGGAGTTGGCAGGTCTACAAGGCAAATCTATTGGCTTTAAGTAACTATGAGCCACAGCCAAACGGCGCTCTGCCCATTACGCTATTGCGCGCCACAGAAAGCATGGCGCGGGATATGTTACCAACAGAAGCCATGACGCAACAGGATCCCACTTGGGGATGGCAGGCGTTAACACCGAAACCGATCGATGTACATCTTGTTCCCGGCAATCACATTACCATGATCGAAGAACCGAACGTGCAAGCGTTATCGATGCAAATAAAGAAGCTGCTTGCCAGAGCGCAGTCATAATGAAGCTTCTGAAACTAAGATGCTTATATAAGCTAGCTGAGAGAGAAATGCAAGATGGAACTGATTAAATTTCCTGATGGAAAAGGTGGTGATTTCTTTCTGCCGTATTGGTTTGCAGAGAATATTTTGGAGGTGATCGCCAATGACTTTCATGTGCGCGACGACGATCTATTTATTGTCTCCTATCCAAAGTCGGGTACCACATGGACACAGCAAATTGTTTGGCTCTTAACCCATAATGGCAGAGACCAAGACAAGACAATCGAAGAGATTATGCCTCGGATAGAAGTAGCGGAACAACTCAGCAACGCCAATAACTTGGATAGTCCACGTTACATCAAAAGTCATCTTTCCTATGCCTTGATGCCTCGTGTGAGCGGTAGCCGTGCCAAATATATCTATGTTGCCAGGAATCCCAAGGATACTGTCGTATCGGGGTACCACTTTTACTCAAACCTCAAGGCATACTCGGGGAGTTGGGAGAACTATCTATCAAACTTTATGCAGGGCATGGTTCCTTTTGGCGATTGGTTTACCCATGTGTTGGATTGGTACGAAGCCAGTCTAGGCTCAGAGAATATACTGTTTATCACATATGAAGATATGCAACAGGACCTTGCCGCCGTTGTTACTACGATGGCGGAATTTCTTTCTGTTTCGCTAGAGCCCGCACTTTTGGATCATATATTAGAGCAGAGCGGATTTGCTGCGATGGCTAAAAATCCACACATAAACCATCAATGGGCAGAATGGAAAGATAACAGACCCCAAATGATGAGAAAGGGTGTTGTCGGCGATTGGCAGCATCACTTTACCCCTGAACAGAACAGTGCTTTCGATGTTCTGTATAAAGAGAAAATGACAAACTCTACGCTGCAGTTCGCGTTCGATTGTATTCACAGTAGAGCGCAACGGCAAGAAATAGGGCCGGATTCCCCAATCGAGACCGACGCCTGAATCGCCAACACCGTTGCAGTGTACTGACTCGGTAAAGTGCCGTGTTTGTGGCATTACCTGTGCTCAAAAGCAAACTGCGGTTGAATATAGGTGAGAATCATGCGTAATATGTCAGTCGGGGAAATTATTTCCATCTATACCCGAGCCAGGCGTATGTGTGAAAGGAAAATAGCTGTGTTGTGGATCTCTGCTGTAGCAGGTTGTTGTGTAGTAGGCATAACGGGCGCCAAGGTGGTTGATAATCTGGCCGCGTCCCAGACGAAACGGGGTAAGTTGACAATAAAACGCGCCTTTATTAAACAGAAGAATCTTGTCCAAATCCTGTCCCCCCAAAAACGGCAACCCATTATGGCGTCGAAGCTCAAAGCGCTTGATGAAAAGTATCAAACGTTCATGGTAGAGCATATCGATCCCTTATTTGGTAGCACACGTCACCAACAATTCAAGGAGATGGTTTCAAGCGCGCACGCTTTGAAAATAGATTCACACGAAAGAGAAATAAATCACGGCATTCTATTTTCACTCATTACTTTTGGCGCGGCGTCGGTGGCGAAGTTAGTCTTCCCCCCCCTGTTGTTAGTGAGTTTAGGCAGTGGGCTTTATGGTTCGAGCGATGTGATACAAAAAGCGTATCATCACCTATTCCATGAAAGACGAGTGACAAATGCCGTGCTCGTCTCACTAAATCTAATTGGCATATGGCTAGGCGGTTACTATGTCGTCGGGGGCTTTGCATTGACGATTTATTATTTGGGTCTGAAATTGATTTACGTTACCCAAGACCGCTCATCCAAAAGCTTGGTGAACATTTTTGAACAGCCCGACTCTGTCTATATTTTGGTCGATGGTGTCGAGGTCGAAGCACCATTTGCGCAACTACAGGTCGGTGACCAGCTGATGATTTACGCGGGCCAAACCGTTCCTGTGGATGGCACAATTCTTGAAGGGATTGCGACGATTGACCAGCACGCGCTCACAGGCGAGGCCCAGCCAGCCGAAAAAGAAGAAGGCGATCCGGTCTTTGCGTCAACGGTCGTGCTGGCCGGGAAGATTCGTATTCAGGTCGAAAAAGCGGGCGCGGAGAGCGTTGCTGCACAGATCGGCCACATTTTGAATAATACGGTGGGCTACCAGTTGGCGATCGAATCCAAGGGCCTACAACTTGTGAATCGGATGGCCCTGCCGACTCTGCTGCTGGCAGGCATGGCTTGGCCGCTGGTGGGGTATGAAGCCATGGTTGCCATTTTGGGGGCCAGCATCGGCATGAATATCCGGATCACGGGCCCCATCGCAATGTTAAACTTTTTGAATATCGCCTCCAACCATGCCATTTTGGTAAAAGATGGGCGCTCCCTAGAGTTGCTGCATACGGTGGATACCGTTGTCTTTGACAAGACAGGTACGCTTACGGTGGAACAACCCCACGTCACGCATATCCATGTCTGCGACCAGATAGACGCCAACGAAGTACTGGCGTATGCGGCTGCGGCTGAATATCACCAAACGCACCCCATCGCCAAGGCGATTCTGCAAGCAGCGAATGAACGGGGTCTGCCGCTGCCCAAGATCGATCAAGCGCGTTATGAAATGGGCTACGGCATCAAGGTGCAGGTCGTGGAGCATACAGTCCGCGTCGGCAGCGATCGCTATATGCGGCTTGAAGAGATCATCATTCCTGAGGAGATTGTGACTTTGCAAGAAGTGTGCCAAGCGCAAGGACATTCGCTCGTTATGGTGGCCATCAATGAACGATTGGTTGGCGCCATTGAGTTACAGCCTACCATTCGGCCAGAGGCCAAGCAAGTCATTGCAGAGCTGCGTCAGAAAAACCTTGAACTTGTGATTATCTCGGGCGATCAAGAAGAGCCCACGCGCAGGCTGGCACAAGAACTGGGGATTGACCGCTATTTTGCCAATACCCTGCCTGAGAATAAAGCGGCCTTGGTCGACCAATTGCAGCGTGAAGGGCGCTCTGTCTGCTTTGTGGGGGATGGGATCAACGATTCCATCGCCTTGCGCTACGCCAAAGTCTCAATCTCGCTGAGCGGTGCAACCACAGCCGCCACAGATACAGCCCAAATCGTGTTGATGGATGAAAGCCTTTGCCAACTGCCTTTCTTATTCAATTTGGGTCATGAGTTTGACACCACCATGAAAGCCGGTTTCGCCAGCGCGATCGTTCCAGGCATCTGCATCATCAGTGGTGCTTACCTGGTCCATTTGGGTATTGCAGCCTCGCTGGCGATTTGGAACTTAAGCTTATTTACAGGGATGGGAATTGCATGGTCGCCATTGCTCAAGCATCGTCAACTAGAAGGTCAACATGAAAACGGAACCAGATTTTCAAATCGCCTAAAGAGTAGCTTTCCAAAACCGAAACTGCTTGTCGACAAGCTCAGTCGATAAGAATGCTGAATGCTAATTCAAGGAGAGTTGGTATGTATGCGATAGATGACAAAAAGGCAGGGCGAGAAGGGTTGTAGAAAGTCAGATAATCTTTCGGAGTCAAGAAACCTGGTTTCTGCCAGAAACCAGGTTTCTTCGCACGGACCTTTTTCTGAACATCTATAAAAAGTAGAGCAGAGAGTTGTGGAGAATATCATGAACAATAGTCAATTACCTAAAGTCTCAAGAATCTATCAAAATCATACCCTTGATAGCACACGCTGGGATCATTATACACCACGAGCGGGTGACATTATCGTTACGACCTCTTATAAATCCGGTACGAGCTGGATGCAGGATATTGTGCTTCACTTAATTTACCAGGGGCAAGAGATTCCGAACTTAATGGATGTTTCGCCCTGGGTAGATGCGCGCTTTATGATGTCAATTGAAGAGTTAAAACAGATACTTGCCCAAGAAAATCGTCGTTGCCTAAAAGCGCATATCCCCTTAGATGGCCTCCCCTACTACCCCCAAGTAAAATACATTGTGGTTGGTCGAGACGCACGCGATGTTTTTATGTCGTGGTGGAATCACTACTCAAATTATACGGCTGATGCATATGATGCCCTGAATAACATTCCGGGGCGTGTGGGCCCTCCCATACCCCGTTGTCCCCAAGATATCCGTGACTATTGGCGTACCTGGATCTCAAAGGGCTGGTTTGAATGGGAGAGTGAAGGATATCCTCATTCGGGCAATATGCATCACACCCAAACCTGGTGGAACTATCGGCATCTGAACAACATCCTCTTTGTTCACTTTAATGACCTGCTTGAAAATTCAGAAACGGAGATCGCGCGCGTGGCCCATTTTCTGGACATCGCAATTTCCGATGCAGACATATTAGCGATTGCAGAATCAGTCAGCCTAACCCAGACCAGGGAAAGGGTAATCAAGGCAGGGGGTGAGCTCATGCGAGAAATATGGAAAGGTGGCGCAAATACATTTTACTATAAAGGCACCAATGGGCGCTGGAAGGATATACTCACAGCGGCCGACCTCGAACTTTATGACAAGGCTGTGGCGCGTGTGCTGAGTCCTGATTGTGCCCAATGGTTGGAAAAGGGCAGGAGCGCTCTCATATAGTTAGGACTTACGCAAGCCTAGAGGGAAAATGGCCAGGTCAGCTATCTTATGCTCTCCTGGCGATCCACCGGCGCTGCGTAAGTCGTGATAGTGTCAGTACACCACAACGGTGTTGGTGATGTAGGTGTCGGTCTCGACTGGTGAATCCGGCCTTATCTCTTGCCGTTGCGGTCTACTGCGTGTTTATCCCAAAAATTCGGTGTCAGTAGCGCCTTGCCGGATATGCGGGGTCCGCCACAACCACTTTTCGGACATCTTTTACACCGCCAACAACGTGACAGCATGATGGCCCACTACTTTGCAATACAATTCGTGTACAAAAAGCAAGGAGACAATTATGTTCAAACAATTATGTTCTATTTACTTAATCCTGAGCGTGCTGATTTTCTGCAACGCCTGCACCGCGCCTCTGCCCACCGCTGAATCGGTCACCGGCTCAGATAGTGCTGCCGCAGAAGGTTCAGCGGAGAGTCGCGGTATCTTACGCTTAGCCCACCCTTTGCTCTGGAATGGCAAAGAGAGCTTGGATCCTGCCAGCCCAACGCAATTTTTTTCAGCCAATAGCATGCTTTATGATCGGCTGACGCGCCAAGATGAGACCGGTGCGTCTGTGCCATACCTGGCCGCCTCCTGGAGCACCAACGAGGAGGCAACTGAGTGGACTTTTATCTTGCGGGATGGCGTGACCTTCCACAATGGCCAGCCCCTCACTTCTGCCGATGTCGCCTATACCTTTGCCCATATCCTCGACCCTGACACAGGATCCTCGGCAGCAGCCACGTTTAGCTTAATCACAGGGACAGAAACCCCTGATGATCTAACGATTATCTTTCAATTGGCGAAAGCACATGCTGACTTTCCCTTGTTGTTGAGCAGCCTGACGGCTGGCATCATCCCGGCGAAGAGCGGCGACACCATTGGCGAATCTGGCATTGGCACCGGTCCCTTCAAGCTGGAACATCTAGATGCAGAGGGGACAACCGTTTTGATCGCCAACGATGACTACTGGCAGGGTCCACCAGCCCTAGCCGGTATCGAGATATCTGGAATAGCCGAGGCCCAGGCACGGGTCCTGGCCGCACAGTCTGGCCAGCTTGATGCCGTGCTTGCGGCAACATCAGCGCAGGCCGATCTCTTTGCAAGTGACGACAGTTTTACCGTTTTGCGTTTTCCTTCCGGCAGATGGACAGGATTAGTGATGCGCACTGATACGCCACCGTTTGATGACGTGCGTGTGCGTCAGGCGATGCGCTTAGTCGCCGACCGCCAGTCAATTGTCGACCTCGTCTTGGATGGGGCTGGCACGGTCACTTGCGACACACCGGTTGGTCCGAATGACATCTATCGCTGGAATGGTGACTGTCCGCAGGATATTGAAAAGGCCAAAGCTTTGTTGGCGGATGCAGGGTATAGCGATGGTCTGGATGTGACCCTGTACGCTTCCAATGCCAACCCGCAACTGGTCCCGTTAGCAGAGGTCTACCAGCAGCAGGCAGCCGCGGCCGGTATCAATGTGACGCTGGAAATCCGCCCGGCTGATGGTTTCTGGACCGAAGTATGGATGGTAGAACCGTTTTTCACAACCTTTTGGGCAGAATTTCCTGCTGATGAAATGCTAAATATGGCTTGGCGTTCTAATGCCCCATGGAACGAATCCTATTATCAGAACCCAGCCCTTGATCAGTTACTGGACGAAGCGCGTCAGACGCTTGATTTTGATGCACGCCGTCAGCTCTATCAGGATGCCCAGCGCATGATCGCTGAGGACGGCGGTCATTTGATTCCCTATCACATCGACCAGTTCTCCATCGTGAGCAACAAGGTCTCCAACATGCAGGCACGCGATTTGCCATATATCGATTGGCATCTTATCAGTAAGAGCGAGTAGGGTATTTATAGCATACGACTTACGCAAGCCTAGAGGAAGAATCGCCTTGTAAAAGATCGTCTCTGCTCCTGGCGCTCCATAGGTGCTGCGTAAGTCGTGTAGCATTCGTTTCGCTCATTATCTTTGCCAAGGTAGAACTACTACCTGGCGCCACGGCCACAGCTTATTGGGACGGAATTCATTTCCCGCGCCAGCTACATAATCTCTACGAATCGGCTGAGATAAATCGGTCTACGGCCACTTTGTGAACGGCAGAATTCACGTCGATGCTCGGCGTATTCTGTTGCTGCACAGGCGTAATGAAACGTCGATTCTCACGCGGCGCTGACTAGAGAAACCAGTCTGGCATAGAGAGGAGACATATACCTATAATGCCAACCACTGACACAGCAAATGCGTGGCTACGGATCAATCAGCCTAATCACCACGCCCACTGTCGGCTCTTTTGTCTTCCTTATGCCGGCGGCGCCGCCTCGATCTATCGAACTTGGCATCAGCATCTGCCGGCAGAAATCGAAGTCTGGGCTGTACAGTTGCCTGGCCGCGAAAACCGCATTCGCGAAAATCCATTTACCAATGCCGCCGATCTCGTGCAGGCGCTGTTGCCGAATATCCTGCCCTACCTTGATAAGCCCTTTGCGCTTTTTGGGCACAGTATGGGCGCGCTCATCGCCTATGAGCTGGCGCACGCGTTATCACAACAGGGCTACTCCCCCACCCACCTTTTGGTCTCGGGCCGGCGCGCGCCTTTTCTGCCTGACGCCGAACCGCCGCTCCATACTTTGCCGACCATTGACTTGTTTCTCAGCGCAGTGCAGCAGCGCTACAACAATCTCCCGGCGGTAATCTTTGCGGATGCTGAACTGCGCGATCTCTTCGCACCACTGTTGCGCGCCGATTTTACCCTGGTTGAGATTTATCAATATCGGGAAAGGGCGCCGCTTCCCTGTCCCATTGTGGCCTTTGGTGGGGATGCCGATCCACAGGTCACAGAAGATGAATTGCGAGCCTGGCAACAGTTGACACAAAGTAACTTTGCACTTCATCTCTTGCCGGGCGGCCATTTTTATCTCAATGAGCAAAGGGCGCAGCTTTTTGCACTTGTGGTCGCCGCCCTGGGCTATACCGGAAAACCCCGGAAATTCTGGTTGCCAAAACAGTAGAACGCATTTCTGCGACGCTTCGGGGGACTCACCTATTATAGATTGCTTGTCATTTTCTCTCGTGTCCAATGGCGAGTGTCTTACATCGGGAAAATCTGTTCCAATCCACATCCAATCCATGTTTGATCCATGCACGGCTGCTAAACTGGCGATCAAGGCCATATCAGAGTACCTGAGTGGCATCGAACCACAAAAGCAAGGCGTATC
The DNA here is from genome assembly GCA_020634755.1 of Caldilineaceae bacterium. Classification (GTDB taxonomy): domain Bacteria; phylum Chloroflexota; class Anaerolineae; order Caldilineales; family Caldilineaceae; genus JACKBC01. The sequence goes on along the minus strand of JACKBC010000002.1, from coordinate 192,832 downwards.
AGTGAAAAGTGCGAAAAACCGATAATTTTGCAGCTGAAATATTATTGTGCTTTTGCATCTTCGGCTGATAAGCGAAAAACAAAAGTTACTGTACTTTCGAAAAGGAACTATGATGAAACTGATGAAAATTTCAATGAACCTTGCAAGCAAAACCGACCGCCGCGGTCAGACAGCAACCAATCAACGGACCAACGGCGGTTTGACTGTGCGCACCGACCTGCGCGCCGGTCTGGCTTGGGACGATCTGGATGACAAAGCGCAGGAATTGTGGGGCAATCTCACCGGTGCGGTGAGCAGTTTGACCGGTGGTGCTGATACAAGCAGTTAGTGGCATGAGTCATGCAGCAGTCTAAGATGGCGCTGTGACCGGCATGGCGTCATCTTAGAAAGCTTCTATATTCCTCATTGATGCGCCCAGCAGCGGCCTATCTTTCCTGCCACAGCGCCATAATTTTTTGATGCGCGGGGATCCCTTCTAAAAAGATCTGGCGCTGGGCGCGGTCCTTGATCTTGGCGGCCTGCGTTTGTAACGTCTGGTACAGCTGCTCGAGAATGGCGGCCGCGCGCGGCTCTTGCTGTGCCGCCAAAATTTCATGGGTTGCCAGCCAGAAGAAGTTGTAATCCGACCCCTCAAATTGGATGGATTGCGCCATATCGAACAAGGGTTCAACGGCGTGCCGCGCCTGCACGGACCGTCCCTGGCGCAAATCGGTGAGCGCCAACCCTGCTTGCGCCAAGAGTTGCAGCGGCAGATGATTGATGGCTTTGGCACAGTGCAAGGCGTCTTGGAAATGCTTGTGCGCAGTGTCATTTGCAGTTCGATGCAGACTGAGGATGCCGAGCTGTTGGTGCAGCTCAATTTGCCGAATGTCGCTGTTGATAGCGACGGCTACCTTGAGCGCCTCCAACAGGTAGCGCTCACTTGCTTGCCCATTCTCCAAGCCACCCTCGGCGAGCCCAAGCGTCTGTAGCGCGTAGAGCAGCTCGGCTTGTTTGCCGGTGCGCCGCGCGCGTTGGGCAAAGCCCAGCGCCAACTCATGGGCTTGCGCAAAGTTCCCCAACTGTAGATTCGCCCAGATCAGATTGCCCTCAACATTATCCAGGCCAAAGGCAACTTCTTGGGCCAGGCAGTGGTCGCGGCCCTGTTGCGCAATATGCCGAGCGGCCTCCCAATCCTGTTGCACTTCGTAGAGCTTGCTCATCAAGAAAAAGGACTCAGCGGCAATACAGCGGTAGTTACGCGTTTGGATCAGCTGCTGGAGCTCTTTGGCGACCTGAAAACTTTCTGCAATTTTCCCCTGTTGCATCAGGCCAATGCTATATGTACGCAGAATGACCGGTTGCAGATGCGGTGAGTTGTCCGCATTGACCAGCTGGAACGCTTTTTGCGCATACATGGCCATGCGCTGGTTTTTCATTTCCAATGAGGATTTGATCGTGAGTGTTGCGTAAATCTGGCCCAGCAGCCCCGCATCGGTAAGCCGTTCGCCCAGGGCTTGCGCCTCTTGCAGCCACTGCTCACTCTCTTGCACCAGCCCGGCGCCAATGCCCGCGCTGGCCGCATAGATAGATAAATAGCCCAACAAGCGATCGCGCAAATCATCTTGCCCGTGGTTCGCCAAGGAGTGCAGGTGGCTGATGGCTTTGGTGGCCAGGGCCACAGCTTCATGGATCTGGCCGGCATAGCGCAGATAGATAAAGAGACAGACGACACAGCTTGCCAATTCGGCAATTGCCGTTTGCTCGACGCACCAGCGCCACGCCGCGCGGATATTGTAGATTTCGGTGCGCAGCGTCTGATGAAATGCCGGCTCTTGCAAAAGCCGCTCCTCTTGGCCAGCCATGAGTTCCGTGAAGTAGGCCGCATGTCTTTCGGCTGCCATGTGAACGCGCCGCGCTTCCCGCTGGAATTCATCGATGACGTACTGGCGAATCAACTCGTGCAGGTCATAGCGGTCATGGCTATCGCGCCGGACCAGCGATTTCATCACCAACGCCAACAAGCTGGCGTCGGCGCCCGTTCCTTCCTTGCCATTAACCACAGTCAGCGCCGCCGCGCGCGTAAAGCCGCCGCGGAAGATGGCGCAATGACACAGCAGCTCTTGTTCGGCGGCGGTTAATAAATGCCAGGAATGTTCAAAGACGGCGCGGATGCTGCGCTGTCGCGGCGGCAGGTCAATGGCCGGCGTTTGCAGGTGAGCCATGCCTTGCGTTGGTGCGGCCGGTTCAAGTGGATCCAGCTGCTCAAGCTCGGCAATCAACTGGGTGAGCAGTGCTGCGCCTTGTTCCACATAGAGCTGCGCCGCCAGCTCTATGCCCAGCGGCACGCCGCCCAACAAACGACAAAGCCGGCCGATCGGCCACTGGTTTTGCCTGGTCAACTGGAATGCGGGCAGCCGCTGTTGCACGCGCGAAACGAAAAGCTGCACGCTTGTATATTGCCCCACAGCGAACGACTGCAACTCTTTTTCATTACCCCGGGGGCCGCGCACAATGCCCGGTTTCGCTACGCCGGCTTCGTCCAACTCGGGCTCGCTGGGCGTCGGCAGACCGACGACTGGATAGAGATGTTCGGCGTGCAGATGCAGCTGTGCGCGCGAGGTCGCCAGCACTTTCACCTGCTGGGCACTTTGGACCAGTTCCAGAAGAAAAGCCTGTTCTGTCACCAGGTGTTCAAAGTTATCCAGGATAAGCAACAATTGTTGGTCGGTTAGCGCCTGCACCAGCTGCCGAGAGAGCGGCTCGGGCCCGGTAAGTGATAGCGCCAGCGCTTGGGCAATAGCGTCGGCGATCTGCTCGGCAGCGGTGTCGCCGGGCGCAATGCCGGCCAGGGAGATAAACCAGATGCCGTCGGGGAAATTGGGCGATGCGTGTTGTCGCAAGTGCTGCGCCACGGCCAATGCCAGGCGCGTCTTGCCCACACCACCCTGGCCAACCAGGGTGAGCAAAGCCAGATTCTCCTGCTGAAGTAAGCGTTGGATGGCCTCCACATCATCTGCGCGCCCAATGAGATTGGTTAATTGGCGCGGCAGGTTGTGGCGCACGGGCTGAGGGGTAGGGGCTGCGGCGGGGGGGGGCGTGGACGAGGCCGATGGTTCTGCCAGAATTTGACCCGCCTCAATCTGCGCGTAAAGCGCAATGGTTTGCTCATCGGGCTCGACATCCAGCTCATCGGCCAACATTTGACGAGCAACCTCGAACTGCGCCAGCGCGGCGGCGCGTTGCCCGCTCTGGGCCAGCAACAGCATTTGCCGGCGGTGTGCGGCTTCGTCCCAGGGCGAAAGTTTGAGCAATTGGCGATTGGTCAGCAAGGCAGCTTCGTGGTCACCACTCTCCTGTTGGCGCCGGCACAGCGTGGTAAAGCCCATGAGGGCCAATTGATGAAGGCGCTCGCGCTCGCGCAATGCCCACAGTTCAAAATCAGCCGAAATGCGGGCGCCGGTATAACCCTCGAGAAATTCACCCCGATAAAGCGCCACTATCTCAGCCAGGCTCTTGGTGTCGACGGTCGGCAACTCCTCTTCCAATACAGCATTGAAGCGGGTAACGTCACAGATATACTTGGCATCCGGGTTCAAGCCGATGAGTTCGTCATCCAGAAGTAAGTAGTCACCGATCTGGCGGCGCAGCGGCGGCAGAATGTCGCGCAGATTCTTGCGTGAGGCGGCGTCGCTTGTCTCCGGCCAGAAGAGGGTGGCCAAGGCGTCACGCGTCCAGCTGCGGTTGGTGGCGGCCAGATAGATGAGCAGCGCCTGGGCTTTGCGCGTGCGAAAGCGTGGCGTAAAGTGATCACCCACGTAGATTTGAAGCGAGCCTAGAAGATTGATGTAGAGCATAGAGCTACTGTGTCGTCTATGTGAACTTCTATCGCTGGTTTCAACCAGTGCCGTATTACCGATTTAAATTATCAACTTCCATAAGCCTGCGTCTATTAGAGAAAGCCTGCTTTAGCGGGTTATAAAACAGTGCGCTTTAGCTTACTTTGGCTGCCAGGTGCTGGTTTCAACCAGTGCTTTCATTAATTATAGGAGGGGTTGACTGCCGTAGCAAATTTTCCCATTCTCTGCCCAGGGACATCCCACATCTATTCCACATTCATTCCATGTGTTTGTGCAATACTACCCCGAATTGACTTCGCTCCATTCGAACAGGAATACATATATTGGCGTTTCTTACACTCATCACAGTTGCGGGCGGTACGCTTGCGGCAGCTATAGCCGCCCGCCGCAAAGCCGACCCACCCCGTCTAATCGATGCACTCATCGATGGTGAACCCAAACGCGCGATCCTGCTGCCGCCGCAAGCCCAGCAGACGTTCACGCGCGTCCAGGAACTGACGCAGGATCTCCTTGGGGACACGCGCCAAAAATATCAGCAGGCACTTAGCACTACCTATGCCGGTGATGCTGAAACGCGCGCCGAGGCAATCGGCAAACGGGATTTGAAGGTGGCCGCGACCGGTTTGGCCCTGGCATCGGCCGCCGCGCTGGCGACGCCAATCTTATACTTGCCCAGTGCGCTCTGCACGCTCTACGTAATGCGGAGCTGGATTCGCGTTGCCTATTCTGCGTTGGTCGAAGAACGGCGTGTGGACTATCGGCTGATCTTCGCGCTCACAATTCCGGCGGCGCTGGCGGGCGGCTTCTTCTGGGCCGCGGCCTTTGGCTCCCTCTTTAGTCGGGTCAACTGGTATCTGGCCGCCAAAACAGAAAATCGTTCCAAACGCACCGTGGCCGATCTCTTTGGCGGCCAAATCCGCACCGTCTGGCTCTTGGTCGATGGCATAGAGGTCGAGGTGCCCTTCGAACAAGTACAACAGGACGACACGGTGGTCGTCCATGCCGGACAGATGATTCCGGTGGATGGCGCGATTACGCAAGGGACAGCGATCATTGACCAGCATATGTTGACCGGCGAAGCGCAGCCAGCGGAAAAGGGCGTGGGTGATGAAGTATTGGCCTCGACGGTGGTGCTTTCTGGTCGCATCTGCATCCAGGTCGAAAAGGCGGGCAATGCCACTGTCGCAGCACAGATCACGACCATGCTGAGCCAGACCACCGATTTCAAGCGCACGCTTCAGTCGCGCACCGACCGCTGGCTCAATCGCCTGGCGCTCCCCATTTTGGGTATCAGTGCGCTGGCCTTGCCGGTGGCCGGCGTTGGTGGGGCCGTGGCCGTGCTCTGGTATTATCCCGGCGCCCGTATGATGGTCTTTGGGCCCATGAGCATGTTGAGCTATCTGCAAGTGGCGGCGGAGCGGGGCATTCTTGTCAAAGATGGGCGTGCATTGGAAGCGCTTGCCGAAGTGGATACGGTCGTCTTTGACAAAACAGGCACCTTAACCTTGGAGCAACCCACCGTCAGCCGGGTGCTCTGTTACAACGGGGTGGCCGAGCCCGATGTGCTGCGCTTTGCTGCCGCAGCCGAAGTCAAACAGAGCCACCCGATTGCGCGCGCCATTTTGTGCGCCGCGCATGAACATGGGCTGGATCTGCCCCTGTTGGAGGATGCCCAATACAAAGTTGGCTATGGCTTGAAAACCCAAATTGCCGGGCGCACCACACGTGTCGGCAGTGTGCGCTTTATGAGCACAGAAGGGATCGCCGTGCCCGCCGAAGTTGCCGCCCAACAAATTGAAAGCCACGTCCAAGGTCATTCGCTCGTGTTGGTGGCATTGGATGGCGAGGTGGTCGGCGCGATTGAGTTGCAGCCGACCATCCGCCCCGAAGCGCAGGAAATTATCCAAAGTCTACACGCCCGCGGCATTGAGACGGTAATCATCTCCGGTGACAACGACGCACCAACCCACCGGCTGGCCACGCACCTTGGCATTGACCGCTATTTTGCCGAGGTGCTGCCGGAGGATAAGGCGAATCTGGTGGTGCAGTTGCAGGAAGAGGGGCACAAGGTCTGCTTTGTGGGGGATGGGATCAACGATTCAATTGCGCTCAAAAGCGCCGATGTGGCGGTCTCGTTGCGCGGCGCCACGAGCATCGCCACCGACATGGCCGAAATTGTCTTCATGGATGGCACGTTGCGCCAACTGCCGACGCTCTTTGAACTGGCCGATGACTTTGCCGCCAACATGCGTACCAATCTGTTGGCTGCCCTGTTGCCTGGCGTCGTTGGCATTGCTGGCACGCTGCTTTTTGGCTGGAGTATGACGCTCTGTGTCCTGCTAACCCAGGGCAGCTCACCGGTGGGGATTTACAATGCAATCAAACCCATGTTGGATGAGCGCAAACATCGGGAGCAGTTATCCGCGTAACCGCTGGGGCGTATGAAATAATCAATTTTTAATCCAAAAACTCATATCATACAAGGAGAATCAAATGTCTAAGCAGAAATCAATGCTTTTCGTGTTGCTGCTCGTTATTGTCATGTTGGCCGGGTGCGCTCTCCCCGCAGCTGAGACCGCACCCGCGGCGCATTCGGAGAATGCGCCAGTGGAAAGCGCTGGGGCTGCGCCATCATCGACCAGTGTGCGCAGCACGCTACGTTTCCCCCATGAGCTGATCTTCAACGGCAGTGAGAGCCTTGATCCTGCCTCACCGACTCAATTTACGGCCGCCATGGTTTTGCTCTACAATCGCTTGGCGCGCTTGGATCAAGCGGGTGTACCGCAGCCAGAGTTGGCGACTGCTTGGCAAGCCAATGAGGACGCGACGGAATGGACCTTTTCGCTCCGTGATGATGTGACCTTTCACGATGGCAAGCCCTTTACTTCAGCGGACGTTGCCTATACTATTGCGCACATTCTTGATCCCGCTACGGAATCTCCACAGGCGTCGTTGCTCGATCTGATTGCAAGCGTCGAGACACCGGATGACCAGACCGTGGTCTTCCAACTCAGCCAGGGCCACGCCGATTTCCCGCTGCTGCTCACCCATCGCGCCACGGCCATCATTCCGGAAAATAGTGCAGAAACGATTGGCGCAACAGGCATCGGCACGGGCCCCTTTATCTTGGAGACGCTGGCGCCGGATGGCACGACAACATTTGTCGCCAATGATGCCTATTGGAAAGGCGAACCGTTGTTGGCCGGTATCGAGTTGATCTCGCTGCCTGATGCTGAGGCGCGTACATTGGCTGAACAAGCGGGCCAAATCGATATTCTCTTCGACGCAACTCCGACACAGACCGATCTCTTTGTAAATGATGATAGCTATACGGTGTTGCGCTTTCCCAGTGGTAGTTGGACAACGCTGGTGATGCGCACCGACACCCCTCCATTTGACGACATCCGTGTGCGCAAGGCGTTGCAGATGGCCGCCAATCGCGCAGAGATGATTGCCTTGGTAATGAATGGCGAAGCGACGGTTTCCTGTGACACGCCAGTGGCGCCCAATGATGCCTATCGCTGGAATGGTGAATGCCCCCAGGATATTGAAGGAGCAAAAGCGCTACTGGCTGAGGCTGGCTACCCAGACGGCATTGACGTAACGCTCTATACAACATCCAGTAGCGCCCAACTGATTCCACTGGCAGAAGTGTATCAACAGCAGGCCGCCGCCGCCGGCATTAACGTCTCTCTGGAAATTGCCCCGGCGGATAGCTTTTGGTCTGATGTCTGGATGGTCGAACCGTTTGTTGTCTCTTATTGGCGCGAGCGAACTGCAGACCAAATTTTGAATGAGGTATGGCGCTCAACCGCCAAATGGAATGAAGCATATTACAAGAATCCTGCCTATGACCAGTTGCTTGATGAAGCACGGACCGAGTTGGACTTTGAAGCCCGGCGAGAGCTCTACCAGGCCGCCCAGCAACTAATTGCGGAAGAAGGCGGTCATCTAATTCCCTATCATGTCAATCAATTTCATATCGTGAACAATCAAGTCAGCGGTGTAACCGCGCAAGCACTTACCGAAATTGAGTGGCACACGATCAGCAAGAGCGAATAGTTTGAACAGTGACAGTCGCTTCTCAAGCGACTGTCACCTGGGGGAGCAGTCACGAATGGCCCTTTTCACGGCCCTAACCCTGGCCGGTGGTGTAGTGGTGGCATCTGTTGCCGCCCGCCGCAAAGCCGACCCACTACGCCTCGTCGATGTCCTCATCGATGGCGAACCCAAACGCGCGATCCTGCTGCCGCCCCCAACGCAGCAGGCGTTGTCGCGCGTAAAAACCGTGTCGCGCGATCTCTTTGGTGATACGCGTCAACAACAGCAACAGGCGCTCAATGCCACCTATGCCGGCGACGAGGAGCAGAACGCGGAGACAACTGCACGCCAGAATTTGATTATCACGGCCACCGGCTTGGGGTTGGCAACCGCGGGCTTTGTCGTGTCGCCGCTCTTCTACCTGCCCAGTGCGCTCTGTGCACTCTATGCCACGCGCATGTTTTTCCAGGACGCATGGGATGTCTATCAACGCGAGAAGCGGCTTGACTACCGTGCGATTTGGGCGCTGACCGTTCCGGTCGCATTGGCAGGGGGCTATGTCTGGACAGCCAATTTCGGCATGATCTTTGGGTTGGCCAACTACTATCTGGTCTCAAAAACGGAGAACCGCGCCAAGCGCACCGTTGCCGATCTCTTTGGCGGCCAAATTAACACGGTCTGGCTGCTGGTCGATGGCGTAGAAGTGGAGACGCCTTTTTCCGCGGTGCAAGTCGGTGATACGGTCGTGGTCCACGCGGGACAGATGATTCCCGTTGATGGGCGGATTACCCAAGGCACAGCCACAATCGACCAGCACATGTTGACCGGCGAAGCGCAGCCAGTCGAAAAAGGTGAGGGCGATACGGTGTTGGCCTCGACGGTCGTGCTGGCGGGACGGCTTTGTATTAGGGTGGAAACCGCCGGCGATGCGACGGTCGCCTCCCAGATCACGACGATGTTGAGCCAGACCACCGATTTCAAACAGACGCTGCAATCGCGCACCGATCACATGTTGAACCAGATGACGGTGCCCCTCTTGGCCCTGACGGCGTTGGCCTGGCCGCTGGCTGGGGTGGGTGGGGCGGCAGCGGTGCTCTGGTATTACCCCGGCAGCCGCATGATGCTCTTTGGGCCGATGAGCATGTTGAGCTATCTGCAAGTGGCGGCGCAACGGGGCATTCTCGTCAAAGATGGGCGTGCGCTTGAAAACTTGGAACAGATCGACACGGTTGTCTTTGACAAGACCGGCACATTGACATTGGAACAGCCTACGGTCAGCCGCGTTCTCTGTTATAACGGGGTGGCCGAGTTGGATGTGTTGCGCTACGCCGCGGCCGCCGAAGCCAAACAGAGCCATCCCATTGCCCGCGCCATCTTGCAAGCTGCACGCGAGCATGAACTGGATTTGCCGTTGTTAGAGGATGCGGCATACAAGGTCGGTTACGGTCTGAAAACCCAAATTGGCGGGCGCACCACGCGCGTCGGTAGCATCCGCTTTATGCGTGCCGAGGGGATGGCGCTGCCGGTAGAAGTGGCCACCGACCAGGCAGAGAGTCACGCACTCGGCCATTCGTTAGTGCTGGTGGCGCTCGATGGGGAAGTCGTCGGCGCCATTGAATTGCAGCCGACGATCCGCCCCGAGGCGCGTGCGATCATCGACGATTTACACGAGCGCAAGATTGAGACGGTCATCATTTCCGGTGATAACGATGCACCGACCCGCCGTCTGGCTACTGAGCTGGGCATCGACCGCTACTTTGCCGAGGTACTGCCAGAGGACAAAGCAAATTTGGTCACCCAATTGCAGGAAGAAGGGCATAAGGTCTGTTTTGTCGGCGATGGCATTAATGATTCCATCGCGCTCAAAACCGCGGATGTGGCGGTCTCATTGCGTGGGGCGACGACGATTGCCACCGACATGGCCGAAATTGTTTTTATGGATGGGACATTGGGGCAGTTGCCGGAGTTATTTACACTGGCCGATGACTTTGCAGCCAATATGCGCACCAACATGCTCGCCTCGATTGTCCCTGGCGCGTTGGGGATCGCCGGAACGCTGCTCTTTGGCTGGGGCATGGGGATCTGTGTGTTGCTGAGCCAAGGCAGCACACCGGTTGGGATTTATAACGCAATCAAGCCCATGTTGGATGAGCAGAAACAGCAGGAACAACTGCTTGCTTGATACAACCGGATTTACGCTCGATAGGCACAAATTGGCAAGCGAAATAGGAGATTGTTGTAAATGGGCAGACTGTTAGTACAGCGTTTTTCACTGGCGCTTGTTGTCCTAGCGCTGGTTTCACTCATCGTTTTTGTCATGGTCGAACTGCTGCCAGGCGACGCGGCCACCGCTTACCTGGGGCGCAACGCCACGCCGGAAGGGTTGGCGCGCGTGCGCGTCACCCTCGGCTTGGACCGTCCGGCCCCGGAACGCTTTCTTACCTGGACAGGTGGTCTGTTACGCGGCGACTTGGGCATTTCGCTGGCGCGGCAGGAGCCGATCAACGGCTTTCTGTGGATGCGGTTGCGCAATAGCTTGTTGTTGGGCATTATCGCCGCGCTGGTCGGTTTTCCCCTGGCAATTGGCTTGGGCATTGTCGCTGGCCTGACGCGTGACCGGCTGCCGGATTTGTTGCTTTCAACAATTTCGCTGATTGGCATGAGCCTGCCGGAATTCGTCACGGCGACGTTGCTGATCTATTTCTTTAGCATCAAGCTGCGGCTCTTTCCGGCGGTCACGCTGGTCAATCCCGATGCGCCGTTATCTGAACTGTTGCCCAACATTGTGCTGCCCACTCTGACGTTGATCATCGTGTTGACGGCCTACATCTTGCGCGTGGTGCGCACCAGCATCATCGAAGTGATTCGCAGCGACTACATCCGCACGGCGCGCAGCAAAGGATTGGCCTCACTCTGGGTGATCCTGCGTCATGCATTGCCGAATGCATTGCTGCCCACGTTGACCATTGCCGCATTGACCATTGCCTGGCTCATTGGCGGTCTCTTTGTCATCGAATCGGTCTTTAATTATCCGGGCATCGGTACGCTTTTGCTCACCGCCATTCACGACAGGGATCTGCCATTGGTGCAGAGTATTGCCGTGGTAATGGCACTGATTTACGTTGTGGCTAACCTGGGTGCAGATCTATTGACGTTGATGCTAAACCCACGTTTGCGTTCACCGCGCACCGTGGGCTAGAGCAAAACGTTGACGGAAATAAAACGCGGTGAGAACAAGAGAAAAGGAAGTTCATGTTGACTGCTATATCGATCTCCTTGACTGCAACAAAACAGGTGGCAAAGCAACCAGGCCAATCGCCGCTTTGGGATATCTGGCTCGGGTTACGGCGCTCTCCATCGGGCATGGTTGGTCTGTGCATTGTGCTGCTGCACATCTGTCTTGCCGTGGCTGCACCCTATGTTGTTCCCTATGATCCGGTTGAATTTGATACGGACGCCATCCGCGCCGCGCCGTCAGCGGAGCATTTGTTTGGCACCGATAAACTAGGGCGCGATGTTTTAACCCGCACGTTGCTGGGGGGGCGGATTGCCTTGTTGGTGACGATTGTGGGAACGGGGCTGGCAATCACTTGGGGTGGGCTGTTGGGGATCACCCTGGCGTATGTGGCTGGCATTGTCGATGAATTGGTCATGCGCTTGGTGGATGCCATCCTGGCGTTGCCGCGGTTGCTCATCCTCTTGCTGATCGCCAGTCTCTTTGGCACGGATACCGGCGTTTTGATCCTGGGGCTTGGCTTCCTCTTTGGCGTGGCCGTAATTCGGATCGCGCGGGCCACGACGCTCGACTTTGTGGCCCGCGATTTTGTGCTGGCCGCCTATGCCATGGGCGCGCCGCGGCGCACGATCATCTTCCGTGAACTGCTGCCCAATGCGCTGGATATTTTGTTGGTGGAGGGCGCGCTGCGCTGGTCGTGGATGTTGCTCGCGTTTAGCGCGCTTTCGTTTCTCGGCTTTGGGGTGGCGCCACCCACGCCGGATTGGGGCTTGATGATTGCCAATAGTCGCGATATTTTGGCGCTGGCGCCGTGGGCTACCTTCTTCCCGATTGCCGCCATCAGCACGCTGATTATCGGCGTCAATTTGTTGGCCGGTGCGCTGGCCAAAGCAATTGGGCTGGACCGTGGTGGCGGCGTGAGGGTTTAGGTTGACTGACACATCTTATATTACCGCCAAGTTCGCCAAGAAACGCGCAGAATCTATTCGAGTACCTTTGCGCACTCCGCGCCCTTTGCGGTAGAAAGATTAAATGTGTCAGTCAATTAAGCGTGAGGGTTTAGGTCTGCCGCTCTCATGAATAAAAAGAAATGGCCACCATCACCCCAACATATAAACAGTAGATCGCAATAGCAAAAAATAGAGTCGGATTCAACTGTCAGGACCGATGCCTATCTCGCCAACACCGTTGCGGTGGACTGATAAACAGTAGATCGCAATAGCAAAAAATAGAGTCGGATTCAACTGTCAGGACCGATGCCTATCTCGCCAACACCGTTGCGGTGGACTGATAATGATAGTGGGCTGATAGTGATAATTGAGAAGATGGTTGCGGAGAAAGGGAATCTTGCCAATGGCATGGTTAGAATCAATTAGCACGACGCTTGTAACATTTTTCCAAAATAATGGCCCGCGCGTTGTGTTGATCACGCTCGTAACGGCGGGGTTGGCGTGGGGGATACGCCCAGCGCTCCTCTCTATTTTTGAGCGTATTATGCCCAGATGGAGTCGGTTGGGGGCAACTTTGGCCCAAATTTTCATTGTCTTGGGGGGCGTGGCGCTTGTCTCTTACACGGCGGGTTCGACGGCCATTCTGACGATTATGGCGCCCATTGGGGCCTTCTTGTTGGGCAATCTTTTGGGCGGCCAAACCCTGCTGGCCGATCTCATGGCCAGCGCGCGCCTGCGCGCCCATAGTCGTTTTCAAGTTGGCGATCGGGTGACCGTGGGCAACCGTTATCATGGCGTTGTCACAAAGATCAATAGGTTGCAGACCACGCTGGATATGCCGGGCCAGGCGCAGGTAATGTTGCGCAATAGCCAGGTCGTGCGCAGCGCCGTATTGGTCCATCCGCCGGGAAGTGATGCCAATATGGTTGCACTGCTGACCCAATCGGCTGCACCGGTGCAATTAAGCCATAATGTGGGCGATGCAGCCGGTTTGACTGTCCAAGATGGTGCAATCGGTATAGAAACGATAAGCAGCGGCTCGGATGTCCCGCCAGTTGACCCGTTACAAGTAGGCGAGCATGAGCGTGGCGCACAAAGCGAATCGCAGGCACACGACAATGTTGAGCCAACAAAGCCAGAAGCGCCACGTTCTGCGCCTGGGCGACACGCTAGGTCTATCCCGGTGGCCAGTCAGCTCACCAAACGTACAAAAATGGGCAAACGAACAGTGCAAAAATTGCGCTAGTGTATATTTTACTGTGAATTCTGCACCAGGGAGTTCGGAGAAAACCAACTATGTTACTATTCGCTACGACTATTATTGCTCTCTTATTTATTATCGGCGTTGTTTGGCGGCGCAGGCGAGCCAGGAAGCAGCGTCGTCGCCAAATCGAACAGTTGCGCCGCTGGGCTGCACAACATAGCGAACTTGAACCGGCCCTTCAGCAGTGGATTCAGCGTCTGCCCGCGACCGAAGCGCACGTGTTGCTGGATCTGCTAAATGGCTACTGTACCAGCCTCAACTGGGAGCTTACCTGGCTCTTTGCGCCCCAAATTCAAAAAGCGCCTGAGTTAAAGCGGGTATTGGAAGAGAGCGTCAGCGCGTATATGCGCGCGATTCTCCATTCTCTGCACGTGGAAGCGGATGTGGCAGCCTTCCACACCTATGTGGCTTTTGAGAAGAAACCCACGGCGCGCAAACATCGACCTTTGGTCGAGCGGCTTTATCAGAAAGTCAACCACGAACGGTTGACGCCGCCCACAAAGCGCTTCTTTGGCAGATTCGCCCGCAAAGAGGCGTCGACCAAAGAGCAGATCGCCGCAATTCAGCAGGCCTTTGAGCGCGATCCTGTCCACGCCATGGCGGCGCTGAAACAGGTTCTGGCGACCGATGCCGCATTCACTGTAGCGCACATCCGTGAGCAATTGACGACGCCCGTGCAGTTGACTCCCATGGGCGCCGCGGCATAAGTTATGAATTATCGCGGCGGCTGAGCTGGTCGAAGCCAACGCGGCTCCGGCTTCCACAAGCTCAGCCGCCGCATCCATTAGCATTACTAGGATTACAAGAAATTTATGGCACTAACGACAGCTCTCATTGTTGGTGGTATAGCGACCTTCCGCCGTCGTGCGGCGAAACCCGATGCGCCGTCATCCAATTGGCGCGCCGACTTGCGTTCTTCCTGGAACCAACGAATTCAGGCCCTGCGGCAAAACAGGCGATCGCAGCTTGTGAACATCCTCAATGGCGGCGACGCTGTTGAGACCAGTGCTGACCAACGCCGCCTAAACCGAGAAGTCCTCTTTACCGGCGCCTCATTAGCCGTGACCATTGGCGGCGCGCTCTTCTATCCGCCGTTGCGTCTGCTAAGTTTACCCGGCGTGTTGTACAGCCTCATCCCCATTTACCGTGATGCCTATCAGTCGGCGCGCGCCGGTCAAATTGACGTGAATGTGCTCTATGCCGCCACCCAATCTTTGATTGTGGGGCGAGGGTATCTGCTGCCGGCCAACTTGGGGGCATTTTATTACTTCCTAAGCCGCAAGTTGTTGATGATGGCCGAGTATCGCGTGGAAGTGCAGCTGCACGAAATTTTTGGTCAGCTGCCCAGCACGGTTCACAAGCTGGTGGATGGCGCTGAAGTCAATTGTACCCTCGAGCAGATCGTCGCCGGTGATCTAATTGCCGTCTGGGCGGGCGAAACGATTCCCGTGGATGGTGTTGTGGCGTCCGGCGTGGCCACCGTGGATCAGCAGCGGCTGACGGGGGAAGCCCAACCGACCGAAAAAGGGGAAGGTGAGACCGTCTATGCATCGACCACGGTGTTGGACGGCACACTGTATATTCAGGTGACCCAAGCCGGCGCCGCCACCGCCGTGGCGCAGATCGGCGCCCTATTGGCGCAGGCGAGAGATGCCGCCGCCGACCGTCAGCTTTGGGGCAAGCGGCTTGGCGATCGGCTGGTTTTGCCATTGGTCACCCTGGGCGGATTGAGCATTCCTTTGGTGGGATGGGACGGCGCCCAGGCCATTATCGACAGCCATCCCCAACGCCGCATGAACATTAGCATGGCGCTCTGCGCGCTGAACCATCTAGGGGTAGCCGCCGATGCGGGGATTCTGGTCAAGGATGGGCGCGCCTTGGAGGTGCTGCAACAGGTAGACACGATTCTCTTTGACAAAACCGGCACCTTGACGCTCAGCGCACCGAGCGTGGCGCAGATCTACCCGGCGCCGGGTATGCGCGCAGAGGATGTGCTGCGCTATGCCGCGGCCGCCGAGGCGCGCCAGGAACATCCCATTGCGCGCGCCCTTTTGGATGCAGCCCAAGTGGCGCATTTGACGCTGCCGCCCATAGATGCCTCTGCCTATTATGTGGGACATGGTCTGACGGTGCGCATGGGCGAACAACAGATTCGCGTGGGCAGCCAGAGTTTCATCATGCTGGAGGGCATTCCGATTCCGGCAGAGAGCCAGCAACAGCTCACGCTGATTTGGGAGCAGGGCGATACCGGCATCTTGGTTGCCGTTGACGAACAGGTAATCGGCCTTATTGAGCTGCGGGCAACGCTGCGCCCCGAAGCCGCGGCCGTGGTGCAAATGGTGCAGCAGCGGGGCATGCACTGCTATGTCCTTTCTGGCGATCACGTAGGGCCGACGCGCCGGCTGGCGGAACGGCTGGGCATTGCCCATTATGTGGCGGGCGCGCTGCCAGAGGAGAAGGCATCGGCCGTGACTCGCCTGCAAGCGCAGGGCAGAACGGTCTGTTTTATTGGTGATGGCATCAATGACGCCATTGCCATGCAGCAGGCCGATGTGGCGATCTCGCTGCGCGACGCCACGTCGGCTGCCACCGACACGGCACACATTGTGCTGATGCAAGCGGATCTACAGCAATTAGCTGCCTTGCTTACATTGACCGGGCGCTACACGCGCAACCGGCAGGCCACCGCCGGCATTTTTCTCGCCGGTTCTTCCATTGCCATTGGTGGCGCCTGTTTGGCGGGCTTTGGCCTTTGGCAGGTGGCCATGCTCAACATGATCACCTTTCCGCTGAGCTTAGGCGTAGCCATGTGGCCGCAGTGGCGGAAATTGATGTCAGATTGACATCACAGTCAGCTCTACATCTGAATACGGGGTGGCCGAACGCCATTATCGAAACATCTAGCGCTGCGTTACCCGCTTTGCTGAACGTTAACCTGGACGTGGTGGAGCCTGCGTAACAAAACTGTTCCACCAGCGCAGAATATTTTGGATACTGACGTCGTTTTCAATAAAGGCCGCCCGCAGCGCTGGATCGGTAAATTGGGCCAGCTCGCTTTGCAGAAGCGCATGCACCCGCTCGAGGATCACTTCGGCGCGCGGATCTTGGCGCGCGGTTAAGACTCGATAGGTAATCGCGGCCAAGTTAAAGGTGGGACGACTGGGCAAGGAAAAGAGTGTATCACCCACAAGCAATGGCGCAATGGTTTGATAGGCCTCATCAAATCGCTCTTGAAAGAGATACGCGTTGGCAATGCCACTTAAGCTCACCGCCCAGTTCCCTGGATAATTCGCCTCTTTGGCGAGTTCGGCTGCCTTTTGATAGTAGCAGGTCCCTTCTCTATAAAGCTGTTGATGGTTATGCAACATCCCCAGCCCCATATACCCCATAACGGTAAATTGGGTGGCATCAATTGCCTCGGCAGAGGTAACGAGTTCTTGCAAATAGCTTGCGGCCCTGTTCCACTCCTTTAACTGGGTTTGGGCAAAGCTCATTGTATAGAGGTTATTGAGGACGCTCAATTGGTTGCCATCAATCTTGCTCTGCCGATAGGCGGCATGGGCCCACTGGTGTGCTTCAGGAAGTTTACGCAATTGCATATAAATCTGTCCCAATACCTCGTGAGACATCCGAATCGCCAACGTACTCCCCTGCCCACGTTGGCAGGCAGCCAACCCCTGCTGGATCGTTTCAATCGCTCGTTCATACTCGCCCTGTGAGCGATAGATCATCCCCTGCATCAGCAACCCATCCCCCAACAGATATTGGTAGCCCTGTGTATGAATGATACGCGTCAACGCTTCGCAGCCGGCCATGGCTTGCGCGCGCGTCTGCACAGATGTTACCCAGTGCGGAATTGCAGTGAGCAGCACATGTGCTTGCCATAAGGGGGGATGCGCACGCTGGGCCCAGTGCAGTGCATGGTCAAATAATTCTATCTGGTGGTTGGCTCCACTGGCATCGATGATGGCCAGGGTAAGGTAGACCTGAGTTAATAGCACGGCATCGGCCTGTGCTTCCCCAAGCGCTTTGGCTTCCTCTACCCACGCCGTTACTTTGGTACGGTCTTCTGTTCGCACGCCGGCCTCGGCTGCATTGGCCAAGAGATGTCCCAGCAAGCGGGTTTGCTCTTCACACTGTTCCGTTTTGCGCAAAGCTGGACGCAGGCATTCAAGGGCCTGTCGCGCCAGGGTCAGCGCCTCTGGGCGTTGCGATGTTAGGGAAAGGAATTGGAAGAAACAGGGCATGCAGCGATTGAGCAGCGCAACCGCTGTTTGGGTCAGCGGACTCCGTGCGGTGAACCAATGCCACATGGCGCGCAGATTGTACATCTCCATTTGGAGCATTTGGGGAAAGTCTGGTTGCTGGTAGAGGCGCTCTTCCTGCCCCGCCAAGAGTTCGGCAAAATAGGCCGCATGGTGCTGCGCGGCCGTCTGCACCGCCACGGGATCCTGCTGGAAGTGGTCGATTACATACTGGCGCACCAATGTGTGCAGGTCGTAGCGATCGTGGCTATCGCGGTGGACCAGCGATTTTGTGACCAGCGCCAACAGGGTGGCGCCAGCACCCTGCCCGACCGCCAAGATGGCCTCTCTGCTAAAGCCGCCGCGAAAGATTGCGCAGTGACGCAATAGATCTTGCTCCGCGGGGCGGAGCAGTTGCCACGAATGGTCAAAGACGGCGCGGATGCTGCGCTGGCGCGGCGGCAGGTCAAGCGCTGGCGTCTGCAAATGATCCAATGCCTGGGCCGGCAGTTCCAGTGGGTCTAAGCGCTCAATCTCATCAATTAACTGCGGCAGAAGAGCCGCCCCTTGCTCCACATAAAGCTGCGCCGCCAATTCAAGGCCCAGCGGCACACCACCCAGTAGATAGCAAAGACGACCAATGTTCTGCTGATTCAGTGCCGTCAACTGAAATGCCGGCAGACGCTGGTGTACCCGCGTCACAAAGAGTTCGACGCTAGCATACTGCCTCAAATCTGTGGGCGGATGTGGCGAATGACTAGGTTCATAACTGTGTTCACGGTCCAGTTCAATGACCGGTGTATGCTCTGGGCCCATATCCAAATCACGCGTTGCTGGGACCGGTAGCCCCACAACTGGATAGGGATGTTCGCCAGGAAGATGCAACTGCTCGCGCGCGGTGGCGAGCACTTTCACCTGTGGCGCACTTTGCACCAATTCGAGCAGAAAGGCTCGTTCTGCCACAAGATGCTCAAGGTTATCCAGAATGAGTAGCAGCTGTTGCGACGCCAATGCGCGCAGGAGCTGTCTGGAGAGGGGATCGCTCCCGCTTAGTGATAAACCCAGGGCTTGGGCAATGGCGCTGGCCATCTCTTCTGCGGTATTGTCACCAGCGGCAACGCCCGCCAGCGAGACAAACCAGATGCCGTCGGGAAAGAGCGTTGGGGCATTTTGCCGGAGCTGCTGGGCCACGGCCAGCGCTAAGCGGGTCTTGCCCACCCCGCCTTGGCCCACCAATGTGAGCAGCGCCGTGCTCTCCTCCTGGAGCAATTGTTGCACGGCATCAATTGCGCTGGCGCGGCCAATCAAGCTGGTCAATTGGCGGGGCAGATTGTGGGGTACTGGTTGTGGTGTAGCTGCTGTCGGCGGGGCAGCGGGCTTGGGCGGCTCGCTGAACACGCGCCCCGTTTTGATCTGCTCATAAAGCGCCACTGTTGTGGCATCCGGCTCGGCGTCCAGCTCCTCGGCCAGCAGTTGGCGACAGGCGTCAAAGTGCGCCAGGGCCGCGGCCTGTTGGCCGCTTTGAGCCAGCAGCAACATCTGCTGGCGGTGGCCAGCTTCATCCCACGGCGCAAGTCTAAGAAGCCGCTGATTGGTGACCAGCGCGGCTTCATACGCGCCATCCGCCTGCTGGCGCTGGCACAGCGTGGTAAAGCCCATCAAGGCCAGCTGGTGCAGCTGTTCGCGTTCACGCTGCGCCCACAGTTCAAACTCGGCGGAGATGCGGGACGTGACAAGCCCTGCCAGAAACTCGCCACGGTAGAGTTGTAGCGTTGCAGCCAAGCGATCGGTCTCCACCGTCTGGCGTTGCTCTTCCAGCACCGCGCGAAACTGGAGAACATCACATTTGGATTGACCCGGTATATCCAGCCCGAGCATCTCGTTCTCAACCAGCAGATGTCCTTTTAGGCGACGACGTAAGGGCGGCAGAATATCGCGCAGATTTTTGCGCGCGGTCGCGTCGTCCGTCTCTGGCCAAAAAAGCGTGGCCAGGGCGTCGCGCGTCCACTTGCGGTTGGTGGTCGCCAGATAGATCAGAAGGGCCTGCGCCTTGCGGGTGCGAAAGCGCAGTTGCAATTCGTCATCTAGAAATATCTCGGGTGTACCCAGCAAATTTATCGTAAGCATAATTTGTCGGCGTTCTGTCGACGCATCATCGGCGGCGGCCCTGTAAACTATAAATCAGTGATACGCAGTGCGCTAGTATAGTTGGGGTGTGTACCACATTGAGGAACTTGCTGCAGACGGTCTATTTTGTCCTTCTTTGCAATCCCCCCAATGGGACACACCGGTATCATCGAATCATAGCATAGGGAAGATATGACAAAAAAACTTATCTATTGATTCTATATCGTATATTTTTAATCCAAAATCAGGCCCAGATAATGGGCGCATAGGAGACTCAAAAATGTTTCGTAAGATGCTTTTTGCCTGTATGGCAGCCGTTTTGTTGAGCACCATTGCTGTTGGTCCGGTTTTTGCCGGTCAAGATAAGGTGACCGTTTGTCACAAGCCCGGCACCGAAGATGAGGCCACCTTGACGGTTGCCGCCCCCGCCGAAGCCGCCCACCTGGGCCATGGCGACTATTCTGGCCCGTGTCGGGCGCCGCAGTCTTCAGGTTGTGATGCCTTGAACGCACTGGTACCCGATCCGCAAACGGAGACATGGATGTATTACTATGCAGTCTCCAATCTGGAATTCTATCCGGGAGAGATGATCCATGTGGATACGACGATTACCATTGACAATATTGAGTATAATGATAATTATCTAACGGTTGCGGTCATCGACAATGCTTATGACGCCTTGGACGTAGAGTCTATTCTTAGTGCCGCGCCTGGCGAAACGGTTACGGGGTCTGCTGATTATACCGTTGTGGCCGGTGATAATGCAGCTGGGATTTATATCGACACGATGGCGCTTGAGGGCTTTACCGTGGATGCGGTCAACTTTAGCTGCACCCCTGCCCAATAAGGCGAGCTGCCAAACGGTCATGCAGCGTCCCATTATCTTGACCAGTGCAGCAATCTGAATTTCTATAACCAGAGCGGCCGGTACACAAAAGTGCACCGGCCGCTTTTTGCATTGGCAATGTAAATGATGCTGTAAGTTTGACAATAGCACATGAGCGACGTGTAGGGGCTTGGGTTAAAGCGGAGACAGTATGGCCAAGACGCTGCGTCCCCATTCGCCCCAACTTGTGCCCGTCTTAGGCATATTCAAACCAATCACTATCCAGTACGGGCATGAGGTTGGGCGGAAGATCGTTTTGCTTCCAAACAACAGTTCTCTCCGCCCAACCTCGTGCCCCTACGACTCTGCATACTTTCATCCTTCAAGCGCGATGGTGGTAACGATCTGGTTGACGCGATCGCGGGTCTGTTGGGTGGCCGCTGGCTCGTGGCCGATCTGTTGCAAGATGGTTACGGCATCGGTAATTGTCGCCTCATAGGCGGTCTCGCTCGTCTGTTCCACCCCAGCCCGCAGCGCGGTAAGATAGGTCAATCCGGCCTGGGCTTCCAGGTAGATGGGCATGTGTCCTCTGGCTTGCGCTTTCGCCAACGTTGCTTGAAAGTACGCCTGCGCTTCTTGAAATTCACCCAATCCAATCAGCGCCCAACCGAGCGTGGGCAGTACGTGAACCCACCCATTGGCAACATCAATGGCCAAACTTTGGGTAAACGCGGCTTTGGCCGCTGCGTAGTTGCCACATTGCTCGGCCAGGCTACCCTCTTCCCAAAGTACAGGCGCAATCAGCACATCGGCGCCACTGGCTTTGGCTAACTTGCGACCTTCCTGATAGTAGCTTTGCGCTTCGGCAAAGCGACCTTGGAGACGGAGCGCTTCGCCCAACATAATCAGGCTCGACAAGTAGTATTGGTTGATCTGATGTTGGTGTGCCATCTCAACGCTCTGGCGCAAATGCGCTTCGGCCTGACGATAGTCGCCACGGGCAAGGTGAATGCGCCCCATGATCTTATGGCTGACCGCCAACCCTCTTACCCAGTTGATCTCTTGCGACAACGCTTGTCCTGCGCTAATCTTGGCTTCTGCCTCCACGTAGTCCCCTGCATACAGACTGTGTTCTCCCAGGAGCTGATAAAGGAGCACTTGCATCCACACAACACCTTGGGCTTGCGCTATCTGAAGGGCTTCTTCCAACATCGTTACCGAACGGTGCGGATCTTTGGCGCGTAGCGATGCTCCCCAAAAGCCAAGGCAGTAGCCCAAAGCGATGGGATGATTTTCGTGTTGCAAAATGGACCAGCTTGTCTCATAGTGTGCATGGGCTTGGGGCAAACGTCCCTGACGCAGATGCCATAGGCCCACGAGGGTGTAGAGGCGTCCAATTAACAGGGTGATTGGCGTGCCCGATTTGTCCATCTGCGCCTCATACATCTGCTCCTTATACATAGGGAGCAAGGCGTGCAGCGCCTGTTCACACAAGTCGAACACATCGGCATAAAAGCCTTGCTGCTCGTAATACCATAACAGCGCGCTCAAACAGCGGTTCAGTTCGTCATATAGCCGATGGATCACGGCCCAGCGCCACGCGGTGTGAATGTTGTCCAGATCGATCTGGATGCGCGCCACGGTCTCCCCATACGTACTGCCAAAGAGCCCCGCTTCCATGCCAGCGAGAAAGTCCAGATAGAAGTGGGCATAGCGCAGTTGGAGCCCTGTAATCCGCTCCTCTGTGCTCTGCTCGCCTGTGCTCTGCTCGCCTGTGATTTGTTCCTGCTGCTGTTGTTGTAGCTTCTGTTCGGCAAAGGCGCGCACGGTGCGGTGCAGCGTGTAGCGATTTTCGCCAATTTTACTGACCAAGGATTGGTCGGCCAACCGCTTGAGTTGAGCAATAGTGGCCCCGGCAATCGCGTGGGCGGCGTCGCGCTGGAAGGAACCGGGAAAGATGGCGAGTCGCGCCAATATCTGTTGCTCTTCAACCGAGAGCAGCCGCCAGGAGCGCTCGAAGACGGCCTGCAACGTGCGCTGCTCCTGGGGTAAGTCACGCGTATTGGCTTCTAAAAAGTCCAGACTTTCGACCAGCTCCGTGGCCAATTCACGACAGCTCAACATGGGCAACATGCTGGTGGCCAGTTCGATGCCCAACGGTAAGCCCTCAACAAGCTGGCAAATCTGTACGAGCGGGCCAATCGTCTCCGCGTTTAGGCCAAAGCTTGGATCCAGCTGCTGCGCACGCTGGAGAAACATTGCCACCGCTTCGCTCTCCGCGCCTAAATTTTGCATGGCAGCAGCGGATAAATTAGCGGGCGCGCCTGGCGCAAGATTCTGCTTGGGCAACGTTGGCAGCGACAGCTTGTCAAGCGGGAGGATGCTCTCCCCGCGCACATTCAGCGACGTGCGCGAGGTCGCCAGCACTTTGACTTGGGGCGCCTGGGTCAATAGCTGAATCAGGGCATAGGCGCCGCTGAGCAGATGTTCAAAATTGTCCACAATCAGCAGCAGTTGCCGTGTGCGCAAATAGCTCTGGAGCTGCTGGGTGGACGATAACTGAATTTCTGCCTGGGTGTTCAACGCCTCGGCAATGGCGTGCAGAATGGCCTCTCCCACCACTTTGTTATCGGCCTGGTCGCGGGGTGGCTCAACCTGATCGACGACATTGATGTCGGACAGCGGCACCCAGAAGATGCCATCAGCAAAGCGCTCATGGGCGGCCTGCAACAGCTGCTGCCCTGCCGCCAACGCCAGCGAAGTTTTCCCCATGCCGCCTGGCCCGATAATCGTCAACAGGCGACAGGTGGCTGTGGAGACCAACTGGGTTTGGATAAAGGCCATTGCCGTCTGGCGACCAATCAAGGTGGCCAGCGGCGCGATCAGGTTATGCGGGGGGATAGGCTTACTGATGGGCACCTGCTTGGGCGCAGCAAAGGGAGTGGCCGCTAGTGCCGGCGCGCTTGGCGCAGATGGTGTCGCGAAACTCCCTGACTGAATCTCAGCATAGAGCGTGAGTGTTTCCTCATCCGGCTCGACGTCCAACTCTTCGGCGAGGATCTGACGACATGTTTCAAAGTGGGCCAGGGCGGCGGTGCGCTGGCCACTTTGGGCCAGTAGCAACATCTGCCGCCTGTGGCTGGCTTCATCCCAGGGCGCCAGCTTGAGCAACTGGCGGTTGGTGGCCAGCGCGCCGGCGTAGCTTCCGGCATCCTGTTGCCGTTGACAAAGGGTCGTAAAGCCGATGAGCGCCAACTGCTGCAGCCGTTCGCGCTCGCGCACAACCCATAGTTCAAATTCAGTGGAGATGCGCGATGTGGCAAAGCCTTCCAGAAACTCGCCACCATAGAGGGCCAATGTCTCAGCCAGATGGGGCGTTTCAATCGCTTGCAGTGGGCGTTCCAACACTTGGCTCAATGTTGTAACATCACAGAAGTAGGGTTTGCCCGCAGTCAACCCAATCAGATCCTCATTAATCAGCAGATAGTCATCAAATTTATGCCGCAGGGAGGGCAGAATGTCTCGTAGATTCTTGCGCGCGGTGGCGTCGTCCGTCTCTGGCCAGAAGAATGTTGCTAGCGCGTCGCGCGTCCACTCACGGTTGGTGACGGCCAGATAGATGAGAAGGGCTTGGGCTTTCCGCATGCGAAAGCGCAGCGGCAGCGGTTCGTTGAGCAAAATCTTGGGGGGGCCTAATAGATTGATGGTGAGCATAGTTTGTCGGCGGTTTGTCGGCGCGTTGTCGGTGGGGACGCAGTAAAGTGAACTTGTGAGCTGTAAGCAGTATGAAAGGCTTATGGCTGTTGAATTGCGCACGCGTCAATGCAAGAGATTTAGGACACAATGAACACCAAGGAATTTACCATGAAAACTCATCGATTAGAAACTATCTGGCCAACAACACTGAAAATTGTAATGAAATCTGAAGGGTATGGGGCTTACAGTGCATATCCTTGTGCGAATGATGAATCCGACCCGCCCATTGAAAATTAAGTCTATGGGCGCGCCGTGGAATGGCCGACCCACCTGGGGTTGCTTTGAAAATGCACATAAATTCTCGCGTGGGAGGATTAGAAACTCATGTTTTCAAACAGTACCGAGATAATTTGCCGCGCACATTGAGAATCATTTGTATGCACAAACCCACTTGACTCGACAAGAGTATGGGCATAAGCGCCCAACTGTAAATCATTCACTCACGTTACGCAGCGACAGCCAGCCTGCTAGAGAGAAACAGGAACGTCGGCAAGCCGACTTTCCTCCGGGCTTGCGTAACCTAAATCATTCAATTGTAAATCGCATCGAGTATGTAATACCCTTTAGGCAGCATGTGCGAGCCAAAATTATGGAGGGATTGGCCTAGATTCTCTTGGCTAAGACGCTTAATGGTATCTTCGCCCAGCTCAGCGATCAGGAGGGTTTGGAGCTGTTGAGCAGCTTTTTGTGTGGCCACGGGCGCTTGTGTGTATTGTAGAACGATTTGCAGTAAGCGCGCAGCTTGTTCTTGTCTGCCTTCTGCAATGTGAATTTCAGCCAGAAGGGTCAAAGCCGATAGGATACGCGGCGCCATCTTGGCATGAATGGCCAATTGGAGGCCGCGCGAACATTGTTCAGCAGCCTCGCTATACTGATTCTGCCGCAAGAGGCTTTTGCTTAAATCGAGCAGGACATGCGCAATTTCCGGGCTATTGCCCAGATGCTCGAACTGTGCGAGGCTCTTGCGACAATAAGCTTCGGCTTCGGCGTATGCATCGCGCAAAAGCGCTAACTGTCCAAGTCGCTGATACGAAACGGCCATCTGGCGCTCATTTTGCGTCTGTTCGTCAATCTGAAGGCGCATCTGTAGATAATGTTCGGCCTCCACGTACTCATGGGTAGCTTGGGCTAAAGCCGCTAAGTTGCCCAGCACAATTGCCGTATAGTGCAAATCTGCCCGCTGTTGCGCATGGGTAAGCGCTGCTTGGTAATGTTTTTGGGCATCTGCGTAGCGTTTGGTGCTGAAAGCGACCGCACCCAAGCCGTTGAGTACCTGCGCTATATCTGACGGTTCCGCCTGTGTTGTTACCTGTTGGTGGGCCAGGGAAAAACAGCGATGGGCGCCTTCATAATCTCCTTGTTCGTAATAGACCCATCCCAACTCGCACAATGCAAAAATATAGGCGTTGGCTGTAACGGCTGTCGCGTCAGGCGCTGTGGCTGGCGGTGTTGCAATCAGCATTTCCAACGTGGTGCGCGCTTGGCTATGTTCGGCGAGCCGGCGCAAAAAGTGACATTGCGCAACTTTTAACCATTGCGTCATGGGCCCATGCAGTTGGAGCGCCGCCATACCAAAGAGCTTTTCGCCCTCTAGACTTTGGTTGGTCAACTCCAAATAGCGAAGCAGTCCAAACATGCTGTGCTGGATGATATTATTGTCTTGCTCTTGTACCGCCCACTGCCAACCCCTGACAATCTCAGTATGTTTGTTGCGGTAGCTGTGAATTGCCGTGAGTTCAGCCTGGTCGCGCAGGGTCGTGGTCAGTTCGGCTACTCTGTACAAGTAGTAGTGACAATGTGCCTGCTGCAACTCATAGCGTTCTTGAGTTCGTGGCTCAGTCAGCGCTTGCCATTTTTGCGCCACGAACTGTTTGATCAGCGGGTGCAATGCATAGATGCCTTCCCGCTCAATTTGCAGCAACGAATGGTTATGTAATCCCCTGATCGCAAGCGGCGTAGCATTGGCAATGGATTGAGCCGCACTCCGGGTGAATGGCCCGGCAAAGATGCTGAGTTTGGCCAATGTCCATTGGGCCTCTGATGATAACAGATCCCACGAATCGGCAAAGACTCTTTGTAAAGATTGATGACGTACGGGCTGATCCCGGTATGGTGAACTGAGCCATTCGGCGTCGGCCACCCCCTGCTTGAGCTTTTGGGCAATTTCAGCGCAGCTGTAAAGCGAGAGCCAGGCCGCGATCATCTCGATGGCCAGAGGCAAGCCATTAACCAACTGGCAGATCTCGGCGATCTGGGCAAGCGCCTGGGCGTCGAGCACAAAATTGGTATCAGCACTGTGGGCGCGCTCGGCAAAGAGCGCCACGGCTTCGCTCTTTTGCCAAGCTGCTGCGTCTTGGGGATCTGCATCATCATGCTGGCTGGGCAGAGAGAGTCCTTGCAGCGTCAGAACGGTTTCACCGCGCACGCTCAACCGCACCCGTGATGTAATGAGAATAGTCATATCGGGAGCATGATTGAGCAAGTCGACAATCACTTCAGTGTAATCAACCAATTGCTCAAAGTTGTCCAAAATGAGCAAAAGACGCCGCGGCTGTAGATAGTCCTGCAGCTGTGCTTGCAGCGGACGATCATCTTGAAAGGGGCGCCCCAGCGCTTCCGCAATGGTCGCGATAATGGCATGGGCCGGGGATGTGCTGTCATGGGCGTCATGCCCTCTGCCATCAACGGCTGCCAACGATACAAAAAAGATGCCATCTGGGAAGGTGGTTTGCGCCGAATCAAGCAGATTTCTGCCCAAGGCCAACGCCAATGCGGTCTTGCCAATGCCACCAGGACCGGTGATGGTGAGCAGACGGCTATGGGTAGCAGCCAGCCGTTCGCTGAGAAATGCCAGCTCTTCCTGTCGCCCAATGAAGTGCGTTAAAGGAGCAATCAAATTATTGGGGATCACAAATGTGTTGTAATCCGTAGTCGTTTCGGTAGAGGTCTCGGTAGAGGTCTCGGTTGCCGCAGCCGTTGTTGGCAATGCTGAGGTCGTCGATGCGTTATCTAATGGGGCTTGCTTAAACGTACCTGCCTGAATTTGCTGATAAAGCGCCGTTGTTTCTTGCGTCGGTTCAATGCCCAATTCATCGGCCAGGATGCGACGACAGCGTTCGTATTGGGTGAGGGCGCTCTCGCGTTGCCCGCTGTTTGCCAACAGGATCATTAACTGTCGATGAACGACTTCTGACCAAGGCTCCATGGTGAGCAGATTGTACCCAGCTGCCAGCCCCATGCTATATTCGCCGCGCTCAGCGCACATGGTAACGAGCGTCTCAAAGGCTCTGAGCATCCATATGTGCAGATGCTCACGCTGTTGCAACAGCCACTCTTCAAAGGGTTCGGCATTGCGCAGATGAAATCCCTGTAAAAATTCGCCCTGATATAGATCAACGGCCGCCTGTAGTTCAGCGAGATTCTGTGTCGCAATGGCCTGGTTGGCTTGATTCTGAAAGGCCTCTGTATCTAAAAAATAGGGTTGATGGCGATTGAACGTAACCGTGGATGTGGTAATATCCAGATGGGGCGCCAGTTTCTGTTTAAGCGCGCTGAGCGTAGTGCGCAGGTTATTTTTGGCGCGATTCTCGGCCATTTCAGGCCAGAACAAGAGGATGAGCGTGTCACGCGGCGTGGATTTGGCGTTCACCACCAAATAGGCAAAGAGCGCCTGCGCCTTGCGGCTCCCCAAGTCGATGACTTGGCCATCCGCTGCAAGGATCTCGAAGGATCCTAGTAACCGTATGCTTAACACAGATGGCGCTTCCGCTTTGCTATTTGCCGTTTTGCCGTTCTTTGTTTTGATGTTTGCCGTGGTTTCATCCATAGTTCGTTGCATTTTTATATACTCAGTCGTTCAAAATGTCGTGAATTTGGCGTACGAGAACGCTAAATCTTTCTTGGGTCTGTTGACATTCTGTGAACTACTGACACACTCCGGTCAAGACGAAAACCAGCGTATTCTCAATCTGCCCCTAAAGAAGGCTCCAGTTTTCATATGGCGCTGGATATTTGGGGCCTCGTCTTTCGATTATACCTTACTTTAAATGGAAGGGACAGCTTGAAAGAAATCATCATATATTTTAAGAGAAGTTACGCAGTTGACCCAGAAGTTGGACTTCTGAGGGAAGTCGAACTTCTCCTGGACAGCACTGAAGTGGGTAACTCCAATTTTAATTTGAAAATATCCCATGTTTATTCCACATCTATTCCATAGGCGTGTGGTATAGTAGGCGGTATACATAATCAGTAGATGGCAACGGCAAGAGATAGCGTCGCATTCAGCAATCGAGACCGACCCCTCGCGCGTCAACACCGGTGCGGTGTACTGATAAGGCACGTTACGCAGCGACAGCCAGTCTGCTAGAAAGAAACAGGGACGTCGGCGAGCCGACTTTCCTCCGGGCTTGCGTAACCTAAGCTGATTATATGATTGTGCTGGCAAACATGTAATTGCGTTTTGTTCGGCAACGTTATGGGCAATCAGCGCATAATTTAATTGTTCCGCTGAGGCAAAGTGAATTTGGATACCTATTCAGGCGCTCGAGGGCTGAGCTTGTCGAAGCTGGTGTCCCCTTGGACGTCCCAAACGCAGTTTGGGCGCTTAGAGGACGGCTGAATAGGTACGAATTTGAATATGAAGCTAGTCAAAAGGAGCCGTCTTGATGCAAACGCTGGAAATGTTGAAGTCTCAAGGGCAAGCGAATTTGAACAAAGTGCTGGGGCGCGCCAAAGAGCGCCCAGAGGATGTCAAAGTGTGGGCCGTAACGGCGGGGAGCGCCGCGGTGGGCGCCGTGGCCGTCAATGCTGCCGCCCGCGGCGTTGTGGCGATCTTGGCGGCCATAACCGCGCCGCCAGTGGCCATGACGATTGGCGCGCTTGGGGGCGCATACTGGGGATGGCAATATGCAAATGGG
The DNA here is from genome assembly GCA_020634755.1 of Caldilineaceae bacterium. Classification (GTDB taxonomy): domain Bacteria; phylum Chloroflexota; class Anaerolineae; order Caldilineales; family Caldilineaceae; genus JACKBC01. The sequence goes on along the minus strand of JACKBC010000002.1, from coordinate 163,634 downwards.
CTGAGGTCGCCTATCAAAGATAGTGAACAAGCTTCGGCGGAAGTAGTGGTAGAAGCTATTCCAATCCAAACGGCCAATATGGGCGCCGCGTTGAAAGGCGCCGGCGCAGAAAGTGGGGAATCCAATGCCAGCATACAAAAATCAGCAGTTGTGCAGCCTGACGATCTGAAAAAAATTAATGGCATTGGCCCAGTCTATGAGGGGCATCTTCACGCCGCGGGCATTCAAACATTTGCGCAGTTGGCCGAACTTTCTGCGGCGCAGATTCGCCAGATTCTGGAGCCGATTCGCTCCGGCCATATGATTGAACCAACCACATGGATTGCCGAAGCGCGCCAGCTGGCCGCCACAGATTAATAGACTCAATCTGATCTACGCAGCGCCCTGGCTCGCAACAGAAAGCAGCTTGGCTGAATAGAGGGCGTCCACGCCAGGCTTGCGTATGCGCTAACAAAAGGAGTTCAGCAATGAGTGCCGCAGAATCTATCATGCCGCAGCCCAAGCGGACTGAACAAATACGTGCAGAAGTGCAAAGTTTTGCACATGAACATCGTCGGGCACTGCAAATTACGGGATTGGTCGCAATTGCCGGTGTGACCGGGGCGGTGGGCGGTGTGCTCGTTGCCAAAAGCATGATTGCCGGCAAAGGAATAACGGCGGCGCATCTGACGCTTGCGGCCAAAGGGGCGACTTCTGCAAAGACCGGCGCAACGGCGCTACCGGCGTTGTTGACGCCACAAACGGCCAATGCAGCCGTGGCGACTTCTGCCTCTGCGCCCGGCGCCAACTCGCTGGCGCAGCTTGCTTCTCTGTTCAACAGTTCGGCCACGAACGGAGTAGCGTTGGTTGATAAAGCAACGGCGCTGTGGAACACGGTTTCCACCAATGTGCTGCCGTTAGCTGCTGGCGTTGTAGGCGGCGGCGCCGCCGGCGTGGGTGTGACACAAGGACGCGTGCGCAAAGTAGAAGAGCAGTTGGCCACACAGCTGGCGCAGACGGCGGATCTGCAAGCCGAAACGGCGCAGTTGCACCATGTGCTGTCAAACACCGAAGCGCAGTTGCAGACTGTGCAGACCGTGTTGGCAGAGCGCGGTTCCCCAACGCCCGATACTGCGGTGGCGCCTACTGGGCCCGAGTCAGACCGACTCGAACGCATTCACGGCATTGGCCGCGTCTTTGCGCAACGCCTCAATGAGGCCGGCATCTACACCATTGCCGATCTGGCTGCGCAATCACCAGAGAAGTTAGAAGCAATTATAGACAAGACGCGCGCCGGCGCCATGTTTGAACCGGAAAATTGGATTGCCGAAGCGCAGGCCATTGTGCGGGGAGCGACTCACAACCAGTAAACCAGGGCGGGATTATTCAAATCCCGTCGTCCGTAAATCGAGCCATCCACTGGGGTGTGGCGTGAACCCAGTTACATTGGCGCGCTTGGCCATCACCGAAGGCAAGAAGTATGGGATTATTACCGCCCCATCTTCCATAATAAGCTGTTGCGCTTGATGGTAAAGATCCTGCCGCGTTTGTTGGTCTGGTTCACCCCGCGCCTGGTCGAGTAATCCGTCTAGCGTTGCGTTAGACCAATGGGCTTCGTTCCCTTGCGATAGAGAATGATAGGCAACCATAAACGTTTCGTCAATGCTGGGCCGTAAGCCCCAATTCCCCATGTGAAAAGGCACGCGCCCCGCATAATCACTCCAGTAAACTTGGGCTGGTGCTAATACTACATCAATGGAAACGCCAGCTGGTTTGGCCATTTTTTGAAAAGCTTGCGCCAACTCCGTCATGCCCGGGCGAACGGTAGAGGTAATCAGATCCAGAGAAAGCCCTTTGCCGTAGCCCGCATCGGTTAAGAGCGAACGGGCTTTATCGGGATCATAAGGGCGCACGGGCAAATCTGCGTGGAAAGCGCTAATATTGGCCACCGGTTGGTCGTTGCCGATTTCTACATGCTGTTGAAGCTGTTGCTGCTGAAAAGATTGGCGGTCCATGCAATATTTTAACGCTTCACGCACGCGATTATCTCGAAATGGTTTTACCGTGGCTCGCATCACAATGGGTTGATACGCTCCGCTAGCCACCTTGCCGATAGACAAAGCTGGGTCTTTCGCCAGACCTTCTACATCTGCCATCCCCACTTGCATCATCATATCAATATCATCACGCTGTAAGGCCCCAATCTGTTCTGCATAGGGCATAAAAATGAATTCCACCGCCGCTAACTGCGGCTGGTCTTTTTGCCAGTAGTCTGCATTGCGCGTCAGTTGAACTCGGTCGCGCGGCAGGTTTTGGGCGAATTGAAAAGGCCCCGTGCCGGAAGGGTGTTTGTTGAGCAGTTTGGGGTCGTAGTCGTGAGCCACAATGCGCGCCTGCGGGGCGCCCAGCAGAATCGGTAGATCTGCACTGGGGCTCTTGAGGAGAAAACGCACTGTATAGTCATCTACGGATTCAACGGAATCTACAAAGCTGAGTGTGTTGAGAAACGAGGACTTTGTTGCAGGATCGAGGATGCGCATAAAGGAATAGGCGACATCTTGGGCGGTGAGGGGCGTGCCGTGGTGAAAGATAACATCCTCGCGCAACTTGAAGGTCCAGCTGTCTAAGCTTTTTGTGGCTTCCCAAGCCTCTGCCAACATGGGTTGGGGCGTGAGCGTTGCATCAACCCAAACTAACCCGTCAAAGAGGGCAAAACCAAGTTGGTGCTCCTCGATAATTGAAAAGAGCGCCGGATCAAAATTTGTAGGTACACCCGATGTGGCAACGCGTAGAGACGCGCTCCGCGCGGTAGACCGAATGGAAGGGGTGGCGCTCGCTTGGCCAAATGAATTGGATAAATGGGCTCCGCAGCCATTCATGGCGAACATGGACGTGGTCAAAATGCCGGTGGAAAGTTTGATAAAATTTCGTCTGTTATACATAAAGGAAGTTGTTGTAAATCAGCCTGTAGGATGAACTAAAATTGAAGCAGCGCCCAGTAGTTGTTTGGTCGAGCCCGCTAAGAGATGCGCTATTGCTGCCCAGAATCCGCCAGAAATCACTGCGGGGCACAGCCACAGCATCAATACACCGCCACGGTGTTGACGAGATAGGTATCGGTCTCGTTTGTTGAATCCGACCCGGTGTCTTGCGATTGCGATCTACTGAGTATAGCAAAGCCAAAGCGAAGATAATATAGGTAATTTGGCTCATTTCTGGTTACGCAGCGCTGATGGCGCCATGGAGGTAAGCAGAACCACGCCTATATTTACGATGCCCTCTTTTATGTGTGGGATCCATGTCGGGCATCCACAATTTGGCGATCGGGGTCCAGCGGCTTGATCGGGTTGTGATGCTGCTTGCGCTGGCGCACAAAGGGGAGACGCGTGTAGAGCGCGCTGCCAAGCAAACCGCTATAGCTAAAGAGGAGTGAATAGGTCAGGCCAAGATGGACAAAGACCGTCGTGCCGATATCTATGAGATCCATCAGCAGCGGCCATGTGAGGTTCGTGCCTTGGCTGGCGCCAAATTGGGCGGCAATCTCAAAGAGTTGCACCAAGCGTTTTAGCTCTTTCTCTAACAACACAATATGTGCCGTGGTCTCTTTGTGCTGTTGAAGAGGTTGCGGGCCGACAGAGGGTATCGCAATCGTGACCAGTGCTTTATCTGTCACAATCGGTTCCTCGGCGCCGCTGCCTACATAGCAGACCAGGCGGCCGCTTCTTTGCAGGCGCTCCAGCAGCGCCGCCCGGGCAACGGCCAATGGTTCCACAAAATAGTCATCAAAGCCCAGGGCATCGGCTCGCTTTTTGGTGGCCAATTCATCGCCATCTGCCAGCAGATAGATGGCAAAGCGTTGCTGCGTTGCTGCTTGCAAAAGCCAGCGACGCTGGCGCAAGGCGGTAATCGTCTCGAAGAACTGTTTGCGCAAAATCGGGTCGTTTGCCACGCGGGCTTCGACCACAATTGTATTAACCAGATTGAGCGTTTCTAGCGCATGTCCATCATAAATCAGGATCTGCTGTTGCAGCGCAAACTTGGCAAAATTTTGCAGCGTATAGGGACCGAGCCGCTCCATTTGGCTGCCAAAACTGGTTGTTAGAAAGCCGGCGGCCCGATTGGCGCTCCAAAAGGGCAACAAAAGCGCAAAGGTAGTCCACATGGTTGGCGCCATGCGCGTGCCGTTTTGTTTCCCAATATTGGCTAAGTAATTGCCATCCCCAATCATCTGCTCTAGTCGCGCGCGCATAACAGCAGTTCCAAATGGGGATGTGTGAAGGGAGGTGATTTCCATATGGATTCTGCCGCGCTTAACAAGGGTAGCGGCCAGAACTGAATCACCAACACCTTTGCGCGCCGCGCGGCCACTGCCGGACACAAGCCGTTCGTCGATCCAAGCCAAGCCGTTGCGCACAATGCCATCTGCGGGCACAATTTCGCCTTCTGCAATGGCAATAATATCGCCCACGACCAATTCGGTGAGCGGCGTCTCTACCTCTGCGCCAGCTATAAAGCGCCACACCGTGGGTGATGCCACGGGCAAGTGCTGGGCCAGCGTATATTGAAAATCTGCTTCTGTGCGCAATAGGAGACGTTGGGCTATGGTGCGCAGCCAAGTGTCCAGCGCCAGCGCAAAATAGTAGCCCATGACAATGCACAGCATGACGCGGGTTGCATCCAATACCGGTGGTGTAATCCGGCGTTCTTGGCGCAGTGTGCGCCAAGCGTCTTGCAATGTGGGCGAAAAAATAAGAAGCGCCGCCGGCACGCTGGCGATGATCAACAATGAATTTAAAATGAGGCCGGCCACGGTTAAGCCAAGCGAGAGCGAAGCCAGCGCCAAACTGCGGTTGGCTTGCACCAGTGCTTGAGGGCTACCTGAACCCTTGTCGCTGAGTTCGGTCATACGCTCAATGAACGCGTGACCGCGCGCCATCGTTAAGCGTTTACGATAATCGCGGAGCTGTTTGTAGGTAATGGAGCCAGTATAGGCGAGCCCACCAGCGATAAGAACGGTTGTCAGAGCAAACATACAGGTTAATATATTCCGGTGCTTCTACGCTGAGTCAGCGTATGTAATTTCAGTAGATCACAACGGCACAAGACGGGGCTGGATGCCTGAATCGAGACCAATGCCTGAATCGCCAACACCGTTGCGGTGTATTGAATTTGTAAAGGTTGAGCATACCATAAATCGCAAAACTTGTCCCGCCGCCGCTCATATAAATGCTGTTAATAAAGCGACAATTTTCCACGCGTACTTTTTCAGATAGCTTCCTGGACCCCTCTTCTTTGGATGGCTCAAATTTTCTGTGCTATACTACTCTATTATATTTGGCTCTGGCATCGTATTGTATTGGGATAGTATCAGTAGATCGCAATGGCCAGCCTTAGCGTCGGATTCAACAAACTAAACCGACGCCTGGATCGCCAACACCGTTGCGGTGTACTGAGTATTGTACTGGGCAAGTCCCGATAGAGGCGAATGTGCTGCTGCGATGGGTAGCATGACATTCGCTACCCTATGGCAAACCCTATTCCAATTTTACTGGCGCTGCCAAGCTTAGATGGGCGAAATGGATTTCAGGATGGATTCCATAAAAAAATCTTGAGAGAATGAAGTTTTACGAGAATATTGAGGGGAAAATGGCTCTAAAAGTTACCAAAGAACTCAAAGAAAATCGCCAATTGGCGATGACCGTCGAAGTGGATCAGGAGCGCGTGAATCAGGAAATGCGCAAGGCCGCCCGCAAAGTGGGCAATCAATATCGCATTCCTGGCTTCCGCAAAGGCAAAGCGCCCTATAATATTATCCTACAATATGTGGGTCAGGAAGCGCTTTATCAGGAATTTGTAGAAGATTTGGGCCAGGAGATGTATAAGGCGGCGATTGAGCAGGAAGAGATCGAGCCTTATGCCACTGCCTCTTTAGATGATGTGCAATTTGAACCGCTGCGCTATACGCTGACCGTGCCGCTGGACCCCGAGATAGAGTTGGGTGATTACCGCGGTCTGCGCATTGAAGAGCCCGCGGTGGAAGTCAGCGACGAGCAGCTAGAAGAAGCGCTGGACGAATATCGTGAGCAATACGCCGCCTGGGAGGATTCTGAGGCGGGGGCCGACTATGGTGACCGCATGACGATTGATGTCAAAAGCGTGCTGACCGACCCAGCCGAGGATGAAGATCCAGTGGTGCTGGAAGAGAACGAATGGGAAGTAACGCCAGATCAGGAAAACCCCATGGATCCGCCGGGCTTTGATGAGCAATTGTTGGGGCTAAAAGCGGGTGATAGCAAAGAGTTTACCCTGAGCTGGCCCGAAGACAGCCAGAGCATTTATGCCGGCCGCAGCGTCAACATCAGCGTCACGGTCCATAATGTGCAAAGCTATAAGCAGGCGGAGCTAACCGACGAGCTGGCGCAGATGATCGGCCCCGATTTTGAAACGGTGGAAGATCTGCGCCAAGGCGTACGCACATCGCTGCTGGAGCAAGCTCAACAAGAGGCGGAATCTGATTACCTCGAACAGGTGGTCACCGCGCTGTTGGAGCAAAGCACGCTTAACTATCCGCCGGCCGTCATTGAAGATCAACTTGATGTCATGATGAATGAGACCGATCAGCGGCTGCGCCAAATGGGGCTCAATGGCCTCAATCACTATTTTGAGATGGTGAACCAAACCCAGGAAGAATATCGCGATCAGAACCGCGAAGATGCCAAGCGGATTGCCGAGCGTAATCTGGTCATCTCTGAAATTGTGGCCAAAGAAAAGTTGTCTGTCTCCGATGATGAACTCATGGAGCGCATCAAAGAGACCTTTGGCGAAGAAGATCCGGAGAGCGAAAGCGCCCAGAACATGATCGAGATGTTCCGCGATGGGCCAGGACGGCCTATTTTGGAAAGCCAAATCCTGACGCAAAAGGCGTTGGATCGCATCTTGGCCATTGTGCGCGGTGAAGAGATTCCTGAACCGGTTGTCGAAGCAGAAACAGACGCCAACGACGAGACGCCAGCTGATGCCGAGGGCGAAGAGAGTGCTGTAGTGGCCAACACGGCAGAGAGCGCTACGGAGGACGCGGGCGCGGATGATGCAGAAGAGCAACCGGCCGCCAGCGACCAATCGCCGGCGGTTGATGCGGCCGCCGCTACCGAGTAATCAGTCAATGTCATAAAGTGAGCGAAAAGTGTGTCGCACGGTGTCCGCCATTGTGGACCTCGCATGCGCGTGGCACACCGTGCGTCGCACTGCAAGCGGCCTTACCTAAATGATATTGAGTAATCACTAACACAACGCAAACGCGCATTTGAAGCGGGCTTACTGTGGAACGCGCCGAGAAGGGCTATCGTTTTGGTCAAGTGTACCACCGGCAAGTCTGTGTTTGGCAACGGTACAACTTGTATAACAGCGGTTGTGCGCAGCACAGAGCTAAAGGTTGTATAACGGCGGTTGTGCACACGCCTATATCGCCAACACCGTTGCGGTGTACTGAAAATGCATAGCGCACATGGCGATTCTTACTTTAGGCTTGTGTGAGTGAGACTAACCTGTTTAAATGCGTATGTATGCAGATGTTTAAATGTGTATTTACGCGAGAGGCCGTCGCCCCGGCAGCGTTGCCGCAGAAGCGACGGTTTCTTGATACAAAATTTGGAGAGACAAATGATACCGATCCCGACGAATATGGTGCCGATGGTCATCGACAGTTCGAGTCGCGGCGAGCGTGCGTATGACATTTATAGCCTTTTGCTCAAAGAGCGCATTATCTTCTTGGGCACCCCCATTAATGACCAGATTGCCAACTTGATTGTGGCTCAGCTTCTCTACTTGAATAGCGAAGATCCCAATCAGCCCATCAACATGTACATCAACAGCCCCGGCGGCAGCATTTATGCCGGCCTGGCCATTTACGACGCCATGCAGATGCTCAAGGCGCCCATTTCCACCATGGCGGTGGGCGTAACGGCCAGCATGGGTACGGCCATTCTCACGGCGGGCGCCAGCGGCAAGCGCTATGCATTGCCCCACGCCACTATCCACATGCATCCCGCCGGTGGTGGCGCCCAGGGGTACACTGAGGATGTGCGCATTGCCTATCGCGAGCAGGAACGCTTGCAGACGCAGCTTTTCCACTTGGTGGGCAAGCACACGGGCCACGACTGGCGCGAGATTGAAGAGTTCTTCCGCCGCGACCGCTTTATGAATGCTGTCGAAGCCAAGGAATATGGCCTGGTGGATGACGTGTTGGGCGATACCGATGATATTGTTATTTTGGATAGCGACGAGCTAAAAGTACGCACCATTCAAGAGACCAACAGTAGCAAGAACGGCAAGGGTTAAAGCTGAATGGCGAATTCTGAAAATAGAACCAAAGCCCCGAGCTGCTCATTTTGTGGCAAGAGCAAGAGCGAAGTCAATCGGCTGATTGAAGGCTCGGAAGGCATCTACATTTGTGATGAATGTGTGTTGCTGGCGGCGGAAATTTTAGCAGAAGAAGGACTCATAAGCGTCTCGGGGACCACCGCGCGTCCCCCAGGCGCTTTGCGCTCTGTACCCAGCCCGCGCGAAATTGTGCAGCACTTGGATCAATATGTTATTGGTCAAGACCGCGCCAAGCGCGTGCTTTCCGTGGCCGTTTATAATCACTATAAGCGTGTCTTTGGCGCCGCCCATACGGCGGCCCCCCATGGTCAGCGCGCGGATAAAGCCGCGGCGGGACGGCACAATCCCGCGCAGCCGGACGAAGATGTTGAGCTGACCAAAAGCAACGTGTTGCTGATCGGTCCCACCGGCAGCGGCAAAACGCTATTGGCCAAAACGCTGGCCAAGCTGTTGGACGTGCCATTTACCATTGCCGATGCCACCGCGCTCACGGAAGCGGGTTATGTGGGCGAAGATGTGGAAACGATTCTCAGCGGCCTGCTGCAAGCGGCAGATTGGGACCCGGAACGGGCCGCTTATGGCATTGTCTATTTAGATGAGATCGACAAAATCGCCCGCAAGAGCGGCGATAACCCCAGCATTACGCGTGATGTAAGCGGCGAAGGTGTACAGCAGGCGCTGCTCAAAATCATTGAAGGCACGGTGGCCAATGTGCCCCCGGGCTCTGGGCGCAAGCATCCGCAGCAGGAGTTTGTGCAGCTGGACACCACCAATATTCTCTTTATTTGTGGCGGCGCGTTTACTGGCTTAGCGCAAGCCGTGCGCCGTCGCGTGCTCAAGCGCTCTGGTATAGGCTTTGTGCCAGCCGAAGATGCCGTGGCGGCTAAAACGCTGGCGCTGGATAGCCACGAGGTGGAGACCATCCCAGAGGCATTGCCTGATGACTTGACCGAACGTCAGCGCGAATTGCGTATTCGGCGGCAGGAAAAAGAGAGCCGCGAAGAGGACCAGCTGCTGCGCCAAATTTCTCCCGACGATCTGCTTTACCACGGGTTGATTCCGGAGTTCATTGGCCGGCTGCCGGTGTTTGTAAACCTAAGCATGTTGGATCGTAAAACCATGATCCGCATTCTGACCGAGCCGAAAAATAGCGTGGTGCGTCAGTTCCAGCGGCTGTTTGCCATGGATCACGTTACGCTGGAATTTGAGCCCGCGGCGCTGGAAACGGTGGCCACCGAAGCGTTTCTGCGCAAAACGGGCGCCCGTGGTCTGCGCAGCATTGTGGAAGATGCCCTGCTGGATGTCATGTATGAGATTCCCGGGCGTGATGACATTGTGCGCTGTTTGGTGACCAAAGAAGTGTTTACAAACGATGAATTGCCGAAGCTCTTTGGCAAACAGGGCCAACCCATTGCGCTTAACCGTGAGCTGCGCTCGGCAGCTTAGGGGCTTTGTGTAAAAGCGTTTATCCTCGTCACAACGCATTACATTGATCATGTAAAGTTGGCGGCCAACCCTGTCAGGTCTCGCAGACCTGACAGGGCATAGCTCCGATAGACGCAGTCACTTTGTCTCCAGCTTCTTCTACTTGCGTAGCGCCCACAAATTGCTCAATATGGCGTAGCTTGCACTGCTGATGGCGATAAGGCCGCAGATTAAGAAGGCGCTGGCTGTCAGCATAAAAAGCATGGGATTGTTCAGCCCGTTGGCTGTGGTGTGCAGATGTTGCTCCACATGCAAAAGACTATCCATCCCGGCAAATAAAAGAAACGTCCCCACGATCAACCTGCCCAATAAAAAAATCACCGATACATTACTCATATTCATAACCCCATTAGAACCCTTAAGACCATTGCAAAATGCCGCTTGCGCTGGCATTGCTTAGCATGCAGGCCGCTTTTGCGCTACCTTGCGTATGTCTCATTAAAGCGGAATGGCGTGACTTTTACTGGGTGGTTTAAGGCTCACTGTTGCATTAGAAAGCTACTAATTTGGACCGGTTTCAGCGTGAGTATGCGTTGTAGAATCTACGCGTGACAATTGGGTTGGCTACTTTTATGCCACTGTAACTCTAATGTGACTGTTTGGCATTATAATGGACGTTTGCATCGCGATTGGTCACATTAATTTTGCCAGTCGCGTGCGTGAGGAGCGTGAATGCCCGATGATTTGCTAATCCCGGTAGCAAATACGTTTATGCTCTTAACAAAACTGAGGAAAATGGAGTAAAATATGATTGACTTAACGATTACAGATGTGGCGAACTTGCGCCATGCAGAGATGCTGCGCAACGCGGAAGAATATCGCAATCAACACCCGATTGCACATCCAGCACATGATGTCAAGCACGCTTGGCGCATTGATCTGGGCAAGCTGCACATTAATGTGTGGTTTGGCGGCGGTTCTACACCGGTCGCCCAAGTATAACATTATACTCAGCTCTGAATGAGAACCGGCGTTTTCTAATGGCTCAAAAGGCATAATGAAACTCCAGTTCTCATCTCAACCGCAGTATAAATACAACAAAAACCAAACGGGGCTGGCCATACATATGGCCAGCCCCGTTTGGTTTTTGTACAACTAATAGACAACGCAATTAAATGCGACGGCTCAACGGGAACTTATGGGAAAGGCCAGCGTGTCAACCACCTGAGATCCAAAAGAGCCAATGAGGCATGCGTAAACCCTAATGACTTCCACGGCGCTAACGCGTTATCTCCCAGGCCAAATGCTGGATTTCCGGCAGAATCAACTTTTCCATGGCCAGCCGCACCGCATTGGGCGAGCCAGGCGTGCTGATAATCACTTTGAGGCGATAGACGCCCGCGGTGGCGCGGCTCATCATAGCTGCCGACCCGACCTGTTCGTAGCTCAACATGCGGAACAGTTCGCCAAAGCCGGTGAGCGTCTTCTCCAAAGATTTGCTGATCACGTCATACGTGCGGTCACGCTGGCTAATGCCCGTACCGCCGTTGAAAATAATAATGCGCGCCGCCCCGGCCGCAAAGGTCTCCAGCGCCTCTTGCACCTGCGCTGGCTCATCTTTGACAATGCGATAATCGACCACATAATGGCCGGCTGCTTCGGCCAGCGTGCGGATGAGCTGACCGCTCACATCAGTCTCGGGCGTGCGCGTGTCGCTTACGGTCACAATCGCTAGGGGCACGCTGCCCTGAGATTCCGCCTCTTGGTAATGTGGATTTGCCGCCAAGGTTTTCTCCTAATAGATATCCGCTGGCTGAAAAACCAACGATTGCCCGGACTGGGGCAAAATACCAATTTCATGGGTGGCATCTTTACAACCCACTACATTGTAAAATCGGCTGTCCTGTAGGCTGACCCCTACGGTGGCCGGGGCGTTTGCTAGGAGCGTAGAAGGGGTGCGTAAGTAGTTCAGCTCAATGCGCCCACTATTAAAAAGCACGATTTGGAAGCTGACCTTTTCGCCGCTATCCACAATCTCCACATCGGAAAATTCAAAGACCACTCGATTGCTACCCGGTTGGAACGTCGAAACCTGCGCGCCTTGCACGGTCGTATCCAAATCTGCCCACCAGCCGAAGATGGCCTGTTGTGGCCACCACAATTCATTCCCCGCCTCTGTTGTGGCCCAAGCGGGTGTGGGCAAGCAAGCTGTCGATGACAACACAAGATTGTGACTCATATTGGGCAGCTCGAGAAATCCATTGGCATATAGACGACCATCATTGACCACTTGCGCTCCCTTTAGCGTAATGGTAAAGGGCAACGTGACATATTGACTGGAGTTGAATGTGCCAAACGTAATGCGGTTATTCAGGCTGTCTGTTTCCCACGTAAAGCCGACTCTTGTATTGGCCACGGGCCGGCTGGGGCTCTCGTAAAGCACTGTGGGAAAATAGTATTGGCTAAACTTTTCGCCAATGGTCAATCCAATATTCACGGTCTTGGTAATGCGCTCGGCATTGGCAAGCGTGGCTACCAGCTGTATGGGCGCATTGTAATGACCCGTAGCCAGGTGCGTTGGGGAAATGGCCAACGTAATGCTGGCTGGGCTGCCATAGCGAACCGTGCCGTTCAATTTGGCGGTCGGTGTCAGCCACGGCGTGGCGGTTACCGTGGCCTGCCAGGTGGCTGCGGCCAGGCTGCTGTTGTCCATGCGGATGGTCGTCGTAAAGGGCGCGGCGCCGGGCTGCAACGGCTCATCCGCATGATCATGTGTGACCTGAAAATCACCCGGCAGCGCCAGCCGCACAGCGGCCAATGCATCCAGCCGTCCGGCGCCGGTGGCGTCGGCGGCGCCCGGTATAGGCGTAGCCGTCTGTTTGAGCAGCGCGCGTAATTCCTGGGCCGTCAAGGATGGCTGAATGCTCCAAATTAGCGCGGCAACACCGCTGGCAACGGCGGCCGCCATGCTGGTGCCTTGACGGTTGCAATAGTCTTTGGGAATGGGGCTATCTGATATAGGGGAAGAGCAGTTGACGTTGGATGGCCACGTACTGGCGAGGTAATAGGCGGCGCTGCCTCCGGGCGCGGCAATTTCAACGCCGCACCTGGTCGCGGGATTGGCGCTCAGCTGACAACCGATTGAATTGTAACCAGCCGGTGTATCATCATACCCCGTGGCGGACACGGCCAGCACTTCATCATACGCGGCCGGCCATTGGACCCGCAAAGAGCTAAAGTTGCCCGATGCGGCAACCAAGAGGGCGCCGTTGGCATAGGCGTACTTGATACAGTTGTACAAAGTGGAGCTATTGGAATCGATTTGCAGACTCAGGTTAATAATTTGGGCGCCAGCGTCTGTGGCGTCTTTGATGCCCTGCGCCACGTCGGAAATAAAGCCGCGACCGGCGCTGTCCAGCACCTTGCGCGCATCATAGGTAATATTCAGCGCGGGACCCGCAATGCCGATACCATTGTTCATGGTGGCGCCGATTAGCCCGGCCACGTGCGTGCCGTGACCGTAATCATCGTCGGCGTCGGCGCCCGGCGTTACATAATTTTGGCTTTCCGCCACTTTGCCTTGTAAGTCAGGGTGCGACGCATCGATGCCGCTATCAATAATGGCGACCCGAATGGATGTTGATGTGCTGGCCGTTACGCCCGCCGCTTGCGCCAACGCCCAAGCGCGGCTGGCGTTGATGCGCTGCATGTACCATTGTTGGTCATAATATTTGTCGTTGACCAAAAAGGGCGTTTCAACCGAGGCTTCTACCAAACTCGGCGGTAATAATGTGCTGCTGCCCTGATTGACCACATCATTTTGCGTTGTTTCTGCCGGCCAATCTGCGGCCTGTACAATCCAATTGGGTTCGGCATAGGCCACGGCCGGGTCCGTCCGCAGCTGGTTAATAATGTCCCATTCCTGGCCCACGGGCGTCAAAATGCGCTGCGTAATCACCGCCTCGGGTTGCGCTGCGTTTGCCGCCGCGGAGTCGATAGCGCCCGCCTGCACAGCCGGGGTGCACGGTTCCAGCGCCGCGGCAAACTGCATGGGTAAATTTTGCATTGTGCTGGCGGCCACAACGCGATCGGCGCGCAGACCGAGCAGAATTTCGCCCGGGGCAAATTCACTGTTTGGCTGTGCGGCCCTGGTGGCCATATTCTCTGCCGCCAGCGTAGCGGGAAGCACAGCGGCGCTTGGCTTTTCAGCGTTCGTCTGCTCCGCTGCCTGGGTAACTGTCGCCACGGGCATGAGGCAGAATGCCGCAATAAAGAGTGCTCGCCAAGCTGTCTGTAGCAAGATACGTAGCCGGTGGGCAGACCGCAAACCTGAGACCAATTTAGCAAGATCGAAAAGGACCATAAAGAGTAGACACCTATTTCTGATGTGCAATCGGTGCAGTGTATGGGGCGTCGTCGGCAGATGCACTGTTCGGCTGAATTTCCGCGTCATCACGCCGGCGGTTGCGTATCCACAGATAGCCGCCCGGCAAGCTGACCAGATAACCAATGAACTGCTGGATCAATCCCACGGCAAAGCCCAGCCCCCAATCGGCGCCGATCAGCGCAAAGAGACCGGCAAAGCCGGTTTGGCGCACGCCTAGCCCACCTGGTGAAATGGGAACCAGCGATACGAATACAATGAGGGGATTAATGGCTAAGACGGCCAACAGCGAAATGCTGCCGGGCTGGACGGCCTGGGCAATGAGCCAAATGTTGACGCTGGTAAAAAAGACAATGAGGAGCCCACACAGGGCCGTGAGCCACATGGCGCGGTATTGATGACGATAGGCATTAAACGCGGCGGCCAATGAGCGCCATATGGGCGTTGTGTGTTGCGCAAAGGGCAGATGCTGCAATACTCTTTCCACCAGCTGTTTAATGCGGCGGCTGAGCACGGCGCCCACAATGGCCGCCAGCAGCAGCGTCAACCCCACGACGCCCACGGCAATTAGCCGAATGTAGAGCAGCTCGGCGGCGGCAAATGGCGTGCCATCGGGCCGGCGCCCCCACAGCAGCATGATAATAGAGGCCACCGACGCCGCGCTCATGAAAACCATGAGCCCGATAAAGCGATCGATGAGTACGCTGGCCGCGGCCGCGGCATTCTGGTGCGTGTCTGCCGCCAAAGCATAGCCGCGCATGACGTCGCCACCCACTTGGCCGGGCAGAAAGTTGTTGAAAAATTCGGCCAGCCACTGGTGACCCAGCAGCCGTGGTGTTGGCGGTCGCAGCCCAACCGACGCCAGCAAAATGCCCCATTTGATGCCGCTGAGCGCCACGGCCAATGCATAACAGCACGCCCCCAGCAGCAGCAACCCAAAATTGGCCGTGCTGATCTGCTGCCACAACTGCTCGCGGTCTGGCAGTTTGGTGTATAAGAAGGCCAGCAGCCCCAGACCAATGACCAGCTTGAGCAGGCTAGATCGATGGTTTTTCATATTGGCGCCGAATACTCTGGACATCCTGCTTTTGCGTCCAGGCCATATTCCAGATGACGTGGCGGTCGCGCTTGACGGCAAAATCATACCAGCCCAGCACGCGGCTCCAAGCTTCCAGCACCGCCAGCAGGAAGAGCACCCAAAGCAGCCGCACCACGCCCCACACTTCGTTAAAGGCAATGCGCGCCACGCGCCGATTTTGAATGCTGCTAACGGCGTAGCCATATTTGTGCTTTAAATAGAGATGACCGGCGTGGTTGCGTCGCCGCTGGCGCACAAAGTCGGGAATGGTGGTGGGACCCGTGTTGTAGACCACGGCGTCGGGTGCATATTGAACCGACAGCCCATTCTTGATGACCAGCGCTTCCACAAAGGCTTCGTCCATGGCGATGTCGGGGGGAATGTAGTCGAACACTTTGCGAAAGGCAATCATTTCACCCAGGCGCGGAATTTCCAAACAGAGCGTGTGCTCCATGCGCAGCCTCAAATGGCTTAACAGCCCCACAATGTGGGTTGGCGTGTTGACCGCCACCTTTTGGGCGCCCACCATGCCCACGGTGGGGTCGGCAAACATGCGCACCAAATGCTCGACTGCATATTCATGGGGCACCGTATCGCCACTTTCTACCACGCAGATATTGCAGGTGGCCGCAGCCAAAAAGAGGTTGACTGCGCTGGTTTTGCCCTCGCGCCGCGCCTGCTCAATAAGCTTGACGCGGGCGTCGCGGGCGGCAAACTCTTGCACAATGGGCACGGTGTCGTCTTCACAGGCGCTGGCCACTATAATGATCTCAGCAATCTCTACGCGGTGTAGATGCTGATCCAGCAGGGCTTCCAGCAGATTTCCAATATTCTTCTCTTCGTTGTAGACCGTCACGCCGACGCTACAGCGAATCTTCTCATCTCCAGCCATGGATTTATTTGCTTTCTCCTTTTGGGGGGCAGGTCAATTCGTTTCCACCAAATGGGCTACCGTGACGCCGTCGCCGCCTTCGCCTTCTTCACCGGAGCGATATTTGCTCACCAGCGGGTGACCGCGCAGCAGGTCGCGCACGGCTTCGCGCAGGGCGCCGGTGCCTTTGCCGTGGATAATGCGCACCCAGGGCAAGCGGCTCAAATAGGCGTCGTCCAGATAGCTCTCTACCCGATCCAAACTCTCTTCTACGCGGGCGCCGCGCAGATCTAGCTCGATGCCGGGCGATTTGGCGTTGCTCTGGTAGGCGCTCTGTCCCTGCACGCGAATGGGGGCGGCCACTTCAGTTTTGGGCGCTTTCTGACGCAGCTCCAGCCGTTTGAGCGGCAGCTTGAGCCGGAAATTGCCAAGCTGTACGTCGGCTTCTTGCGACCGTTCATAAATGGCCATGACTTCGCCGCTGGCCTGCAAGCTAGAGACCCAAACGCGGTCACCCACCTCAATGGGGCCGCTCAGCGCTTCGCCGTCGGCATTGGGCAAATGTACGTTGCGATCGATTTCCCGATTGGCCGTACGCCGCGCCATTTGTTGTTCGGCGCGGGCCAGGAATTCATCGTGGGTGCTGGCGCCAATGGAACCCGTGCGGGAAAGTTGCCGCCGCGCTTGTTCAATTTCGCCGCGGACTTCGTCCAGCTCCGCCTGCATGGTCTCACGCGTCTCGGCGATGACGTCGCGCCGCGTCTCTTCGATAGCCGCAAGCTGATAGCGCAGATCGGCCTCCACCACTTGCGCTTGCCGTTCGCGCTCTTTGGCGCGCTGTTCGGCGCGTTGCGCTTCCTGCTTGGCGTGTTTAATGTCTTCCAACAGCGCATCGGCTTCCAGCGTGTCCGGGCGCACAATGCGTTCGGCGTTGTCCACAATCACCGGGTTCAGCCCCAGCCGCCGCGCAATGGTCAGCGCGTTGGAGCGGCCGGGCAGCCCAATGCTCAGTTCATAGGTGGGCCGCAAGGTCTGCACATCAAACTCGACCGAGGCGTTGCGCACGCCCGGCGTGTTGTGGGCATAGAGCTTGAGATCGCTGTAGTGGGTGGTGGCCAGCGTGGTGATGCCGCGATCGCGCAGATTTTCTAGCAGCGCCATGGCCAGCGCCGAACCTTCGTCGGGGTCGGTGCCGGCGCCCAACTCATCCAGCAGCACCAGGCTGCGCGGATCGGCCTCTTCCAGCACGTTGATAATGTTGGTCATGTGGCTGCTGAAGGTGCTCAGGTTCTGCTCAATGCTCTGCTCGTCGCCAATGTCGGCGTAGATGCCTTCGAAGACCGAGAGCGTGCTGCCCGGCTCAGCGGGAATCATCATGCCAGATTGAGCCATGAGCGCCAGCAGGCCCACCGTTTTCAGGCTGACCGTTTTACCGCCCGTGTTGGGCCCGGTGATCACAACCAGGTAATATGTCTCATCAATATAGAAGTCGATGGGGACTACTTGCTTGGGGTCTAGCAGCGGGTGGCGGGCGTCGTGCAGATCGATAACCGAGCCGGGATGAATGGGTTCTTCTTCTTGGCTCTCTGCATGCTGGGGCTTGGCCTTGTGCGGCTGGCTTTTGACGGGCCGAAACGACACTGCTTCCGGCACCGTGCCGTTGAGCGCGTAACCATATTTGGCCTTGGCAAAAATCAGGTCCAGCAGCGCCAATACATCCACATTGCGCCGGATATATTCGGCTTCATCGGCCACCAGTTCGGTCAGCTCGGTGAGGATGCGGCGCACCTCTTTGTCCTCTTGCAACTCCAGCTCGCGCACGGCATTGTTCTGCTGCACCACTTTGATGGGCTCAATAAAGAGCGTGGCGCCGCTGGCCGATTGGTCATGCACAATGCCTTCAATGTGACCTTTGTATTCAGCGCGCACGGGGATCACATAGCGTCCCTGGCGCTGGGTGACCAGCGCATCCTGCAAATATTGTTTGACATCGCCGCTGTGCACCAGCCTGTCCAGCGTGCTGAGCAGGCGCTCTTGGGCCACGCGCAGCTCGGCGCGTATGCGGCCCAGGGCGGGGCTGGCGCTATCCACCACTTCGGCGCGGTCATTGATGCAGCGGCCAATTTCGGTGACGACGTGGTCACACGGCTCAATGCCATAGGCGATTTCCGCCAGCTTGGGAAAAGCATTCTCCAGCCGCGTCAGCATCTGCTGCAACGAGCGCGAGCGCATGAGCGTGCTTTTGACTTCATTTAGCTCTTGCGGAAAGAGCATAGCGCCGCGTTCGGACTTTTCCAAATAGGCGCGCACGTCGGTCACGCCGCCGAAATGGACGTCTGTTTTTTGTTCCAGCAGCCTGGAGGCTTCGCTGGTCTGCGCCAGCGCCTCCTGCACGGTCACCAGATCGTCGCTGGGGAGCAGGCTGCGCGCCAATTCGGCCCCACCGCTAAAAGAACAGTAGCCGGCCAGCTTGTCCAAAATTTTGTCGTACTCAAGTACTTTGAGCGTCCGCGGATTCACCAGATTTTTCCTCGTGGTACAGGGCCTAATTCTATGCTGGCCCAAGCGCACGCTAAATCATATCACACGGAGACTACATGGAGCAAAGCAACTGGTCTAAAGCTGTTGAACCGGAAAGGGGGAAAGGGCTGTGGAATTTCTATGGACAAGCTTAAAGGGCCTCCCACAGATGCATGAGGCGTGAGCATAATTCCCTACTTGGGTGAACAATTGTTTCGTAGCGCCGCGTGCGCCGCACTCCCGTGCAAGTGGCTGTTGTCGGGCTGTTCTGCGGTGCGGCGCACGCTAACCATCTCTACCCGGACGACTTCTTAGAGAGAATACAGGTATGGATGGCCCAAACGAGGAGGCACGAGGGGCGGCATACGGTGGGCCCGTCGGCAACGCGCTATCCTGCCGCCACTCAGGCCCGTACCGGCATCATGCCTCATTTAAATGGTTTGTCCCTTAGGGCAACTCAAAGGCTGGCACGCTTTGTGTACAGGTTATGTCTGGCGCGGCATCCAAGTCGTCGTAGAAGTCAATGATGACCTGCATGACGCAATCGCCATCGCTGGAGACCGAATGGCCGCCGCGCGGAATCTCCACATAGAGCGAATGAGAGAGCGCGGCTGCGGCCTGTTTGGCCCAGGCGGGTGGCGTCACTGGGTCCAATTGGCCGGCCAGCAGCAGCGTGCGAATATTGCTTTGCACGGGGGCGCTTTCGTTGGGGGCGGCTTCTCCAGCGCCCCAAATGGCGCAGGTGGCAAAGAGATCCGCCAGTTGCGCCAGCAGCGGTTCGGCCAGCTGCGGCGGATAATCGGCCATGAGCGCGCGCGCTTGATCCAGGTTGCCAAAGGGCGCCTCTTCGTTGCATTCCACCGAATAGAACATGCCCTGCGCATCTTCGGGAACCTCATCGCCCTGCCGCACCCTGGGCGCTCGGGCTGTCAAACGAGAGGCTCCTTCGTTATTCGCACCCACCAAATCCAACCACCAATCAAAGTTGCCGGCAGCAGCTTCACCCAGCGCCGCCGGTAGTTGAACGATTTTGGTTGAATCGTACAAGCTGGAAACCAGCCCGTCTACCAGATTATCGCCTGTTACAAAGTCACTGTCGGTTTCAAACGGCTCGGCGTTCAGATCATCAATCAGCGTATAGAGATCGGTTTCCAGATTGGGATAAGCCGCGCTGCATGCGGCGTCGGCTGCGCATTCATCTAGCAAGGCCAAAATGGCGTCCGCTTGGGTTTGGGGCTCCACCGTATAGGCATCTACATCGGGCGGGTAGACCGAATCCAGCACCACGCTGCGCACCCCTTGCGGAAAGTCGCGCATGACGGTGAGCGCCAGCCGCGTGCCGTAGGAGATGCCAAAGAGATTCCACTCATCAATGCCCAGCGCCTGCCGCAGCTCGTTGACGTCGGCGGCGCTGGCGGCGCTGTTGTACATGCTGAGGTCCACGCCCAGCTGAAGGAGCCGGTCACGACACGCCTGGGCGGCATCAATGGGCAGTATGCCCTCGCCGGTGGCATCGGCTTCGGCGGCATCCACTTCGGGGCAAGCCAAGTTGGGCCACGAATAGCCCGTGCCGCGTTGATCAAAGAGGATGATCTCGCGCTCGTCGCGCAAGGGGGAAGCAAGCCAGTCTTCAATGCCCAAAAGCGCGCTGCCACCCGGACCGCCCTCTAGGTAAAGCACCGGATCGGCGGCGGGCGTGGCGCTATGGCTTTGGATGATAGCGACAGCAAGATCCAGGGTTAAGCCGTCGGGCTTGGTGCGGTCTTCCAGCACCGTCAGATAGCCACAGGTGACGGCGTCCGGCTCGTCTGTTTCAAATGGACAGTCATCCTCAATGAAGTCGGCATTTGTGAACTCTCCAGCCGCGTCGGCTTGGCGGGCCGTGTCTGGCGCCGACTGTGCGTCATTGGCTTCATCAGGTGCGGAAGAGGGAGCCGCTTGGTCACCACAGCCAGCGAGAAGCAGCAGAAACAGAAGAAACAAGATGCTTTTTGTCATATTTTGTGTCAGTTTGTGGTTATATAAACGGTGGTTGTAAACAAGCTCAGCCACCGCAATCGCGCCCACTCGATTGCGGTGGCTGAATGTAGAAGATTTTGCGATCTTACTCGATCTTATGCGGGAATACAAACTATCGTTTTGCGGATTGCGCAATGTAAATATCACAGCGCCTACGCGGCGCCCGTGATCTGCCCAAGGGTAAATCGGAACGGTATTGATGACACTCTTATGCAAGGCTTGTGTGAGTCTCGTATCATAGAGTCGCCCGAATGCTAATTTGCCGCCTTAATTTCTGTCCAGGCGTCATCATACAACAGCGTGGCCTCTCCCACATCCACCAGAAATTGCAGCTTGTCCATCACATCCGCCGGTGGATAGATGCCGGGGTTACTCAAATCTTCCGGGTTGATCATGGCCATGGCGGCGGCGTTGGGCGTGGCAAAGCGGACGTAGTTGGAAAGCTCGGCGCCGATTTCAGCATCTAAAATAAAGTTGATGAAATTTTCGGCCATTTCTTTGTGCGGCGCGCCTTTGGGGATGCAGAGACTATCGACCCAAGCCATAGCGCCTTCTTTGGGAATCACCAGGCGAATGTCGGGGTTTTCTTCCATGATCTGCAAAATGTCGCCGCTCCATTCAGCCGCCACATCCACTTCGCCATCATCCAGCATGATCTGGCCGGTGTCGGGCGCGTAGGCGGTCACCAGCTTCTTCTGCTTCACCAACATGGCTGTGGCCTCGGCAATCTGGTCCGGGTCCGTGGTGTTCACGTCGTACCCCAGCAGCATGAGCGCTACGCCGATGGTGCTGCGGGCGTCGTCTAGCCAGGCCCGCCGCAGATCCAGCGTATCGTCAAACATGACTTGCCAGCTGTCAATATCCCCATCCACTTTGGTGGCATTGTAGCCCAGGGCCATGGTGCCCCACTGATAGGGCAGACAGTGTTGGTTGCCTGGATCAAACGGCAAATCTAGAAAGGTTGGATTCAGATTGGCCATATTGGGAATGTTGCTTTGATCGATCTCTGTCAGCAGCTCCAAATTGCGCATGATCTCGACCATGTAGTCGCCGGGTACAATAAGATCGTACCCGGGATTGCCGGCCTGGATCTTGGCCAGCAGATCTTCGTTGCTCTCGTACATGTCATAATTGACTTTGACGTTATATTTTTCTTCAAATTGGGGAATAATGTCGGGCGCAATATAGGTAGACCAGTTAAAGATATTAAGTTCGGTCTGCGGTTGGATTTTGATGACTTGGGGGGTAGTGGGGTTTTCGGTCTCTTTGGTTGCCGCCGCTTGGTTAGCGGCTGGTTCAACCTCTGCCGCTTCTGCGGCGGATTCTCCTGGGCCGCCACATCCGCTCAAGAATAATATACACATGAGCAGTGCTGGCAATAGCCACATTGGGGTTCGCTTGCTGATCATTGCATCCTTCCTACAAATTATATTGCGGTGCTCACGTGCAATGAAAAGCCTACGATGTTTCTGCCCAAAATATTGGACAGTGTGATATGAGCTACGATTTTATAATGTGAACTGCAAATATTCATCGGTAGCAATGGCGCCATGCAGATCGATGGTGAATCAACAAAATAGTACCATCTTTTTAATAGGCGAATCTTTCAATCTCCTAACAATCAGTACACCGCAACGCTGTTGACGATGCAAGCGTCAGCCTCGATTGGTGAATCTAGCCTTATCTCCTGCCGTTGCAATCTCCTAACAATCGACTGTACGCCGCTTCTTTTACAGCCAGAGCGCTTTGCGCACCGGCGCCATGTACATCATGACAATGTTGAGTATATTCTTACAAAGCGTAGCCCAGCCGGCGCAACATGCCGGCGCGTTTGCGCCACTTTTCCCACACTTTCACCCACAGCTCTAAATAAACTTTGGTGCCCACCAGCTCTTCAATTTCTGGCCGCGCGGCTTGACCAATGCGCTTGATCATGCTGCCTTTGGCGCCCAAGACAATCTTTTTTTGGCTTTCGCGCTCCAAATAAATTACGGCGGAAATGTAGGTCATATTTTCATTGCGCAGTGAAAATTCATCAATCTCCACGGCAATGCTGTGCGGCACTTCCTGGCTGAGCAATTCCAGCGCTTTTTCGCGAATGAGCTCTTCAACAATAAAGCGCACTTGCAGATCGGTCACCTGATCTTCGGGATAATAGCGTGGCCCCAGCGGCAAATAGTGCTGAATAGTCGCCAATAAATCCTCAACCCCTTCACCGGTCAGCCCACTAAATGCGTGCAGCGTTACCGCCGGCTGGGCGGTTTCCCCTTGTGGCGCAGAATCATGCGGCGCGGCTACGGGGCCAAACCAATCTACAAGTTGCCGATATTCTTGCCGGCGCTCGGCCAACACCTGCGGGCGGTCACCCAGTTGATCCAGCTTGTTGAGCCCCAACACAAGGTGACGTACGCGTCGAGGCTTTAGTATAGTGCGCAACTGTTCGGCAATGCGCAGGTCAGCGGCGGTGGGTGGTGTGTTCACATCCACCAGCCATAGTACAAGATCGGCATCTGCCAGCGTCTCCGCCACAACGCCCATCATATATTCGCCCAGCCGATGTTGCGGTTCGTGAATGCCCGGCGTATCCAGAAAGATCACCTGCATGGCATCGGTGGTATAAATGCCCAGCACCTGATCGCGCGTGGTCTGCGGTTTGGGGCTGGTAATGGCGATCTTCTGCTCCAAAACGCGATTAAACAAGGTCGACTTCCCCACGTTGGGCCGGCCAATCACGGCCACAAAACCGCTGCGATGGTCGGCTGGCAGTTCGTCAATTGCGGGCAAAATGAGATCCATGGGTTTCCCTCCATAAAAAATAGCGACTGCGCATTTCCATAATTGCGCAATCGCTATTATAAACTCCGCACTCCGATCAAACTATTTCGGTTTAAGCGGAATAGAACTGTCTTCCATTCCTACTCCGACTTGATCTCCGTCCAGATGCGGTCCCAGAGCAGCGTTCCTTCGCCCAGGTCGCGCAAAAACTCCATTTTGGCCAGCGTCTCCTCACTGGGATAAATGCCGGAATCTTGCTTGATCTCATCCAAGATGAGCGGTTCGGCCGTTTCCACCGGGCTGGCGTAATAGTTGAAATTGGTGATCATGGCCGCAATGTCGGCGTCCAGAATGTAGTTGATGAGCACTTCCGCTGTATATGGATTGGGCGCGGTCTTGGGAATGGCCAGATTATCGGTCCAGATCACGCCGCCCTCTTTGGGAATCACATAGCCCAGATTTTCATTATCGCTGGCATAGATATCCTGGAAATAACCGCCGCTCCAGCCGTGGCCGATAATCACATCGCCGGAGACCAAAAGATCGCCAAATGAATCGCTATCAAAGGTGGCCACATAGGGCTTGATGGCCAAAATGGTCTGCTTGGCCGCTTCCAGTTCATCGGGGTCCACGCTGTTCATGCTGTGGCCCAGATATTTAAGCGCCGCGCCAATCACTTCACGCTGATCGTTGAGCAGCGACATTTTGCCGGCAAACTTCTGCGCCACTTCGGGATTGAAAATATAGTCCCAGCTGTCCGGTATGCCACCCACTTCGGCCTCATTGTAGCCAATGCCCGTTGTGCCCCACTGATAGGGCGCCGTATACACGTTGCCCGGATCATAAGGCGCTTCGGCAAAGCGTGGGTAGATATTGGCCAAATTGGGGATGTTGGCGTGATCCAGCTCCTTTAGCATATCCAGCTGGATCATGATCGAAACCATATAGTCGCTTGGGATAATCAGATCATAACCAGTGGCGCCGGCCTGCATCTTGGCCAGCAAATCCTCATTGCTCGAATAGGTGTCATACACCACCTTGACACCACATTCCGCCGTGAACATATTTAACACTTCTGGGTCCAGATAGTCAGTCCAGTTGTAAAAGCTGACCGACTCACTCAGCTTGCTCGGATCGCCACAGCGGCCCGAAGCCGCCGCATCACCGCCGGTGCTCTCTCCCGCGGTAGCCGGCGCGTCTGCCGGCGCAGCAGGCGCTGCACCACATGCGCTCACCAACAGAGCCAAAATCAACATAACAACCAGGGATTGGGTTTTAGACATGCAACATTTCTCCTTTTAAATCTACACAACTTGGCAGTATACTCATTGGACAAGCCCACACAACACTGCCTTCACATGTTTACGGCTATGACGCGAAGGCCGCTTCGGTGCAATGCACAACGTATGCCTCGACTGTTAGTGCGGATGTGGTAGACGCCGTGCCACGCACTCTCCGCTAGCGCAATGCTGGGCGTGCAGAAGTCTACTTTCTTTGCAATGCCAATGAACCCAGCACCAACACCATAGAGGCCAACAGCATTAACGTGCTCAGCGCGTTGATTTCCGGCGTAATGCCGGTTTTCACCATGGAATAGATGCGCAACGGCAAAGTGGTGCTGCCCGGGCCGCTGGTGAAAAAGGTGACCACAAAATCGTCCAGGCTAATCGTAAACGCCAGCAGGGCGCCGCCTAAAATGCCGGGCATAATCAGCGGCAACGTGACGTAGCGGAACGTGTTCCACTCGTTGGCATATAGATCGCGCGCCGCTTCTTCCAGCGATTTGTCAAAATCGGCCAGGCGGGCGCGCACTACGACGGCCACATAGCTAATATTAAAGGCCACATGGGCCAAAATAATGGTGCCCAGCCCCAGCGAAAAGCCGAACCCAATGCGCGCTAGAAGCTGCCCAGCCTGCACAAAAAAGAGCAGCAACATAACCGCCATGGCAATGTCGGGAATGATAATGGGCAGATAAAGCATGCTGTCCATGCTCAGCTTGCCGCGGAAGTCGAAGCGCTCCATGCCCAGCGCCACCAGCGTCCCCATAATGGTGCTGATGACGGTGCTGACGCCCGCCACCACCATGCTGTTATAAAGCGCCAGCCCAATGTCTCTGTTGCTAAATAGCTTGGCGTACCAGGCCAGGCTAAATCCTTCCCACTGGCTCACCACGCGCCCGCTGTTAAAGCTAAAGATAATCAGCACCGCAATGGGCGCGTAAAAAAAGATAAAGACCAGCCAGAGGTTAACTTGCAACAGGCGCTCAGTGAGGCTGATGGCGCGCCGCGGCAGTGCGGTGGCGCTCTCCACCTTGGCGGCTGGCGCCAGTGACGTTGTGACGCTGCTCATAACGTGCGGCCTCCTTTGCGGAAGTAGATCAGCGTGGCGCCCAGCACCATGAGCATGAGCAGCACGCTAAACGCAGAGCCAAACGGCCAGTCGCGCGAGGTTAAAAACTGACCTTGGATCAAGTTGCCGATCATCACTGTTTTGGCGCCGCCCAGCAAATCTGGCGTCACAAATGCGCCCAGGCTGGGGATAAAGACCAGAATACTGCCCGCAATCACGCCCGGCATGCTGAGCGGGAAAAGCACCTTGCGAAATGCCTGCCAGCCATTGGCATAGAGATCGCTGGCCGCTTCCATCAGGCTAAAGTCAATGCGTTCAATGGCGGCATAAAGCGGCAACACCATAAAGGGCAAATAGCCGTAGACCAGCCCCACCACCACGGCAAAATTGGTGAAGATGAGCTGAAGTGGTTGCGAGATCAAACCGGTGTTGAGCAGGATGAGATTGATGGGTCCATCATTGGCCAAAATTACCCGCCAGGCGTAGGTGCGGATCAAAAAGTTGGTCCAAAATGGCACCATAATCAGCACCAGCAGCAGGTTGCGCGTGCGCGCATTCTCTACCCGCGCAATATAATAGGCAAACGGATAGGCCAGCACCAAACAGACCAGCGTATTGAGCAGCGCCAGCACAAAGCTGCGCCACAAAATGCTCAAATAGAGCGTGTCGAAGACGCGCACATAGTTGAGCACATTAAATTCCCAAACCAGCTGCCCATACACCCCGCGCTTTAAAAAGCTATATACAAATACAATGAGCAGCGGGAATACAAAAAAGAGCAGTAGATAGAGCGCTGTTGGTCCGATCAGCCCCAAAATTTGCAGCGTTTCGACGCGACGACGGGTAGGTTTTAGTTCGATTTTTGAAACAGGGACGGCTGTCATGTGAATGTTTCGTAAAAATTAAGTGAGAGGTGTGCCTAAGTGTTTCAGTCGAGTAGAGGCGATTAGCGTGCGTCGCACGCGGGTCTACGAGACATGTTGTACTCGAGTATCGAATTATGCACACCCTTCAATTAAGTATGTAGTGCGTGGTGCGTGAACCGGTCGACAGTCTGATCGTGCTACAAGTTGCTCAGCCCTGAGAACGGTAACCCCAATTGCGCCAAGCGGTCTCACCATTGCCTGAACCAGTACACGCCCTACGCACCGTGCAACATCTGCTATTCCATCAGTAAACTCGCATTGTGCGCCCGCCACGCCACATACCCCATGTCGCCCACTGCCAGCGTGTTGGCCGAGCCCGTATAATCCTGGTTCTGTTGGCGCACGGTCACTTTGGTTTGGCCAGGCAGGTCCATATCGTAATAGGTGTCGGTGCCAATGTAAACAATGTTTTCCACCTTGCCCGCATATGCATTGTCAGCCTCGGCCGGCGCGTCGCCGCGGCCCAAATAGATCTTTTCGGGGCGGATGGCCACCGTAACCGCGGCGCCGGCTTTGACGGTTTCGCCTATAGCGCCGTTCCCAGTTTCAATGGTGGTCATGGCGCCATTATCCAGCCGCACGTAGACCAGCGAGCCTGCGACGCGATCTGTTTTGCCGGTGAGAAAATTGGTTTCGCCAATAAAGTTGGCCACAAAGCGGCTTTCGGGGTCTTCGTAGAGCTCATAGGGCGTATCCACTTGCAGCACGCGCCCGTCATTCATCACCGCAATGCGGTCGGACATGGTCAGCGCCTCTTCCTGATCATGGGTCACGTAGATAAAGGTAATGCCCACCGTCTGCTGAATGCGCTTGAGTTCATCCTGCATGGCTTGGCGCAATTTCAGATCCAGCGCACCCAGGGGCTCGTCCAACAGCAGCACTTCCGGGTTGTTGACCAACGCCCGCGCCAGCGCCACGCGCTGCTGCTGCCCACCGGAAAGCTGACCCGGCTTGCGCTGACCCATGGCGTCCAGCCGCACCAGCTTGAGCACGTCGTCTACGCGCTGGCGCACTTCGTCTTTGGCCACCTGTTTCATGCGCAAGCCAAAGGCCACATTGTCGTAAACCGTCATATGTGGGAAGAGCGCATAGCGCTGAAACACCGTGTTGACCGGTCGGCGATAGGCCGGCTCCTGGGCCATTTCCTGGCCATGGATCAGCACGCTGCCGCTGGATGGCAGCTCCAGCCCCGCGATCATGCGCAAGGTGGTGGTCTTGCCGCAACCGCTCGGTCCCAGCAGCGAGAAAAACTCACCGTCATAGATCTGCAACGTCACGTCATCCACGGCGGTCACCACCCCACCGCTGGGGTCGGGAAATTGCTTCACCACGTTCTTCAGCTCGACGCTGACCGCCTTTTTATTAGATTGTTTTTGCGAATTGGACATTGGTTTCTAAGATTCACAAACGGGATGCACAGCCAGCGTTTTGGGAGAACGCCGGTGTGAAGAGCTTCATTGATCTGCTGAGTATGATCAGGTCGTGCGGAGGGCTCGATTGACCTGTTGCTGGCTTTCGCGATACAAGTGGATCCTCAGGAGAAAGGCAACATATTTCCTGAAATGCCGCGCACGCTTGGCCGGCGTAAGTTCTGCTGTTGTGTAAGTCCTACTGCTATGTAGGTGAAGAGAGGTAACTTTATCAGACGTTCGCCTCAACATGGGTGTCAAAGTCGAATGTAATGCTGACGTAAGAATAGTACGATTAACGCAGGTTATATGTCAAATTATCAGGAGAATTAATGGAGGATTGTGGCAGAATTTAACGCCAATTGCTAAGATATTCCAACCAGTCTTGCATATCCTGAGCAGTCCGCGCGTTGAGGAATTTCAGAAGTCGACGCAAAATCACACCGGTTTCCAATTGGTCCGACACGACAATGCCGCAATGATGCAGTTCTGTGGTAAGATATATCCGATGAAGCTTATCGAAATCACCACGATTGAAGCTAAATAATACGCGCCCTTGTGCACTGGCATAATCCAGGTTCTCTTCATCCAGTCGTCCGAGAAGATCGGCTTCCATCGCCGTAGTCACGTCGATGCCGCGAGCCCGCAAGGCGCGTATAAGGCTGTTACGCTGAGAATCTTCATCTAGATAAAGCTTGATCGGTTCAGACACGAGATGGTTTTGCGCTCGCCCTGATTAAATTTGTCTCTGAATCGGCTTCAATATCTTCATCAATCTCAGTCTGATGAAGGTGATAATAGGTAAGGGCTGCATAGATCTGGGCTAGAGCTAACGGCAACTCTCCGGCAATATCCTCTGGTGACAATCCAAGCTTATAGAGGCCAACAACGGCGCGTACAGTTGTACCCGTGCCGGCAATATAAGGGCGCCCACCACGAAAACCAGGACGTTGCAAAATCATTGCAGTTGAAGACGGGCCATCTTTTGAGAGGGACAGCAAACTGAGCGCATAATCGTTAAGCGACAATCCGGCCTCGGTAGCTTCTGCTGAAAGTTCGTTTTCCAATTTATGAGGGAGGTCCAATACAAGCGACATGGCATTCTCTCCAGACCTAAGTGCCAAATAATACAATAGGTAAATTCACTCCGAAGGTAATTTCACTCCGGCAGGTGAACTATTGATCCGAACTCTTCATATATTATATCACAAAGAGTCGTGCAAGCTAAACACATCTTGCTTACCCTGCTGCCCTCAAAGTGAAGATTCTAGCGGTGCAGAATCACCCATTCGCCATTCAGATATTGAATAGAATCAATGGTCGGAGTGTTTCCCCTAGAATTGTGTCAATTACATCATTGGAAACAACCGGCGTAATAATATTTTTTTGTTTACCGTGGGTTTGCAATTCTGCATAAATTACGAGCCAGGTATCACCAATATAGCGATTTGAAGGTACTATAAGAGATACATATTGATTACTTGCACTCAGCTCCGATAAACTGTTAGATAAATCATCACTGTTAATGAATTCATACTGCTGTTCAACATCTTTGATAATTTGTGTTGCTAGGCCTAGAATCAATGTCGCAGAAACGTCATCGCGTTCTGAAGAATTATTTTCAACATCTTTACTTCCGGTGCCAATAGATGCATTTACCTGTTCAATCTGGTGAACGTGTTTGAGAAAATCCTCCGCTTTCTGAATAGCATCTGCTAAAGCAGCATCGTATTTTTCATCATTTGGTTCGACGCCGAATATGATGTCAGCTTTTAACTGTTCAATCCAACCGTTAAAAGCAGCCTGTGCTTCACCATATAATCTACTGGCTTCTCTATATTCCCACGAATTATCATCTGCAACATATTGACGCACTAACAAAACACCCTGCCGTGCGCTCGCGGCGGCTGAAGCAATCTGACCAATTGATTCAATTTGTGATGGACCCTGATTGGCCGGAGCACAAGCAGTAACTAATCCAATAGCGAAAAAGAGATGTAACACACAATACGCAAAATGCGAATTTCTACGGCAGAGAAGATCCATAATCACCTCCCCCTAAGACACGCCTTCCCAAATTCATCCCACAACACCTCAGGAATTGAAATTAGATAATTATGGACCGATTATATTCTACTTATAATGTCGTATATATTATAACAAACTTACGGTTTTGCTTTATGTAACCATCTCCAAAAACAATTCGTGCCAGCGCGTATCCTGGGTCAGCTCGGGGTGAAAGGCCGTGGCCAGCAGCGCGCCTTGGCGCACGGCCACAATCACCGTTTCGCCATTGGACGCGGTGACTTGCGCCAACACTTCTACGGTGGGGCCGGCTTCGGCAATGGCCGGGGCGCGAATAAAGATGGCCGGAAACGGAACATCACCGAAGAGAGAGACGGGTAGATCGGTTTCAAAGCTATCTACCTGGCGCCCAAAGTAGTTGCGGTTGACGGTCACGTCCAGCCCGCCTAGCAGGGTTTGCCCGCCCCGCTTTTGGCCGGTGGCGCGCTCGGCCAGCAGGATCATGCCGGCGCACGTGCCCCAAGTGGGCCGGCCGCTGTGCACCCATTGGCGCAACGGCTCCACCAGCCCCCAGCGTTCTGCAATCAGCCCCATGCTGGTGCTTTCGCCGCCGGGGATGATCAACCCGTCCAGCGCGGCTAGTTGCTCCGCTTTACGCACCTCCACTGCCTGCACGCCCAGTCGCCGCAGCATCTTTACATGCTCAAGGAACGCGCCTTGAAGGGCCAAGACGCCAATGGTGCTCTCTGATTTTTCGGTCATTGGTCTCTGCTTTTATGACAAGGTGAGGAGAAGAAGAGATGTGGAGGTGAAAAGGTGATAAGGTGAGGGGGTGACTTCGACAGGCTCAGTCACCATTTCACCTTGCCACCTTTTCATGCATTACCAGCCGCGATGCGCCATCTTCTCCTGCTCGGAGAGGGTGTCCAGGTTGATGCCCACCATGGGCTCGCCCAGATTTTCGCTCACTTCGGCAATGATCTTGGGGTCGTTATAATGGGTCACGGCCTGCACAATTGCCTTGCCGCGGCGCACGGGGTCGCCGCTCTTAAAGATGCCAGAGCCGACGAAGACGCCATCTACGCCCAGCTGCATCATCAGCGCCGCATCCGCCGGCGTGGCCACGCCACCCGCCGCAAAGTTCACCACCGGCATCCGGCCCAGCTCAGCGGTCTGCTTGACGAGATCATAAGGGGCGCGAATCTCTTTGGCATAAGCAAACAGTTCATCTTCGTCCAGGGTCTGAAGCTGGCGAATGGCGCCCATAACGGTGCGGGCATGGCGTACGGCTTCCACCACGTTGCCCGTGCCGGCCTCACCCTTGGTGCGGATCATGGCGGCGCCTTCGGCAATGCGACGCAGCGCTTCGCCCAGGTTGCGGCAGCCACACACAAACGGCACGTTAAACTTGTGCTTGTTGATGTGGTGATCCTCATCGGCGGGCGTCAGCACTTCGCTTTCGTCCACATAGTCCACACCAATGGCTTCCAGAATCTGCGCCTCCACAAAGTGACCAATGCGCGCCTTGGCCATGACCGGAATGGTGACCGACGCAATGATCTCGCGGATCATGCCGGGATCGCTCATGCGGGCCACGCCGCCATCTTTGCGGATATCCGCCGGTACGCGCTCCAGCGCCATGACGGCGCAGGCGCCCGCTTCTTCGGCAATGCGCGCTTGCTCGGGGGTGACCACATCCATAATCACGCCGCCCTTTAACATTTGGGCGTGCCCTACCTTGGTGGCAAACGTCGATACGCGATGGTTGCCGTTTGTGTTGTTCTCGTTCATTGTATCCTCCTGATACACCCCTAGTGATTAAAAAATTTGGGATTTACGATGGCCGATTTACGAATCCATTTTTGGCGCGCATTGTGAAACATGAAGCTATACGGGTATAGTTGCTCGCCGGTCCCAAAGGTTCAAAACGAGACAACTCGTAAATCGTAGTTCTGAACTCGTAAATTTTGTACCACACATTGTACCGTGACAATCGATGTGCAACAAGTGACAATCGGGACGGTCTCCATAATACAATGTCAGTACAGCGCAACGGTGTTGGCGATTCAGGCGTTAGTCTTGAATGGGGAATCCGGCCCTATGTCTTGCCGGTGCCATCTAATGAATGTGGGTTCAAGGCACAGGTAAATTTCAAAGCGTCTGTTTGAGGGACGCTTTTATCCCCGCCAGCCCCTCTGCACCCGCAGCTTGAAAATCTGATCCACCGGCAGACAAAACGTAATCAATATGCGCACATGTTCGGGGGCGGTTTCTGCTTCGCGCATTTGCCACATGCCGTGCGCATACGCACCGGCGCCAATGGAGATGGCATCGCTGCCATAGCGCATGACGCCTTGGCCCTGCTTTAAAAAGATGGTTTGCCCGGCGGCTGGCTTGAGGCGCGTATCTTCTGTCTCCCAAATGCCGCCAGGCGCAAAATCAAACATGATCTGGCCGGTGACGCCGTCCATGCCGCCCAATGTTTGGTAATGCAGATCAAAGCCTTGCTCATCTCCATTATCCACTTGCCGAATGGTTAGCTCGGCGGTCAGTGGCGGCAGACGCCGAATCTGGCGCTCAGCGAGCATGGTTGTCCACTGCGCGGGCGGAACGGGCTTGCCCAGCGGCAGTTCGTAACCGGGGCGGCGCGGGTTGGCCAACCCCGCGGAGCGGAGCTGCGCCGCCGCTGCGCCCTCCTGTGGCGGCACGGTCAACGCATCACCCACAAAGCGCCCAATATATTGCCCAAAGTAGGTTTGGCTAATCTTTACGCTGCTCAACTCGGCGGCCCCATAGGTCAGCGTCATCAGGCGCGTAACCCCCTGGAAAACCGAGGCGCTGAGTTCTCCATTGCGTACGCGCCAGATGCCGTTGTGCGGATAATGGCGGGCAAATCGGTCGGGCAGCTGCGCATGGGTTTCGCCGGATTCGCCACAGCGCAACAGCGCATGCACGATCCACAAGAGATGCTCGCTGGGATGGCCACCGCCGCCCTGCTGCCAAAGCATTTCCACGGCACTAGGCCACAGCGGGTTGGGGTGCAAGCGGTGCAGCAAGAGCAAGCTGGGGATCAAGCCGGTGGCTACGGCGCGCGTGCCATAATCCTGCCGCCGCGATAGGCCGGTTTCAGCGCTGCCGTCGGCGTGCAGCAGATGCAAATCAAAATGCAGATTGGCTTCCACGGCGTTGAGCGCGCGGGCCTGCACCGCGGCATCCGGCCAATGTTCGGCAATCAGCAGCAGCGAACGCGTGTTTACTGCATCATAGACGCCCACGCTGCGTTCAATAAAGGCGCCCTCGGCATCAATGTCAAAGCCTTCGGCCAGATAGGTGTTGACCGTGTTGGTCACGGAGTGATCATCATCCAAATCGGGAAAAAGCGCCCGCGCCTGCACCAGCGCCGAAACCATAACCCAGCGATGATTGGGCGTGTGAAAGCCGCCGCGGCAAATGCCGGGCGTGGCCGCACGCACAAAGCGCGCCAGCTTTTCCCACAGCAAAGACCACTGTGCATCTTGTGTGGCCTGCTCCTGCGCCAGCTGCATCAGGGCGCAGAGCCGCTGCACGGTAAAGCCGGTGTCCGGGCTCGAGTCGTAATTTACGTTGATCAGGTCGATGAGGCCGCTGGGGCGCTGAAAGCGAATCAACGCATCGGCTGCCGCCAGCGCCTGCCCCCACAGCGCTTCGTCAGCGTCTCCGGTAATCAGGCGCAAATAGGCGCACCCCACCATAAATGCCTCGGTTGCCTTGGGATCGCCAATGTCGTAATCGGGGTTTACGATTGCCCCTGCCGCTGGGTGGTCTGCTCGAGTGATTTGCCAATGGCGCGTCTGTTCTACATAAGCTGCCAACGCAGGCAGCAGATTCTTAACGTTTAAAGACATGTGGTTCCAATCTCGTGAAGATGGTGAGTCGGTCACTGACCTTCAGTAAAAGGGGCTTTGAGTACGACACAAGGCATAGATGCCGATTACAAGTTTGAACGGGGTAGACGCCGTGCACCGTACTCTCCATTACCCAAATGAACAATCTTTCAATCCAGCATCAGCACGCCGCGCGCGACCGAGCCGGCCACCATGTCGTCAAAAGCAGTGTTTACATCATCCAGCGTATAGTGCTTGCTGATCAATTTATCCAGCGGGAGGCGACCGCCGCGGTATAGTTCTACCAAGCGCGGCAGATCGGTCTGTGGTTTGCTGGAGCCCACAAATGAGCCCAGGAAGCGTTTGTTCTGAAAGATAATCGGTCCCACCGGCAGCGGCACCGGCTGCAATACGTCGTGCATGCCGGTGACCACGGTCGCGCCATAGTTGCCGGTGGCGCGTACCGCCTGCTCCATGGTCATGGGCATGCCCACGCTATCGAACACATAGTCGGCGCCGCCGCCGGTCATTTTGAGGATCTCTTTGACCGCGTCGACCTCTTTGCCGTTGATGGTGTGCGTGGCGCCCATTTCCCGGGCAAAGTTGAGCTTGCTCTCCAGCACGTCCACGGCAATGATGGGGTGGCAGCCGGCCAGCACCGCGCCCATGACAATGCACAGCCCCACGCCGCCACAGCCAATGATTACCGCCGAACGGCCGGGCCGCGCCTGGGCCGTGTTGATGACCGCACCTACGCCGGTCATGACGGCGCAGCCGATAACCGCAGCCACATCAAAGGGCACATCGTCCGGCACAGGAATGGCGCCCGCCTGCGGCACCACCACATATTCGGCCATGGTGGCCGCGCTGAGAAAGTGTTTGAGCGTTAGGCCATCTTCGGTGTGCAGACGCGACGAGCCATCGCGCAGCAGTCCCTGAAAAACGGTGCCGGGAAATGTTTCGCACAGCGATGGATGGTCATCCAAGCAGGTTTTGCAGACGCCGCATGACGGCAGCCAGTTGATCATCACGCGGTCGCCCGGCTTGACGCTGGTCACGCTGGCGCCCACCTGCTCCACAATGCCGGCGCCCTCGTGGCCCAGCACAATGGGGGGACGCGCCCGCAGCTCTCCGCGCAGCGTGTGCAGATCGGAATGGCAGACGCCCGCCGCCCGAATGCGCACCAATACCTCGTCATCCTTGGGCGAGTCTAACTCCACAGTTTCCACGGCCAGCTGATTAAGCTCTCGGGCCACGGCTGCTCTCATTTTCATCATAAGATTCCTTTTATTGCTGTATTGCTTATTGCTGTATTGCTGTTTGCTGTATCATTAGTTCTTGCCTTGAAAGATAAAGCAATACCGCAATACAGCAATAAATCATTGCGCTGTTTCGTTTTCGATTGTCAATTCGCCTACGGTGATCTTCACCATGTCGCCGGGTTGGAGCGTGAAATCGTCGCCGGGCACAATGCCGGTGCCGGTCATGAGCAAAGCGCCGTGCGGGAAAGCGACCTCCATAAAGAGATAGTCGGCCAGCTCTTGAAAATTGCGCTTCATGTTGTTGGTGCTGGTTTCGCCTTCAAAGGCCACCGCGCCGCCGCGCCGTATTTCCAGGCTGATCGGCACGTTGGACAGCGCGTCCACATCGGCCAGCAGAATGCCCGGCCCCACGACGCAGGATTGATTGTAGACTTTGGCCTGCGGCAGATAGAGCGGGTTTTCGCCCTCAATATCGCGTGACGAGGCGTCGTTCCCCGCTGTATAGCCTATAATTTCGCCTTGGCGGTTGATCACCAGCACCAGCTCCGGCTCGGGCACGTTCCACTGGCTGTCTTTGCGAATGCGAAATTGGTCGCCATTGCCCACGGCGCGCCAGCCCGCGGCCTTCATGAAAATTTCGGGGCGCTCGGCATCGTAGACGCGCTGATAGACATCGGCCACCGACGATTCACTTTCGCGCGCTTGGCGGCTGCGCAGATAGGTCACGCCGCTGGCCCATATTTCCTGGCCCGCTTCAACCGGAGCCAGTGCGGGCGCGTCGGCGGCAGCGCCCAGGGGCAGTGCATCCAGCATGCCCGCTAGCGCCGCTTTGGGCAATTCCATGAGTAGGGATAGGTTGATGCTGGCCGGTAAATAGCGTCCGTTGAGCGCCCAGCGCGCGCCGTTTGCTGCGCCATTGGACGCAGCATGCCGGGTCAGATAGTATCGAGACATCGATTTCCTCCTCGTTTTGAGCGATGATTTGAATCGCAGATTTTACAGAATTTTATTCTGGTTTTCTCAAGTTGCGGTTTAAGATTTGGTACATCGTTCCTGAAATGGCCTAATGGTTCATGCTAACTGGGCATTCATGACAAATAGGGCTGCACTACATCGCGCTCGACCGAGAGCCCGAACCACTCGTCGTTGTTGGGCCCGTCGTAGATCAACGTGTGCGGCCCAGCGAAATGGGCGGTTTTGGCCAGATCCAGGCAGCGCACGTAATCATCGCGATCCAGCGTACGCTCGTCCAGGAACGAGGCTTTGGCGTGGCTGGAGTCGCCGTGGGGCATAATGGCAGCCAGCTCTTCATATTTATTGGGGCCGCGCCAGTTGCCAAAATCGACGCAAAGGCCGACTTGCCCGTCCAGCTTTTCCAGCAGCCAAAGTACCGATTCGGCATTGGACATGAGCCCCAGCCAGTTTTCGGTCATAATGCGCACGCCAGCCGCTTGGCCCACGGCCAAAAGCTGGCTCATGCGCGTGCGGCTTTGCTCCAGTGTAGCGGGGGTGGGTTCAGATTTGCCGGCCACTACGCGCGTATTTTTGGCGCCCAGTTTGCCGGCCACGCCGATCCAGTCGGCAATCCAGGCCTGATCGCGGTCGGCATTGGCGGAATCGGTCAAATCGCCGCCGTCAATGAGCAGCGACCAAAGTTCGATGCCTGCCCTATCCAGCGCGCCGCGCAGCTTTTTTAAATAATCATCATCCGTACTGGGCAAGTGAAAGTGGCAAATTTCTAGCGTGTGGATGCCAAATTCGGCAAGCCGGGCGGGCAGCTCATGCAGCGGCAGCCCACCGTTGGCGCCATTGGCGCCGGGACCACTTTGGCCAGGACCGTAAATGGCGGGTTTGCCCAGCGTGCGGTGCAAACTCCAGGTGGAGACAGAAAGGCGGGGAGAGTTTGATTGGGACATGTTCGCTCCTTTGCAAAACTTAGAATCTTATGTTACGCAAGCCGGGAGGAACGTCGGTTCGCCGACGTTCCTGTTTCTCTCTATACTGCGGTTGAGATGAGAACCGGAGTTTTCTACTGCCTCAACCGGAGTGATAAAACTCCGGTTCTCATTCAGAGCTGAGTATAGCAGACTGGCTGTCGCTGCGTAACGTGAGTTTTTAAATAGGACTTCTGGCGTTGGCCTTTATTATAACAGCGGGTTTGGTCAAGCGTAAAGAAGTCGAGTCAAATCATTGGCATGGGCGGAAGAGGTGTACGGGTGGCCTGGCATAGGCGCTCGAAAGCGTTGGCATCTCAAGTGCTCCCAACGCCGCGATAATTACCCTCTTTTGGGTGATGCTGGTATCATAATAAGACTATCACAATTTACGCAGCGCCGGTGGAACATCAGGATAGGAATGTGCACAAATCAAGCAATGCTGGCTCTGCGCTTGTATAATTCCCGCATGTTTTTATCGTTGGCCACTGTGTGAGGGCCGTTGTAACGCATCCACCTTAATCACCCGCTCATATAGTGAAAGGAACAATTTTTCATGCCCACACAGGATTTCTTCCAGGCAAAAGATACGTTTGATACAGGCAGCGGTGAGGCTGTCTATTTTCGCTTGGATGCATTAGAAAAGCAAGGGGTGGCCGACATTTCGCGCCTGCCCTTTTCAATCAAGGTGCTATTGGAAGCTGCCTTGCGTCAAGCTGATGGCTTTGAGATCACCAAAGAAGCCGTCGAGACCATTGCCAAGTGGGGACCGGAAACGGCCGGTAAAGTTGAAATTCCCTTTAAGCCGGCGCGCGTTGTGCTGCAAGATTTCACCGGTGTGCCCAGCGTAGTGGATCTGGCGGCTTTGCGCAGCGCCATGCACCGCTTGGGCGGCGACCCCAAAAAGGTCAATCCCCTGGTGCCGGTTGATTTGGTCGTTGATCACAGCGTGCAGGTGGACCGTTTTGGCAGCCGCTTTGCGCTGTTCTACAATGCCGAACGCGAATTTGAGCGCAACCTTGAACGCTATGAATTTCTCAAATGGGGCCAGGAAGCCTTTGATAACTTCCGTGTGGTGCCGCCGGCTACGGGCATTGTGCATCAAGTCAATCTGGAATTTCTGGCCAAGTGCGTCATGCGCACGCCCTACAATGGTTCGCCCATTGCCTATCCCGATTCGCTAGTGGGCACCGATAGCCACACCACGATGATTAACGGATTGGGCGTGCTGGGCTGGGGTGTGGGTGGTATTGAGGCCGAGGCCGTTATGTTGGGGCAGCCTATTTACATGCTGCTGCCCGAGGTGGTTGGCTTTAAATTGAGCGGGGCGCTGCCCGATGGCGCCACCGCCACCGACTTGGTGTTGACGGTCACAGAGATGCTGCGTAAAAAGGGCGTGGTGGGCAAATTTGTTGAATTCTACGGACCGGGTCTTTCCAAGCTGAGCCTGGCTGACCGCGCCACCATTGGCAACATGGCGCCTGAGTATGGCGCTACGATTGGCTTCTTCCCCGTGGATGAAGAGACGTTGCGCTATATGATCGGTACCGGACGCACCGAAGAAGAGGTGGATCTGGTGGCGCAATATACCAAAGCGCAAGGGCTTTTCCGCACCGACGATTCACCCGACCCGATTTTCAGCGATACGCTGGGACTGGACATGAGCACCGTACGCCCCAGTCTTGCCGGCCCCAAGCGACCACAGGACCGCATTGATTTGGCCAATCTGAAGCGCGATTGGGCTTCGTTCCTCACTTCGCCGGTGGGTGCACGCGGCTTTGGTCTGGAAAAAGAGGCGCTGGATACACGCGTTGAGATTGAGCACGGCGGCCAAAGTTTTGAGCTGACCCACGGCAGCGTGGTCATTGCGGCCATTACTTCTTGCACCAACACCAGTAACCCCAGCGTGATGGTGGGGGCCGGGCTGTTGGCCAAGAAGGCGGTGGAACGTGGGCTGGATGTAAAGCCCTGGGTAAAGACCAGCATGGCTCCCGGCAGCCAGGTGGTGACGCGCTATTTGGATGAAGCCGGATTGACGCCCTATTTGGAAGCGCTTAATTTCCACACAGTGGGCTATGGCTGTACCACCTGTATTGGCAACAGCGGTCCGCTGCCCGAACATATTAGCCAGGCCATTAGCAAAGGCGATCTGGTCGCTTCGGCTGTGTTGAGCGGCAATCGCAATTTTGAAGGTCGCGTGAACCCATACACGCGCGCCAATTTCCTGGCTTCACCGCCGCTGGTGGTGGCCTTTGCCATTGCGGGTACAACCAACATTGATCTGGAAAACGAGCCGCTGGGATATGATCCCAACGACGAGCCGGTCTATTTGCGCGATGTGTGGCCTTCGCAAGAGGAAATCCAGAGCGCCATTCGCCGCAGCCTAAAGCCAGAGATGTATCGCGAGCAGTATAGCAACGTCTTTGACGGCAATGAGCAATTTAATGAAATCCCGGTCACTGGCGGTGAGCTCTTCCAGTGGGAGCCAAACAGCACATATGTACGCGAGCCCAGCTTCTTTATGGATTTAACGCTGGACGTGCCGCCCGTGCAGCCCATTGTGGGCGCGCGCGTGCTGGCCGTGATGCCGGACAGCACCACAACCGACCACATTAGCCCGGCCGGTTCGATTGCCAAAGGCAGCCCCGCCGCTCTCTATTTGGAGGCCCACGGCGTAGAGCGCAGCGAGTGGAATTCATACGGCAGCCGCCGCGGCAACCATGAAGTGATGATGCGCGGCACCTTTGCCAACATCCGCATTAAAAATCAGATGTTGGATGGTCAGGAAGGGGGATATACGGTTTATATTCCCGACAGCGAACAGATGACCATTTACGACGCCGCCATGAAGTATCAGGATGACGGTACACCGCTGATTATTTTGGCGGGCAAGGAATATGGCACCGGATCCAGCCGCGATTGGGCGGCCAAAGGCCCTCAACTGCAAGGTGTGCGTGCGGTCATTGCCGAAAGTTTTGAGCGCATTCACCGCTCGAATTTGGTGGGCATGGGGATTCTGCCGCTGCAATTTATGACGGGCCAAAATGCCGAGAGCCTGGGGCTGAGTGGTTTTGAGACCTACGATATCTTGGGGCTTACGGAAGATATGCACCCCGGCCAGGAGTATACCGTGCGGGCGACCGCCGCCAATGGCGGGGTCTCCGAGTTTACGGTGGTCAGCCGTATTGACACACCGGTGGAAGTGAACTACTACAAAAACGGCGGCATCCTGCACACGGTGCTGCGCCGATTGGCCAGTGAAGGATGACAAGGTGATTGGGTGACTGGGTGACTGAGTCTGTCGATGTCCCCTTGTCCCCTTGTCGCCTAAATTTGAGAGAACAGGAACACCGAATGACCATTGCAACCCTAGAACCAACCAAACAGTATGAACTTTCCGGCTGGGATTTGAGCGAACTGCTGCCCGAACCGTCGGACGCCCTGATCAACGACCGGCTGGATACGCTGGAAGAGGCGGTGGATGCGTTTGTGGCCAAGCGCGCCAGCCTGAGCCCCGACATGGACCCCGATGATCTGGTGCGAATTGTCAGAGAGTTGGAGGATATTTCTGAGCGCCTCTATGTGCTGTTTGCCTATGGCAGTCTTTGGTTCTCGGCGGATACACAGGATTCGGCGGCGCTGACTTATCGCAACCGCATGCAGCGCGTGTTGACCGATGCCCAAAACCGCATGCTCTATTTTGACCTCTGGTGGAAATCGCTGGAGGAAGAAGAGGCCAAAGCATTGCTGCCCGATGTCGATGAATATGCCGACTATCGCTTCTATTTGGAAGACATGCGGCGCACCAAGCCCTTTACGCTGGACGAAAAGTCTGAACAGATCATCAACATCAAAGACGGCAACGGGATGAGCGGTCTCCTGACCATCTATTCCATGTTGACCTCACGGCTGGAGTTCAAGATGGAGGTGGACGGCCAAGAGCAGACGCTGACGCGCGATGCATTAATGTCGTATGCGTTTTCGCCCAAGGCTGAACTGCGCGCGGCCGCCTATCAAGAGCTGTATCGGGTTTATGAAGGTGAAGCCAAAATTCTGGCCCAGGTTTATGTGAACCGGGTGCGCGATTGGTATGAGGAAAATGTGGAACTGCGCCATTACAAATCGCCCATCTCCGTACGCAACATCTCCAATGATATTCCAGATGCCGCGGTTGAAACGCTGCTAGACGTGGCGCGCAAAAACGCCAAAGTGTTCCAGCGCTATTTCAAGCTGAAGGCCAAATGGTTGGGTGTGGATAAGCTGCGCCGCTAC
This sequence comes from Caldilineaceae bacterium, assembly GCA_020634755.1. Lineage (GTDB taxonomy): Bacteria > Chloroflexota > Anaerolineae > Caldilineales > Caldilineaceae > JACKBC01. The sequence continues at coordinate 122,161 of JACKBC010000002.1, read as the reverse complement.
GACATTTATGCGCCGCTGGCCGAGTCGGATCGCGAAATTTCGTATGGTGAAGCGGTCGATATGGTGCTGGATACGTTTGGCAAATTTCACCCGCTGGTGCAGCAGCACGCCCGCCGCGTTTTTGAGCACGACCATATTGATAGCGAGGTGCGCAAGGGCAAGCGGGGCGGCGCCTTTTGCGCCACCGTATTGCCCAGCCAAACGCCCTGGGTGCTCATGAACTACACGGGCAAAGTGCGCGATGTCGCCACGCTGGCCCACGAATTGGGCCACGCCATCCACAGCATGATGGCCGAAGAACATCCGGTGCTGACCCAACATTCGGCGCTGCCGCTGGCCGAAACCGCCTCGGTTTTTGCCGAAATGTTGCTAACCGATCGGCTGCTCGAAGAGGTGCGCGACCCCATGGCGCGTCGCGAGCTGTTGGCTGCCGCCGTGGACGATATGTATGGCACGGTTATGCGCCAGGCCTATTTTGTGCGGTTTGAGCTAGACGCGCACGAAGCCATTTTGAACAACAAATCGCCCGAGCAGCTGCACGATATGTACATGCAGAATCTGCGCGAACAATTTGGCGATAGTATCGAAATTTCCGATGAGTTTCAGTACGAATGGGTGAGCATTCCGCACATCTATCAGACGCCCTTCTATTGCTATGCCTACAGCTTTGGACAGCTATTGGTGCTGGCGCTTTATCGACGCTTTCAGCAGCAGGGCGAAAGCTTTAAGGCCGACTATTTAAAGATGTTGGCCTATGGTGGCTCGGCGCGCCCAGAGCATATTTTGAATGAAGTGGGCATTGACGTGACTGACCCGGCATTCTGGCAGGGCGGCTTTGATGTGATCAGCGAAATGATTGATGAATTAGAGGCGATTCAGCTCTAGTGGCGCGAAAATTAAGCGGCCAGACAACTAGTGTTCTATCAATCGTGTTTTGATAGAATTAGTAAGTAGTCAGAACACCAATGTCTCGGCAAGCATTCATAACGGATTTCCATCAATTCATGCTTGCCGAGACACTAGGCCGGGGATAGCCATAGAGCTCGTCCTACATATAAAAACCGCAGCTTTAGAACGCTAAAGCTGCGGTTTTTATATGTAGGATGAATGGTAGGATGAAGGTGCTATTTTCCAGAAATTCGCTGATAATCCATGATTGCTCTTCTCTGCGCTATCCGGTATAATGAGATAACCTCAAGCAAGGCTCATCATCAAGAATTTACTCAATCGATGCAAATTTTGCGTATGAGCACCTACCAGTTTACGCCTTCGCGAATGACTCTGGACGGTGGCGTAAATAAGTCCTGCGGCAATATCCACAATCATTTCCTTGTGCATTGACAAAACATTGTCGATGACGTCGAGTGAGCGCCTACAATTAGTGCCTGGTATGATGAAAAATATGTGATAATATCGGAGAAATCGAATTATCAAATAGGCCAGGAGCAGCGAATCTCGTTTGCGCCAGTAGTGCAAAACTCCAAGCTAAGTTTGTCTGTCATGCCAGATCAAAGTTCGCATAAAATGGATACGATTCGGATCCTATACGTAGGTCGTCAATATGAGATTGCCACCGGCATAGAGACTATGTTGGCCGAGCAAGTAAAGGGCAAGGGTGATCCGCGTCGCTCATTGACGATTACCTTTAAGCAGATCACCAATCAAAAAGCGGCCATGAGCCTAACGCGCACAGAGCCGCCGAGCATTGTTCTGATCGAGCTGGATGGTAAACGCAACAGCCGCTTGAGCTTTTGCCAGTCGTTGCGCAAACGGCTGCCCAATTCGACCATCTTTGCCGTTACGGATCACGCCCTCAATACGCCTTTTGCGTTTGACGCCGTGGTCGAATTGCCCCTCTGCGCCGAAACAGTTACGCCCTTGCTGCTCAAAGGGCTCCAGAATTCGGCGCTAAACGTCATGGAGTGTGGTCCCGTTCGGCTGAATGTGGCCGACCGCACGGTAACGACCGGCAACGGGAATTATCACATGACGCCCAAACAGTGTGCGCTGCTTCAACTCCTGATGAAAAATCATCGCCAGATTGTGCGGCGAGCCGACATTATGGAGGCCATCTGGAACACGTCCTACATGGAAGATACGCGCACGCTCGATGTGCATATCCGCTGGTTGCGTGAACGGATTGAACCCGACCCCTCTGACCCCACCTACCTGCGCACCATTCGCGGCGTGGGCTATCGCCTCATACTCGAACACGAACGGGATGTAGAAGAGGGTGGAGAGTAAGGGCGCCAGAGTAAGCAACCGACAGCTTGCTTTTTATACCCGCCGTCGACTCTCTACCACATTGGGCAGCCGGTCAATTTTGGTGAGGATGCGCGTGAGCTGCGACACGTCGAAGATTTCCAACGTGGCGTTGATCTGGGCCAAGTTGTCTTTTTGGCCCGTTACCGCTTCCACAAAGACCATATTGATTTTTTCATCGGCCACTAAATTGGAGAAGTCGCGCAGAAGGCCGGCACGGTCATAGGCCACCACCTGGATTGAAACGGGATAGGTTTCCTCTTTTTGGGTGGCCCACTGCACTTCGACCAGGCGGTTGCTGTCCCCATGGTGCAGCACGGCTGAAATGTTTGGGCAGGTTGTGCGGTGTATGGTGACGCCGCGGCCCCGCGTAATGTACCCCACAACCGGGTCGCCCGGCAGCGGGTTGCAGCAGCCGCCCGGCTGCGTGGCAATGCCATCCATGCCCTGTACAAAAATGCCGTGGATAGACCTTTTCTGCCGCTCCGGCGCTTTAATAATAATGCCGCTTTCCAACATCTGTGCTTCTTGTTGACGCCGCTCATGGTCGAGCAGCCGTTTGGCAATGTGCTGGGAGTTGATGTCACCATAGCCAATGGCGGCCAGAAAATCGTCCGGTTTTTCATGGTTGAAGATATGGGCGATCTCCTCCAGGGATAGCGAAATAGAAAGCCGTTTCAATTCCTTATCCAGCATCTGTTTGCCCTGCCGAATATTTTCATCACGGTTCTGTTTGCGCAGCCAGTTGCGGATTTTGCTGCGCGCCCGCTGCGTGGCCACATATTCCAAGTTGGGATTGAGCCAGTCGCGCGTGGGACCACCGCGCTTGGCCGCAATGACCGTGACCTGTTCACCGTTAGACAGCTTGTAATCCAGCGGCACCAGGCGGCCATCTACATTGGCGCCCCGGCAGCGGTGCCCCAACTCTGTATGGATGGCATAGGCAAAATCGATGGGGGTTGAGCCGGCGGGCAGGTCAATCACTTCGCCTTGTGGAGTAAAAACATAGACGCGATCATTGAAAACATCGGTCTTCATGCTGTCTATAAATTCGCTGGCGTCGGTCACATCTTGGCGCCACTCCATGAGCTGACGCAGCCAGGCAATTTTGTCTTCAAAGTTGCGGTCGTGTTTGGTCTGTTCTTTGTAGCGCCAGTGGGCGGCAATGCCATATTCGGCAAACTGGTGCATCTCGCGCGTGCGAATCTGCACCTCCATGGGGCGCCCAGTGCGGCTGAGTACAGCCGTATGCAGGCTGCGATAAGCATTGTCTTTGGGGTTGGCAATGTAGTCATCAAACTCGCCGGGAATGGGGCGCCACAGGCTGTGTACAATGCCGAGCGCGGCATAGCATTGGGCTTCATTTTCCACGACGACCCGAAAACCATGCACGTCATAAATCTGTTCAAAGTTGACGCCTTTGCGCTGCATTTTGCGCCAAATGCTGTAAATGTGCTTGGGGCGTCCAGTCACTTCCGCTTGTATATCCTGCTTCGAGAGCTCGCGCTCGAGTTCGGCCTTTACTTCTTCGACCCACTTCTCGCGCTCGGTGCGCTTTTGGGCCATGGCTTTGGCCAGCTGTTTGTAGGTGCTGGGGTCCAAATAGCGAAAACTAATATCCTCTAGCTCCCATTTGATTTGCCAGATACCCAAGCGGTTGGCCAGCGGTGCAAAAATTTCCAGCGTTTCCCGCGCAATGCGTCGCCGCTTGTGATCGGGCTGGCTGCCCAGCGTGCGCATGTTGTGCAGCCGATCGGCCAGCTTGATGAGCACTACGCGCACATCTTCCACCATGGCTAGAAACATTTTGCGCAGCGACTCTGCTTTTTGATCGGCGATGCCTTGCCGCACATTGCTGAGCTGGTTGATGCGCTTGAGTTTTGTTACGCCATCGACCATATTGCTTACCGCCGCGCCAAAATGATTTTCAATATAAGCAATATCAAATTGAGTATCTTCTGCCACGTCGTGCAGTAGGCCCGCGGCCAATGTATCTGCATCCATGCGCAAATCGGCCAGAATCCAAGTGACTTCAATGGGGTGGAGGACATACGCTTCGCCGCTCTGGCGTCGCTGCAAACGGTGGGCATAGCTGGCCACCACGTATGCCTTAAGAACTAGATCATAATCGGTCTGTGAATAGTAGGATGGCAGCCGTCCGAATAGCCCGTTGAGCGCTTCGATTTCTTCTGTTTCCGGTTCGATCTCGATAAAGGCAGAAGCGTCCGCTGTAGGGAGCGGTGGCAGCGAATGCAGTGCGGAAAAGATCTGTTTGTGTGTGATCTGGCTGGGATTTAATTTGATTGTTTTCAGCTCGGGCGTGGCAACTGCATTGACGTTGTTTTTAGCGTCACTGTTTTTAGCGTCGCTAACGGAGTGCTTGACATTGCTGGCAGCGTGGCCATTCACACTATCTATTTTATCAGCCGCAGGGTTATTCTGGCTTTCTTCCGTATCAGCCTGATGCAGAGCCCTTTGGGGCGCAGGTTTAGCAAGCACTGCCTCGTTGTTTTCGGGCTCCTTACCATTTGGCTGATGATTCGGGCGTGATTCATCCAAATTGGTGATCGGAATGGCAATCGCTTGTTCTGGAGAGATAACGTGAGCGTTATTAGGCGGGGGCGGCTGGATACCGTTCTGGCGCGCGACATCACTTTCTACGGTTGATACCCGATTCTTATTCTTTTTTGACATGATGACTCCCCCATGTAATCAGGACTTACGCGCCTCTTGCAAAGCCAGAGCCTCTTGCAAAGCCAGATCGCCTCGCATACAATTGTGCTAAAGGAAGGCGGACTGGCTCACTGGCGGCAATCTATGGGCGCTGTGTAAGTCGTGTTAATGACATGCATAAAACAGACTGGCTGGCGCAAAACATACTCTTTATCGGCGCATCATATGTTGCGCTTGTGCTTATTATGTTGCGCTTGTGCTTATTATGTTGCGCTTGTGCTTATTATGTTGCGCTTGTGCTTATTATGTTGCGCTTGTGCTTATTATGTTGCGCTTGTGCTTATTATGTTGCGCTTGTGTTTAGCCAGAAGAGGAGATAGGCTTTGATGAAGCTACTCTTCCCCGAGATTATAGGGTACTGATTATCAGTACACCGCAACGGTGTTGGCGATATAGGCGTCGGTCTCGAATGGTGAATCCAGCCCCATCTCTTGCCTTTGCGGTCTACTGATTATAGATCGTTTGATTCCGTCTGGCAACGTGCCTAAATTCGCGTCTATTGTATGTTGGTTTCTGGATGCTGCTTCGTAAAGCCGCGCGCCACCTGGGTTTACCAATATACTTCACTCGAGTAGAGAATTATGCACGTTCCTCAATGATTTAAGAACTGGTTGACCAGTGCATCAATGGAGGCAGCACTTTCTGGATCCATTGGAAACCAGTGGATGCCCTGCATTTTGCGGAACCAGGTCGATTGGTGGCGCACAAAGCGATGTGTTTCAATCTGAATGCGTTCGATGGCGGCCTCTTGGGTCAGTTCCCCGCGCAAAAATGCGCCGATCTCGCGGTATCCCAAGCTGCTCATGGCGGGCAAATTTTGCGCATAGCCACGGGCCAGCAGATCGGCGGTCTCCTCGACTAAGCCCTGTGCCACCATCTGCTCCACCCGTCGATCTATGCGCTCATACAACTGTTCCCGCGGCCGCTCCAATCCGATTTGCAGCACTCGATAGGGGGGGGGCTTGCTGCCTTCGAGCTCGCTTTTAGATTTGCCGGTGGTGATCACAATTTCCAACGCGCGGATGAGGCGCCGTGCGTTGCGCCGGTCAATAGTGGCGGCGGTGACGGGGTCCAACTCTTGCAAGCGCTGAAAGAGCGGCTGCCAGCCCTCGGTGGCGGCCACATTTTCTAGCTCTTGACGCAGCTTGGGGTTGGGCGGCACTTCGGGAATGCGTAGTCCCTGCACCACTGCACGTATATAAAGCGCCGAGCCGCCTACCAAAAACGGCACGCACTGGCGCCTATGAATGTCATCAATAGTGGTAAAGGCCAACTGTTGATATTGGGCCAAGCTAATGGGTTCGTCTGGATTGCGGATGTCGAACAAATGATGGGGAGCCTGCTGTTGTTCCTCTGGTGTGGGTTTGGCTGTGCCAATGTCCATGTGACGGTAAATCTGGCGGCTGTCTGCGCAGATAACTTCGCCCCCAAATTGGCGACATAAGTTCAGGCTCAACTCAGTTTTGCCCACGGCTGTGGGGCCTAATAGAACGATCAGGGGCGGTAAGCGAGTCTCTGGCACAATGCTCTTTTCCTGTGGCAATTTTACCCGGTGACGGCGTGGCGAATGTGTTCGATCGCGAGGAGCCGCCCGCTGCTGTCCATTTGCACGCCCACGGCGTCAATGCGCCAGGGGCCGCACCACTGCTGGCTCTGTACATACTCCTCAGCCACTTGGCGCAGCTTGGCCTGTTTGGCTGGCGTAATCGATTGCAGCGCCGTGCCATAGGCGTCGCCGCGCCGCGTGCGCACTTCCACGAAGACGCGCCAGGCCACCATTGCGCCGCCTTGCGTATAGTCGGGAGCGTTCTCTTCGGCCACAATGTCAATTTCCCCAACCGGGCAGCGCCAATTGCGTTCAATTATATGGATGCCGGCAGCGGCCAAGGTTTCAGCCGCCAGGCGTTCTCCCGCATTGCCCAAATGGCGGCGTTGATTTTTGCGCATAATCCGATTTGTGTTGCTGTTTCAAACAGCGTCTACTTTAGCTGTTGTCCAGCGATTGTGCAAAGAGTGACTGTGTGGACGAAATGGGTGCAAATGTATGTCTGTGTACGGCGCATGGGCCGTGCTGGGCAATGGCCGCGCGGTGAGCAGCTGTGCCGTAGCCCTTGTGTTGAGCAAACCCGTAACCGGGATGCCGTGCGTCCAGCGCGGTCATGAGCTGGTCCCGATGCACTTTGGCCAAAATTGACGCCGCCGCCACCGAAACAATCTTCTGATCGGCCTTGGTCAGGCTGAGCTGATAGATGTTGAGTTGGGGCAATTTGACCCAATCGATGAGCAGGTGATCCGGCGGCGGTTGGAGCGCCTGCACGGCCTGCTGCATGGCCATGCGCGTCGCCACGGCAATATTTTCGCGATCAATAACTGCGGCCGATATCTCTCCTATGGCCCAGCCAACAGCCTGCTCTTTAATCTCTCTGGCCAGTCTTTCGCGCGCGCTTGGTTTTAGCAGCTTGCTATCGCGGACGCTGGCCCATACATCGGTATATTCTGCATGCGAGGGCGCAATCACCGCCGCCGCCACTACCGGCCCAGCCAACGCCCCGCGCCCCGCTTCGTCAATACCGGCCACGCGTGCAAAGCCCTGTTGCCAAAGCTTCTGTTCGTAGTCAAAACTTGGAATGTGCATAGACCGGTGTCAATGATAGATGTGTACGTAGATAGATGTGTACGTAGATAGATGTGTACGTATTCAATGTCATGAAGTGAGGCCCGCATCAAGTGCGATGTACGGGGACCCACCCGAATGGGAGGACCAAAATGCCCGACACCGTGCAACGCACTTTTCGCTAACTTTAACGCACTTTTCGCTAACTTTAATGACATTGTGAATGACATTGTGTAAGTATTTGGCGTCAGAGAAATAGGGGGGCGAGTGGTCCATTGTCCGATATAAAAAAGCACCGGAACTAGGTCCGATGCTTTTTTGCTTCATCGTCATCAGGATGTGGTGCCCACTTGTGGAGACAGCGCACCTAAAATAACGTATGTTACGCCAGGCTTGCGTAACGTGAGTAAAATAAGCGTAACTTTTCTACTTATTCGCCCTCGGTCTCTGTGACCGCTTCCTCGACGGCATCATCAGCGTCTTCAATGGCTTCGTCGGCGGCCGCGGCCGCAGCTTCAGCCTTGGCGGCGGCGGCTTTGGCCGCTTCGGCCGCAGCAAGCACCGCGGCGCGCGCCTCGGCGGCGGCCCAATCTTCACCTTCACGTACTACACCCACCACAAAGGTGGCGTTTACTTCTGGCACCAAGCGGATCTCTAAATCATAGAGGCCCAAATCGCGGATCGGTTGGCCCAATTGGAGCTTGCGGCGATCAATCTCAAAGCCAACGGTTTCGGCTAGTTTATCGGCAATCTCGGCGTTGGTCACAGAGCCATACAGGCGGTCATTGTCGCCTGCGCGGGCCTGAAAGAGCAACCGCGCGCCGCTGATGACCTGCGCTTGCGCCTCGGCATTGGCGCGCTCTTGGGCGCGGCGCCGGACACCGGCTTGGCGAATCTCTTCGGCCTGTTTCTGCGCGCCTTTGGTCGCCAGGATGGCATAGCCGCGCGGCATCAAATAGTTACGTGCGTAGCCCACGGCCACGGTACGAATGTCGCCGGCCAAGCCAAGCGTGGGCACATCTTGTGTGAGCAGAATTTTCATGCGAGCCATAATTTGTTTCTTTCTTTTGCTAAAAACTACAGTCAAGCGCCAATCCGCAAAGATAATTTTAGCCAGCTCTGGCAAAACCATTCGGTAGATCGCAATGGCAATAGACAGGGCCGGATTCACCAATCAAGACCAAAGCGGCTCGATTCCCTATGCGGATGCGTGGTGTCAAAAGCCATACTCGGCTTTTTTGCATAACTTGCTTATTTTAGCGAAAAGTTTTCTGTTTCCCAAATTTTTGCGAGAGTAGAATTGTTACTGAATCATTATCTAATTGTGAAATTCAGCGCAACTTTGGGCCGAGTTTGGTGTTTTACTATAATCAGTAGCTCGCAATACACAGAGATGGGGCTGGATGTCGCGACCAGACCGTCGTTTGTATCGACAACCGCGGTGTGGTGTGCTGATAATGAGAATGCTGTTCAGCGGCGGTGCAACCGGCATTTTCCGCCCCGTGTTCACGCTGCTGCCGTTGCGTCTGGCCTTGCACTGGCTATGTCAAGTTTTTGCGATTGCCATTTTCCGGTTGGGGAATTGCGCGTAGGTTTCGGCAAGAGACCGCAAAGGGCTGGCGTTTTAATCAGAGCTGATGATGAGGAGAAACAAGATTACAATATGACAACCAATCTACACCAAAATGGAAATGGTATGATGATGCGGCCGGTGCATCGCGTCGTCATTACCGGTATGGGCGCAATTACGCCCCTGGCCCTTACCATAGGGGAGACGTGGGAAGCGCTGTTGGCGGGACGGTCCGGCATCGGGCCGATTACGCATTTTGATGCCAGTGAATTGAAGACTCGTTTTGCTGGCCAGGTGAAGAATTTTGATCCCGAAAATTATATGGAGCGCAAAGAGGCGCGCCGCACCGATCCGTTTATCCAATTTGCCGTGGCCGCTTCGCGCGAAGCCGTGGCCGATTCCGGCATCGATTTTGGTGCGGAGCAATCCAACCGGTGCGGTATCTTCTATGGCAGCGCGATTGGCGGTTTGCACACCACGCTGGAAAATCAGGAAGTGGCCAATAAGCGCGGCATGAGCCGCGTGAGCCCCTTTATGATCCCCAACATGCTCATCGACAGCGCACCGGGCAAAATTGCCATTGAGTACAGCCTGCATGGCCCCAATCATGCCGTGGTCAGCGCCTGCGCCAGCGGTTCTTCGGTTTGTGGTGAGGCTTTTGAGTTGCTGCGCCGCGGTGATGCCGATGTCATGCTGGTGGGTGGTGGTGACGCTGCGCTTTCGCCCATTATTTTTGCCGGCTTCGACGTTATGGGCGCGCTGAGTCGTTATAATGAGGATCCGGTTGCAGCCTGTCGCCCCTTTGATATTAATCGCGACGGTTTTGTAATGAGCGAAGGCAGCGCCATGATGGTCATGGAGACTGAAGAGCATGCCAAAGCCCGGGGCGCCCGCATTTACGCGGAAGTGATCGGCTATGGCAGCAGCGCGGACGCTTATAGTATGGCCGCCCCCCATGAAAATGGCCGCGGGGCTGTGGATGCCATGAGCATGGCGCTGCGCAAGGCGGGCGAGCTGGGCGTTACGTCTGAGCAGGTTGACTATATCAACGCCCACGGTACGGCCACGCGTCTAAATGATGTATCCGAGACGTTGGCGATTAAACAGGTTTTTGGCGAACATGCCTATAATGTGGATATTAGCAGCACCAAAAGCATGACGGGGCATCTGCTGGGCGGCGCTGGCGCCCTTGAGACCATGATCTGTGCCAAAGTGATCTCCGAAAGTATTATCCCGCCCACCATTAATCTGACCGATCAGGATCCGGAGTGCGACTTGCACTACACGCCGTTGGTTCCCAAGAAGGCAGAAGTGAATGTGACCTTGAGCAACAGTTTTGGCTTTGGCGGCCATAATGCGTGCGTGATGTTGCGCAAATATGCGTAAGATAGAAGGGAAGCTGGAACTGCGGAGCCAGGATGTTGCTGGCTTGCCAATTCCAATTTCTGCAGGCATGAAAGGAGTGGGCAATGGACGAGAAACAGAACACAAATGAAACGATGAAGCCGCTCAACGGTTTTTCTCCCAATGGCGTCTCCCAAGGAGGACAAAATGGGACGAATGCAAATGGCTATCATTGGGGAGATGATTCATTGCCGGACGAGTTGCTAGAGAATGATAGTTTGCCGCTCATAGAGCGCCGATACGCGCAAATTATTGGCTGGGGATATCACATACCGGAAAAGGTAATCACGAATGCCGATCTGGAGCAGATTGTGGACACCAGCGATGAATGGATTCGCGCACGTACGGGGATTGAAGAGCGCCACGTGGTGGTGGATCCCCAGGAAACATCGGCCACGCTGGCGGTCAAAGCGGCGCGCAAAGCATTGGAAGTGGCCGATGTGCATCCGGGTAAGATTGACCTGATCATCTGCGCCACCAGCTCGCCAGAACATATCTTTCCTTCTACGGCTTCCCTTGTGCAAGATGCGCTGGGGGCCGATAATGCCGGTGCGTTTGACTTGAGCGCAGCTTGCTCTGGTTTTGTCTATGCGCTTTCCATGGCGCGTGGCCACATTTTGGCCGGCGATGCCGAATATGTGCTGGTCTTGGGGGCGGAAACGCTAAGCCGCTTTGTAGACTGGACAGATCGCAATACGTGCATCCTGTTTGGCGATGGCGCCGGTGCAGTTTTAGTGGCGGCCAGCAACGTACCCGGCGGCATTATGGCAACCGATCTGGGCAGCGATGGCTCAGGGGCTGATCTGCTCTCGGTACCTGCCGGCGGTAGCGCTGCGCCCGCCAGCCTGGAAACCGTGAGCACTGGTTCGCATTATATTACCATGGATGGCAAAGCCGTCTTCCGCTTTGCCACACGGGTGATGGCTTCGGCCACGCGCAAAGTATTGGAAAAGACGGGGTTGACGACCGATGATGTGGATTTGGTGATTCCGCATCAGGCCAACCGCCGCATTATCCAAAATAGCGTGCAGAACCAACTCAAGATTCCCGATGATAAGATCTATATCAATTTGCAAAAATATGGCAACACCAGCACAGCCAGCATTCCCATTGCGCTGTGTGAAGCAATTGAGGAAGGGCGCATTTCACCCGGTGATAATATTGTTTTTGTGGGTTTTGGCGCTGGGTTAACTTGGGGCGCCTGCGCAGTCAAATGGTGTGTGCCTACGGTCAAGCAGCCCGCCGGCTGGTGGAAGAGCTATCGACGCGAAGCCACCTATCGCGCCGCCGCCGCGCGCAGCCTGTGGAAGCGCGCGGTACGCTGGGTCTATGAGGTGATTCCCAATGATCCACAGCAACCACCAATGGAAAAGAGTGTAGAGCAGGCGGTTAAAGAGAATTAGCTTCTGTTTACCACTGAATTTACGGATAAGCTTGTAGCGCTTGTGGTTGCGATCTGCTAAAAATCTAGGTTCAACGAGATCGCTGGGATTCCCCGAGATCCCAAAGAACCAATATCGATAAACAGCAAAAAGGCCATCGAAACTTCCGATGGCCTTTTTGCACCCAATCACCCAAAAGGAGAAAACCCAATCACCCAAAAAGGAGAACCACAAGGAGAACAATTCAGGAGAAGTAAATCGCTCTCACCTAATTAATCGTACTGTGTCCCCTCAATCCTTCGCGGCAATTTTGAAATTCATAAAATTGGTTTTAAAGGCGCCGCTATTGGTCTTCCGCACTGCCCTTTCCAGCCAAGGAAAGGCTCTGCTGCGGGCGGCGAGATTTTCTCAATTTCTGTGTAGTCAACTTGGTGATAGTGCGCTCGCCAGCGGTTGATGGAAGTTAATAAATTAAATCGGTAAACGACCGCTGGTTGATGGAAGTTACTAATGAATGTTCATAAACCGCCCTCTGCTAGCGCAAGTACGCTGAAGCGCACTATTTGCCATCATCTTGACTCGTCCAAACTTCCTCAATGCCCCATTTCCACCAGAGGCAAGAACAGATGCTGGTCCAGCGTAACTTCCTGCCAGGTTAAGGCGAACTGGGTCGATGTGCGATTGTCTGTGATTAACGACTGCCCATCGTAAGTCACATCGCTGCTCCGCATGCCTTCTTGCGCCAGTACAAAGGGCAACGTAGTTATGTCATTTACAGATTCTACAACCAGCAAGGCTAGCACCGCAGGAGCCGCAGTGGGAGCATCCAAAGCGCCAACAACGAAGTCAATTTCGCCGGTTTTATTGTCGATGGTTTTCTCCAGCAGCACATCAAACGCACCCCCTTTGATAATATCGACAACCTGCATCTGCTCTGGATCAAAGTTTAGATAAAACGCACCCGCATCAATGGCTGCCCCGGGCGCACCATTGGCCACAACAGCCACGGTGAAACGTTGTCCGGCGCTTTTACGTTTGGCTGGGGGCGGCTCTGGCATGGGTTCCAGCGTGGCCGCCGAGGCGCTTTGGGCATAGGGCGGCTCTCCCGTCAATGTTTCCCCTGCCAACCCAAAGTTATGAATAAGCAATTGCAAATCCTGTATATCGACACAGCCACTGCCATCCAGATCGGCGCTGTGGTCGGCGCCACAACTGCCATAGGTGCGCCGGAACAGCGAAAAATCGCGTATGTTGATCATGTTGTCGGCGTAGATATCACCTTCCGCTAGCAAACCCAAATGAAGAGACTCGTTTGTAGCGTCGATGACCGTTTTGGTGACTCGTTGCAGCGTGTGTTCACCCTTGACGGCCACCAAATAATTGCCCGGTTCAACGGCCTGCGTCGTAAATTCCCCATTTTCTGTTGTGGCTGCGTTGAAATTATAGCGTACGTTTCCGGTAGCTGCATCAGCTAGGGCGACCTGCAAGGATGTAACCCAGCGTGGGTGGGGCGGTTCTGGGCGTCCTTCTAATGTTACGCGGCCCGTCAGGTGTGGCTCCATAATGGCTGTGGCTATGGGCAATGCTGTGGCTGTTGGCAATGATGTGGCTGTTGGCAATGGCGCCGGTGTATCGGTGGCGCTGGGCGGGATCGGGGATGCTGTGGATGTGGCCGTTGGTGGCGCTACAGTGGCGGAAGGCTCTGGCTGCGGCGTGTTGGTGGGTTCAACCGGCGTCGAAGATGGCGTGGCCGAAGGCATTAAAGAGGGTGTTGCAGAAGGTGTTACGGCAGATGTTGAAGTGGCGGTTGCACTTGCAGTCTCTGTGGCGGTTGGTTGGGCCGTGGGCGACTCTGTGGCATTCGGTTCAGTGGTGGCCGTAGCTTCCGGCGTTGGCTCGGCGGCCCCTGCATATTCAATCGAGTCGCTGCTGCTCACCGTGGCCGACGCATCGCGCATTTCTGCTTCCACCAAATGTTTGCCCGGTATAGCGCTAATGTGCCACTCCATCTGGTTTTGGAAAGGCATCCAGTCGCTCCATTGGCCGCCGTCATTGCGTAAACGAATTTCGTTCCATTCGCCATAGGCGTAGAGCTGCACTTGCGCACTTTCGGTGCGAATCGCTTCGCCGTTGATGATCAGCGGGTACACATCGCGACGCGAGCCGAAATCTTGCACCCAGCGCCATTCAATAAGCCCCACACCAATCTCGCGATAGTCGCCCAGAATATTGGCGCGATGACCGCTGCTGTTCATCCAGCCCGTCATGACGCTTTCCGGCGTACGATAGCCCCACGCAATATTTTCGGCGCGCGGGCTGGGATAATAGGCCTGAACGCGCTGGAACCAGTCGCAACTTTTGACCAGCGTGCCATTAATGCGGTCGTATGAATCATGCTCAAAGTAGTCGTCGTGCGTCATATCGGCGGCGTGATAGCGGGCGGCGTTGGAAAGACCACCCACCAGCTTCATGGGGGGCAGACCAGCGTTGGCCCGCTCTTGATTTACTAGCTCGGCCACGCGCAATTCCGTTTCCAAATCGACCGGGTCCACCAGTTCGCCCCCACAGCCCGGCAGAGCAAAGCCGCTTACATCTGGCGCACCGTCAATAGCGCTCATGGGGTTTTCTGGATCCACTGGGTCTTGCGCATAGATGTTTGTCAAGTTTGCATCTGCGTGGGGCATGAGTGGCCCCAGCCCAAAGAAGAGCAGCACGCCGCAGCACATAAGGGGGAGAGTCGCAAAGGCCCGGGTAAATACAACTTTTGAATACATACAATTACTAGCTCCTCAAGATATCGCTTTTCATACACAGCACACCGCACTTATGCGGGCGATATTAGCGTTGGCCTCGTTGTTTGAATGCACTGCTATTGTTTGTTGTTGCGTGGTGCTGATACAGCCTGTTCGGTTTGTTGCGGCCTTCTTGGTGGTTTGGGATGATGCGGCTTTGCGTTGACTTGTTGTGTTGACTTGTTGTGCTGACTTGTTGTATCGACTTTTTGTGTTGATAAGGTGGCTATAGGGTATCACGGGGAGATGTGCAGCAGCTTTACGAGGTAGGTGTTGGTTTAATGCTCTATTCCAATCACTTTCCACTTAGTATGATGTGGAATGTTTTACTATCGTCCAACTAGTGTTCAACGCTGCTGCCGGGCAAAACGTGGATTTGGCCGAGGATCAGACGCTGACCTTCACTTTGGGGCGCGGTGGATGGCAAGGCCACATCTGCGCCGGTGGCCGAGTCATACATGCCGGTCATGAGGGTATAAAGGCCTGGTTCCCAGTCGGCTGGCAGAGGGATGCGGTATGGATCGCGCAGAACTTCGTGGGGAAGCCAGGTATCGGTGGGGCAGGTGGTGCTGCACGGTGGATTGTCCCAGTTGGCGGCCAATCGACCTTGGCTGTCGACAATATGGACAAAAACCGTATAGGGCTTGAGCGTCGATTCTGGCGCCTGCCAGTAGATGCCCAAATAGAGCGTTTCCCCCGGTAAATAAGCCGGCTTGTCTACATCGTAGCCCAACAGCGTAACGCCATTGGCCAGTTCAACCGCTAGGGGGAATTGAGGCGTTGGCGCCGTAAAGCGCGGGGCCAAGTAGATATAGAGGTTGCGGCGCATGGGATCAAAGCCCGGCACAATTTTGGCAAAGCGATAGTGCTGCCACATGGTTTCAAAGATGCGCTGCCGTTCGCCATAGAAGCGCTCCAAATCAAAATCCGTAACGGCCATTGCGTCGGCGCCGGTCGTCAGATCGCGGATGAACAGCTCGTTGTTGATCGCTTTATAGCGTTCGGCCTGCTCATTGCTCCACGTGGGGCGATAGGAGAAGATGGACATCTCGTAGCCGGTGGGAACGTTCATATGGGCTTCCAGCGCCAGATGCGTGTTAAGCGTGAGCAGCGTCTTGTTTTCCAAACCGGCTGCGCGTAGAAACTGAGCGGCCGATTTTACGATCTCAATCTGATCCTGGGGCGGAAACTGTACCAAATCGGCGCGAAGGGTCGTGCGGGCGTGCATTACGCCATTGAGCAGGATAGTCAGCACGGCCAGCAGGATGACCAAGGCTGTGCGCTGTGCTGAGGCGGCTAAATTGTGCCCAAAGCGCGCCCACAGCACCGTCCCCAAAACAGCCCAAATAGGTCCCAAAAGCGTGTTATAATAATCATCCGTTGTGCGAGGCAGTAAGTGGAGCAGCAACATCCCCAGCGTCATGCCGACCAGCGTGGTTTCAAAAAGGTAGCGGCGCACCAAAGGCGGCCATTGTCGCTGGCGAATTGCATTGCGCAGCAGATTTAGAAACCCCAGCAATATAAGCAGCAGCGGCGCGGCATAGGTGCTGGCCGTGCGCTGCAAAACACCGGCCATTTTGGTAAACTGGCGCTGTACACTCAGAATGCGATCCGTGTGGAAACCAAAAATGTCGTAGATCATCTGGGCGGCGCTAAACCAGAGAAACGGGCCAATCAACAGAAGGGTGGCGACCAGCGCACTTGCCGCAATCACGCCCACCATGCGCAAACGGTTCTGGCTGCGCATAATCAGGTAAAAGGCCAGCGCCGGCGCCGCGCCCAATACAGATAGCCGCGTGGCAATGGCCATGCAGAGGAATGCTGTGGCCAGCGCCGCGCTTACAAATTCGTGTCGCTGCGGCCGCGATGGCGATAAGTGTAAAGCGGCGGTGGATGGCGCCGAATTTAGGGCGCAGAGAAGCGCTAGGCTGAGCAGAAAACTGGCTAATCCATATGTGGCTGTGTAGGCCAGAAACGCCGTCATATAGAAGCTGCTGGCAAAGAGCGCCAGGCAAAAAATCGGTACCCAATGCCCATTGGCAGTCGGGTATATTGTTTGGATGTGGCGTTGGGCAATGCGCGCGTACAATAGCAGCGCCAGCATGCTAAAAACAATGGTGATGAGGCGACCTTGATAAAGGCCCTGGCCTAGTAAGCGCTGAAAAATGCCATAGACAAAGGGCAATAGCGGCGTTTGAGTATAGGCAAAATCACGGTACAAAAAGCGACCTTCATAGACCAGTTTGCTGGCCCACAAATACCAGCCCTCATCTAGATTGACTATGCGGTAGAAGAGGTAGAAAACCAATTGCCCCAATAGTAAAAGCCCCCAAACGCCCTGTAGGGCTCTGGGCGGAATAGAGAAAAAATTCGACGCGCGGGTCGCTTCAATTGGTTGGTTTGGGAGACTGCCAGGGGTTGCTGTATCTACTGCCAAGGAGTCAAAGCCTGTCTGAATTGGGGCCCTTAAGCGGGCAAAATCCACAAAAGCCATAGTAGCGAATAGGCAATGCCCACAAGTCCGCCTACAAAAACTTCAAAGGAAGTGTGACCAAGTAACTCTTTCAGCTCTTCTTCGCTGACGGAATGGCCGCTAAACAGTTCGCGCACAATGCGGTTGAGAACGCGCGCCTGTTTACCGCTCTGTTGGCGCACTCCTTGGGCATCATACATGACAATTGCAGCCAACACAATGCTTATGGCAAAGAGGCTGCTGTTTACACCTTCACGGTGGGCAACGGCCGTCGCCAGGCTAGTGACCATAGCCGAATGGCTGCTGGGCATGCCGCCCGTGCGAAACAGCGTCTGGAAATCTAATTGACGCTGATAAATTAATTCCCAGAGAAATTTGAAAACCTGCACCCCGACGGTTACGCTCAGCGGTAGCCAAAGTGTCACGTTTGAAAATAACATACCAGTTTACTCTTTACAACGCTTGTGTGGGTGATTGCAAAATGTAAAACCAACTGCGGTTGAAAAAGCTATGCATAATGGACCAATCTATGCTGAGAAACGCGTCATAGAGCATCGCATTTACAGAGCCCAATGGTATAATTTAGTCCAGTTCGGCCGTGGAACCATCGGGCAGCCAACGCCGCACGCGCACTTCGGCTTCGTCAAGCTTTTGGCCGCAAATTGTAGCCAGCTGCACACCCTTTTCGTAGAGATTTAGCGATTCTTCCAGCGAAAGTTCGCCCTCCTCTAGCGTGTACAGAATTTGTTCAAGCTCACCAAACGCTTGTTCGTAGCTGATTTCGTCCTCAGCCAAATCGGCTGCACTAGGCTCTATGGTTGACATAATGTACTCGTTAATGTGTAGGTTACAGTAAAAGGGCTGTAGTTCACCGTTATTGTTGTGCCAAGAGTATACCAGATTATGCAGTGAATCGGATAAACGTTCATGTCGAAGATGTTGCAGATTCAGGCGATTCCCAATCCGGTGATTGTGGTGATGGCGGGTGTTGAATCCGCCGCCAGGCCAGCGGGGCAACCATTGATAGCGCCCGCCCGGCTCTGTTTGATGAATGCGCGCGTCAGCCGCGCATTCGACCAAGCTGTTCACAAAACGGGCGCGCGCGTGGTCACTGTGCAAAGCGCCGCAGAATTATCTGTGGCGGTGGATACATATTTCCCCGTTTTGATTTTGATGGGATTTCCCATTGCCGAGGATGGGCTCACTGCCATTCGTCGTTGTAAGCTGCGACCGCACTCCGCGGCCATTCCCATCTATATCTTTGGCAATTTGCCGGCAGAAGCAGCCGTACAATTCGCCCAAGCGGCCGGTGCAGATCAGGTATGGGCCGAGGAGCAATTTGTGGCGGGGATCGCCACGCTGATCGCCCAATGCGTGAACCCGCCGATTGTCTATCCAGCAGGGTGGAATGAACCGCTGCCCCAGTTGGCGCGCCTTGGTGTAGAGGAGTTTAACCGCGGCGATTATTTTGAGCAGCACGAGCTATTGGAAGCGGCGTGGATGGCGGAGGTGCGGCCAATTCGGCGCCTTTATCAAGGCATTTTGCAGATCGGTGTGGCGTTTCTACAGATCGAGCGGCACAATTGGGCAGGGGCGATAAAGATGATGCGCCGCGGTCTGCCCAAGTTGCGCGGTCTACCTCCTGTGTGCCAGGGCATTGAGCTGGCCGCATTTCGGCAGGTTGCTGAGGAAATGCATGTTGAGCTGATGCAGCTGGGGGCGGCAAAGGTGGCTGAATTTGATCAAGCCCGCTTTCCACAAATTATTTTTGATGCGCCTTACCCAGCGCCTGAGGATTGCCAAGCGTGATCCCGTTTGCATTCGCCACAATAGAGCTTATCGGCATTGCGATTGGGTGCCATTTTTTAATGACCGTTTTACCGATAATGCCTAACCTGGACAAGCCAGAACCAAAAAGGAACCACGAAGAGACACGAAGAGCACGCGAAGTTTCACGAAGAAAGGCTTCGCCCATTGTGTTTCTTCGTGAAACTTCTTAGTCAAAATCCTTGCACAAAAAACATGTTTTCAACGAGGTAGCGCCTACATAGTTGCGCCTGGTATGATGAAAAGTATGAGATAATATCGGGGAAACCGATTTATCAAACAGGCAAGGAGCGGTGAAGTTCGTTTGCGCCAGTAGTGCAGAACTCGAAGCGAAGAGTAACTCCCGCCCCTCGCCGTCTGTCCGAGTCAGGACACAATCATGGGCCTCCGCAGAGATGAGCCAAAATACCAGGATAGATGGCAACAGACGGCAGCCGAATCACAAAGGAACCGAACATGAAACAGATACTGGGCATAGATATCTCCAAAGCGACCCTAGATGTAGCCCTAAGCACCGACAATAAACAGTTCGCCCAAGCCGAGTTTGCGAATGATGGCAAGGGGCACAAGGCGTTACAGAAATGGCTCAAGTGGCACCATGTACAAGAGCTGCATGTGTGCCTGGAAGCCACGGGGCGCTACGGAGACGAAGTGGCCCGCTATCTCCATGCCCAGGGCTATGATGTGAGCATGGTCAACCCTGCGCGGATTCATGCGTATGGTCAAAGCAAGTTGCGCCGCAACAAGAACGACCGCCTTGATGCACGCTTGATCGCCGATTTCTGCTATACCCAACAGCCCGAGCACTGGACACCGCCCTCCGTTGCCCAGTGTGAATTGCAGGAACTCAGTCGGGAGATTAGCACGCTCAAAAATGACCGGCAGCGCAAGCGTAACAAGCTCAAATCAGGCCTCTCATCGGTTACGACACGCCGTTCACTCGAGCGCCATATTCGCTTTATTGAGCAGGAAATCGCCAAGCTTGAGCAGGAAATCGAGCAACTCATTGACGATGACCCTGTCCTCAGAGAAGATGTTGCGCTCTTGACCTCCATTCCCGCCATTGGTATCACTACGGCGGTGCGCTTTCTGGCTGAGGTTGATGTCTCGCGTTTCCAGCAGGCCGCACAAGTGGCGGCCTATGCCGGTCTCATTCCTAGAGAACATAGTTCGGGCACTTCGGTTCACAAGAAAGCTCGCCTTTCCAACGTGGGTAATCGCCATCTGCGCACCGCTTTTTATATGCCCTCACTGGCCGCCCATCGCTCCAATCCGATCATTCGAGCGCTCGTCGACCGGCTCTCTGAACGGGGCAAGTCCAAAATGACCATTATTGGCGCCGTTATGCGCAAATTACTACATCTAGCTTTCGGTGTCCTCAAAACTCGTAAACCTTTCGATGCCAATCACCTCCACATCATACCAGTTGGGGGTTGACAAACAACACACAATCTTCGCTGGCGGCTCAGGTCGGCGGCGCAAATAAAGCCTCTAGCAACATCGACGAAAGATTATTGTGCTATCGACAAAAAGTTGTCGATGTTGACAAGTAAGCGCCTAATGTAAAACGAGGCTTGCGTACATCCTTTCGTTCGATGATGGCTCTGGGCGCGGCACAACCGCCATTGTGTAAGTCTTATAACTTATGTTACGCAAGCCTGGCGGAAAGTTGGATCGCCGACGTTCCTGTTTCTCTCTGGCAGACTGGCTGCCGCTGCGTACCGTGAGTTATAAATAGGAAGTAATATTTGTATCAACCTGGATCGTTGCGCCAGGAACGAGCAATGCTGGAAGCTACCTGCGTGGCGTAGGCGGCCAGGGAAGGCGCGGCAACCGTTGATTCCTCTTGCTGTGTGGCCACATATTCACTGATGTCGCGGATGAGCACAAGCCATTCTTCGGGTTCCGGCCATTCGGCGCGAGTTGTGGCAAGCGAAACGGTTGCTTCTTCCGTGGTCTCTTCATGCGAATCTACATGATAGACCGGGCAGGCGCAGATTTCCAGGTGACGATGGCGGTCAATTGAAATATTGACTTTGTTGTGTGCGGTGCGGTTGGGGCGCCGTAGCAACGTGTAAATGGGGATGGCGTTGAGGCTATAGAGAACTTCGCCCACATTTGTGTTGCCCAAATATTTTAGATACTCACGCCCCATGGCGTTGACTTGGATGACGCGCCGCTGGTGGTTCAGCAGAATAACGCCTTCGGGAATGGCGTCCATAATGCGTTCAGTCCGGCTTATCTGCTCCTGAATCTGCTGAACCAAGGCGTTCTTTTCTTGTAACATGCGCGCTTCTTCAACCACAATGGCCGCCTGGTGAGCCAGTGCAACCAGCAGACTCAGGTTGGTGCGCGTAAAGTTGCGCTCATCCAGTCGATTGTACGCGCACATCACCCCCAGCGTGCGTCCTCGATAAACCAGCGGCGTGACCATGAGTGAGCCAATCTGCCTATCGAGCCGCTTTTGGCGCGCCTCTGAGCGTTCACGTACGTCATTGGCATTCTTGGGCGAGACAACCGGCTCCAGTTTGCGGAGTGACCAGCCCACCAGACCATCCCACAAATCATCAAACGTGGGCAGCGTAAACGGCTCAGCGTTCAGCCCGCCGCTGACCGTCTCCATAATTTGTCGCTTGGTCAAATCCAGCACGTTCAACGATACTAAACTGGCGGGCAACGCTTCAGCAATGTTGTCCACAATCGTTTGCAGTTTTTTCGTTGGGCTATCTAGCGAAACCAATGCATGAGCCGTACTGTAAAAAAGCTCGGCCCGCGCCAGCTCGGTGCGCGTGGCTTCTTCCGCCTGTTCGCGCAGCACCAGATCGTCCCATTCTTGGAGCGCTCGTTCGGCAATTTGGGGCAGCTTCTGCAGATTTTCAGCCGTCTTAATGATATAGTCCAAGGCGCCGGCGCGCACGGATGCCAGCGCCAAATGTTCGCTGCCAGCCTGGCCCAAGAAGATAACGGGATAGATGGGTTTGCGCCGAAATTGACCGGCAAGGGCTGGAATCGCTTGCAGCAAGCTTTTATGTACGAGCGGTAAGAGTTCAGCCCCCTCACCATCGGGTAGAAACCAGTCGACCACCATAAGGTCCGGCACCACGGCCGCCAATAAGGCGCGGGCTTCGGCCAAGTTGATCGCAATCATGAGTTCAATGCGATCGCTATGAAGTTGAAAGGCTTGCTGAATGCGTTGTATCTGCTCGACGTCGTTTTCTACAATGAAAATGTGGGTTTTCTGCTCAGAGAACGACATGGGATTCTCCAGTCGATACCACCCGATGCGAGTTCTGTCTAGCCTTGCCTGGGCTGCGCCATTAGAGCTGGCTCCCCGAGTGGCACAGGTTGCCCAAGCTATACGGCATGTACATGTCATCATAATCAGCGCGCGATAATGACGGGGCGACTGGCCAGGGACGTAAACATTAAATCCGCTGCGCGTCCTGCCGTTGTGCCGGCAGCCATGGGGCTTGTTGATTATGGTGACGAGCGCCGGCGGCCCACGCCGTGGGCAGGGCAAGGCTCTTCAATATTCAGTAGATCGCAACGGCAAGAGATAAAGTCGGTTCGACAAACTAGATGGCTGCCTAAATCGCCAAATCGTTGCGGTGTACTGATACTGCTGTACTCGTGGTTCCGTTGTGCTGCGGCGTGCAGTGTGGTCGAGAGGGAGTGGATTGGGTCTTTAACGGAATAGGTGATAAGGACAAGTAAGGTGCTGTAGAGAAAAGTGGGGCTATCTCTACGATTGGAATGGAAACGAATGCAATGGAAACGAACGATATCGTAAATTAAATCCAATATATCTTAACATACTTCTTATGAGTATTCAAGTTTGAAGCATTATGCAAAGTTGATTTTGCAGATTCTGTCGAATATTATGCTTTTGACTTACGCCGCGCCCCTGGAACATCATGCAAAAATTAGGCGAAAAGGTTTTTACGTCAAGGAAGCTTTTGCTGGGGGCTTGCGTAGGTCGTTTGGTTCTGGGATGGCCTTCTATATGGCCCAACTGCCATCATGCAAGTAAGTGGTATGCTGGCTCTGTGCATAGCGCGACCGCCGTTATATGAATGCTGCTGTTTGAATTTTGCGCGTGGGCGCTTGGTGGACGTAATTTTTATCAAATTCTTTTAATAAATTCTTGTTGGCTGTTACGCCTCTATGTTATGATGAAAATTCAGTTTAAACATAGAGACGACAGATGATGATGAAAGCAACGATTATTTTACGGGAGGCGTAATGCGACGGATTGTTTTGATTCGGCCCAAACGCGATGGCCGCATTTTTGGCAAGGCCCCTGGGTCACCATACACTTTAATGCGCCTGGCTTCGCTTGTTCCTGATGAGATCCCAGTTGAAATTTGGGACGAAAATCTAATCGATCTGCCGCTGGATACGTTGCGTGAAGGCGATCTGGTGGGTATTACGTCCATGACGGTGACCATTGACGGCGCCGAGCAGATTTCCCGCCGCGCCATGCAGCAGGGGGCCGGTGTGGTGGTGGGAGGCGTTCACGCTACGTTAATGCCCGAACATACCGCCACTTTTGCCCACTCTGTAATGACCGGCGAGGGCTATTTTACCTGGCAGCGGCTGATTCAGGATTTTGCCGCAGATGGCGTCAAGGGCATGAAGCCATTTTATAGCGATGAAACATGGGCCGAACTGGATGGCATTGCCACCATTAGCGACCGCGTCATCAAGATGGTGAATGAGCAGGAAAATTATTGGACGCCTTATCTGGAGATCACCCGTGGTTGCCCACGCAATTGTTCATTCTGCACGGCAATTCGCGTCAGCGGGCGCAAAATGCGGCTGCGGCCCATTGATGAAGTGGTGGACGAAATTGAGCGCCGCGGCATTAAGCGCTTCTTTTTGACCGATGACAACTTTGGCCTCAACTTTACCACCGACCCCGACTATTGCAGTCGGCTCTTTGATGCGCTGAGCAAGCTCGATCTGCATAGCTGGACCTGTCAGTCTGAAATGAGCGTGGCCAAATACCCAGATTTGTTGGAGCACAGCCTGTCTGCCCATTTGGATAAGCATTTTATTGGCTTTGAAAGCGTCAACCCGGACAATCGCCGCGAACTGGGTGGCAAATCCAAAGGCGTGGCCAACAGCGCCGAGGAAGCAATTCACACCATTCGCGAAACCGGTGTGGGGGTTGTGGGCCTTTTTGTGATGGGGTTTGATGAGGATACCCCCGCTACGTTTCAGGCCATGTGGGATTTTATTCGCAACAGCGATCTGGATAGCATTAGCACCACCATGCTGACGCCGTACCCCGGCACGCCTTTCCGTGAAGTGGTCGAGCAAGAAGGGCGCCTGCTCGATGTACCGTGGAGCCACTATGATACGGCGCACGTCACTTTTATCCCCAAAAATTTTACGGTGGAAGAGCTGCGCTCAGCATATGATTGGCTCTGCCGCAAAACCTATAGCCCCACTCAAATCGCCCTCCGCGGCTACCGTTCTTTCCGCCGTCATCCGCTGCGGTTGGCCGGCAAAAAGCTCTTTGGCAGCTTTAGCACCGATTACGGCTATCGACGTACGTACGCCTATCGCAATGCCTTATAAAGACGTCATGTAAGTCGTGTGAATAAAAAAACCGCAGGCAGCCAAAGCTGCCTGCGGTTTTCTTTTTGGGGCTTCTGGCCCAAATCACTTGCGGATTTATCGCAAGCCTTGATGGGATAGTTCGGGATGGGCCAATATTCTGTTACGCTATATTTAATTGAGGGATGTGCATAAGCGTTCCGTCAAGGCGAGATGGCTAACGTGCGTCGCACCGGCCAGAAAAACGGGCGCATAACAGCTACCGTGGCGGCCAGAACGTCGCACACGAGTCTGCCACTATACTTTCCCTCGATTCGAGAGTTATGCATACCGCTCATTTAATTGCGCACAATAATTGGCATATAAAGCGGCCAGCCGCCCATGACGGTCAACTCCTGCGTGCCGCCGCTGGTAATCTGAAGGTCCGCATTGGCAAACGCGGCTTCGGCCGCATTTACGTGCACCGTGTAATTGCCCGGATAGAGCGCCGCAAAGGTGGCGTCACCGGCGCCGTTGCTGACGGCCGCATAGCGATAACCTGTTTGCTGATCCACAATGCTGACCTGGGCGTTGGCCAGCCCCTTGGTGTCCAGACCTTGTATGTGCACGGTAAGTGCGGTGGGATTTTCCGCCATTTCCACGGCGGCCAAAATGTTTAGCCGGCCATATCCGTACGTCATATTGGGCACTGAATTTGCTGCTTCCCCGCACTGATTAAAGGGCACGGGCGTGGCGCTCTTGAGCAAAATTTGCTCCGTTTGATCAATCTGGCCAATAAGGCGAGCTTGGGCGGACCAGAGCAGCGCCACCGCACCGGCCATGTGTGGCGAGGCCATGCTGGTGCCGCTGGCCGTGCGATAACCAGCAAAGACGCTGTTCATGAGCCAGGCAGAATAGACATCAACCCCGGGCGCCGTCATATCTGGCTTGGCGCGATTGCTTTCATCTATGGTAACGGGGCCGCGGCTGCTAAAGGAAGCAATATTGCCATTGACGTCGTGTGCGCCAATGCTAAAGGTGGCATCATAAATGGCAATGGGGTCCACCACGGTTTGGCAGCCGCTGGCGGATGGTGAACCTTCGTTGCCTGCCGACGCCACCACCATAATGCCAGCCGCGCGCATAGTCTCCACAATTTGCTGGAGCGAATCGGCGTCACACCCTTCTGATGGGGGGCAACTCCATGAATTGTTAATGACGTGGGGGGCCAGTTCGGGGTGCCCATCGGTAGCGGGGTCCCCGCCTTGCGGGTAGGGCGACAGCATAAACTCAAAACAGGCAATATAGCTGGCGGGCGTACCGACGCCATTTTTCATGTTGCGGCAGCCAATCCATTTGGCTTTAGGCGCCATGCCCAAAATTTCGGCATCGTTCGGATCGTCACCCAGCATGGTGCCTACGGTGTGTGTGCCGTGACCGTTGTCATCGCACGGAACTTGGGCATCTGCGCTACAAAATGAGGGACGCCCGGCCACGTCCCAAGCATCGAACCAGTTATAGACGTGGCTGACGGTGGCATCGCTTTCGTTCCAGCCGCGATAGTGCGTTTTTAGGGCGGGGTGATCCCATTCGACGCCGGTGTCTTGGCTGGCCACCACAATGCCCTGCCCCTCGTAGCCCAACGCCCACACATCGGGCGCGCCGGTGTTGGTCAAGCCATAGGGCACAGAAGCCGGCATCGGCGTGGTGCCGGTTAACTCCACCGTGCGCATGGCGGGCTTGGGCGCCGTGGATGGGACCGCGGCTGCCGTAGCTTCTTCCACAATCAATTGTTGCGGCATGTGTGGATTGGCCGCCAGCCGCGCCACTTCGGGGCGCTGCCGCAGCGACGCTGCCAAGGAAGCGTCGCCCGTAACTTCCACCATGTTAATAATATAAAAGGAGCGATAAGCAACGCCCTGCTCGGCCAGCCAAGTGCGTAAATCGGCTTGACTGTTTTGGGCCTGGCGCGCCAGTTGATGATAGAGCAGCGCGGCGCGCGTTTGCCGAGAAGCGGC
Source organism: Caldilineaceae bacterium (assembly GCA_020634755.1). Lineage (GTDB taxonomy): Bacteria > Chloroflexota > Anaerolineae > Caldilineales > Caldilineaceae > JACKBC01. The sequence goes on along the minus strand of JACKBC010000002.1, from coordinate 95,545 downwards.
GCTTACTTCCGCGCTCGCAATAAGAGTTTGCGCATCGGCCTGTTCTTTGAGGATGACCAAAAAAGAAACGGGGCCATCTGCCTGCGCCAGCTCTTTTTGCAAGATGGCGCTCATGGGCGCCAATTGTACAATGGTTTGAGGGCTGCTTTGCGCAATGGGAGGTGTTTTCGCAATCGCTGCTTTTAGAGCCCAAACCGGCTGACACACTACAACCAATATCAATACAAAGCGCACAATCAACCACTTGCCATAGTTCAGTTTCATACACGTATAATTTCCCTGCGGGGAGCCATTTTGACCAAGAACCAGCCGCAAATTCGGTTGTGATTGGCGTGACTTTGCCGAGTGACAAGCGCCGGCACAGAGAATTTACGGATAGACACATACGAATAGATACATATCGTAAATCTAAAATCGTGATTCGTAAATAAGCTTTATTGCCGATCTTGCCCTATGTTGATTCTGCCATCTTCTTTTTTTCTTCCTCGATTAACACGCGGCGCAATACTTTGCCAACCTGGCTCTTGGGCAGATCGGCGCGGAACTCGACCAGCTTAGGCACTTTGTAGGGCGCAAGATTTTCTTTGCAGAAGCTAACGATCTCTTCGCTGCTGCACTCCTGCCCGTCTTTAAGCACCACATATGCCTTGACGGTTTCCCCGCGCCGCGGGTCGGGCACGCCGGCCACCGTGGCCTCTTGCACCTTTGCGTGCATAAAGAGCACCTCTTCCACCTCACGCGGCACAATGTTGTAGCCACTGGCAATGATGAGATCCTTTTTGCGATCGACAATATAAAAGTAGCCGTCTTCGTCCATCTTGCCAATATCGCCCGTGTGCAGCCATCCCTCTTCGTCAACGGTTTTGGCCGTTTCTTCGGGCGCATTCCAGTAGCCCTTCATAACTTGCGGTCCGCGAATGACCAGCTCCCCTTCTTCGCCCTGGGCCATGCGCTTAAATTTGCCATGTTCATCCGGCTCTAGCGCCACCACCTGCACATCCGTATTGGGGATCGGCAGCCCGATAGAGCCAATACGCGTTTCGCCGTAAATCGGATTAGCACACGCCACCGGTGCACATTCGGTCATGCCAAAGCCCTCCACGAGCCGACCGCCGGTTAAGCGTTCAAATTGTTGCGCCACCTCGACGGGCAGCGCCGCGCCACCGCTCAGACACGCCTTGACCGAGTGCAGATCGTACTCCTTTACTTTGGGGTGATTGATAATCGCCACATACATGGTGGGGATGCCGGGATAGAGCGTTACCTTCTCTTTTTGAATGATATCCAAAATATGCGTGGTGTTGCGCGGGTCCGGCACAATGACCAATCGCGCGCCCACCTCCAGCCCATAGAGCATGGCCACCGTCATGCCATACACGTGGAAAAAGGGGATGGACGCGAGCATCACTTCTTTGCCTGGCTCTGAATGGGCAAACCAGGTGTTGATTTGGGCCACGTTGCTGATCAGATTGGCATTGGTCAACATGGCCGCCTTGGCCAGACCCGTGGTGCCTCCTGTATATTGGAAGAGGACTACATCGTCGGGCGCCGTTTCAACGGGCGCTAGGGGCGCGGTCGAATTGACCAAATCGGTAAAACGATGGACGCCGGCTGCTGCGGGTACGTCTTTCATGAGCCCGCCGGCGCGCACTTGTTTGGCCACCAATTGTTTAAAGGGAAAGCCCAATGTGTCTGGAATGTCCGTAATGATGACGTTTTTAATGGCGGTCTCGTCGCGAATCTGTTGCAGCCGCTCATAGAGACCGCTGATCATAATAATGGTTTCAGCGCCGCTATCTTGCAGCTGATGTTTTAATTCACGCGGGGTGTAAATGGGGTTGGTGTTGACAACCACGCCTCCGGCTTTCAAAATGCCAAAAAAGGCAATGACCCCCTGCGGCAAGTTGGGCAGCATAACCGATACGCGATCTCCCGGCGCCAGCCCCATCTTTTGCAAACCAGCGGCAAAGCGGTCGCTGGCCTGGTCAAGCTGGCGGAAGGTCATGCGAGACTGAATGGCCAGCCCCAGCGGCAGATATTTGAGCACCATGTGCAGCGCCACTTGATCGGCGTATTTCTGGGTTGCATCTCGCAATAGCTGGGCAAGCGGTCGCATTGCAATGTCGATGGTGGGGGGAACGCCTTCCTCATACTTTTTCAGCCACGGATAATCAGTCATAATCCTCTCCTGTACTATGTTAGGGCTTACGCAAGCCTCGCGGAAAAATGGCCAGATTAGCGATGCAATGTGCACCTGACGATCCACGGGCGCTGCATAAGTCGTGTATGTACTAAAAACAGATGTTGCGCCGAGCGCTGCTTTGCGTCGACCGGGGGTGCGCCTTTCTTGATTGTCGACATGGTTGCACTATCAGGTTGCACTATCAGCAGTTCGCAACGGTATGGGGTGGAGCTGGATGCGCTGACCGGGTGCAGCACCCCTCTTGTCCACAGTTTTGCACAACCTGCTGTTTGAGTCTTTGCAATGGGTCCAGACATTATATCACATGAACACACCTGAATATCATACTCGCACTCCCGTCGATGTATATCGGCTTTTGACATCTGGTAGGCGCAATCTTATACTCTACTCCATATCTTATATATACACAGAGATTCATATACAGATTGATGCGTAGGGTTTACAGTAACTCTGCAACATATTTCACTGCCGAAACGTAGTAAGTAGATAACGACCAAGCCGTTCCCCGAGCTTATCGACGGGAACACTGGCCTTTGGCAAGCTCGGGCATCCAGGGGCTTAGTGGTTACGTAAGTAGAGATAATCGTTAAGCGAATGTATTTTGAATTTCTGTGATAGGAAGAATTCTTTGACGAACAAATCTGATCCAAAAGCAACGGCCAGTGCGCAAATGCTGGCCGAACGCGCCTTACACGCCGTCAACCGGGCCGATGCCCAAAGTGCGCGGCTGCGTGCCGAGGAATTAGCCAATAGCCGGCCCGGGGCAACACCGGATGAGCTGGTTGAAATATTGACGCGCAACAAAGCGTTGCAGACAGCCGGGGTGGGCGCCCTTACTTCCGGCGCATCTATTGTGCCGGGGTTGGGCACGGCCGCTTCGCTTACGCTGGGGACGGTGGCCGACATTGGCATGACTTTAAAAATGCAGGCGGAATTGGTGCTAGAGATTGCCGCCATTTATGGGCGTGAATTTACCGATGCTGAACAGCGCAATGCCTTATTGATCGTTACCGGTTTGGGCGTGGGGGCCGAACAGCTTGTCAGCAAGGGCAGCGCCCGGCTAGTGGCCGAGTTGAGCGAACGATATGCTGAACATGCGGCTGTGCGCGCCGTGCCCTATATTGGCATGGTCGCTTCGGCCAGCGTCAATCTGCTTTCCACATACATCATTGGCCACCGTGCGCAGGCTTATTTCAAGCTGGGACCGCAAGCGGTGGGCGATTGGAGCGAGAGCGTGCGCACCATATCTGGTGTGGATGAGCGCAAGATCATGGGTTGGCTGGCGCAGAGCGGTGCTCAATCCTGGAGCGTGTTCAAAACGGGGCTCTCCACCGCCCATGACTTTCTGCAAAACAAGGCCAAACCCGGGCTAACCCGCCTGCTGCCCTTGGGGCGCCGCCAGCAAATGGATTAGCCATTCGTACCATTAGTAAAGGACAAACAGATCAGTGGCACAAATCATTCATGGCCAACGCATCGGCCGCACGGCTGCCCTCAAAGTGGGGTGTGCCGCCGTCATTTTTGATGCGGCGCGGGAGTGCATCCTGCTGACGCGGCGTGAAGATAATGGCCGCTGGTGCTTGCCGGGCGGCGGGCTGGAGCCGGGTGAGGATGTGTCGGAAGGCTGTATCCGCGAGGTGTGGGAGGAGACAGGTCTGCATGTTGAAATTGCGCGCCTGGTGGGCGTCTATTCCAGCCCGCACATGGTGACTGAATATCGCGACGGCAATCGCTTCCAGTTTGTCTCTTTTTGCTTTGAAGCTACAATTACTGGCGGTGAGTTGCAGCTCAGCAATGAAACGACCGCCTTCGGCTATTTTTCCAAAACCGCCATGGCCCAAATGGATGTGATGGAGAATCATGTACCGCGCATTGCGGATGCGTATTTGCGAGAGGTGACGTCTTTTATCCGATAAATTGAACGATGCGTAGTGCGTGGTGCGTGAACTCGTTGAGTTTCTGATTGGGTTGCTTGTTTGTGTTGGAGAATAAGGCACACCTAAATGGCATCTTGCCAGGAATTATGAACGTCAACCGGTACACGCAACACGCTGTCCCAAACAAAGCTCCACACCACCCAACAACTCACTACCCAATACACAACAATTTAACCAGAACAATTTTATCAAATTACAGATCGGGGAAAAACTCCCATGCGGATGTCCAAACTCTTTTTTCAAACCTTACGCGAAGTGCCTGCGGATGCTGAAATTGTGAGCCATCAGCTGATGTTGCGCGCCGGACTCATGCGCCAACTGGCGGCGGGACTCTTTGATTTTATGCCCAGCGGCATGCGCATCAAGCGCAAAATCGAACAGATTTTTCGAGAAGAAATGGATGCCATCGGCGGCCAAGAAATTCTAATGCCGGTGGTGAATAGTGCTGACGTCTGGAAAGAATCGGGCCGCTGGTATGAAATTGGCGACGACATGGCGCGCTTTCATGATCGCGGCGACCGTGATATGTGCCTGGCCATGACGCACGAGGAGGTGATCACCGACTTGGTGCGCCAGGTGATCAGCAGCTATCGTCAGCTGCCGCTGGTGCTCTACCACATCCAAACCAAATTCCGCGATGAACCACGGCCCCGCGCCGGCATGATCCGCGTGCGTGAGTTTACTATGAAGGATGCCTATTCATTTGACCGTGATTTTGCCGGGCTGGATGAATTTTATCCCAAAGCGTATCAGGCCTATTTTAATATTTTCCGACGTTGCGGTATTGAGCCCGTGGCCGTGGAAGCCGATGTGGGCATGATGGGCGGCACCATGGCGCACGAATTTATGGCGCTCACGCCCGTTGGTGAAGACACGTTGCTTATTTGCGATGCGTGCAACTATCACGCCAACCGCCAAGTCGCCACCTTCCGCAAACCAGAGGTGGACTCTGGGGCGCCGCTGTCATTGGAAAAGGTGGCCACGCCCGGCGTTAACACCATTGAAGCGCTGGCCGAATTTTTGCAGATTCCCGCGGCGCAGACGGCCAAAGCTATTTTCATGGTGGCCGAAGTGGAAGACAGCCAGGCGGCCGATGGTTCCGTCAAGACGCGCGATCAATTTGTGTTTGCCGTGGTGCGCGGTGATATGGAACTCAACGAGACCAAGATGACCAATGCCCTCAAGGCGCGGCGGCTGCGTCCCGCCACCGTGGACGAGATTCGCGCCATTGGCGCCGAGCCCGGTTACGGTTCGCCCATTGACGTGGATCGCTCGCAAATTGTGCTGATGGTGGATGACTTGATTCCCGGTAGCCCCAATTTGGTAGCCGGCGCCAATGAGATCGACGCGCACTATAAAAATGTGAATTACGGGCGCGATTATGAAGCTGATCTGGTGCTGGATCTGGTGGCAGCGGCAGAGGGCCATGCTTGCCCCCAGTGTGAGGCGCCGCTCCGGGCCGTACGTGGTGTAGAGGTGGGCAATATTTTTAAGCTGGGCACCAAATATAGCAAGGCGTTGGGCGCTACCTATCTGGATGAAAACGGCGAGTCGCACCCCATTGTCATGGGGTCGTATGGCATTGGCTCCGGCCGCTTAATTGCCAGCGTCATCGAGCATCATAACGACGAAAATGGCATCAAATGGCCCATTAGCATTGCGCCCTATCACGTGATGCTCGTGAGCCTGGCCACGCCCAAAACGCCCGATGTGACGGCGGCGGCTGAACAGATGTATGCCGATCTGCAAGCGGCCGGCTTGGAGGTGCTTTACGATGACCGCGATGAGCGGGCCGGCGTTAAATTCAATGACGCCGATCTGTTGGGCATCCCCCTGCGGTTGACGGTGGGCGGACGCGGCTTGAAAAACGGTGTCGTCGAAATGAAGGTGCGGCGCACGGGGGAAAGCAGCGAGATTCCGCTGGATCAGCTTGTGGCTGGCGTACAGGCCGCGGCCGATGCCGAATGGGCGTTCATCAACAGCCGGCTCAAAGAGGAAACGCTGGCGTAATCAGAAGATTCGCAAACAGAGCGAACCGCAGATTTGCGCAGATGCACGCAGGTGTAAAAATCGGCGTCATCGGCGTGCGTCTGCGGTTCATTTTATTAGCTCACGTTACGCAGCGACAGCCAGTCTGCTAGAGAGAAACAAGCAAGTCGGCGAGCCGACTTGCCTCAAGGCTTGCGTAACATAAGGTATTAGAAACCAATCTATGTCCACACCGAACTTTTCCTATTACAACACCATTGACCAAATTTATCACGCCGAATGGAGCATTCCCAAGCTGGCGCGCTTGGAACTGTTGCGCAAATCGATTCGGCTCATGTGGCCCAATGGCCATCCAACCAAGATGATTCATGTGGCCGGCACGGGGGGCAAAGGCTCCACTTGTCGCTTTCTAGAGCTGGGGCTCGCCACCATGGGCAATGCCGGCGCCTATTTCAGCCCGCATCTGTTTGAATACCGCGAGCGCTTCAGCATTAACGGCGAGTTCGCCAGCCGCGAAGATATTATTTGGGCGTGGGAAGAACGGGTCAAACCGCATATTTTGCGGCTGCTGTTGGAGAATCCACATCATCAGCACACTTTTCTCGAATCCTCAATCCTCATTGCGCTGACGCTATTTGAAAGGTACGAAGTGGCCTGGGCCGCCATTGAAACCCACGTGGGCGGGCGTTATGATCCGACGCGTGGGTTAGACGCGGCCGTGACGTTGCTGACCAATGTGGGGAGCGATCATGCCGCTTTGTTGGGGCATGAGCTGTGGCAACGGGCGCTGGACAAAGCGGGCATTGCGCGGCCGGGCGTGCCATTTTTTACCAGCGAAACCAAGCCCGATGCGCTGGCCGTGGTGACGGATGTCTGTGAACATGTGGGGGCGCCGCTGCACATAGTAGATGCGGCCCAAGTGGCGGCCTTTGCCGCGCGCGTGGCAACGCTTTGCGGTGAGGAGATTCCCGATGAATCGCTGCTGAGTGCTACATACCAAAAGTGGAATGCTACGCTGGCTATAACGGCTTTGCAGCAGATTTTCCCCGAATTAGATGAAGCGCGCGTGCTCCATAGTTTTCTCCATGCACGGCTGCTGGGCCGCTTTTGGAAGGTGGAAGAGCGGGTCTATGCCGATGTGGCGCATAATGTGGAAAAGCTGGCTGCGCTGGCCGGTGAGATTGAAGCCAAGTTTGGCGATGTGGGCAAAATTTTAGTATTGGGCGCCTCGCGGCAGCGGGTTCCCATTGAGATTTTTCCGCCACTGGCCAAGGTGGCCAAAGCCATTGTCATTACCGGCTCCTTGTATAAAGGGCAGGATCCACGCAAGATCCGTGAGGAGATTGCGCCGCTAATTCAAAATACGCCCACACTGGTAATTGCAGACCCGCAAGAGGCGCTGCAAACGGCCAAGTCCATGCAGGCTGGTGATGACATTATCATCCTGACCGGTTCTACATATATGATTGAACAGGTGCTGAACCCCGACCCATACATGCGCTATATAAACAGCACCTTTGGCTGGCGCATGGAGAGCAAGTCGGAAGCAACGGGAGTGGTCCAGCTTATGCTGCCGCCTTCACCATCCCCCACGCGCTAGATTTGGCCGCTCATTAAGAGGCTGTGGCCGCCATCCAGTTCGATGGTCTGACCCACGATCATGCCGGCGGCGTCGCTGCACAGCCAGACCGCCAACGCACCGACATCGGCTGGCGTCACCAGGCGCCCCACCGGAGTGGCGCTTTGGGCTGAGCGTATCATCTCCTCTCCACGCGGAAAATGATCCAGCGCTTCGGTCATTACAATGCCGGGGCTAATGCAATTGGCAATGATGCCCAGGGGCGCCAGTTCAATGGCTAGATAGCGCGTCACCGCTTCGATGGCGGCTTTGCTAACGCCCACCACGCTATATTCAGGCAGCACGCGGCGGCTGCCAATGCTGCTAATGGTGATGATGCGCCCCCAGCCATTACGCTGCATATAGGGCGCGGCCGCCTGTACGCCAAATAGAATGCTGCGCGCGTTGATGTTGAGCGTCCAATCCCACGCTTTGGCGGTAATTTCGGTGGCCGCACGTTGTACGCCACTGGCCGCATTGCCCACAAAAATATCCACGCTGCCCAATTGCTCGGCGCTGGCATCGACGAGCCGGCGCACATCTTCTTCGACGCCTACGTTGGCTTTGATGAGCGCAGTGCGCACGCCCAATGCCTCAATTTCGCGGGCTGTCTCTTCGGCATTTTGCCGGCGGCGGAAAAAGTTGATGGCAATATTGCAGCCTTGGGCGGCCAGGGCCAGGGCAATGCCTTTGCCAATACCGCGTCCGCTTCCGGTAATAACGGCAGTTTTGCCGCGTAATGAATCACTCATTAAATCTCCCCAATTTAAGGTTGGCGCACTGATTGACCGACAGATTTAATCTTGCCACCGCCAAGGGCGCGCAGATGCGCAAAGGGTACCCGAGTAGATTCTGCGCGTTTTTTGGCGATCTGCGCGGTAAATAAGATTTGTCAGTCAATCAGGGTTGGCGCATTTCTTTAGGACTTAGGCAAGCCTCGACTAAACTTGTGCGGATGCAAACGGGTTCACGCTTGGCCATCCACGGGCGCTGCGTAAGTCGTGTCTTGCTGAACAATTGCCTTTAAGGGGCATAACCATTCTGGGACTGTAAACAATTTCCCTGTCTTTGTGAAAACACCGGAAGGCCCCAATGGTTGCGCGGGAGCGCTTCTGGTGTAATGTAAGTCATTCTGTCACTACTTATACCATTTGGCTTTGTAAAAGCGATGAACAATTCCCCTATTCTCAGCGTAGAATGGTCGATTATTCACCGCTTTTACAACCGCAGTTGGTATTACGCAGCGCCAGTGGGACGCCAGCCTATCTGTGTAGTTCTGAATGAAGCCTCGCGTTTTGATTCTGGCGGGAACGTTAACAAAAAACGCCGGTTTTTATCGTCGTCACCGTGTAAAAGATTAATTGAACATTTACCTGGAATTTACATTCGCATATTGTTTGTGGTATATGCTAGAATCCTAAGGCAAAATTCTGAGGGAGGATATATATAAGGATATAGTTTACTTTGTATCACTTTCATGCTTGCAATGATTGACGGATGCTGGTATACTAACGGCATCCCCAAGGCAGTAATCAAGCAAGCTCTCCCTACGAGTAAGAATATTCTTCTCACTTGCGCAGATTGCCAATTGATAATATATTTGGTTGTACACGTGCAGACAAGTATGCTTGGGCGCCAAAGCCGTTTTGTGAAAAAGCAGTTCATATGATAATTTCATGTTATAATGTGGACGCACGTTATGATGTGAAATAAAAAATGATGTGAAGCTAAAAACTTGTTTCTGACCTAATCTTGTAGTAAAGTCCATACAACACAAAAACCCACTGTCTGTACCGATAACGCGGTTGTAACAATAACTTAGTTATAATCGGTTATAAACAGGACTTACGCAGCGCCGGTGGATCGCCAGGAGAGCATAATATAGCTGACCTGACCATTTTCCCTCTAGGCTTGCGTAAACCCTAATAAAGCGATTGGTTATAGGGTGATGGCATTTAAGACTATTCTTGGGAATTATCCTTAAATGAGATCGCTTAAATTTTCTACAATCAACTTTCCGCTATTTGTACTGTTTGTTTCCATTAAATAAAACAACAAAGGAGATCACGAATGGTTACCCGAAAGAATTTACTGGTGGTCGTATTCACTTTGATGCTCGCTGTCAGTCTTTCTGGCTGTATGATGGGTCAAGCCATGATGCCAGACCGCGAAGTGGAGATTTCCATGGACGCCGCCATGGCCGGGCAGAATAAGGCAATTCAGGGTGCGTTGAGCGGCCAGGCCACTTTGACCGAGAGCGAATTTAGCAGCCTCATCACCATGCTGCTCCAGCAGAATGCTGGCTCTGAAGTGCCGATCGATAGCGTCCAGGCTATGTTTGACCCCGGCAAGATATACATTGTGGCGAATTTGGCCCAGTCCGTTGGTGGCATCGATAAGGTCGGGTTGGTTGGTAACGTGGTTGTACAGGACCACATTGTTTCAGTGGAGCTGGATCAGGCTTTTGCTGGCAACCTTGTGGTTAGCGGTGGTTTGGCTTCTTTGATTGCCGATCGCATCAATGCCGCGCTGAATGACCCGCGCCTGGGCACAATTGTCGGCGTCGAGACCGGTGATGGCACCGTTACGCTTTCCATGGGTATGTAATTGGAAAGTGAATGGAAAAAATTACACACCCTATTTTGTGTAAGGTTTTCTATTTGTAAGAATGCAATTTGATCAAAGCGCCTGGATCCGCTGCGGATCCAGGCGCTTTGTGTGTATCTGCTGGCTGAAGGATACAGCGTGCTAGATAGATAGGGATCTAGTTCATGTCATTGAGTTAAGCCCGCTTCAATTGTGACGCACTTTTCGCCAACTTAATGGCATTGGGCGTGTAGTTGGATTGATAAGGATACTTGGGGTCAAATAATGCGGGTTTTGCACTCTGTTTGGGGAAGTCTCTCTAAGTTGAATCAGTTTTTGACGTTCTTGATTTGACCGAGTGTGGATGATTATGATAGACTTAATGTTCGTGAATAATTACGGAAGATATAGCAATGAAATGAGGGAGGAATTCCTTTGCCTACCATTAATCAATTAGTCCGCAAAGGGCGCAAGAATCTTGGCAAAAAAGAAAAGGCGCCGGCGTTGCGCTTTGCACAAAATACGCTGACTGGCAAAACGCGGCGCATGAAAAAGGGAAACCCTCAGAAGCGCGGCGTTTGTACCCAGGTGCGCACCACGACGCCCAAGAAGCCTAATTCGGCTCTGCGTAAAGTGGCGCGTGTGCGTTTGACCAATGGCATGGAAGTGACCGCTTACATTCCTGGTGAGGGTCATAATCTGCAAGAGCATAGCGTAGTGTTGGTGCGTGGCGGTCGTGTGCGCGATCTGCCAGGCGTGCGCTATCATATTGTGCGCGGCGCTTTAGATAGCACGGGTGTGAACAATCGCAAGCGTGGGCGCAGTAAGTATGGCACAAAGCGGCCTCGGTAGTGCGCTTTTAAGTTGATAATACGTTTATTTTACTGCACCGGCATAAATGTGTCGGGTTGGTAATAGGGGATAAGGAAGAATCAGAGATGCGAAGGAACCGAGCCGAACATCGGACCGTAACGCCAGACCCGCGCTACAATAGCGAAGTGGTTGCTAAGTTTATTAACAATGTCATGGAACGCGGCAAAAAGAGTTTGGCCGCCCGCATTGTTTATGATGCATTTGATCTGATGGAAGAGCGCACCAAGCGCCCCGCCATTGAGGTTTTTGAAGAGGGACTGAAGAACGCAACGCCTCTGGTCGAAGTGCGGCCGCGCCGTGTTGGTGGCGCCACCTATCAGATTCCCATGGAAATCAGCGCCAGTCGGCGGATGGCATTGGCCATGCGCTGGTTGATCGACAATGCGCGTAAGCGCAGCGGGCGCGATATGGCTGTGCGACTGGCCGGCGAGTTGATGGATTCTGCCCGTAATGAGGGCGCCTCGGTCAAGAAGCGTGAAGATACGCATCGCATGGCTGAAGCAAACCAGGCTTTTGCGCATTTCCGCATTTAAACTTAGGGGAGCGCAATCGCACGTCTAGTACGCCGTTACCGTTGCGGTGAGCTGAAACTTTATTGTTTTGAAAGCGGATGGGATTTGCGTTTTCAAACAGAGCTAAGTTTTTGCAGAGGTGCTTCGTTTGCATCCATCAAGGTGACGCCATTTATTTGTGCCCTGTTAATTTGCGCTCATAAGTCTGCGCTTTCATTGTAACTTATTTGTAATTGCGAACTTTATAGTAACAAAGATTTTCTGTTTGATTTGAAGATAAAGTTTAAAATATTACTGCGTGCGGCGCATTCCCACAACTGAGCTGTCACATTCGTTGCTGAAGATGTACTCGCGGTTGTCATGAATTAACATTTGTTCTCAGAGCAGAAAATGTTGATTTGTGATAGAGCCAAGAATATGTTTTCACAGTGACTTGCCCACATTGTTGGATTTAGGCGCCGTATCGTTTTGTCTGCGGACAAAATGTTTTTCTCGTTCCATATATGGGACTTGCGCACGCATCGAGCCAAAGCGGGCGGGGGCAATATGTTTCTGCATGGCGCGCCCCTGGCATTACGCAATACCATTTGGCTTTGACAACCGCAGTTGGTATAATTTGGCGTTGCGTAAGTTGAGATGCACAAGCTGGCCAGGGTGTTTTTATTGGGTCCCCTGGCTTTTGGTATGTTTTAGATAATATGATTTATGTCGCGCCTGTAGATTACCAAGAGTGAACCCGCTTGCAGTCGACACAATTTTAGTCAAGGCTTGCGTAAATCCTGTTAGATAACTCACGTTACGCAGCGACAGCCAGTCTGCTAGGAAGAAACAGGCGAGTCGACTTTCCTCCAGGCTTGCGTAACATAAGTTAGATAAATGACGCGAGCACGGGCCGCACAATTTATTCTGTGAAATGTAGGAACTCATTATGACGACAAAATATCCAATTGAACGAGTGCGCAATATCGGTATTATTGCCCATATTGATGCCGGTAAAACAACGACCACCGAGCGTATCCTTTTTTATTCTGGGCGTATCCATCGCATGGGTGAAGTTCATGATGGGACAGCCGTGACGGACTGGATGGTGCAAGAGCGCGAACGTGGTATCACCATTACAGCTGCGGCCATTACGACGGTTTGGAAGGATCGACTGACTGGGGAAGAGTGTCAGATCAATATTATTGACACCCCTGGGCATATTGACTTTACGGCCGAAGTGCAGCGCAGTTTGCGTGTGCTGGACGGCGGCGTCGTGGTTTTTGATGCCGTGGCCGGTGTTGAGCCGCAATCCGAAACGGTGTGGCGGCAAGCAGACCGCTATAAGGTGCCGCGCATCTGTTTCGTCAATAAGATGGATCGCATTGGCGCCAATTTTGAGCGCACGTGTCAGATGATTATTGATCGATTGGGCGCAGTGCCGCTGCCGATTCAGCTGCCCATTGGGGCGGAAGATAAGTTTGAGGGCGTGATCGATCTGTTTCAGATGAAGGCGCTCTATTTTACAGACGAATTGGGCGCTAAGCCGACAATCGAAGAGATTCCGGCTAATTTGGCCGATGCCGCCAGCGAAGCAAGAGCTGTTCTGATCGAACGCATTGCGGAGACTGATGATGAGCTTACCTTAAAGTATTTGGAAGGTGAAGAGATCTCTAACGATGAACTGCATGCTGCCTTGCGCCAAGCTGTGGTAAATAACCAATTGGTGCCCATTATGGCCGGTACGGCCTTGCGCAATAAAGGGGTACAGCCGCTGTTGGATGCTGTTGTGCGCTATTTGCCCAGCCCGGCCGATGTGCCGCCAGTGCAGGGCGTAGATCCGCACACGTCTGAACCGCTCATCCGCAAAGCTGAGACAACTGAACCTTTCTCGGCGCTTGTGTTCAAGATTGTTACTGACCCTTACGTGGGTCGGTTGGCCTATGTGCGCATCTATTCTGGGCGGCTTGAAGCTGGCAGCAATGTATATAATGTAAACCGTGATCGTCGGGAACGCGCCGGTCGGTTGCTGCAAATGTATGCCGATAAGCGCGAAGAAATCAAGGTGGTGGAAGCTGGTGATATTGCCGCCGTTGTGGGGTTGAAGCAGAGCTTTACAGGGGAAACTCTTTCCGACCCGAATAATGAAGTGCTGTTAGAAACGATTGAGTTTCCGGAACCCGTTATCAAAGTTGCGGTTGAGCCAAAGTCCAAGAGCGATCAGGACAAGCTGAGCGATGCGTTGATTAAGCTGGCTGAGGAAGATCCCACCTTCCAGGTTAACTATGATGATCAGACGGGACAGACTGTCATTGCCGGTATGGGCGAATTGCACCTTGATATTATTGTAGACCGCCTCAAGCGTGAGTTCCAAGTCCAGTGTAATGTGGGGCGTCCCCAGGTTGCGTACCGCGAGACAATTACAAAGCCCGTACGCGTGGAAGGTCGTTTTGTGCGCCAGTCCGGTGGCCGCGGCCAGTATGGTCATGTTTGGCTGGAGCTTGAACCCAATGATCCTGGCGCTGGTTTTCTCTTTGAGGAGCGCATCGTCGGTGGCGTTGTGCCCAGAGAATATTTCAACGCAATTCAGAAGGGTATTGAGGAAGCCATGGGTGCTGGCGTCATGGCCGGGTATCCAGTGGTTGATGTGAAAGTGGCCCTTGTGGACGGTAGCTACCATGAGGTAGACTCCAACGAGATGGCTTTCAAGATTGCCGCCAGCATTGGCTTTAAAGAGGGTACCCAAAAGGCGTCGCCCATTTTGCTTGAGCCCGTTATGCGCGTAGAGGCAATTGTGCCCGAAGAGTATGTGGGTGACATTGTGGGTGATTTTTCCAGCCGACGCGGTGAAATTGAAGGTATGGAGCCGCGGGCGGGCGGCGTGAGCGCGATTCGCTCATTTGTGCCGCTGAGCGAAATGTTTGGCTATGCGACTAGTATCCGCTCTTTGACCAGCGGGCGCGGTAATTTTACCATGCAGTTTGAGCGCTATTCGCCTGTTAGCCAGTCGATTGCCGAGAAAATTTTGAAGGCCGCATGATTTAAATGTATTTCAGAGTAGTTGAAATTTGGTGATACGTAGATAGTAAAGTATACTATTTTGGTTTGCAGTAAATAATTTAGCAATATACGAAAGTGTCTTATGCACCGCCGTGATATTTCCGGCGGTGCTCTTGCGCCTTATACCTTTGAGGGTATACTTGAAATAAGGTGTATAGGGCTGACATAAATTTTTCGTTTCGCCAAAAATATACTTGGTTTTGTCAAAACTGCGCTTTATAAATGTTGTCCCAATGTGGTTAGATGGGTTGTGGAAGTGCGGTCGACTATTACAAGTATCACTTTTATATCTTTTGCGAAAAAGGAGAACGATTAATGTCCAAGGCAGTATTTGAGCGGACGAAGCCCCATGTGAATGTGGGGACAATCGGACACATTGACCACGGGAAGACGACCCTGACGGCGGCGATCACCAAGACGCTGGGCTTGAAGGGGTGGGCGGACTTTTCACGTTTTGACCAGATTGACAATGCGCCGGAAGAGAAGGCGCGTGGCATCACAATTGCGATTTCGCATGTGGAATACCAGACGGAATCGCGGCACTATGCGCATGTGGATTGCCCGGGGCACGCCGACTACATCAAGAACATGATTACCGGGGCGGCGCAGATGGATGGCGCCATTCTGGTGGTGGCGGCGCCGGATGGCCCGATGCCGCAGACGCGCGAGCACATTCTGCTGGCGCGGCAGGTGGAAGTGCCGGCCATGGTCGTTTTCATGAACAAGTGTGACATGATGGACGACGAGGAGCTGTTGGAACTGGTGGAGATGGAGCTGCGCGAGCTGTTGGACAGCTACAACTTCCCGGGCGACGACATTCCGGTGATTCGGGGCAGCGCCCTGCGTGCGCTGGAGTCGGAGAGCACGGACCCCAACGCCGAGGAGTATGCGAGCATCTGGGAGCTGATGCGAGCCGTGGATGAGTACATCCCGACGCCGGAGCGCGATACCGACAAGCCGTTCCTGATGCCGGTGGAAGATGTGTTTAGCATCAAGGGACGTGGCACGGTGGTGACCGGTCGTATTGAGCGCGGCATCATCAAGCCCATGGAAGAGATTGAAATTGTGGGCATCCGCGACACGCGGCGCACCACGGTCACCGGGGTGGAAATGTTCCGCAAGTTGCTGGATGAGGGGCGTGCTGGCGACAACGTGGGTTGTCTGCTGCGCGGCATCAACCGCGACGATGTGGAGCGTGGCCAGGTGTTGGCCAAGCCAGGCAGCATTACGCCGCACACCGAGTTCATGGCCGAGGTGTACGTGTTGAAGAAAGAGGAAGGTGGACGTCACACGCCCTTCTTCCAGGGCTATCGCCCGCAGTTCTACATCCGCACCATGGACATTACCGGCGCCATCACGCTGCCCGAAGGCGTTGAGATGGTCATGCCCGGCGACAATGTCAACATGAAGGTGGAGCTGATTGCCCCCGTGGCGTTGGAGAACGGCAGCCGTTTTGCCATCCGCGAAGGTGGCCGCACCGTGGGCGCTGGCGTCATCACTGATATCTTGAAGTAACTTTTGATGGAGGGGAAACCCGATTTCTCCTCCATTTTCTTGCCTGTTTTGAATGTGGTTGTTTTGAAATGCGTACTCATGATTTGAAAGTGCGGATTTTAGACCAAGACGACTGTTTAAAGTGGTGTTATTGTCTTACGTTACGCAGCGACAGCTAGTCTGCTAGAGAGAAGCAGTAAAGTCGGTGAGCCGACTTTCCTCTAGGCTTGCGTAACATAAGTTATTATCGTAAAGGCCCGTAAGGGCAAAGCGTAAAAGGCGGTTCAGATGGCGAAGCAACGCATACGAATTAAGCTCAAGGCATATGACCACCGCGTGTTGGATGCATCGGTTCAGCAGATTGTCGATGCGGCCGAACGTACTGGCGCTCAGGTGGTTGGCCCCGTCCCTCTGCCAACCCGCATTGAGAAATTTACAGTCATGCGCTCTACCTACATTGACAAGGACAGCCGCGAACAATTTGAGATTCGCACGCACAAGCGCCTTATCGATGTGGTGGATCCGGGTAGTAAGACTATTGAAAATTTAACGCGATTAAATTTGCCAGCGGGTGTTGATATTGAAATCAAGCTCTAGTTAATCCAGAATACTGCAAATCTCTGCGCCTTGAGAATGGCGGCTTTTAATGGCCACTTTTGTCTCATGCTTTGCGCAGCAGGATGATGTAGATTGATCGGCTTGCAGAGTCAAGTTCAATCAACTGGCAGTCCTGGGAGGACAACATGCGAGGAATATTAGGTAAGAAGGTGGGCATGACCCAGCTCTTTGATGAGAGCGGCGCGGTTGTGCCAGTTACGGTTATTGAAGCTGGTCCCTGCTATGTTACGCAGGTAAAAACAGATGAAACAGATGGCTATTGCGCCGTCCAAATTGGTTATGAAGAAGTGCCAGAGCGCAAACTAACCAAGGGCGAACGCGGCCATTTGAGCAAGGCGCAAACCCCAAATATTCGCCGTTTGCGCGAGTTGCGTTTTGAAGAAGCTCCGCAATATACCCTGGGAGACGAAATTAAAGCCGATGTGTTTCAGGAAGGCGATTTCGTGGATGTGGTTGGTGTCTCCAAGGGGAAAGGATTTGCCGGGGCGGTAAAGCGCCACAACTTCCGCGGTGGTCCTAAAACACATGGCCAATCTGATCGGCATCGTGCGACTGGTTCGCGTGGTGCAGGTACAACCCCTGGCCATACCTTCCCTGGCTCGAAAGCTCCGGGTCAAATGGGAAACGCCCGTGTTACCATTCAAAATTTGAAAGTGGCCCTGGTAGATGCCGAGCGCAATCTGCTGGTGGTGCGCGGCGCGATTCCTGGTCCGAAGGGTGGGCTTGTATTTGTGCGTGAAGCTGTAAAGAAGCCCAAATCCTAAAGTTCTCATCTATATCACTTTCGTTGTTGTGGTGTATTGAGTAGAAATGCGGAGTAAAGAACTATGATAATCCCTGTTAAAGATATGGCTGGGAAGCAGGTCGGGGAGCTTGAACTGAGTGAGGGCGTTTTTGCTGCCCCTGTAAACAAGCCATTGATGCATCAAGCATTGGTGCGCCAATTGGCAAATGCTCGTCTGGGCACGCACAAGACCAAAGGGCGCAGCGAAGTGCGCGGCGGTGGCCGCAAGCCCTGGCGCCAGAAGGGCACCGGACGCGCTCGTCAGGGTTCAACCCGCGCGCCCAACTGGGTTGGTGGCGGCACTGTTTTTGGACCGCAGCCCCGAAAATATACAAAGGCTTTGCCCAAGAAAATGAATCAGGCTGCGTTGCGTAGCGCCTTGAGCGTAAAGGTGGATGCCGGCCAGATTGTGGTGTTGGATAAATTGCAGATGGATGCGCCGAAGACCAAGACAATGGTGGATGCGCTTTCTGCTTTGGGCGTGGTCGATTCATCTGTGTTGATGGTCTTGCCAGAGAAGAATGCCGCAGTGCAGCGCAGCGCCAATAATTTGTCTAATGTCAAAACGCTGTTGGCTGGTTATCTGAATATTCGTGATCTGTTGGGATATGACACGGTTCTGCTCGATAAGGCCGCCATTGATCACATTGAAGGCTGGCTGGCTCCGGGTGGCGCTGATAAGTCGGATGCGGCGCAGGCGGAAGGGGACGAGGAATAACCATGCACATTTATGAAGTGTTAAAGCGACCAGTGGTGACGGAAAAGTCGGTTATGGTGGCTTCTACGGATAATCGCTACACGTTTGAAGTGGATATGCGCGCCAATAAGATGTTGGTGGCCGATGCCGTGGCCACGGCATTTAATGTGGCCGTGGATGACGTGCATATTTCTGTAATGCCGGCCAAGACGCGGCGTACGCGCAAAGGCACCGCCATACGCAAACCGAAATGGAAAAAGGCAATTGTGCAGCTGGCGCCTGGCAACACCATCCAACTATTTGAAGGTGTTGTTTAGCGTATCCATAGCCGCACCATCAAGCAAGCGCAATGGGGTTTGCCAACTGGGAAATGCCTGAATCGCCAACCTGGTTGCGGTATATGAACAGGTGTGTTGAAAGACAAATCTGGTAGGGAGAAATTTAGATGGCCATTAAAGTATATCGTCCAACATCACCTGGACGTAGAGATATGAGTGTATCATCTTTTGATGAGATTACGCGCACCAAACCGGAACGCTCTCTGCTGGCTCCATTAAAGAGCAAATCTGGTCGCAACAACCGTGGTGTCGTTACTGTGCGTCATCGCGGTGGCGGGCACAAGCGCCGTTATCGCATCATAGATTTCCGGCGCGACAACTGGGGCGTAGCGGGGCGAATCGACTCCATTGAGTACGATCCAAATCGTAGTGCACGTATTGCGCTTGTCTTGTATGAGAATGGCGATCGGCGCTATATTTTGGCGCCCGCCGGGATTCAGGTGGGGGACACCGTATCTTCTGGCCCCGATGCTGATATTCGGCCCGGCAATGCACTGCCCATTCGCTACATTCCACTGGGTACTTTGATCCACAATATTGAGTTGTATCCGGGGCGCGGTGGACAGTTGGTGCGCAGTGCCGGCAATGCCGCCCAGCTTGTGGCCAAGGAAGGCAATATGTCGCAAGTGCGTTTGCCCAGCGGCGAAGTGCGCTATATTGATATAAATTGTCTGGCCACCATTGGCCAGGTTTCCAATGCGGATCATGCTAATATTTCACTTGGCAAGGCAGGCCGCAAGCGCTGGATGGGTATACGCCCGTCGGTGCGCGGTGTCGCCATGGATCCGTCTTCGCATCCACATGGCGGTGGTGAAGGCCGTTCGCCCATTGGTATGCCCGGACCCAAGACGCCATGGGGTAAGCCCGCACTGGGCAAAAAGACGCGCCGCAATAAGCGAACCAGCAAGAATATTGTGCGGCGCAGCAAATAAGTATTCACATGTATTGCTTTAAGTCAAGGAGAGAGCAATGTCTCGTTCGATGAAAAAGGGGCCATATGTTCAGCCCAAGCTTCTGCGCAGAGTGGAAGAGATGAACCGCAGCGGCGAGCGCAAGGTGATTCGGACTTGGTCACGCGCGTCAACCATTTTTCCACAATTTGTGGGCCATACAATGGCGATTCATGACGGGCGACGACATGTGCCGATTTATATTACCGAAAATATGGTGGGCCACAAGTTAGGCGAGTTTGCCCCCACGCGCTTCTTCCGCGGCCATGTGAGATCGGAAAAAAGCACGCGCGCTCGATAAACACCCTTATGGTTTTGCATTTTTGATGCAAGAGTATGGCCGGAATGCGGGCTGGCGTTTATTGCGGATTCTAAAGCAAATGTCAGTTTGCAGACAGCAAGTGGTGTAAAGAGGGCACAGATGATTGGAAAAGACGAGGGCTGAAAAATGGAAGTTCGAGCTGTTACCAAATTTACTGGGGTGAGCGCGCAAAAGGCGCGGCTTGTGGTGAATGAAATGCGAGGGCGACAGGCCAAAGAGGCGTTGGATATTCTGCAATTTATGCCTCAATCCGCGGCGCAGGTAGTGGCCAAGACGATCAAGAGCGCATTGGCGAACGCAACGGAAAATTTTGGTCTGGATGAGGATGACATGTATATCACCACCATTATGGCGGATGATGCCCCCATTCGCCGCTGGCGCCGGTTTGGCGCACGGGGCCGCTTTAAGCCGTGGATTCGCCGCTCATCGCACATTACGGTGATATTAGAAGAACGATTTTAAATTGATCTTCATGTGCGCATCATGGCTTGGACTTGAGGCTGGCGCAGATGAGGTTTTAGATATTTGTAAAGTAGTATTGAGTTCAATGTAAACGTTGATTAATCTGTTTCAAGCAACTGTAGTTTGCAAGGGGAGGATCACTTGGGTCGAAAAGTACATCCGACGGGCTTTCGCCTGGGCATTATTAAAGAACATAAGAGCCGTTGGTTTGCCACTGGTAAAACCTATGTAGAGCAGCTTAATGAGGATCGGCAGATTCGCACCATGGTGCATGGCGATTTGCCAAAAGCTGGAATTAGCAACGTTGAGATTGAGCGTCAGCCAAATCAGGTGCATGTTGTGATCGATACGGCCCGACCCGGCGTTATTATTGGGCGCAAAGGCGCCAGCGTAAATGCTTTGCGCACGCGCCTGCAAGACTTGACCCAGAAAAAGGTCAAAATTGATGTGCGCGAAATTACCAAGCCCGAGTTGGACCCGCGTCTTGTTGCTGAAAGTATTGCCGAGCAGCTAGAGCGCCGCATTAGCTGGAAGCGCGCTATGAAGCAGGCGGTCCAAAAGACCATGCGGGCCGGCGCCAAAGGCATTATGATTACGGTCTCTGGGCGATTGGGTGGTAGCGACATGGGGCGCGTCGACAAGGTGATTGACGGACAGATTCCGCGTCATACTTTGCGCGCCGACATTGAATATAGCACGGCTGAGGCAAATACCACGTTTGGTGTTATTGGCATCAAGGTGTGGATTTATCACGGTGAAGTGATGCCGGGTGATGAATTTCAGTCTCGCCTGGCCGCTAGCGAGACAAACAATTAGGCCGTGACACACGGAGTGTTCAGCAGAGATAGGTAGTCATCTAATATTTTCTCGATGGCTATGCAAGCTGCTAGGGATGCCAGTGAACCTTGCGGTTGTCTCTGGCTGGCTATGTTAACTGCTGAACATATAATTTTTGGGAAATATGGGAATAGGAGAAGCCTATTATGTTAATGCCGAAGCGCGTCAAATATCGAAAGAAGCAGCGTGGACGTTTGCGCGGTCTGGCTCATCGTGGCAACGAGATCTCGTTTGGCACTTATGGATTGCAGGCCGTTGAGTCTCACTACATTACCAGCCGGCAGATTGAAGCTGCTCGCCGCGCCATTATGCGTTATATTCGCCGTGGCGGTAAGGTATGGATCCGTGTTTTCCCAGATAAGCCCTTTACAAAGCGAGCTGCTGAGACCCGCATGGGTTCTGGTAAGGGTAATGTGGAACACTGGATTGCCGCCGTACGACCCGGCAAAGTTTTGTTTGAGATTGCGGGCGTCCGCGAAGAGCTGGCGCGCGAGGCCATGCGTTTGGCTGCCCACAAACTGCCTATGCGTACGCAATTTGTCGCGCGCGAGGATCATGGCGCATAAGGCGTCTGCGTGTTGATGCAAGGGCCACGAGGAGATAGGGATTATGAAGGCTAGCGAAATTCGTTCTATGACCAATGCCGAGCTGGCAAATCGGTTAGACGATTCATATCAAGAAATTTTTAATTTGCGCTTCCAAAAGGCATCTGGGAAGCTGACAAATACGGCGCGGATGGGGTTGGTGCGTAAAGATATTGCGCGCATCAAGACGGTCTTGCGTGAGCGCGAGCTCGCCGAATAGGACAATTAAGGAGAAATCATGCGCGAGCAACGTAGAATGTTGGTTGGCACTGTCATCAGTGACAAAATGGATAAGACGGTTGTCGTTTCTGTGCAGCGCGTTACGCAGCATCCACTGTATGGCAAAGTGATTCGCTTGAATCGCAAATATAAGGCCCACAATGAAAATAACGCCGCCAAGATGGGGGATGTGGTCCGTATTCGTGAGTGCCGGCCAATTAGTAAAGACAAAAAATTTTTTGTAGAAGAAATTTTAGAACAATCTGAACTTGTTTAAATTATTGGCCTCACGCGAGAAAGTGAACACCACGATACTGGCTTTTGTCATTCACTAGGCTGCCAGCAACCGCAGGATGGTACGATTCCCTGCTGAGGGAATGTTGGCTAATGTCAGGGACAAAAGTTGTATTCGATTGCCCAATATTTTTGGTCAGCGTGTTCTTTTGTCGAATGAGGACAAATTTTACATGTCGCCCAGGAGTAGACCATGATTCAGCAAGAGAGCAGGCTGAAAGTTGCAGATAATACCGGAGCTAAAGAACTTTTAACGATCCGGGTTAAAGGGGGAAGCACCCGTCGCTATGCGGCAGTGGGTGACGAAATCGTGGCCACCGTGAAAAGCGCTGCGCCAAACGGAACAGTGAAAAAAGGTGATGTGGTGCGTGCTGTGATTGTGCGTACACGCCGCGTGATTCGCCGGACGGATGGCAGTTACATTCGCTTTGATGAAAATGCGGCTGTCATTATTGACGACAACAAAAATCCGCGCGGGACGCGTATTTTTGGGCCCGTGGCGCGTGAACTGCGCGAAGGTGGATTCATGCGCATTGTCTCTCTTGCGCCAGAAGTGTTGTAATTTCAGCTCTTGATAGGAGTAATCAATCATGAAAGTGAAAATTCGTAAAGGCGATACCGTTCAGGTGATTGCCGGTAACGATAAAGGTCATCAAGGCGAAGTGCAGCGGGTGATTCGTAAGAAAAATAAAGATGGGTCCTATGATCCCGATCGCGTTTACGTAATTGTTGCGGGCGCTAACCTGATTATTAAGCATCAGAGAGCGACGGGCCGCGTAAATACGCAAACTGGCCGCATTGAGCGCGAGGCGCCGCTGCACATTAGCAACGTAATGTTGGTTGGTTCGGATGGCAACCCAACGCGCGCTGGGTACGAAGTGGCCACAAATGGCGATAAATCGCGTATTGATCGCCGTACGAAACAGTTGCTTTAAAAAGCGACGCAACTTACGCACCAGCAGAACGCTAAATGTGTAAGTTCTGTAAAACAAAGTATTTGCCAAAAGTGTAAGAATTTCACGACTTAAGCAGTGCCCATAGATGGCCAGATGCGCATAACGTGGCGGAGCTGGCAGTTTTCTTCGAGGCTTGCATAAGTCCTAAATCTGTTGCCTGACCTGATGCCGGACTCGTCGGCATTTGCGGGTAAGGAGAGAAAAATGAGCGAAAACGGAAAAGGACCTATTCCGCGGCTAAAAAGTCAATATCAGGAAGAATTGGTCCCCGCTTTGATGAAGGAATTTGGCTATTCCAATATTATGCAGGTGCCCAGAATCTCCAAGATATCGGTCAATATTGGTCTGGGCGAGGCATTGCAGAATAGTAAGGCCATCGAGTCGGCTTCTCAGGATCTGGCGATTATTACTGGCCAACGGCCCGTGGTGACCAAAGCCCGGAAGTCGATTGCCGTCTATAAGTTACGCGAAGGCATGCCCATTGGCGTAATGGTTACATTGCGCGGTCGTCGTATGTGGGATTTTTTGGATCGATTGATCAACGTGGTTTTGCCGCGTCAGAGAGACTTTCAAGGAATTTCGCCAGATTCATTTGACGGTCGCGGCAATTATAGCATTGGTCTCAGAGAGCAACTAGTGTTTCCTGAGATTGACTATGATAACGTGGATAAGATCCGCGGGCTGGAGTTGACAATTGTTACTACCGCCCAAACGGATGAAGAGGCGCGGCGCATGTTGGCGCTGATGCACATGCCTTTTAGGCGCTAGAGATGTAAAGTCCCGCTAGCATTAATTTGCGGGTTCGTTTTAGTATAGAGGGGACAAATCGTGGCAAAAACATCAATTGTTATAAGAGAATCGCGTCGAAAATATCCGGTTCAAGTACGCAATCGGTGCAGCAGATGTGGTCGCCCGCGCGGGTACATGCGCCGTTTTGGCTTGTGTCGCATTTGCTTCCGCCAAGAGGCGCTGCGCGGCAATCTGCCTGGAGTAGTCAAGTCGAGCTGGTAGTTAAAACTGGTAGCTTAGACGAACAGTGTGAATGGTTTTCGTCATATATTGCGTTTCCACTTTCGTTTGCCATTGATATGGCTGGTTGCTAACTACAATTTCGATATGCATTGCTTATGCGTTTTGAGCAAATTGCAAGAGTAGCCTACCTGTGACTTATGCCGCGCCAGTGGATGGTCAGGAACAAAAATTGTTTCCGTCCAGACCATGCTTGAAGGTACGTTTGCGTAAGTCTCACTAAATATGGTCGCTGCAAATTAATTTGGCGGTTGACCTAATAGAGGAGAATTATATGTTTAGTGATCCAATTGCTGATATGCTGACGCGTATTCGTAACGCGACCATGATCCAGCATCGGCAAGTCATTCTTCCGAGTTCTAAAATTAAAGTGGCGATTGCCAAAATTTTGCTTGAAGAAGGCTTTATTGCCAATTATGCGGTGACTGAGGATAAGCCACAGCCTAAGCTCGCTATGGCTCTGAAGTATACGGGGAAAGGCAAGTCGGTTATTACCGGGTTGGAAAGAGTGAGCAAGCCTGGGTTGCGGAACTATGTGGGCTATCGCGATATTCCCTGGGTGCGCAGTGGTCTTGGCATTAACATTGTGTCGACCCCGCGCGGGCTGATGACGGGGCATAAAGCACGCCGCGCGAAAGTCGGTGGAGAAGTAATCTGCAACGTTTGGTAAACGGGGCGGTGCTTATCTTTAACCATGAAGGGAGTGAAAGATGTCACGCATTGGACGACAACCAATTGATATTGCTTCAAATGTGAAGATTGATGTGGACAAGGGCAACAAGATAACGGTAACGGGGCCCAAGGGTACGCTGAGCCAGCAGGTCAGCCCGGATTTGACCATCGAGCAGGAAAATGGGCAACTGATTGTTAAGCGCCCTACCGATTCTCGGCATCATCGTTCGCAACATGGATTGGCGCGTGCGCTAATCAATAATATGGTTGTGGGGGTTACCCAAGGTTTTTCCCGCCGTCTTGAGGTGCGGGGTACTGGATACCGCGCCGAGCAGCAGGGAAATAAGCTGGTGTTGCAGGTGGGCAAAAGTCATCCTGTTGAGTTTGCGCCACCCAGCAAAGACATTAGCTTTGAGGTGGCGAAAGATGGCCGCTCGTTTGAAATTCGCGGAATTGACAAGTGCGAAGTTGGTGAGCTGGCTGCTGTGATCCGCAAGACGCGCCCGCCGGAGCCCTACAAAGGCAAGGGTATTCGCTATGATGGCGAATATGTGCGCAGTAAAGCCGGCAAAGCTGGTAAAGCATAATTTTAGCTTTGATATATCTTTAAAATGTGAGGAAGTGGAAAAATGGCTAAGGAAAGTCGCTCTGCTGGGCGTAAACGAAGACATGATCGCGTGCGTAAAAAGATTACCGGTACCAACATGCGGCCGCGGCTTAATGTGTTTCGCAGCCTCGAGCATATTTATGCACAGATTATTGACGATGAAGCTGGTTGCACATTAGTGTCTGCCTCTACCGTTGATAAAACCTTACGCACAGAATTGGCAGATAAAAGCCCGCAAGAGCAGGCTAAACTTGTGGGGGTTGCCATTGCGGAACGGGCGAAGGCGAATGGAATCGAGATGGTCGTGTTCGACCGGGGCGGATATCCTTACCATGGTCGCGTCAAGGCGTTGGCCGAGGGTAGCCGCGAAGGTGGCTTGGCATTTTAGTGTTTGCCATCTCATGTTAAACACTAGTGGCTTGAATATGATGGGTATTCAAATATCCATTTGAGACTATTATACTTAGCTCTGGATGAAAATCGGTGTTTTATATCTGAGCTGCATTTTAAGGAAAACGCCAATTTTCATCTCAACCGCAGCATAGACAGGGTTAGCCTGGTAGTTGGAGAACAATAATGGCACGACGGGAAAGACGACGAGACAGAGAGAAAGAAGAACGAGACGAGCTTGATGAGCGCGTAGTGCATATTGCACGCACAGCCAAAGTTGTAAAGGGTGGGCGCCGTTTTGCGTTCCGCGCGGTTGTGGTTGTTGGTGATCAAAAGGGCTCTGTCGGTATTGGCGTGGGTAAAGCACGCGAGGTGCCAGATGCGATCCGCAAGGCATCTGAGCAGGCCCGCAAGACCATGGTTGCCATTCCGCTTTTGGGTACTACGATTCCGCATCCAATTGTAGCGCGGTTTGGCGCTGGCCAGGTTTTGCTGAAGCCAGCCAGCCCCGGTACAGGTGTTATTGCCGGCGGTGGTGTGCGCGCCGTTGTGGAAGCGTGCGGCGTTAAGGATATTTTGAGTAAGTCGCTGGGCAGTGACAATATCCTGAATGTGGTGCAGGCAACTTTTGCTGGTTTGCAGGAATTGCAGGATTTTGAGCAGGAAGCAAAGCGGCGCGGTGTCGATCCAAGGCGAATTGCGCCATTCTGGCACAAGGGGGAAGCATATGGCTGAGAAAAAACTACTTGTGACGCTGGTGAATAGTCCGATTGGCTACCATCAATCGCAAAAAGATACGGTGCGGGCCTTGGGGTTGCGCAAAATTCGGCAAACCGTGGCCAAAGACGATACCCCCGTTATTCGGGGTATGATCAATAAAGTTTCGCATTTGGTTGAAGTTGAAGAGGAAGAGTAACCATGAAATTGCATGACCTGCGTCCCGCAGAGGGGTCCACAAAAAAGCGCAAGCGAGTAGGTCGTGGTACTGGTTCTGGTAAAGGCAAAACCAGTACACGCGGCACAAAGGGGCAGAAATCACGAACGGGCGGCAGCCTGCGCGTTGTATTTGAAGGCGGCCAGCTTCCGCTGGTGAAGCGTTTGCCCAAATTGCGTGGTTTTAATAATCGATTCAAAGTGCATTATTCTGCCGTAAATGTAGATGTGTTGGCAGAGCGCTTTGAGGCAGGAGCAGAGGTGTCGCCAGCGGCGCTGTATGGTGCAGGCCTGTTGGGGCGGCCCGTTGATCCGCTGGTTGTTTTGGGGCGAGGCGATATTGATAAGCCCTTGCATGTGAAGACCCACCGGATTAGTGCTGGCGCCCAGCAGAAGATTGAAGCCGCCGGTGGTACTGTTGAGATTTTACCCTACGAGGTCAATAAGAATTTGCCTCGTTCCTAAGGCTACTTATTGCGAAACTGCTATTCTATACTGCGGTTAAGATGAGAACCGGCGTTCTTGATTTGCTCAACAGGAGTTCAGAAACTCCGTTTGTCATTCAGATCTGAGTATAGATTGTGAGAGTTTAGCTGTTGCCCCAGGGCAGTGGCGCTCTCCCTGTGTAGCAGTTCGTTCATTCCATAGGAGATATTCTCCATGCTTGAAGCTGTACGAAATGCATTTCGTCTGCCCGACCTGCGCCAGAAATTGCTGATCACTTTCGGTATTCTGATACTATATCGTTTTGCTGCCAATATCCCGCTCCCTGGTGTGGATCGGGCTGCGCTAGCCAACATTTTTAATTCAGCTGATGAAAATGTTTTTCTCAGCTTTCTTAACTTCTTTAGTGGTGGTGGGTTGGCGCAGATGGGTGTAATGGCGTTGGGTGTATATCCATATATTACATCCTCCATTATTATGCAGCTTTTGACGCCGATTGTGCCGGTCTTGGAAGAGTTGAGCAAAGAAGGTGAACAGGGGCGGCAAAAGATTAACCAGTATACGTACTGGTTGACCATTCCGCTGGCAGCGCTCCAGGCAATCACCCAAGCGACGCTGTTGAATCGCCAATTTGGCATTCTGACTGATTGGGGTTTTACGGGCAGCGCACTGCTGACGTCACTCACTTTGATTATCGGGATGACGGCGGGCACCATGTTTGCCGTGTGGCTGGGTCAGTTGTTAACCGAACAAGGCATCGGCAACGGTGTATCGCTGATTATTTTTGCCGGAATTTTGGCCTCGGTGCCGGGGCAGATTCAGCGTTTATCGCAAAATCTGGTCATGTTGATCTTGTTTGCGTTTATCACAATTTTGACGATTGCTTTGATTGTGTGGGTGCATGAGGGGCAAAGGCGCATCCCGGTTCAATATGGAAAGCGCGTGCGCACCATGCGCGGCAACCGGTTGATGATGGTGGGTGGCCAAAGTACATATGTCCCCATGCGTGTGAACACGGCAGGTATGATTCCGCTGATTTTTGCAAACAGCCTGTTAATCTTGCCGAGTACATTGGCAACCTATTTTGTGACAAATCCGGGTTGGATTGGCTCCGTGGCGTCCACAATTGTTAATTTGATGAGCCCAACCAATTTTGTCTACTGGCTGTTTTACTTCCTGTTGACGGTTGCATTCACCTACTTTTACACCGATGTAATGTTTCGGCAGCAGAATTTGCCAGAGACCTTGCAGAAG
This sequence comes from Caldilineaceae bacterium, assembly GCA_020634755.1. Taxonomy (GTDB): domain Bacteria; phylum Chloroflexota; class Anaerolineae; order Caldilineales; family Caldilineaceae; genus JACKBC01. The sequence continues at coordinate 66,904 of JACKBC010000002.1, read as the reverse complement.
CAGGGCGGGTTTATCCCCGGTATTCGGCCAGGCCCACGCACAGAATCCTACTTGAATGGTGTGCTATCGCGCATTACGCTGGTGGGGGCCCTCTTTTTGGGATTTGTGGCTGTATTGCCCTACATTGTGGGTGTTGTGGCGGATGGCCTTTTTGGTGGCGCCGGCATTGCCTCTAACTATCGCACCTTGATCATTAGCAGCACTGGGCTTTTGATTGTGGTAGGTGTTGTGCTGGATACAATGAAGCAGATTGAAGCGCAGCTACTCATGCGCAACTATGAAGGTTTCATACGGTAAGGATTTATACGTTAATGAGTGTAAATAACCGTAAGTATATTGTGCTGCTGGGTGTCCCCGGTGCAGGCAAAGGAACCCAGGCACAGTTGTTACAGGATAAGTTGGGGTTGCCCCAAATCTCAACAGGCGACATTTTTCGATACAATTTGAAAAATGAGACTGAGTTGGGGCTGTTGGCCAAAAGCTATATGGATAAGGGCGATCTTGTGCCAGATGAAGTGACCATCCGCATGGTGGAGGATCGCCTTCAGCAGGATGATTGCGCCAATGGTGCGATTATGGATGGGTTCCCCCGTAATCTTGTGCAAGCAGAAGCGTTTGAAAAGATGGCTGCTCCCTACGGGGGAGTCAGCGTGACGCCGCTGGTTTCTATTGAAGACGATGTGGCCATTGAACGCATTACTGGCCGGCGTACTTGCCGGACTTGCGGTGCTGTTTATCACATTAAATTTAATCCGCCGAAACAGGCTGATATTTGTGATAATGACGGCGGGCCATTGTATCAGCGGGATGATGATAAAGCCGAGACTGTGCGCAACCGTCTGTACGTTTATTACAAGCAAACGGCGCCCTTAGTTGGTTATTATTTTGCCAAAGCGCTTTTGGTGGAGTTAGATGGGGCGCGCCCAATATCCCAAGTACATGAAGAACTGTTATCTCTACTGAGGTAATCAGTTCAGTTACAAGACATTGACTCATGTTTAAACGCAGCGGCAGAAAGTTATTGAGACGTACGCGGGCAAATCGAGCACAGCAGCAGTCTGTGCCCATTTTGAAAAGCCCACAAGAGATCCAGATCATGCGTGAGGCTGGCCGCATTGTGGCGCGTGTTCATCAAGCGCTGAAAGAAGCGGTGCAGCCCGGTGTAAGCACTTGGGATTTGGACCAAATCGCCCTGGGCGTTATGCAGAAATATAATGCCGTCTCGAGCTTCTTGGGATACAAAGGGTATCCGGCCAATATTTGCGCCAGCATCAATGAAGAGCTCGTGCACGGCATTCCAAGTAAGAAGCGACGTCTTTGTGAAGGCGACATCATTAGCATTGATATTGGTGTGTTTCACCGTGGCTTTGTGGGCGATAGCGCGTGGAGCTATGCGGTGGGCCAGATTAGTGACGATGCTCAAAAGCTGATGAAGGTGACTGAGGATAGCTTATACGCTGGTATCAAATTGGCTACTGTTGGGAATGAAGTGAAAGAGATCAGCCGAGCTATTCAGCATCATGTTGAAGATAGCGGACTGCACATTGTGCGTGAGTACACAGGGCATGGGGTTGGGCGCGATATGCATGAGCCGCCCCAAGTGTTGAACTATGTGGGCGGGGATGCTGATGGAAATCTATTATTGCAGCCCGGCCTGGTGATTGCCATTGAGCCAATGGTGCAGCTGTCAACTTGGGAAACCGAAACATTGCGCGATAACTGGACGGTGGTCAGCAAGGACCGCAGTCTGGCATGTCACTTTGAACACACCGTTGCTATCACGAACTCTGGCCCGAAAATTTTGACATTACCCTGATTTTGTGCTACTCTTATTTAGTTGCGCCAAAGCAGGATAGCCCTTTTAATATTCATCGGCGTTTCAAGCTGGCGCGCCAGATTGACCAACGCCAGAGATGACTATCACTTGTTCCTTCAAGGTAAAGTATCATTCTGCAAAGTGATGACATTGTAGAGTGATGACATTGTAAAGTGATAGGATTGTAGAGTGATGGTAAAGGGCACGACAGTACGATATGACAGTGCAAAGTATAAGAGGTGAATATGAAAGTTCGACCATCTGTAAAGAAAATGTGTGAAAACTGCAAGGTGATTAAGCGGCGTGGCGTGGTGCGCGTAATTTGCACAAATCCCAAACATAAGCAGCGTCAGGGCTGATTGAATTTTAACTTATAGTAGGAAAAGGGGCGAACATGGCACGTATAGCCGGTGTTGACATTCCACGTGAAAAGCGCGTTGAAATTTCTCTGACATATATTTATGGCATTGGGAGAAAGAGCAGCCAGGACATTCTGGCCAATACGCAGATCGACCCCAATACCCGGGTCAAAGATCTGGATGAGAATCAATTGACGCGGCTGCGTGAATACATTGATCGTAATTACAAGGTTGAAGGTGATTTGCGCCGCGAAGTCAGCATGAATATTAAGCGGCTGATTGAAATTGGCACGTATCGTGGATTGCGCCATCGTCGGAATCTGCCTTCGCGTGGTCAGCGCACGCGCACGAATGCGCGCACATTGCGCGGCTCTAAGAAGACAGTGGCGGGTAAGAAGCGTGCGGCTCGCAAGTAGTCTTGACATGTCGATTTTATTTGAGGTTTTGCCAGAATATTACGGGAAACCTTTACGATAGTCCAAAAATTGATTGAAATTAGGACGTTTTTGGGATTAACCTAAACGTAGGTGAGGGAAAATTATGGCTCGACCGCAGCGACGACGAGATCGAAAACAGACCAGGCGCGAAAAGAAGAACGTGCCGCGTGGGCAAGTTCATATTCATGCTTCCTTTAATAATACAATTATTACCATTACTGATTTAGATGGTAATACACTCTCTTGGGCCAGCAGTGGGACGGCCGGGTTTAAAGGCAGTCGTAAGTCCACTCCGTTTGCGGCCCAATTAGCGGCTCAAAATGCTGCTTCGGCGGCCCGTAGCGATTTTAACATGCGTGAGGTACACGTCTTTGTTAAGGGGCCTGGGCCAGGCCGCGAGAGTTCGGTCCGTTCCGTGCAGGCGGCTGGGCTGACGGTTCTGTCGATTACAGATATTACGCCGTTGCCGCACAATGGGTGTCGACCACCCAAGCGCCGACGTGTGTAAATTGGCTATACGCTCGTTGCGCTGCTTTATCACGCGTGTTGAGTGAATGAAGAAATGGGCATCGGCTAATGCAATTGCTCTGGCTTTTGCATACAGCAGATCGCAACCACAAGAGATAGGGTCGGATTCATTACTCGAGACCGAGGTCTGAATCGTCAATACCGTTGCGGTGTACTAATGTTGTGTCGATGTTTGTTGAGTAAATATCTGAAAATTTGGGGATAAGTTGAGGGGACAATGGCCAGATATACAGATGCTGTATGTAAGCTGTGCCGCCGCGAAGGGCAGAAGCTTTTCCTAAAGGGAGAGCGCTGCTTGGGACCGAAATGTGCAATTGAACGACGCTCATTTCCGCCGGGTGATCACGGACGCAAGGCTGCATTTCGTCGCAAAATGTCCGACTTTGGGACGCAGTTGCGCGAGAAGCAGAAAGCGCGTCGGATTTATGGCGTAATGGAACGGCAGTTTCGCCGCTATTTTAGAGAGGCGAGTCGTCGTAAAGGTCTGACCGGCAGCACGTTACTTTCGATTTTGGAAAGTCGTTTGGATAACGTGGTGTACCGTTTAGGTTTTGCCGATAGTCGGGCGCAGGCTCGCCAATTGGTACGTCATGGACATTTTGAGGTAAATGGTCGCAAGACAGATATTCCATCCTATATTGTTAATGTGGGAGATGTGATTGCGGTCCGTTCAAATAGTAATAAGAAAGAGTATTTTAAAGATCGCGCCCAGCTTATGCAGGGTGGTTCAAAATCGCCTGAATGGCTGACTGTAAATTTTGCTAACATGAGTGGCTCTATGCTGGCTGTGCCTGGCCGTGAGGATATTGATATCCAACTCAATGAGCAGCTCATTGTGGAGTACTATAACAGCCGTTAAGTTTGTTTGATCTTGAGCCTATAAGGCTTTGTGTGGATTTTGTTTGGACCGCAATCGCCAGGCTTGACGCTTAGTCAGGCTGACGCGGTTGCGGTTTGCTAAATCTTACGAATACTCTGCCAGTTTCCCAATGAGCCGCATGTCGATTGAAATGCTGTTCTTATAATAGGGAGGGATTGCCGTTGTTAAACATGGTTTTGCCAAAAATTGAAATCGAGGCAAGTTCGCGAAACTACGGCCATTTCGTGGTAAGTCCGTTGGAAAGCGGCTATGGCATTACGCTTGGCAATTCATTGCGTCGGGTGCTATTGTCTAGTCTGATGGGGGCCGCCGTTACTTCTTTGCGCATTAGCGGGATTCATCATGAATTTTCGCCAATTCCTAACGTACGTGAAGATACAACGCAACTTATTTTGAATGTGAAACAGATCCGGTTTAAGTCTACAAGTGAAGAACCCGTTCGCATTCATGTGGAAGTAACGCAGGAAGGTCCAATTACGGCAGGTGATCTGGTCTGCCCACCCGAAGTTGAAGTGGTCAACCCCGATCAATATCTGTTGACAGCTGATTCTAATGAGGTGGACCTGGACATTGAGATGGTTGTGGAAGTCGGTCGGGGTTACAGCCCTGCTGAAGAACGCGCCAAGTTGCCACTGGGAGAAATTCCGGTCGACGCGATTTTTAGCCCGGTGAAAAAGGCTGCTTATCGCGTAGAGCGCACACGCATTGGCCAGCAGACCGATTATGATAAGCTGAACTTGGAAGTATGGACCGATGGCACCATTGCGCCTGAAGATTCGGTGCGCAAGTCTGCCAATATTCTTGTGCAATATTTGACGCTACTCGCGGGTGCCGAGACCGTTGAGGTTGAGCAGCCAGAAGTGAAAGAAGAAGGAATTCCCAGCCGAGTTTATGACGCACCGATTGAGGAGTTAGAGTTGACTGTGCGCGCATATAACTGTCTAAAACGGGCTGGGATTACGAAGGTCGGTGAGATCCTGCGCCGGATGGAAAAAGGCGAAGAAGAGATGCTTGCAATTCGCAATTTCGGCAAGAAGTCTTTGGATGAACTTGTTGAGCGCCTGCAGGCTAAAAACTATCTCAACGTTCCAGGTGTTGATTTGAGCGCATTCTTAGATTCATTATCGAATCCCAGTCAGGATGGGGAAGAAGATGATGAGGAGCTAGAAGAAGTAGACGCTTAAAGTATTCAATTGCACATCGAAATAGTTTAAGTTTGCGAGAATAAGAAAATGCGACATCAAATTGCAGGTCGAGTTTTGGGTCGGGATACCGATCATCGCCGCTCTTTATTTCGAAATTTAATTAAAGAATTGTTTGTACATGAACGCATTACAACCACTGAGGCCAAAGCCAGAGCCGTGCGTTCTGATGCGGAAAAGTTGATTACCAAGGCCAAGCGCGGGATTGCTGGTAATATTAGCCAGCTTCACGCACATCGTCAGCTACTTTCTTATCTGAATGATAAGGATGTGGCGCAAAAGGTGATTGACGATTTGGCCCCGCGCTATGCCGATCGCAAGGGTGGTTATACCCGCATTATTAAGATTGGCAAGCGCAAGGGTGACGCCGCAAATATGGCCGTATTGGAGCTTGTGGATTCTGAGTAATCTGTGCAGTGGCCTCTAGCTCGGTATGCGCGATTTGTGCCCTGATTGCCTATGATGGGACAGATTTTCATGGCTTTCAGTATCAGGTCGGGGTGCCGACCATTCAGGGCGCCTTAGAAGATGCTTTGCTGGCGTTTACAAATGCCCAAGTGCGTGTTGTTGGCGCTGGGCGGACAGATGCTGGTGTTCATGCCAGAGGGCAGGTGATTGCAACCCAAGTTCCCTGGCGACATAGCGTAGCGGATTTACAGCGAGCATGGAACGCGCATCTGCCCGCCGCGGTTGTGCTTTTGAAGGCGAATCAAGCGCCTGCTCAGTTTCATCCACGCTTTAGCGCACGCAGCCGGACGTATCGCTATACTGTCTATGTTCCGAATGCGCTTGGTGGTGAGCATGCTGTTCGGCGAATGCCGTTGGTAGAACGCTTTGCTTATTATGAACAGCGACCTTTAAACCTGGAAGCCATGCAGCAAGCAGCGGATTGTCTGTTGGGTGAACATGACTTTCAAACGTTTGGGCAACCGCCGCAAGGTGACAATACAAAACGCCAGGTGCTGCAAGCCCAATGGCAAAAGGTGACAACAGATTTGCCCTCTGTGGCAGACGCAGTAACTGTCACGCAACTGGTTTTTACCGTGACGGCCAATGCGTTTTTGCGCAATATGGTGCGCAACTTGGTCGGTTCGTTGTTGAAAGTGGGACGTGGTGAATGGGCGCCTGATGAGTTGCAGCTTGCGCTTCAAGCTTGCGACCGCAGTCGGTCTGCCCCGCCAGCTCCGCCTAATGGGCTCGTTTTAGAAGCGGTAGAGTATCCGCAATATCCTGAACTTTTTTGACACTTTATCTTTAGAACTTACGCAAGCCTAGTGTTCTGTCAACCCTGAAATGATCGATATGAATCAGCGTCAGAACACCAATGTGTCGTCATACAACGCTTCGTGCATTTCTATCAATCAGACGTGACGAGACATTAGAGGAAAAATTGTCCGGTCAGCCATGACGTTTTTTCCTGGCGTTTCACAGGCGCTGCGTAAGTCGTGATCTTGTAAACCCGCGGTTGAGATGAAACCGGAGTTTTCCTCAGCCCTGGCAACGATAGAATGAAACTCCGGTTTTTATTCAAGTAGAGTATATGAGGAGTGAGTAGCGTGAAAACGTTTACCCCAACCGCTGAAGAAGCCAAAGCCGCACGGGAATGGTGGGTTGTAGACGCCACAGGCCAAACGTTGGGGCGGCTGGCTTCTGAAATCGCCAAGGTGTTGCGCGGCAAGCACAAACCAACCTTTAGCCCACATGTGGATGGCGGTGACTTTGTCATTGTAACCAACTGTGAGCGTATTGTCGTGACCGGTAATAAATTGGATGATGTCTATTATCATCATCACTCTCGCCACCCTGGCGGCTTGAAGAGCCGTTCCATGCGCGAGCAAATGCAGCGCTTTCCAGATCGCGTGATCTTTGAAGCGGTTAAGGGCATGATGCCCAAGACAAAGCTTGGTCGCGCGCAGATGAAGAAGCTGCGGATCTATGCGGGCGCAGAGCATCCGCATACGGCGCAACAGCCGCAAGACTTAGAACTGTAATTGCAATCGATAAGCAAATAGGGAGCGAAAGAATGGCCCAGTACATTGAGTCTGTCGGGCGTCGCAAAACGTCCTCTGCCCGTGTTCGTCTGTATCCTGGAGAAGGTGAGATTGTGGTCAATGACCTTCCCATGGAAGAATATTTTGGCCGTGCGCTGGATCGTATGATCTTGAAGCAGCCGCTGGTGATAACGGGTACTGAAAATACATATAACATCAGTATCCATGTGCGCGGTGGTGGCGATGGAGGGCAGGCTGGCGCCGTTCGTCATGGCATTTCGCGAGCGCTTTGCGAGACCGATGATAATTTGCGCCCCGTGTTGAAAGCCGCTGGATTCTTGACGAGAGATGCGCGCGCCAAAGAGCGCAAGAAGCCAGGGTTAAAACGCGCCCGTAAGGCCAAGCAGTATACAAAGCGCTAAAAATTTTATTGCGCGCCAATGTTATGTGATAACTGACCGCTCTGTTCTAGCTGTAGATTGCTGGAACAGAGCGGTTTTTGTATAGCGTATCCAATTGTACTGTCACCTGTAGAGGGGATCAACTATTCAATGATCATCCGAGCAGCCATTCTATCAATTCCACAATATGATGAACAGGCCATTGCCGCTGTACAAGCGCTTTTGCAGGCCACCAGTTCTAATATATATGTGACACGTACAGAGAGCGTGGATGGTCAGCGATACTGGGTAGAAGAAGTGCTGCGCCGGTGGTGTGATGAGGAAGAATTGGACCTGATTTTGACGATTGGTGGCACCATGCCAGCGGCAGGACCTTCGGGAATGGAGATCACTCCCGAAGCGACAGCAACCATTATTGAGCGTCAGCTGCAAGGATTTTCGGAGGTAATGCGGCAATCTGCCGGCGCGGAAACCATGCTGGCTTATTTAGACCGTGGTGTCGCGGGGATTCGCGGTCGCACGCTCATTGTCAATTTGCCGGCTGGCGCAGCACCAGCACATCTCTTTTTAGAAGCGGTTGCCGATCTGCTGATGCCCACAATTCTACACTTGAATCATAAACCCGAGGCGCCTTCGCTGGCAGAACAATTGCAATTCGACGGAACCGATGCGATTCAGCCGGCAGAACAGTCGCCCGCACCCGCAGGTAAGACCACGCCAGACGGAACGCAACCAACACGCAGTGCCCCAAAGCCGCTAGATCCGGCAGAATTTGCCGCGTTTCTGCAAAGAAACAGTTCATCAACTGCCAAGGACGAATAGATCAATCTACATTTGTAGATCACTCTTGCAGCTATACTCAGCTCGTAACTATTCAGCCGTTCCCTGAGCGCCCAAACTGCGTTTGGGACGTCGAAGGGGACACGGGCTTCGACAAGCTCAGCCCTCGAGTGGCCTGAATAAGTTACTTTAGCTCTGAATGAGAACCGGAGTTTTCTAGTGGCTCAACAAGAGTGATAAAACTCCGGCTCTCATCTCAACCGCACTATAGCATGCTTTATGGAATCGAGCATGTCATTTGCAAAAATGACCTACAAATTGACGCTCTCAGCTAATCTGCGGGCGTCAGTTCTGCAAGCTGTGTTTCAATGGCGCTGAGAAGTTGGTGATAAGAATCGGCAAATTTCTGGACGCCTTCGCGCTCTAATTCATCCGTCACTTGCGTCATGTTGATGCCTAGCTCTGCCAGTTGGTCCATTTCGGCTTGGGCTTGCGATATGTTGGCATCGACCGTGCGCGCAACAGTCCCATGATCCTTAAATGCATCGACCGTAGCGGGCGGCATCGTGTTGACCGTGTGAGGGCCAATCAGCGTATCCACATAGAGTACGTCGGAGTAGGCTGGGTTCTTGGTGCTGGTGCTAGCCCACAGCGGCCGCTGAACTTGTGCACCCGCATCGGCCAGCTTTTGCCAGCGCGTGCTTGGTTCGGTAATGCCAAATTTGGTTTGAAATTGCGCATAGGCCAGTTTGGCATTTGCAATGGCGGCTTTGCCCATGAGCTCTTTGGCTTGATCGGCCAGATTCGCGTTGTCGGCGGCGATCTTTTCCAATAGCGGGTCAATTTTGGCGTCAACACGGCTTACAAAGAAGCTGGCAACCGATGCGATCTGGGCAATCGATCCTCCAGCCGCCAACCGCTTTTCTAACCCGCGTATGTACGCCTCTTTGACGTCAGCATAACGGTCTAGGCTAAAAATGAGCGTAACGTTGACATTGATGCCTTCGCTGATGAGCTGTTCAATGGCGCCTAGACCTGCTTTTGTGGCCGGCACCTTAATCATCAAATTGGGGCGGTCAACTGCCTGCCACAAGCGGCGCGCTTCAGCAATCGTGGCTTCTGTCTCATCGGCCAGATCGGGAGACACTTCGATACTGACAAAGCCATCAGCGCTTTGCGTCTGCACGTATACTGGGTGCAACACTTCCGTAGCGGCCTGAATGTCGGCCACGGCCAGTGCTTCAAAAATGCCTTTGGCATCTTTCCCCATAGCGGCCAGATCCTGTACGTCTTGGGTATAGGCATCGCTGCCCGTAATGGCCTGCTGGAAAATTGTGGGGTTCGAGGTGACACCCGTAATGCCGTCCGCCATGAGCTGTGCTAGTTTACCCGATTGCACCATGCTGCGCTCGATATAATCGAACCAGATGCTTTGGCCAGCCTGGTTCAGCTGCTGTAGTCGATTTTGTGAATTGTTCACAATTTGCTCCTTTTATGTACAATTGCGCCTTTGCAATAAGGCCATTCCAGAAAAATAATCATCCATCCCAATGGCCTCTTCTCTCTGAAAGGGCTCCCGCTTGTTGCGGCAGCTTTCTTCCATTCAAAATGGGTGTTTTAATTTTTGGAAGAGCCTAAATACCAAGGCCGTTCACTTGTGCTTACGCGCTTAGTACCAGCGGAAAGGGATAAACCTGTACGCCGATGCGCTCTACGGCTTTGGGCCGGCGCGTAAGTTCTCTAACGATCATTATATTACTATCTATTTTAATCCTCAAGTGGGCTGCTTCTCAATTACAGCTGAATGGAGGGCGTACTACATTTTTTGTAGTGCAGATTACGGCAGAAAATTTGTGTTCGGCGGTAAACTGAGTATGTTTTGAGCGCATGGTAGATGCACAGGAAATAGTAGGGCCATCGCGAACCTAAGAAAAGCAGGGTTAAAACCCGCGGCTGACACGGCAAAGCGCTCTCAACCGCTTGCCATTTAGCCGCGGCGGCGGCTTTTCATTGTCGGCTGCCGGATTTAGCCGTTGCGATTACCAAGTTCGCAATGGCCCTACAGGAAATATGAATGGACAAAATGCGTAAAGGCTATATTGCAAATCTTTAACGTGATGGCCAAAAGGTTTTCAATCACAGTGTAGATTGGGTATAATAGCCGCTGTTAGCCACAAGTTGTCGATTCAAATAAGTTTAATAAGACTTTTACTTTATATATTTAAGGAGAGTACAAAATAATGGGTAATGCAATTAAAATTACGGATGCTACCTTCGAAGAGCAGGTGATCAATTCGGATACACCTGTGTTGGTTGATTTTTGGGCGGAATGGTGTGGCCCTTGTAAAATGATCGCCCCAGTGCTGGATGAAATTGCCACTGAGCTAAATGGGAAGTTGACTATCGGCAAAATCAACGTCGACGAAGAGCAGAGCACCATGATGGCCTATGGCATTATGGGCATTCCCGCTCTCCTGCTGTTCAAAGATGGCGAATTGGTGACGCGGATTACGGGTTTTCGCCCCAAGCCGCAGTTGATGGCTGAATTGACGCCACATATCAACTAAAGCGCGCCTGTTTCGAAAACGCAAAGCTGCATACCGATTTGGCATGATTGCTATTGCGTTTTTAAACAGAGCTAACTTTACATGATCGATATAGGTAAGTCCTACTAAAGTAGTTTTGAAAGACCGACGCCGCAACGCGTTGGTCTTTTTGATTTACTTTGGCATAGAATCTATTTTGTAGGACTTACGCAATCCACACGGGAAAATTACCAGGTCAGCTACGTTATGGCCTCCTGACGATCCACAGGCGCTGCGTAAGTTGTGCGTTGGAAAACCATGTTCCCAACGCAAATCAGGCAGAGGAACTGAGGCGAAAATCGATGGCTGTTAAGCCGCGGCAACATCCTCAGAAGTTGCCACGGCTTAACGCGACAATCGGTTGTTTTCCGCTGTGCGGTAAACAGATGCTTTGATGCCGTGCTGAGGCTAACGCGACTTACGCAGGCGCCCATAAAGCCGCTGGAGAGAAAAGTTTTCCGGCCAGATGACTTTACGTGGCTTGCGTAAGCCTGTTTTAAATTACTCATGTTACGCAGCGACAGCCTGTTTGCAAGAGAGAAACAGAAACGCCGGCGAGCCGACTTTCCGCCAGGCTTGCGTAACATAAGTCAAATTAGTTTCGCCATAGGCTCAAAGCCTGGCGGGGCATTTCACTTGGCGATAATACAAGCGAATTCTTAAGCTGCGGAGCTGAGTAGGTGGCCGCCGTTGCGGGGGTCCCGCTTGGCAAGTGAGAGGCACTAAACATCATTGATACTGCATAGTCGATCTCGCTGGCATGGTCATTGATCGCGTGATCGGTAAAGCGTGAGCTGAAATTCATCATCGAATCTCCTTCTTCGTCGAAGCTACTATTGAACGACAGCCCCGTTGCTGTCGTTATCAACTTCTGTATTATATCATATATCTGCCAAAATAAATCTGTCAGATTGCTGACGTTCCACAATTACTCAACTGCAATATGTATTGATCACAAGCGCAACATGGGAAAGAAGCAAAGATGAAACCAACCAATGAGCAACTTCAGCAATGCCGCCAGGCGCTTCTTGCCGCCTTTGACCTGCGCGGTCTGGCGCAGCTGGTGCGCACAGACCTGGATTTGGCGTTGGTGGATATTGCTGCGGTCGATAGCCAGAACGCTTTGGGGCCAGTGGTGGAACAATTGGTGCTTTATTATGCGGCACAAGCAGATGGCCTACAGCGCTTATTAAGCGCGGCCCGGCGCCAAGCGCCTACCAATCAAGCGCTGGTCGATTTGGCTGAACGTTGGTCTGGCCTGCACTTTGAGCCGCTGCCCTTGCCGCTGGATTATTCATATGCCGGCCATGTCCCAACGGGAATGGGCGCGGATTCCGCCGAGGACAGCGGTTCCCTGGAATCAACTTCATCTGGCGACCCTGCCGATATGAGCTTCTCTTTTGAGCCAATGGGGCCGGGCGGAACCGTAACGAATACCGGTGGTGGCGCCAGTGTAGGTGGGGATGCGCACGTGGGTCGCGACCTGGTGGGGCGCGATCTATTCAACGTGGGTGAAGGTGCTCAGGTAGTGATCGTTCAAGGCGACGTGCGGGGAGATTCAGCAGGCGCCACGCGCGGGCTGCTGGCATCTCAACCAAAACCGCTGATTGAGGAAGCAATTCGCCTGGATGTGGCCACGCCGGCGGCGGCTTTTGTGGATACTCCATTTGAAATTGCGGTTGCGATTCGCCAGCCCGATGCGCCCAAACTGGCTATTGCCGAGTTGACCGCAGTCACTTCGGAGGAGGGGACCATTTTTCGGAATGCTGAAGACGAGCTAATTTCTTATCGCGTGGAAGTCGTTGCGCCTGGCTGCGATGTGAACCCCACGCACTATATTATTAAGCTGCGCCCCCGCCAAGATTCGCGCATCTACTTTTATCATATTACCCCGCGTGGCAAAGGTACTTTATCGATTCTCATCAATGCATATCAAGTGGGTGATGATGCGCTGGTTGCTCAAACGCGCCTGCATATGGCGGTGAGTTTGCCTGTGAATGTACAATCTGCTGATTTTACTATTTTATTTGCACCGCTGCTGCAAGACGTCTTCCGCATGGCGCCGGGCGCGGCACAACTTGCTGCTCACCACAAAATTATGGCGCTGCAAATGGAGGTGAGCAAAGGCGTCGAAGCCCAGGATGAGGTAATGGCCGGGCTGATTCAGGATTTGGTGGATGTGGCGCCCAATATAGCCATGCCGATTTGTGCTATCTTTAGTAATTCGTCCTTGGGGAATCTGGCGGGTCCAACCACCCGCTATGTGTTGAAGCGAATTACCGGTTGATCTGCGCCTCATCGGCGGCTGGGCGCTGGCGCCAGGATTTCGTTGAGGACAAACAAAATCAGCAATACGATCAGATCCAGCAGGATAATAAAAAGAAACGCGCTGCTGACGCTTTGGACAAACGGGGTCAGCCATAATATAAATGCTTGCAGCGGGCGCACTGGCAACCCGATGAGCAGATAGGCTAGCCCAGCCAACAGCGCGTATTGGGCAACGGGCATGACCGGTTCCCGATCGCTGGGGCTGGGCATCATGGCGTTGCTAACGGTAAAGAGGAGATAGGCCCACAGCGCGCCATCTGGTTGACGAAAAGCGTTCAAGAACGCTTCCACCCCATTACGCCACTGTCCCTGCATAAGCGCACCGGACATGGCCTGCGCATTGAACACGCGATGCGAAATCAGCGCCACTAGAATTGAGCCCAAAATCAGCGGCGCCAGACCCACCAGGCTATCTTTGAGCAGCCCTCCGCTGCGAATGCTAATGCTGCCCAGCCCCAAAAACTTGCCCTGTTTTTTCGGCCATACGCGGAATTTGCTGGGCTTGAGTCCCAGAAAATAGGCGGTGAGCCAGTGCGCGCCCTCGTGGATAATGACACCCGGCAGCAGGACCAGAAAGATGGCCACCGTTGCCGCATTGGTAGAACCGGTAACGTGGACGGCAAACAGTTGAATATGTTCGCTAATTTGACGACTGCACCAGGATAGGACAATCAAGGTGAGGACAAAAGCGAGGAAAATCGGCAGCGCGGAGATCAAGTCGGGCATAGTGAGGCATGCGCGGCAAAACTATTGACCTTCTAAATTGTAGGTCAGGCTTGAAATCAACCAGCAGCCCTCTTTTTCCTGCAATTGCCAACGATCGCCGCCGGGGGAAATTTCGCTGCCGATTTGGGTGGTGGCCGTGACTACCGCCGTGCTGCCGTCAATGGCAACATCAAGGTCGGCGGGCTGTACAGCCGCCGGCGCGCCCGGAAAGACCACGCGTACATATCGATTGCGAATGGCATCGCGGCCATTCCACGTTTGGTCGTCGCTACTATCCGTAGGCGTATTTTTGGCATCAATAATTTGGCCATCGGCATCCCAAAGCGCCATCAGTGCATCAATATTTTGCTGCACCACCATTTCACCTTCGGCGTTCAGCGTAGCAGCAATAGCTTCTGTGGGGGCGGTATTGGCATTTAACGCCAGTCCACAAGAACCTGGATCGATGGCGACGGTGGCCACTGTGGGAGCGGGAGCCGCAGCTTGTTCGGCCGTGGGCGCAGGTTCAGAACCGCAGCCGACAAGGAGCACAATGCACAGCAATGGGTAGAGGATTCTGGTAAACATGGCAGAAATTTAGCAGAATATTTGATCTTATGCAAAAACACTCGGCAAAGATGCAAATATCAAGGGGTGTTCACGGCCAGTTGATAGGGCATGCGAAGTGGCGCGTTATACTGCGGTTGAGATGAGAACCGGAGTTTTCAATCATAGGCTCCATATGCGTAACCAAACTTCGGTGCTCATTTAAAGCTGCGTATAGGAGTAGCAGCCATATGTGAGGCGCATGGCATTATGTGCCAATAACATTATGTGCCAGAGAAAAATTGGGTGATGAAATCTTCATGCACTTGCAAACTTTCTTCTGGTGAGCCAAAGCGGCCCGAAGTAAGTTTAAAGAGCACAATCCCATCGGACAACATGCGATCTCGATTGGGAAACAGATAAAAGTAAGAGACTATGTGCTCATCAAAGCCGTTTTGGGTCAGCGAGGGTTTGCGAGCGTCAAGCCACAGCGCATAGAGTTCGCCCTGGTTGGGCAAATGAAATACGGTGGAACCAAAATTGGATTGCCAGCCATCGGCGTCGTAACAGATATCCGGCGGGTGAAAGGGCTGCGAACTGCGTCCGCCAATCAGCGTAAGCCAAATATACTGGCCGGCCTGATTGTGATATAGGCGACGTACATACTGTTCCGGCTCCAATAAAATCTGTACTTCCTGATTGGTCTCTGGTACTTCTTCGCCGATCCAGGAGCCAACCTCCAATGGAATCTGGCTCAAGTCACTATCCAATGCAAAACTCGCCGTAGAGGCAACGGTGCGCTCGCGGTCCGTGCGCCGCCAAAAATCCAGATCCGCCACATAAATATTGTGAGCATGGCTAATGCTGCTGCCCTGCGCATTGGCCAGCATGGGCAAGCGCGGCATATATACACCCATTGTGCCCAGCAGCAAAACCACAATCGCAATGAGATTGTAGGATTGACTCTGAATTTGTCGCGGCAAGTGTAAACTCGATTTCGTTTCCATTACGAAACACTTTATCTCAAATTACGTCAACACGCAACGTCGTGCACCGCAAAAGCAGCGCAAGCCCATAGAGCAGGATCAGCGCAGCCACAAAAAAGAGCGCCCCGGAATAGTCGTGATAAAAGGTAAATGCGCTTTCAGCGCCGTAGGCGCGGGCCACAAAAAGCAGCGATGAGACGCGCATAATATTGCCCAGGAGCGCCAGCGGAATGGCCGAAAGAATGAGCAGCGCCCTGCGCCAAATGGCGCCTTGCACCAAATAGGCCGACAAAGTGGTCAATGCCGTCAAGGCAATGAGCGAGTTAATGCCGCTGCATTGCGCGCCGATTACCAGGTCTGCATTGGGCAACGTGACGGCGTTCCCCACTATGTGAACCTGTAAGCCTAACAGCTGCACCAGCCCGGTGGAGCAGACTCCCGTAAACATGGCCAGGGGCAGCGTACTTTTTTCCACAAAAGGCAATGGCGCCATAAAGCCCAAATAGAGGATTGGAAATGCCGATTTTCGCAATGCGCCCCATCCGCCCGCAATCCAAACCAAGCTGGCCAACATAAAGAGCATAGCAAAAGCCGATAGGTAATAGGCTTTGGTGTTGAGCGTATATAAAAAGGCCAACATGCTGATCACCAAAAGCGCTAAGCTGAGGGGATTATTTTGGCCATTTCGCCACACAAACGTTGGATCGTTGCGCACGCGTTGCACAATCAAAAAAGCGCTGACGACTGGAATCAACAGGCCGTGACTATAGTATTGATTCCCCAGCCATTCTTGCCACAACCAGCGCCAGACCGGCCACGTGAGCACCATAAAGAGGAGGCCGATAATCACAATTAGGGAAGATGAGTTTGTATTCAAACGGGCTGCCGAATATCGCATGACATACTTTTCTTTAGGATCAGGACTTGTATGATGGCGGTTGTGCAGCGCACAGAACCACCTCGAGGACTTACGCAGCTTCTTGCGCAGTCAGAATGCATACGGATGGTTGCGTCAATAATGTGGTAATTGTCACCACAGGCTGATGAACATTCATAAATTGTTTCGGTAATGGGCGCCACAGGCTGAAGCCTGCGTCTATTAGAGAAAGCCCGCTAAAGCAGGCTATAAAACAGTGCGCTTTAGCGTACTTTGGCTGACAGGCGTTGGTTTCAACCAGTGCTTACATGGGCAGCCACGCGAATCTTTCCCCGCCGTCTATTGAAAAAGTACGCCGCCTACGGTTACCACGGATGTGTCTTGGGCGTCAGCTGGACAAGTGGCGTAGGAAACTTGCGTACCGCGTACAGAACCATGCAGCTCTTCCAAGAGCCGCATGGTCAAATAGATCGGCGAGACGCCGCAAACATTGTTGCCATCTTTTACGCGGCGAATCTCGTCAAAGAAGCCATCGGGATTGCCCTGCTGCATCTGCTGCAACAGTTTTTCATCATCCTGGTGCAAGTGCTCGCGAGAGGCCGCATTGAGCGGTCGACCACCAAATGCTGGGCCTACATGGGCCATATCCCCAGATGCCACAATCAACACATTGCGCTGCTGGCACTGTGCCGCCAGCGTTTTTAACACGTCTTGAATCAACACATCTTCTATAGGTTGGGCGCCATTATACAGATAGCGATGGAAGCCGCCTGTCAAAATGGGCGCGATTTCACACGGTTCGCCATTGCGCATGTGGTGCAGCCAGACGGCCACCAATTCCAGCGAATGCTCATTGCGGTGGCGCAGCTCGCCGGCATAGGCTGCATCTGCGCCAATGGTTTCGGCCAGGGCATCCACCACGGGCAGCGCCGTCGGCAAGACGCCATAGGGCGTGGCATAGTGCTGGCGCGTCAGCGTAAAAGGATCATTGCCATAGTGATCGGTGCCAAAGATGATGACCAGATCGGCTTTCTGCGCGGCTGACGCGGCTTCTTTCCACACATCGGCATACACGGCGCCGCCGCGCGCATAATCAATATGCGGACTGAGTAAGCCTTGCCAATTGGCGTGCATGCTGGGCGGCGCAAACGCTTGACGCGTCTCACCTGCCAGATAATTGTCCAACATTTGGCGCAATAATTCTGGCTCGGCTGGATAAGCACCACCGGCCAAGGCGGGAGGGCGAAATGGCAGGCTGCGATAGGCGATCGCCGCCTGCCGGCGCGCGGTCAGGGTGCGCTCATTTTCTAACATACATGCTTGATCCAGGGCGTTGATGACTTCTTGCGTCTGCTCCAGGCTAATATGAATGCCATATTGAGCGCGTAACAGACGGCTAATCGTTTGTACGTCGTGCTGACCGTTGCAAAAAGAGAGCAGCGGGCCCCACTGATCTGGGAGCAGCAGCGCATGTTCGCTCAATCGTAACGGATCGCTGATGTGCCAGTAGGCGCGTCCCTGATCTCGATAAGGTTGAATATCCAACGTGCGCAAGAGCGGTTTTTGCAAAGACTGTGTACTGGTCAACATGAGCTTGATAAAAGTAGGGCAAGCCCCCATTGCATGGGCGGCTATGGACGCGGTACAGTGCATCTATACAGGTGCAATCTGCTGCTGTAGTGTACAATACGCTTGCTAGAAACTACAAGGTAACCCGACTGCCAATGTAGAATGCCCATTTATTGTACATCCATATTTGACAGGGTTCTAATTTGATATTATACTGAAAGTGCTTTCATGTAAGAAGGTTCCGGTACTATTGAAAGCAGCTCCAATCCCTAAATTCCAAATATACACGCTTTTCACTGAGTATGCCATAGAGAAATTCTAGTGACATGTCGAGTGCCACAATTTATGATGTGGCGGCCCAGGCAGGCGTTAGCATTGCGACAGTTTCACGCGTGCTCAACACGCCGCATCGAGTCAGCAAAAATACGCGGCGTCGCGTTATGGAAGCAATTGATGAGCTTCAGTTTGTCCCTAGAGCCGACGCGACTGCACGAGCGCGCCAGGGCAATCGCCGCATTGGCGTATTGGCGCCGTTTTTTACCTATCCCTCTTTTATGCAGCGCTTGCGTGGTGTTTCCAGCATATTGAATGGTTCTGAATATGAGTTAGTTGTTTACAGCGTCGACTCGGCTGAGCACTACCATCACCAGCTAGAAGCCCTGCCTATTACGCGTCGTATTGATGGATTAATCATCATGTCGTTGCAGCTCGATGACGCGGACGCGGAACGGTTTTTACGCCACGATTTGCATACAGTGCTCATCGAATCGAGCCATGAGGCATTTAGTGGTGTCGAGATCGACAACATTGGCGGGGGGCGGATAGCGGCCGAATATTTAATCGGTCAGGGGCATACTCAGATTGGCTTTATTGGGATTGATAGTGAGATTCCCGGTTGCACTTTGCCCACGAGCGCCTTGCGTTTGCAAGGTTTTCGCGCCTCTCTGTTAGAGGCAGGTTTGCCGCTGCATGATATTTATATATCCAATGTGCCTAACGATGTAAGCGCGGCCTATGAGCAGGCCAGAGCGCTTTTGGCGTTGTCCGACCGTCCCACCGCAATATTTGCGACCAGTGACCTGCTTGCCGTGGGTGTGTTGCGAGCCGTGCGCGATGCTGGATTGGAGAACCCTGGCGATGTGGCCGTTCTCGGTTTTGATGATCTCGATATGGCGGACTATTTGGGTTTAACCACTATTCGTCAATCGCTAGATGAATCGGGCCGGGTGGCTGTGGAGTTGTTGCGCAACCGCCTAGCGGAACCGACGCGTCCCATTCAGCATGTACGCTTTCCGCTTACTATTTTGAAGCGGCAGACCGCATGAGGTCAATGTGGCTGGGGCCGCGAAAATTAAGCGGCCAGGCAACTAGGCGCTTTTACTTTGGGGTTACTCTCTATCAACTTTGAGATGTTCGAATGCCGTTGAGATGACGGTGTAGAGGATATAGCCACGTAGCATCGTAAGGTTGAATAGGGTTAACATAAAGGTGGCTTACGCAAGGCGCTCTGGGCTGGCCAGAGGTTGGGTAAGTCTCAACAATTTTGTCTGTCTGTTTTTAGTTAAACTGTTTTTTATAATCAAATTACAGGAGAAACTCTATGAATCGAAGAATTCTTGTATTGCTTAGTGTGCTCATGGTAGCCATGCTGGCGCTTACCGCCTGCCCTGGCTCCAGCAGCACGCCGGCGGATTCTGGAAGTAGCGATACGGCCAGCAGTGGTGGCGATGCAGCTAGCAGCGGAGATGCGGCCAGCACGGAAGGTACGAAAATCACCGCCGTGATGGGCTCTACCATTCGTGAAGGTGAGCAGGCCGCCATCGATTACTGCATTGAGCAGACTGGTCTGGAAGTGGAAGTGGTCAACGGCCCGGAAAGCGCCACAGACCGCATTGCCCAGTATTTGCAGTTCTTTGGCGCCCAGTCTAGCGATGTGGACGTGCTGATGATCGACGTGATTTGGCCTGGTATTTTGGCCGAGCATTTGATCGATCTTTCGCCATATGTCGATAATCCAGATGATTACTTCCAGCGCATTATTCAGAATAACACGGTCGATGGCGCGTTGGTTGGCATTCCCTGGTTTACCGATGCTGGCTTGCTTTACTATCGCACGGACTTGCTTGAGAAGTACGGCTACGATGCGCCACCCACAACCTGGTCTGAACTGCAAGAAATGGCCACCAAGATCCAAGAGGGTGAGCGCGCGGACAATCCTGATTTCTGGGGATTTGTGTGGCAGGGCAATGCCTACGAAGGCCTGACCTGTGATGCCCTGGAATGGCAGGTAAGCAATGGTGGTGGCGAAATCGTTGAGGCGGACGGCACCATTAGCATCAATAACGAATATGCCGCCGCGGCGTTTGACCAAGCCGCGGGTTGGGTCGATACAATTAGCCCTCCCGGCGTGGTGAGCTACCAAGAAGAGGATGCGCGTGGTGTATGGCAAGCCGGTAATGCGGCCTTCATGCGCAACTGGCCCTATGCCTATAGCTTGGGCAATGCTGATGACAGCGCCATCAAGGGCAATTTAGCCGTGGTGCCGCTGCCCAAAGGTGATGGCCCCGATGCCCGCAATGCCGATACGCTCGGTGGGTGGCAAATGGCTGTGAGCAAATATAGCGAGCATCCCGAAGCGGCTGGTCAGTTCGCTGCCTGTATTGCTGGCAAAGATGCGCAGAAGCTGTTGGCCATTGGCGATAGCAAGCTGCCCACCATTGGCTCCCTCTATGAGGATGCCGAGGTGCTGGACAAGAATCCGTTCTTTAGCCAGCTCTTTGATGTCTTCAATGGCGGCGCCGTGGCTCGCCCCAGCACCGTTACCAGCGATAAGTATAACGAGGTTTCCACCATCTACTTTACCGAGGTCAACAAGGTGCTAACGGGCGCCCAGACCGGTCAGCAGGCTGTGGAATCAATCGAGTCGCAGTTGCAGGATCTGTTGCAGTAGGACAATATCAGTGCATCGCAACTGTATTGGCGATATCGTCCTCTCTTTTACCGTTGCGATGTACTGAATATGATGTACTGAATATGATGTGCTGAATATGTAGGAACCATCTGTAAATTCAACTGATGCCTCCATTGCTTTATCAAGTTGTGGACTTGTGTAGGGCGAATTTGCGGACAGACAGTATGTGGTTCAATGGGGGCAGAAATACTGTTTGCCTCCATTGAATCGCTCTATTGTCGAACCTATATGCTTGCGTTCTCATCGAATTGTCGCAGAGTGCAAAAGGAGATAGATTTTGGCTACCCAATCTATTCAACCCAGCCAGGGTGTACGAAAGAAAGTAGGGCTTAGCGAAGCGGCGAAACGCACTGAGCGTATTGCCTGGCTCTTTTTAGCCCCCACCATTGTAGTCGTGTTGGCCGTTGCGGCCTATCCGCTGTTTAGCACGATTTATGCAACGTTCTTCGAAGCCAAACTCGGCAGTGCAAAAGCCTGGGAATATGTAGGCATTTCTAACTACACGCGGCTATTAAGTAACTCCGGTTGGTGGGAAGCCGTCTGGAATACGATTCGCTTTACACTCGGTTCCGTCTTCTTTGAACTGGTATTGGGGCTGGGTATTGCCGTAGTTGTAAATAGCAAATTTCCTGGACGCGGCCTCATGCGTACATCTATGCTCGTGCCTTGGGCAATTCCTACCGCGGTTTCATCGCAAATGTGGAAGTGGATGTACCACGATGTCTTTGGCGTTGTAAACGACTTTTTTACGCGCATTATCCCAATTTTGCCGCAGAAGATTGCCTGGGTGGCAAGTGACGCTACGGCGCTGCCCGCGCTGGTGGCAGTGGATGTATGGAAAACTACGCCATTTATGGCCCTGCTCTTGCTGGCCGGTCTTCAATTGATCCCAGCTGATGTGTATGAGGCCGCTTCTGTCGATGGCGCAACGGGCTGGCGCCAGTTTATGACGATTACGCTGCCGTTGCTCCGCCCCGCCATTGTGGTGGCGCTCATTTTCCGCACGCTGGATTCACTGCGCGTTTTCGATATTATTTGGATTATGACCAGTGGCGCCTTCCGCACGGAATCGATGGCTACCTTTAATCAGAGACAGTTAATTCAGTTTCAAAAGCTTGGCTATGGATCCACCGTAAGCGTGGCGATTTTTGTGGTGATTGGCATCTTTGTCGTTTTCTATATGACGACCATCTTTAAGGAAGAGGTGTAGACCATGGTTGGCGGCAGACGCAGTACGCTCATGAATGTGCTTTTTTGGGTAATTGTACTATTCATCATTCTCTACACAATCTTTCCTTTTTACTGGGCCATTGTCTCATCGCTAACGCCACCCAGCGATCTCTTTAATACACCGGTGCACTATTTTCCTGAACACCCCACGGTGAAGGCATACGGAACAGTTTTTCGCAATGAAACATTTCGGCGGGCGCTGCTCAATTCGGCATTTGTTTCGATTACAACTGTGTTAATCTCACTGGTGATTGGTTCATTTGGCGCCTATGCATTGGGCCGTTTGAAGTTTCGCGGACGCACGTTGGTGCTCTATACGGTGTTGGCCATGACCATGTTTCCCGCCATTGCCATTTTGGGGTCGTTATTTACCATGGTGCGCACGCTCGGCATCTACAATACACCGTGGGCGCTGATTTTGACCTATATGACCTTTACGCTGCCTTTTACGGTGTGGGTGCTTACTAACTTTTTCCAGAGTCTCCCGCTGGAGCTGGAGCAGGCCGCCTATGTGGACGGTGCTACAACGCTCCAGACATTTTACATGATTCTGCTGCCACTGACGGCGCCGGGCTTGGTCACCACCGGTTTGTTGGCTTTTATCAACGCCTGGAATGAATTTCTCTATGCGCTTACCTTTACAATCAACGACTCGGCGCGCACGGCGCCGGTGGCGTTGGCGCTTTTTTCTGGTGAGCAACAGTTTGAGATTCCGTGGGCAGACATTATGGCGGCGGCGGTGGTGGTGACGGTGCCGCTGGTTATTTTGGTGCTCATTTTCCAGCGCCGCTTGGTAGAAGGTTTGACCGCCGGTGCTGTAAAGGGGTAACTCACGTTACGCAGCGACAGCCAGTCTGCTAGAGAGAAACCGGAACTTTGGCGAGCCGACTTTCCGCCAGGCTTGCGTAACATAAGGGGGTAAATTGATGTGACGCGATGTATGCAGCGTCCATTGCGCGCTTGCCGAAGCCTATGTTGCGGCTCAAGCGATTTTTACTCGGAGCTTGCGTAAGTCCTGTTTGGATTGATTTTGGCTTTGGCCCACTGCCACAGCACCAACAGCGCAAAGTGCGGCAGCACCAACATGCGCCGCCAGCGCCACGGTTCCAACCACAATCGATAAAGCCACTCGATTCCCAGGCGCCGCATCCAGTGCGGCGCTCTTTTTTTGTGGCCGGCCGCAAAGTCAAAAGCGCCACCCACGCCAATGGCCACCTTTACCGGCAGCTCAGCCCGATGCTGGTTGATCCACAGATCCTGCCGCGGATGACCATATGCCACAAATAGAATGTCCGCTTGTGCAGCTAATAACCGCTGTTGAATCTGCGGCCACTCGGCTGGGGTGGGGTTACCATCATCACAGCCCGCCACCTTTAAACCCGGAAAAGTGGCTTGCAAATTCGCGGCGGCCCGCTGCGCCACGCCCGGTGCTGCGCCCAGCAAATAGACGCGCCATCCGCGCTCTGCGGCGCGTTGGCAAATGCGATAGAGACCATCCGAACCGGTGACGCGTTCGTATAGCGGCTTGCCCAGTAGCGCCGCCGCCCACAATATCCCCATCCCATCGGGCGCGCGTAAATCAGCGCCCAGCAGCGCCTGTGCAAAAGCCGGATCTCGCCGCGCCGCCATGATAAATTCAGGATTCACCGTGCAGATCTGGCGCACGTGCATATCCGAGGAGCGCGATTGCTCGATCCACTGTTCGATAAACATCAACGTCTGCTCAAAATCGACGCGATCCACATCGACATTTAAAATGCGAACGACAGATGGTTTCTGCATATTACTATGGGTATACTGCGGATTGGCCGCTAGCGCCGCTGCAAGTGCAACACACGGTAAAGACGCCGATGCGGTACGTGGAATCTAATAGCAACAGTCAATCAAAATCGTTCAATACGCTCCACTCCTCCACAGCTCTACTCCTCCACCCCTCAACTCCTCCACTCCTCCACTCCTCCACCCCTCCACCCCTCCACTCCTCTACTCCTTCACTTCCTCTAACACCGCCAGCGTCTGCGCCGCGGCCTGCTCCCACGAAAAGCGTTTGACATTCTCATAGCCAGCGCGAATCAAACGCTGGCGCAGCTCTTCGTCCTGACTCAGGCGCAACATGGCGTTGGCAATGGCGTCCACGTCGGTTGGGTCTACCAGCAAAGCCGCGTCGCCGGCAACTTCGGGTAACGATGAATTATTGGCTGTCATTACGGGAACTCCATAACTTTGGGCCTCCAGCACGGGCAGGCCAAATCCTTCAAACAGAGAGGGAAAACAGAAAAACTGGGCGGCGGCAAAGAAGGCCGGCATGATTGCATCTTCAACATAGGCCAGAAAATGTACATGATCGACCAAGCCCAAGGCGGCAGTTAACTCGTGTAGCGATTGGCTAGCCCAGCCGGCCTGGCCCACCAGCAGCAGATCCCACGCAATATGTTGGCGGGCGCGCAAAAAGGCATAAGCTTGAATCAGCCGACTCAGATTTTTGCGCGGCTGGAGCGTACCCACAAAAAGCGCAAACGGTCGCTTCACTCCATGGGCCTGCAATACTTGATGGCGCTGTTCGGCGGAAATGGTGGGCATCTGGTGGCTGCCTGCTTCATGGATGACGCTGATTTTGGCGGCTGGCACGGCGTAAAAGCGCTGCACATCATCCGCCGTGGCCTGGCTGACGGCAATAATCTTACGAGCTGTAGTGACGCTCCAGCGTGTGCTCCAATCCAGGTAAAGCCGCTGGGCAAGTTTATGGGTTTGTGGGAAATAGCGGTAGCCAATATCGTGAATGGTGACTACCGTACGCGGCAGGCGCCGCCGCAGTACAAACGGAACCACATGCGCCGGAATAAAGAGAACGTCCGGTGGGCGCTGCACAATTTCTTGCGCCAGCGCGCGATGCGTCCACATGCGGCGCGCGGGCAGTGCGCAAATTTCAACGTGGGCTGGGATGGAACTTGTTTCTAGCTCATTGGGCACGGTCCCGCAAAGAAGGCGTTGAATCAGCGCAATGGATTCGGCTTGGGGACGGTCTGTATAGAGCCGCCACCGGTGTTGATCCGCATTGGGTAATGTCAGCAGATGATGAGTAATGGCCGACGAATACTTTTCGGTGCCAGTCTGGGTGGTGCGCAGCGTGCGCGATGCATCAATGCCGATGATCATAGGAGGTGAACTGAACTATTTGGCGCATACGAGAAATTTTAAGAAAGTTCTGAAAAGTGTATAATTACTGCATAACAATGACAAGCACCCGTGGCTTGCCAAGAATAAGTCTGACTGCTCCACTTTCATCCTTTGGCCTTTGCAAAGTCCACTGGTATGGAACTTCCTCATTGCGTATCTCGTCGTAATACAAAAGTCTCGTTATTATTTTCATAACATAATAATTTTCGTAACATATTGTAATACACAACTTGCGCAGCACCAGTATATTGCCAAAAGAGAAGAGCCTGGCTAACCAGACAAGTGTTACGTCAAGCTTGCACGAGTCTTAACCAGAAGAAGTGGTAACATAAAATTGCCATAACATAAAGCCATATCATAAAGTTGTCCTAACAGAAGCTACATATTTGCGCCTTGGCTGGGGGCTCAGGTCGGCGGCGCCAATAAAGCCTCCGGCAACATCGACGAAAAATTATTGCGCTATCGACAAAAAGTTGTCGATGTTGACGAGTGAGCGCCTATTATTTGTACACCGCAACGGTGTTAGCGATTCAGGCATCGGTCTCGATTTGTAAATCCGGTCTCATTTCTTGCCGTTACGAGATACTGCTATCAGAAAAGTTGTATGTTGATGTCACTCTGTATAAATGCCATTTGGGTGCTGGGATTGAGTGGTTTTGGGGCCGCTCTCAGCTTTGCCCATTGGCAGAAATTGGTTGAGCATCGTAGCTGGCGTGTTGCGCTCGATGGGCCGGCCATGCAGCGGATCGTGGCTCTGAGTTTGCTGCTTATTAGCTTGGGGCAACTATTGGCGGCGTCCATTTTGGACGTTCATGTTGCATGGTTACGCGTAAGCGCTTGGGCCCTGTTCGTCTTGATTTTTACCGGCAAATTGGTCCTTACAAGTCAAGTTGCTGCTGAACAATAACATACAATTGATGTGCGCACCAGAAAGACTTTATGCAGCGCATATGGTATGATAAACTATAAGAAACCCATCAACTAACTCGAATTCTGTCGGGAAACAGCTTGACCATAGGCATGAGCCAACCGCATAGAAAATGAGAACACAGAGCACCTGGGCAGTGACGGGCGCGTCACCTTCGTGGGGAGGAGCAGAATGGCACAAGAGCGCAGAGTAGCGAGAAATTTGGAACTACAAGATGATCCAGGGGCATCTGCCCCGTATATGCAATTGCAAGATACTGGACAGGGCGCCGGCGATCAGTGGCAGCTGCGGGATGATGCGGATGTATCAAACTGGCAGCCAATTGAATATGAGCGTCCAACGCCGCCCAGGACCAATTGGATTCTGCCCTCGCTCGTTGGCGTTATGTTGCTCGCTGTACTCAGTTATGTAGGGTGGGTTGGCTTTTCGCGCTTTGGGACGAATGGTACCACCGTTCCCGCACTAGCCACGGCGACCACAGCGGTTGATGCTGGTGTGACTGATGGTGATAATGGTCAGACCGACCAAGCCGGTCAGGATAATCAAGATTCTCCATCTGCTGCTGTTTTGCAGGAAACGCCCACCGTGCCACCTGAACCTACGTTGCCGCTTGCTGCCACTGCCACGACTACGCCTCTGCCCGAGCCCACCGTGGTGCTGGTGGATCAACGCATTGCCACCATTACCAACCAATATGGGGTCAACGCCCGCCTGGAGCCCAACACAACATCAGAAGTGTTGCGTGTTTTGGAGCAGGGTGAGACCGCCATTGTGGTCGATGAACTGACCGATGCTGAAGGGATTGACTGGCTGCAAGTGCAAATATCCGAAGGCGCGTTGGTCTGGATTTCTGCGGACTTTGCGGAAATAACCACGCAACAGGTGGCGGCAGAACCGGGCACAGAGCCGGTCGCCACGACATCGCCAGCGCCTTCCACGGAAGCACCGGCCGCGGATGTCAGCGTCACCGTTAGCAGCACTTTTGGCCTCAACGCCAGGGCGTTGCCCAATGCTGATGCCGAAATTATTACCCTTTTGGAAAATGAGCAGACCTTATCAGCCGTGGCCCGCTCTGCCGATAATACGTGGGTGCAGGTACAGTTGGAGAATGGCGATTTAGCCTGGGTATTTGTGGATCTGGTGCGCGTAACCGGCGCATTGAACTCGTTGCCCGTCAGCAATGGTGAAGCGGCGACGTCGACCGCTACGACGGGCGTGGTGACCGGTACGGAAACCATTAGCGGCACAGTACCGCCCGCCACGGGCGTTGTGACGGGAACCACACCGGTTACCAATACCACGGCGCTTGAGACGGCAACGGGCGCGCCGCAGGGCGCGACAATTGTGATTTCCAGCACGTTGGGCGTAAATGCACGTTCTACAACAAGCACCGATGCTGAAGTGCTAACCGTGCTGGAGCCAGGGACAGAGCTGGAGGCCGTTGCCCAAAATGCCGATGGCACTTGGGTGCAAGTACCGCTGGAAGATGGTCGCTTGGCCTGGGTCTTTGCGGCCGCCGTGCTTACTGGCCCAGATGTGGCAACGCTGCCGCAGGCTACGCCGCCGGCTGTGGGCGCCGAGGCTGAACGGCTGCCCGGTGTGCAAGCCGGCACGGGAGTCACGTCTACCGCGACCGTATCGCCGACAATTCGTATTGAACCTACAACACCGTTGACCGCGACCGAAGCCATTAGTGAGACCGCCGCCGTGACAACGCCTGTGGATACAACGCCCGTGCCGGAAGGTGCAACGGCCACGGTAACCGGCTTGATCGGTACAAGTGTACGCCCGGCGCCCAATACGTCGCAACCGGCCATCCGTACGTTGGCCTCCGGTACGGTGTTGCCGTTGGCTGGACGTAGCGCTGATAATCAGTGGGTACAGGTGGTGCTGGACGATGGCGCGCTGGCCTGGGCCTTTGCCAAAAACGTGGCCCTCAATGTGGGGATTGAGGAGCTGCCGGTAAAGGGGCCGTAGAAGCACATTCGAGTAGAATAAGAGATAGGATAGTGTTCAATCAGCAAACCGATTTTCAACATGAAGCTCGGTTTGCTGATTTGTTATTTTAAAAACTATCCGTACATTCGGTTGTGAAGTCCATGACGTAGTTGCGTGCAGGAGTTGGTCACAGAAGATTTATGGATGGACTGTAAGGAAATGCTTATGTTTGAACAACGAACCAGCGGCCTATTTTGGTCAATTGGGCTGGTGGTGAGCGGTATTGTTTTGCTGCTCTTTAATTTTGATATCTTAGCGGCGTTTGAGCCCATGGCCCAATATCTTTTGGCGGCTGTAGCCGCGCTGGCCGGCGTCATCTTTTTGGGGGCTTTTGCGTCGGCGCCAGAGCATTGGTGGCGTTTGATTCCGGGGTGGACGCTGTTGGCGCTGGCCAGCATGATCTTTTTGAGCACGCTGCCCAATCTGGATCAGCGATTGACGGCGGCGCTTCTCTTCTTGGGGTTGGCCCTGGCTTTTGTGCATATCTATTTGCTGAATCGCAATGAGCGTTGGTGGGCGATTATTCCCGGTGGTTTCATGCTGATTTTGGGGATTGTAATTGCGCTGAGCGGGGTGATCGTGCGCATTGAAACATTGGGCGCGCTGCTCTTTACGGGCATGGGCGCCGTCTTTTTTGTGCTCTATGGCCTGGGGGGGCGGCGGCGCCAGTGGTGGGCCTTAATTCCAGGCAGCGTCTTGCTGATTTTCGGGCTCTTTGTTTTTGCGCGTAATGGCGCTGATGCCGGGGGGCAGAGCGCCGTTATGCAGTGGTGGCCCTTGATTTTGCTGCTGCTGGGGGTGATCATTGGCCTGCGCACGCGTAAACAGCAGCCCACGCGGCCGCAAATCGTGGTCAATACGGCGCCCAGCCGCTCGCGTCACCGCGCTGCTCCCCAGCGAGAGGAGAACGGCTCAAGCGGTACGCTGGGCGAATATAGCCAGCCGGCGCCGGGCGCAAGTGTTGAAGTGATTTCAGATGTGGATTAACGATTGATAACGTAACTATCCAGATCCGCGTGGGCTGAGACTTCGGCGTGAGTTCAGTGTGAGTTTAGTCATTCACAAAGTGGTTGCAGAGCAACAACGCTTGTCGAAGCCCATGCCCCTTGCCGCTGTGCGGTCACTTGGTGAAGTGCCAAGCTTAGGGGACGTCTAAATCGTTACCAGAAGAATTTGAAAAGCAGAGCGAGAATCCTCACTCTGCTTTGTTATTTTTGCTATGGCGCATAGCTTGTGCGCACTTCGTGTATTATCACACGCAGATTATCAGATCTCTATTATCAGATCTGGTAAAGTCAGATTACACAGGGCGTCTTCCCATAACGAGCGACACCACAAAAATAATCAAAAAGACGACGAATAGAATCCAGGCAATATTGCTTGCCGCGCCAGCAACGCCACTAAATCCTAGAACACCAGCAATCAACGCTACGATTAGAAAAATAATAGACCATCTAAGCATAGTAATATCCCCTTCCAGTTTGGTTAAGACTTAACATCCAACTTATAAACGTGGCTGCTGCTTTGGCACATCTCCAAGCAGCAGCCACATCGGTTTTGGCCTAAGCCGGTACTGAATTAATTGCGGTACCGTTTCGCCCAGGCATTTACTTCTTCTTCGGCTCGCTGGCGGGCATACCCATACTTTTCTTGCAATAGGCCGACCAACTGATCATAGTTGCCTTCGGTTTGGGCCACTTCATTGTCGGTCAGTTCGCCCCATTGCTCTTTAACGTGGCCTTTGAGTTGTTGCCACTTGCCCTCTAATATATCGCTATTCATATTTATCTCCTTGCAGACGATGGGTCAATTTGTATATTGCAGAACGACGCTTTCGATCTGCATAAGGCAGCATAGCAAAAAGAGGGAATGGTTTCTATAGACCAATGAAGAGATTAGGGTATAGAACGGGGTATATAAGCTAAACGGGGATTGTTTTTGGATCTCAGGGGCTGATACACGAGCTGCTGTTGAGCCCTATTTTTTTACGAGAGGCAAGTGAATGGTAAACGGCGCTTTGCTTTCTCCATTTACAACCGCCGGTCCATATACATTGATCTTGCCATTCACTTCAATCTCTACCAGCCAAAAGCTGTGTTCGCCATTGGTTAACCCGGGCGCGGCCAGCGGCACCACCACGCCGTATTGACCGCCCTGCTGTCCCTTGCCCGGAATGGGTACGGTGGTCATGCGCACCGGCGAGTCGTAGGTTTGGCTGCCGCTCATATCCACAAAGAAGCCCAGCGTATCGATCTCTTCTGACGTGACCCACTGGACAAAGAGGCTCGCGCCCTGCTGCGTTACGGTAAAGCTGACCAGCGTCACCGCTTTGGGCGCCGTGGGCATTGACCCTTTGTCTGCCGCATCCAAATAGTCGGGGATGCCGTCACCATCGCTGTCCCGTGCATCATCGGGCAGAAAGTTGTGGTTGGGGTCGGCGTCTTCGTTGATGGTCAACGCGCCGTCGCCATCATCGTCACCGTCTAAAAAGTCGGGCTGTCCGTCCCGATCCGAATCGCGCGCGTCCAGCGGGCTGCCGTCCTGATGGGGCGTGGCCTCTTCGGCAATGGTGTAAAGGCCGTCGTTGTCATCATCGTTGTCCAGATAATTGGGCTTATTATCAGCGTCGGTATCACGCGCGTCGCTGGGGCTGCCATTGCCGTTGGGGTCGGCAAATTCAAACTCCGTGTAGATGCCATCGTTGTCGTCATCATTGTCGCGGAAATCCACATTGCCGCCGGAGGTCAGCAGATCGCCATCGTGGTCGGGCATCCACTCGGCGGGATTGCCGCTGCCGTTGGCCGCATCGCGACCGGGCGCAAGATCGAAGGCATCGTCTAGGCCATCTTGATCGGCGTCTGTGCGGAGCGGGTTGTCAAAACCCGCCTCAAAGAGATCCAGCAGACCGTCATTGTCGGCGTCACTGTCCAAATAGTCTGGCGCGTCCGCTTGATCAGTGTTGACCAACAGGATTGCTTGGCCACCGCTGTCCGTGTCGTAGGCGTTGTTGAGCCCATCACCGTCGCTATCTACCGTATTGGTCAAGATGCCGCTTGCGCCTGTTGAAATCGCAGATTGCGCCGCGGATCTTACCGTAACCTGTGGCGGACGATAATCCTGGATGCTCTGGGCTTCAATATTGTCCGGAATACCATCACCGTCGGCGTCAATATCCAAATAGTTGGCTAGCCCATCATCATCAGCATCGGCATCAGTTTCATCGCGATCCAAAACACCATCGCCATCGGCATCAATATCGATGCGGCTGAGCAGTCCATCACCATCGCGGTCGCCAGGCTCTTCAACTCCATCCAGCAGCCCATCGTCATCGGCATCGGTATCCAGAAAGTCGGGGGCGCCATCCCCGTCGGCATCATCGTCGGTGGGGTCACCATTGGCATTGTGATCCTCCGCCAGCGTCAGAATGCCATCGCCATCATCATCGGGGTCCAAATAGTTGGCCAGTCCATCTTGATCCAGATCATCATTGGTGGGGTCGCCATCGCCATTTGTATCTTCCCAACGCGAAAGCGCGCCGTCCCCATCATCATCGGCATCTAAGAAATTGGGCGTCTCATCTTGATCGCTATCGTCGTTAAACGGATCGCTATCGCCGTTCAAATCTTCTTGTGCCGCCATCAATTCATCGTTATCATCATCGGCATCCAGATAATTGGGCATACCGTCGCCATCCGTGTCGTCATTGGTTGGGTCGCCGTCCCCATCAATATCCTCTCGGCGCGTTAACACGCCATCTCCGTCATCGTCGGCGTCCAGGTAATTGGGCGTACCGTCGCCATCCAGATCGCGCGCAGCTTCTTCCAGCCGCGTGGGCGCGCCGTCCCCATCATCATCGCCATCGACGTAATCAGGGAAAGTATCACCGTCGCTGTCCGGGCAGGGCACACCATGCGGGCATTCGACATCATCAAGCAGGCCATCGCCATCGCTATCGCCAGCATTGGCGCCGGCGTCCGCTGGGTCCAAATAGTCGGGAATACCGTCGCCGTCGGAGTCATCATCGATGGGGTTCCCGTTGAGATTGGGGTCTTCGTCGACCGTCGGCACGCCGTCGCCATCATCATCGGGGTCTAAATAATCGGGGGCGCCGTCGTCACTAATGTCACCATCGGTATTGGGGCAGGGCGAACCCACCATGCACTCAACGGTGTCGGCGACCGTATCGCCGTCGGCATCGCCAAAGCCGGAGCGGTTGTCAAAAGGGTCTAAATAGTCGGCAATGCCATCGCCATCAGAATCATCATCGGTCGGATCGCCGTTGTCGTTTATATCCTCGGCGCGGGTCAGTACCGTATCGCCATCGTCATCAGTATCCAGATAGTTGTAGATGCGGTCATTATCGGTGTCGTCGTTGGTGTAATTACCATCACCATTGAGATCCTCTCGTCGCGTGGGAACCGCATCATTATCGTCATCACTGTCTAGATAATTGGGCTGTGCATCGCCATCGCTGTTGTCATTGCGCGGATCGCCATCGCCATTGGGGTCTTCCTGCACCGTGGCTAGCCCATCGCCGTCATCGTCGGCATCCAAAAAATCCGGCTTGCCATCTTGGTCCGCATCATCATTGAACGGGTCCAGATCGAGGTTGTGATCTTCGTTGATTGTGAGAACGTGGTCGCCGTCGTCATCGGCATCTAGAAAGTTGGGCCGACCGTCGCGGTCCGTATCATCGTTACGCAGAAGACCGTCGCCGCTCACATCTTCGCGTGCCGTCAGTACGCCATCGCCATCATCATCAGCGTCCAAATAATTGGGCGCTAAATCGCCGTCTGTATCATCATTGCCCAAGGCGCTATTCCCATCGGCATCCTCCAGCAGCGTGGGCAGCGTGTCACCGTCATCATCGGTGTCCAAATAGTTGGGCAGAGCATCGCCGTCGGTGTTATCGTCGCGCGGGTCGCCGTTGCCGTTCACATCCTCTAGCCGGGTCGGAATGGTATCGCCATCGTCATCGGCGTCCAAATAGTTGGGTAGATTATCTAGATCGGTATCTTCATTGGTAAAGTCCCTATCCCCATTCAAATCCTCGTTGCGCGTCAAAATTGAATCGTTGTCATCATCCACGTCTAAATAATTGGGCGTCACATCACCATCCGTATCATCGTTGACGTAGTTGCGGTCGCGGTTTAAATCCTCGCTGCGTGTGGGAACGCCATCGCCATCGTCGTCCATGTCCAGATAGTTGACCGCGCCGTCACCGTCAAAGTCATCATCAGTTGGGTCACCATTGAGGTTTAGATCTTCCAACAGCGTAATGAGTCCGTCGCCGTCATCATCGCGATCCAGGTAATTCGCGCCACCGCTGCCGTCCGTATCGTCATTGGTGGGATCACCATCGCCATTGGGATCCTCCATCCGCGTCAGCGCGCCATCCCCATCATCGTCGGCATCCAAATAATTGGGGCGGGCGTCGCCGTCTTGATTGTCGTTGGCCCAAGAGCCGTCCCCGTTCTGGTCTTCGCGCGCCGTGGGGACTGAATCACCATCGTCGTCCTTATCTTGAAAATCGGGCCATGCGTCACCATCTGTATTGGGCAGCGGCGCGGCTACGCCTTCGTTGGCGGGGTCAAATGCATTGTCCACGCCATTGCCATTATCATCGGCGCCGGTGGCAGTGCGATCTGGCAGGCCGTCGTGGTTGGCATCGTGCCCTTCGGTGGCATCGGGCACGCCATCATTATCGCTGTCACGGTCATAGGCATCTACCGTGCCGTCGCCGTCACTATCAATAGCGCCATTGCCTTCAGCGCGGTCAAGAATGCCGTCGCCATCGTCATCGAGGTCGGTTGCATTGGGGATATCGTCGCCATCAATGTCGCGCGGCGCATCCGCATCTAGATAGTCGGGCGTGTTATCGCCATCGCTATCATCATTAATGGGCGAGCCGCTGTTATCCAAATCTTCTCGCTTGGTAGCCAGCCCATCCTCATCGTCATCGCGATCGCGAAAGTCTGCCGCGCCATCGCCATCCAAATCGGGCAAAGGCGCGGGGACGCCCTGCTGGTCGGCGTCATATGCGTCATCCAGCCCATCCAGATCGGCATCTCGTCCACTGGGCAGCGCATCGGCCTGACCATCGTGGTCCAGATCGTGGCCTTCGGTGGCGTCGGGGACGCCATCATTGTCGCTGTCCGCATCGAGCGAGTCTGCGAGCCCATCTTGGTCCGTATCCACGGCTCCGCCACCCTCCGCCGCATCGGTGATGCCGTCGCTGTCATCATCTATATCCACTGCATCATCCAACCCATCCTGATCCGTATCCACAAATGCAGTGCGGGCTGCTGGCCGTCCCGTGGCTGCGCGCCCGTGCGAAGCGGCGTAAGGCTGGGCATCAAGTTCTTTGGCCAATGTTGGCATTACGATGCAAATGGGAAGAAGCGCGCAAAGGAAGAGTGTAAAGGCTCGTTTATATGAGGGGATGATCATAAAGGTATCCAGAAATAAGGAATATGTTTTCGGCATTTTGCG
The DNA here is from genome assembly GCA_020634755.1 of Caldilineaceae bacterium. Taxonomy (GTDB): domain Bacteria; phylum Chloroflexota; class Anaerolineae; order Caldilineales; family Caldilineaceae; genus JACKBC01. Next base: position 32,118 of record JACKBC010000002.1, on the reverse strand, counting down.
CCCAGTGTAAGCAATCTTATCGAATAATTGTTGCAATGTAACTAGTACCTTTGTCCTATTGCACAAATATAAATGCAATGAAAAGATTACATATTCAGTACACCACAATGGTGTTGGCGCAATAGGCGTCGGTCTGATTTGTTGAATCCAGCCCTATCTCTGGCGATTGCGATCTACGGATTATGCATTGCCGGGAATGGGCTAAATGTCAGATCGGCAGAGCCACGTAGATGGGAAAAAAGTACTAAATACAAATGGGAGGAATTTCGATACAATGGGGAACTGAAGCTATTGTAAGTTGTAAATGAGGAGCGAGTTGTGTAATGAGTCACCCTATAGATTGCACAGAAACCAATTGCACCACAATTGAACGACAATCTGTAAAGCCTCCGGTTTGGACATCCAGCCGCATGCGGCCCATATTTTTTAGCCTTGGTCTGTTGCTTCTGCTGCTTTTGACGGTGGCGCACTCAGCTGCTCTGGCGCAAACAGCGCCTGTGGAAAGCTCAGCCGAACCAGCAGGTGGGGCCGGCACTACGCTACCCACCGATATAGATAGTGAGTTCACATTTACCACGCAATCGATTGTGCCCACATACTGGTCGCCGCCCGACCCGGCCTATCGCATCTATGTGGTGCAAGACGGCATCATGGAGATGAGCTACAGCTATCTACAAAATGCAGGTCTGCCGGTTAGTACAATTGACCCACGAACGTTTCGTGTCTTCTATATGGGGCAAGAGGTCGCCATTCAGGTGGAAGGAGAGGCCGATGGGCGTTTTGACGCAGGCGATCTGATTCGGTTTTATGGCCGCAGCGTAGACTCGCTCTATTTTGAGGGCGCATTGTCGCATCACCAATATACGGGGCGCAACGTTTACTGGCTTACCTATGGCGGTGCGTCCGGCAAACGCATGGCGCTGAAGAATGGTTCAGCCGCCGGGACGCTGGCCACGGCCCATCTGAAGACGAACCACCAAGAGAAGCAAAATCGCTATGAATCGCGATATCCACGCTACAGCTCAGGTAGTCTGTTCAATCCCGACGATGACCACTGGCTCTGGCTCAAATTGCAGATTTTGGGCAGCACCGGTGTCAAGAGCCAGAAGTTTGACCTGGCCGTCAATCATCTCCCCACAGACCCACAATTGAATCAGACTTTGACGGCCACGGTTTCCGCACACATGGTGGGTGGGCTCAACAACAAACATGGCCTGCGTTTGGTTCTCAATGGTACGGTCATTTTTGAAGACACGACGAGCTGGCGAAATTATGAGCCATTTACGGCAGTGGCGGCCTTTTCGCAGACGCTACTCTATAGCGGCAATAATCAGCTTTACGTAGAGGCGTTTAACATCGACAGTAATATTAGCGAAGTTTATGTGGACTGGATCGAACTGCACTATTATGCCGACTATACGGCAGATGGCGGTCAACTTGAGTTCTGGGGCGCTGCCAATGAATCACCCACGCGCTATTCGGTCCGCAATCTGCCCTCCAGCAACATCACCATCTATGACGTGACGGATATGAGCAACGTACAGCGTTTTGACCCCACTACGTTGACCATTGGCGCTTCAGCACCTTACACCGTCTCTTTTGGTGAGGGAGGCGCCGGTCGACGTTATCTGGCCTGGACGCCTACAGCGACGTTGACGCCCGCCCAAATTGAAAAGGCAGAGTACCTGACTTCACCCTATACCCCCAGCGCCGCCAATCCAGCCGGCGGTATATACGCAGCTGAGCTAACGACAGCCAACGTGGCTGGGGCTACGCTTGCTGCCCCGGGTGATTTGCTGGATACACGCAACGGAGCCGATTGGATTGTCATTACCCACGGTGATTTTTGGAATCAAACGCTGCCGCTGGCCGAGTGGCGGGCGCGTCAATATCGCGTGGCCATGATCGATGTGCAGCAGATTTATGATCAGTTTAATGGTGGGTTGCTTGCGCCGGAATCGATTCGCGATTTTTTGGCATATGCACATGCCAATTGGCAACCGCCGGCGCCGCAATTTGTGCTAATGGCGGGTGGCGGCACCAGCGACATGCGTCAATATTTTAGCAATAGCAAAAAGACATATGTCCCAACCATGATCTACCCGTCGGACCCCATTTTGGGCGAGACGGCCGCTGATAGCCGACTAGTGACTTTTTTGAACAATGATATTTTGCCCGATATGGACATTGGGCGCTTTCCGGCCTTTAGCGCCAATGAAGTCGGGATCATGGTGAGCAAGACGATCAGTTACGAATCGTCGCCACCACGTGATGAATGGAATACCAATATTTTGCTGATTGCGGACGATCTCGAGGGCGGTGGCGGTGATTTTTATGCCTTTTCGGATACGCTGGCCAACGGCTTCGCCGACCCCAATGATCCGTTCGGTACAAAGTTTTTGCCTTATCCCTACACGCCGACCAAAGTCTATTTGGGCCGCACCTGCGACACCAATAATCCAGCGGTGGCCAACGAGTGCCGCACGGCAATCGCCGACACCATTAACAATCAGGGCGCGCTGTTTGTGAGCTACGTAGGGCATGCACAGACCCGCAACTGGGCCATTGAAAAGCTGATGGACCCAACGTTGGCCCAAAGTCTGACGAATTCTGATAAGCTATCTATTTTCCTGGGCATGGCCTGTTTTGAAGGCTTTTTTCACGAGCCGCCTACAGGCAGCCGCTCGCTCAGCGAAAGCTATTTGCTAAACCCCAATGGCGGGGCGGTGGCAAGCTGGTCGCCAACTGGCTTTGGCGTGGCCACCGGGCATGATTATTTGGAACAGGGCCTTTTTCTGGCCGTCTTTCAGAACGGCGTGCAACAATTGGGCGCGGCCATGACCGCGGGCAAAGAGCACTTATATTATAACGCGCCGCAGCATAAATATGATGACCTGATCGACACCTTCAATCTGCTGGGTGATCCGGCGTTGCATATCCAAACCTACGTGGCGCGTACGGCTGTACAGATAGCCGGCCTGACGGCAACTTATCACGACGACGGTATTATGGTGGCGTGGGAAACATTGGATGAGCCTGACCTGCTGGGCTTTAACGTGTTGCGCAGCACAGCGCCAGATGGGCCCTTTGGGCAAATAAATGGCGATTTAATCGCAGGCAAATCTTCGGGTACGCCAACGGGGGCAGATTACACATATTTGGATGCCAATGTAGAAACCGGCGTTGTGTATTGGTATCGGCTGGAAATTTTAAATTTGGATGGAACGAGCGTGGAATATGGGCTAGCTGCATCGCAGGCGGCGGACTCGCACCTGCTCTTTATTCCAGTGGCAGCAAGATAATTTGTAAAAATGACCTTAGGGTTTGAGGTTGGGATGATGCGTCTTTGTTTACGCACGGCAAAAGCGAAATTACGGTCACAGTGGCAGGGGCAACGCATGCTCAGCCCGCTGCTATTTGTGCTGGCGCTATGCATGCCATTTATAACGCCGCCGTCCGCGTTGGGCCAAAGCATATCACCACAGCTGGAGGGGCCAAGTGGCGCCTCTGCCCACGTGGCGCTCAATATCGATGATGACAGCGGCGAGATCACCGTAGAGATGATCACATCGGAATTCACCTTTGCCGATGGCATGAGCGCCGCCGGTCCTTGCAAAAAAATTGTGGCGCCTGAGTATGAACAGTCGAGCACACCGGGCGAACCACAGCTTCCCATATATGTCGGGTTGGTGGGTGCACCGCCCAGCGGCAACATTTCAATCGAGATTCGCAGCATGGAAAGCGTGACGCTGACTGGCAACATGAATATTTGCCCAGCCCCACTGGCGGCTGCCCAACCGGGCGCAGGCGACGTAACGCCCTTTATGGAAGAGCCCACCGCGCCCGATCCCAATGTATATGGGCTGAATGCCATTTATCCGCAGCAGAGCGCCGTCATCTCCGAATTGGGCTTTATGCGCAGCCAGCGCTTAGCGCGCTTTACCCTCTATCCGTTTCAGGTTGATCACGTTACCGGGCAGCTCATCTATCATCGCTTTATGCGTGTGGCCATTCGTTTTAGCGAAGGTGTTACGCAAACTTCAGGTGAAGCGGCTGTGGAAGATGAGGCGTTTGAGCGAGTCATGCGGGGGCTGCTGCTCAATTATAACGCCGCACGCAATTGGCGCGGTTTTCCGCTGACCGGCCAGGAAGTGACGGCATGGACGCCACCTGCCGACGCCTATCGCGTGCTGGTGTCGCAATCCGGTATCTATCGGCTGACCTATGATGAGCTGGTTGCGGCAGGTTTTCCGCCAGATCTGGTTGACCCGACCCAGTTACGCATGATGTACAACGGTCAAGAGATCGCCATTCGCATTGTGGGCCAACAACCAGATGGCGGGTGGGGTTCAGATAGCGCCATTCTTTTTTATGGCGAAGCGCCAAATGAGCGTTTTGCCCCTGCCAACGTCTATTGGCTCTCGCTGCAACCGCCGCAAGAGGGACTAGATCGTTCTGCTGAATCGAGTGGGCGGCGCATGGAGGAGTACAGCAACAACCGGGCGGCGCAAGCCTCGGCGGAAACAATGGCCGTGACGCAGCTTCACATGGAAGAGAATAGCAACTACGTCTCATCGCTCCCCATGGCGCCGGGTTTTGACCACTGGTATGGCCGGCGCATTACGGCTGTCGGCGCCGGGTTGACCGGCCAGCAGGACATTGTGATGGATCTGGATCCGGCCACTTCTGGCAATGTTGTGGCGCGGCTGCAAGTGACGCTAGCCGGCAATGTGCGCGGACCGCACCATTTGCGCATTTTGCTCAACCGAACACAGATTTTCGAAGGGCATTGGGAGGACCGAACATACCAAACCTTTGAGACAACTTTTGACCACAACCTGTTGCAAGCGGGTGAAAACACATTGCGCTTGCAGCTCGTGAATGACGCACCTGGCCAAACAGTGGATATGGCCTACATCGATTGGGCCAAATTGACGTATGCCCGCGGCTTGGTGGCGCAGGACAACCATATTGACTTTACGAATCGCGGGTCGGGCAATTGGAAATATAGCATTGCCACTTTTGATAATAGCGAAGTAGAAGCGTATGACGTGACTGACCCCACCAAGGTGCGGCTGGTGCTGGGCGCCGTAGAAAATGGACGCTTTGATTTCAGCGATTATCAGGCCACGGCCCGCCATTATATTGTGAGCGCCACCGCCAACCAGCTGGCCCCGCTGGCCATAGAGCAAGCTAATAGCACGGATTTGCGCGCCATCTCAACTAGTGTCGACTACATTATGATTGCGCATCCAGACTTGGTCGACGCCATTCGTCCGCTGGCCGATTATCGCACCCGACACGGACTGAATGTAATGGTGGTCAACTTGCAGGATATTTATGATCAATTTAATTATGGCCGCGCCTCAGCACAGGCAATTCAGGATTTTCTGAAATATGCTTATACCAATTGGCCGGCGCCAGCCCCTCGTTTTGTGCTGCTGGTGGGCGACGGCAACTATGATCCACTGGGTTATTTGACCACAAGCGAGCCGAGTCTATTGCCGCCATATCTGGCCATGGTGGACCCAGACCTGGGGGAAACTGCGGCAGACAATCGCTATGCCGCCATTGTGGGGGATGATCTGATTCCCGATCTTTCCATTGGGCGCTTTCCGGCCAAAACGCCGACGGATGTAGCCGCCATGGTGGAAAAGACCATGCGCTATGAACAAGCGCCCATCGACCCCAATTGGAATCAGGGCATCCTCTTTGTCGCCGACGATTTGGAAGGCGGGGGCGGCGCGTTCCAGAACTTCTCCAACGCGATTGCCGATGGTTATATTGAAACCAGCAGCGGTCGTCTGGCGCTGGTGCCCGAGGAATACGCCAGAACCAAGCTCTACCTGGGCGCTGGGTGTGAAGACGGCGCACCGGCGATTCAATGTCGCCAAGAGATTGTGGATGCAGTCAACGAAGGCCGGCTTTTTGTAAGCTATGTGGGCCACGGGGCCAAGCAGTATTGGGCTGAAGAACAGATTTTCAATCAGGATGCACTGTTCCAGTTACATAACGCCGACCGCTTGCCCATTATGTTGGCCATGACTTGTCTGGAGGGCTTTTTTCACGAGGCCGAAGCCAATAGCGACGCTTTCGGTGAGATGATCGTGCGTCTGCCGCAAAATGGTGCGGTGGCAAGCTGGTCACCCACGGGGTTTGGTTTGGCCAGCGGCCATGATTATTTGGAGACCGGTTTTTTCCTGGGGCTTTTTCATCAAGGGCTGACCACAATGGGGGAAGCAACCACTTTTGGCAAAATGCACATGATGGCCCACGCCCCGGCCAACAAATATGATGATCTGCTAGACACCTTTGTGCTTTTTGGTGATCCAGCCCTCACTGTGCGCAGTGCTGGCCGTGAGCCAGTTGTAGATATACAGCATCAATTTTTGCCGATTTTGATGCGCGATTAGGGCCATGACAAAAAATATGCCCACATTTGCACCATCTTCCGCTTTGGCCCACGTAAATGTAATGAAGATCCTATCCGTAAATTTGGCTATGAATTCTATCAGTATAGTGGGCAGCTCGGTTTGGCACAGAGAATTTACGGACAAATGCTAAATGGCTTGGGTTCCACTAGAGAGCAAATATTGCACCTTGGTTGGAACAAATCCCCCGCTGAGGGAAGGGAAAATAGTATGATGATTCAAATCAGACAACAATCAGTACGATGGCGTGGCCTCGCTTTCATGGTTGCCTTGCTGCTAGCGATTTCCTGGAGCTGGGGGCAGCCAGCCCAGGCGGCATCACCACGCGCCGACGCGCTCTATGGGCCCGAAGACCCCATTGGCGAATCGACGCTGGGTGACTTTGTGTGGCACGATGTCAACCTCAACGGTGTCTATGATGTAGGGGAAGAAGGGATCAACAACGTGTTGGTGCGCCTATACCTGGATGATGGTGATGGCATCTTTGAGCCGGGGGGCGATGATGAATTGCTGACCTCCATGCTAACCGGGGACAATCCCAGCACCACCGAGGTAGAGCAGGGATGGTATACATTTGATGTAGACTTTGGCCCCACGATTTTTCACTGGGTGGAGATTCCCGCATCCAATTTTGGTACGGGCCAGCCGCTGGAAAACTATGCGCTGACCACGGCAGATACCATTGGGTCCAATCCCATGTATGTGGTTGAAGGCCAATTTGTGGCGGACCGTACTGATATTGATTTTGGTTTTGCGCGCACGGGCATTACGCTGCAAAAAACAGTCTATCTGGGGCATAATAGCGGTGCTGGCTGCCCCGGTGGCGAGCTGTCCATCGGCGCCACTGGCGCGGCGGTGACCTACTGTTTTCGGGTCACCAACACGGGCAGCTTCTATCTGAGCGATGTGACCGTCATTGATGATGACCTGGGCATTACGCAAGCCGACATGACGCTTTTGAGTGGGACCATGCCGTTGGCCCCCGGCGCCAGTCTGGTTTACTACTATGCTGCGACCATTCAAAATGATTTGACCAACACGGCCACAGCCTCGGGCAATCCAACCGATGAAAATGGGGTGGATTTGCCTGGTTTGGAGAACCCCAGCGCCACCGACACCGCGCGCGTGGATAAGGTTGCGCCGGCCATTACGCTGGCCAAGACGGTCTATATCGGCCACAACGGTGGCGCCAATTGTCCCGGTGGAGAAGTGGCGACCGGGGGCTCGAATACGCAAGTTACCTACTGTTTTAGCGTGACCAATACGGGCGATACATATCTTAACACGATTCAATTGACGGACAATACGCTGGGCATCAATCAGGCCAATATGACGCAGAAGAGCGGGACGACGCCGCTGGCGCCGGGAGCCTCCATTGTTTACTATTATGAAACGGCTATCAGCACTACGTTGCTTAATACGGCCACGGTGGCGGCCAATCCGACCAATGCGGCTGGTGAGGATCTGCCGGGTCTGACTGAGCCGTCTGCCACCGATACGGCGCGCGTCATCAAAGCGGCGCCGGCCATTGTGCTCAACAAAACGGTATATGCTGGCCACGATGGTGGCGCCGGCTGTCCGGGCGTCGAACTGGCCACGGGCACCAATCCCGCCGATGTGACCTTCTGTTTTGAAGTGCAGAATACGGGCGACACCTATTTAAATGATATTTCGGTGAGCGATGGCGCCTTGGGAATCACAAGGGCCGATATGACCCTGCTCAGTGGCTCAACTCCGCTGGCGCCTAATGGCAAGCTTGTCTACTATTATGAGGCTAGCATCAATCAGGATATTGTCAATGAGGCCACCACATCCGGCAATCCCACCGAGCAGAATGGCGCCGATATTCCCGGCCTGGCCAATCCGTCGGACAAAGATACGGCCGAGGTCGATGTGTCTGGCCCCGGCATTCAGCTGGACAAAAGTGTCTATCTGGGGCACGATAGCGGTGTCTCTTGCCCTGGCGGCATTGCGGTGACTGGCGCCAATGGCGACAACATTACCTACTGTTTTGTGGTGACCAATGTGGGCGATACCTATCTAGACTCGATTACGGTGGTGGATGGGCCATTGAGCATTGATCAAGCCGATATGACGCGGCTGAGCGGAACGACACCCTTGGCGCCTGGCGCTAAACTCGTCTATTACTTTGAGACGACAATTGCGGGCAACTTGCAGAACACGGCCACGGCCAAAGCAAAGCCAACAGATGAAAATGGTGTGGTATTGCCCGATTTGCCCGAGCCTTCTGATACAGATGCAGTACGGGTTTCGCAAGAACTGGGCTCCCTAAGCGGGCATGTCTGGTACGACCGCAACAAGAATGGCCAAGTCGATGAGGGCGAAACACCCATACCCAATGTGGTCATTCGGCTAAGCAATGGGCTGACCACAACCACAGACACCGATGGGTTCTTTATTTTTGAAAACTTGCCCGATGGTATCTACAGCGTGACCGAAACGGATCCCACGGGTTATGTGAGCATTAGTGATGCAGATGGAGGCACGGATAATGTAATTTCGGGCATCCGCATAACCAATGGCAACCACGTTGTGGATCAAGATTTCTTTGACGCCCGCATATTGGCCAAAATCACAGGCCATGTTTTTGAGGATATCAATCGTAACGGCAAAATTGATCCGGGGGAAAGGATCTATGCCGGCGTAACGGTCAAACTAAGCAATGGCATGACGGTGACCACCGATGAAACTGGGTACTTTGAATTTCTGGATATAGAACCCGGTCGATATACGCTTGATGTCATAGGTCCAAACGGGGTTTTGAACACGACTCCGATTGAGGTAAACACTGACCTGGCTGACGGAGAAACCTTGGTGATCGACTTTGGCTTTGTGCCCATTATGAGTCTGGGCAACCGGGTGTGGAGCGATAATGGTGAAGGCGGATTTTACGACAACGGTGTGTTTGATACCGGTGAGCAGGGCATAAGTGGTGTGGTGCTCAACCTACTCAATTCTGACCTGACGCCGGTGTTAGATGCGGATGGCAAGCCCCGCGTCATGACGACCGATTCTCTCGGCTACTATTTGTTCGACAATTTGTTGCCTGGCGAATATGTGGTGCAGGTGGCGCCCAGTAATTTTCAGGCGGGCGGCGCTCTGTTTGACTTGGTGAGCAGTGGACCGACCGAGGTGAACCCCAATTCCGATTCCGATAGTAACGATAACGGGATTGACGATCCGGATCCGCAGGTAAACGGGATCTACAGTGGCGTCATTATCTTGGCCATCGAGGCAGAGGTCCAGGGCGAGCCCGATCAGGGTTCGGCCAAGGGCGGCTTTGCGGCGGATATGAACTCCAACTTGACAGTCGATTTTGGCTTCGTTGTGCCGGTCAATGAGCCAGATGATCCTAAACTTGTGGTGCTGGAAAGTTTTACAGCCGTTCAGCAGGGCAACAGTATTGCTGTTAGCTGGGTGACCTCGGCCGAGATTGATACGCTCGGTTTCCACATCTATCGCGGCTTGGGTGAAACCTTTGAAGATGCAGTCCAGTTGACCACCAGCACGATTACGGCCAAAGGCCCCCAAGGTGGCTCATACGGTACGGTGATTCCCTATGATCCAGAAGTGGACCCTGCATTGGCGGATATATATATCTGGTTGGTTGAAATTGAGGTGGAGGGCAAAGTGAATCAATATGGCCCCATCCGCGTCACCCCCGAACCTGTGACCAATGCAGATGAGCAATTCCATTTTATGCTGCCGGTTGTCATACGGTAGCGAACCACAGGTTGTGGTTGAAATATACTTGTTCAGAGGTGCGGCTTTCAATGGGGGCCGCACCTCTGCTGTCTCCAAATAGAGCACACTTTCATGCTCAGGAGAATGCAAGCGCATAGGCTGCGTCAGATTCAGCAGACGAGACTGACGCTTAGGACGCCAACTCCATTCTGGTGTACTGATGCTGTTATTGTGGATCGCGATTGTAAGCAACGAGTAAGTATTTGGGGTTGTATTCCAAGGCCAGTCATCATATAATTTAATCGGTATTTCGGTTCCGTGAAGTCTAACAATCGGTATCATAACCACTATGAATATGACATCCATCAACCATAGAACACCACTTACATACATGACAATGACAAGCGCCTCTGCCCTGAACTCATCCAGCTTACCGACGCGACTCCCCGGAATGAATGCCAGAGTGGCATGGTTACGACCTGCCGGCACAAAGCCCCAATATCGACTAAATTATTTGGTCGAGCGTTTTGCGCGGGCCGGGATGGACGTGTGGATTGTAAACGGTACTGAATTACCATTGGAGCAGATGCTCTGTTTCGATCTGATTCTGCTCGAATCGTTTGACGCGGCCAAAAAAGAATTGCAGCCCGCACTCTATCGTATTCGCCTGGGGAGCCGGGCGCCACTCGTACTTTTGACAGACGAGCGCACGATTGAATGGCGAATTCAGGCCTTGCGCGCCGGAGCCGACGCGATTCTGAGTATGACGACTTCGGCAGATGTGATCTTGGCCCGCTGCCAGGCATTGCTGCGACGCTGGGCGCCTGATCTGGAAGTCTTGGGGTAAGAGACTCATTCAGCAACGTCATGGTTCTGCCTCACCATGCTTCTGATGCCCCATTGTTATTATGTAATATAGCATTATGTAAAATATAAATAGGACTTACGCACCTTGGTCTGTCGAAAGATGAATGTATGGCTTCGACAGGCCCAGCTAGCGTATATTGGATAAGCCAGCGTCTATTGCGTAAGTCGTAATAAACTCTAAAAAGGGAAGCCTGTCTGAATTTGATGGGCTTCCCTTTTTTGATTGGGTTCGCCGCTATAAATAAGCCATAGATTCCCCACGCCAAATCGAGCTGCTAGATACAGCTGTGGGATTCACCGCCCCATACTTAGCATTTGTCAATAGTACCTTGGTACTACCTTACAATCACCCATTGGTACTATTCCAATAGGTTTTTCTAGATGATAAAATTCATTTCATATAGAACTTGCCTAGCGTGATACGCCAATTGATTGTAAGGAAAAAGAGATATGGCACTGTATGTACGTAAATTACGTGACCCCGAGAAAAAGCAGATTGCGGAGCTGATGTACGACGAAGAAAAGGATCTGCCGGCCAATCGTTTACTCATTGTCCAACTTTCCGCCCAAGGAAAGCGGGTGCCAGAGATTAGCGAAGAGGTCGATCTGCACCCCATTAATGTGCGCAAGTGGATTCATCGCTTTAACGAAAGTGGACTGGACGGCTTGCGCAGCGGAAAGTCACCGGGACGCCCGCCGCTCTTTACAGAGCGACAAAGACGCGATATCTTGCGGGTGGCGACTTCCAATCCACGGCATCTGGGACAGCAATTTTCCAGATGGTCTCTACAGCGTCTACGCCATTATCTTATTGAAGAAGGCATTGTAGAAGGGATCAGCGTAGAAACCGTGCGCCAGATTATCCAATCTAACAGCATCCTGTCTGCATCTAACCAGAAATGGTTTTAACTCCAGACCGCAACATACGATTCCAATCGGCAATCCCCCTAGAATTGAGCGGGTTGCCGATTTTTTAATCTCGCATTTAATATTACCTAACATTGACCATACCATGATATAGTACATGTATACTCAAATCATTGCTGCGTTTATTTCTGCGCCAATGAACGTTGACAATCAACTCCGGTAAACCTAGAAACTGAGTTTTTGCCAAAAATCCGGTTTCTGAATACCGGATGATTTTGTTAACGCTCATGAGGGGTGGAAACAGAGCGTAAAGAGAGCATTCTTGTGAGTAACATGTGGAGGGACTATGAATTTACGAGCCGTACGGGGAGAACATTCGGCAGGGTTTAGAATTAGCGCCTTGGCAGGCATTTTGCTTGCCGCACTTTGGTTAGGCGCATGTACCATGCCGATGCTAACGCCAGAAGGAAGCACTGTCAGCCCAGAGACCAATCAGGCTGCGGATGCCGCCCCAGTAGAAGTAATGGATAGCAATAGTGAGATGTTCAATGGCATCCCCACCGGCTATACCGAAGAAGGGTATGTGTATCGCGGTAACCCCAATGCCCCGATTACCATGTATGAATATTCGGACTATCAGTGTCCGTTTTGCCGCCGCTACGTTTCTCAGACTGAGGCCAGCCTTGATGACATGTATGTAAAGAGCGGTCAGGTCAAGGTGGTTTTCAAAGATTTCCCCTTGGACCAAATTCATCCCAACGCGCGTGCGGCTTCAGTGATTGCGCTTTGTGCCGCCAAGCAAAGTCCTTCCGCCTTTTGGCAGATGCACAATCTGCTCTTTGAAACTCAAGATCAGTGGGCCAGCTTGCCCGATCCGTCTGACTTTTTTGACGGCTTGGCCCTACAGGTTGATGTTGACAAAGCCGATTTTGACGCCTGTTTGAACACCGGGGATGTGGATACGCTCATCGATACCGCGTATGCAGATGCGCGCGCGCTTAACTTTCAAGGCACACCCAGCTTTCATTTTGTCAACGAAGAAACGGGTGATGCCTATGACCTGGTGGGCGCTCAGCCTTTTGATCGCTTTCAGGCCTGGTTGGATGCCATGATTGCCGGGGAAGCTCCCGCCGACGCCACGGCATCCGAGGATGGTGGGGACAACGAAATTCCCTATTGGGCCACGGCAGAAGGGCTTGCCCCAGATCCCGAGCGACCCGGCTATACCATGGCCGGTGATGAATATCGCGGGGACGTAGATGCGCCCGTAGTTGTAATCGAATATTCTGATTTCCAATGCCCATTTTGTGGCCGCCATGTAGTAGAGACGCAGCCCGTATTGGATGAGGAATTTGTCGACACGGGCAAAGTGCGCTGGGTCTTTAAGCATTTCCCGCTGAATATTCACCCCCAAGCGCCTGCCGCAGGGGCCGCGGCTGAATGTGCCGCTGACCAAGATAAATTTTGGGAAATGCATGAACTGCTCTTTGAAAATGTGCAAGCATGGTCCATCAGCGATCCCACGCCTGTTTTCCTCGATTTGGCCACGCAGTTGGATTTAAATATGGCCGATTTTGAGAGCTGTTTGGCCGGCGACGACGCCATGGCGCGTGTTCAGGAAGACTTTACCGCCGGACGCCCTTATGTACAGGGAACGCCTACCTTTATTGTCATGGTGGGTGGCCAAGGCCGCATTATTCCCGGCGCCCTGCCTGCTGAATCTTTTGTGCAGGCTATTAATAGCGTATTAGATGCTGTGCAATAGGGACCATCGCCGCAATCACTGCTCCCACTAAGCCGTCTCCTGTTTAGGCTAATCCAGAAAAATAAACATCCAAATTTTACTGGTTTTTTTCTGGATTAGCTGGGAGGCTTTCTGCTATATTTTACTTTTTGCAAAGACCCTCCAACGTGAGAGCTTGCTGATTCTGCATGTTCAGATCCTTTCTCCAATCGCGTAGCGCACGGCGCGTTGCGTTTTTCCCACTGGTTACATTGTTTGTTGGTCTATTTATTGCCGCTACCACTACCTGGACGGTCCATCAACATCTTTCGTGGCGACTCTCTGATCTGCTTTTACAGGGGTTTGGTTACGCCACACCGGACGAGCGCGTGGTGATTGTGGGCATTGATGATGAGGCGTTAAGTGACAACAATGGGTTTGGGAAGCGCTTGACCGAGTGGGATCGCACGATTTATGCACAGCTGATTCAGCATCTGCAAAAAGCCGGCGCCCGCGTGATTATTTTCGATATCCTCTTTGCCGGACAGAACGACCAGGGCGATGAAAACCTGGCCGCCGCCCTGCACACGTTCCCGGCCGTTATCCTCAATGTAATTGAATCCAATGGGCAGTTTCAATATCCCACACCGCAACTGGCGGAAGCTGGCGCCCATCTGGGCTTGGCCAATGTGCTCGTCGATTCTGACCACGTAGTGCGCCGTATTCCATTCAATGTTGCCAACACCAGTGAGTCGCATGAGACTTTGGCCATGCAGGCGGTTCGCCTCTATTGGCGTTTGCCCGCTGAACTTCCCGTTGAGATCAATAAACATCAGGCCAGGCTACCCAATGGGCTGCGTATACCTGTGGATGCCAACGATAATCTGCTGATCAATTACGCACTGACCAATCAATATATTGCGGTCCGGTGCAGCATCGGCCACGTGTTGGGCAATTCTGCCAATGTCTTTAAGACAAAGGCGGCGCAAACAAGCAGTGCCGCAGCGCCGGACAAGGTGGAAACATGCCCCGATGCAACATTTCGTGATAAGATTGTTTTTGTCGGTGCAACGGCCATTGCTTCTGGCGATGTACATGCCACGCCCATGGGGCAAATGTACGGTGTGGAAATCCATGCCAACGCCACGGCCACGTTGCTGCGTGGCACTGCCCTACAGGAACAATCGCATACGGCCCGGCGTTTTGTTATTGTTAGTCTGGCCGTGCTGCTGGGCCTAATGGGCATGTTGCGTAAGCCATTTACGCTCATTATGATGATGAGCTTTGGCGTGTTGGGCGCGCTGATTATGGCCATTTTGGCCTATCAAATTGGCCACATGCAGCTAGATACGGCCGGCCCGCTATTGACCTTTGGGATTGTGGGGCCAACGGTGCTGGTGTTGCAAAACCTGGTGCAGCGCCGCGAGCGCAGCGAGATCATCACCCTGCTCTCTATGCAGGTTTCTCAGAATGTGTCGCAGCAATTGCTGCACGCCTATGATCGTAATGAACTGGTCTTGGGCGGAGAATTACGCCAGGTGAGCGTCGTCTTTATCGACATGCGCAATTACACCACGCTGGCGGAAACGCTAGCCCCTGAACGCGTCATGTACATTGTCAATACCTATTTGGGCATTATTGCCGAGGAGCTTATAAAATTTGATGGCACCTTGAGTCAATATGTCGGTGATCAGGCCATGGCCATCTTCAATGCACCGGTAGAGCAGAGTGACCACGCGCAGCGCGCGGTCAACGCTACCGTTGCCGCCCTAGAAGCTGTGGCTGTCTATAATCGGTCGGTTTGTACCGAGTATGAAGCCAAAGGGCGCATTGGTGATCCGCCCCTATTGGCCAATTTTGGCGCCGGCATCAATACGGGCGACGCCGTTGCCGGTAATATTGGCACCAGCGAACGTTACAATTATACTGTCATTGGAGACATCGTAAACGTGGCGGCCAGACTTTGCAACGCCGCACCACCGGGCGCCATCTATCTTGGCCCGGCTACCCAAAGCGCTGTCGTAACCTGCACGGAACTCATCGAGCGCATCGATGAAGTTGGCCCCATAAGCCTGAAAGGGAAGGCCGAACCCATGCCGGTCTATTCTATTCAATTAATGGATAATGAACCCATTGCATCCGAAAGTGGAACGAGTAAATCAGAGAGTTCCTCCTAAATTTTTGAGAATATTACATATTGTGTGGTGCGTGGTGCGTGAACCCGTTCAGATACTCTTATCGATACGAGATTCTATAATAGAAGTACACGCACTACGCACTACGCACTACCTATATCAACTTTTTATCCTTCTGGTTGCCCTTTTTCCCCTCGCCATCCCCGTCCCCGCTGCCGCCCAAATCGCTTTGCCCCAGGCGGGCGCTGACGGTTTTGCCCAGCCGATTGATGTAGTCGTCGTGTTGGACGATTCGGGCAGCATGGCGACCTGCTGGCCCTGGCCGCGCGACGGGCAGCCCTTTACGCCGCCTTGTCAGTGGCCCAGCGTGAATCCGCCCAGTGATCCCAACGCACTGCGCTACAGTGCGGCGCGCCTGCTGGTCAACCTGGCCGATGATGAAGACCGCATTGCTGTGGTGCGCTTTGACGCCGTGGCGGGCGGTGTGGGCGCACTGGCCGCCTTGCAGGAAGTGGGCTCGCCCGAAGGCCGCAGCCAGCTCGCCGCCTCGCTGCAAGCGCCCGATGACTATTTGCGCCGTGGCTACACGCGCATCGATCTGGGGCTGGAGCAGGCAATTACTCAGCTCACTGAAAACCGGCGCACCGGTCGCAACCAATATGTGCTGCTCTTAACCGACGGTGAACCAACCCAGCCTGACGGTACGGGCAGTCAGCGCCAGCGCATTTTGGAGCAGATCCAGGTGCTGCGCGATGCCGGTATTTACACCTTTCCAGTGGTGCTCTGCAACGCTAGCGCCGGCTGTTCCGGTGAATTTGTGCAAGAAGCCTTTGCCGAATACGGCGTGCGCGAAGCCGGCTCTGCCCAGGATTTGCTGCGCGTCTTTAGCGAAATCTTTGCCGAAATGAAGCCGGATCGCTCGGTGTTGACCACGCGCTCCAGCGGCAGTGGCGGCGCGCTGAGCCTCTCCACGCGTACCGTACAGGGCGTGCGCAAAATCTCGCTCGTCACCCCACGCGCCGGGCTCACGAGCTTCCAGCTCAACAACGAGCCATTTCTGGCCCAATCCACGCTGGATGATCCCAATATTGAAGTCAGCGTCGTTGATGCTAGCCTTGTGGAGAATGGCGCATTGCCTGACGGCCGCTGGTCTGCCGAGGTGAGCGATCGCAGTGGCTTTGCCGTGGTGCAGGCCGAGAGTTATCCACAGCTCGTCAACCCGCCGCCCAGCCTGGCCGACAGTAGCGCGTCCGTGCGCTACTATCCGGCGGGCAAGGCGCCGCTGCTCATTGGGCAGGGCGTGGGACCGGGCGCCAACGAGCCGCTGCTCTACAACGGAACAACGCCCATGCAGGCGCTGGGTGATATTCGCTATCTGATCCCCAATGCGCCGCCGCGCGAAATTACGCTGCAATTGGGAACCGAAGATGAACCGCTGCAGCTCGTCCGCTCTTTCCGGCTGGCGCCACGCGCCGGTCTGCCCAAAGCCGAATCGTTTTCGCCCACGTCGACCAACCCTGGCGTGCGTGAAGATGGCCGCGCCTTGCTGCAAGTGGGTTTTAGCGCCGCGGCCGGTGTACAGGATGTCAGCGCCATTGCCTACGTGACTGACCAATCGCCCGATGTGGAAATTGATGCGGCCGGCAACGGACCGCTGGTCTACCGTACCCAGATGCGTTGCGCCGACCAACTGTGTAGCGATGAAGGCTTTGAGCCGGGCGATGGCCGCACCTATAAAGTACTCTATATTGTGCAGGCTGCGGCCGACGAAATCCGTTTTAGCGACTGGGCCGAGGCCGAGCTGTCGCTCAAGCCAGCCGTGTATATGAGCGGTCTGCCCGCCACGTTGGATCTGGCCCAAATGCCCGCGGATGGCTGGCCCATTGAGCTGAGCGCCGGCGCCACCGAAGAGATTGGCAAGCTGACTGCCAACCTGGAATTGCGCCGCGTGAATGACGACGGCTCTGAGAGCGAACCGCTGACCAGCGTGGCGCTCAACTTTGCCGAAGACGTGCCGGAAACGGGCAGCTTGCAAACGCTGCTCAAAGTAGAGGGGCTCGAGACATTGCGGCCAGGCCAGTATGTGGGCCAGGTGACATTGACGGCCAATACCCCCGCCGGACGGCCCGCCGATGTGGCCGTGCGCCCCAGCCCGCAGCTGCCGGTCACGCTGAAAGTGTCTCGCCCTACGGCCCGCTTGGACAGCCGAAGCGCCGATTTTGGGGTGGTGCTCTTTGACACATCGCCCAATTTCAGGTTAGATCAAGATGTCTTAATTCCCCTGGTCTATGAAGGCAAACCGTTTAAGCTGACAGTGAACCAGGCCGCCAGTGATTGTACGGGCGTTGCTGTAACCGCCAGCGAGGTGCGTCAGCAGGATGGGCGCAGCGTGCTGCCGTTGCGCCTAAGCAGCCAAAATATTGTGCTGCCCCGCACCTGTACGGGAAATCTCACCATTGCCGGCCCCAACGGCGACTATGATGTTTTCCCGGCAGAGATGAATTGGCAGGTGCGCGTAGATGAAGTAGAGTGGTCCATTGCCAACAGCGAACTGAGCCTGGGGGATTTGCGGTTGCCCGGCGAGCGCGTGCAGAGCACATTGCTGGTGCGCTTTAACGGCAAGGCGCCATTTGTGATTGAGGCCAGCGATCTGGCCGCTACCGCCACGTTGCCCGATGGTCAGGTGCAGCAACTTACGCCGACCGAGTTGGAATTTCCGCCGGTGGAGGTAACGGGCGAACCCAATGAAAATGGGCTGTATGAAGTGCCGGTGACGCTGGCCGCGCGGCAGCAGATTCCCAACGATCCGCTGCGTGGCGCATATTACAGCGGCGGCATCAATTTAAGTATCCGCGGTCTGCCCAACGCTGAGCAGACGCTCAAGTTTAATCTGCGTAGCCCCACGCTGATCCAGCGCTATGTGGCCCCCTTAGTTGTGCCGGTCTACACCATGCCCTGGGCGCTCTGCACTTGGCCGCTAACCATCTTTTTGTTAATCATGATGTTAGCGCGCATGCGGGGACGCGATTTTGAAGAAGAGGAATGGGAAGAAGCCGCCGTGGCCTCGCTTTCACAACCGCAGGGGCAAGGCACATCGGCCTTTGGCCATTTGGGCAACGCGGCGGCCAGTGAAAGTGAAGCCGCCCAGGCCGCCCGCCGCCTCAGCGCCAATCAGGCTGACGCCGTTTGGGGCAGCTCTGCTTGGGGCCAAAGCGATGCTGGCAGCAGCACCAGCGCCGATACTGGCTCCGCTTGGGACAACAATTCCGGTGGCTGGAGCGGCAATGGCGCCGGCGCGTCAAACGGAACCGCTTCTGCCAGTGGGGATGATGACCCGTGGCGGTCGAGCTGGTGACCTATCCCCCTGACCCCCTTTCCTGCAAGGAAAGGGCGAACTGTTTGAGAAAGCTATTTGGTATAAAATAAACCTGCTCTAACCGATGTATGATTTGCTAGAGGCCCTCCCCATCCTGCTAGGAAGGGGAGGCGGAGGGGTAGGTCAAAAACGAAAACGCTTATGAAATTTGAAAAACCGACAATTTATCCAACTTTGGTCGTGGGCGTGGGCGGCATGGGTACCAACACGGTGCGCGCGGTCAAGCGCCGTTTTCGCAACGTGTGGGGCGGTGACCAGCTGCCGGGCATGCTGCAGCTGCTGGCGCTGGATACCGAGCCGCTGGTCAACCGGCTGGATCAGGAGCCGCTTTTTGCCGATGAATTTGCCTACATGGGCAAGTTCGACGCCACGCGGCTGGTCTCTAACCTGGATCAACACCCGGAGATTGCGCGCTGGTGGAACTATCCTTCGGTGCCGCTGGGCTACATCCACAACGGCGCCAAACAGTTGCGTCCCATTGGGCGGCTCTCGTTCTTCCGCAACTATGTGACCTTTAAACAGATGCTCGAGGTGAAGCTGGGCAATCTGGACAAAATTCGCGATGTGGAGGTGGCGCAAAATCGCGGCCACCCCGTGGTGGGCAACTATCAGCTGATCTACGTGGTGAGCAGCCTGTGCGGCGGCACCGGCTCGGGCATGTTTATGGACACGGCCCACCGCATTCGCGCCCAAGTGCGCAACAATGCCCGCATTGTGGGCATCTTCTATCTGCCCGATGTGCTGGAAGAGGAGATCTCCAGCGACTTGCAGCGCCGCCGCATTCGCGCCAACGCCTACGCCGCGCTCAAAGAGTTGAACTATTTTCAAGAGACGCAGCAGTTTAAGGCGCTCTATCCCAGCGAGCAGCGCGAGCTACCGGATACGCCCTACACGCCTTTCGACTTTATCTTCCTGGTCGGGCGCACCAACCGCGATGGCCGCAGCCTGGCTCGCAAGTCCGATGCCGAGCAGATGGCCGCCCACCTGATCCAGATGACCACCATTAGCCACCTGAGCAGTGAGATTCTGGGGCTGGAGGTCAACGTGGTGCGCGAGCGCATGTTGGATGTGGACGACGAGACGCGCCGCTCCATGCAGCAGGATTTGGAAGACGCGGCCGAAGAGATTGTGGGTGGTTATGCCAACGGCGGTGTGGCCGCCGGCGAAGTGGTGGGCAGCCGTTTTGAAACCAGCCGCCGCAACTATCTGCTCTACAGCGGTTTTGCCGCTTCGGCGCTGGTGACCCCCCATGAGGCGCTGGTCGACTTCTGGCAGCGCGCCTTTGTCAGCGACCTGATCCGGCGGCTGGCCGGCGGCCCTTCGCTGGGCGACCCGCGCGAAATGCTGCCCATGAATGATTATCAGCGCATCTACGCCCTGTGGCAGAACCTGCTCTCGCAACTGCTGACGCGCTTTGCCGCCTTGGACAATGACCGGCTGGAGCTGGCCGTTGAAGAAATTGAAGAGCGGCGCGGCGTTTGGGGTGGCTTCTGGGAACCGGTGGAGCAGACCGTGCAGGCCGCACTTATGGATACGGGCATTCGCGGCGGCCTCATGCTGTGCGATTTGCTCAGCCCCCCCAGCGAGGCAGCGGCCGCGGTAGAATCGCTGCCGCGCCAGCGCCTTTTCTTGGTGAACGGCCAGCCGGTGAGCGAGGAAGATCGCATTCGCTGGCGCAAAGCGCTGGCCCAAGAAGGTGGCTTTGGCGAACAGATGCAGCAGCTTGGCTCTAGCCTGGGCAACTTGCTGCTGACCGCGGTCAACCCGCGGCAGGCGCGCGACCGCGCCCGTGAATCTGCTGAGCGCCGCGGCCGTTCCCGCGTCTACCAGCGCCGCGATGCCCTGGAGCGCACGCTGGTGGAGCAGCTGGGCAAGCAGGCCGCCATCCTGCGCGAAACGCTGCGGGCCCAGATCGACGCCTGCGGCATGGCGCTGGCCAAGGCCAATCAAGAAGCGGCGCGTCTGGCCGAACGCATTGACCCGCGCGTGCCCGACGGCAACGCCAGCACCAGCACCTATTACGAGCTGGAAACCGGCGCCGTGGGTGGCGATTATCTGCAAAATTTCTATCGCAAAGCGCTGCCTGCCGTAAATGACGGTGATTGGAAAAACGCGTTGAACCCGCTGATCCACCAGCTTGTGCAGAGCAGCAGCGCGCTGCCCGCCGAGCAACTGTTGTCAAAGTTGGCCAGCAGCGTGTCTAACAACCACGGGCTGCTCAAGCGGGTGCATGGCACTGTGGACATTATCGACATTATCACCTCCCAATATCGCGAAGAGGTGGCTGCCGTGCGCCAGCGGCCGGACAACCGCATCCACCAGTGGCTGGACCGGCTCAACCCCTACATCCGTTGGGATGCCGACCGCTACAGCTTCCACGAAACCAACCTGGAGCACATCCGGCTGGCCGCCATTCCCATCAACCGCACCGACGACCCGGGGCTGGCCGCGGCCACGGTGGGCTCTGAAGACGTGCGCTGGATTCCCACTGGCGACCCCATGCGCATGGACGCCATCTGGATCGTCCACGGCCTGCCGGTGACGCTGCTGGAGCGCTTGCAGGAGTATCGCGCCCAATACGAAAACAGCTTCGACTTCCCCGTGCGCGAAGAGTTCCACCTGAACCCCAACTGGACCAATCTGCCCGAGGTGACGCCCGAGGATGGCGTGCGCAAGACGGGCGCGACCATTTTGCCGGCGCGCGAACGATAGGGGATGGAACGGATTTGGCAGAATAAGGCGGCTCTGCTTGGCAGGGCCGTTTTTTTATTGGATGATGGTCAAGTTCATGTAAATTGGTTGGTATTGGTCTTGTCGTTTTGTGCTATAATGGCTGCATCACTTTGAAAATGATTGAGCGATGCAACTGAGAGTGAACTATGATCGCATCACCCGTATATGAAGAGATTATCGACTTTTTGGCGGCGGGAACCACACCGGACAGGATTATTGCTTTCCGTCCATCGGAGAGGGCGAAAGCAAGGGTTGAAGAATTGATTCATCGCGAAAAGACATCGGGGCTATCGATTGAAGAGACAGATGAACTGAACCACTATATGCAGCTGGAGCATATTATGCGTTTGGCGAAAGCGCGCGCCCGTCAATATCTTTCATCATGAGTACGACATATATCAATTCCCCCTTGCGTCGGTTCGTGATCGAGCGTGCAAATTGTCTGTGTGAGTATTGCCTGATGCATGACGATGGTACATATTGGGGCTGTCAGATAGACCATTCAGATAGACCATATTGTCAGCGAGAAACATGGCGGTGAGACGGTGGCGGATAACCTGGCCCATGCGTGTTCTTTCTGCAACCGAAACAAGGGGAGCGATGTGGGTTCATTTACGCAAGATGGGCAGCTTGTAAGGTTCTTTAATCCCCGCTTCGATAAATGGTCCGAACATTTTCGTTTGGATGATGTCACCATATTGCCGCTGACGGATATCGGTCAGGTGACAGTCAAGATTCTCAACATGAATCAATTTGAGCGTCTTCTTGAGCGACAAGAGCTGCAGAAATTAGGGCGTTATCCTTGTCCAGAAGCAGCCCTTCTTATTGGCGCTTAATAGCTGGAGCGGCTGCGGTAGTACCGCGCCAAGTATGAAAATAGCTTCGACTTTCCGGTGCGCGAAGAGTTCCACCTGAACTCCAACTGACCAACCTGCCCGAGGTGACGCCCGAGGATGGGGTCAGGAAGACGGGGCGATGAATTGGCACGCACGCGGTCGCGGATTTGGGACGAAAAAACGGCTCTAGTTGACTGGGCCGTTTTTGAGTTAATGAAAGGAACAAAGTTTGTTTATAGTGATTGTAATGTAAGAGAAAGAAACTATCTCATCCAATTTATAATATATGGTGTATAGTTTTATTTAGTGATGACAGTTTCTTTTGGGGAAAACAATTGTGAAGCCGTAGTGCTAATGCTTAATATTAGTCGATCAATTATATGATCTTGTTACAACTGACTTCCTTTTTCACGCGTTATAATCAAGCAGCCACGTTTACTTTATCACGTATCAAATCATAATGTTTTTAGAGAATTTCCTCCAATACTTGATTTAATTTCACTCAAGAATAAGACCAATGACGCTTAAACAACAAAAAAACCTGAAATTTCTTGATCTCTTTGCCGGTGCAGGTGGTTTGTCCGAAGGATTCATCCGGGCTGGATTTATTCCTGTAGCACATGTAGAGGTTAATAAAGCTGCTTGCTTTACTTTAAAGACACGAACGGCATACCATTGGCTGAAGAAGCAAAACCAACTTCAATTGTATTATGATTATTTGCACGGAAAAATAGAAAGAACAGATTTATATAACCTCGTTCCAAGAAGAGAGATTTCGTCTGTCATTGACTCTGAAATTGGTGCGGATACGCTCCCAGAAATATTTAAAAAAATAGATGGGCTCCTTGAAGGAGAACGATTGGATCTGATTATCGGTGGGCCACCTTGTCAAGCATATTCTGTAGTTGGACGTTCCAGAGATAAAAATAACATGAAAGGAGACAAAAGGAATTATCTTTATATTTACTATGCTGAATTCTTAACGCGATATAAACCCAAATATTTTATTTTTGAGAATGTCACAGGCCTTCTGTCTGCGAAGGATGAAAACGGTGA
Source organism: Caldilineaceae bacterium (assembly GCA_020634755.1). Taxonomy (GTDB): domain Bacteria; phylum Chloroflexota; class Anaerolineae; order Caldilineales; family Caldilineaceae; genus JACKBC01. The sequence goes on along the minus strand of JACKBC010000002.1, from coordinate 8,389 downwards.
ATCTTACTTTGATAATATGAAAAAACTGTTTAAAGATGTTGGATATGAAACAGAATATAGAGTTCTCTCTGCCAATAACTATGGGGTTTTACAAAAGCGAAAAAGGATCATTTTGATTGGGTGTAGTGAGCAAAAAGAGGATTTTTTCCCGGAGCCGGAACAGTGGCATCCCAACGTGAAGGTAGAAGAAGTCTTAACTGATTTGCCATTCATTAAGGCCGGCGAAGGGTCTATTTTCCCTAGTAAATTGAAGAAGTATTCGGGGCAGTATCTCTATGATGCAAGGATAAGAAATGGAAATGAATGGGTTACACTGCACATAGCACGTGCTCATATTGAACGTGATTTGGAAATTTACCGCCTTGTTGTCAAGCAGTGGAGTGAACAGAATGGGCGTTTACATTACTATGCGCTACCTGATCATTTGAAAACGCACAAAAATCATACGTCTTTTACCGATAGGTTTAAGGTTGTAGCGGCAGACCTTCCTGTATCGCATACGATTGTGGCGCATATAGCGAAAGATGGCCATTACTATATTCACCCCGATATTGAGCAAAATCGCTCTTTAACCCCTCGTGAGGCCGCTAGGCTTCAAACGTTTCCTGATGATTACTTCTTCGAAAGTGAGAAAGAAGAACGTGGTTGGACCCGCCCTTTCCGCCAAATAGGGAATGCTGTCCCTGTGTTACTGGCTCAAAAAATTGCCGAAAGACTTTGGGAGATTTGGTAATGGACGTAAGTATTCCAGAATAGCGGCCAAATTTATGCTAAAGATTTATATAACTTAACTAACCAATAAATATGGATGTTCTTTCACCGCAAGAACGTAGTTTTAATATGTCCCAGATAAAGGGCAAAAACACTAAACCTGAATTGCTGATACGCAAATGGCTTTGGGCAAATGGTTATCGATACCGTTTGCATAACAAAAACTTACCCAGAAAACCTGACATTGTGTTTCCCTGTAGAAAGAAAGTGATTTTTGTAAATGGTTGCTTTTGGCATGGACATGAGTGCCGACACTTTAAATGGCCCAAATCTAACGCGGTATTTTGGCGAAAAAAAATCGAGGCAATGTACATCGTGACAAAAGGAACTTTGCATCTTTAGCGGCTTCTGGTTGGACCTACCTTATAATTTGGGAATGCGTCTTTAAAGACGTTAAAAAGGTCCACTTGCCAAAAAAACTAGAGCAGATCGGATGGCTGACAGGAAAATTTCTGGCTCCGGAAAATAAGCATTGTATGGAAATTAATGCTGTTGGTATAAATGAACTAAATACTCCCTCCCAGGTCTCTAATGAGTAATTATATTGATCTAGTCCCGTCCTCTGTCTCTTTGATAGAGTCACTTAGAAATATGGGTTATTCAATTGAGACAGCTATTGCCGACATAATCGACAATAGTATTACAGCAGGAGCAGATTACGTAAATATTCGGTTTGCGTGGAATTCGGGTGATCCTTGGTTGGCAGTCATTGATGATGGTTCAGGAATGACAAAAAATGAGCTTATTGATGCTATGCGTTTTGGCAGCATGAATCCATTAGAATCCCGCACTATTCATGATCTGGGAAGGTTCGGGTTGGGGATGAAAACCGCTTCATTTTCACAATGTCGCCATCTTACAGTAGTAAGTAAAAAAGACGGGCAAATTTCCTGTTGCGAATGGAATTTAGACAAACTATCTCAGGCTGACAATATAGGTTGGAAACTTGGTATTGTTGATTTAGCTACTATTCGTAAACGAAATATACTTAACTCGGTTTATGATGAGTCTTTAGCACATTTTGATAATGCGACCATTATCTTTTGGGAGAATATAGACCGGGCTAAAGAACAAGTCCCCTTGGCAAAACAGGAAAGCCATTTTAATGCACTAATTGATGATACAAGAAAACACCTCGAATTAGTCTTTCATCGTTATTTGTCACCTGATCCCGGAAGAAAGAAAGTAACTATCACTATAAATGGTGATGAGCTGACAGCATTTAATCCTTTTAATCCCCGGAATCTTGCAACCCAGGAACTTGCAGAGCAAAAAATTGTACTTGAAGGTGAGACAATTACAGTACAACCTTATGTTTTGCCACATCATAATAAGGTGTCACGACAGGAATACGATCAATATTCTGGTGAAGGTGGCTATCTGCATAATCAAGGATTCTATGTTTACCGAAACAGACGGTTAATTATTAAAGGGACTTGGTTTCGATTAATTAAAAAAGAAGAACTGAATAAATTGATACGAGTGCGAGTTGATATTCCCAATTCACTTGATCACTTATGGAAAATTGACGTAAAGAAATCACATGCATATCCACCAGAATCAATAAAGAATGAATTGCGACAAGTGATAAGGAAGATTGAAATATCCGGGCGAAAAGTCTATCGGCAAAGAGGGCAGAGACTTTTAAATAACATAAAAACTCCTGTTTGGAACCGTATTGCGTTAGGTGGAAAAATTTTTTATCAAATAAACAGAGAGCATCAGTTAGTTAAAGAATTACTGAACACTGTTCCTGCCCAACAAAAGGCACTTGTTGAGAATCTGATTACCACATTTGAAAGCAGTTTTCCAGTTGATATGTTTTTTAATGATATAGCCAGCATCCCTGAACAAGTTGAAAGTCCCAAATTTAGTGAGAAAGACTTGGAAATTCTGCTTGATATTTTTATTCAAAGTTGGGTATCAACTGGAACTCCGCAAAGTGAACTTCCGGAAAAATTACTCTCGACTGACCCGTTTGCGTCGAATCAGGATATAACCAGGAAGATTTTAGAGCAAAGAGGATATGATTGTGAATGATAAATTAATACAGATTGAAGACGCTGCGACAAGTTTGTTGTCATCACTGGTTTCAGACTCTATAGAACGGTTAGTTATTGAAGAAAAAGTGAGGGCTATTGCCGCAATTCAAGGCGATTACTCAGAGGAGGATATCCAGAGTATCACACGAAAACTTGAAGTGAGATTTAGTATCAGTATGTCCTTAGGGACACTTTTTGCCAGTGAAGATTATCGACCTTGGTTAGACACTGCGAGAGGAGGGATAGATTGGTATTACTGGAACCGTTACAGGCGATTTTTGGGTCAACAACAGTTTCCCCAGCAAGTAATTAATGGTTTGGATAGTATTACCGATCAAATTCTCGATCATCTGGAAAACCCGAATAAAGATGGAGAATGGGCCAGAAAAGGAATGGTTGTTGGCCATGTTCAATCAGGGAAAACGGCAAACTATATAGGTTTAATTAATAAAGCAGCAGATAGTGGGTACAAGGTCATTATTATTTTAGCAGGTATACTGAATACGCTTAGGAATCAAACTCAATTACGAGTGGATTATGGGTTTGTTGGAATGGACACTGAACAAAAAAAGGTAATTGGTGTTGGGAAATTCTCTAACGATAAGAAACCAGCGTATTTTACAACCAACACCAAGGATTTCAGAAAAGCAGTAGCAAACCAAATAGGTGTAGGAATCGGAGATTTAAAGGAACCAGTTGTCTTGATAATAAAAAAGAACAAAAGTACTCTTGAAAATCTCATTGACTGGCTGAAACACAACAACCCTCATAATTTAAAAAGTTATCCAATGCTACTCGTTGATGATGAGGCAGATCATGCTTCAATTAATACAAGCAAAGACAATGACATTGCAACCACCATCAACCGCAAAATCAGAGAGCTTTTGCACCTTTTTGACAGATCATCCTATTTGGGATATACCGCTACCCCTTTTGCCAATGTGTTTATTGATCCTGAAACTGAAAATGAAATGTTAGGAGATGATTTATTTCCCCGCGATTTCATCATCAGTTTGGATCCACCCAGCAATTACGTTGGTTCGGCAAGAATTTTTGCAAGTGAAGGAGACCTTGATATTGTGCGGGTTGCAAATGATTATGAAGATTGTTTGCCGGTAAAGCACAAAAAAGATTGGCAACCGGAAGATATTCCAGCCAGTTTGAAAGAAGCTATAAAAGTATTCATTCTCTGTCGTGCTATTCGTCTACTAAGAGGACAGGCCAATGCCCATAATTCAATGCTGATTAATGTCAGTCGCTTTACGATGGTACAGTCTAATGTAAAACTTTTGGTTGACGCATATCTCAAAGAAGTACGCCAAGCAATTTTCAATTATTACAAATTGGATATTACCGAAGCATTGAAAAATAGCACTATAGCGAGTCTAAAAGATGTTTTTGACACAGAATTTTACAAGATTAGCTATACGTGGGGTGATGTTCAAGCCATACTGAAGAATGCTGTATCGCCAATCGGGGTAATCGAGGTTAACTCATCATCTGCGGCTGAACCACTGGATTACAACCGACAGAATTATCCCGATGGACGTAATGTGATTGCCATAGGTGGTATGAGTCTCTCCCGAGGATTAACATTAGAAGGCCTAACGGTTAGTTATTTTCTGCGGAATTCAGTAATGTACGATACGCTGATGCAAATGGGTCGCTGGTTTGGTTACAGAGATGGTTATGCTGACCTTTGCAGGATTTATATGACGGCTGAGGCAGAGTCGTGGTATGTCCACATTTCAGATGCGACGGATGAGTTACGCGAAGAGTTCAGGCGAATGAAAGCGGCTGGCATGTCGCCCAAAGATTTTGGTCTGTGCGTCCGCAGTCACCCTGAGTCTTTGATTGTAACCGCCAGAAATAAGATGAGGTCTGGTACTCCGATTGCAAGAGAAATCAGTCTGGAAGGCAGATTAGTTGAAACATCAGTCTTGTTAAAACAAACTGATGTACTTGAAGCTAATAGTCGTCTTTTGGCTAACATTATTGATGAAATGCTGAAAGTCAAAAAACCTCTAAATAACATAAGTCCCCCTGATTTTAGAATACCATCTGGTTACTTGTGGTCCGATATTCCAGTTAGCATTATCCAAAAATTTGTTGAAAACTTTCGTAATCACCCTGCCTCTCAACTGACAAATCCAACACCGTTAAAGCACTATATAAATCTTCTTAAGAAAGATGGATTATTTTTTTGGGATGTGATCTTGATTTCTCCCGATAAGAAAGATGCTCCAGGCAAGAATATTAACGGGCTTGAAGTTAAATTTCAAACGAGAACAGTGTCAAAATTTCGTGATATTGGAATTGCTATTAACAAAGAAAAGAGAAGAGTTGGTTATGCAATTCAAGAGTCTGCTGGGTTGCCGATTGATAATGTAATACATGCTGAAAATCAATTCATCATAGAAAATCCCCTAAAAAATTCTATTCCTGGTTCTGTTTACAGAAAATTAAGAGCTGAGCTTGGTTGGAAACCCTTGTTGATATTACATATGTTGGATTGTGAAGAAGAAAAGGGTAAATCGTTGTTTTCCGGAGGAATCGTTGCATATGGCATCAGCTTTCCTGGTGAAGGTGGTAGTGGAAGGCCTCAAAAACTGGTGGAATATATTGTAAACACTATCTGGTGGAAAAACGAATATCTGGATATATTGGACGAAGAAGAGGAAGAAAGCGAAGATGAATAACCCTTGGGACCCAATTTATCCACCATCCAGAGATGTCAGCGCCAGACGAGTTGACCATACGCATAGCCTTGACCTGTTTTGGGCAAGGGATCATCTTGGCCACTATTTGTTTATCTATGAATTCCCCCTCGAAGAGGCCATTCCGAAAATTAACCTGCCCGATTTGGTGGGGATACAAACCGCCTACATTCCAGCCAATGGCGGTTTTCCCAAAAATCGCTTGGTACTGCTGTTGAATGAGCAAAGTAATTGGGAGCTTTTTTTTTCGTTATGTACCGATTTGGTTCAGGCAACCCGACGAGCTACAACTTCGGTCACAGCGGTTCAAACCATATTACGGCGTTTAACCCGCTGGCACGAATTCCTGAAAAAAAACCGAAATGATCTGCTGACTGAGGACAAAATCAAAGGCTTGATTGGTGAACTTTTGTTTATTAAGAACTATTTGGTTCCTGTATTTGGCGTTGGACAGGCAATCCAGTTTTGGCAGGGACCGGAGGGGCTATCCCAGGATTTTAACGTGAACAACAGTGCTATCGAAGTTAAATGCCAATCCGGCGCATCATCCCCCACGGTCAGAATTACATCAGCAGATCAGTTGTGCCCACAGCTGCCTGAAATGTATCTTTTCGTGATAACTCTAGGGAAAACAATACCCGAAACTGAGGGGGCGATTAACCTGCCTGGGTTGGTGGCTTATATTCGGGACATTTTGCAATCAAATGCTTCAAGCCAGATTGAACGCTTTAACGATCTGTTGTATATGATTGGATACATAGAATCGGAACAGTATCTTGATTTCAGCTATGTTCTGATTGGTGAAAATTTTTTTGAAGTAACAGAGGCTTTCCCCAGAATCTGCACGCATGAAATCCATCATGGTATTGTGAAACTCTCTTACAATATAAAGCTCTCAGAGTGTGAACCTTTTGAAGGTCAACCAGGTTGGATAGAAAACACATTATGACTATCAGGGATTATTATGCCGAATTTATGCAGGATATTTATGCTCGTGCAGGTGCAGGACAAAACTTTACAGAAATTGAGTTTACCGAGCGTATGTGTGATTTTCTTGTTGATCATGCAACGATTGACAACTATACCTATACTGGGTATAAAAATAGTCCAAGAGGTATTCGCGCTGATGCCTGGAATTACAATGATGATACAGAAATTTTGAGCCTGTTTGTCACGGATTTCAGATTTAGCATTGAACTCGAAACCTTATCTAATACAGATGTAACCCGCAATTTCAGAAGACTTGAGAAATTTTTCAGTGAAAGTTTGAACTACAAATTTCTCGTAGCTTTGGAAGAAAGCTCACCCGGATATGAATTGGCTCGAGAAATTTATGACAAGAACAAGTCAAAGGTTATCTCCAGAGTACAGTTGTTTTTGTTGAGCAACGCTCAACTCAGTAAGCGAGTCAGCGCCATAGCCCAAAATGATATCGGAGGATATAGCTGTACTTATGATATTTGGGACACCAGCCGCTTATTTCGCATAGAGTCAAGTGGCAAAGCCCGTGAGGACATGGTTATTGATTTTCAAGAATTCGTGCCGACAGGGATACCTTGTCTGCCTGCCTTTACTGGTTCTGATGAGTTCGCATCTTATCTTTTGGTCATGCCTGGAGGGATTGTAGCAGATCTTTATGATAGGTATGGAGAGCGTCTTTTGGAACAGAACGTCAGAACATTTCTCCAGTTTCGCGGAAAAGTCAATAAAGGAATAAGAAATACAATTCAGAATGAACCAGAAATGTTTTTTGCTTATAATAATGGCTTAACTGCAACCGCAGAGCAGGTTCAAACCGATAAGTTAAGCACCAGAATTCAATCTGTAACCAATTTACAAATTGTAAATGGCGGGCAAACAACCGCTTCAATCTTTACTGCGAATAAGAAAAGCAGAGCAGACTTAACAAAGGTTTACGTTCAGGTAAAGCTGACGGTTATTCAGCCTGAAAAAGTTGAGACGGTTGTGCCCCGAATTTCCGAACATGCCAATACACAAAATAAGGTGAGCGCAGCAGATTTCTTTTCCAATCATCCATTTCATTTGCGAATGGAAGAAATATCGCGCCGCTTATGGGCTCCATCTTCCCAAGGCGGATTGCGAGAAACCCATTGGTTTTATGAGCGCGCCCGGGGGCAATATGCCAATGCTCAGGCGAACTTGACCCAAGCACAAAAGAAAGAATTTCTCTCAAAAAATCCCAGAGCGCAAATGTTTACAAAAACTGATCTGGCAAAATTTGAATATTCACTAGGTATGCAACCACATATTGTCAGCTTCGGTGCGCAAAAGAACTTTGCTAAATTTGCCAGCGAAATCGGACGCAAGTGGGAGAAATGCGAAAAACAATTCAACGAGTTATACTTTCAAAACCTCATTGCAAAAGCTATTCTATTCCGTTTTCTTGATAAAAATATCATGAAACAAAGTTGGTATGGTGGATATAAAGCCAATATTGTTACTTATTCTTTAGCAAAATTAGCCCATCTGGTTTCAGAAACTGCGAAAAGCTTGGATTTAGGCCAAATATGGAAAGAACAAAAATTATCCCCCTCTCTTGAAAAACAACTCTTATCCATTGCTGAATTGGTTAATCAACATATTCAGAACACTCCGGAAGATATTACCAACGTAACAGAATGGTGTAAAAAAGAATGGTGTTGGAAAAAACTTCAAGACTTGCCAATATCACTAAATAAAGATGTTGCATCTGGTTTATTGGATAACGAGGAAGTCCAATCGCAAGAGAATAGCGCGGAAAAGGTTCAAGAAATAGATAATGGAATTTTGGTGCAAAAGTATGTAGTTGAAAAAGGGGCCGTGTATTGGAAAGAGGTTGCCCGATACGGCTTAGAACGA
>JACKBC010000019.1 GCA_020634755.1 Caldilineaceae bacterium | reverse complement strand
TTTGATGCCCGTGGGCAACATGGCGGGCAGACCGCTAGCGGTTTGATGCTGAGCGTCATGCAGGGCTGGTATTGCAACCGGCGGTCCGTCATCCAACACCTTTCCGCTCCCCTCGATAATGCGGCCCAACAGGTTAGCAGCGCTGTCTGGCAGGCTGTCCACGGCTACTTTGACGGGATGATCGCTTGCAGAATTTGTGAGGGCGTCGATCACATGTTGATTGCCGCGCAGGGTGGCCCAATCCAATGCCGTGCGCCCTTCTTTATCGCGCCGCGTGGGATCTGCGCCATGCTGCATGAGCAGACGGACCAGCGCCAGATGGTTGCGTAATGCGGCGTGGTGCAACGGTGTCTGTTGGGCGGCGGACGTCATATTTACGTTGGCGCCATGTGCAAGCAGCAGCTGCGCGACTTCGGGTTGGTTCATCACGGCGGCAATGTGCAGAGGCGTCATGCCGGCCACGTTTTGCGCTTGAATATTGGGGTTTTGAGCCAGCAGCCAGGCCAGAATATCCGTTTCACCAGCGCCGGCCGCCAGATGCAGCGCGGTGGAGCCGAGCGGCCAGTAGTGGTGTCCCAACGCCATGCGCCACTCTGTCTTCGCCGTGAGGAGCGCGGCATTTTGCGCCACCAGCTCCTGAATAGCGGTTAGATCGCCATCACGCAGGGCCAAGAAGAATTGCACCGCCTGGCTGAACGAGTCGCTTTGTGAAGGCTTGGCCTGCTGAAGTGTATTTTGTACCATGTGGATCATCCTTTCTTTTAACTTGCTACGAGCATCAAATAGCCGCTTCTTAATGGTGGAAATGGGCACTTCCAGATAATCTGCGATTTCACGATACGAATAGCCTTCAATATAAAACAGGCTGATGACCAGTCGCTGTGCTTCTGAAAGCGTCTCCAATGCGTGGTGAACATCGTACTGGAGCTGCCAAGTTTCCAGGTGAGTCGCTGGATCTGGTGCATGGGCGTACAGCGCACCCATATCTTCCAACGGCATAAACTGACGCGGCGTTTGGCGCAATTGACGGTGCGTGCGCCCAACAACAATGCGCCGAAACCAGCCGGGAAATGCGGCGGTGTCTCTGAGTTTGGCCAGATTTTGATAGGCATCCAAAAAGGCTTCTTGGGCTGCATCTTCGGCCAATTGCGGATTCCCTACCAGGGCATATGCCGTGGCAAAAGCCATATCTTGAAAGCGCAGCACGATTTGTCCAAATGCCTCGCGGCTGCCGTTCTGGGCCGATTTGACCAATCCGTCGAGTTCCGTTGTTTGCATGTTGAATCCGATCTGATTGTATCCAGCGCTTGCGTACGTTCTATATACACGACTTACGCAGCGCCTGTGGATCGCCAGGAGAAGAGACCTTCTTTTGCGACGCACTTCTTACTCCAGGCTTGCGTAAGTCCTATATAGAAGTACCGCACGGGCGGCAAAAAGTTACCACGACTACTGGCTGAGAAATTGACAGCATCCGTACATTGCAACGGGGTTGGTGATCCAGGCTTCGGTCTTGTTTGGCGAATCCAGCCTCACTTCTTGCCGCCGCCATCTGCTGAGTATATTTTGTGATGACAAATTGTGCATAAATGCAAGAGCTAACATTGATAAAGAGGGGCCATCGTGGTACACTACCAGAGCATTGCGGGGTTCGCATACGGTGAACTCTGAAATAAAGTTTGACCTACGCACCCCCCGTGATTCGTCTAGCGTGAACAGCATGGGATTTCTATTCTGGGCTTGCGTACGTTCTAATAAATGTGTCCGGCTCCTCCAACACCCTCAACGCGCATCGCTTTGGAATCAATCATAGATTTTGCCGATTACGCAGAATTTTTCAGATATGAATCCCGATACCTTTACATCATTTATTTGGTTTTACGATCCCTAACTATTGGAAAAGGATAAAAGATGGATCAATCGCCAGAAAAAGCTTCTACTCCTAAACGGTCGACAAACGAAATTGACCGCATTCGTGAGTTGGTTGTAGGCCCACAGCTGCGTCAGAGTGAACAGAAGATTGGGGCGCTTCAGAAGGATCTTGAACGGCTTCAGCGCGAGCTTCGCCAGTTGCGCAGTCAACAGAGTGAACAAAATCAAACCCTGACCGAGCGTTTGCAGCAGCAGCACGAAGAGCTACAAGACTCAGTTGGGGACGTGCGTAACGAATTGCGTCAGGTGACGGCCGGTTTGGATCAAGATAAAGTGGACCGCCAAAAATTGGGCGATCTCTTTATTGAGTTGGGCAGCCACATTAAAGATGGTGGCGCCATTGCCGACGTGCTGCAGAGCTTGTTCGAAGCTGAGTAAATCATCCATGAGTGAGTCGGAACCGACCCGGCAGACGACAGCGAGATTAGAAATCGAGGAAAGAGATCCAAATTCGTCTGGCAATGGCGCCAATGGGGAATTTTCACCTAGTTCGATTAACCACAAGTCATCTACGGCCACAACCGAACAACGTCCAGAAGTGATGGAGGAGGGTGGCGCCAGGGATAAAGAGACGCTAGAGGAATTGCGGCTGCTGCTGTTGGGCCATTATCAAGGGCAGATGGTGCAGCTGCAGCAGACCATTGACGAATTGTCTACGCGCACGGCGGATAAAGAGGGGTTAATTCGCACCATTACGCCAGTAATGGGCGACCTGATCCGCAACAAGATCCGTGATAACCGGGATGAAATGATCGAGGCGCTCTACCCCATTATTGGTCAATTGGTGATGCGGGCTGTTTCGGAAGCCGTGCGCGAGCTGGCGCGCAAGATGGATACCCAACTGCGCACCACATATAGCATCAGCTACCAGAGTCGGCGCTTGTGGGCGCGCCTAAACGGCGTCTCTGAAAGTGATTTGATCCTGCGCGACTCGCTGCCTTTTCGTATAGCCGAGACATTTTTGATCCACCGACAGAGCGGGCTGTTGCTCTGGCACGAATCGCAAGATCAAGAGAACGAGCTGGCCGATGCCGACCTGATCAGCAGCATGTTGACGGCCATTCGTGACTTTGCCGCGGACGCATTTGGCAATAATGAGGACGAACGGCTGGATGAGATCCAGTATGGCGAGCACCAAATCTTGATTGAAACCGCTCAGCATGTGTATATTGCGGTGGTGGCAGATGGCGTGGAACCGGCTGGCTTCCGCAATGCATTGCGCCGTCAGGTAATTGATATTCAGCACCATCATTATCAAAAGCTGGCCGATTATGATGGCGACGCCTCGCACTTTGTTGAAATCGGCCAGCAGCTGAACCACCAGCTTATGCGGGTGGGGCGCAGCAAGCCAAACGCCAGACCGAGCCATGCGCAGATAAAGCCCCATGGTCAACGTGTGGAAATGGATGGAACAGCGCATAAGCCCCATCGCGCTCCCACCCTTATCCAATATATGCGTGGCAAGAGGAAAACCGGGCATAGATAACTTTAGAGAAAACATTGATGAATTCTGGAAAAGAACGCAAAATTAGTAAAAAGGTTTGTCTCTTGGGGCCCTTTGCCGTCGGCAAAACAAGCCTCGTGCGCAGGTTTATTTACAATCGTTTTGAGGATCGCTATGTGAGCACCATTGGCGTTAAAGTGAGCCGCAAAATCGTCATGACGCCGCACAACAATGAGATCATAGAGCTGTCGATTATGCTGTGGGACATTGCCGGCGCCGATGAAGTGGACGAATTACGCCGTTCCTATCTCAATGGGGTGGCGGGGGCAATTCTGGTGTGTGACTTAACGCGCCGTGAAACCATTGACAAAATGACTGCTTATGCCAAAGCGATTCATGCTATTACGCCCCAGGCGCCGCTTGTGCTGGCGGCAAACAAGCTGGATCTAATGCCGGAACGCGCCATCAGCGATCAGATGTTACAAAATGTGGCCCAGCAGCTGGGCTCCTCTGTACATTTGGTCAGCGCCAAGACGGGTGACCATGTCGAAGCACTTTTCAAAGAGCTGGCCAGCTTGCTTGTGCAAAACGTCTGAGGGGATGACAGCCATGAATAATACGATTGTTCAACATTTAGAGCGCATTCATCAGATCAGCTATCTCATTACCAATGCGGAATTTTGCGTGACCGAGGCCCAGGGCAATGCCGAACTTTTTGCTGAATGTGCGCCCGACAACATTGGCCGGCCGCTGGCCGATGTTGTGCCGGAACTTATTGGGATCGAGGCTGAATTGGCGGCCATCATGAAAGGTGAAAAAGAGTTCATCTGCCTGGATACCATCAATCGCGATGGCCAAGATGGGCAGGTAACCTATGTGCGCATGACCGAACTGGCCAAGCGCAATGATGACGGCGCCATTGACGGCATTATTCATTTGCTGGAAGATGTTTCTGACGATGAGCGGCTGCGGCAAGAGATAACGCAGAAGCACAATGAATCCCAGCTGTTGCAGCGCAAGCTGAGTAATTCTAACCTGGAGCTGCGCGCGCTCAATGCTGAGCTGGCGCAGAGTAACGACCTGCATTCGCTATTGGTGAGCATGGCCACCCATGAAATTCGCGGTGCGTTGACCACTGTTCAGGCTTATTTAGGCTTGTTGGAGGGGGAACTCACCTTGCCGACGCCGCAAAGCCAGACCTATTTAGAGCGCATGGAGCAGGGGTTGGACCGTCTGCGCAAGTTGATCAGCACGCTCTTGGATATGATGCTCATTGAACTGGGGCAGCTCGAAATTTTGCTGACGGCCGTTGAATTGCCGCCGCTGATTGAAGAGACCATTGAACTGTTGCAGCCGCAAATTGTTGCCAAAGCGCACACGGTTACGTTCCACATGCGCAATGAAATTCCGCTGGTTTTGTGTGACCAGATCCGCGTGGGGCAAATCGTCGATAATCTGCTCTCCAACGCCATCAAATATACGCCGGAAGGAGGCGAAATTCAGGTGGCGCTGGAAGCCGAGGCAGACGGCGACCACATTCTGCTGACCGTGGCGGACACCGGCATTGGCATTGCCCCTGAACATTTGGATACGCTCTTTACGCGCTTCTTTCGCACCAGCGAGGCGCGCCAGCACGGGCAAGGATTTGGCTTGGGGCTCTATATTGTGCACGTGCTGGTGGAACTGCACGGCGGCAAAATCTGGGTGGAAAGCCAGCCCAATGCGGGCAGCACCTTTACCGTGCAGCTGCCTGTGGCCAAATCGGAAATCGTCTTAAATCGCGCCACCTTTTTGCTGCGCTAGCCTGGCCTTAAACAGCGCACACTTTAAGTGGCGTTCAAGACACAAATTATTTTTATTTTCCGCCACATTGTGCTATATTTTACAAACGTCTGCGGGTCCCTAGCTCAATTGGCAGAGCAGCGGCCTTTTAAGCCGCGGGTTCTGGGTTCGAGTCCCAGGGGGCTCATTTTAATGAGTATGTAGTGGTTTGACTGACGAAGGCATACTATGTCTAGTGTATCCGTCTCCAAGCAATGGGGGCGGATTTTTTTATGCGGCGTGAAAGAGGTCCTTTTTTCCAGCAATTTACCAATAACGCTTCGTTAACATATAGCGGCATCGGCGTTAAACTTCCTGCATCATACTGATAGATAAGAAATCAATGCGACTTACGCAGCACCTGTGGATTGCCAGGGGAAAGATGCACCTTTGGCGAGGCGATTCTACTCTAGGCTTGCGTAAGTTCTAATCAAATGTTTACATCTGTTTTGACAATATTTTTAGGAGAAAAATTATGATGAGTATGATGATTCAACTGTGGATGGGCGCAAGCATTTTGGCCACGCTGGTTTTATATTTGTCAATGCGCAGTTATGCATCTTATGATGAGACAATTTAAGCCGCATCGATAGATTGCCCAAACCCAAAAGGGTCGCTGGTCAGACCGTGTGACGTTGGGTTTGCGCACGCTATGCAATTGGCTGGCTCGTTGCCAGACACAACCGCCATCATGCAAAACATTCTGTTTGCTGGTGGCTTTCGGCGGGGTGCGACTGCTGGCATACAATTCGAGACCATGTGAGCCTCGACCCGCTGCGATTTACTGATTGTTAAAAATCCGCTCTTTTCCCCCCTGCTACGCCCCGTTACCACTCTGCAACAACGCAAAACTACTCTCTATACCTAAACATATATCTCGTAATCGTGCCTAGATAGCTGCAATTTTCCAGCTCGCCGGCTATCCTGTTTGTAGGATCGGTTGCGCAACGCGCTGAGTCATTGTCAGCTTAATCACATGTTAGCTTAGTCACTTAAAGCTTAGCGACTTCAAGCTTAATGACTTGCTAGAATACGATATTGTGCAAGTCGTAATTGTGCAAGTCGTGGCCGCAACCGGTTCGCCGCCTGATACATTGAGATAAGGAGGAAATAGAGATGATGAATCACACAGCTACGTTTGATCAAGACCACGTGAAGCTGCTAAACCAGGTCCGTGAAGGGATGACCGTATACGATAGTGACCGCAAGGACATTGGCTCGGTCGATACTATCTATTTTGGCGCCATAAGCGATGAGGAATATGCCGATGGCGCCATACCGGCTACAGCACCCGCACACCAGGATATCCCCGGTGAGAATACATTTGTGGGTGGACTGTTGGAGACCTTTGACCCCAGAGATCAGATTCCCGAGGAGTTGGCGAAGCGTTTAAATTACAGCGGCTTTATCCGCATTGATGGCGGCTGGTTTGGCGCCGATCGCTATGTGACGCCGGACCAAATTTCGTCTGTAAGCAGCGAAGGGGTCTATCTAAATACCAAACGCGAAAACGTAATTCGTGAATAGTTTTGGGTTTGTATGATGGCAGTTGTGCGCAGCACCGAGCCATCATAGAACTGAAGGACTCACCCAGTCGAACAGGCGCGACGCACTTCCAGACCCGTATCTCAAGTGCGTAACGCCTATCGTTTTACAGCTGTCGAATAAGCGACAGAATCACCCAAAGTAGAAAATTGTGCAGCGGCCACACATTGTGGCCGCTGTTGTTTTACCCGCTTAAAGCATATTTGGTTTCTCCTGTGCGGGACGGCATGCCAAACAAAAACCCAGGTTTCGAACCGAAACCTGGGTTGGACTCCCGAGAGATTCATGTTTGTGCTCAGAACCGATCCGTAAATTCGGCTGTGGATCGTAAGCCGTCTCCGACAGATGACTGGGGCACAGAGAATGTACGGACAGACCCTTAGGCGTGTGACCAATCACGCAGGATGCGCTCGGTCTCTTCCGCATGACCTGTCTCGTCGGCCACAATGTCCTCGAGCTGGACGACGAGCCCTTTATCGCCAAACTTTTCCGCTTCCTCTACACGCTTGGTATAGTCAGCAATGGCCTTTTTTTCCGCCTGTAGCACGGCTTCTAGCATTTCGCGATTGGTCTCGGCGGCTGCTACCGGGCGCGGTTTGGTGGTGGGCTCTCCGCCCAGCGCCACAATTTTTTCAGACAGAAACTGGGCATGTCCCTGCTCATCGGGCACCTCGTCTAAATAGAATTGCTTCAGCTGGGGGCGATAGGGTCCCGTGGCTTTGGCGGCATAGGTAATGTACTGCACAATGGCCGATAGCTCGCCGGCCAGATCTTCGTTGAGATGGTCAATTATTTTCTGTTTATTCATAAAAGCTCTTCCTTGTTTATTACGTCTTACGCAGCGCCTGTGGATGGCCACAAAGGCAAGCGTCACGGCTCAGGATGAGCTGACTCAAAGCTTGCGCAAGACCTATTTATTTTAACCTATTGCATGCGGGCTCTTTGGGCGCTCAGACGGTGATGTCCTCGGCACTTGACCTTGTCTCTCGATTCATTTTATGAAGAGTGCCGAGGGCATTTATTGTCAACTTCCTGAGCGCCAGTTGAACCTACGCATTTCCGCTGTATTTGTGAGCTTAGCGGGCGGGGACAGCCGGTTGCGAGACATCTACCAGGGTGGCGCCCGCCAGCTTTTCGTTCTCCGTATCTACAGCCAGATCGCCCAAAGAGATGATGCCCACTAGCTCTTTATCCCGGTTCACAATAGGCAGGCGACGAATCTGGTATTGTTGCATGGCGTCTGCGGCTTCCTGTACAGATTGATCTTCAAAGCAGTAGATAAGGTTGTCTGTGAGCACATCAGCCACCTTGGTTTGGGTGCTGTCTCGCCCTTCCGCAACGGCGCGAATAACAATATCGCGATCTGTGATCATGCCGTGAATCTTGCTGCCATCGCAAACGGGCAGCGAACCAATGTCGAGCGACTTCATCTTGCTGGCCGCATCCTGTATGCTGGCATTGGGGCGCACAACCTCAACGTTACGCGTCATCATTTCTTTAATAAGCATATTAATCTTCTCTCCTATTCGCTTCTAAATTCGTCCCGATTAGGTGTAAACCCAGGACAACTTTTCGTCAGTAATTGATACTCGCCATACACTTTTATTATGAAGGAGCGGGCGCTGTCTTGCATGTGCCTCGACAGTACCAACAGGTATAAGCTTGTACACAACAAGCGCACCCCCAGCTTACATATGGCGGGCGCTACCATTGTGTTAAGAAGCTGTCTAAAAAGGTGGTTCAGGTGTGTCACATGCTGGGAAAGGGCCACGAAATCCTGGTCACATCATGCGCAATCGGCCCTTTCCCGGCATGTTTTTGGCCCCAATTGTGACTTTTTAGATTGCTTCCAAGAGAATTCAACGAGCAGATTGATGGGGGATGGGGGCGGGGTTGTCGGAATACCAAGTGGCGCTGAATGTTAATAGGCAATGCGCGGTCGTGTAATGAGACCGACAATGGCGGCCAGAAGAGCCGAACCCACAATGGACCAGACAATGGGGAATGGTTCACCATCCACGGTTACCACAAAGAGTTGCGGCAGCCCAAATTGACGGGCAATCCACATGCCTAAAAAGGCGCCCACAAAACCGACTACAATTGAAATGACGCAGCCCCCAACAGAGTAGCCGGCAATGGCCTGACCGAGGGCGCCGCAGATGGCGGCCACAAGTAGTAAAACTAAAAAGCCTAAGAGTGACATGATTTATCTCCTTTTGGACATGATTATTTTAGGGCCTGTTGACATCTGGGAAAAGCGATCGATCAATAAACTGGGCCGCTACCCATGAGAAGCTCATCCTCTGGTTGCCGTGGTCTAATAATTATTGACATTATAGGGGATGTCTGGAGCCGTATAGATATAACCGCTGGTCACCATCCGAATGGCATCGGCCAGAACGCCAACCACCTTGACCTTGTCGATGTAGCCGCTTGCCCCCAATTTTAGAACACGTGGTTTATAGACATATTCGGGCTGACCGGATACAATGAGTACGGGTTTGGTTGGATACTCTTGCTTTATGCGTATTAGTAGTTCTAGCCCACTTTGATCTGGCAGCGCCAAATCTACTAAGATGACATCAACGTCAATCTCAGATAGTTTGGCCAGCCCTTCGGCAGCTGTGGCAGCTTCTCCGCCAATGTACATATCCGCTTCACGGCTGAGCACTTGATGATAGGCCGAGCGAATTGCTTTGTTGTCTTCAATAATGAAGACCGTGTAGCTCATGATTGTTTTTCCAATAGGGCTTACGCAAACCGGGAGTCAAAATGGCTTGGTCAATTGTTTGGTTGGTGCTATAAGCTTCTTGTCGCAGTTCGACGGTGTGCGCAAGTCGTGTTCAAAAAGATAAAGATTCAAGAGATCTAAGTTCTGTGCAAATGTTTGACCATATCATATCGGATTTCTACCGATTTACATACAGTATCTGTACAGTTGCTGGATACAAGTTGGGGTACATGTAGAATATGAACGAGGCGGGGCGCGGTTGCCAATTTGGTTGCAGTCATTATGACACCCAACTTTATGACACCCAACTTGTTGAACTTGGCGTATGGTTTGCCCAATGAAAATATGTAAGCTGAAATACGCTACATCGATCGAGTGGATTGTCTAAGATCGAGAAATTGAGTACAATAAATGGGCATTATACAGCCGGTATTAATAGATCGGTTTTACTGAAACATATAGGTCATACCGAATTATCTGTTTCTCCTTTATACTTTCCTGGGCAGAATTGCCTAATTTGAGTTAGGGAGCTTATTTTACCCAAGAGCACATGGCAAAGATAGATGTGATTTTAGCAGATGACCATCCAGTGGTACGTGCTGGCATCCGCGCGTTGCTGGAAAGGGCACCCGATATAAACATTGTGGCCGAGGCCGAAGACGGCGCTGAAGTTTTGTCTTTGGTGGAGAAACATAAGCCTCATGTGCTTATCTTAGATGTTAAAATGCCCAAGCTCTCTGGGGTGGAGGTGGCGCAGCAGATTAAAAACACACAGTTGCCCGTGCGCATCCTGGCGTTGAGTGCCTATTCTGACGACCACTATATCAATAAAATTCTGTTGATGGGCGCTTCTGGATATCTGACCAAAGAAGAGGCTCCTCACATGATCATTGATGCCGTACGCGGCGTGGCGCTTGGAGAAGAGGGCTGGATGAGCCGACGGGCCGTAGCCACAATGAGCGCCATGGCGCGCAATAATCACGACAAAAGCGAATTAACCCCCAGAGAGAAACAGGTTTTGGCGCTCATATCCGACGGCAAAACAAATCAAGAGATTGCGCTGGAGCTGCACATTAGCGAAAGCACTGTGGAAAAACACATTGGCGCACTGTTGTCCAAGCTGCAAGTTACGTCACGCGTGGAAGCCGCCGTACAGGCCGTCCGCAAGGGCTGGGTCTAGCCACCTCTCTCCCCGCTGACTTTTATATCCCCAACCCTACATCCCGAATCTATATGTATATCCTCTAACCCATATGGGGGATATCCACACCCCTAAATGCAGAAGATCCCCATTTAAATTGTTATCCCAATAGTGTATCCTTGAATGTAGCACGGATATACGTTGAGAACACGTTTGGTGTTTCTCATTTATGTACCCCGTGGCGCCTTTAAGGAGATAATAGATAATGATTCGTTTACTGCTTGTACAACCAACGCGCATGACATGTGAACTGTTTGCCGCTGTACTGCGCGAGGAACCGGATCTGCAAGTCGTAGATTTTGCCCACAGTGTAAACGAGATGGTAGATAAGCTGCGACGTCATAAGTGTGATGTGGTGCTCATCGACTTTAGTTTGCCTGATAAAGGCATGCTGTCCTGCATGCACCATATTCATCAAAATGAGGATGACGTCAAGGTAATTATTACGGGGATGGTAAAATCCAACAACGTTGTTTTGCACTGTGTAGAAGAAGGTATAGCCGGTTATGTCTATCACGAAGAATCGTTGGGTGACCTGGTAAAGAAAATCCGCGCCGTATACGACGATGAATTTATGTTGTGCCCCCAAGTGGCCGCTACATTGATGGCGCGTGTTGCAGAGTTGAAGCAAATGACAAAAGAGCTGTATGGCATCCGAGCCGAACATATAGACGATATGTTTGCCGAACTCACCCCGCGCGAGTGGGAAGTGCTGCAACTTGTTGAAAAAGGTCTCAGCAACGATGCCATTGCCAAAGAGCTGGTCATTGAAACGGGCACCGTGAAAAATCACGTTCACAATATTTTGAGCAAGCTGGATGTACATTGTCGCGAACAGGCCGCTATTCTCGCTCGCCAATTGCATGTGAGCAATACAAATGGGCTGGCGTCGGACTCCAACCATTCTGGCGCCAAATTACCCCACTTAAATAAGCTAGAAACATTGCAAATAGAACGCCAGCACGCCCAGAAAACGATTCCCTCTTAAGGACTTAAGCTTTAGCCACACGTGGGGAAATGGATCTTTGCGTCGCATACTATCCTCGAGAATCGTTCCAGTTTACCCATGTGCGACGCACCTGGCTTCCGCCCACGGCAAGTAACATGTGGGTAATGGTAAGCGTAAGGGTGGGGCTGCCCCATAATAATCACAATAGGAATGAGGGCCGGATTCAGCAAACGAAACGGTCGCCTGCCTTGTTGGCGCCCTTGCGGCCCCTTGAACATTGAATTCAAAAAAACGGTTAGCCAGAAAAGTATCGGGCTAACCGTTTTTTATTTGCCATTCCGATTTGCCACCCAACTAAACATAAAGCGAGACATGGAGAGCCGTTTCATTTCGTTGTCTAAATCTAAGAATTTAGGTATGATTACGAGGGCATCGTTCAAGAATAGCTTGTTTTTACAGAGCCAAATGATATATATTCTCAAGCTGTGACTGTATTGTATCGCTGGAAAGCAGAATTACATGCAATGAATGAAGAGCTGGTCACTGTTAACAACAGGTTGAAGGAAAAGGTCGAGGCTCTCAATCGCGCCAATAGCGATCTGCTCAATCTTATTGCTTCAACAGATGTAGGAACCATATTTTTGGATGCGCGCCTGTGTATCAGTCGCTTTACGCCGCGCGCGACCAAACTCTTTCACCTGGTCGAGGCCGACCAGGGACGTCCGCTTGCCCACATTACCCATCGTCTGCGGCACACGGATCTGGCCGGGCTGGCAGATCACGTCCACGCTACATCCGAACGCGTGGAAGCCACCGTGCAGGATGACAGTGGCCGTTGGTATGTAGTGCGCCTCTTTCCATACCGCACCACAAAAGACGAAATTGAAGGGGTCGTCATCACCTTTATTGACATTAGTGACCTCAAGCGCGCGGAGAGCGAAGAGCGCCAACGCCGCCAACAGCAGGCATTGGCCACGCTCAGCCGCCAAGCCCTGATCAGCACCGATTTGGATGCGCTCTTTGCCGAAACGACGCAACAGGTGGCCGAGGTGCTCGGTGTGGAATTTTGCAAGCTTCTGCAATTGCAGGCGGATCAAGACGCCATGCTTCTGCGCGCCGGGGTCGGGTGGAAAGCCGGGCTCATTGGGCGGGCCACGGTACCGGCAGATATCAATTCGCAAGCCGGCTACACGCTCTACGCCCAAAGCCCCGTGGTGCTGCGCGATATGGCGTCCGAAACGCGTTTTCACGGGCCGGATCTGCTTCTGGACCATCATGTGCGCAGCGGCATAAGCGTGGCCATTCACGGTCCTGGGGAGCCGTTTGGGGTGCTTGGCGCCCACAGTCAAGAAGCGCGTAGTTACGCTCCTTATGATGTGGACTTTCTGCAATCGGTGGCCAATCTGCTAGCCATCGCCATTGAACGTCAGCAGGCTCAGCTGGCCCTGCGGCAGAGCGAAGAGCAGGCGCGACGTCATCTAAATGAGCTTGAAGCCATCTACAATTCGGCGCCCATTGGTCTTTGCGTACTGGACCGAGAGCTGCGCTATCAGCGCGTGAATGAACGCTTGGCCGAGATGAATGGTCTGCCGGTGGCCGACCACATTGGCCGCACAGGGCGCGAACTGTTCCCAGACTTAGCCGCTAAAACAGAAGCGGCGCTCCGCAACGTGCTCGCCACCGGTGAACCGGTGATTCGCCTGGAATTAACCGGTGAGATCCCCTCGCAGCCGGGCGTGCCGCATACCTGGATTGAAAGCTGGTTTCCCCTATATGATGCCGGCGGCGCAGTTTCTGCTATCAACATTGTGATTGAAGAGATCACAGAGCAGAAACAGGCTGAGCGGGCCTTTGAGCAAAGCAATGCAATTTTGCGCGGCATCTTGGAGAGCAGCCGCGATGCTATCTTTGTACGCGACCGTCAAGGCCGCTACATTTTGGTGAATAGGGCGGCGGTCGAACAGGTGGGCATAAACCAGGAAGGCATTATTGGCAAGCGCTACGCTGATCTCTTTCCGCAGCCCGCGGCCAATAATGAAAACGCGGTCGATATTGAAAATAACGAGCGCGCCATCTTGGAGCTGGGCCTGACCCAATCCACGGAAAATATGTTGGAGCACGATGGCGTTACTCGCTATTGGAATACGCTCAACATGCCCTTGCGCAATATCCAGGGCGACATTATGGGCATCGTCAGCAGCGCCCGAGATATAACAGAACGCCGGCACGCCGAGGAGGCGCTGCGCAGAACGCACGAAACATTGGCGTTGGCCCAGCGCATGTCCCACAGTGGCGTTTGGGATTGGGATTTGGCCACCAATAAAACCTATTGGTCGCCGGAATTTTATGCGCTTTACGGCATTTCGCCACAGGCGGACCCCAACCTGGAAACATGGATGGCGGTCATTCATCCGCACGATCAGGCGCGTATTGAGATGCGTTTGCAGGAAGTTTTGGCTGGAAATGATGAATGGAATGAGGAGTATCGTATTCTCCACGCGCAGCGCGGCGAGCGCTGGCTGCTGGCGGTTGGCCAGGTAAGCTGCGATGACGATGGCCAGCCCGTTCGCTTTACGGGCCTTAATTTAGACATTACCGAACGTAAAGAGACTGATGCCCAATTGCGCTACCAGGCGCAACTGTTGGACAATGTAGAGGATGCCGTCATTTCCACCGATGCTGAATTTCGCATTCGTACGTGGAACACGGGCGCCGAGCAGCTTTATAATTGGACAGCCCAGGAAGTCATGGGGCGGACGGTGTCCGACGTGCTTGACACAGAATTTGCCGGCATCAGCATGGAGCAGGCGCGCGCAGAATTGGCCGCACGGCGCCATTGGCGTGGCGAAGTTATCCAGCGCACAAAGAGTGGTGAGCCCGTTAATATTTCTAACATCACCGTATTGATGTACGATGAAAGCGGGGCCACTGTTGGTTCAGTCGCCATCAATCGTAACATCACCGAACGCAAGCGCGCCGAGAGCCGCGTGCAGTTTTTGGTACAAGCCAGCACCATTCTGGCTGGTTCACTGGACTACGGGGTGACGCTGCAAAATGTGGCAGAGGCCGCTGTGCCCAGCATTGCCGACTGGTGCGCGATCGACTTGCAGAACGAGAGCGGCTCGATTGAGAACGCGGCGCTCATCCATACCGACCCGGCCAAAGTGCATTGGGCCCATGAACTGCGCAAACGCTATCCGCTAGATCTCAATGCGCCCAATGGCGCCCCTTACGTAATTCGGACCGGCAAATCTGAATATTACCCAGAAATTACCGAAACCATGTTGGAGGGCGTGGCGCAAAACGAGGAAGGGCGGGAGTTGCTGCGCATGGTTGGCTATCGTTCCGTCATGGTGGTGCCGCTGTTGCTGCATGACCACGTTTTGGGGGCCATCTCACTTGTATCCAGCGAGAGCCAGCGCCTTTTTACCGAAGCCGACCTGCACATGGCCGAAGATTTAGGCCGCCGCGCCGCGGGCGCCATTGAAAATGCGCGCCTCTACCAAGATCTGCGCCAACGCCAGTCCGAGCTGCATGAGAGTGAGGAACGCTTCCGCAGCACGTTTGAACAAGCTGCCGTGGGCATGGCCCATACCAGCCCCGAAGGCTATTATTTGCAGGTGAACGAACGGCTGTGTGAGATCATGGGCTATTCACGTGCGGAGCTGTTACAGAAGCCTTTTATTGATTTTGTACATCCCGAGGAGAAGGCGCGCAGCGCCGCCCTCAATGAACAGCTAATTGCCGGGCATTTACCCAGCTACGGCGTGGAGAAGCGCTACATCCGGCGCGATGGCTCCTTTATTTGGGTTCACGTAACGGCCTCCTCGGTGTGCAACGAAGCCGGCGACGTTATTTATCGGCTGGCCGTGGTGGAAGATATTTCAGCGCGCAAGGCGGCTGAAGCTGCTTTGCAAGAGCTGAATGCCACGCTGGAACAGCGCATTCTCAATCGCACTGCCGAATTGGAGCGCAGCAATCGCGATCTGGATCAATTTGCCTACGTGGCCTCTCACGATCTGCGAGCGCCGCTGCGCGCCATCGACCACCTGGCCAGCTGGATTGCCGATGATGTGGGGGACACATTGCCGGCCGAATCTCGCCAGCATCTCGCCACGTTGCGTGGGCGCGTGCAGCGCATGGAAAAGCTGCTGGAAGATCTGCTCACCTATTCCCGTGTGGGGCGCCAACAGTCTGCTGTAGAGTGGGTAGAGAGCGGCGATTTGGTCGCACAGATCGTCGAATTGCTTGATCCGCCGGCTACATTTACCATTCATGTGGCTGCCAATATGCCGGCCTTTTATACCCATCGCATTCCCTTGGAGCTTGTGCTGCGCAACTTGATCAATAATGCCATCAAGCATCATAAAGGTGTAGATGGGCGGATCGACATCGGGGCGCAGGCGCAAGGTGAATGGTTTGTATTTACCGTGCAAGACAATGGCCCCGGCATTGACCCGGCGTTTCACGAACGTATTTTCCAAATCTTCCAGACCTTGCGCCCACGCGATGAGCTAGAGGGCAGCGGCATGGGATTAGCTGTGGTCAAGAAGGCCGTGGAAAGCATGGGGGGTGCCATCTGGGTCGAATCGGCAGAAGGGCGCGGCGCTACCTTCCGCTTTACATGGCCGCAATTCAGCGCCGAGTAAGAAATCCGAGAGCAACATGCAAATTCTACAATCAAAAAGAAAAACATCGTGAGTAAACAGATGCTACAGATCCTATTGGTTGAAGATGATGATGTAGATGCTGAGGCCCTCTTGCGTGCATTTCGCAGGCAGCGGTTTATTGTCGCATCATTGACGGTGGTAAAGAACGGGCTGGAGGCGCTTGCGCTGTTGCGTGACCTGCACGTCAGCAACGGCCCGACTCGGCCGCATCTCATTCTGTTGGACATCAACATGCCGCAGATGAATGGGATTGAATTTTTAACTGAGCTGCGTCAAGATGATATGCTCAAAAGCAGTATCGTCTTTGTGCTAACCACCTCGAATCGCGATGAAGATAAGATGGCTGCATACAACAAGCAGATTGCCGGCTATTTCCTCAAATCGCGCGCCGGGCATGACTTTCAGGAGATGATCAAGCTGCTCGACACGTATAATCGCATTATTGAATTTCCCCCGGAGGTCGTCTAATGACTGATTCGCAAACTGCAATTCTGCTGATCGATGATGATGCCATCGACCGTGAGCAAGTGCGTCGCCTTCTGGACCAGAATTTTGTTTTGGCAGAGGCCACCAATGGGCATGAAGGACTGGCGGCGATTCAACAGCAGGCGCCCGACCTGGTGCTTCTCGACTATCGCTTGCCGGATGTGGATAGTTTCGAGCTATTGGAGCAATTGGTGGCTGCGGAGGCCCCCGTGATTGTGCTCACCGGTGAGGAGCATCCAGACGTGATCGTAGCCGCCATGCAAAGAGGCGCACACGACTATTTGTTCAAGGGGCAGCTCTCACGCGTCTCTTTAGAGCGCGCTATTCATAATGCGCTGGAAAAGGCGGCTATGCGTAGCGACCTTGCCAGCCAACAGAGGCAATTGATTGAGCAGGCCGAAATGCTCGTTGAGCAAAACCGGCAGATCCGCACGCTGGCCTCTGCCGTGACGCTGGCCGAGCAGCGCGAGCGCAAACGGATTGCCCAAATTTTGCATGATCACGTGCAGCAGCTTCTATACGGTGTGCAGATGCGTTTGCATTTGCTCACCACGGATACCAAAGAGGGCGCCTTGGCGTCCGTCCAGGAAAACCTGGCCCAGTCTGCAAAGCTGCTCAGACAGGCCATCGATTCGACCCGCTCTCTGGCCGTGGACTTGAGCCCGCCGGTATTGCATGATGAAGGTGTGCAAGTCGCGTTGCAGTGGCTGGTCGCCCACATAGAGCGCGTGCACGGCCTGCATGTTGAGCTTCAGGTTGAGCCAGATTTTGAATACAATGTGCAGAGCGAAGAGCTTTATGTGCTTATTTTTCAACTGGTTCGAGAGCTGCTTTTCAATGTGGTTAAACATGCCAATGTAAATAACGCGCTGGTCCGTCTGTATAGCCAGGATGAGCGCAAACTAATTGCCGTTGAGGATGAAGGTGTGGGCTTTGAAGCCGGCCAGGTTGTCAAACCCAAATGGCAGCCCGAACAAGGGTATGGTCTGTACAGCGTGCGCGAGCGTTTGGCGCTCTTTGGGGGCCAGCTCGAAGTGGATTCACACCCCGGTAATGGCGCACGCATTACGGTTATTTTGCCCGAATCTATCGCTATTTGACACGATTTAGGCAAGCTATCCTGCGGTTGAGATGAGAACCGGCGTTTTCTGTTGGCGCAATAGGCGCATTGAAACGCCGGTTCTCATTTAGCGCTAAGCGAGGGGTGTGCATAATTCCATACGCGAGTGCAACATGTCTCGTAGACCCGCGTGCCACGCACTGGCCGCCATGGGGACTATTTTCCGGCTATTTTGCGGGCCAGTGCGACGCACGCTAATCGCCTCCACCCGACTGAAACACGTATGCACACCCCTCAGCTACGTACAGGCGCAAAGCGGATGCGGATAAGTTCGGATTACAAGAGCGCATATCGCACCACATATCGAAAAGGGCCGGTCTCTCATTGTGAGAAACCGGCCCTTTTCTTTTTCGGGTTACCACCCGATCGCTACCCAAGCGCATGGCAATTGTAGCAACTTTGGCGGCGGCAGGCCAGTGACTAGATATAGATAAGGGTCCATATGAAGATATAGTCTCTGGAACTGATGGGTATATCTACCTTTGTACCTGCATAATCCAACTTGGCCTATTGAAATCTAAACCTTATTTGTATAGTCTAAGAAGCCGCCTGAAAAGGTGATTAAGGCGTGTCACATTCCGGGAAAGGGCCACGAAATTCTGGTCAAATCATCCGCAATCGGCCCTTTCCCGGAATGTTTTGTACCCAATCGAGACTTTTCAGACAGCTTCTAAGTACTATGATTCAAGCGGCTGGGCGCCAGCACACTTGCTGCTCTAAAGTATGCGAAAAAGCGCAGCGCATTTTGAGGGTTGGAACGTATCCGCCACCGAGTATCGCACTGATAGAGCACGCGACTGTTTTCAAACGCAAGCCCTGGTTCACTGGAGAGTAATAGCATGTTAGATAAAATTTTGGTTCCAGTAGATGGCTCGGCGTTGGCCGAGGCCGTACTGCCACATGTGGTTGCCGTAACTCGCATAAATGGCTCTAGGGTCACGTTGTTGCACGTTGTCGAAGAAAACGCGGCGGAGACGCAGATTGACCCGGTTGATTGGCGTCTGCGCAAAACCGAAGCCCAATCATATTTAGCTGAGACGAGTAAACGGTTGGAACGTTTTAACTTACCGGCCGCACAAGTGGTTTTGGAAGGTCCGGCTGCCGAGCGCATTGTTGAATATGCCCAAAAGGAAAATTTCGATTTGGTGGCGCTGAGCACCCACGGCCAGCACGGACTGAGCAGCTGGAATCTGAGCAGCGTTGCCCATAAAGTCATTGAACGCATCCATAAATCCACGCTTATTGTGCCGGCCCACGGCAGCGCCGGACACCGCACGCCCAATGGCGAGCTATACGCCACGCCCTATCAAAATATTCTGGCTCCGCTAGATGGCTCGACGCGCGCTGAATGCATTTTGCCGCTGGCCAGTGCACTGGCGCGACACCACAACGCGAATCTCATCTTGACCCACGTGGTGACGCCGCCCGATATGATTCAGCGCGTGCCCCTGTCTGAAAGCGATCGCGATTTATTGCATCGCATTGTAGAGCGCAACCGCGCAGAAGCACACCGCTACTTTGAACAGTTGCGCTCTCGGCTTTCGCCAGAGCCACAGATTCGCATCCTGGAAAGCGACAATGTGGAACGAGCCTTGCTCAAGTTTGTTGAGGATGAGCCCATTGATCTGGTGGTTTTGGCCGCTCACGGCCATTCTGGTCACAGCGGCCATCCCTACGGACGTTTGGCCGCCAGCTTCATCAACTATGGCAGCGCGCCGCTCTATGTGCACCAGGATCTGGAGGTAAGTGAAATTGAACCGCTCTATGCCGAGCGTATGCTTTTAAACGATGCACCACCTAAAGAAAAACGTATTAATGCTCATGAATATGCCATCAAGTAACCCAAGCCACGGCGTTGAAAGCCAGCTCGATGAAGAGCTGGCCGATATAGCGGGCGGCCGTTTAGAGAGCGCCGCCCGTAAAGTCGCCAAGTCACATCAAGATATTACCTACGCAAAAAACGATCCTCAACTGACCCAACGCCTCCCCCTTATATCAAATTGGCTCAAAGAGTCCCATGCCCGTTTTGCTGCTCACGATGTCAATGGCTCACTGCCTTCTTATGCAGCAGAGTGGATGTTGGACAATTTTTACATTGTAGAGCAAGCGCTGCGTCAGATTGCGCAAGATCTGCCAGAAAACTATTATGCACAATTGCCCAAGTTGCGCACCGAATCGGCGGGCGACACCATGCCCATGCAGGGGCTGCCGCGCGTCTATGGCCTGGCGCGCGCCTATCTGGCCCATGAACAGTATAACGTGGAGCCGGCCCGTTTGCAGCGCTATGTCGCGGCATACCAGACGGTTACGCCGCTGAATATGGGCGAGGTTTGGGCGCTGCCCATTATGCTGCGTTTGGCTCTGTTAGAGAGTTTGGGCTACGCGGCGGGCACATTGGTGCATCTGTTTGATACGCTTCCTGAGTATTTCACGCCGATTGCCACGCGACTGGACGATGAGCAGATTGTGGCCCGCGTGATCCCAAGCCTGCGCGCGCTGGATGGGCAGAACTGGTCCGAATTTTTTGAAGACGTGAGCTTGGTTCATCAAACGCTCTGTGCGGAGCCCAGCTCGGTCTATGCCCACATGGACTTTGCCAGCCGCGACGTATATCGGAAGGAGATTGAACGATTGGCGCGTGCGGCCCGCTTTGATGAATTGGCCGTTACCCAGCAGGCCGTAACGCTGGCCCAACGGGCGGGCGCACAGCATGGCCTGACCAATGGGCGCGCCCACACAGCGCTGCCCACGTTGTGGAATGCGCTTTCCCCAGAATGTCATGTGGGTTATTACCTGCTGGACAAGGGGCGCGCGGTGTTGGAAGCAAATATAGGCTATCGACCCCGTGGAATGACGGCCCTACGCCGCTGGCTGAAGCGTCATCCCACCGGCGTCTATTTAGGCAGCGCCGCGCTGCTCACGTTTATTTTGGTCGCGGTGGCGGTCTGGTATGCGGCCATGCATGGCGCCGGGCTGCTGATGCTGGGCCTTGTTGTGCTGCTCTCGTTGGCGCCCACCAGCACCATTGCGCTCAACACGCTCAACAGCCTGCTGACGCGGCTGCTGGAGCCCAGCCACTTGCCCAAAATGGATTTCAGCGATGGTGTACCCGCCGACTATCGCACCATGGTGGTGGTGCCGGCGCTGCTGGCCCATGCCGCCGATATTGATTCGCTCTGCACCCAGCTTGAGCAACATTACTTGCGCAACGCTGATGGTCAGCTATACACTGACGGCGCGCTCAACAAGCCAGACAATTCCCTCACCTTTGCGCTGCTTACCGACTTTGGCGATGCCGCTCAAGAGGAAATGCCGGCCGATGCAGAACTGCTTGCCCAAGCCACAGCTGCGATTAGGGCCCTAAATGCCAAATATCCGGGCCACCCATTCTATCTTTTTCATCGGCGTCGGCTCTGGAACGAATCGGAAGGCGTTTGGATGGGGTGGGAACGCAAGCGCGGTAAGCTCCACGAGTTTAACCGGCTGCTGCGCCAAGATGATTCCACCAGCTATACAACCCAGGTGGGCAACCTCGCCATTTTGCCCCAAGTGCGCTTTGTCATCACCTTAGATGCCGACACGCTGCTGCCGCGTGGCGAAGCCCATCGGCTCATTGGCGCGTTGGCGCATCCGCTGAACCGCGCCCGCTTTAACGCGCGCGGCAAGGTCACATCCGGCTATACCATTTTGCAGCCGCGCGCGGAGATTAAACCGACGAGCAGCACCCATTCGCTCTTTTCCAGCGTGTTTGGCGGTGATACCGGCTTTGATCTCTACACGCGCGCGGTATCCGATATTTATCAAGATCTCTTTGGCGAGGGCATTTTTGTGGGCAAAGGCATCTACGATGTAGACGCTTTTGAGCGCAGCTTGGCCGATCGCGTGCCCGAAAACACAATCTTGAGTCACGATCTATTTGAAGGCATTCACGGCCGCGCCGCCCTGGTGACGGATATTGTGCTCTACGAGGATTATCCGCCCCATTATCTCATCAACGTGTTGCGCTCCCACCGCTGGACGCGTGGCGATTGGCAGCTGCTGCCCTGGCTCTTCCGGCGCGTGCCCCATAAAGCAGCCAACGGCTGGAGCCAGGTCCCCAACGACCTGCGGCTCATCGACCGCTGGAAGATCTTCGACAATATGCGGCGCAGCCTGCTTTCGCCGCTGCTGCTGCTCTTTTTCATTGCGGGGTGGACTTTTCTGCCCGGCGCCGCTTGGCTGTGGACGCTGCTGGCCGTGTTGGCGCCCTCAACCTCCCTGCTGACTAGCCTACTCAATGCGCTGGTTGGTTTGGCCAAAGGGGATGACGCGCAAGCAATTCGCCGCGACCTGCTCAATCATACCATTCGGTGGCTGCTCTTTATTGCCTTTCTACCCTATGAATCGCTGCTGCTGGTGGATGCCATTGCCACCACGCTGGTGCGCCTCTTTGTGCGCCGGCGCCGCTTGTTGCAGTGGGTGACGGCCGAGCGGACGGTGCGCCTCTTTGGCGACGAGACTACGGCTGTCACGACGCTGCGCATTATGCTCTCTTCCATGCTCTTTGTGGTTGCCCTCATCTTTCTCATTCTGTGGGTGGATCCCCGTTCGCTGGTGGTGGCGGCGCCGTTTCTGGCCATTTGGCTGCTGGCTTGGTGGATTGCCCATATGATCAGCCGCCCCAAACAGGTGACGCCCACACCGCTCTCGGCTGACCAGCGGCGCGCCATGCGCATGCTGGCCCGCCGCACCTGGATGTTCTATGAACATTTTGTGGGTCCCAATGATCATTGGCTGCCGCCGGATCACTTTCAGGAATCCCCGCGTGGCGTGGTGGCCCATCGCACATCGCCCACGAATGTTGGCATGTATCTGCTCTCGGCGTTGGCCGCTTATGACCTGGGCTACATTGGCGCCATGAATCTGGTGGCCCGCCTGCACTCCACCTTTGAAACCTTAGAGCGACTGGAGCGCTATCGCGGCCACTTTTTAAACTGGATCGACACGCGCAGCTTGGAGCCGCTGCCGCCCAGCTATGTCTCCACGGTGGACAGCGGCAATCTGGCCGGCGCGCTGATTGCGCTCAAACATGGATGTTTGCAAGTGACCCAAGAGCCGGTTTGGCCATGGGAGCGCTGGCAGGGCTTTCTGGATCTGTTGCCCTCTCTTGCCGAGGCCGTCACCCAGTCGATGGATCATCACAGTGATGCCCTGGTGCAATATTTGGCGGATGTTGAAAAGCAGATCCTGGCTGTACGCAACGATCCCGGTCAGTGGTATGCGCTTGCGCAAGAGCTGGGCAAAACCATGCATCAAACCATTAACCAGCAGCTCATGGCTACGCTGAACGCGTCCGCAGAGCCAGAGGCGCCGGATGGCCCCGTCAACACTGATATGCTGCAGAACGCGCGCGTCTACAGCGAGCGCATCCAGCATCACCTGGACGACATGCAGCGCGATGTCTCTACGCTGTTGCCCTGGTTGGGGCTGTTGCAAAGTCCACCTGCGCTTTTTGTCCGCACCGGCGCCCAGCCCGCCGTGCGCGAGCTGTGGGCCGCGCTCCAAAAGGAGCTGCCGGTAGACGCACGGCTTTCTGATATCCCGCACATTGGCGCGACCGTTGGTTCCTATGTGCAAGCGCTTGAATCGGCGCTCGATGTGGATAGCTCCGCCCCGGCAATGATCGAGGAGGCGCGCGCGTGGTGCCGCCATTTGACGTCGGCCCTGGCGGGAAGCACCAATGCCGCCACCGTCATGGATGAACGGATTCAGCATCTGGCCGGCGCAGTCGATCGCTTTGTGGGCGATATGGACTTTCAGTTTCTCTTTAACAAACATCGCCAGATTTTCCACATTGGGTACAATATAGATTCGGGTGATCTGGACCAAAATTTCTACGATCTGCTGGCGTCGGAGGCGCGCGTGGCTAGCCTGATCGCCATTGCCAAGCGTGATGTGCCGCAGAGCCACTGGCTCCATTTGGGGCGTCCGCTCACGCAGCTGGCCAGCGGCGAACATGTGCTGCTTTCCTGGAGCGGCACTATGTTCGAATATCTCATGCCGCCGCTGCTGCTGCGCGGCTATGCCGATACCCTACTCGACCAGAGTTGTCGAGCCAGCGTAACGCGCCAGATCCAGGTGGGCCGCGAGCGCAAGACCCCGTGGGGTATTTCCGAATCGGGCTTTTATGTGTTCGATGCCGGCATGAACTATCAATATCATGCTTTTGGCGCCCCCGGTTTGGGCTTTAAACGCGGCCTGGAGGATGATAAAGTGGTGGCGCCCTATGCCGCCATGCTGGCCATTAAGTACAATCCGCAAGCGGTTTGGCAGAATTGGCTGGAGATGAAAAAGTTGGAACTGCTGGGACGTTATGGGCTGTACGAAGCCATCGATTTTACCCCCAATCACCTGACGCTGGGCAAAGACCACGAGATCGTGCGCTCCTTTATGGCGCATCATCAGGGGATGATTTTGCTGGCGCTGCTCAACTATCTGCACACAGACTGCATGGTGGATCGCTTTCACGCCGAGCCGAGCATTCGTAGCGTGGAACTGCTGTTGCAAGAGGGTGTGCCCACGCGGGCGCCATTGCAATTCCCCCACACCAACGAAGCGCAACAAGTAGCTGCTGAAGCAGCGGCGCCGCCGATTCACCCTTGGCCCGCGCCGGTAAATAGCCCCATGCCGCTGGTCCACTATCTCTCAAACGGTGAGTATGGGTTGCTGATCAGCAATGCGGGCGGCGGCTATAGCCGCTGGCGAGATGTGCAGCTCACCCGCTGGCGCGCCGATACCACCCTGGATAATTGGGGCAGCTGGCTCTATATTCAGGATATAGAAGCACAACACCCGCCGCGCGCCATTTGGTCGGCGGGGCGTCAACCAACCGCGGCCATTCCCAGCCACGAGGAGGTGATCTTTCATCCGCATTTGGCCGAGTTTCGGCGGCGCGACCATGGGATTGCGCTCCATATGGAGATCACCGTGGCGGCAGAGGACAACGTGGAGATCCGCCGCATTAGCCTGACCAACGACACGGATGGCCCACGCCGTTTGCGTTTGACCAGCTATGGCGAAGTGGTGCTCGGCTCGGCGGCCGCCGATGAGCGGCACCAAGCGTTTGCCAAGTTGTTTGTGGAAAGCGATTATGTGCGTGAGACAAATACGCTGCTCTTTTACCGTCGCCCGCGAGCGGCGGATGAACAGACGCACTTTGTCGCCCACTCCTTGCTCATAGAGCCGGGCCATGTGCTAACGCGCGCTTACGAGAGCGACCGCGCGCGCTTTATTGGCCGCGGCCATAGCGACCGCAACCCACAGGCGCTGGCCCAGGATGAATGGTTGTCTGGCACGGTGGGGGCCACATTGGATCCCATTATGGCGTTGGGGCAGGAGGTTGAATTAGCGCCCCACACCACTGTGCGTTTGGCGCTGCTCACCATTGCGGCTGATGCGCGACAGGATGCCCTGGCATTGGCGCAAAAATATCAGCGCTGGGGTGCGCTGGATCGCGCCTTCCAAGCCGCGCGCACTGCGGCCCATACCGAATTACAGGAAATGGGGCTTACCGAATCGCGCTTGCAGTGGACGCAAAAGCTGCTTTCGCTGCTGCTCTATCCCCATGGTGCGCGCCGTGCGCCAATAGAGACCCTAATCTCCAATCGCAAGGGGCAACCCGGGCTGTGGGCCTATGGCATTTCAGGCGATTATCCAATATTATTGCTGAATCTACGCGATGAAGCCGATGGAGATGTGCTGCAAGAGCTCTTGCGCGCCCATCGTTATTGGCGGCGGCGCGGTTTGCAGATCGACCTGGTGATCGTGAATCGCCAGCGCACCAATTATGGTCAAACAGTGCAAGGGTTTGTGGAGCGCGTGATTAGCCGCATGGAGAGCAATCAGTGGCTCAACCAGCGCGGCGGCATCTTTGTCGTGCGCGAAGACCAGTTGAGCGAAGCAGATCGCATTCTGCTGCAAACGACCGCACGCGTGGTGCTCAATGGCGCGTCGGGTTCGCTTGAAACTCAGTTGGCCAACATGTTAGCCCCGTCAATTCGTCTGCCCGCTTTTGAGCCCACTATTGAGTATGCCGCCGTGGACGCGCAGCCTCATGCTGAGATGGCCGTGGCGCGTCCCGATGATCTCCAGTTTGACAATGGCTATGGCGGCTTTAGCCCTGACGGCACAGAATATGTGATCCATCTGCGGCCCGGCGCAATGACTCCGGCGCCCTGGATCAACGTGATCGCCAATGCGGATTTTGGCTGCTTGGTTTCCGAGACGGGCGGTGGCTACACGTGGGCCATAAACAGTGGTGAAAATCGACTCACCACCTGGCGCAATGACCCCGTGAGCGATGAGCCTGCCGAAGCGCTCTATTTGCGCGACGAACAGACTGCCGACTTTTGGACTCCCACCCCACAACCGGCGCCGGCCGATGCGCCCTATCTAGTGCGGCACGGTGCTGGCTATTCGGTCTTTGAGCACCATAGCCACGGGTTGAAGCAATTTGTACACATCTTTGTGGCGCCAGAGACGTCGCTCAAGGTGGTTCACCTGCGTCTT
The DNA here is from genome assembly GCA_020634755.1 of Caldilineaceae bacterium. Taxonomy (GTDB): domain Bacteria; phylum Chloroflexota; class Anaerolineae; order Caldilineales; family Caldilineaceae; genus JACKBC01. Next base: position 88,762 of record JACKBC010000019.1, on the reverse strand, counting down.
GAAAATGACACCGATCAGCCGCGTCGCCTGACCGCGACCTATTATGCCGAGTGGGTGTTGGGCGTGAACCGCGCCCAGAGTGGGCAATATATTGTATCGGAATATGAGGAAGACGTGTGTGCGCTGCTGGCCACCAATACATATGCCACCGATTTTGCCGGGCGCGTGGCTTTTGTGGCTGGAAGCAAGGAGCCCCACGGCGCCACTACCGATCGCGCCGAATTTCTGGGACGATTGGGCAGCTTGGCCAAGCCGGCCGCATTGAGCCGCATTGGCCTTTCCGGCAATGTGAAGGCTGGCAACGATCCGTGTGCGGCGCTTCAGCTTCACGTGGATATTGCCGCCCAGGGCGTAGAGGAGGTCTATTTTCTCATTGGGCAGGGTGAGAATCGTGAAGAAGCAATCCAATTATTAGAACGCTTCCAGGATGCCGCCGTGGTGGAAGAGACGTGGCGTGCGGCCCGTACCAAGTGGGACCAGATACTGAACACCATTTCTGTGGAAACGCCAGATGCCGCCATGAATCTGTTGCTCAACCGCTGGCTGCTCTATCAGGCGCTCTCCTGTCGGTTGTGGGGACGGTCGGCGCTGTATCAATCCAGCGGCGCCTATGGCTTCCGCGATCAGCTGCAAGATTCAATGGCGCTGATCCACGCCCGGCCAGATCTGGTGCGCGCGCAGCTCTTGCGGGCGGCGCGACATCAATTTGAGGCGGGCGATGTGCTGCACTGGTGGCATCCACCGGGCGGGCAGGGCGTGCGCACGCGCATCAGTGACGATCTGCTGTGGCTGCCTTTTGTCACCGCGCACTATGTAGCCGCCACTGGCGATAAGGATGTGTTGCAGGAAGAGGCGCCTTTTCTGCGTGGTGAGCCGTTGACACACGATGAAGAGGAGCGCTATGCGCACTATGACGCCACAGACAAGCGTACTTCCCTCTATACGCATTGCATACAGGCGATCAGAAAAGGCGCAACGCGTGGCGGCCACGGCTTGCCGCGCATGGGCGCCGGCGACTGGAACGACGGCATGAACCGCGTGGGCATTGAAGGCCGCGGCGAAAGCGTGTGGCTGGGCTGGTTTATCTATGCGGTTGCCACAGACTTTGCCGCGCTGTGTGATGCCGTGGGCGATGGCGCCCAGGCCGACCAGTTGCGCAAGCTGGCCCATGATTATCAACATGCGCTGGAAGAGCACGGCTGGGACAGCCGATGGTATCGCCGCGCCTATTACGATGACGGCGCGCCTTTGGGCTCAGCGCAGAACCGCGAGTGTCGTATTGATTCAATTGCGCAATCTTGGGCCGTCCTTTCCGGGGCTGGCGATGCACAGCGCGCCCGCCAGGCCATGCAGGCGGTGTTAGAGCGTTTGGTGCGCTGGGACGACCGTCTAATCTTGCTCTTTACGCCGCCATTCGACAAGACCAACAAAGATCCCGGCTATATCAAGGGGTATCTGCCGGGCATTCGCGAAAATGGCGGCCAATATACCCACGCCGCACTATGGGCGATTTGGGCGTTTGCCAAGCTGGGCGACGGCGACACGGCCGGTAAACTGTTCAGCCTCATCAATCCGATTCTGCGGGCCGATACGCCAGAAAAGGCCAACCGCTATAAGGTGGAGCCCTATGTGATTGCCGCCGATGTTTACAGCACGGATTCGCATTTGGGCCGCGGCGGTTGGACTTGGTACACGGGGTCCAGCGGCTGGATGTACCGGTTGGGGGTGGAGGCCATTCTGGGGCTGACGAGAGTAGCCGATGGTTTACAGATTGCCCCACAGCTTCCAGATGATTGGCCCGGCTTTAAAGCGACGTACCGCTTTGGGGACAGTACATATGAAATCACGGTGGCGCGCAACGGCGAACTTGCGCAAGCTTCACAAATAACAGTGGATGGTGCTGAAATCGCGCATAGCATCATCCCGCTGCATGATGATGGGCAAGTGCATCAAGTCCACATGCAGATGCACTTGCACATGGGCAAAAACGACTTTGGTGACGATGCCGCTGATGGCTGAAATAGTTAGCCTCAACCTCATTGCTGCCTAAATAAAGCGGGCTCCCGCGCCGAAATCGCTCAGTTCCCCATGTGGAATTGAGCGATTTCGGTGTTATAATCTGCCATGTTCCCCGCGCAAAAAAACGATCAAATCGACATTTCTCTTAAGGCCAAAGCTATTGTCATAGACTTTTCGAATCCGCAAATCAATGAGGGGTGTGTATTCGGCAGCCTTTGCCGGAAAGTCGAAAATGCATGAACACGAACGGGGGAAATCCACAACATGGCAGAATATGAAAACATCTTGGTGCGCCAAGAGGACCGCGTCGGCGTGGTGCAACTCAACCGGCCGCAGGCGCTCAACGCGCTCAACAGCGCCTTGATGACCGAATTGATGCACGCATTGAGGGCGTTTGATGGTGACGACAGCGTCGGCTGTATGATGATCACGGGCAGCGAAAAAGCGTTTGCCGCCGGCGCCGACATTAAACAGATGGCGCAAGCCAGTGTGGTCCAGATGATGAACGATCCCTTTATTTACTACTGGGATCAGCTGGCCGCCATTGCCAAGCCGATTGTTGCCGCGGTCAGCGGCTGGTGCTTGGGCGGCGGCTGCGAGCTGGCCATGGCCTGCGACATGATCGTAGCGTCTGAAACGGCCAAGTTTGGCCAGCCCGAAATCAACCTGGGCATTATTCCCGGGGCGGGCGGCACCCAGCGCTTGACCCGCACCGTGGGGAAAGCCGTAGCCATGGAGATGGTGCTCAATGACCGCAAGCTCAGCGCCGCCGAGGCGCAGCAGTTGGGCCTGGTCAATCGCGTGGCGCCCGTCGAGCAATATATGGATGCGGCCCTGGAGCTGGCGCAAGGTATTGCGCAACGGGCCCCTGTGGCGGTGCGCGCCGGCAAAGAAGCGGTGACCAAAGCGTACGAAACTACGCTGGCGGAAGGCCTTCACCTGGAGCGGCGGCTCTTTACCATGCTCTTTGCCACTGCGGACCAAAAAGAGGGCATGGCCGCATTTATTGAAAAGCGCAAAGCCAATTGGCGCGGGCAATAGAGAATTTACTCATAAACCCACAATCCATAAAATCACTATCCCACATTTATCCCACACAATTGTGTGGGATAAATGTGGGATAGCTGTGGGATAAATTTATTTAATGCGTGGCCAACTTGCGCCGCATCCGCACATATTGCGCGTAGTCAATCTGAACGCGGCGCTCAATGTAAGAACGCGTCGACGGCGCGCGCGTTTGTACTTCCGTAATTTTATCCGTTGCCAGCAGGTCGAACCCATCCGAACCGGCGCCGCTGCCGTAGCTCACCATTAAAATGCGGTCGCCCGGTGCGGCCACATCCAGCACGGCGGTCAGCCCGATCATGGCCGCCCCAGCATAGGTATTGCCAATTTCGCGCACGAGTAGGCCAGTCTGCCACTGCTCTTTTGTAAAGCCCAGCTGTTCCAGCGCCCGCGTGGGAAATTTGGCATTGGGCTGATGAAATACCACGTAGCGATAATCGGCGGGCGTCGTCCCCATTTCGGCCATGAGCGCCGCGGCCGCCGGCACAACGTGGCCAAAGTAGCCTGGATCGCCGCTAAAGCGTTCGGCATGGCTGGGGTAGTGCGTGGTAGGGCGCCGCCAAAAGTCGGTGGTGTCCGACACGTAACTGCCCGTGCGCTGGATCAGCGCGCAGGCCTGCTCTGCCGGACCAATAATGTACGCGGCGCCACCTGCGCCGGCCGTATATTCCAGCGCATCGCCAGGCCGACCCTGGGCCGTATCCATGCCAATGCTCAGCGCGTAATCGCCCATGCCGCTGCCCACAAAGCCGATGGCGGCCTGGGTGGCTTCGGTCCCTGCTTTGCAGGCAAATTGCCAATCCGCCGCCAGCGTTACCGGCGTGGCGCCAATGGCCTCGGCCACAATGGTGCCTGTGGGCTTTACCGCATAGGGATGGCTTTCGCTGCCCACCCAGACTGCGCGTAGCAATTGGGGATCGATCTGCGCTCGCGCCAGTGCGTTGCGCGCCGCCTCAATGCTCATGGTGGCCGTATCTTCATCTTTGCCCGGCACCGCTTTTTCGCGAATGGGGCTGCGGCTGTTGCCCTCCGTCCACACCCGGCTAATCTCGCTGCCCGGCAGCCGAAAACGCGGTACATATGCCCCATAACCCACAATGCCCACGGCGCGATTTGGTTGATTAAACATAAATTTGTGTGACTCCTTGCGTGTTGCGTAATACGTAAACCGGCTGACAACTTTGATCCGAAACAGGTAACTGAGCGGTGTGCATAATTCTCTACTCGGGTGAAGTGTGTGGGTAGACCCGTGTGCGACGCTCTGGCCGCTACGGTGGCTGTTGGGCAGCCGTTTTTCTGGCCAGTGCGACACACACCCCTCCGGTAACTGAATCGGCACACGCACTACGCACTGCGCATAATTCGTTACATCAGAGCGGCCAGCAACTCCCGCGCTTTCTCTACCCGAATCTGCCCCTCGCTGATCAAGCGGGCGGCCAGCCAGTCGACCTGGTCGGCGGCGGCGCCGGCGGCAATGGCAATCTGGCGCGCGTGCAGGCTCATGTGGCCGGCCTGAATGCCTTCTGTAACCAGGGCGCGCAGAGCAGCCAGGTTTTGGGCCAGCCCCACCGCCGCCATGATTTCGCTGAGCTCCCGCGCGCCGCGCACGCCTAAAATTTTTAAGGCGATTTGGGCAACGGGATGGGTGCGGGTGGCGCCGCCCACCGTGCCCACGGCCAACGGCAACTCCAATCGACCGTAGAGCGCTGGAAACCCACCACCACATCGGTGAAATATCGATTCCGGCGGGGCGGCTTGCGCTTCGGCTCTTTCCACAATGCGCCAATCGGTCAGCGCTTGATATTGGCCATGGCGGGCGGCGTAGGCATGGGCGCCGGCTTCCAGGGCGCGCCAGTCGTTACCTGTGGCCACGGCCACCGCATCGATGCCGTTGAAGATGCCCTTATTGTGGGTGGCTGCCCGGTATGGATCGGCCACGGCCAAGGCGTTGGCGTGAACAATGCCTTGCACCACATCCATGCCCGCGTGGTCGACCGTGCTAAACTCCGAGGCGGCGATCAGCACTTCGGCCCAGGCTCTGCGGCGATCGCTCAGGTTGCTCAAAATGCGCAGCAGGGCCCGGCCACCGCTCAAGCGCTCTAGCACGGGCGCAATCGTTTCCGCCGCCGTGTTGATGGCATTGGCCCCCATGGCGTCGCGCGTATCAAAAAGAAGATGCACCACCAGCATGGGTACCGAAGGCGTTTGCGGTAGATGGCGTACTTCAATATCCACCGGTCCGCCGCCGCGCTGGGCAATGGATGGACTGGTGTTGGCCAGCTTTAGCAACAGCGGCTTTTCGGCCAAAATGGCGGCCTGTGCGCGTGCAAAATCTGGCACATCCAGCAGCTGAACCTGCGCGATCATCACCGGCTCTGTGCTGCCGGTGACAAAGCCACCGCAGCCGCGCGCCAACCTGGCGGCATAGCTCACCGCCGCAATAACGGAAGGTTCTTCCACCACCATGGGCACAAGCACATCGCGACCGTTGACGACAAAATTGGCGCCAATCCCCAGCGGCAGGCTATAGCGCCCCACCACATTTTCAATCATCTTATCGGCCTGGGCCACCGACAGTGCGTCGTGCAGAGCGGTTATTTCGGCAGCAGTCAGCTCTGCCCACTGCTGTAGAATCTGTATGCGCTCATCAATGCTTTTTTGATAAAACCCGCTCAGGCGCGAGGAACGTTGCATAAATTGCTCGTTTCAGAATTTACTTGGCCGGTCGCACGGCGACACGGTTACAGAAGGCAACGCCGCGGTTCTGCGATTGCGCCGCCCTGCAACTCTGCCACTTTGTATCACGGAACAGCTGTCAGGAACTATCAAATCGAGGGATGAGAGGAATTGGGGGCCATTCAATTGCTAAAAGCGATCAGGGCGCGGCTAATGGGGGCATCGAGCAATTGAGGCGCCAGCGCCAGACTGGCCGAAATGAGAATAGCCAGCAGCGCAATAAAGGCGCTGAGCGGATTTTCATGCACGCGCGGTGGCTGTGCGCCGGGGCCAAAAAGGAGCCGCGCCATGCGAATGTAGCCAAAAATGGCGCCGGCTGAAGCCAGCAGCACGGCCACCGCCGGTCGCCAATCCGCCGTGGCGATGATTTGCAGCGCAGCCCAGTGACCCGTGAAGCCGGCGCTGAGCGGAAAGCCGGCCAGCCCCAGCCCGCCCAACAAATAGGCGGCGCTGTTCCACGGCATGCGGTTGCCCAGGCCGCGCAGGTGAACTGGATTAAACTGTTCGCTGTTTTGCTCCAGCGCAGCCAGACCAGTCGCCGCCGTCAACATGCTGACTACCCGCAGGCTAAAGAGGAGCAGCACCATGAGCCACCCGCGAATGCCAGGCACCGCCAGTACCATCATGAGTAGACCCCATTCGTGCAGAGCGGCGTAGCCCCACAGCCGCCCGGGATGGCTGGCGCCCGCGGCCGCAATGCCACCCCAAATCGCCGTGGCCAGCCCGGCAAAGGTGAGCAGATCGGCAATGGGCGTTTCGGTGGCGATAAACGGGAACGTGGAAAAGACGCGGTAAATCAGAAAAAGCAACGCCAGCTGATAGAGCAGCGTCAGGAGCGCCGTAACTACCGGGGGCGCCGCTTGCGCCGTGGCCGGCATGGAACTGTGCAGCGGAACGGGCGCCAGCAAGAGCAGCAGCCCAAAGCTTAAAAGCTGTGCCGCCGTTTGCGTGGGCCCCGTGTCTTGCGGATTCAGCGGAATCTGCGCCACGTACCAGGCGGCAATCAGGAAAAAGGGAAAGGCCAGAATCGGCGGGATCAGCGTGCGCAAAGGTCCGGCGGGATGAATCAGCCGTCCAGCTTGCAGCACGAAAATCCCCATAATCGTTAGCGCAATCAGAAAGAGCGGACCCAGCAGCGCCGGCGCCAGCGGACCGGACGTGATCAGCACGAAGAAGACGTAGGCGGCCAGCAGCGCCAATGCAAAGGGCACAAATGTGTGGCCCTGGCTAGAGCGCACAGCCAGCAAAAATGAGGCGGCGGCTAGCGCCAATCCTAATGTCAAAATGGGAACTGCGCCCGGCTGAAGCTGTAGCGTGAAGCCAAAGCGCTCGAGCGGCGCCGTCAGGTCAACGGGGGCAGGCAGAAAGGGAACTTCGCGCAGCGATGTGCTAATGTCCACTTGCCAGAGCCAAATGGCCATGGATCCGGTAAAGGCCGCGGCCAGCGCCGCCGTGATCCACTCTAACCCGCGCAGCAAGTAGGTGATCATGGAAAAGATGAGCAAGCTGCCGATCATGAGCGCCGGCAGATTGAGGGCCGAAACGGTGGTTGCATTCATTTTAGGTTAACTCGTCGGGCGTCTCGTCGCCATTGGTGGACCCATTTGGGGCATCGCGGGTGTCAGTGGGCGACTCGTTGCGCGGGGCGGAGGAGCGTCGCTTGGCCAGCCGCACGATGATGGGGTGCTCACCAGTCCGTTCACCGGCGGATGATGCAGGTCGCCGGGGTGGCAATTCGCCCAAAGGGCGACGATTGCCGCGCTCAATGGGAACAGTCTGATGGTCAATGGATTTTACGGCAGGTAAATTGGTTTTGGTCGGGTCTGGCAGGCTTCTAAAGGATGCGCCAATCTGTTTGGCGGGCGCTGGCAAATAGATGGTGGGAAACGTAATGTCGGTCATCACCAGCGCTTTTTGGGCGCCGGTAAAGTTTTCAATCAGCAGCAGGTAGCTGCATCCCAACGCCAGCAGCAACTCTAGCCCGCCTAAAATAATAATCAAGCTGGGAATGGGCCACAACACAATGATTGCCACCTGCATGGGAATCATCCACAAGAGCAGCGCCGTGCCCGTAAATAGGGAGTTATCGCTGAGGCTCATCATGAGCAAAGCGCAGGTGGCCAGCCAGATCATCAGCGTATTGAAGCTGGGATCGATGAGTGGGATTTCAAACCGAAGATCAAACAGGCGCCAGCAGACGGCCAGCAGCAGCAGCACAAAAACGCGCAGCACCCAGGTGCCGGATTGGCGGAAGCTGCCGCCCGGCTTGCTTTGCATGGCCGAAATCGACATAGAGAGCGCGCACAGCCCGATGATCAGCGTCTGAATAAAGGCCCATTGCGGCTGCATGCCCTGGCGCGCCACGGCCAGCGCAGCCACGCCCAGCTGAATGACCACGAGGCCCACTAGGCTTGCTCGCCAATCCCACAATGCAATCATGAGGGCTGCCGTCAGCCCAATGATCAGGGGACCAGAATTTGATGTAAAGAAGCGGAGTCCTGTAAAAAACTGTTCCATTACTACTGACTTATCAGAATATAGCCCAGCAGGGCAAAAACGGCCAGCCAACCCATGTAGCCCGCCCCTTCAATGACGCCCACGGCATTTCCCCAGGCGTCGCTCACGCGGTTAATGCTCCACCAGGAAATTTGGAATAGCCACTCCAGCCGGCTGAGATGGCTAACGCGTCCCGGCCACGGGCCAAAGAGGCCCCAAAAACGCGGCCGCATGAGCGCAATGCCCATGCCGAGCAACAGCGGCAGCCCCAACGTAATCCAAACGACGCCGGGCGCGACTACGGTGGGCGGGTTGCCCAGCGTGGGCGGAATGGCGTCGGGCATGCTGGCCAGCGTCGCCACCGTCTGGGGCAGAAAGCCCACAAAGGCCAGCGGTAAGCCCAGCGCAATACAGGCAATCAGCAAGCGCGCCACGGCCATGGGTTGTAGCACGGGCGGGTCGCGACGTTCGGCGCCCCAACTGCGCAGCAGCGCGCCAATCTGGATAGTTTGCGCAATCACATAAACAGCAAAGAGCAGCGTGAAAATTGAGCCGGTGGTAATGAGCCGCGCCAAGCCGGGCTGGGTGAGAAAGCCAGGGGTAAAGGGCACGCCGGCCAAGGCTAGCGCCCCTACGCTGACCGGAATCTGCCAGCCCCATTCTTGCCAAACCCGTTCACCCACCAGCCACAAACCGCCACCCAAGGCAAAAGCCGTGGTGGGCCAGATCAACGCGCGCGGTCCTTGGTCAAAAGAGACGGCGCCGGCCAGACCGGCCAGCCCGGCTGACGTGATCAGCACAAACGTGGTGTGGTTCGATTGGTCGGGTGCGGTCCAGGCCGCAATAGCGCTGCCCAGCATGGCCAGGATGATCAGCGCCAACACTTCGGGGCGCACCAATACCAATTCACCGCCCAGGTTCACGGTCCAGCCCAGTAACCACAGACCACACAGCACCGGCACCATTTGGTCCAACATGCGTTCGGCCAGATCAACGCGCTCGTTCTCGGTGGGCAGCAGCCAAAGATGAAAGGGGTATGCACCGGCGCGGATGGCCGCAGCCAGCAGCATAAGCACAATGGTTTCAAAGGGCAACACGCCGCTATCTAACGGTTGCCCAGGCCCGCTTGGTCCGGCTGGCAGCAGGCCAACCATGAGGAAGAGCGCACCCAGCAGGCTCAAGCCCTTGGCGCGATTATCGCGTACAGTGACGGCTACGCTTTGGGGAGTGCTGTCTGGGCGCATGGCGCTGCGCAACAGCATCATCAGGTCCATCATGACCCAGGTGAGGATGGCGGTGAGCAAATTGCCGCTGCCTGCAAAAAGCAGCGCCGTGGCCAAAAAGCCCAAATGCGAGGCCATGCTCGAACTGCTGCGCCGATAGCCGCTGCTGGTTGAGGCGCGATTGCTGCCATTCCAGTCGAGCAAGATACCTACGCCGCCCAGCAGCAAAATCAAGCCGCTAATATACCAATTCCAGCCATCGCCGATCCAGACCAGGTTGGCGCCCCCCTGCAAAAGCGGCTGCCAGGGATGGCTGTAAATGGGGTAGTCGGTCCGCGTGCGCAACCCCAGCAGCAGCCAAGCCGCCAGCGCCACAAAGAGCAACGCCACGCCGGTCATGCGGAAAGAACGATACACCCAGCGGCCAGAAACAAAAACAATGGCCGCACCCAGCAGCAGCACCAGTGCCGGGCCGAGTGGGGAACGGATCAGTTCGACCAGAGTAATCAAGAGTGTAATCACAAGTGGGAATTGTAGCACAGCCCGCGAGGCCATCCAAAAGATATGCCGTATGTTTGAATTGGGGCCAGCAATTGGGATTCATATACACTTTGCCACAGGCGGCCAATGGAACAATGAATATCCGATTCTCCGTTTATAATCAGTACGGCACAGCGATGTTGGCGCCAGCGGTGATGGTCCTGGCACAGAAGTCAGCGTTATCTTTTTGGGTGGCAACCCATGAATAAGGCAACATGTATAATTTGAAAAAGCGACTGGCGCGCTGGTTGGTGTCGCCAATTCAATCCGAAGAACGGTCAACGGGGTCCGCAGTAACGCAAATTTCTCTTACGGATCGACGGTCGGCGCCATTTACGATTCCGGTGTTGGTGGTGAACTATTTTCCGGTGCGCAATGGGCGCGTTGACCGCAGCGTGACGGGGGATGTAGACGCCAGCCTAGCGCAGATTCGTCAACACACGGCGCGCACGACGGCGCAGGTGGTGCAAGCGTTAGAACAGGGCAGCACCTATCACGGCTATAAAGAACCAGCCGCGCAGCCCAGCCTGCACTATGAAATTGTGGATACGCTGGAATTTTTAGAGCCGCTGCCGACCTGGCGTAAAGTGGGCCACCGCGTGCCCATGACCGATTACAACGCCATTATGGCGCGCGTCAACGTGACGGACTGGGTCATGCGGCGTGGGGTCAAGGAAATCTGGATTTGGGGCTATCACGGGGGTGTGATCGACCTGTGGGAATCCAACATGGCCGGACCCTTTGGCGATATTAGCAATAGCGACCGCGACCCGCACGATTTGCCGGTATTGGCGAAAACCTATACGGTCTATCACTACAACTATCAGCGCGGCCCGTCGGAGGCCGTGGAAGATCACATTCACCAGATCGAAGCGGTGCTGCGTCATGTGGATCCGCACCTGTTCTGGGATAAATTTGTGGGGGGCCATAGGGGGGATCGCTGTGGCTGGGCGCACTTTCCGCCCAATGGCGAACGCGATTACGACTGGCGCAATCCCAAGCGGGTCTGGACCGATATTGAAGATTGGCGGCCTGAAGGTGAAGGCCAAAAGCAGCTCATGGGCTGCGAACGCTGGCGCGGCGACAGTCTGCAATGGTTCATCTACTGGATGCAAAATCTGCCCGGCGCCCACAACGGCCTCACCTATCGCGGCCGTCCACTGACCAACTGGTGGCGCTTTATTGGCGATTTTGACACCGCCATGCACGCCTGGAAGCCGGAGATTGGACTCTGTGAAAGGAGCAGAGGAGTAGAAGAGTGAGATACATCTCCCCTACTCCCCTACTCCCCTACTCCCCCACTCCCCCACTCCTCTACTCCTCTACTCCTCCACTCCTCTACTGCTCCTCCACAATCTGGATGGACTCTACCAGCGCGTCCAGCCGACTGAGGCGCGGGGTAAATGCAGAACGTGGCGCCAAGTTGAGGGCGGCTTTGCTCAAGAGAAGGTATTCGTCGCGGCGGTCGCCAAAGGTGTCTGGATTGTAGTCTGGCTCCGGCTGCTCTGGAAACATATTGGACGTCAGCGGAAAAACCGCGGCAATGTAGAATTTATTGTCGCTGGTGAGCCCCTGAAAAGTATACCAGACGCTGTCGGCGCCAAAGGGCTGGCTGGCATCACCCACCACGGTCAGGTAGCGAATGCCCGAGCCACTTTGGAATTGAACATATTTGGACTGCGCAATAATGCTCTGCTCTTCATTAATAATTGGCAGAAAAGGCAGCGATTTATAGTTGCTGAGCGGCGCGCTCTTGGCCAGCAGCGCCCCCAATAGATTGGCCACTTTATATTCGTTTTGGCTGGAAATATCGGCAACGCGATACACATAGACAACGGGCTCAATTGTGCTCAACGGCGCCGGATAATCGCTAAACCGAAACACCATGCGCAACGGGCCGCTATAGAAGCTGGGCGCCGCGCCTTCGTCCGGCGGGTTGGCCAAATATTCGACCGTCCAGTTGTGGGCAATGGTGGTGTCATACGTAAAGCTCACATGCTGAAAAGCCACATCGACCAGCCCGCCCACCGGATCAGCTTCTTCGGCTAGCGCGGCCTCATCGGCTTCAATGGTCTCGTTGGTCTCTGCGGATTCGGTATTGGCGTTTGCGGCGTCTCCGGCTGTGGTGTCGGCGGCTTCCCCTTCTGCCATTTGGCCAGCCGAGGTTTCATCGGCGGTGGCTGCGGCGCTGCTGTCTGCCGTTGTGGCAGGTGCAGCTTCCACAGCGGCATTTGCGTTGGCAGGTGGCAGTGTGGGCGAGATTGGCATACAGCCAGTGGCAAGCACCATGAAAAAGATACTGACAAAAGTGGATTGTGGCAGTGCTGCGGCTGAGATAGCGAAAACCATTCTTCCGCAGATTATTAGCATATAAAGTTAAGTAGACGCGTTTTTTCATTTGGATCGATCGTACATGTTGAAGTGTCGGCCAAAGCATGGGCGAGTTTCCTTCTGCTGTCTGGAATTTGTTTCCTTGGAATGGAGTCGATGGTACAATGTGGCGTGCAAAAAGCCCGGCGTTATTATGCACTGATTTCTTTCGATTTTGTGTGACAATATATTAACAATGTAATTTTGGGGTAAGGTGGGTGACAGAAAAATACGTAAAGAAAATTTTACGTATAGAGAATTTGTAGTAGAAATTTATAGACAGATACGTAAGTATATCATATAGATGAGCAAAAAATGAGCGACAATAAAGTAATTTATTCCATGGTGGGCGTGGGTAAGATTTACCCACCCAACAATAAAGTGTTACGCGACATCAGCCTGAGCTATTTTTATGGCGCCAAAATTGGCGTGTTGGGGCTTAATGGCGCCGGCAAAAGTACGCTTTTGCGCATTATGGCTGGGGTTGAAACCGATTTTATTGGGCAGACCATTCTGTCCGATGGCTATACCGTGGGTTATTTGGAGCAAGAGCCGCTGCTGGATGAGCAGAAAACCGTGCGTCAGATTGTGGAAGAGGGCGTACAGGAAGTGGTGGATGCTCTGGCCGAATTTGATGAAATTAACATGAAGTTTGGCGAAGAGATGAGCGATGATGAAATGGATGCGCTCATGCAGCGCCAGGGCGAAGTGCAGGATAAGCTGGATGCACTCAGCGCCTGGGACTTGGATAGTCGCCTGGATCTAGCCATGGACGCGTTGCGCTGCCCGCCCGATGATACGCCGGTTTCTGTGCTTTCCGGTGGCGAACGGCGCCGGGTGGCGCTCTGTCGGCTGCTGCTCAAAGAGCCGGACATTCTGCTGCTGGACGAGCCGACCAATCATCTGGATGCTGAATCGGTGGCCTGGCTGGAGCAACATTTGCAGCAATACAAAGGTACCGTCATTGCCGTTACCCATGACCGCTATTTTCTGGACAACGTGGCGGGCTGGATTCTCGAATTGGACCGCGGCCACGGCATTCCGTGGAAGGGCAATTACTCGTCCTGGCTAGAGCAAAAGCAGCAGCGGCTGGCCGTGGAAGAGAAGAAGGAGACCCAGCGCCAAAAGACGTTGCAGCGCGAGCTGGACTGGCTGCACATGAACCCCAAAGCGCGCCAGACCAAGCGCAAATCGCGCATTAACGATTACAACCGGCTGCTGGAGCAAAACGTGGAGCGCGCCAACGAAGAGCGCGAAATCTACATTCCGCCTGGCCCGCGCCTGGGGGATGTGGTGATCCGTACCGAGGGGGTGACCAAAAGTTTTGGCGAGCGGCTGCTCTATGAAGACCTGAATATTGACGTGCCGCCCGGCGCCATTGTGGGTATTATCGGCCCCAACGGTGCTGGCAAAACCACGCTCTTTCGCATGATTACCGAGCAAGAGCAGCCCGACAACGGCGCATTAACCGTGGGCAGTACGGTCGAGCTGGCCTATGTGGACCAGAGCCGCGACGACTTGGTGGCCACCAAAAACGTATGGGAAGAGATTTCCCAAGGCAATGAATTGCTACAGCTGGGCGACCGCCAGATCAACTCGCGCGCGTATGTGTCGCGTTTTAACTTCTCCGGTTCGGATCAGCAAAAGAAGGTGGGCGAACTGTCCGGCGGCGAGCGCAACCGCGTGCATCTGGCCAAAATGTTGCAACGCGGCGCCAACGTGCTGCTGCTGGATGAGCCGAGCAATGATCTGGATGTAAACACGTTGCGCGCCTTGGAAGATGCGCTGGAAAATTTTGCCGGCACGGTGCTGGTCATCTCGCATGACCGCTGGTTCTTGGATCGGGTGGCTACCCACATTCTGGCCTTTGAAGGCGACAGCCAAGTCTACTGGTTCCCCGGCAACTACAGCGAATACGAAGAAGATCGCCACCGCCGTTTGGGGCCCGCCGCCGACCGCCCCACCCGCATTACCTATCGACGGCTGCGGCGCGATTGATGGCATGATTGGGTGATAGACAGGATGATAGGGTGACTGAGGGAAGAACACCCTTTCACCTTGTCGTTTGGTCAGCTTGTCAATCAGCCCAGCGAATCGCTTTATCCGACTCATCGCAATAGCGGAGGCGACTGACTCCAGGGGTGACAATAGTTGTTGCGAAAAGATCTATATCATACCTTCTCGACTTCATCTTCCACGATTAGTCGATAGCCACGCCCTCGGTGCGTATGTAAGAAGCGCCAATGATTCTGGTCCGGTTCAATCTTTTTGCGTATGCGTCCGATTAGAGCGGTAACAGTGTTATCAAAAATCCCGTCCCCCTCTGGTCCTGGGTAAACGTGACTGATAATATCACCTACGCTGCACACGGCGCCTCGGTTTTCATAAAGATAGACCAATAGCGCGAATTCCTTTTCTGTTAGCTCCTCAGCCGTGGGCTGTCCGTTCACATATACTCGACCCGTTGCCGCGTCGACTTCTAGCGTAGCTTCTGGCATGGCGGATTGAGCCGCGGCATAGCCTTCAACAAGCGGGGAAAAGATGCGGAGTTCACGCTCGGATTGCTGGATGATCAACCCTTTTAGCAGCAAGGATTGCTTATCCGTATAGCGCGGCGGCATCTTGTGCGCCAAATGGTTGAGCGCGCGGCGCTCTTCCACGCGAAGCCCCTCCCACAGCTTGCGACATTCCTCCAATACGCCAGGCAAGTGAAGAGCCCACTCTTGCCAGGATTCCGCATGTGGCGCTGAACAGGTGAGACCATGAAGCAGCGCCACAATAAGGCCGGGGTGACCACCACTGAGTTCGCACACATGCAAAGCATAGTTGGTCGGCGCCCCACTTAACTGATGAATACGCCGCGCTGCTTGCTGTGCGATCACGCGCTGGGCATCATCATTGCTATACGGAATGAGCCCGATGTGATTACGAGAAAACAGTTCATAAAAGGTTTGCACATCATCTGGAGAACGCAGATTATCAAGAGCGTCGCGCGTGAAAAGCACAAAGGTGAGCCAATATTTATTCATATCGCGCAGGCTGCGTAGACTCGCCAGCGTCTGTTCGGAAAGGTACTGATAGCTCTCATCGAACTCGTCTAGGATAAACACAACGCGTAACTCTTCTTCCTGGCAAAGGATTTTCAGAGCAATTTCAACGTTGCGCTGGGCCAGCAATGCATTGTGTTCCAGAATTGCTTCGCGGCGCAGCTGCAGCAATGGCTCTCGTTCCTCTTGTGCCACAGCTTCTACCAAGGCCGTCAACAATAGCTCGTAGAGCCCCCACTCGCTGATCTCCGCCATGCGATTACAGTCTGCCCAAGCCAGCAGCGTATTTGCGGCGTCGGCGCCCAAGTAATGCTGGCGTACTTCGGCACGCAGCAAGAACTGGAGCAAGCGTGATTTGCCCATGCTGGCCGCCCCCACCACGGCGCATGAACTACCGGCGCGGATGCGGTCAAAGAGGGGGGCAGCAATTTCCTGGCGATATGTAATAGGGTGTTCCGGTCCGATTTCGGGCATGGTTGTTATCTCCAAATTAACCGATGGTGTGACCATTTAGGTAGTTGGAGCCAGAGCTTGGTGAAGCACGTCTTCGCCTTCGATAAGCTCTGGCTATAGCTACGTGCTTCGCCAATGGTTAAGTAATGTACAATATGTTTGGATCGTGATGCAAGCAGATCAACTGGGGTTGACAGTCATTGGGTAATTGATGTAAATCAATTGCGTTGCAGCCCAGATCGAAGCATCTTTGGATCGACTGTTTGTAGGCTAAACCCTGATAAAATGCCGCAGCAAACTTTTGAGCAGACGTGTCATCAAGTTGATCGGACATACCTATCACGACATCAATGTGTTGGGCAATCGCTTCTGCTTGGGCGCTGCTATAGCAGGCATTCAGGACAACGCACCGAATATCATCCTTCAGAATTCCAAAAAGCCCGCTAAGCGCCTCCGTCGGCACAGCTACACTCTCCCCAGCCTCATTTTTGAATATCAATTCACCATTCGGCGCCCCGTGGCCGCTAAAGTGAACGACCGTTGGCTTATCCTTCAACAAAGATTCACCGATTTCATCTACGCGCATGGCCCATTCCTGTTTCAAGTGGACATGGTTACTTACAGCGGCGCGGAGTAGTACATTTTTGATGGCGCGTGCTTCTTCTTCAAGCTGCAAAGGAGTTGTGTCGATGGGGTTTGCAGCCAAGAATAGTATTGTAAATTGGTGTGCATCTCTGGTTTGTTCTGGCAATACGCCAGCTGATTGTGATAAAGGGGAATTGGTAGAATTGGTAGACCTTGCGACCAATGGCCATGTTTCGGGGAGCCATTTGTTGGGCCGATAGTGTCGCCAGCTTTCCAAACATTGACACATAATGCTGGCCAGTAACAGCATCTTTTCCTGCCGCGCCTCATCTTTATCTATGACCAAACTAACGAAAATAGCTTCTAATAGAATTCCGGCCAGATATTCCTTTGGAGAGCTATACATGTGAAGTTGCTGAGCAATCTCCTTAATGCCGGTAATGACCTGGATGGCCTTGCTGGCGGCTGCACTTTGAGGAAAAGTATATGCGATGTCATCAGTAGCACAGATCATATCGGCTGTGGTCACCGCCACATGATAGAGGTCAACCAAATTGTTGTTGGGAGTACCCAATAAGCAAGTAATAACGTATTGGGTAAGCTCGGTTACGTCAAAAAGAAGATAGCCTTGTCGAATCCGGTCGAAATCAATAATCCAAGCGTGGTTTTCTCGGTCTACTAGGAGATTGTTGCCATGTAGATCGCCGTGGATGATTGCTTGCTTTGCCGCTTGAAATTCAAGCCGCTCACGATTATGCGCAAGCCAATAATAAGGATTGAGTAGCGTTATATGGCCAAGCGACTCGGAGATCCAGGTTGGCTCTTGATTACTCCAGTTGGTGAGCAATATCTCTAAGCTCATACCCACGTCTATGGTTCGTAGTTCTGTTCGCCAGACAGCAAAATACTCCTCCAACAAATCAACGGGTTTAGCCGTGGCAGCGCGATACTTTTCCCCCCAAATATGTAAGAAATATTCTTGCAGCGGGCGAAGAATCAAAGCTGAATCGTCACATTCTTTGTACCAATCTGAGAATGTATATACAAGTTCATTGCGTAAATCACCACCGATGATTTTATAGGTCATGCCACCCAGGCGCCAAAAGTTTTTGTGCGCCTTGAGTTGAGCGCATCGAAAATTGCCCGTATTTTCTTCCACAAATTCTAAATAGTTTTGCACCTCGCTCTTAACTCGTTCAACATGGGCAAGTTTCAGCACAACGGGCTCTTTATCATCAGCCATAGCTACAAACACAATTGAGGTGCGGCGGCTGCGGCTTTTGAGGGGGGAACTGGTGGCGCTGCACAAATGATCAATATGAACTTTCTGTTTTTCCGTAAAGATCTCGGATATGACATGGTCTACTTCATCCGGCAATATTTGAACCTGTCCGTGTGATAGCTCCCTGGCGATCCGTTCTGCACTCCATTCCTGGGGATAACCAATATTTAGTGAACAGTTACATGAGGTGCACATGACGTCAAAAATAGCACTTCTTAAACGTTCTGGACTTTCTTGCTTGCCCACAACATCTTTGGCGCCTTTTTTCAGTAACGCTTGTCTTGTGATAAACATGTTACCATATCCGGTCACAAGGATCGATTGGGTAGGTAATAGTTCATTTAACAATTCAAGGCCGCTAAAGTCATCAGGATCGTCATTGTCGCGGAGTCGCATGTCGACAAGCGCCAGGTGACAGCGGTGCTCTGCTGCTTTCTGTTTGGCATCCGTAAGCAAATCATTTCCTTTACCTTCTGCCTCATAGATTAGTTGGAACCCCCAATCTTTTAAACATTTTACATGATCGGCTCGATCTTCAGGATCGTTATCAACAACGAGAATTGGATGTTTACATTTGCAACCTTCGTCACTGCACAATGGCACATTCATATCATTCCCCTTTTTGCTAAATAACTCACGTTACGCAGCGACAGCCAGTCTGTTAAAGAGAAGCAGCACCGTCGGCGAGCCGACTTTCCGCCAGGCTTGCGTAACATAAGTAAATAAAAGACGAGATAATGTAAATTATCTTTGCTCGATTTATTCCGAAGATCCTATCATAGGGAAACGTATTGAGAACACAGCTCCGCGTTCCAATTCGTAAGGTAATAAACGAATCTTACCGTCCATACGCTGAATGGCGTAACGCGCTAGAATCAGGCCGCGCCCGCGGTCTCTTCCTTTGTGCGAAAATGGTTCGTTAAGTAACTTTTGCCGAACAGAGAGATCCAGAATACCAGGACCTGTATCCTCAATTTTTAATTCGACGTGATTGGGTAATGATGGGTGTACATGTACTATGATTTTTTGTACCAAACGTCCTCTCATGGCCTCAATCGCATTGCGTGAAAGATCATGTAGTACGCGCTGTAGAATTAGATGATCCACATTTGCCCAGAGCGGAGTAGAGCAGGTCTCTGCATGCATAGTGATGGATGTTTCGCCGCGCTCAGCCAGAAAGGATTTGATACATTCCGGTACAAATTGGGTGAGATCGGTGCGTTCTTTGCCCTCTTCAAGCTCGCTGTGACTATGTTCAGCTACCTTCAACAGGTCGACTGCGCTCGTTTCAATCTCCTGCGTGTAACGATAAAGCTGAGGTGTTCCCAATCCATTTAACTCGTTGCGTATCCATTCCACGCGTTTACGGATTCGTCCAATCTCACGGTTTAGTGTATGCGCAACGCCTGCTGCTGATGCCGTGGTGCTGGCCACTGTATCGGTAAAGCGACGGTTGGCTAACAGATGATGACGCTCTAAGGCGAAGCGAATTTGTTTAGCGACGCCATACAAAACCGATTCATCCTCGTCACTGAATCGACTAGCAACGCTGCTTTCTATGACAAGGACACCAAGAACACAACGCAGCCGTTCACTATAAAGCGTAATGGTAAACTGCGAGCGCGTTGCTTTATTGAGTGGCAAATAGTTAGGCTTGAACTCATCTGGGTATGACAACCCATCATATTCTGGTTTACTCTTGTAGGTTGGTGTGGATAATCGGACCAACGGGATATTGCTCATGAGCTTCTGACCTTGTTGACTGGAGAGCAAGACCAATGCGCCAGCGTAAGATTGCGCATTGAGGGGGATACGCTGGCGATCTTGGAAGTCAGGATGCGTAATAGGATAGTATTTGGTCATGAAGGGGGTAAAGTTTAGCATCTGTTCATCTTGATCTACTAAGACAATGCTTGTCCGGCAATCTGAATATAGCGTCTTGAGTTGGACCTGGATTTGCTCAATCATCTGTTCAAACTCAAGTTCACCACCAATGGCGGCGGCTATATCGGTTGATGCTTTATTGCGTTTCCGCTGTGTTTCAGCGTTGTTGAATAGCAATGCATCGTTTACGCCAATCGCGACAAACCGGGATAGAATTTTTAGAAAATTTTGTTCGGCCTCGGTAAAGATGTGGGCTTTCCGGTAGCTTAAAAAGAGGGCGCCGATTGCCTCACCCTGTATGTGCAGTGGAAAAGCTGCTGTTGAGGATAGCTCCTCACGTTTAATCACTTCTGCTTCGCGTAGAAGCGGCACATTCTGTAAATCCTCAGCCCAGAGTGGCTCTTCTCGTTTCATCACCTGGTTAACAATACCATTTTGTTTGGGCTCGTCCTTTTGCAGGGCCATAACGTCGTAAACGCCAAAGTGTTGGCCAAGCACCATTCTCTGTGTCTCCAAGTCTCTATGCCAAAGCGTAAGCATGGATATTTCTGGAACGACGGCGCGTACGGCGCGTACCATTCCCTCTAGAGTATCTTTAAGTTCTGTCGGTTCAGTAATCGTTTGTGCTGCGTCTACAATGGTCCGAATCCGGGCATGGCGAATCAAATTTCCCAACACTAACGCAGCCAGTGATGCCTGTCGCTCTAAAAACTCGATATGGTCTTTGGGGAAGGCGTCGCGTATTGGTGACTCAACATTGATTATACCGAGGATGCCGTGTTCATCGCTTAAAATAGGTACATCCACTTCCGATTTTGTGTCGATCTTACGATCATAATAGTGACGTTTACGACCGCGTGTATGCACGTTGGGAGTCGAAATAGTCTTTTGGCGCTGGAGCGCCTGTGCACATAATCCGTTAATTTCAGGATAGATGCTTTCTACCATGGGATGGCCGTGTTGCAGGAAGTATTGATGCCAGCATTCCTCTGCCTGCTCATATTGATTATTGGGCGGTTTCCATTCACGTAAAATGATGGCAATGCTAATAGCGGGCAGGCGCAGCAATTCGCGCGTCTTGCGCAGCAGTGCTTCGATGAGTTCGGCTTGATTTACCTTTGGGGAAAGGGCCTTTGTCAAGACATCGTGCATCAATGTTAGCTCTGCACCGCGCGTGCGGCTTGTATTGCGTAGTCCTTCTGTTTCGCGCCAGTTGCGCAAAACTACAGCCGCCAAGTTGGCAAAGGTCTGCGCCTGAAACACGTCGTGGTCATTGAATGAACGGGGATGATTGAAGTTCAGGTACAATAGCCCGCGTACCTTCTTCGAGACTGGCCCCAGAATGGGCAAACCGATAAACGCGCGAATCCCTTGTTCCTGCACAACCACATCTTGTTCAAACACGATACCGTTGGGATGGGGGCGGTGGACATCTTCAATGTAGATCGGCTTCTGCGTATTGACTAGATAACGCATAAACTCTGATAAATTTGCTGGTTGCTTGAGCTGCTTGGTGATCCTGCCGTCCACCCATATGGCGTGATTGAGGTCTAGCTCTTCCGGGTCCAAATCTACCTTCAATGGATAAATCGAGACCGAATCCGCGCGCATAATGTAACGCGCTGCCTCACCAATTTTACCTAGGCTTTCCTTGAGCGGTTTCTGGCCTGCGTTTGGCAAAATCTGATTAGGTAGTTCAATTAGTGTTTTTTGAGCCCGATTAGCATGGAGAATTTCGCATACCAATGCCGCTTCGTTAGTAAGCGTATCTATGTAATTCAGTGCTGCACGGTTCTGTGGCTCTTTGCCCCATATGGTATCCATGACCACAATACCAATAATGTGTTCACCCGCCTTCAGTGGAACTAGGGCGTAATCAGTCTTATGGAACGTATCTAGAAAATGGCGTGGCAGCATTACATCTGCCTTTTCCCTGGGCACTTCAATGTACTTGCCCGTCTTTATTACTTCAGTAAAGGCTGACGCGTCGCTATCCATGATCTCCATGCCGCGAATCTCTTTGTCCACCGGTGTGCCAAGGCGCAATGTTCCCTTTTTGAGCTGGTTTACATATTTGTCAAATGAGTCTAACCCCTCTTGTGCATCTTGTTTCCAGGCTTTTTCTGCCTCTTGCCAACTGAGGTGGCCAATGCCCATTCTGCCCACCCATCGATTATCGTCCCGATCGCGTAAAAAGAGCATGGCCCGATCAAAACAAAAGCCATATCCGGCTGTGATCAACGTTAAGACACCATGCCATAACCATTCTTCATTATCATTCATCTGGGCCAGCTCAATAATCGTTTCGCTGGCCTGCTGCAGAACCGAAAGTGGGTTCACAAAGTCGGATAGCTGTTGGTTTAGCCACGCCACATGGATCAGGCTCGTCAATTGTTCAATGACAGCGCAACAGCGTTCGAATTGTTCTTGGGTCCACTGCTCCTGATGCTCATATTCCTCAATCAGCACCAGGCCAATAGCCTCGCTTCCTAAACACATGGGGATAGCCATCAGGCTTTGGGCTAAGCGATCTTGCGGCTCTGGTAATCCGTGCTGGCAACGGTACTCTAGCGTGCCGTATGGGAAATAGCGTGGTTGACCAATTTCAAACATGTGCTCTGTCAGTCCACCTCTTTCTGGCTTGCGCAATGAGTAGGTGTGTTCGTCACCATCTTCAACATGCAATCGGATTTGGAGCCACTCACGCTGCCCACGTTTGTCTTTACGATGTTTTAAGACGACGACAAAATTTTGGGTTGGCGCAATATGCTGAAGTTGATTGTACATCGCCTTAAGGAGTGCAGGAAGCGTGCCGCCTTGGGGGGCGGCTTCCTGAATGATCGCTTGAACAGCATGATTCGCCGCAGCCAGATAGGCTTCCTCTTCATGCTGCAAAGCGCGCCGCACTGCTGCCGTGGCATGGTGCGAGAGTAAGCGTAAGATGCGACGTTGCTCCGCATGATAGGTGCGTTGCTCTTTGTAATTATCCAGCGCTAGGACACCAATACACTCTTCTCCTTCACCAAGTGCTATATCTACCCACTCGCCAACTGGACGCGGAAAAGTTTGTTCATCAAAATCTTGGGATAGCGCGTTCTTGCCTAATTCCAAGCCATAAAAAAAACGTGTCTCACCGGTAGTGGCCGTTGCATGGGCATAGGGGCTTCGGTCAATGTCAAATGCAATTTTGGAAAAATCTCTCAAAGAATCGAGCCCTATCTGAGTGATGCCGCGTAGCTGATTCAGTTGTTTATCGACCAAAAAGAAACGCGCCCGTTCAAACCCTAAACTTACCCCTTGCCGTACTAGGACATCTGCTACTTCGCGTACTGTTGTGGCCGTCTGTGTTTGGCGTGCAATGTTGTGTAATATTTTCAGACCATCAATACTTTGCAGGATGAGCGTAAGTTCGCGCAGTTCAAATGGTTTTACAAGATAACGCGATGCGCCTGCTTGATACGCCAGAACGTGCAAATTGGGTTCGTTGTGACCTGTCAGGATGATTGCCTCCGCCTCCGGCGCCAGTGCACGCAAAGTCTTTACGGCGTATAAGCCGTCTACCCTTTCCTCACCCGCTCGATCTCTAAGTTGAAAGTCGATTAAAAAGACATCATAGCCTTCTGGGTTATGCTCTACGAGCTGGACAGCTTGTTTCAAGCTTTGCGCTGTTTCCACGATAACGTTAAGGCCGTCTTCCTCCTCTATGCTCTCCTTCAGCATGGCGCAATAATTCGGTTCGTCATCCAAAATTAATACGCGGATCATCTTTAGTTCCTCCTTTTATACTTGGCTTTAAATGAGAACCGACGTTTCATTACGCCTGTTGAGTCAGTAGAAAACTCCGGCTCTCATCGCAACCGCAGTATAGAACTTTATGCAATATGAACCGGTATATCAATAACCACCTTTGTACCCCATAGAATCATACTCTTATCAACTGATATACATCCGCCACTATTTTCCAACAATCTTTGTGCCAAAAACAGACCCAACCCACTCCCCTCGTTGGCGCGTGTACTAAACCCTAGCTCAAATATGCGTTGCCAAAGTTGATGATGAATACCGGGTCCATCGTCTTCTATGGTAATGTGGATGTAGGGGACGCCAATTCGAGTCGATTTTGCTAGGCTGATATATACCTTTCCGCCACTTTGGGGCCGTAGCTGTTCAATTTGCTGTACGGCGTTGAGAAGCACGTTGACGACTACCTGCTGAATGTGAGTCGCCTTGCCATGTGTTACATAGATCTGCTCCGGCTGTGTAAAAGTAATCTGAACCGGCGCGTCTAGCGTATTACGTACTAACGTGACGGCTCGCTCGACAACCAGATCCACCCGCACAATCGATTCTTTGTCTAGAACGGTCATTTGCCCAAAGCTGCGCGCTGTACGCGTCAACGAATCAACGCTTTGTATTAACTGCCCCAAGGTGCGGGCGGCGTTATCCATCTCAACCTGGGCATGTTTAATATCTGATTCAAGCAGATTATGTAGTCGTTCACAACGTCGATGGAGCAGATCTAAGCCAAAGTTGATGGGGCTCAGGTGGTGATTTACTTCATGCACCAGCCCACGCACCAGATCTCCCACCAGGTTCACGCGCTGCATCTCGGCCCAACGTTCCAGGAAAGCCGTCTTCTCAAGTTCGGCGCCCAGCGCCAATGCACTGGCGTCTGCATATTCACAAACCGTTTTACTGGAAATGGTAGGCTCGGGAAAAAATAGAAAGAGACAATAAGCTAAAGGTAAATCAATGTTAAGAGGTAGACCGATGCAAGCTGCAAAAGAAAGTAGTGGTGATAAATTACTTAGATAAAGCCCTGCTTCATCTGCCTGCTCGATGTAAATTGGCTGTTTGTCCTCGGCAACATCTCGCACCGGACTATGGATTAAGTGGGGAATAGCATCTTCATGTAATTGGGGCTTTCCCCATTCGTCTACCACATGAATTTGGCGCTGTTGCGTATCCATCCCAAAGATGACAACCTTGCTGGCCCGCGTTGTCCGCAGAAGCCGCGTCAGATGTTTCCTTAGCTTATTGACGCCGGAAGTACGATTTGGATTTGACGATGAACGCGGTGTCCTGGATGGCTTCGAAGTCAGCACCCCTGGCTCCATTGCGGCCGCACTTTCTGTCGGTGCACTGGTCCTTTGTGGCGACGTCGATAGAACGGTGCGGGTAAGCACTTCAAGAAGATCCGTGGGCAGGAGCGGCTTGATCAAAAATGCCACATCCTGAGCCTGCAATTCTTCTAATTCCGCCGCATATGTATCGGCCTGCGACCAATCCGTCATGATAATGCAGCGAACGTTGGGGTGATGGGTACGAATGCGCCTGGTTGCCTCAATGCCGGACATACCGGGTAGACCCACATCTGTGAGCACAATATCTGGCGAGTATGTTTGCAGCAGCGCCAGCGCTTCGTCTGCGGACCCAACCGCTTCAACTTGCTGGCTGGCGCTTTGCAGCCACTGTTTCAACGCGCTGCGCTGTACATCATCATCCTCAATCACGAGAATGGAGTGTATGTCAATTGATTTAGGTGAACTACCCATGGACAAATGGGTGGGCGGTGTATCAAAATTCGCGCCATTGGCACTTGCATTCCGATCTCTCTCATCCCCCGTTTTGTTTTCCCATCGGAATGATCGAATATCGACTATGGACAGACTCATGCGTCTCTCGTCACAGTCAATGGATGTAATAACGACCTTAACGAGATCTCCTACCCAAAATAGATCTTCAATAGGTTGATTGGCCCAAACTGGCAACTGTGATTTGTGGAGCAAACCGACTACACCGCGTTCGAGTTCGATAAAGACGCCAAAGGCCGCTACGCCTGCTACGCAACCTGATACCAGCGCGCCAGTGCAATAGCGTTCATTTACTGCTAACCACGGATCGTTTTCTACGAGTCGGATACTAAATTCCTGGCGTCCATTTTGGATGTGCAAGGGAAAAACAGCAATTCTTTGACCGACCGTATACTTTTGGCGCCACAATTGGTAATCGGTATCTACCCAGCTGATTTCGCGGCGGCGCACAAGGCCGGTGGAACCGTCAGTCAACTCTAATAATAAGCCGAGGGGTAATAATTTCTTGATGCTAGCGTGAACCACTCCAGGCCGTAAATAGCCACTTTTCACTATTGTCATCTAGCCCTCCTTAAAGTGATCGCTTTGCAACTATCCAGGTCCCCAGTGGCTGAAACTTGTCGAAGGCACAGGTGGGCTTCGACAAGCTCAGGCTATGGTTGGATAGTTGCATCGCTTATACTTCTATGCCGCGGTTGAGATGAAAACTAAATTTTTTACAGTGTGCTGAATAGAGCCGAAACTGCAGGCTTCATTTTGCGCTAAGTATAGAAATGCGGTAGTTGTACTATATCACGTTATGAAGCGTTATTGCCCTACGTTATGATGATAGGTACATGACAAAGATGACGAAGCCATTGAAACTGAAGTGTGATGGATGTAATGCTAGCCATAGGGACTTTATCAGACTTAAACACCGAAGTTTTATTTAGAGCCAGGTAGACCAGGGAGAAATCAAACTAGCCACGACATCTCTTTATTTATCATCTTTATTTGCAAAATATGCGTCAATTATCATTTGGCTGACAGGTTATGAAACACATAGATAAGTTATGCTATTGTATGGGAGCGCCCCCATCGTAAAGAAGGAGACGATGATTGTAGAGAGATTCATAGGAGGCAACGATCAATGAACCTTGCACACGTAGTTGCACCGTTTTTCTATTTCCTGAGCGCGTTGTTTATGGGTGTTTCAGTTACCTTCCAGATTCTGTTTTGGGCATTTCGTAAAAATAGGGAGCGTATAGCCGCCGAGAGTTGTTTGGTTAACATGCTCTGCACCATTCCCATCTTCATATCAATAGCGTGTTTTGTTTTGGGCTATTGGCTTTCGCCCTCCCAATTGTTTACGTAGCCTTTACGACCCCTATTTTTAAGTGGCGCACATTCTCCCGCATTATGACGCCCCGCCAGATTATGGACTGGTGGGGCGTCATAGTATACTCACCTAATGCATGCCAATTCTTCAATACCGTTACAATTCGATTCAGTAAATATGCTGGCGTTCTGGTTGCATACGCACCAAATCGACATAGTACATTGGGGGCAAGCCAATGCCAAGACTGTGGATGATCTCTGGCAGGAATTGATGTTGGGAGAATGTCGATTGCAGGATTATCCCGTAATGCGCTTAGTCGATGTGACCAATGTGTTGGTGCAACAAAAGGGCCTACTTTTACGCGAGGTCGGCCAAGAATTGAGGAATGGCCGCGTGCGCCATCGCGACAGCCTGCCCGCCGAAAAGATGTTGCCTGGTGAAGATGCCTTGACTACCGCTCGCCGTTGTTTAAGTGAGGAGCTAAATCTGACCGATTCAGCGATTTGCTCCGACTTTGCTTTGGTAATGACGCAGTTCAAGCAGAAAGATTCACCCTCCTACCCGGGTTTGCCCTCATGTTTTACCATCCATACGGTGAAGGTTCAGGTACAAGGTCTCCCTGTGGAGGCATTCTCAACGTTCAACGCTGCCTACGAAAAAGGCGATCCGGTCCGCGTTCACCATTGGCGCTGGCAGGAGAGTCATGCACAACATGAGAGACCATAGAGACGTATAGTATCAGTAGATGGCAATGGTATGAGAGAGGGTCGGATTCTCCAAGCGAGACCGATGCCTAGTTGTCTGGCCGCTTGATTTTTAGCAATCCCGTATGACTTTTGCTCGAGTTGTGATTTCTAAAAATTAAATGTTCGCGGCAATAGATTCCCAACACCGTTTTGGTATATTGAGCATAAACGAGTGGAACATTTGATAAAAGGTATGACAATGACACATTCTAATGGTGGCCCCAGCCAAACGTTGATCCACGGTTTTGTATTGGAAAAAGAGCAGCAGCTTCCCGAGCTGAACATTCTGGCGCAGCTCTATCGTCACCAGAAAAGCGGGGCGCGCTTGCTTTCGCTGCAAAACGATGACGAGAACAAAGTCTTTGGTATTACGTTTCGCACGCCGCCCACCGACTCGACTGGCGTGGCGCACATATTGGAACATGCGGTGCTGGGTGGTTCGCGCAAATATCGCGCCAAAGAGCCATTTGTAGAGCTGGTTAAGGGATCACTTAAAACCTTTGTCAATGCCTTTACCTATCCCGATCGCACCTGCTATCCGGTGGCCAGCACCAATATGAAGGATTTCTATAATTTGGTGGATGTCTATCTGGATGCTGTTTTTTATCCGCTGATCACGCGCCACCATTTGGAGCAGGAGGGTTGGCACTACGAGCTGGAAAAGCTGGGCGATCCGCTGAACTATAAAGGGGTCGTGTTCAACGAGATGAAGGGCGCTTATTCTTCAGCCGACGGCGCCTTTGCCCGTTACAGCGGTCGTTCACTTTTCCCCGATATGACCTATGGGCTCGATTCGGGTGGCGACCCCAAGGCGATTCCCGATCTGACCTACGAGCAGTTCACCGACTTCCACAAGCGCTACTACCATCCGTCCAATTCGTACATCTTCTTCTATGGCGATGACGATCCCAGCGAGCGGCTGCGGCTGCTGGATGCGTGGCTGCGCGACTTCTCCACGGCGACAGTCGATTCCACCGTGCCGCTCCAAGCCGCATGGAGCGCCCCGCAGCGCTTTACGTACCACTACAGCGTGGATGAAAATGGGGCGAGTGACGCCGCATCCGAGCATGAAAATAAGGGCAAGATCCGCATGAACTGGCTGCTGCCAGAAGGCAACGATCCGGAGCTGGATATGGAGCTGAGCGTGCTTTCCTACGCCATGTTGGGCACGCCGGCCTCGCCCATGCGCAAGACGCTGCTCGATTCGGGCCTGGGTGAAGACACAATCGGCGGCGGCCTTTCCACCACGCTGCGCCAGATGACCTTCTCGGTGGGCATGAATGGCGTGGCCGCAGAAAACCTGTCTGCGGTTGAGTCGTTGATCATGGAGACGTTGACCAAGCTGGCCAATGAGGGATTCGAGCAGGAGATGATTGAAGCCGCCCTCAATACAATTGAGTTTCATTTGCGCGAAAACAATACCGGCTCTTACCCGCGCGGTCTCTTGCTCATGTTGACTGCGCTCAGCACCTGGATCTACGATGGAGACCCGTTTGAACCGCTTATGTACGAAGGACCGCTGGCGGCGGTTAAACAGAAGCTGACCACACATCCTCAACGCCTGCAAGAGCTGATTCAGACCTATCTGTTGCAGAACAGCCACCGCTCCACAACTATTATGACGCCGCAGACGGGCCTCAATGCCCAAGAGGAAGCCGCCGAGAAAGCACGGCTGGAAAGTGCTCGCCTGGCCATGAGCGAAGCGGAATTGCTGGCCGTCATTGAAAACACCAATGCGCTCAAAGCGCGCCAATCCGCGCCCGATTCACCCGAGGCACTGGCCGCCATTCCCCGGCTGACTCTGTCCGATCTGGACCAGCAAGGTGTGGAAATCCCAATCGAAGTGGGAAGCCTCAACGACGCGCCGCTGCTCTATCACGATCTCTTTACCAACGGCATTGTCTATTTGAACGTAGGGTTCGACATGCAGGTTCTGCCCGCCGACCTGCTGCCGTATGTAAAGCTCTTTGGGCGCGCGCTGACGGAAATCGGCACCGAAACGGAGGATACCGTCAGGCTGACCCAGCGCATTAAGCGCAAAACCGGTGGCATTTGGAGCTCCACGCTGGTCTCCAGCTTGCCTGTATATAATAAACCGCCGGCCGAGCGTATGGCCTCGCCCGACGTGGGCGCCTGGTTCTTCCTCAACGGTAAATCCACGCCAGAGCAGGCCGCTGAAATGCTGGCGATCATGACTGACCTGGTGCGCACGGTTAAGCTGGACAACCGGGAGAAGTTCCGCCAAATGGTGCTGGAAGCCAAGTCGAGCCGCGAATCGGGGTTGATCCCATCTGGGCATGGGGTGGCCGGCGGACGTCTGCGCAGCCAACTGACCACAGCCGGCTGGATAGGCGAGCAGATGGGCGGTATCGACAATCTCTTCTTTTTGCGCAAGTTGGCCGCCGAGATTGAAAACGATTGGCCTGGTGTGCTGCAAAAGCTGGAAGAGGTGCGCCGCCTGCTGCTCAATCGCAACAGCGTTTTCTGCAATGTGACGCTGGATGCCGACAACTGGTCCCACTTTGCGCCGCAACTAGCCAGCTTTGTGGCCACGCTGCCTACGGTGGATGCGCCGCGCCAGCCGTGGCGCCCTGTCTTGCAGCCGCTAGATGAAGGGCTCACGTTGCCTGCCCAAGTCAACTATGTAGCGCTGGGCGGCAGTCTCTACAAGCTGGGCTACGAGCTGCATGGCTCGGTTTCGCCCATAACGGGCTATCTGCGCACCACCTGGCTGTGGGATCAGGTGCGCGTGCAGGGCGGCGCGTATGGCGCGTTTTGCCAATTTAGCAAAAACTCGGGTTCACTCTCTTTTCTCTCCTATCGCGACCCCAATCTGCTCAACACGGTGAAGGTCTATCAGCAGAGCGCAGACTATTTGCGCACCTTGAATTTGGATGAGGGTGAACTGACCAAAAGCATAATTGGCGCCATCAGCTCCATTGACTCGTATCAACTGCCCGATGCCAAGGGCTACACCTCTATGGTGCGTCATCTCATGGGCGAAAGCGCCGAGCAGCGCCAGCTCTATCGCCAGCAGGTGCTCTCCACCACCGTGGCCGATTTCAAGCGCTTTGCCGATTTTGTCGAGCAGGT
This sequence comes from Caldilineaceae bacterium, assembly GCA_020634755.1. Classification (GTDB taxonomy): domain Bacteria; phylum Chloroflexota; class Anaerolineae; order Caldilineales; family Caldilineaceae; genus JACKBC01. The sequence goes on along the minus strand of JACKBC010000019.1, from coordinate 58,311 downwards.
GGGGCAGCAGGGTGCGCTGGTGGTGCTCGGTTCGCCCGATGCCATCGAAAAGGCCAATCAGCAGGGCGATAGACAAATGCAGGTTGTGAAGGTGATGTAGGTGGTGTAGGTCAATTGGTGTTTCGGTAGCAACCATCCAGGTGTTCCCTGTGCGTGGCGAAGGGAGCACCGGCCTTCGATACGCTCAGTTCTCGATTGGCTATATAGTGCCTTCGGTGAACATGATAAAAATCCCGGAATCTCCCCAAGATTCCGGGATTGTTTTACCATTAGACCGCAGCGACCAGCCTTTCTTGCGTGATTGAGTGCGTAAAACGCCGCCACATCAAAAAGGCGGTGATGGGACCGGTGATCAGGAAGCCGGTCCAGATGGTCCCCAAATCACCGCCAAAGAGCGTGATGAACGCGGTGCCCAGCAGCACGGCGCACCAGATGCCCGCGGTGTTGACGCGCAACGGATAGCGCGTGTCGCCCGTGCCGCGCAGCGCACCGCCCTGTACAATAGAGATGGCCCAGAACGGCTGTGTCAGCGCAATGAGCCGCAACCCGGCTGACCCCAAGGCAATGACCGGTTCTTCGTCTGTAAAGAGTCGCATGATTTCGGCGGCCATAAAGAAGAAGACCAGCCCCAGCACGCTCATCCAGATCAGCGCCCACTGGGTAGAGATGCGCCCCACCGCTTTGCCTTCGGCTTGGTTGCGGGCGCCAATGCTTTGCCCCACCAGCGCCGTGGCCGCAATGCCAAAACCTACGCCGGGCAAAAAGGAGAGCGACATGGCGTTGAGCGCAATGCGCTGCGCCGCCATGGCCTCGGCGCCCAGCCGCGCCACCACCAAGGTCATCAAGAGAAAGCCCACCGATATGAGCATCTGCTCCAGCGCGGCGGGCACGCCAATGCGCAAAATGTTGCGCGCCGCCTCCATTTGGGGCAGCCACCCCGCGGCCCCGCGGATCGAAACGCCGTCGCGCCCGCGCCAGAGCATCCACAGCAGCAGCGCCAGCCCGATGACGCGCGAAATAAAGGTGGCCCACGCGCTGCCCACGGCACCCATCTCCGGCATGCCCAGCTTGCCAAAGATCAGGCCATAATCCAGCACCACGTTGATTAGGTTGGCCAGCATGGTCACCAGCATGGGCGTGCGCGAATCGCCCACCCCGCGCAGCACGCCGCCACCGATCAACAGCAGCGTCAGCGCCATGACGGTCGCCATTGTCACGCGCAAATAGTCGACGCCAATGGCGGTTACGTCATCATCCATGCCGAAGATGTCGATCAGCGGTTGCGCGGCATAAATGCCCAACACAATCAGCGGGATTGAAATGATAACGCTCCAGACCAGTGACTGCTTGGCCAGGTGGCTGGCTGCATCTAGCTTGCGGGCGCCTACGGCCTGTGCCACCAGCACCGAACTGCCCACCGAGGTTGCGCTGAGCGCGGCAATTACAAAAAACATGATCTGGATGGCCGTGCCGACTCCGGCCAGAGCAAATGCGCCTAGTTGCGCCACCATGAGCGTGTCTACAATGCCCAGCATCGTCTGCAAGAAGTTTTCGCTAATGACGGGCCAGGCCAGCTGGAAAACGCGCTTGTTGAGTGACGTAGCGGGGCTTGGCGGCTGGTGGGTAACGGTTTCGGCGCCATCGGCCACGGCGGTGGATGGCGCTTCTGCAATTGTGGGTTCAACATGAAAACGGTGCGTCCGATTGATGATGCGCTCGGCCTTCATTTTGGCCCGCGCGCGACCCAATAAGGGATGTTCACTGTATGGCATACTGTGCTTTCTAGGGATGTGTGCAGATTAACATGACTTACGCCGCGCCTGTGGGTTGACAGCAGTGCATAACCTAGCTGCCCTGGCAATGTGCCCCGCGGCTTGCGTAAGCCTAAATGAATAGGGATTGGGACAAGGTGCATAGTGGCTGAGTCTGTTGCAGCCTCCGTGCTGCCTTGCCATCTTATAACTTATGGTACGCAAGCCTGGAGGAAAGTCGGTTCGCCGACGTTCTTGTTTCTCTCTAGCAGACTGGCTGGCGCTGCGTACCGTGAGTTATAAATTACTCAAGTTGATTTCCAGATGCGGAAGACCAGTTCGGTGTCGAATTCAAATTGTTCAACGCGCCAGGAAAGATTATGCACCATTTCATGGAAATGAGCCGTATAGTTTTGCACCATGCCGCGTTGACGACCGCTTAGGCTGTGGACGGGAAATGAGACAAAGAGCACCCGCGCGTGTACCTGTTCCAAAAGCCGCTGGCCCGCCTGTTTGTCGACCTGTTCCAGGCAGGGCGCCGCTTTGAACAGCAGCGCAACATCGGTTTGTATGGTGGGTGGTTCGTGTAATATGTCGGTGGCGGTGGCGCGGCCATTGATGGGGGCCAGGTCAAAAAAACTCTGCAGGAAGAGAGCCAGATCGGCGTATATATCCAGCGCCCAATAGGTACACTCTGTCGCCAATGCGCCGCTTTGCATCATCCACGGCAGCGTCAGTGGATTGAGCCCACAGGCCAGATCCTGCAGCGAGTGAATGGGCGGCAGATCGCGAAAAAGGGTGTTGTAAAAATCGTCTAAGATGGGCAGCCGCTCTTTGGTAGAGGCATGGTTGGCCATGAGGGCGCGACATGCTTGCTGTCGCGCGTGGGCATGGGGCCACGCCTGCTCAAGTTGAGCCAGCCATGCGTCATAGTCTGGACGACGGGTTAAATAGACGCCGGCAATTTGGTGCAGCTTGTTTTTGGTTGCCTTGAGCGCCTCTTTGTGGCTGCGTCCTTTGGCCAATTCCTGCGCCGCGATCTGTTCAATCAGCACGGGGGTAATGGCGGCGTACTTGCTGCTTTGCTGGACGGCTTGCACCAGCTGCGCAATTTGTGACGATGCGGCAGGATGAGTGGACATTGCGTTGCACATTAGGCGCGGCCCAGCGCTTCCATAAGGCGGGCCATAAAGCGCAAGTTGTGAATGGTGGCCAGCCGCATAAAGACGGCATCGCTGCTTTTAAAGAGATGGCGCAAATAGCCGCGCGAGTAGGTGCGACAGGTCAGACAGTCGCAGCTTTCCATCAGGGGCTCGTTGGATTTAATGTACTTTTTATCATCAATATAGAGAAACGAAAACCAGGATGCTGAACCAGCCAGGATATTTCGTGTAGACAAGGAAAGATCCAATGGGGTTGAATAGAGCCGACCGCGGCGGGCATCGCGAGTGGGCAGCGCGCTGTCGAACATGGTAAAGCCCAGCGCTGTGCACGTGGCCACGTGGGCCGGATGCCCAATGCCCAGCGCGTGCAGCGCATAGCCATCGGGCACCAGGCTGCGCACATAGGCAAGCATGTCCACGACCAGATTGTTGTCTCCATCCAGCGGCCAGCCGCCGTAGCCATAGCCATCGAAACCCAGGGCAAGCAGCGCTTCGGCGCATTCTTGGCGCAGCGCCCTTGAACCGCCGCCCTGGATGACGCCAAAGAGCAGCGGGCGCTCGTTGCTCTTAGTCAACGATTTGCCTTCAACCAGCCGCTCAAATTCTGCCTTGCAACGCCGCGCCCAGGCAATGGTGCGCTGGACCGATAGCTCCTGTTCCACCAACGAATCGTCCACATGTGTGCAGTCGTCCAAACACATGATGACGTCGCTGCCATAGCTCATTTGGAGCTGCACGCACTTTTCCGGCGTCAGCTTAAATTTGCGGGCGGCGCCTTCGGGCCGAAAGAGAATGCCATCCTTGGTCAATGCGCCATTTTTGGCGTTTTGGCGAATCAGCGAATACGCTTGAAAGCCGCCGGAATCGGTCACAATGGGGCGGGGCCAGCCGCTCATTTGATGCAGCCCACCCAGCGCCTGCACGGTGGATGAACCGGGATGCTGCATAAGGTGGAACGTGTTCATGACCAGCCCCTGTATGCCACATTGGGCCAGATCATGGCTGTCGACGGCGCGCACCGCGCCCAACGTGGCGTCGGGCAGAAAGGTGGGCAGGGGCAGAACACCGTGCGGCAAATGCAGGCTGGAAAGACTCATTGCTAATACGATTGTTTGAGCGCGCGGCGCAGATCGCGGTCGGATTCGCGCTTGCTGATGGTGGCCCGCTTGTCGTAGGTGTGCTTGCCGCGCGCCAGGCCAATTTCCACTTTGGCCAGCCCCTTGGCGTCCACATACATGCGCAGCGGCACAATGGTCCAGTTGCGCTGCGTGGCCTGGCCGTGGATGCGGTTGATCTCGCGCTTGTGCAGCAGCAGCTTGCGCTGGCGCACTTCGGGATGATTGTTGCGGTTGCCGTGTTCGTAGTGGGCAATATGTACATTCATGAGCCACGCTTCGCCATTGCGAATGAGCACAAAGCCATCGCGCAGGTTGACGCGGCCGGCCCGCACCGATTTGATCTCCGTGCCGGTCAGCACAATGCCTGCATCAAACGTCTCTTCAATAAAGTAATCGTGACGCGCTTTGCGGTTGGTGGCCACTGTGCGCGGGCCAGAGGGAATTCCGTTGTTGTTAGACATCTTTGCCATAATGGTTTGTTTGTTGCTGTATCGCTGTATCGCTATGTTGTTCCCTGTCGCAGCCGTACAGTGATAAGTAATCGCTTCTATTGTTCGTTAAAATATTCAATGGCGCGCGCTAATTGTGGATCGTCACCGGCAATGCGCTGCTCATCGGTCAGTTCGACCCGCATATCCGGTTCCAACCCGGCGCCGTCAATCGAGCGGTCGTTGGGCGTGAACCAGCGCGCAATGGTGACGCGCAAAATGCCGTTGTTGCTGAGCCGGTGGGGCAGCTGTACGCTGCCTTTGCCATAGGTGGTTTCACCGAGCAGCTGGGCGCGACCAGCATCTTGCAGCGCGCCGGCCACAATTTCGCTGGCGCTGGCGCTCCCGCCATTGACAAGCACCAGCATGGGAATGGTGGCCGCAAGGGCTTGGCCCTCGGTCTGATACATTTTTTCGGAGCCGTCGGCAAAGCGCTCAATGAGCACGTTGCCATCTGCCATAAACAGGCTGGTCACGGCCACGGCTTCGCGCAGCAGCCCACCGGAGTTGTCGCGCAGATCAAAGAGCAGGCCGCGCGGGTTTTGGCCCAACAAATCCTCCAGCCCCTGGCGGACTTGCCGACTGGCATTTTCATTAAAACTGTTCAAGCGAATATAGGCAATATCCTGCGCATCACCCATCATGGCGGCCGTCACCGTGGGAATTTCAATGCGGTCTCGCACTACAGATATATCCACGGCGCTCGCGGCGTCGTTGTGAAGCACGCTCAGCACCACTGTGCTGCCTTTTTCACCGCGGATTTTTTGGATCGCCTCGGTAAGATTGGAGCCGGCCAGCGGCACGCCGTCAATCGCCACAACCAGGTCGCCGCGGCGCAACCCAGCATTCCAGGCGGGCTGATTTTCAAATGGCTCGGTAATGCGCACGGCGTCGGCCTGCGCATCCCACTCTACGCGCGCGCCAATGCCTTCAAAGCTGCCCTCCATGTTGCTGCGGAAAAAATCCGCTTCTTCCGGCGTCAAAAAAGAGGTATTGGGGTCGTTCAGCAGATTGACCGCGCCTTGAATGGCGCCAAAGGTCATCTGGTCGGGCGGTGGAATTTGGCCATAAAAATCGTGATAGAGCAGATTCATGGCCTCCCAAAACACATCAAATTGCTGGTTCAGCGCTTCTACGGTGCTCGCTGACGCTGAACTCTCTTGGGCTTGGCCACTGTTAGATGTGGTGGCACTGACGGCTAGCGGCGTGGATTCTGCTTTTGCGCGCCACAATCCAAGATTAAATCCCAAGCTCAGCCCCGCCACAAAGGTCAGCAGCATAAAGATGATGCCCGCTACAATGGGCAGGCCACAATTGGTGCGCTTTTTGGCGGAGGGCTCTGCCTCAGCCGGTTGCGCCAAAATCACATCTTCTGCTCCGTTAGGTTCCGTGAGCAAGGGCTCAGACTCTACTATCGATTTGTCCAAAACTACAAAACTCCTGGTTAACTGCATCCGCGCGGGTGGCGCCTTACTTTTCCAAGACCGTGTCTATGGCCACGGGCAGCGGATCTGTCCCGGTTTCAATCACAATATCGGGCGTAATCCCCACTTTGTCGATTTTTTGTTCTAGCGGCGTTAGCCAAATGGCGTTGGTAATGTGCACGCTGCTGCCATCGGCCAGCGGAAAGATAATCTGTACGCTGCCCTTGCCAAAGGTCTTTTCCCCCACCAGCGTGGCGCGCTTATAATCTTGCAGCGCACCGGCCAAAATTTCGCTGGCACTGGCCGAAGCTCCATCCACAATCACAACCAGCGGCGCATTGCCCACGAGGGTTTCTGTGGTCGACTCAAAGCGTTTTTCCGTGCCGTCGGCGCGCTTCTCCAGCATGATCAGCCCTGCATCCAGCCAGTAATCGGCAATGCTCACCACCGAATCTACATAGCCGCCCGGATTACCGCGCAAGTCCAAAATAAAGCGGTCGGCCTGTTGAGCGGTCAATTCGGCAATGGCCTCGCGCATCTCTTCGGGGCTGCGGTCGCTGAAGAGATGATGCTGGATGTAGCCAATGTGGGCCGTTTTGTGCCCGGCGGGGAGTTCGCTGCGCGCCAACAGGCGCCAATCCATGCTGGGCGTCTGAATCTCTGCTCGCATTACAGAGAAACTCAACTCTTGGTCGCCGCGGCGCACCAAGAGCGTCACGGCGGTGTCCACGGGCCCGCGAATAAATGCCACGACATTGTCGACTGGCACCTCCAGCGAAATGGGTTCATCATCGACCCGCAGCAGCAGATCTCCATCCTCAATGCCCGCTTGGGCCGCCGGCTGATTGTGCAGCGGCTTTAGAATATAGCCTTCGTCGCTCTGTTCAATGTGTGCGCCAATGCCGCCAAAACGGCCCTGTAGATCGTCGTTGCCCAGCTCGTTTGGTTCGGGCTCCAAAAAATAGGTGTATGGATCCTGAAATGTTTCCGCCAAGCCGCGAATAGAACCATAGATACGCTGCTGCTGGTCCGGCTTTGCATAATAGAAGTTACTGTCCAGGGCATCCCACACTTGCTGATAGATGAGCGCCGTATCGGTGTTGACATGCGTCAGACGAATCGTGGCCAAACTATTGGCCAAGGCATCTGCTCCGTCATCGGCGGCCACCGGCATAGCCGTCTGTTCCACTTGCAAGCTGCCGTTGTCTGGGGCAGCTGGGTTTTCTACCTTGGCTTCAGCGCGCTCCACGGGGGCGGAGCCAGTCAATCCCGCGCCATCTGCAACCGAATGCAGCAACGGGTAGCTCACATAGCCCAACCCAAAAAAGAGCAACGCAGCCGCGACTACCGTCAAAATATATGGGAAAATTTGGGAACGTCTTGCCATCGCCCTATTTTACCATAGGCGGCAGGAATGGAATACTGCGCCCATTCTCAATTTGGCAATCATTTGGCAGAATGCACGCGGGGTACGCGACGATGGGCAGGCGAAGAATGTTAACTGCGCTTGTAAAAGCTATGAATAATTCCCCCTTACTCAGAGTAGAACTCTCCATTATTCATAGCTTTTACAGAGCCATATGATAAAAGAAGTGACCGACGCGCCGGGGTGGACGGGGAGGCGGGGGGGTACAGATTGGGGAGCGACGCCGTCTGCCGCGCCGGCGCGCCGGTCACACAGGTAAGATGCGAGAAATAGTGGCAGCCATTTCTGAACGTTGAGTATTCGTACACCGCAACGGTGCTGGCGATCTAGGCGTCCGTCTCGATGGTTGAATCCGACGCTATCTCTGGCCGTTGTGATCTACGGAGCATCCAAATAAGCGCTGGACGCCCAAGCAAGGCGGCAATATGCGCGCCAATGGCTACAGCTTGAGGCCGCTGAGCACCACGCCGGAGATAAAGTAGCGCTGAGCCGCGGCGAAGAGTGCAATGACAGGAATGGTCATAATAGCCGCTGCGGCCATAAGTAGATGGTCACGCGGGTCATTGGTTTCCAGCGGAATATATTGGAAATAGCGCAATCCCACTGCGGCCGTATAAAGCGGCTGGCGGTTGAGATAGATAAAGGGTGCAAAAAAGTCATTCCATTCATTTAAAAATTGCAAAATGGCCACGGTGGTCAGCGCCGGCTTCATCAGCGGCACAATAATGCGCCACAAGATGTGAAACGGATTGGCGCCGTCAATCAGCGCCGCTTCATCCAGATCGCGCGGGATGCTCATGATGAACTGGCGCAGGAGAAAGATCATAAATGCGCTGCCGCCTAGCCAAGAGCCGATGGTCAGCGGCACGTAGGTGTTGATCATCTTGAGCTTGAACCAAAGCAAATACTGAGGAATCAGCGTGACCGTGGCCGGGATCATCATGGTGCCCAGCATGAGCACAAACCAAAGGCCTTTGCCCACAAAGTTGAAACGCGCAAAAGAATAGGCCGTCATGGTGGATGTGATAATGGTGCCGGGTATGGTAATGGCAATAATCAGCAAGCTGTTGAGGAGCCAGCGCGCAAAGGGCACGGCCTGGAACACATCTGCATAGTTGCTCCATTGGGGCGCCGTGGGATAGAAATGGGGCGTAAATGAACGCAGTTCCTGCCACGTTTGCAGCGAGCTGGAAATTGTCCAATAGAGCGGAAAGGCAAACATAAGCCCAGCCACTGTCAGCAGGATGTACGTAATTGTGCGTTGCGTGCGCTGGCGTTGGCGAATCGTCGCCGATGTGGTGCGATCAATCGTAACGTTTTGCGTTCGGCCAGCCGTGGTCGAGGAAGTTGCCATCTAAACCTACTCTCCGTAATAAAATACCCAGCGTTTGGACATGCGCATCTGAAAAATCGTCAACCCCACAATAATGAGGGCAAAGAACCAGGCTAGCGCCGCGCCATAGCCCATGTTGAAATAATCAAATGCTTGCTTCCAGATGTGCAAACTGAAGAACCAGGTGGCATAGCCCGGTCCGCCTTCGGTTGCGACAAAAGCGGCGGCAAACGTTTGCAGCGCACCGATAATGCCCAGCACCGAGTTGAAGAAGATGGTGGGCGTCAGCAGCGGGATGGTCACGTGGCGAATGCGATGCCAGGTGCCGGCGCCGTCAATGGCGCAGGCATCATACAGCTCTTCGGGAATGCCCTGGAGGCCGGCCAAAAAGATGATCATCTGCGTGCCGCCAATGCTGCTCCACAGCCGCATGATGATGAGCGATGGAATGGCCCAGCGCCGGTCGCTAAACCAGCCTGGCGGATCGGTAATGCCAAAGCCGATCAGGGTCTGGTTCACGATACCAAAGTTGGTGTCGAGCAGCCACTTCCACAGCACCACCGAGGCGACGAGCGGCACCAAGGATGGCATAAAAAAGAGCGTGCGGTAGACTGAAATCCCTTTGAGCTTCTGGTTGAGTAAAATCGCCAGGGCCATAGAGCCCAACACGCCCAGCGGCACGCCTAGCCCGGCAAAGTAAAAGGTGCGCCAGAGGGAAGGCCAAAATAGGTCGTCATCGGTGAACATCTTTACATAGTTGGCCGCGCCAATAAATTCCGGCGTGCCGATGACGTCATATTTGGTCAAACTCAAATAGAGCGAAGCCAATCCCGGCCCCAAAAAAAGCCCCAAAAAGCCAATCAACCACGGGGCTAGAAAAAGATACCCATATAGATTCTCACGCCGTTTAGCGGGAGACCAGCGCGCTTTGCGACTTACAGATTGGGTTGCGGTTGCCACGGAAAACTCCCAGAGTTAAGAAACAAGTTGACTACCAACCCTGTCAGGTCTTCAGGAAAGTTAACTAATTAAATCGGTAAACGACGGCACTGGTTGATGGAAATTAACCAATTAAATCGGTAAACGACTGCCCTGGTTGAAACCAGCGCCTGGCAGCCCAAGTACGCTAAAGCGCACTCCTTTTATAGCCTGCTTTAGCGGGCTTCCTCTACCAGACGCAGGCTTCAGCCTGTGGTAATAATAACCGATTTATTTACGCAACCATCGTAAAGACCTGACAGGGTTAAATCTCATCCTCTACGCTGCCACTTTTTCTACGCCGGCTCCATATCCAACACATCCTGTACGGATGTATACAGCTCTTCCACGCCTTGCTCAAACGGGACGGGCGCGTTGGGGTCGAGCAGAATTTGAATGCGCTGTGTAATGGCATCCGTATATTCACGTCCACGCGAGTTGGCGGGGGCATAGGCCGGAATACCATTTTCGAGATTGGGAATGAACCACTCGTGCACGGGGTCCTGTTTGATTAATTCATCCAATACATCGGGACGCACAAGGGCCCCCTGACCGGCCACTAGATTAAAGCCCAGACAGCCATCAAAGTCGGTAATGTGCTTGAGGAACGCATAGACTTCATCGGGATGCTGCGTTCCGGCATTCATATTCCAGGTGCCGCCGCGGATCTGGCTGGGGAATTTGCCATCCTCACGCGTGGGGAAGAGACCTTGCCACGCTTCCGCAATGGTTTCGTCGGTGATATCGCGTTTGAAGTTGCGCGTATTGAGTGAACCGCCCCAGTTCATGGTGACTTTGCCCTCGAGCTGAGCAGCGGCGGCGTTGAGTCCATCGCCGGGCGCGGGCAAGACGCCATCGGTCACGGCCAGGTCGTAGAGCCAGCGCAGCGCAGCTTGGGCGTTTTCATCATCCATAATCAGGCATTTGGTGCCCTCGGGGTCGATAAAGCTGGTGTTCCAGATGCGGCAAAGGACGGCCACGGCGCTTTCGCCGTAAGCAAACGCCATACCAAAACGCTCATTTTCTTTATAAAAGGAGCGCGCCCACTCACCATAGGTCTCCATGGATGTTTCGTGACCAGCCGGATCGGGCGCTTCAATGCCTGCTTCATCAAAATGCTTTTTGTTGATCACCAACGTGTCCTGGCCAGCCCAGCCCCAGCTTGGCAGACCATAAAGTTTATCCTGATAGTGTTGGAGTACCATAAATTGCTCGAACCATTGGCTTTGGTCCAGGCTATCGGCGTCGGCCAAGTCTTGAATGGGGCCGATGATACCCGCATTGATGGCGCGCCAGAAGTGGTAGTGGGAGGGGTCAAACGCCACAATATCGCCCAGATCGCCGGCGGCGTGCATGGCGTACATTTTGCCATAATTGTCCTGCTGGCTAGAGCCAGTCAGCGGGCGGAACTCGATGGAAACGTTCGGCTCGATCTCTTTGAACGTCTCAATGCGTTCTTCGTTCCAGCCGGTGCCGGGACCGCGAAAGGTATCCCAAATCAAGTTGATTTCGCCACCGGCCGCGGCCGCGGAATCACCCTCGCTGCCGGCGGGCGCGGCAGCTGGCGCCGCGCAGGCTGCCAACAAACTCAGTGCAGCAAAAGCGCCGCTGCTTTTTAGAAAACTTCGCCGTGAGATGGGGTTCGACATCTGGTTTCCTCCTTGATATGCGGTTGCAAACTGATTAAATAGCAGGGGATTTAAAATATTGGTATACCATTTTGTGCGCCCAAGTTTGTGCTATCTACTGCGGAAGAGACCGACTTTATGCCTGGGGATGAGATAAAGTTCGGGTGAGCGTCTGTAAATTGGGCCGTATTTCCATAGCTAGCCTCTGGGACGCCGTCATTACACTTGGACTATTTTGTTTTTTGCACTTAACTTGGTATACCAATTACATCACAAACGGGAGCATAGCGCAAATGTGATGATGAAACGGGTTACACAGTTTGTGGATACGGTCGCTGCCAGCCTTCTTTGCCGTAGGCGGGGTCGCTCCACAGGCTGTTGCCGCTGTAGACGCGGACGGTGGCGTGAGAATCGGTGGTAAATTGCAGCAGTTGCTGCGTCAGCTTACCATCCAGCCGGCGCAGTTGGTCGCTGTACGCCGGATCGGCGATGAGATTGTGCTGCTCATTGGGATCAGTGGCGCGATGAAAGAGTAATTGCTCGCCAGTGCTGTATTTGGCCAGCCGCCACTCTCCATCGTCGATCATCCAGCCGCCGGAGGTCATGCCGATTACTTGCGAACGCTGGCGGGAGCCGGGCAAATTGAGACCGGGCAGCGGAATGGCGTCCATGTAGGTTGGGGGCGCACAGCCAGCCAGCGCCAGCAGCGTGGCCGTCACGTCGCCCAGTTGCACTAAGCCACCGTAGGTTTTTGCTGAGGGAATTTGCTCGGCAAAGCGTTCCGGCACGCGCACCAGCAGCGGCACGTGGATACTGGCTTCATAGAAGCTGCCTTTGCCGATCAGGTCGTGGTCGCCCAGATAGTCGCCGTGGTCGCTGGCAAAGATGATGATGGTGTTGTCCAGCAGCTTTTGCTCGGCCAGCGTGTCCAGAATTTCACCCACCTCGTCGTCGATCTGCTTGACCAGGCCGGCGTAATGGGCGCGGATTTTGCGCTTGTGCGCCTCGGTAAACTCGGTGTAGTCGACGCCGTTCCAGGCGCCGCGGTTGCCGTCGATGTTGCTCTGACGCAGTTTGGGGGCGTCGCCCGGTACGCACGGAATGGGCGCGGGCATGTCGGCGGGGTCGAATTGCGTCAAATATTCAGACGTCGGGTCATAGGGACAGTGCGGGCCGGGGAAGCCGACCATCATGGCAAAAGGTTGCTCTTGGCCATATGTGCGCAAAAAGCGGCACGCTTCGCGTCCCACAAAGCCATCCCAGGTCAGTGCGCGCGGCATTTTGTTGAGAATGGCGCCGCGGTTTTCGTAATACCCTTCGTGTTCGTTGCCGTGATATTTGCGTTCGCCGTGGGCCGCCAGCTCGTGATAATAGTCGTCGCGCACGTAGATCCAGCGCTTGTCTTCGCAGGCCACTCGATATTGGAAGCCGTGTTTGATGTCCCACGGGTAAAAGTGCATTTTACCCACCGCCGCCGTGTAGTAGCCCGCGCTGGCCAGAATTTCCGGCCAGGTGTGGATGCCGCACTGGGCCAGGTCTGGGCGCAGCCATTGGCCGTTGTCGGTCACGCCGTTGCGGATGGCGTTCATGCCGGTGAGCAGCGAGGCGCGCGCCGGCACGCAAATGGGTGAAATCGAATAGGCGCGTTCATAGCGGATGCCGCCTTGCGCAATCGAGTCGATATGGGGCGTGTCGATAAACGCCGCGCCATAGCAGCTCAAAAAGTCGGCGCGCAGCTGGTCGGGCATAATGAAGAGGAGATTGGGTTGTGTGGTCATAAGGTTATTTGAGGTTATTTGGCTGGACATGCGGGCTTCAAAATCTACCACCAGTCTTTGCGCGAGCGTGGATCCATAAATTCGCCGTTGTCGCGAATGCTGACGCGTAGTTCGCCGTCGGCGGCTATGCCGACCACGTCGCCATTGTGTAGGGCCGGCAATTGGTGGCGGCCGCCGGCATTGCTGCTGCGGTAGAGCGCCAATAGATTGGGGTCGACACAGAGGTTTTCCAAATGCACCGTGTAGCCAACGGCGGCGGTGCCCTCGCGCGTGTAGTTCAGCGTCAATCGCGTCGGTTCGGCATAGAGCACGGCCGCCATATAGCCGCCGCCAAAGATTTGCTGCTGGCGAGTGGGGATGCGTATTTCCTCCCCAGGTGCGGTGGCCATGCCGGCCAGCGTGTTTTCCCGCTTGGAGAGCAGATCGCCTCGACAGCCGTCACCGCCACAGCCCCAATTCCAATCATACACTTGATGCGTCGAGGTGAACGTTGGCACGCGGCCATCGGCAAAGAGGCCATTGAGCCTGGGCGCGTTAGAATCGGCCGGGCCGGATATATCGACCAGATTGAGCGCAGCGTTGGTGGGCGCCGAACCGCGCAGCGTTAGATTGAGATCACCGTGGGCATAGTCGGCATGTGTGTAGTCCACACCCGCCATATCAATGGCCGTATATTGCCGGTCAGACTGGGTGGGGCATGACCCCGTGGATTGGGTGAGCGTTGCGTTCTGCGCGTCCGTGACAGAGGCTGGCATAATGGCCGCCAGGGCCACCGGTGCTTCTAAGATGGGGGATGGTGGCGGCGGAATGTCGGCTGCCACATGCACTATATCCAGCACGCCCTCTGTTTGCACCAGCTCGGCCAGGACCCAGCCGCTCTCTTCTTGAATGCAGCAAACTTGCCACCATGTATGGTCGCTGTTGCGGGCAGTGATGGCAAATTGCTGGCCGTGCGTGGCCTGACGCAGAACGGGGTACGCTATGTCTGGGCCCGTCCGCACATTGACGAACGCACTATTGATCGTAAGTATAGGTTGTGCCAGGGCGGCTACTGGCGCTGCATTGGGTAGATCGGAAGATGAAGAGGATTGCGCAGACGATTCATCAGTTGGCTTTGCGGCTGGCTGACTGGTCGTCACTCGCGACTGCACGGTGATATCGGTGGGCGGCAATGCGCCCTCTCCTGTTAGACTGGCGATTTCCGAGCTGGCTGTTTCTGGATCGGCTACGTGGGTGCTGTCCGCTGGATGTCCCTGCGCCTTGTCCAGTTGCGGCGATTGGAGAGATGTCTTGCCACTCTTAGCTAGCGCCTCATTGCCAGATAACGACCCATTGCCATCTAGCGGCAATGGCTTCCATGTCTGCTCCATATTGCGCACATTGACCACGGCCATTGCATATGGAGCGCTGGTTGTATCGAGGCTGGCTTGCGAGTCATCCGCCGCCGCATTGGCAACTTCAGCCGGGAACGGATTGTCTTGCCAGGACTGTATGGTGATGACGACCGTAAAGCTGGCTAACACCAGCACAGTCGCAATAAAAGCAATGATAAATCGCATATGGACCCATTATACTTCATTTTCGGGCAAATTATAATCTCCCCACTTACCGTTAAATGAAGCAGCAAACATCTCAGCATTGGTACGTTCGGCGGCGCTGCGCGCTTTTTCTAAAATATCGGCGCGTCGTTCTGCTGTATCGGCGGCCGCGGTCAAATGATCGCGCTGCACGCTGACAATGCGCACGCTCTGGACATCGCCCATTTGATAGGATACAACGCGCCCCACATATTTGCCCAGAATGGCTTTGGCCAATGGCGTATTGGCGCCCAATAGGTTCTGCTCCATATTGGCGGCCTGCTCGCGCACCAGCGTAACGGTCATCCGCTCGCCGTCACCCTCCCGGTTGATTAGCTCGAGCTCAACCAGGCAGCCAATGCCGACCTGCTCTGCGGGATTATGTTTGGTCTCTGCCGTCATGGCTGACTCCGTGAGTGAAGTGAACTGCAAAATATATCATTGATCGTGGAAGAATTTTAGGGTAAAATAATGAATGATTTGTTCTCCTTTAGGTCCACTGAATTAGAACGCCCATGTACTCTTCTGGCCGCGTACTGAGCTTCTCGTGAATCGTCAACGCCTCATCGGGCGCAATCGTGTGGCTGATCAGCGCGTCGCTGCGGATGCGTCCGCTGGCAAATAAGCTGCCCAGCAGGCGTGAGTTTTCAGCGCGGCTCCAGCGGATGCCCTGGGCATAATCATATCCCTGCGCCATTTCGTGGGCGCCGATCAGCCGCACGCGATTGCGGTGGATCAGCGTATACACGTCCAGTTGGTCCACCGGGCCGCGCGTGCTGCCCAGCAGCACGGCGCGGCCACCCGTGGCCACGGATTGCAGCGCCGGAATCACGACCGCCGGGTTGCCGGTGGCCTCCACCACCACATCGGCGCCGCGGCCATTTGTCAACCGACGGATGGCTTGCGGCGTGTCTGTATCATTGGCATCCAGCGTGGTAATGCCATACTCTTCGGCAATTTCCAGCCGGGCCGGAATGCGATCCACGCCAATAATCGGATGGGCGCCGTTGAGATGAAAAAGCTGCGCCGCCAAATGGCCCACAATGCCCAGCCCATAGACCGCCACCGATTCGCCCAGTTGCAGCGGCGCCACGCGCGCTGCCGTCAGCACAATGCTGGCCATGCGCATGAGCGCGCCCTGGGCATCGCTCACCGCGTCGGGTAGGATCACCGGCGGCCGTTGGCGTACATCCACCGCCGCCGCCGTGCCGTGCGCCGCCATCAACAACACTCGTTGCCCCAGCTTGAGCGTCGGATAATGCTCTGCCACGCTGTCGCCCATGGCGGTGACGCGGCCCACAAACGCATAGCCCGGATGAAAGGGGATGGTCTGAAAGGTGGGCGCGGCCGATGTGAAATTGGTATGCGTGCCGGTGTAGATGGCCAATTCTGTGCCCGCGCTGACCAGCGAACAAAGCGCCTCCGCCACAATAGTATACGAATCGGGCTGATCGGGAATTTCAAAAGTCTCCCATATAACTTGGCGAATGGCGGGAAAGAGCAGTCGTTTGGCGAGCATGGTGTTGTATCCTGTTTTACCGTCAATTAGCACTTGTGAGACGAGCGTGTTTTATGTGTTGATTTCGCTCCATTAACCAGGCGACAGCTCCCCTCTCCATAGCAAAGCGGACATGGAGAGGGGGTGGGGGAGAGGCTTCCTCGTCACATTTGGATGATTTGGCGAATGGCGGCGGCGGTTTCGGCAAATGAAGCCACCTCGGGCGGCACTTCGCTGATCATGGGGCCGTCGTAGCCAATGGCGCGCAGCTCGCGGTTCATGGCCGCATAGTCTATTTCGCCCGCCAGCAGCGCTGGCCAGCCGCCGTTGAGCGCTCGCCCCTGCCAATCCTTGAGATGCACCATTTTGATGTGCGGACCCACAATGCGTACCCAATGGTGCGGATATTGGAAGACGGCCATGTTGCCCGGGTCGAAGTAAAAGCCAATGTACGGGCTGTTCACTTCGTCCAGAAAGTGCTTCATCTCCAGCGGGCTAAAGAGAAAGCCGTTCCACACAAATTCCACGGCCAGCGCCACTTGCAGCTGTTCGGCGGTCTCGGCAATCTGTCTTAATGACTGCACGCCGTTGCGATAGGCGTCATCATAATAGAGATCCGGGCGCAGCCGGCCCAGCGTGTGCAGCGTACAGCCAATGCCCATCTGCGCCGCCGCCCGCAGACCGATCTCCGTTTCGCGGATGCTGGTCTGCTGCGCGGCGCCAGCATCGAGCAGGTTGCCTGTGCAGTGGCCGTGCGTCATGGAAACCAGCGTCAGCCCGTGGGCGGTTGCGTCATCCACAATCTGCGCCAGTTGTTCAGGTGTGCTTTGCGGCGTCAAAGCGCCCTGCTGCTGCATACAAAGCTCCACCACTTCATAGCCCGCCGCCGCCGATTGGGTCCAAAAGTCGGACAGCGATAGATCACGCGCAATGAGCTGAGAGATGCCTACTTGCATAGTTGGCTCCTTTGTTTTGTTGACAAGATAACCGGGTGACCGGGTAACAGAGTAGCCAAGCCTGTCGATGTCACCCTTTCACCCTTTCACCTTGTCACCCTTTTCCCATATCACCATCTGATATCCTGCACTGTCCCCTCGCGACCGGATCGCAAAATGGCCTCTGCCACGGCCACGGCTTTAATGGCTTCTGTACCGGGCGATTGGCAGGTGGTTTCACCACGAATGCAGGCCAGGAAATGTTCGGCCTGGTGGATATACATGTCGCTAAATCTGCCTGGCGTCTTGATCAGCGTCTTTTCGTCGTCGACGCTGGTAAAGCAGCAGTACATGTGCGTCGCTTTTTCTGCTTCATCCACCGGCAGTCCACCGGCGTCGAGCTGGATATAGCCCTGAGGGCCAATGACGTCGGCCAGCCTGTTGCCGCGGGCGCCCCAACTCCAGGAGATCAGCAGCTGGTGGCCGGCGCGGTAGCGCACAATGGTAGAGCCGGTATCAATGGCCGTTACCGCGGGGTTCATTTTTAGCGCACCGGTATAAGCGCTTTCCGGCTCCCCGAAAATTAGATTGGCAAAGTCATAGTTGTGGATGGCGCCGTCAATCAGCGGGCCGCCGCCTATTTCATCGTCCATGAACCAGTTGTTGGCGTGGGGACGGGCGCTGGCGTCGCGCCACAGAATGGGGTATCCCAACTTGCCCGCCGTCACATAGTCGCCCCACGACATCCAGTGCGGGTCAAAGCGGCGACAGTGGGCCACCATGAGCAGTGTGTTGGCGCGCTCGGCGTCCTCAATGATTTGCTGGCATTGAGCCACGGTGCGCGCCATGGGCTTTTCCAGCAACACGGGCACGCCCGCCGCCAGCACGGTCGACGCCACTGTTTGATGATAGCCGGTGGGCACGGCAATGACCACGCCTTCCACCTGGCCTTGCGCCAGCATCTCCTGCGGCGTGGCAAAAAGCTGGGCATCGGGATATTCCTGCGCGAATCTGGCGCGCATCTCCGGCGCTGGATCAACACCGGCGGCGATTTGACAGCCGGCCGCTTGAGCGAAAGCGCGTACTTGATGCAAGCCCATGTTGCCCAAGCCAATAAAACCGACACGAATCATACTGCGGTCCTTTCTATGAGGGGGAAAATAGATGAAGAAGGTCTATCGGCTTGGATTATACCATATTATCTGCCTGACCATATTGGATAGAAGGTGTTGAATGTGTGATATGATGGGCTAGAACTTAGATGACAAAGCATTTCCGCCAGCTATTTTCCATGAGGCAGACGCATGAACAAGCAAAGCCCAAACTGGACCCACATTCAATCTGAAAATCCCGGTTTACACTTTGACCACATTGCGCTGTTGGGCGAGGGATGGGGTTCGTGGGCCTATGGCATCAACCACGCTTGGGTGTTTAAGCTACCCAAGCGCGCCGGCGATTGGGACGAAAACATAACGGAGCAGGCCGTATTGGCCTTTGTGCAGCCACATTTGCCGCTGACCGTGCCCAAGCCAATGCTGCATCGGCCTACATCGGCGGGTTGGCCGCACGGCTATGCCGTATCGACCATTGTACAGGGCCAACCCATTGATTTGCCCCATATGACGGAAGTGCAAAAGGCCGCGGCCGCGCAGGCGCTGGGGAACTTTCTACGCACGCTCCATGCCTTGCAACCAGATGACGCTCTGCGCGCTGTTCTGCCGCGCGCGGATCCATTGGGCGAATTTCAGGACCTTGTGGAGCTGGCTGAAACCAAGGTCTTTCCGCAGCTTTCTACCCACACCGCCAAACAAGTGCGCACGGCGGCGCACCGCTATCTGGCGGATGACGCCAACTTTCATTACCGCCCTGCGCTCATCCACGGCGACCTGCATCACGAGCACATCTTGACCCAAGATGGCGTCGTCACCGGCATCATCGATTTTGGCGATGCGCAACTGGGGGATTCCGATTGGGATTTTAGCGACTTTTTGCTCGAATTGGGTGCTGAGTTCACGACTGCCTGTGCCCGCGCCTATGGTCATCCCGACCCGCAGGGGCTAATCCACAAGCTGTGGCGGCGTTCGCTCTTTGGCTATTTGCACGACATTATGTACGGGCCGGAATTTGGTCTGCCGGAAGATGTGGAAGGGGCATGGGCGGGGTTACAGGAGTGGCTGCGGCAAGCTGGGGAATGATTGGTGAATTTAGGGCCAGTGCGAACCTAAAAAAAGTAGAGTTAAAACCCGCGGCTCACACGCAAAAGCGGTCTCAACCGCTTGCCATTTAGCCGCGGTGGCGGCTTTTCATTGTGAGCGGTTGGATTTATCCGTTGCGATTACCAAGTTCGCAATGGCCCTATGGTGAATTGTAAGTGGATTGGCGTCGCATCGGTTCTATGCTAGAATGCGCTCAAAGCGAATTTTTATTTCAAAAAGGGATCTGACCATGTCCAAATTTGTTAAAATCAGCACAGAACTGCGCGATCTCAACATGATCAAGCGCTCGCTGGCCGATTTACAGCTACACTATACGGAGAATCAGCGTTTTGTGCATCGCTGGAGTGGCTATGATGCCGTAACGCCGCTGGTGGTCAAATCGCGCAATGCGCACTTTGGTCTGCGCGCAGCGGATGACGGCGTTTATGAGGTCATCGGCGACGACATGCAGATGAAGCAGTTGCGCGTCACGCTGGACCAGATCCAGCAGCGCTATGCCTATCACAAAGTGTTGGCCGAGGTCGAGCAGGCGGGCTTTAGCCTGGTGGAAGAAAAGACCGGCGCCGATAATGTGATCCGTCTGACCGTGCGGCGCTGGAATTAGCTCTGAGATTTGTGAATTACTACGTTTAGGAATTTGTTTATGCAAAAGCAAGATATTGAAATTACCATTCTGCCCGATGGCGCCCTTGAATATACCATCAAAGGCGTAAAGGGCGCAGCGTGTGACAATATCAGCGCGCTGCTGGAACAGCTGGGCAAGTTGCAGCATGCGGAGCGCACCGGTGAATATTATGAGCGCGACGAGGAGGCCCACATTGTCATCGGCGCCGGCTAGGCACGGAGACCTCGGCGCGGTGGATGCACCTTGGCCGACGACGTCCGCGCCAGAGGAGTGGCCTCAGTTGCCCACTGAAACGGAACTCTACATTCTGCCCGACGGTCAGGTTGTCATTGCTGACCTGCCGGTGGAGCTGCAATCGCTATTGACCCACTTGGGGCGCCCAGTCCCTGCTGAAATCGAGCCATCGCCTGGCCATGACTGAAATCCGCTTGCTCGACACTCCTGCTGCTGCCACCAAGATCACCCAGCTTTATGCCCACTTAGAGCTATTTAGCCAAGGGGAGCCGCCGCGTCACACGCTTTTTGTTATGGGGGGCGCCACACCCATTGCGCTCAGCGCGCTGGAAATCGCCCGCGATCAATCTTCCACACACAATCAGCTCTTGCTCATTGACCCGCCTGCCGATGTGCGCAGCCGCTTTCGGCTGGATGGCGATGTGGCCGCGCTCTTTACCGGTCCCGCCCGTGATGTGGGGTTGCCGGTCATGCAAACACAAGCGGGCGGCATGGCGCATATCCGCATCGGCGAGCACTTTTTGGATATCTATTCTCAGGGGGGAGGCAATATTGTATGGTTGCCGGCGCTGGGCATTTTGTGTGGCGGCTTGTTTGGCAGCGACGTCACTCTGCCCGCGGTGGCGCTGCATTCTGACGGCAGCGATGAATTGGAAACATTGCGTCTATTGGCTCGCTTGGTCAAGCAGCGACCGCTTCAGCTATATATTCCGCAGATGGGCGCGCTCTGCACAGACGGTGTTGAAGTCATGCGGCGGCTAGCCGCAGATGTGGCCTATCTGCACGGCCTGCGCCGGGTCATTCCCGCCTTGGCCCAGCGCAATGATGGGCTGGAGCACGCGTTGGAAATGACGGATTCGCTGCTGCCCGAGGGTCGGTGCAACGCTTTGGCCCGCCCGCAGCATGGAGAGAATGTGCAGCATATGCTAGCGGCTTGCAGCGGTTAATCAAAGAGTGACCCTTGCTGCGGCGCGTCGGTGTAGGGCACATTCATGTGTTCATAGGCGCGGCGCGTGGCCACGCGACCGCGGGGCGTGCGATCCAAAAAGCCCAGTTGCAGCAAATAGGGCTCGACCACATCCATAATGGTATCGCCCTCTTCGCTAATGCTGGCGGCCAGCGTATCCAACCCCACGGGGCCCCCGCCAAATTTGGTGATAATTGAATCGAGCACCCGCCGGTCCAGATCGTCTAGCCCCAGCTCATCAATCTCCTGCAACACCAGGGCCGTATGCGCAATCTCGCGCTCAATGTGGCCATTGCTCATAACTTGGGCATAGTCGCGCACGCGGCGCAGCAAGCGCAGCGCCACGCGCGGCGTCCCGCGGGAGCGGCGCGCAATTTCGTGGGCGCCTTCCCGATCGATGGGCACCTTGAGCAGACCAGCGGCCCGCGTCACAATTTCTTGCAGCGCGGCCACTTCGTAAAAGTCAAAACGCTCTACCACACCAAAGCGCGCCCGCAGCGGCGAGGTAAGCATGGCCAGCCGCGTGGTGGCGCCCACCACCGTAAAGCGGGGCAGACTCAGCTGGATATTACGGGCGCCCGGCCCGCTGCCCACCACAATGTTGAGCGAATAGTCTTCCATGGCGGGGTAGAGCACTTCTTCCACAGCCGTACGCAGCCGATGAATTTCGTCAATAAAAAGGATGTCGCCGGCGCGCAGATTGGTCAAAATCGCCGCCAGATCGCCGGCTTTTTCAATGGCCGGCCCGGCGCTCACTTTCAGGCTGCCCTGCATTTCATTGGCCAGCACGTAGCTCAACGTGGTTTTGCCCAGCCCCGGCGGCCCATACAGCAGGACGTGATCCAGGGCTTCACCGCGCTGGCGCGCCGCCTGCACCAGAATTTTGATCTTATCGCGCAGCCGGTCTTGTCCAATCATCTCGTCCAGCGTGCGTGGTCGCAGTGCGTGGTCCACTCGTTTTTCACTGGGCTTGGCGTCGGCAGAAACCGCCCGTTCTTGCCGTACGCTTTCACTTTCGCTCTTGGCGCTCAGACTCCGTTCATCGGCCATTCTACACTCGATTTTTTGGGATTTACACTTACGATTTACGATTTCTGTTTGTCTACGCGGTCTTTGTGTAAATCGTAAATTCAAGATCGTCAATAGGTTTGCACGTTTGTTCTATGTGCGCATATTATATCAGAAAAGCGTGTGAATCGAAATAAATGGCGATTTTGGCAATTTTAGCGCTTGACCTTTAGTTGAAAAGCTGCTATAACCTGTCTTACTTTTTAATAACGGGACATCACAGCGATGTTTGCCATATGGACATAGGGCGCATTCGGTAAATCCACCCTTATCTCTTCTCGTTGCGATCTGCTGAATATATTTACCCAAATGCTCAACGGAGGTTGATTGTGCAGAAAGAAGATGCGACAAACAAGACCATGACAAATGAACAGGCCAAATTGATTGAAGAACGGACCATTGCGGAAGAAGAGTTGAATACATTGCGCGAATTTATGCTGGCCGAAGTAGACATAGATCCTGAAGAGGGCGACGCGGAAATCTTTGAGCGCGAAAAGAACGCGGCTTTGATCGCCATTTTGGAACGTAAGCTCAAAGATATTGATGCGGCTCTGACTTCTATGGCCAAGGGCAAGTATGGCATCTGCGAACGTTGCGGCCAGCCCATTCCGCCCGAGCGGCTAGAAGTGAAGCCCGACGCCACCCTTTGCCTCAACTGTCAGCGCGAAGTCGAACGCCTGAGCCGCCGCGGCCGCATGAATTGAACCAATGCGCAAACGCTCGGTAGCTCACAGACGTTGATGGTTTTATGGCACGCACGTTCTCTACAGCGTTGTGCCGGCGAGAAATGAGCGTTCTCTACCGCCAATGTTACCCAAGCGTGAACTACTGGCTCTAATAAGTTGGTGGCCTGTTTCTACATACAATCCAAAAAATGTCAGAAGGAGCCTCGTTGTGTCTGTACCCAATGTCTTTCCATCATCACATCCCCTTGTTGCGCATAAGTTAACGCTCCTGCGCCGTACAGAAACAGAACCCAAAAAATTTCGGGCCCTGATCAGCGAGCTTTCCATGATGCTCTGTTATGAAGCAACAATGGATCTGCCCACGGAACCATTTTCTGTGCAGACGCCGCTGGTCAAAACAACACAGCAGCGCGTGGCGCAAAAGGTGGGGTTGGTCCCGATTCTGCGCGCCGGATTGGGCATGGTGGATGGAGCGTGGCAGATCATGCCACAGGCTGAAGTGTGGCATTTGGGGCTCTATCGCGATGAGCGCACGCTAAAACCGGTGGAATATTACAACAAGCTACCGGTTTCGCCCACCGTGCAGCTCTGTCTATTGCTCGATCCCATGTTGGCTACAGGTGGGTCGGCTATTGCCGCCGTGGACGTGCTCAAGCGTTGGGGCGTGGAGCGCATCAAGTTTGTGGGGCTGATTGCGGCGCCAGAAGGCATTGCCGCCCTGCAAAAAGAACATCCGGATGTGGTCATCCATGTGGCCGCTGTCGATGAGCGCCTGACCAATGCGGCAGATCCATTCCCCGAAGGCTTTATCTGGCCTGGTCTGGGCGATGCTGGCGACCGCCAGTTTGGTACGGCGTGATCGGTATGACGGTTACAGCCAAAGCTGAATTAATGCCTGCTATTGAGCAGGCGTGGCTGGCTCTCAATCGTGAACTGAACTTACTTTCGGCTGCGCAAATGGAGCAACAGAAAGATGCAATGGGCTGGTCCGTTAAGGATGCCCTGGCGCATTTGACGGCATGGGAGCGTTCGGTGCTCTTCTTTTTGCAGGGGCGGGATCGGCACGCAGGGTTGGGTGTGCCGGAAATGGTCTACTTAAGCGAAGATGAAGATCAGATCAATGCGGCTATTTATGCGCAGCATCTGGACCAACCATTGGCCGATGTGCTTCAACAATTCCGCAATACGCACGCTGCCCTGATGGCGCTAATCGAGCCGCTGACCGATGACGATCTGCACAAACCCTATTCGCACTACCTGCCCAACGAGCCAGGCGATGGTGACGGTCCGCCTGCCATCAACGTGATCTACGGCAACACGGTCCATCATTTTCAAGAGCACATGCGCTGGATTGCATCGCTGGTGGTGACGGAGTGATGGGGAGTTTGACAGGGTGAGCGGTGACACGATAACTGCGACAGGCTCGGTCACCGTGTCACCCGCTCACCGATACATCCACTCGCGGCCTAATATATTCCGGTCCATTCGTATCCGGATGGTAATTAAGCTGGCGCAAAAATCTTGACCTCTTTTTCTAGTCGATCCGCCAAGATCATTTTTGCTTTTTCGATTTCGTAATGAATTTGGATGCCTGTCCAACACTCTACCGACATGCCGAAATAACGCGCGAGTCGCAGCGCAACGTCGGCGCTGATTCCACTCTCTCCCTGGATAATGTTGCTGATATTTATTGAAGGAATTCCGATATCCTCAGCAAGACGCTCTTCGCTAATTGCCATGGGTACTAAAAATTCTTCCTTTAAAATCTCACCTGGATGAATCGGTGGAAAGTCTCTCATATTTATACAACCTCAATGATAATCGACTATTTCAACCTCATAGACGCCATCTTCTCGCCATTCAAAACAGATTCGCCATTGAGAAATTAATGCGAATGCTAAATTGACCTCTACGATCTCCTTTTAATGCTTCTAACCTGTTCGATGGTGGAACACGCAAGTCATGTAGTGATAGGGAGCGATGCAGCAAAATCAATTTACGTTCGGCCACCCGCTGAATATCTTGGGGTAACTTTTGCGAAAAGCGTCCATTGAATAACTTTTCCGCTTCCCTATCTTTGAATGACTTGATCATGCATTGATAATAACCCTGTTCAACCGAGGAGTCAAAGGTGCGTGGAGATATATCAAAAATCGACGCGGCTTATGCGCGCGGGCTTAAATGGGCCTGTCCATCGGCATGATAGCTGCTGCGCACGAGGGGACCGCTCTCCACCCACTTGAAGCCGCGCGCCAACCCCGCTTCTTTGAGCTGCTCGAACTCTTGCGGTGTGTAATAGCGCGTAATCGGCAAGTGAAAACGGCTGGGCTGCAAATATTGCCCCATGGTCAAAATATCCACACTGTGCGCCCGCAAATCGTCCATCACCTGGTAAATTTCATCGAACGTTTCACCCAGCCCCAACATAATGCCAGATTTGGTCAGCGCCTGCGCGTCCATCTCCTTGGCGCGCTGCAATAGCTCCATGCTGCGCAGATATTTGGCCTGGGGCCGTACCGTTTTGTAGAGACGCGGCACGGTCTCGGTGTTGTGATTCAAAATTTCCGGCTGGGCATCCATAACAATTTGCAGCGCGCTCCAGTCGCCCTTGAAATCGGGGATCAATACTTCGATGGTGCAGCCGGGCTGCAACCGCCGAATCCAGCGGATGCTTTCAGCAAAAACCCAGGCGCCGCCATCGGCCAGTTCATCCCGATTAACGCTGGTCAGCACCGCGTGTTGCAAATCCATGGCCTGAATACTCTCACCCACTTTGCGCGGCTCGTCAGGATCCAGCGCGCCGGGTCGACCGGTCTTGATTTTGCAGAAACCGCAGCTGCGCGTACAGGTATCGCCCATGAGCAGAAAGGTGGCCGTGCCGCGCCCCCAGCATTCACCAATGTTGGGGCACATGGCTTCTTCGCACACCGTGTGCAAATGTTTGCCGCGAAAGAGCCCTTTCAGCTCGCGATATTTGGGGCTATCGGGATGGCGCACGCGCAGCCACTCGGGCCGGCGCCCGCGCGTCAGCTGGCCACCGCTGCTCAATGTCGGCGGCGCTTCTAACGTAATATTGCCAAACTCCCCACGCGTAATAGTTGCCTGCTCGCTCACTCCGCTATCCCTCTATTTTTAGGACCCACGCCAGCTACTGGCGCTGCGCAAGTCGTGATTTTTCTATGCTTGAACTTCTGCGGCGCTCTTTTGTACCAAAATGGTGGCGGTCGCCATGCCCAAATAGAGCCAGAAGAGGACCGTCATATGCGGATAGGTCATATTGAACCAGTAGTGATCAAAGACGCCGCTGACCAGCGCGCCACAGACTGCGCCGCCATAGCCCAACAAAATTGCCTCGAGGCCCGGCTCAAAACCGCGTCGCCATGCCCGCAGCAGCATCATAAAGAAGCCCGCCATCACGAATAGGAAAATGGCCAATCCGATCAGCCCCATGTTTTCGGCAATGATCAGATATAACATGCTCACGCCCAGGTAGATGTCAATATCCGGCACGCCGGTAAAGCCCACGCCAAACAGCGGATAGCGATTGATCAAAATCAGCGCGTCTTTATATTCGCCAAAGCGCATTTGCGTGGCCTGATCCGCCCCGGCAAAGCCCTCCAGCAGCCGCACGACATATTCCTGGGTTTGTGGCAACACAAAGAGCAGCAGGCCACCCACCAGGGCCAGCGGAATGAGCCGCCGATATTTAAGTAGCGCCAGCAGCCCAATCGACGTGGCCAACCCCAGCAGCGCCGAACGGCTGTAGGTCAAATAGATGGCCAATGTCGCCATGAGCAGCATAAACAGCGTCAACCAGCGCGGGAAAATGCGTTCCCGGCTAAATAGCTGCGGCGCCGCCAGCCCACCCACCAGAATCATCATGCCGCCCAGCACGTTGGGATCCACCGCCGTGCCAATGGCGCGCATGGTGCCTTCAGGATCGTCCTCAATCCAGCGCAAGGCGCCAAGACCGCCCGGGTAATCAAAGCGGGCCAGCCGATCGAGAATCCACACGGTCTGCGCGGTGGGCAAAAAGTAAAAGAGCACGGCTAGGCCGGCGCAACCCAATCCACCCAGCATGAGCCAGCGCGTCACCCACAGCACTTCGGCTTTGGTGCGCACCGTATTCACGGCCACAAAAAAGAGCCCAATGCCAATCAGAATTTCGCCAAAGCGGCGCAACAAAAAAGAGTTGGCGCTGCTGTGGGTCAGCCCGTACGTAAAGCTAAAGACCGCCATCAGCATAAAGAGGCCCACCAGCAGCCCCAAAGGTGAACCAATAAACTGGCGCTCCTGACCGATCACCAGCTTGAAAACCCACACAAAAAAGAGCGCACCCAGCGCCAGATCCAGAAAGGACGGTTTGAAGCCTATGCTGAACGGCAGCGTGCCAAACGGCAGCCCAAAGACCACCGCCACCAGCGCCACAAATCCCCAGTGTGTATCCAGCAGGATCATCACACCGCCAATCAGCGCCAGCGCCGTGGCCAGCGCAATGGTTGGCCCCAAGACGCCCACATAGAGCGCGCTAACTAGAGCGCCCACGGCCAAGATGACGCCCATTATCACCCGCCGCAGCCACAGATTGGGCGAAAATATTAAATTTTGAGCGCTATGATAGGCAACGTGCAACATATGAAACGAGAATCATTCATCACGGAAACCTGTTGCGTAGTGCGTCAAGCGGTACACGCACCGCGCAACAAACTTATTCGGTTTAAGAATCATGCAATAAAATGAGCTACTCACCCGCCTGCATCACCCCAATCTCCACTGTGTCGGCGCCATCGCTGGTCAACACGCGCGGCGCCCCGTCCAAATTGGGATCGTAAAGCCCCACCAGCAGGCCATATGGCCCCGCCGGCGCCGTGGCGGGTATCAGTATACCATAACTGGATGTAAATTCTGTGGTGCTGTTCACAAGTAGCGGACGGTCGCTTTGCGCCACAAGTTGATTTTCCGGCCCCATTAGATGCACAAAGACCTTTTCACTGCCGTTTAGCGTGGCCCCGGCCAAATCCCAACGCAAATGTACGGTCAGCAGTCCGCCCGGCACAACGGTGGCGGGCGCCTGCGCAATGCCGGTTAACTTGACGCCATTTTGGAATTCTTGGTGGGTGGGGGAGATAGTTTGCGGCGGCAGCGTATAGATTTGCACCGGCCACGGGCCAGCCTGCGTCTCGGCCAGCAAGCGATAGCGCATGGACAGCGCCGCTTGCGCAATGCCGCTATTGTCCCAATTATCTGCCGGCTGCACGACCAATATGACGCGGCCCGTTTGCCCCAGTGCGGCCACCTCGCGTTTGGCCCCATCTGCATCATGCGGCGCCGGCGGCAACACCAGATGCTCCACCGGCCCTGTGTAATAGTACCAGAGCGTGGGGTCTGGAAAATTTTCCACCATGCGCGCATCGTCCACCGGCAGCCCGGCGGCCATGCGCTCCAACGTGGCGGATAGTTCGCGCCAGCCAATGGTTTTACTGAAAGCGGGATTCGTATAGTGGTTGTAGAGGCTCAAGGCCATACCGCCACCGACGACGATGAAGAGCCAAGCCACAAAGAGCGAACTTTTGACGGAAAGGAGTTTGGCCAGCGGTAGCGCCACTTTGGGCAGCGAAGCCGCTATGAGCAAGTAAAAGGGGGGCGTTGAAGCAATGAGATAGCGTTCGTTGAAAATGGGGCGCTGGAGCGAGCCCACCCAAGTAGCCAGCAGGGGCGTACACAAATATAGCAACAGCAGCAACGCGGCCCGTTTGCTGCTGCGGTTGCCGCGTATTAGCCGAGTGCTGCCCATTATCAAGAGCAGCCCGGCGGCGGCTATAAATAGCCAACGCTGCGGCACGGCCAGGCTTTCGCCCACGGCAAAGGCTGTGGCCGAACGTGTGAGCATGCTCAAAAACAGTGGTGAATCGCCATTGCCCACGTAGCCGCCCAGAATCGACTGCGCCTGAATGAGCCAGGGCAAATAGAGCAGCCCCAGCGCGATTTGGAGCGCCAACCAAGGCAGAATGCGCCGCAGATAGGGCCGCTGCTCTGGCGCGGCTGCCATTGCGCCGCCCCCGACGATTTGCAGCGGTGAAAGCTGCGCGGTGGAAATAAGGGCAAACAGATTTTGCGCCACAATCACAAAGAGTGCGTAGTAGTGAGTTTGCAGCGCCAGCCAGCTGATGGCCAGATAGCCTGCCCCCAACAGCCGGCGGCGAAGCTGGCCAGCCGTCCACGCGGCCGTTATCCACTCTAGCGCCAGCCAAGTGCTGCAAATTGTGAGCGCCAGGCTCATGCTGTACATGCGGGCATCTTGGCTGTGCCAAACGGCATACGGACTGACCGCCATGAGCGCGGCGGCGGCTTGCGCCCGCACGTCTCCCAGCCGCAGCGTTATGCCCAGCCGGTAGACCAGGGCCACGGCGGCCACGCCAAACCAAGCGCTGAGGAACCGCAGCGCAAATTCGCTGTGGCCGGCCCAACCCAACCAAACTTTCTGCAAAAAATAGCTGGCCACCGGGTGTGGCTCTTGCAGCGTCAGCGTCTGCTTGATAATGTCTTCAAAGCGCATGAGGCTAAAGAAATAGCCAAATGCTTCATCCCCGCGCAGCTCCTGGTGACCCAACAACCAGACGCGCAGGCCAAAGGCACTCAACAAAATAGCTGCCAGAGTAAAGCGCTTCATGACATCTCCATGACTCTGTTCAACGGCAATGGCAGGCGGTCAAACGCGCGAATGATTTATCAACGTTCGAAGTCCATGAAATTTAGCGAAGAGGGCGTCAATGCATTGGGACTTACGCCAGCCTCATCAAAAATCGCTCGGTCTACAATCTCTTGATGCCGGCGATTTCAGAGCGCAGCGTACGTTGTGTTACATGTTACTTCGTTGATAGAAATACCTTTGCAGTTTTCTTAATGCCCAAAGCACCAACAAAAGCAGAACGCCGCCGCTGATGCCTAGACCATACTGGATGCTGCTGGGTTGATAGGTTAGCGTGAAACGCGTCTCGCCAGGCTGAATGGGAATACCGAGCAGGGTCAGGTCAACCCTAAAGGGGGAGATTGGATCAGCTGTTGCTAAGGTGAAAATGCCCGGTACTTTACAAAAACTTTCGTTAATAGTACATGATTTATCGGAAATGCGCCAACCCGGTAACCAGTTTTCGCTGATCACCAATAGCCCACCCTCTGCACTTTTTACGCGTATATTGAATTGCGCTGGCGCCGTGCGCACAATCTGAATATCATCTGGCTCTGTCGGCCCAACCGGTGCAGAGTCGGCCTGAAAGCTGAGCGATGCCTCAGGCGCCAACAGCGCCGTGCTATCCAAATCAAATGTATGGTCAGCCAGCAAATGGATGGCTTCAGCGTCGCTAGCCTGTTGGATGTGCTGGACCATCCACGCCCTGGGGTTAGCCTGGGGTAGCTGATGGATAAACGTTGTATCCTGGGTTTGTGGAAACTCGCCCAATAGTATGCTGGGGTCAAATAGGTCGCGGCGCCAAGTGATCACATGCTGCACGCCCAGCAGTCGCCACATGCGGTCCAGCGGGAACTCATTGAAAAGGGCGGCATAGCGCGCCAGCCGCAGCGGGCTGCTGCCCCACACATCTTCGATCTGCTGGCGCATGCCATAATCTTCGTAAAGGCGAAATTCGTTGTAGACGCGACCGGGCAAGCCGGAGGCATCGCTTTGTGCCGCTAGCGCCGTTGCCAATGCCTCCATTTCGGGCGCCAGAATGGTCTTACGCGCCGGGCCAAAGTCACTAATATTGGTGCCCATGTTGGTCCAAAACAGATTGACGAGTGCCAGCACCAAAAGGGCAAAGCTGCGGCCATGCCCCCAGCCCGGCCGCCAGACCAGCAGCCCAAAGAACGAAGCCAGCAGCAGCGTCATAAACGCAATGGCCAGATAGCGCCATTCACTAATGGCCGTTGCGCCGTTGAGCTGGTAGAGCAGCCCCACTCCGTAGACCATGCCAATGGCCGCGCCGCAAAAGGCCAGCCCCAGCAAGCGTCGCCGCGCCAGCGGCATTTCCGTGAAGGCGGCCAAGCCAATGCCGCTCAGCACGCTCAGCGCTAGCGTGACTAGATAGGCCGTTCGCTCCTGGCCGCGGAAGTAGTTCCAGCCGGGTGCTATTTTGTAGAACAGCGGGTACAAAAAACCGTTGTCGCCATATGAAAGCAGCAGCGCCATGAGCCCCAGCAGCCCGAAAAAAAGGACCAGCCTGCGTTGCGTGGGCCAAATGCGGGCAACGCCATGCTCTGCGCGTTTGTGGCGAACGCCCAGCGCACAGACCGCTAAGCCCAGGCCGATGACGCCTATATAGAGCGGCGAAAACTGGGTGAAGATGCCGGGCAGCAGCAATTGCCACGTATCGCGCAGCGGAAAGCCACCGCTGACAAACTCATAGCTCACGTTGGCGCGTACGCTCAAGCGGCTAAACTCTAGGCTGGGCAGCAACTGCGCCGCGCTCAGCCCCAGCATGATGACCAACGCCAGTATGGCGCCCATTGCCACATGTACGAAGCGGGCGGAGCCGACGCTGCCATCTGTCGCTTGATCGCGATCCGCGCGCGCGTGGAGCCAAAGAAAAAGCAGCCACGCGGCCAGCGTATAGCCAATGTGCAAAAACGTCTGTGGGTGTCCGGCCAGCAGCGCCATGGCCAACCCCACGCCCAACCCGATCCACCAGCGCCAACCCGGGCTTTGGACTGCGTTTAGCGCCAAAAGCAGAAGCAGCGGCAGCCAAATGGCCGTGCGCAAAACGGCCAGCTGCAGCGGCGAATATCCCGTCAAATAGCCGCTAAAGGCAAAGGTGGCGCCGCTAAAGAGCGCTGCCCAGGCGTTATTGGTCAAGCGACGCACCAGCAAATAGGTGAAAAAGCCGGCCAGCGCCACATGGACGACGGCTTCGAGCTGCAAAAAATAGAGCCGCGCGCCCGCGCTGCCAAAGGGCAACGTCAGCAGCAGCAAGATGTTGCTAAGCGGGTAAAAGACCGCGGCCTGGATATCAGCCAAAAAAGGATGTCCGGCGTATGTATATGGGTTCCAAATGGGCAAGCGTCCGGCCAAGAATTCCCGCTGCTGAAAGAGGCTAAAAGGCAAAAAGTGATGCGTAAAATCGCCATCGGGGAAGGTTCGCAGCCCCAGCAAAAGCGGCGCATAGAAGAGCGCGGCCAGCACGCCAAAGAGCCCCAGGGCAAAACGGCCGCGCGTGGCGGCGGGGGCTATTTGCTCTGCAAGCTGGTTAATCTTAGCAATCCTGTGCGCAAGGGCTGCCGTGACGGG
The DNA here is from genome assembly GCA_020634755.1 of Caldilineaceae bacterium. Classification (GTDB taxonomy): domain Bacteria; phylum Chloroflexota; class Anaerolineae; order Caldilineales; family Caldilineaceae; genus JACKBC01. The sequence goes on along the minus strand of JACKBC010000019.1, from coordinate 26,138 downwards.
CTGCAGGGAATCATTCATGGCGCGGTCACCTGCACTTGCATGAGCTGTACAAAATCAGCGCCGTCCGGCGTGCGTAGACGCGGCGCGTCTTCCGCCGCCGGATCATAAAGCCCGGCAATCAGCCGATATGGGCCGGGCAATAGGGACGATGGCAGGTCTAAGCCCAGACGTTCGGTCTGTTCTGAAGCGCTGGGTAATTGCGGAAATGTAGCATAGCCCTGGTCCGGGCCAATGTCCAACTGCGCCACGACGGCTCCTTGGGCACTGAGCAGCTGGACAAACCAGTGCAGATCAGCTTGCGTGGGGGCTGTCAGGCGATACGTCCACTCCAGCGGCAGAATGGTGCCGGCCCGCGTTTGAGTGGGAATGCGCTGGCTTACAAATTGAATCTGTCCACCACCTACATCCTGGGCGAGTATGGCTGTCTGAGGTGTAGTGGGGATCTGGGCAAGCTCGGCTGGCGCGCCATAGCGCAGCAGCCGATAGTCGGCGTACCACTGCTCTCCCGCCTTGTACGCGTGCTGGGCCAACCAGCGCTCCACCGTGTTTTCGGGCGCGTTGGGCGCTAGGCTGTCGGTCACAAACCAGATACGGTCGACGCTTTGCAGCACTTGGTGCAGCGCTTGTGCGCTTTCCACATGTTCCATGGCATTTTGCGCGTAGCCATAAATAGGCAGGCCGCCGCGGCAGGCCGTTGGCAGCCAGTTCATGGGAATCTGATAGGAATAGGGCGCAATTGTCACCATGGCGTCTCCGCCGGACGTGGGGCTTCGGTGTGTGCAGATTTCGTTGAGAATGGCGCGATATCCTTCACCCGCCACGCCGTAGCGCGGGTTGTCGCGCACGGCGGATACCCAAACGCCCATTAATACAAGCGGGAAGGCCAGAGCACTTATGGTCGTATAGTTGAACTTACGCGCTGGGGCAGCTTCTGCACTGTGACGCAGGCAACGCACCAATAGCAGCGCCAGCCCCAGGCTGAGGATAAGGCCCGTGGTCAGAACGGACCAGCGCATTGTGCCATCCGGCCACAGCCACGCCAAGTCCGAATTGGCGATAAGGTTTTCGCGTAGCAAGTAGAGCTGCCCCAGCACTGGCCTATAGGCCCAATCGGTCAGGTGCTGCGCAGGCGGCCCAAAGAGCAGCGGATCGTTCCAGTCTGTAGGAAAGATGTCGCGCAGCCGAATTTCATAGTTGACATAGTTGACCAGCACGGCCAGAAGCTGCACGGCAAACGATAGCAGCGCCGTCAAAGCAATGATGACCCGTCCAACCCGCACGTACAGATTGCGCTGGCGCATGGTGGATTCATGCATTCCGCCAACGGCAGCACCCACAGCGGCGCCAGCGGCACGAGAAAGCGTGGTCCCCACGCAAAACCGCCCCACCACATCCACCACTTGCTATAGAGCCCAATCAGCACCACGCTCAGCAAGGCAATAATGAACGCTTCCAGCCTGTGGCGCTGCCCGAAAAAGGGGAAAGCCACCAGCGTGGCGGCAAAGAGCGGCGTGTGCCAGAAGAGACCGCGATATGGACTGCCCAGCAAGCCCCACAGTCCCGCTGCGCCAGGCCGCCGTAAAACCCTCGCCTGCATCGAAATGATAGCCCGTATCCAACAGATGACCAAAGCGCAGCAGATTATAGGGCCATGAGCAGCAGCCCAACGCCAATCACCGGCAGCAGAAAGGGCATCAGACGCATCGAGGTCAAGCGGACTGTTTGCCGCCAGGTTGGCGGTATGGATGCCGCTGCTAACTGCTGCCTCTGTTCGCGCAAAATCAGCAGCCAGTACATACCAAGCACGCCGATTAAAAGAATGTGTGCTGCCACGGTGGCCAAAACCAGCGCCGCGCTGCCCCCCAGCCAGCCAGAGCCAGCGCCATTGGTTGTGGACGCGCCATTGGTAGAGCCCGTAGAAACAGAGCAGCAGCCCCAGCGCGCTCAGCGGTTCGCCAAAAAAGTGATTGGCATAGGGCCAGGCAATGGTGCATACGCCAAAAAGCAGCGCCAAGGCAGCGCCCGCTTTTTCGGTATAGCCCATGGCGCGCGCCATGCACCAAAGCAGGCCAGCCGTCAGCGCAGTAATCACGCCGTTCCACAATAGGGTGACCTGTACAAAGGGGATGGCCACACCCAGCCGGGCCACGCCGCGCCAGAGCCAATACCAAGGCAATGCGACAAATGAGGGAGCCGGTCCCTTTTTGCTGTAGACTTGGCCGTCTGGACCAAATGCGCCCAACACCTCGCCTGGGCTATTGACAAATTGGGTCCAGGCAATGGCATTGGTGTCCTCGGCCCTGCGCAGCGCCAGTGATTCGGTAACGGCAAAGATGCTCACCTCGTCCACAATGTGAAAGCCGCCCGAATTGGTCAGCGTGTAGATGCAGAAGAGTAGGGCCATGAGCAGAACCGGGCCATCGTTACGCACAGCCATAGGCTATAGCCCAAAGAGCCGCAGCTTGAGTACAGCGGCCGTATAGTCGCGGAAAATTTTCCAGAAGCCGGTTTTACTATCACCGTGACGGCGCAGTATATAAAAAACGGGCGCCTCTAGAATTTTCCAATTGGCGCGCCAGGCCAGCAGCAGCAGGCGGATAAAATAGTCGCCATACCCATAGAAAATGCGGTCGAACTTGGCTTCCAGCTCAAAAAGGCGCTCGCGGCGAATAGCGAAAAAGCCGCTCAGGTTGTCTTGAATCTGCGTGTGAAAAAGGAAGCGGATAAAGACATTATAGAGCAGGCTGGCTCGATAGCGCATGGTGTCTTCCATGCCGCCGCCCATGACAAAACGGCTGCCGATAATCAGATCGTAGTAGCGCAGCAGATCCACCATTTGGGGGATCATGGCTGGATCGTGATTAAAATCGGTGTCCATTACCACCAGCGTGCGACCATGGGCGCGCTCTAACCCATCGCGAATCGACTTGGCCAGACCGCGATCGTGGGTGCGCACGTGTAGACGCACCACGCCTTTGGGGCTAATGGGGCCACCCGCAGCATCCGCGCTCAAATTATATCGATCGCGTACGGCGGTGGCGGTGCCATCGGGGCTGCTGTCATCCATGACCAGCACCTCGTAGGCCAGCTCCGTCGGCTCGAGCTTTTGGCTAATTTCATCAATGAGGTCGCAGATATTGTCGCGCTCATTATAGGTGGGCAGCACAATGGAGACGTCTATGTCGAACGGTTGTGCGGGAACGGACGGCGCCGGACTGTTGCTCATTGGGCCAACTCTCGCAGCGTGTGGCAAATGTAGGCCACCTGCGCGTCAGTCAACGAGGGCGCGCTGGGCAAATTCAGCCCGCGGCGGCTCAAATCCAGCGCCACGGGACAAGGCGTATGGGACAGGTAGGGTGGCAGCGTATCGATGGGGTGAAAGAAAGGGCGGCTGTCAATATTGCGCTGGCGCAGCGCCGGAATCAACTCGTCGCGGCTCAGCCCGTACGCCGGTTCCACCAGCACCGAATACATCCAATAGACATTGGTATAGCCGGGCTGCTCCACCGGCTGCGTCAGACCGGGTACAGTGGTCAGCAATTCATCATACAGGGCGGCAATTTCACGTTTGCGGCGGATAAATTCCTCCACGCGCTCCATCTGCGCCACACCCACTGCGGCCTGCAAATTGGTCATGCGATAGTTAAAGCCGACCTCATCGTGCCAGTAGCGGCGACCGGGCGGCATGGCGTGGTCGCGCAGATGGCGGCAGCGCAAATAGAGCGCCTCATCGTTGGTGGTGACCATGCCGCCTTCGCCGGTGGTGATGATCTTGTTGGCCATGAGGCTAAAGGCCGCAATGTGACCCAGCCCACCAGTGCGCCGCTCGCCAATGGCTGCACCGTGCGCTTCGGCTGCATCCTCAACCACCCATAGATCGTGTTGCGCGGCCAGCGCATTGAGCGCCGCCATATCCACCGGGTGACCATAAACATGTACGGGAATAATGGCTTTGGTGGCAGGCGTAATCAGCTTTTCTACCGATTGCGGATCCATGTTCCAAGTCACCGGATCCACATCGGCGCAGACCGGGCGGGCGCCGGTGTAATGTACGGCGTTGGCCGTGGCAATAAAGGTGAGCGCCGGCACAATCACCTCATCACCGGGGCCAATGTTGAGCGCGGCCAGCGCCAGGTGCAGCGCCACCGTGCCGTTGCAGACCGGTACGGCGTACTTTACACCACAAAATCGTGCAAACTCATGCTCAAATCTGTCTACATATTCGCCCAAATAGCTGATCCAACCGCTGCGCACGGCGTTGAGTACAAATTCCTCCTCGCGCGGTCCCAGCGACGGTTCGTAAATGGGAATAAAATTATCTGGTCGGTTGGATAGCTGGTGTTCCAAATAGGGGAATAGTGAAGGTTGAAGGGCTGGCTTAGGTTGCGTCATGATTGTGTGAGAAATTGCGAGATCGAACACAAATGGTATTATTTGAATTCAGACCTCAGTGTTCCATTATTTTACACTAATTAATCCAAGCACCGCCTCTTGGCCGGCTGGGTTTCCCGCCGCGTCCACGTAGGTAAGAGGCTCCAGCGTCTCTTCATCATACACCAACAGCCGCAGTTCATATTGGCCCGGCTTTAGCTCGGTCTCTGTTTCCAGCCGATACACGTTCAGTGGTTGATCGGTCGGGCTCCACTGCACCGGCATAACGTGGCGGTCATTGAGCAAGCGGGCGTCGGCCTGGGCCTTGCGCGAGCCATTGGCGTTATAGATTGCCACCCGCGCCTTGAGTGGGCGATCCATTGGGGTTTCACCCGTGCGCTGCCAGCGGATCACCACGGGGATGGCCGCCCCCGGCTTTATGGGCTCCGCCGGTAGCGAGATGGCTACTGTTTCCACGGCGGGCGGAAAACGATAGGTGGCGGGCTGTAAATTGGGCGCCAGCGCAAAGTGATTGGGCGGCGTTAGCTCCCACCAGTCAATCGAGTAGCCGCGGAAATCTTTTTCACCGGCGCGCTGGCCCGCTTGATCCAGCAGAAAGGTGACGGCGTGGCGCGGATCGGTATCGCTTTCAAACCAGCGCACCCAAAATATTCGGCGGGCATTCTGCCCCCAAGCCGTCAACTGCTGGTCCACCGTGTTGATATCCACAAAGAGATAACGGGCGGCGGCCGCTTCTGGCCCCACGGGCGTTTGCGCCGGGTCCAAGCTATAGCGTTGGTAATAGAAGCCAAATGGATACTTTTGATCCACCAAGATCAAATCATCCGCCGTGGCATTTTGGCGCAACCAATCAGTCACGCCCGCCATATCCTCACGGCCAAAACGGGCGTCATTTTGGTCCGCCCAAATGGCCGGGCCGGTTCCCCACAGCAACAACAGAAGCCCGACCGCGGCTAGCGGCGACCATAAGCGCTGCCACCCGGCCAGCCCCAAGCCCATAAGCGCATAGAGCGCCGGCGTCACAAAGCTGCTGTAGCGCGGATTAAAAGCGCCGCGGTCCAGCACAGCGATGTAGTATAGAGCCAGACCGCCCAACAGCCAAACCAGCAAAAAGGTCAACGGGTGAATGAGCAGCGCTTGGACGTTTTGTACGCTTTTGATGTCTGTCGGGTGCGGCGCACGCACCGCGCCAATGATCAAGCCTGCACTGAGCAATGTGAGCAGTGACCAAGCCCACAGGTGGCCCACGGCCATGGACCCAAGGTGCAACAGTGGGTCCATAAACACGTAGCCGCCTAGATAGGCAAACCAGTTTTGAGACAGATAGTCGCCCAGGCTGGGCACAATTAAGTTGGGGTTTGCATAGCCCGGAATCTGGCGCAGCGCAATGGGCGTGACCGGGGCAAAAAGCAGCGCGGTGGCTATGCCGCAGGTCAAAAGCGTGCGCAGGTTGCGCATCCGCTTTGGCGCCGTCAGCGCCGCCAGCAGCCAATAACCATACCAGGCTATTAATATGAAGACGGCGTTGTAGTGAGTGAGCAGCGCCAGCGACGCAAAAAGCACGAAGGTCCCTGCCGGGAGAAACCGGCGTCCAACTGGAGTGGGTGCGGCGGTTTGCCGGAGCAGACTCAAGAACGGAATGGCCGCCGCCAGCAGCAGCGCAAATTCCACCGTGTACATGCGCGTCTCTTGGCTTTCGGCTAGCCAAAATGGCGAGAGCGCGCCAACTGCCGCTGCCCACGCCGCCGCTTGTGGCGCATTTAGGCTGCGCACCGCTTGCCGCACCAGCCCATAGAGCAGCGCCACGCTCAGTACCCCCATGAAAACGCTGAGAAAGCGGGTTAGAAAAGCCATCTGCATGGGCGGCAGGCGATTTTGCGAAAGCGCGGGCAATCCGGCCATGCGCCCCCAAATGTGCAGCAGCCAAAAATAGACCGGCGGATGAATATCCAACTCGGGCGCCGTGGCAATTTGGCCAAATGGACGCAGCGCCACATCAATATTGCGCGCCTCGTCCCACCAGATATTCTGCTTATTGAGCTGGAAAAGATAAAGCGCAAATGCGACCCACAAAAGCAAAATTAGCCAGTGGGTAGATTGGGTGCGATCGGTCGTAGCCATTCTGGCTATTTTACATCAATTGGGTGGGAAGGATGAAAGCAGCGCACGCCCCATACTGCCTGGAGGAAGTTAACCAATTAAATCGGTAAACAACGGCACTGGTTGAAACCAGCGCCTGGCAACCAAAGTACGCTAAAGCGCACTCTAGGAATAGCCTGCTTTAGCGGGCTTTTTCTAGCAGACGCAGGCTTAAGTGATAAACACCGAAACAATTTATGAATGTTCATGAAGCCGCGTGCTCTGCATGTGTAGCTATCGCCGCACCAGCGGCAGAAACTGAAACTTCATGATCGGGGCTTTCATGGCAATATCTACCACTGCGGTTCCGTTGACTTCATTGAGTTCGACGGTTTGCTCGCTGGTGATGGCGCCGTCTTGCTCAATGGCGCTAACCGAGTAGATGCCATAAGCCAGACCGCTGATTATGTAAAATCCCGATTTGTCCGTAATAGCCGTGGCGGCCAGCGTACGATCAGATGCGCGCACCTCAATGGTCACGCTGCTGGCTACCTCTTCCACAGGCTCTTGGCTGCCATTGCCATTGGCGTCTACCCAGGCGGTGCCAGAGATAATTCCATTGTCACCGGCTTGGGCCTGCGCTATGGGCGCGCCCAGGTAGGCTAACCAGACAATCGTGATGTTTAGAAACAGAATAAAGGAAAGTTTACTTTTGTTCATGCTACTTCCGTTGGGTCGTGAATGATTTACGGCAAAAGTTGGCTTGCGATCTACAACATCTAGAATAGCATGAGTTACAACAAAAGTGTGAGACAAAGTCCTTTCGACCTATAACATTCCCCTGTCATTCCAGCGGGCTGAGCCAGCGGTTGTTGCCATCGCCAGCGGCGGCCCAACCTTCCAACCGGCCATCGTCCGAGCGGATTTGATACCAATTGAGCCCGCCCACGGTCTGCGGTCCGTTGATGACCGTGAATTGCGTACCCGGATCGACGCGCGTCACCAGCGGCGCATCTCGGCCCGGCAGCGCGCGAATGGTCAGCTGGATACCAGCATCCATGGTGACAAGTACGCGATCACCAACTTGGGGCAGGCGGCTGACCGGTTGCGCTTCGCCCACGCGCGGACTCAGCCACTCGGTTTCGCCGTCGCCGTCGGCAGCCCAGCCGCTATTGCCCTGGCCATCTTCAAGACGCCACCAGGTGTAGCCTTCGGTCTCCACCGGTCCCTCTAAAATGGTGACGAGTTGACCCGTTCCCAGCTGAATGATCAGCTGGCCGCCAGAGCTGGCCTGGCTGCGCAGGTTAAGTCCGTTGGGCGCGGTGACGCGCGCCGGTTGGCCCACGGCCAGCGCCGAACCCGGGACGGGCGTTTCGGTGAAGGTGGGCGTGGGTGTTGGCGTTTCGGTAAAGGACGGCGCCAGAATTAGCGTGGGGGTGACGGTGGGCTGAAGCGTCTCTTGCGCGCCGGCGGTATTATTGTCTTCAATTGGAATAGGCGTGAATGTCGGCGTAGGTCGAGGCTGAAAGCTACCGCAGGCCAATGTAGGCAATAGCCAGATCAGGGCCAATAGCGCCAACATGCGCAACTTCCAGACGCCGTAAATTATCGGATACAAAGAGGTTTCGGAATTCTCCATCAGCGTTCAGAACTTCAGTCCATAAAGATTATCGGAAAGTAATACGAATTGCCCAGCTAAGAGCCATGTATGTGATGAGACCTTGTAAAAAGGGTGATGCCTTTGATCGCATTTACCTTGGCAAATGGTATTACATCGGAAAGACAATTACACAGATAGTTACTTTATTTTCAAGGTCATAAAGTGAGCGAAAAGTGCGTTGCACGCTGTCCGCCATTTTGGTTCTCGCATTCGGGTGGCATACTGTGCATCGCACTGGAAGCGACCTTAACGAAATGACATTGACTTTATTTTAACAGTGCGCCACGGTCAATTTTGGTCATTCTCCCGTTGCCCTCAATGAGGACAAGGAGAAGATTATCCCAGTGACACCGAACGCAGCCACGTAATGTGATCCTGCGCATTGAGCGTTTGCATGAGGCTGTCGGGGACGACTTCGTCCGTACCCAGCACCATAACCGCGGTAGTGCGTGGTGCATGGCGGCCCACATGCATAAAGCTAATATTAACGTCAGATTGACCCAAAATGGTTCCGACGCCGCCAATAATGCCCGGTCGATCCTGGTGTAAACTGATGACCAAATGGCCGCTGGCCGGAAAATCGACCCACAAATCGTCGATGGCGACAATGTGCGGCTCATCTTGCAGCATGGCGCCGCGCACCGTGTATTCTTGGCTGCCCGTTTTGGCGCGGATGGTCAACATGGTGTCGTAGCGCAGATCATGCTCGTGCTTTTTGCGTTCGATCAGCGTCATGCCGCGCTGCTCTGCCACCAAGCCGGCATTGACCAAGTTGATGCGCATTTGCACGGCATCGGCCAGTAGCCCTTTGATGACGGCGGCATTGATATATGAAAGGTCAAAACCGGCCAGTCGCCCGTACGCCGTGATTTCCAATTCACGCACGCCCTGGGCGCCCAGCTGCTGGATAAAGCGCCCCAGGCGCTCGGCCAAATCGATATACGGAATCAGAAACTCCAGATCTTTGGGCGGAATCATGGGCGCGTTGACTGCATAGCGCGCCGGCAGATCGCTCAACACTTCCAGCACCTGCAGCGCCACATCTTCGGCTACTTTTTCCTGCGCCTCTATGGTGCTGGCGCCCAAATGGGGCGTCAGGATAATTTGGGGACAGCTGCGCAGCGGGCTATCGGCGCCCAGCGGTTCCTGTTCAAACACATCCAGGGCGGCGCCGGCAATCTGGCCACTTTGGACAGCGTCAGCCAGCGCCTGTTCATCCAGCACGCCGCCGCGCGCCACATTGAGAATGCGCGCATTGGGCTTCATGCGCGCCAGCTGGGGCGCGCCAATGGTGTTGCGCGTCTGTTCGGTCAATGGCACATGCAGCGTCAGGAAATCGACCTGGGGCAGCATCTCATCTAAGCTGGTCAATGTGGCGCCATGTTGGGCGGCAAACTCAGGGCTAATGTATGGATCGTAGGCCAGCACGGTCATGCCCAGCCCACGCGCCCGGCGCACCACTTCTTGCGCCACGCGCCCCAGCCCCACGGTACCCAAGACTTTATCGCGAATTTCAATACCCGTATACTGGCCGCGCTTCCAGCCGCCGCTGCGCACGTGGGCGTCGGCCTGCGGAATGTTGCGGGCCAGCGCCATGAGCATGGCCACCGTATGTTCGGCGGCGGCCACGGTATTGCCCGTGGGCGCGTTGACCACAATGATGCCGGCGCGCGTGGCCGCGTCTACATCTATATTATCCACGCCCACGCCGGCGCGGCCAATGACGCGTAAATTGGCGCCAGCCTGGATAACGTCGGCCGTGACCTGCGTGCCGCTGCGCACCAGCAGCGCGTGATAGGCAGGAATGACGTCGACTAGCTGTGCCGGTGAAAGGTCGGTGCGCAGGTCAACTTGCATATTCGAGGCTTCGCGCAGCGGCGCCAGCCCAGAATCTGACATGGGATCACTTACTAAAATTTTGAATGTGTTCATGTATGCGTTTCTAGGGGGTAGATGATTGGCTAATGGGTCAATTGTGCAGAACCCGATCAACCAATCACCAAGCGTTTATCACATCTGCTCCGGCGCTGAGATACCCAGCACGCGCAGCCCATTGGCCAATACGGTGCGGGCGGCTTGGGCCAGTTTGATGCGCGCCGAGGCTAACTGCTGCTCTTCATTGAGGATGTGGCAGTCGCGGTAAAATTGATTAAAGATCGTCGCCACATCGTTTAGATAGGTGACCAGCGTTTGCGGCTCTTTGATCTGCGCTGTATATAGAATGACTTCCGGCAGGCGGATCAACTCTTTTATAAGCGCCGCCTCAGACGGATGTTGCAGCAGGCTTAGGTCGGCTTCATTGGCAAATTGGATGCCTTCTTCAGCGGCCCGGCGAAAAATTGAGCAGACGCGGGCATGCGCATATTGGAGATAAAAGACCGGGTTCTTTTCACTGGTATCCTTGGCCTGATCTAGATCAAACTCGAGATGCGAAGCGGGCGAGCGCATGAGAAAGAAGAAGCGGGTCACATCTTCACCCACTTCGTTGATCAGGTCGTCCAGCGTCACAAAGTTGGCTTTACGCGTCGACATTTTGACCGGGCGGCCGCTGCGCACCAGCGTGACGAATTGGTAGATCACCACTTCGATTTTGGATGAATCATAGCCCAGCGCGTCAATGGCTCGAGCCACGTCGGGAAATTCGGCAATGTGATCGGCGCCAAACACGTCGATGATTTTGGCAAAGCCGCGCTCTAATTTATTGACGTGATACGCCATATCAGGCAGGCGATAGGTGGGCTCGCCGCTGCTTTTGACCAACACTTTGTCCTGGCTGTCGCCCAAGGCGGTGGTGCGGAACCAGACCGCGCCATCGGCGTCAAAGACGTGGCCACGCTCCCGCAGCGCATTGAGCACTTCCCACACATTCTCATTTTCGTAGAGAGAATGCTCATTGAAATAGAGATCCATCTTGATGCCCAACCGCTGAATGGTGCGGTCAATGTCGGCAAAAATGGCTTGTTCCGCCGCAATTTGGAACGGATAGAGCTCCTGGCTGTCCAGCAGAGTAACGCCCTCTGCATCAATCAATCCCTGGGCAATGTCGTAAATGTATTCACCCTGATAGCCGTCATCGGGAAAGCTGGCCGGCGCTTCTATAATTTTGCCATCGCCAGCGTCAATCTGCTTGGTGCTATAGGTGGCCAAATGACGGTCCAGCAGGGCGCGCTGCTCGACATTGAGATCGAGCGCGGCGGTAACGGTGGGGTCGGTCAGCAGCTCTTCGTAGCGGGCGCGTACGCTTTGGCCCAGCACGCGCATTTGACGACCAGCATTGTTAAAGTAATACTCACGCGTCACGTCATAGCCAGTCCAGTCGAGCAGATTGGCAAATGTATCGCCCAGCACGGCGTTGCGGCCGTGGCCGACGGTCAGGGGGCCGGTGGGATTGGCGCTAATGTATTCGACCATGGCGCGCTGGCCACCGCCGACTGTAGAGCGACCATAGTCGTCGCCAAGGCTGTTGATCTGGCGCACCTGCTCAGTCAAATAGGCGTGGGATAGACGCAAATTGATAAAGCCCGGTCCGGCCAGATCCACCGACTCAATCAGTCCCTCATCGCCGGTGGGGCTGACCTGCATGTGGTCCACAATGGCCTGGGCAATCTGACGCGGATTGCTCTTGGCGCCGGTTTGCTTCTTAATCTCAGACGCCGTGACCAACGCAATGTTGGTGCTATAGTCACCGTGATCGGCCTGCTTGGGCCGCATGATCTCAATGATCGGTATTTCAAATGCAGCCAGGCTCTCATCTGCCTGCGCCGCTGTAATCGCATCGGCAATTACTTGTTGAATTTCGTCCTGTAACATCAAATCCTCTTGGTGTTGCTGTATTGCTGTATTGCTTATTGCTGTATTGCTTATTGCATTGCAGCTATACAGCAGCATGAAAATTTACGCATCTACCATTTCGTACCAGTTTTTCCCGATCTCCACGTCCACTTTGAGCGGCACATTTAGCTTGTACGCCGACTCCATTGTGTCACAAATCAGCGGCACGACTGTCTCTTGCTCCTCGGGCGGTATTTCCAACACGAGCTCGTCATGCACTTGGAGCAGCATCCGCGCCTGGAGGCCGGCCGTCTGCAGCCGCTGGTGCAGCTGCTCCATCGCCATCTTCATAATGTCGGCGGCTGTGCCCTGAATGGGCGCGTTAATGGCGGCGCGCTCGACGGCTTGGCGCTGGTTATAGGGCAGCCGCTCATTCATCAGCTCGGGGAAGAAGCGCTTGCGGCCCAGCAGCGTCTGTACGTAGCCCTGCTCGCGGGCAAATTGCAGCGTATCGCCAATATAGTCCTGAATGGCGGGATAGGTTTCAAAATATTGATCCAAAAACTGTTGCGCCTGTTTGGGATCCATTTCTGTGCGGCTGCTCAACCCAAAGGCGCTCACTCCATAAATGGTGGCAAAGTTGATGGTCTTGGCCAGCCCGCGCTGTGCGCTTTGCACATCCGCCAAGTCTATGCCAAAAAGGCGGGCAGCCGTGGCGGCATGAATGTCTAGATCGGCATTGAAGGCGTCAATCAGCGCTTGCTCTTTGGCCACATGGGCCAGAATGCGCAGCTCCACCTGGCTATAGTCAGCCGAGAGAAGCAGCCAGCCCGGCTTGGCGACAAAAGCGCGGCGAATCTGTCGGCCCAACTCGGTGCGGATGGGAATATTTTGCAGATTCGGGCTGTTGCTGCTCATGCGTCCAGTGACGGCGCCAGTCTGGTTAAAGCTGGTGTGCACGCGGCCCGTCTCTGGATTGACCAGCGAGGGCAGCGCGTCTACATACGTGCCGCGCAACTTTTCCAGCTGACGCTGCTCCATAATAATGCCGATGACTTCTTGCTGCTCGTCGCTGAGGTCGGCATTCGCCAATTTCTCTAATTCAGACACGGCCGTGCTGTAACGGCCCGAGCTGGTTTTTTTGATGCGATTTGTGGGAAAGCCCAGCTCGTCAAAGAGCACCTGGCTAAGCTGCTGGGTGCTGCGCTGGTTAAATTTGTGGCCCACCAGCTCAAATAGCTTGGCCTCCAGTTCAACGAGGCGGTCAGCCAGCTCGGTGGACATGCCGGCCAGGAAATCGGTATCCAACCGAATGCCGGCCATTTCCATGTCTGTGAGTACTTCCAGCAGCGGCAGCTCGATATCGGTGTAGATCGCCGCCATGCCAGAGGCTTGCAGCCGCGGCCACAGCACATCATAAAGCTGGAGCGTGGCGTCTACATCATCGGCGCAGTAGGCGCCGGTGGCGTCAAGCGGCGCTTGGTCAATGGTAATCTGCTTGCGTCCGCTGCCAATCAGCTCGCTGATTTCGGTCATTTCCATGCCCAGTTCCTGCAGCGCCAGCGCCTTGAGACCCAGGCTATGGCTGGCTGGATCCAGCAGCCAGGCAATGGTCAATGTATCGTGGATGGGGCCAGCAATGGGGAGCCCGTGCCGGCGGCAGACGGTTAGATCATACTTGCCGTTGTGCGCCATTTTGAGCAGCGCCGGGTCGGCAAAGAAGGGGGCCAGCGCCGTGCGCACCTGCTCCCACGGCAGCTGTTTGCCTTTGGTGTGGGCCACCGGAATATAGGCCGCTTGACCCACGGCCCACGCAACGCCCAGCCCCACCAATTGGGCCTGCATGGCGTCGGTGCTGGTCGTCTCCACGTCAAAGCTCAAGCGCGTGGCGTTTTGCAGCGCGCCGACCAGCTTGGTTAGCGCCGCCTCGTCCTGCACGCAGAGAAACTCTCGCAATGCCGGACTTTCACTGCTTTTGACTTCAGCTGCGGGCGTTGTTTCGTCGGCAGTGGCAAAGAGCGACATCTGGCCAGCGGGCGTGCTCACCGGTGAAGCGGCCGGGGCAGGTTGCGTCGCCTCATCATCTGTCTGCGGCAATTCCTTGAGCAGGCTGTGAAATTCTAATTCGTTGAAAAGCGCAATGACCTTCTCGGGATCATAATCGCGCAGCAAATAGCGATCGGGCTCGTAGGTCAAATCCATATCGGTAATAATGGTGACCAGCCGCTTGTTTTTGAGCACCTGTTCATGGGAATCGATTAGATTCTGGCGCGTCTTGGGACCGCTGATCTCATCGACATGGTCATACAGATTTTCCAGCGTCTCGTAGGTGTTGAGAAATTTAATGGCCGTCTTTTCGCCTACGCCCGGCACGCCCGGAATATTGTCCGAGGAATCACCGGTGAGCGCCTTGAGGTCAATAAATTGCTGCGGCGTTAGGCTATAGCGCTCTGCAACTTCTTCTACGCCATAGACCGAAGTTTTGGGCGAGGGCCCACCCGACGTGTATAAAATTTTGACCCGTTCGTTCACCAGCTGAAACAAGTCGCGATCGCCGGTCAAAATGAGCACGTCTGTGCCTTGTGCGCCGGCTTGATGTGCCAGCGTGCCCAAAATGTCATCAGCCTCATACCCTTCGGCGGTAACAATGGGCATGTTGAAGGCGCGCAGCATTTCCTCGATACGACCGATCTGGGCGCGCAAATCGTCGGGCATGCTGTCACGCGTGCCTTTGTACTCGGCAAACTCTTGATGCCGCCAAGTGTCGCCCAGGTCAAAAGCTACGCCCACGTGGTCTGGCTTGTATTCGCGCAGAATGCTAAAGAGCTTGCGCGCAAAGCCGAAAACCGCTCCCGTCAATTCGCCCGCGCGCGTCGAAAGCGGCGCCTTCATCCCAAAATAGGCGCGATATGCTTGTGAATGACCATCGATCAAAAGAAGTGTTGGCATAATGATGAAAGGGGACTAAGCGGCCGCGTGAAGCTGATTGGCCTCAATAATCAGCGCACCCTGCTCCAGCAATTCTTGGACCTGCGCCAGCTTAGTAATCGAGCGCAGCGTGCGCATGCGGCGACCTGCGTCGAGCCGATAGCGGCCCGTGGGCAGCTCTAGTATGTAGTTTTTACTTGAGCGGTTGACCAGAATAATAATATCCTCTGGGTTCTCCTGCCACGTATTATCAAACGGTTGGTGAGCCATGATTTCCTCTTTCCAGTAACTATAGTTCTCGAGTCTAATATGCTGACGAGAACGCGGCTTCTCTCGCCACGCGCATCCGGCAACGCAGGCCGGATGGCGAAGAGACGCTTGGCAAAAGCATGGGGGCGAGGCCCCAAATATTTAACCTATCAATTGTACAGGCGGGCTTTGGATTTGACAAAAAAATGGGGCAGAGATGGCTTAGACTGCCACAGCTCTACGCCGGTCATGAGCCCAAAGCCGCCCACGTAGAACAGCACAAAGAGGGCGGTCCACCAGCGTCCACTGGCGGCGGCAATAAACGCGGTAACGGCGGCGTACAAAAATAGACTCAATTCGCCAAAGAAGATGGGTTCCAGCGGCAGACGATAAACGCTGTTCTGCCAGCGATCCTGATTGCTTTGCACATGAAATTTGGGCGTACGCAAAAATTGGCCGGAGCGACCCAGCAGCGCTTGCCCCACGGCAATGGTATTGCTGAGGCAAAGCCCAAAGCCGAGCAGCGTCAGCACGCCAATGTATGACCAGCGCCGCAACCAGTGGGCGGGACGCAGCCGTCGTTGGGCCACGGCGTAGAGCAGCGGCGGCCCCACCGAGGCTACGCTGAGATACGCCAGTGGCCACAGTGGATGCACGTCCAGCAGCGTCAGCGGCAGCGAGATCAGCAGCAGCACCAAGAGTAAGGGGTGCAGCAAATAGCTGCCTAAATGGATGAATCCCTGCACTTTTTTGGCCGCGGACCACGAGCTATGCCAAATGTGTGGCGCACATTTGAGCAGCGTTTGGATGCTGCCTTTGGCCCATCGGAACTGCTGCCGTTTAAAACCGGAAAGCTGGGGTGGAATTTCGGCTGGCGCCACAATGTGATTGAGAAAGAGGGGTTGCCAGCCGGCTAATTGGGCGCGATAGCTCAGATCCAGGTCTTCGCACAGCGTGTCGATGTGCCAGCCACCCACTTTGGCGTCTTCAATGCAGGTGCGTCGCCACAGGCCGGCCGAGCCATTAAAGCCAAAGGCATAACCGGCGCTTTGGCGGCCAGCTTGCTCAATGAGAAAGTGCCCGTCCAGCGCCAGCGCCTGGCTGCGCGTAATAGGGCTGTATTCATAGTTTAAGTGGCCCCAGCGCGCTTGCACAAAGCCAATGCTTTCGCTTTGCTGAAAATGGGGCAAGGTTTGCAGCAGAAAATCCGCCGGCGGCTCAAAATCAGCATCAAAGATGGCGATGAATTCGCCTGTGGCCGAGGCAAAGGCATGGGCCAAGGCGCCAGCTTTGTAGCCAACGCGGTCCGGACGCTGAATGTGTTCTATGTGATATCCGCATTCCTGCAATTGCTGCACCCGGCGCTGAATGAGCAGGGAGGTCAAATCGGTTGAATCATCCAGCACTTGAATTTGCAGCCGGGCGCGTGGATATTGCATGGCGGCGCAGGCATCGATCAGCCGTTCCACCACATGGCGTTCATTGTAGACCGGCAGCTGTATGGTTACATGCGGCCAATCATCTGTCGATGCCCATTGATCCAGCAGCGCGTATTTTGGAATATCTTTGCGGAGTGGGTTTAAGCGGTCGCCAATAGCGGTAGTTGTGTAATAGCTTCGCGAGCACCAAGTGAGCCAGAGCGCATTGAGCCCAAAAATGGCCAGCCCAATCACTCCTGTGGTGTAGATGAATTGTAGCAAATAGATGAGGAATGGCATAAAGTATAATAAAAATGGTCAAAAAAATAGGCCGACCGCAGCGCTGTCGACCAGTGCGTTTGTTCTGTTTCTAGGTTCCGTTGACATTTCACATTTGCAGCCGCCCGATTATGAAAGTTACCAAATTGTTTCGGTAATAGATGCCACAGGCTGAAGCCCGCTCAAGCAGGTTATAAAAAAGTGCGCTTTCGCGTACTTTGGCTGACCGGCGCTGGTTGATGAATGTTCATAAACCAGTGCTGTCGTTTACCCATTTAATTGGCTAACCTTTATCAGCGGTCGCTTTTCATTGCCAATAGACCACAGCTGAATATAAAGCAGTATATCTGATATAAATGGCAAATCCAAATCTGCACGAGTTACGCAGCGCCGGATAGCCAGGAGAGGATAATACGGCCGACTTGGCAATTCTTTCGCTAGGCTTGCAGGTACTGGTCAAGATGATGGTAACCAGCGCGCTTCCGTGTACTTTCTCTAGTAGACGGCGTTTTCAACCGCTGGCGTTCTATCATCAAGGTGACCCCTACGGCTTGCAGAGATCTAGTGAAGCAAATTATCCGAGTTGGTAATTGATTTATGGTGCTGCTATAATATCGGGCATGTTAAGGACTTTGTAATTTGGATGGTGGCCAGCAGCAAATATTAGGGTATCCGTTTGAATGGGGGAATTATGTGTTCTGAAAAGGAGGGGCGGATCAATGCCGCGGAAAGTAAAAATTGCCCCATTGCGGTCAATCTAATTGCGCACCTAGAGGAGATGGTCGGTTTCAATGAACCCGATTTTTTGATTGAACTGTTGGATACATATTTGGAAGATTCGGCGCGCACCATTAAGCTTTTGCCGCAGGCCTGGCAAAAGCAAAATATGTTTGATGTTTTGCGAGCAGCGCACAGTTTAAAATCGGCCAGCGCCACTCTGACAGCCGCCAAGCTAGAGCTACTGACGACGCAGCTGGAAACAGAGATGCGGGGAGGCGCCACCGGGCTGGACATAGGCGACCAGATTGAACAGATTATTGCCGAATTCCATCGTGTTTATGCCGCGCTGCTCATTGAAAGGGCCAAGCTGGCAAAACAACTTTCCTGACCCAAATAAAAAAGCTGGTCGTCATTTTGAATGCTGACGACCAGCTTTTTTGTTCACAAAATACACATGATATACAGGCAGAGCAACACGCTGCCGACCAAGCAATTTTATTCTTCACTGCCTTCGACTTGATTTTCCGCCACAATGTTGTCCACCAGATGCGACGGCACTGGTTCGTAATGATCGAACTCAATGGTATAGATACCACGGCCCTGCGTCATTGAGCGCAGGTCGGTGCCATAGCGCAGAATTTCGGCCAGCGGCACCAACGCTCGCACAATGCTGCGGTTGCCCCGCTGCTCCATGCCCTGCACGCGCCCGCGTCGGGTATTAAAGTCGCCCATAACGTCGCCCATATACTCTTCGGGCACCGTCACTTCAATCAAATAAATGGGCTCCAGCAGGGCTGGCCCGGCGCTTTGCATGGCCAGCTTAAATGCTTCGCGGCCCGCGGTTTGGAAGGCAATGTCTTTAGAATCCACCGGATGCTCTTTGCCATCAAAGACAACCGCCTTGACATCCACCACCGGGAAACCGGCAATGACACCTTGGTCCATGACTTGGCGAATGCCCTTTTCAATCGAGGGCAGGAAGACACCGCTAATGGCGCCGCCAAAGACCTCGCTGGCATATTCAAAGCCCTCGCCGCGGTCGCGCGGCTCAACCCGCATGTGAACTTCGGCAAATTGACCGGCGCCACCCGACTGCTTTTTGTGTCGATATTGAGCCTGGCCGGTTTTGCTAATGGTCTCTTGGTACGGCACTTTGGGCACGGCTGTGCTCACCTTTACGCCAAACTTGGAATCCAGCCGCCGCATGCCCACATCCACATGGGCTTCCCCCATGCCCTGCAAAAGCGTTTGGTGCGTGGCTGGGATGTTGGTTACCTGCAACGTGGGATCTTCTTCGGTGAGTGCGGACAATCCCTGGCCCATTTTGGCGCTATCGGCCTTGGTGGCGGGCGAAACCGCTACAGAATAGAGTGGCTGTGGATAATCGGGCTTCTCTATTTGCACAATATGGTTAGAGGCACAGAGCGTATCGGCTGTGACCACGTCATCCAATTTGGTAATGACGCCAATGTCACCAGCCGCCAGCTCATCCACATTGTCCAGCTCTTTCCCCATGACATTAAAAAGATTGGCAATACGCATTTCATCGCCTGTGCGGGCCAAGGTCAAGCGGTCGTCTTTGTGCAGCGTGCCGGAAAAGATACGCACATAGTTCATGCGGCCCACGTAGCGGTCAATAATTGTTTTAAAGACCTGTGCCGCCACCGGCTGGCTTGAATCATTGGTTAATTCAATGGTTTCGCCCCCTTGGGTGGCGGTAACCGGATGTTCATTGGGGGCCGGCGTGTAGCGGATTACAGAGGTCATCAGCCGCTCCAGCCCAATGTTGGCGGCCACGCTGCCACAGTACACTGGCGTAATGACGCCGTTCTTCACGCCCTGGAAGAGCCCGTGGCGAACTTCGGCCGGCGTCAGCTCTTCACCTTCCAGATATTTCATAATCAGCTCATCGTCGGCCTCGGCAGCGGCTTCCACCATGGCCGTATGCGCCCGCTCCACGTCAGCCATCATGTCGGCGGGGATCTCTTCCTCGCGGCCCTCCGCACCAATGTAGGCTTTCATATTGGCCAGATTAACCACGCCTTGAAAATTTTCAGCTTCTCCAATGGGCAATTGGAACGGCAAGATGGTTGACGAATCACCAAACGAAGCGCGCAGGCTTTCCACCGCCCGTTGAAAATTGGCGTTTTCGCGATCCATTTTGTTCACGAAGATAATGCGCGGCTTGTTCTGCTCGGCCAGGCGATCCCAGGCTAGTTCGGTGCCAACCTCTGCGCCAGCTACGGCGTCCACCAGCAATAATCCTGATTCGGCCACGTGCAATGCGCTAATTACTTCGCCCACAAAGTCCAAATAACCGGGTGTATCGATCAGATTCAGCTTTGTATCGTTGAACTCAATCGGAATCACCGAAAGATTGATGGAAATTCCGCGGCGTTGCTCCTCTGGATCCCAATCAGACGTGGTCGAGCCATCTTCGACGCGGCCAATGCGATTGGTGGCGCCGGTCTTATTCAGAAGAACCTCGGTCAACGTTGTCTTTCCCGAACCGCTGTGGCCGAGAATTGCGACATTCCGAATCTGTTCTGTACTAAATTTCGCCATGCTTCCTCCTTAGGCAGCTGATAGGTTGGCCCCAAAATGTGGGAAGAGGAATTTTTACTTATCGATAGGGAGAAATATCATTTTCTTCAAACACGGGGCTTGTGGTTGGTATACTCGCCGCTATGCTCTACGAACATTTTCCACAAACATTATCCACGTTCACCCTTACGCAATTCTCGAGTAAAAATCGCTTGCAAAGCGATATACATTGCCCCTGGCGCTGCGCAAGTTGTATGGATGAAACATTTCTGCATGAAATATTTCAGTATGGCATTTACTGCATGAATATTTCTGAAGAAGCAAAAATGCCCATAGAGGATAGAGTCGAGTATAACTTGTGAAATTAATTGATAGAAATTGTACTGAAAAAGTAAGTGAATGTCAACGCAGCGTAAAAGTTAATAGACACTTAACGTTTATGGTTGGATGCGGCATTTCTATGCCGGCCCCGCGCGCTCTTACCGTTGCGATCCATTAATTTTTGATTGTAAGCAAACGGTCTGTTATGATCGGGCGTAGATGAATGAAAGTCAATTGCATACAATCTTAAGTAAGATTATTGGAATTATCTGGAATTGCAATGTCATCCGAACCAAATGACTCAGAACAGATCGTTGCCCCAGCACATATCCCGCCGCTGCCAACGCCTTCCACCATGCTGGCGGAAAGCGAGCCGCTCGCACGAGATTTTGGACCCAACACGCGCATTCTGCTGATCTGTCATGCCGAGGGGATGCATAATCGCTATCGAGATTTGATGGCAAATGCACTGACCGAGGAGAGCGGGCTCACCGCCGTGGGTTGGAAGCAGGCCGATATGTTGGCCGCCTGGCTCCAAAAATATGAAACCATTGATGTGTTGGTGAGTGGGGGACAATTACATAGCCGACTAACGTCACAGCGCATCGGGCAGGCGCTGGGGCTACCGGTCTCTGTGGCGCGGGATTTGCCTGGCCTTTGGGGTGAGGACCAAGAGCTGCCCCAGCAGGATGTTGAACCCGATGAGCTGGACCCAGAAATCCATACCAGCACGCACAACGTAGTGGCGCGGCCCTATGTAGAATTTCACCACGCGCTCATCACCACGCTGATCAAAATTGTGCAGCAAAATCGCAACAAAACCATTGCTATGGTGACGAGCAGCGGCGCCATTGCCACCATCATTCGCCATTTCTTTGGCGCCCACAAGTTGCAAGTCCAAGTAGATCATACGAGCATTTCCGAAATTGATCATCGCAATGGCCAATGGCGTCTGTTTTACGTAAACCGGCGCGAACATCTGCCGCGCCCAGAGGTGACAAAGGCCGGGCAGAGCGAAAAGCCGCTGTTGCCCCCTGAAGAAAATGAGGATATTTCGCTCATTGCCGAAGTGTATAACGCCGCGGCGGACAATATTCTAGAGCGCTATCGCATGGCGACCGCCGCCAATGAACAGCGCCGCATCCAGCACTTTGTCAAGTTTGCCAATATTCCGCCCGGTAAGCGCATTTTAGAGGTGGGGAGCGGGCTCGGGATTCTCTCACTGGCGCTGGCGGCGGGCGGCGCCGAGGAAGTCATTGGTGTGGACGTAAGTTTGGGCATGTTGGAACACGCCGAATACATCCGCCTGAGCAACCCCTCGGCCATTACGCCCAAGGTAAATTTTCGGTTAGCGCCCGCCCAGATGTTGCCCTTTCGCAGCGATACTTTTGACGCCGTGGTTTGCCGTCTTGTGCTGCATCACTCACGCGTGCCGGAGCGCATATTGCAAGAAATGGTGCGCGTGCTAAAGCCGGATGGCATTTTCGCCTTTGCCGATCTGGTTGGCTCCGAGCACCCAGTAAAGCGCGCCACCTTTAACGCCATTGAAGCGCGTCGCAATCCAAGCCACGTTACTACCCGCACCATTGATCAATATCAAACGCTGATTCAGGGCGCGCATCTGACCATTGAGGCTGAGGAAATGGTCACCTTTGAGCGCGATCTGGAAAACTGGTTGGCCGAACTGCAATCGGATCCCGCCGACTGGCAGCCCGTGCGCGAAATGATCGAAGCCGCCATGGAAACCGATGCCGCCGGCATCAATGCCCGCCGCCGCGGAGACCGCGTGGCGTTTGACCAGAACGTACTCTACGTACGCGCGATAAAACAGTAGAGGAGTAGAGGAGTCGCTTTTCGCCCTCCACTCCCCTACTCCTCCACTCCCTTACTCCTCCACTCCCTTACTCCTCCACTCCCTACTTCCCCTTATAAAGCTCGCGCAAAATAATCTGCTTCTGGATCTGCGTGGTGCCTTCATAAATCTGGTAAATTTTGGCATCGCGCATGAGCTTTTCTACGGGATACTCTTTGCTGTAGCCGTTGCCGCCAAAGACCTGCACGGCATCGGTGGCGTTTTGCATGGCGGCGTCAGCACAATAGGCTTTGGCAATGGCGGCGGAAAGCGTGTTGCGTTTGTGCTGGTCGATTTCCCACGCCGCCTTAAACGCTAGATCGCGCGCCACTTCGGCGCGGATTTTCATATCGGCCAGCATAAAGCCCACACCTTGAAAAGCCGAAATGGGCTGGCCAAAGGCCGTCCGTTCACCGGCATATTGGACGGCTTCCTCCAACGCGCGGCGCGCCACCCCCGCCGCGGCTGCGGCCACCGGGGGCCGGCTCTTATCAAACACCTTCATGCCGATCATAAAGCCCTCGCCCTCATTGCCCAGCAAATTTGCTGTCGGCACTTCCACATTTTCAAAGAAAACCTGGCAAGCCTGCGCCGCATGCTGCCCCATTTTTTCTAATGGTTTACTGGTGTTTACGCCCGGCCAATTGCGCTCTACAATAAAGCAACTCATGCCGCGGTGACGGGCATCCGGATCGGTTTTGGCAAAGACTGTAAAATAGCTGGCCACTGGCCCCCCGGTAATCCACGTTTTGGAGCCATTGAGGATATATTTGTCGCCTTTGCGCACGGCCGTCGATTTAATGCCCGCCACGTCTGAACCCGCATCTGGTTCCGTCATGCAGTAGGAAAAAACAGAACCTTCATCCATCAGCGCAGTGAGATAGCGCTCTTTTTGGGCGTCCGTGCCCGCAATTAGAATGGGCAGCACCGCCAACTGATTGATCATCAAGGCCGTCTGAATGCCAGAGCAGCCATAGGCCATGGCCTCGGTCACAATGCACTCTTCCAGCACGCTGCCGTCCACGCCGCCATAGGCCTCGGGAATGTTGATATTGACCAAGCCCAACTCTAGCGCTTTTGCAAAGATTGCGCGTGGCCACTCGCTCGATTCATCATGTGGAATTGCTTGGGGAATAATCTCTTTGGTTGTAAAATCTTGCGCCAACTCTTGCAGCATTTTTAAATCGCTGGACAATTCCAGCTGTAATCCGCCGGTCGCTTTGGTGGTTGCCATCTTCGGTTCCTCTCGTCTGTTTGGCTAGCGTGCCCATTCCTATCACGACTTACGCAGCGCCCGTGGATCGCCAGGGGTGCATATCCTAGCGGACCTGCCAATTTTTCCCCTAGGCGTGCGTAAATCCCACTATGTAATTATCAGTTCACCATGATTATCAGTTCATCGCAATGGTGTTGACGATCCAGACGTCGGTCCCGATTGATGAATCCGACGCTATGGCTTGCAATTGCGATCTGCTGATTATTCAACCGCACATTGATTCTGGTTTGGTTGTCGCTATGTTAGCACAGCGCCGCCCGCGCGCCAAGGCCTGTACAATTGAGGCAAATCAATGTGTTTGCCACTGAATTTATTGGCAGATGCAAGGAATATGATAGACTACAGAACATTCTTACAGATCTATTTTCACATACCAAAGGAGTGCATTTTGACCGTACAATTGCCGAATAACGTATCCCCAACCAAACTGGAAAGTCTGCGCAGTGTGCGCGCCGTGCTGCTCGACATGGACGGCGTGGTTTATGTTGGTGAATCGCCACTACCGGGGGTGCAACCATTTCTCGACTACTTGGAAGCCACCGGGCGTCACTGGCTCTGCGTGACCAACAATTCGAGCAAGACGCCCGCCATGTTTGTAGAAAAATTACAGCGCATGAACGTGCGCGCACATACCGAAAACGTTTTGGGCAGCGCGCAAGCGACCGCTACCTGGATGGCTGAACAGTTTCCCCAGCGCGGCAAAGCCGTCATGATTGGCGAAGAGGGGCTGCGCAGCGCCCTGCTTGAGAATGGGTTTGAGCTGACCGAGAGTGAGCATGATGCTGATTTTGCCGTGGTGGGCATCAACTTTGATCTGCGCTACGAACACCTGGCGCGCGCCGCCCTGGCTATCCGCAATGGCGCCCGCTTTATTGGCACCAATCACGATCCATCATTTCCCAGCGAACGCGGGCAGGTGCCTGGCACCGGCAGTATCTTGGCGTTGATCGCCACCGCCACCGGCGTGCAGCCCACCATTATTGGGAAGCCCAACGCCGGCATGTATGATCAAGCGCTGCATCGGCTGGGCGTAACCGCACCGCAAACGCTCATGGTGGGCGACCGCTATGACACCGACATTGCCGGCGCCATCGAGCTGGGCATGACCACTGTGGGCGTGCTCACTGGTGTGACCAAGCGCGAGAGTTTCGAACGGGAAAACCCACCGCCCCATTTTATTCTGGACAACATCCCGACGCTGCTGGCGCTTATGCAGCAGGCAGATAATCAATAATCTGTTTGCATGGGCCGAAAATAATACCAACTGCGGTTGTAAAAGCTATGAATATGAACATCCCCACTTTTTTTTGACCGCGCGCGTTTGGCTGCGATACAATCAACTATATGAATGTGCAAACATTTGTTCAGCCCACTCCAGGCTCACCCATTGAGTTGGCAGACACATCGATTACAGCTGAATCGCCGGCGTCGCTCCCGTCGTTGCTGGAACTTTCGCAACCTGAATTGGCCGAATTGGTGGCTCAACAGGGGCAACCGGCTTTTCGCGCCCGCCAGCTTTGGGAGTGGATCTACAAACATTACGCCGCCGATTTCGACGAGATGACCAATCTGCCCAAGACGCTGCGCACAGCCCTGGCCGCAACCGCCACGGTCAATCCGCTGTCGCTGGTGACGCAGGTGGTCTCCGCCGCGGGCGATACGCAAAAAGTGCTTTTTCGGCTGCCCGATGGCAAGACGATTGAAGCCGTTTTGATGATTTATGACAAGCGGCGTACGCTGTGCATTAGTAGCCAGGCCGGCTGTGGCATGGGGTGTACCTTTTGCGCCACCGCGCTGGGCGGCCTGGGGCGCAACTTAACCGCCGGCGAAATTGTGGCGCAGGTGCTCTACTTTGCTCGCTATTTGGCCCGTCCCGAAGCCGAGCCCAAAATGGCGATTGCGCGGCCCACTGCGGTCACAAATATTGTGCTCATGGGCATGGGGGAGCCAATGCACAACTATCGCAACGTGTGGACAGCGTTGCGCCGGTTAACCGATGCCGATGCCTTTGGGCTGGGCGCGCGTCACATTACGTTGAGCACCGTGGGGTTGATTCCCATGATCGACCGCATGGCCGATGAGGGTCTACAGATCAACTTGGCCGTTAGCCTGCACGCACCCAATGATAAATTGCGCAATCAGCTCGTGCCGATTAATGCGCGCTATCCGGTGGCGGAGCTGCTGGCGGCAGTAGAGCGGTACATTACCAAAACCAATCGCCGCGTTACCTTTGAATACGCACTGATGGCGGGCATAAACGATAGCCAACCATTGGCGTTGGAATTGGCAACCAAATTGCGCGCGTTGCATTGTCACGTCAACGTGATTCCGCTCAACCCGGTGCCGGACAGCCCATTTCAGCCAACCAGCGATCAAGAAACGCAGCGCTTTGTACAAACGTTGAACGAAAATGGCGTACCCGCCACGGTGCGCATTCGCCGCGGGATTGAGATCAATGCCGGCTGTGGACAGCTGCAGCGCGCCATGGAATCAGCATAAACATAAAGACAACATGAGCAAAGTACACATTGTAACCGACAGTAACGCATTTTTGCGGCCAGAGGTGGCCGAACGCTATAACATCAAAGTTCTGCCCCAACGTCTGAAAGTAGGCGGCGCCTATTTTGAAGAGAGCGAGGCGCTGGATGT
>JACKBC010000018.1 GCA_020634755.1 Caldilineaceae bacterium | reverse complement strand
TTCATCGCTTCTTTGAGGAGTGGGTCAAAACCCAGCCCGCGGACCGCAATCCGCGCCAGCCCGATCCCGCGGGGCTGGAGATCAAGACCATCCCCGGCCAGGCGGGCGATCTGCTTATCTGGAACAGCATGCTGGCCCACGGCAACAGCCGCAATCGCAGCAATCGTCCCCGTTTGGCTCAGTACATTACCATGTCTCCACCGCGCGATGAAGAAGAGCGCCAATATCGTGTCAAAGCCTGGCAAGAGCGGCTCCCCCCGCGCGGCAAGGCTTTCCCTGGCGACGCGCGCCAGATTGAGCAAAAATATGGCAAGACAGCTGAATTGACTGAGCTTGGTCTCAAGCTGTTGGGCGCAGAACATTGGTAAATCAGAAAGTGTTCTACGCGATTTTCTAAGCCCCCGCAATTTGATATTTCAAAATCAGTACACCGCAAAGGTGTTGGCAATTCAGGCGTCGGTCTCGATTGGGGAATCCGGTCTTATGTCTTGCCGCTGCGATCTACTGAATTTCTACTCAATTTCCGGTCAAATCCAAAGGAGGAGTTCCATGAAGTTGTCCAGACGAGAAATGTTGAAAGCATTGGGCATTACTGGAGTCGGGTTGACGTTGGCTGCCTGTACGCCGGCGCCCGCGTCCGAAGCGCCAGCCGCTTCTTCATCTGAAGGCGGTGAAGCGGCCCCTGCTGCTGCCGGCACCGAGCTAACCATCTGGTTCCACTGGGGTGGCGCCACGGGTGAGCGTGCACAGGAGTTGATTGATACATATAACAGTGAACAGGGGCCGGATGATGGCGTTAGCGTGACCATTGAGACGGTCCCGGGCGGCGAATATCGCCAAAAGATGACTGCTTCGCGTATGGCCGGTACAGCGCCAGATGTATATCATACGTCGATTCCCATTTTGGAGTTGGCCACCAATGAGGTCATTCGTGAATTGCCGGATGAAGAGCAGGCGTATGTGCGCGAACACTATTTGGATTCCACCATTGAGCGCATGTCTTTCCAGGGCAAGGTCTGGGGGTATCCCACCGAGCATCAAGCCCCGGCGCTCATCTATCGACGCTCCATGTTGGAAGCGGCAGGCGTCACGGAGATTCCGGCCTCGGCGCAAGAAATTCGTGCATTGGCCAAAGAGCTGACCCACGAGGCAGATGGGCAGAAGTACTATGGCTTTACCCAGTGGTATGACAACTACCCAGCCAGCTTCCACTTCCCGGGTATTATTTGGCGCTTTGGTGGCGAAATGTATGAGTTTGAAGGCGACATTCCGCGCAAGATCATGGTTGATACACCTGAGTGCGCCGCGGCGTTGGGCTGGTGGCGCGGCATGGTGGACGATGGTTCGACGCAGGTGGGCGATTTGGGCTTTACCGAGGCGTGGCAGCAGGGGTTGGCCATTATGGGCGAAATTGAACCTTGGTTCCCCTTTATCAACCTGCGCGATGGTGGCGCCGAGGATGTTTATGAAGACCTGGGCGTTGTATATGTACGTCCCGCCGAAAGCATTTCGCCTGTGGTGCAATCGGGCGGCTGGGAACTGGTGGCCGAGCGCAATTCAGAACATCCCGCCGAAAGCGATACTTTTATGCAGTGGATGATGCACGAGCCGGGAATGCCTTTCTCACATTTTATTGTGGAAATTATTGGCTCCCTGCCGGCCCCGCTGAACTATCCAACGCCAATTCCTGGTTGGTCTGAGGCGATGATGGACGGCTATGCGGCCCAGACGGCGCCGATTACGCGCATGCACCCTGGCTTGAAAGTGCTGGGTGATGGCGAAATTGGTACGGCGATCAGCGAAACCGTCCAGGCTGTGATGCTCCAACAGGATGACGTGGAGCCGGCGCTGGCCTCTTTGCAAACTACGCTGGACGAAATTCTCGAGCGCACGGACGGTTCGCGCACTGCGTAACTTGATTGGCCTAACTCGATGGGGTTTTGTATCAGATGCTCACGTTACGCAGCGACAGCCAGTCTGCTAGAGAGCAACAGGAACGTCGGCGAGCCGACTTTCCTCTAGGCTTGCGTAACATAAGTTAGATGAACAAAATAGGTTCAACCGGATCTCAGGGGAGACATTCCATTCCCTGTATTCCGGTTGAACATCGCTACAAAGCCCCATCGAATTAGCCGCATTTTGGCTACAAGAGTGAAAGGAGTCGTATGGCTACTGCAACGTTGGCGCCTCGCACAGGAACCACCCCCTTTTGGCGGCGCCGCTCCTTTCGGCGCGGCCTCACCGGTTGGCTGTTTGCTGCTCCGATTCTGATCTATTTTACGATTTTTGTATTCGGTCCCATCTTAGCATCACTGCTGATGATGTTTTACGATTGGAATGGTTTTGGCCCACTTTCGCAAGCAAAATTTGTGGGGCTTTCCCACGTGACTGAAGCTTTCGGCGATGAAAAATTTCTGGGTTCTTTTCGCAATACAGCAACATATGCCATTGTCGTTGTGCTGTGCGGTGTGGGTGTGGGTTTGCTGTTGGCCTTGGCGCTCAATGGTGTAACCAAGCTTGTGGGGTTTGTACGCTCAACCTATTATCTACCCGTTATGTTGCCGATGACGGCTATGTCGCTGCTGTGGGGGCTAATGTATCAGCCGCGCTATGGCTTTATTAATCAGGTCCTGGGCATGGTGGGCATTCCCCCTGTTAAGTGGCTGATTAATCCTAATATCGCGCTCTATTCCATATGCCTGATGGTGATTTGGAAAGGGTTGGGTTGGTACATGGTCATCTTTTTGGCCGGTCTCAAGGCCATCCCCGAAGAGTTTTATGAAGCCGCGCAAATGGATGGCGCCACCGCTTGGCAGCGTTTTTGGAAAATCACGTTACCGCTGCTCAAGCCCACGCTGCTTTTTGTCATCGTTGTCACCGTCATCGGCAGTTTGCAAGTGTTCTCGCCGATTTTTATTATGACGCAAGGCGGACCGGCCAATGCCACCAATGTGGTTGTCTATTGGGTCTATCTGACAGCCTTTCAGTTTATGCGCTTTGGCTATGCCACCACGCTAGCGGTGATACTTTTCGTTGTCATTCTGGTGATTACGCTGATTCAGTTGCGGCTCTTCCGTGAGGGCGGACTGCAATCTTATTATTAACCTGCGTTTTCAAACAGCGCGGTGTATAAATAGAGGGAACGACGCAATGTCTGCAAGCACTACTAGCACTTCTACCCCATTGGAAAGTAATTCCTATAAGGAACAGATCGTTTCCGTAAAACGACGACGCGCGCTCCGCTGGTTTAGCGGTCAAGTTACGCTATGGGCCATCATTCTGCTGGGGCTGCTTTTTATGGTGACGCCCGGCATATGGATGGTGCTGGCCAGCTTTAAGAATCAGGCCGAAATTTCGGCGATCCCACTGCGCTTTTTTCCCGAAATTTGGCGCGTTAGCAACTATCCCGAAGCCATCGACGCCATGAAATTCTGGCGCGTTTTTGGCAACAGCTTGCTCATTACCGTCACCATTACGGTGGCCAATATATTGACCTGTACTTGGGGGGGCTATACCTTTGGCAAGCTGCGCTGGCCAGGTCGCGATCTGGTTTTCATGCTGCTGCTCTCCACCATGATGATTCCTGGCTTCCTCACGTTGATTCCGCGCTACGTGCTCATTGCCAAGGCCGGCCTGCTCAACACCTACGGCGGGATGATCATTCCCTTCCTCACCGGCACCTTTGGCATCTTTTTGACCAAGCAGTTTATGTTGGGCATCCCCGATGAGCTGATCGACGCCGCAACGGTAGATGGCTGTTCCGCCTTGGGGGTTTATGGGCGCATCATCCTGCCGCTTTCCAAGCCCATTATGGCCGTGCTGGCCATCTTTGTGTTCGACTGGGCGTGGGACGATCTGCTGTGGGGCATCATGATTCTGACCGATCGTGAAATGTGGACGCTGCCCATTGCCATTGCCAACCTGCGCGTGCAGGAAAGCAACCAATTTGAGTTGCAAATGGCGGGGTCAACCATGGCCATTATTCCGGTCATTATTCTCTTTCTCATCCTGCAGCGCCACATTGTACAGGGCGTGGCGTTGAGTGGATTGAAGGGCTAAAGCCTAGCGCCCCATCCAGCCGCCGTCTACCGTCAACAGTTCGCCGGTGACAAAATTGGACGCGTCGGATGCCAGAAAGAGAACCGGCCCTTTGAAATCATCGGGTTCGCCCCAGCGCCCCGCGGGAATGCGGTCGAGGATGGCCTGGGAGCGCGCCGGGTCGTCTTGCAGCGCTTGCGTGTTGTCTGTGCGGACGTAGCCGGGGGCAAGGGCGTTGACCTGTACGCCTTTGCCCGCCCATTCGTTAGAGAGCGCCTTGGTGAGCTGGGCAATGCCGCCTTTGGCCGCGGCATAGCCCGGTACGGTAATGCCGCCCTGGAACGAGAGCAGCGACGCCGTAAAGATGATTTTGCCGCGGCCGCGGGCCACCATCTCTTTGCCGATTTCTCGGCTCAACACAAACTGCGCATTGAGGTTCACCTCGATAATGTGATCCCAATATTCGTCGGGATGCTCCACCGCGGGCTTGCGCAGAATCGTGCCGGCGTTGTTGACCAGAATGTCGATCACCGGAAAATCCGCCTTGACTTGAGCAATAAAGGCATAGAGCGCGCGGCGATCTGCAAAGTCGCAGGCATATGCTTGGAATTGGCGGCCCAGCGCGGTCACTTCCTGTTCGACTTGGCTGCCGCTCAATTCCAGCGACGCGCTGACGCCAATAATGTCTGCCCCGGCTTCGGCCAAGGCCAGCGCCATGGCCTTGCCAATGCCGCGTTTGCAGCCCGTAACCAGCGCGGTTTTGCCTTCCAGGCGAAATAGCTCAAGTACATTCATGAAAACTTTCCTCTCTTCCACGCAATCAAAGAATAAACCCCAGAAGTAAATTCCACACGCCTTACCCAGCGTCTGTGGATTGAAAGAAGTGCATAACATCGCTAAAGCGCACTTTTTTATAGTCTGCTTGAGCGGGCTTCCGCTAGCAGACGCAGGCTTCAGTCTGTGGCTTCAAGTACCGAAACAATTTATGCATGTTCATCAACCGCTGGCGGGCTCTACCCATACACCGTTTGAATCAGCGCCCGAATATAGCCATTGGCATAGGCCTTGCCCAACCAATCCGACCGCCCGGATGGAAAGTGAGGCGTATGGTCCATCATGTAGGGGCCGTTAAAGCCGTTATCGCGATAGATCTCCATGGCGCGGCGCATGTCAATATCGCCTTCGTCAATAAAGACTTCGGCAAAGCGGGGCAGCTGGCCGCGCACGTTGCGGAAATGCACCCAGGCGATTTTGCGCGCCCTGGCCATTTCGGCAATGGCGTCATACACGCCCTGGCCCAGCAGTTCGGTCATGCAGCCCTGGCAAAAGAGCATGGTGTGATGGGGGCTGGGGCGCAGGGCAAAGATGCGCCGGAACTGTTCCAGCGTTGAACAGATCTGGGCCACACCGCCCAGCGGCTCCGGCACGGGCGGGTCGTCCGGGTGCAGCGCCATGCGCACGCCGGCCTTCTCGGCCACGGGAATAACGGACTTCACAAACTTTTCCATGCGTTCCCACATTGCGGCTTCAGAAACCGGTGGGGTATACGGCTCGGGGCGGTTGCGTGCAAACTCGGCATAGTCGAACGTGCTGAATTGGGCGCCGCCGCGTCCAATGTCGGACGTGGTGCGGAAGTTGCCCATGGGCTTAAAGTTCCAGCCCAAATGCGGAATGCCCGCTCGGCCCAGGCTTTCCAACATGCGCTGCCAGGCTTCGATCTTCTCATCGGCATCGGCCAACCCCAGCGGGATCTCGCGCCAGCAGGACATAAACACATTGTTGAGCTTCATGCCGTGCGCCTCGATCTTTGCGCGCGCCTGCTCCAATTGCGGCGTGCAGTCAATGCCGTTGCGCAGCGCCTCGCCGATGCCTGCACCCACGGTGCTCACACCGCCGCGCAGTTCCAGGTGGATCATGTCCACGCCGATGGCGCTGTAAAAATTGAGGATTTCATCATCCAACTGGTCCCAGCGGATTTGGTCTTGAATGTACATGGGTTTCTCCTAATGTAGGATGAGTTGGGAAACTTGTCCCGTCTCTAGAACAAGTTGGGAAACTTGTCCTACTAAATCGTCGTTGCCCCGGCGTCACTGGAACGACAGGCGGCGTCTACCACCTGCATGGTGCGGAAGGCGTCTTCGACGCTAGTGGGCAACGTATGGGTTTCACCGTTCAGATAGCGCATGAGGCTGGACATGCTGCCGATAAAGGCGTCTGGGAACCAGCTGCCTTCAATAGCCACTGCGCGCCAAACCGGCTCTTCTGCTTCGGTCAGGATGCAGTATTCAAACGCATCCGGCTCACCTTGGGGATAATTCATGAGCAGCCCCATTTTGGCCATGATGGCGCCCCTTGTGCCTTCCCACTTGACATAGCTTTCCTGATGACGCAGACCGTAGGCGTGATGGTGGTTGGTCTCCACGTTGCAGCGTAGCACGTCGCCATAATCAAAAATTAGATTGGTGCGCGAGCCGTCCATGCTGGTCAAGCTGGGATGTTTGACCGTTTTGGCGTAAATGCCGGTTGGGTCACCCAAAAAGGAGCGCACCAGATCAATATAGTGAATGCTGTGATACAGAATTTCGGCGTGGGGTACATCCTGCAAGAACGGCCAAAGCTGCCATGGCGTATAAACCGTCACCCGCACCTCCATGTCGTGGACCTCGCCAATCGCACCTTGCGCGATTAGGCTGCGTGCGGCGATAATAAAAGGCGCCCAGCGCATCTGGAAGTTGATGGCCGCGGTCAGCCCTTTGGCCCGACACAGCTCAAGTATATCCCGCGCTTGGGCCAGATTATCCCCCATGGGCTTTTGGATGAGCACCGCCCGTCCGTCCGGCAATTGGCGCAGCACATGGATAATTTGGCTGGCCGGCACGGCCACATCGAAAACGGCGTCGGCGGGCGCTTGCGTTGCCGCTTGGGCCAGCGATTCGTAGAGGGTGGCAACGCCGAACGTCTCCGCCATCCATTGGGCGCGTTCTGTATTTGGATCATAGAGACCGGCAATGGCAAAGCCCGCTTTTTGATAGGCGGGATAGTGAGCGTCATGCACAATGCCGCCGGCGCCAATGCTCACAATGGGGCGGATATTTTGCGGCAGTTGGGCCTTTTGCGCAATGGTCGCTGGATCGATTGGGGTGGGCATGATGCTACTCCTGGGTCTGGGGTATTTCTTTGATGCAACATCAGATTTCTAATTCAAAAAGAATGGCACACTGATTAGACTGATCGATCAGATAAAGACCGATTTCGATCGGGAAAAATCTGCGAAAATCCGTCTAATCTGCGAAATCTGTGTTCCATTTTGCCAGATTTGAGAATAACTCTGTAATAGGGGAGATACCTCCATTATACAAACTTGCCAACAAAAGTGAGAATTTATGCAGGAAGAGATTATTGTCATTGGCGCGGGCATGGCCGGATTGGCCGCTGCCACCACATTGCAGGAAGCCGGTAAACCCGTGCGCATATTGGAAGGGCGCAATCGGATTGGCGGACGCACCTACACCGATGATTCATTGGGCGCAACGGTCGATCTGGGTGCGGCCTGGATACACGGCCCCATTGGCAACCCGCTAACGCCGCTGGCTCATCGTTTTCAGGTACAAATGGGCGAAACCTATTTTGACGATGAAAGCGGAACGAGCGTGCAGGTCTTTGATGCCGAAGGTCAACGCTTGGATGCCAAAGCGTATGTGCAGGGTATGTTGGCTTATGCGGCGGCCATGGAACATATTGCGGCTTCCGTGTTGTATAAACCGCCACCAGATGCGCACTCATTGGCCGATCTCTATGCCGGTGGCTTGCCCGGTGAAAATGAGCTGACGCCCACCCAGCGCGCCGGCTTTGATTATAGCGCCCAAATCCGCGCCCAGTTTGTGGATGCTGCGGATGTGACAGAGAACGACTGGCGACTGACGCGTGAGTATCTGCATTTACCCGGTGGGGATCTCTATTTGTATGGTGGCGGCTACAAGCGCATTGTGGATGGCTTGGCCGCGGACTTGCCGATTGAGTTGGAGACCACCGTCACGCAGATCGAATATGATGCCGGCGGCGCGCGCGTCACCACTAATCGCGGGACGATCCTGTGCGATAAAGTGATTGTGACCGTGCCGCTGGGTGTGTTAAAAGCCAACAAGATTCAATTTGCTCCGGCGTTGCCGGCCCCAAAGCAGCAGGCCATTGCGCGGCTGGGTATGGGCAACTACGACAAAATTGCGCTCAAATTTCCGTATCGCTTCTGGCCTCAAGAACCGCAGCGCTTTCAATACGTTAACGAGAGCGGTATTTGCAGCGCTTGGCTCAATGTGGCGCACTACAAAGATGCGCCGGTGTTGATTAACTATCACGCCGGCAGCCGCGCCCAGTTTGTCAACCGGCTGCGCGATGAGGAGTATCTGGACCGGGCGCTAGAGGTGCTGCGCCTTATGTTTAAGTGCGACGTGCCGGCGCCGGTGGCTATGGTGCGCACCAACTGGGAGAACGATCCATTTGCGCTGGGCAGCTATAGCTTCCAAAAAGTGGGTTGTGAAGTTGAAGATCGGCAGCGGCTGGCGGCGCCAATTGACAACCGCCTTTTCTTCGCCGGTGAAGCCACCCATCCGCACTACTTTGCCACCGTCCATGGCGCATACGAAACGGGCGTGCGGGCGGCGCGTGAGGTGATGGGGATATGCGAAGCGAAAGGATGAAGGGGTGAAAGTGGCAGGGGCGCGGGAGCTCATGCCCCACCGTTTACCACCGTATTTTCATGGACGCGTGATGTTACCGATTGAGGACATTACAGTCCTATACTTTGCTCTGTATGAAAACCGTAGTTTGCTCTCTCTGATAGAGTGTTGGAAAACTATGATTTTCATCACAACCGCAATATAAAATCAGAACTAGAAAGAGTAACCTTATGAAATCAGTATCATACATTGTGGTGGGCGCCGGCAGCCGGGGCACTGGCTATGCCGGGTACGCTTTGCAGCATCCAGAACAGGCCGAGGTGGTGGGCGTGGCCGAGCCGCGCGAACCGGCGCGTCATCGCCTGGTGACCGACCACGATATTGCGCCGGATAATGTGTACACGGATTGGCGCGAGATTGCCGCCCGCCCCAAGTTTGCCGACGCCGCCGTAATTACGACGCAGGACGCCATGCACGTGGAGCCGGCGATTGCGCTGGCCGAAAAGGGCTATCATCTGCTGCTGGAAAAGCCCATGGCGCCCACGGCGGACGGATGCCGCCGCATTGTGGAAGCGGTAAAGGCCAACGGCGTTATGCTGGCCGTGGGCCACGTCATGCTCTATACGCAATACACGCAAGCGCTCAAACGCGTGTTGGATGCTGGCCGCATTGGCGATATTGTCTCCATTCAGCATTTGGAACCGGTGGGCTATTGGCATCAGGCCCATTCGTTTGTGCGCGGCAACTGGCGCAACGAGGCCGAATCCTCGTTTATGTTGCTGGCCAAGTCGTGCCACGACATTGACTGGATTCGCTATATTATGGGGCAGAAATGTCTATCGGTCTCCTCATTTGGCGCGCTCAAACACTTTCGCAAAGAGGAAAAGCCCGCCGAAGCCGGCGACGCCATGCGCTGT
Organism: Caldilineaceae bacterium; assembly: GCA_020634755.1. Taxonomy (GTDB): domain Bacteria; phylum Chloroflexota; class Anaerolineae; order Caldilineales; family Caldilineaceae; genus JACKBC01. Next base: position 108,955 of record JACKBC010000018.1, on the reverse strand, counting down.
CTCGATTGCGACCACGAACCCTTTTGCGCCTATTCGGCCAAAAAGCTCTATATGGGTGCTCTGCATCAAGGGCACACCGGCTGGCCCGTCAACGTGCTCACCTTTGATGTGACCGAAGAAGGCGTGATGGACGCGCTGCGCAATGGCCCCTATGGCCGCTGCGTTTATGAATGTGACAACGATGTGGTGGACAACCAAGTGGTCAACATGTCCTTTGCCGGCGGGCGCACGGCGGCTTTTACCATGACGGCCTTTGCCAAGGGTGGTCACCGCCGCACCTGCATTTTTGGCACGCAAGGCGAAATCTACGGCGACGGCGTCAAAATTTGGGTCACCGACTTCCTGACCGACCACACGGAGGTGATCGATACGCAGGCCTCGGGCGCCAGTATTCAAGGCGGACATGGCGGCGGTGACTATGGTCTCATGTCTGCCTTTGTACATGCCGTGGCCAAGAACGATCCCAGCGGGCTTCTCTCCGGCCCCGACGAAACGCTGGAGTCGCATCTGATGGTCTTTGCCGCGGAACAGGCGCGCAAGGAAAACAGAGTGGTTAATTTATAGTTTATGAACTTATACTGCGGTTGCGATGAAAACCGTGGTTTTCCACAACTCTATCAGGAGAGATCAAACTAAGGTTTTCATACAGAGCAAAATATTGATATACGATTTACGAAGCTACTCCCCAAACGAGATCCTTCGTAAATCGTCAATCCCAAATCGTACATTTTCCAAAGGGGGAATCATGGCGGAACGCATCAATCGCAGCATTGAACTACTGGAGCAGGGCCAGCCGATCTACTACGTGGGTGGCCATACCGGGCACGTGCTAACGTATGAACAGGGGCTAGAAGATGCCGGCACGTGGGCCGATTATATCAACGTGGGCATGGAGCACGGCGCCTTTAACATGGCCGGGCTGGATGAATACATGCGCGGGCTAATTGATGGCGGCCCCACGCGCAGCGGCCACCGCACGCCCACGGTGATTGTGGAATCGCCGGTCGAAGGCGTATCGGAAGAGATTGTGCGCTTTAACGCCTGGCAGTTCCGGCAGATTCTAGCGCGCGGCGTACACGGCATTCTGCTCTGCCAGGCGGAATCGGCGGCGGCTGTGCGCGCCTTTGTGGAATCGTGCCGCTACCCCATCAACCGCATTGGCGTGGGTGATGGGCTGGGCGAAGGCCGACGCGGTGTCGGTTCGGAGCCATCGGCGGCGCCGGTGTGGGGGCTGGATCGCAACGACTATCTGCGCCGCGCCGATCCGTGGCCGCTCAACCCGGATGGCGAACTCATGCTGGGTCTGAAAATTGAATCGGCGGCGGCCATCCCGCACATTGAAGAAATTCTAAGCGTGCCGGGGCTGGCCTTTGCCGAAATGGGACCGGGCGACTTGAGCCTGTCGCTGGGCTATGCCCAATTGCCGCGCCCCTTTCCGCCCGAAATGGTTGAGGTGCAGCAGCGGGTCATGGCCGCCTGCAAGGCCAACAACATTGCCTTCTTGGAAGGCGTGCAGCCCGGCGAAGAAATCGCGCGTATTGACGCCGGCGTGCGCGTGGTGGGCGGTCACCGCGCAGAAGCGGCGCGGATTGGCCGCGCCCATACAGGGCGCACCATGCCGGTATAGCCTATCCTAACCCATAAAACGGACTCATTTTCAAGATACCATTTTCGTGACCAAATCCCGTCTTTTCACTCCGGCGCACCTTGTTCTGCTCACATTGATCCTGCTCCACGCTTGGCTTTTCATTGGCTTGGCCTTTGACCTGCATGCGGCCATGCGCACACATAAGGCCGATTTGGGGCAGATTGCGCAGGCGGTTTGGAACAGCAGCCAAGGCCGCTTTGTGGAGATGACCGACAACGGCTTTGTGGCCACGCGCATGACCGATCATGTGGAGCCGATCTTGGCGCTGATCAGCCCGGTGCTGTGGCTATGGCGCGATGTGCGGGCGCTGCTGCTGCTCCAGGTGCTGGTGGTGAGCGGATCTGCCTGGTTTGTCTACGACCTGGCGCGCGAGCGCCTGGAGCAGCTCTTGACGCCGCGCCAGCGCCAACAAATCTGGCAGATCGAGCCGCTGCGCCGCCTGACGCAACCCGTGGCATTGGCGCTGGCCGTCGCTTACCTGCTTTCGCCGCAGCTTCAGTCCGGTTTGCTTACCGAATTTCATGCCGCTCCCTTGGCCGTCCCGCTGATTCTTTGGGCCTTTTGGGCCTCCTTCCGCCGCCACCAAATCCAATTTGCCGCCGCCGTGCTGCTCTTGGCAGCCGTCAAGGAAGAGATGGCGCTGCTGGCCGCCGGCATCGCGATTTACAATGCTTTGACAGCGCTCAGCCCAACTTTACGATTTGCGATGCTTCGACCGCGTCCAGCCCAAGTTGACGAGTCCCGCGGCGCCACGAAGCAATCCGAACATCCGGTCCCCCGGTCCCCCAGTCACCTTTTCAAGTTCTTTACACGTCAAGAAATTACCCCGCTCCTCCTCCACTCTTTTACTCCCCTACTCCTTACCTGCCTCTGCTTAACCTGGTTCTACCTCACCACCTTTGTCATTGTCCCTGCCCACGCCATTGGCGTCTACGGCGTGGCGGAGAGCGGCTATTTTGCGCGCTACGGAGCCTTGGGGAATTCGCCGCTGGATATTGTAAAGAGCTTTTTTACGCAGCCGCGGCTGGTCTGGCAGATTGCGACCGAGCCGGCGCGGCTGCACTATTTGGGCCAACTGCTGGCCGGCTTTGGCTTTTTTAGCCTGCTGGCCCCGGAGATTTTACTGCTCTCCGCGCCGCTCTTGCTGGCCAATCTGCTCAGCGCGTATCCAGCCCAATATTATGGCGATTTTCATTACAGCGCGCCGCTGGTGGCCTACACCGCCGTGAGCGCGACGGTGGGCGTCGGGCGGCTGTGGCGCTGGAGCGGACGGCGGCTGGACGCGGCCTCGCCCGCGTTTCAGCAGATGCCAGCCGCCAACGCGTTGACAATGAACGCCGTGGCGCTACTGCAAAACGCGCGCACGGCGTTGCGTCCGCTGTTGGCGGGCGGATTGGCCATCTGGGTTGTGCTGTGGGCCGGCTGGCTCTATATAGACAGTGGACGTGGCCCGCTGGGTGGCCACTTTGATCCGCAAATCATCAGCACGCATGATCGGCTGCTGCCGCGCTTCATTGCGCAGATTCCGCCCGATGCGCCGGTAACGGCTACGGCGGCTGTGCACCCTCATGTGGCATTGCGCCGCTATGTCTATCAGTTTCCCAAAGGAGTTGACCCCGCTGAGCTGAGCGCATCCGGCTTTGCATCCGGTGCGCCCGCCGAATGGGCGCTGCTGGATGTGACCACCAATACCGATATGGCGCCCGGTAATTTAAAGGAGCGAGTCGAGCAGATGCTGGCGGCAGACTGGGGCGTCGTAGATGGCGCCGATGGTTTTCTGTTGCTGCAAAAGGGGGCAGCCAGCAAAGAGATTCCCGACGCGTTTTATGATTTTGCCCGCGCTCAGGCGAATGAAGTAGCTGATTCATCCACCACCGCCGCGCCGCTGACGCTGGTCGGCACGGGCGTGGACGACTGGCCGCGTTGGCGCGAGACCAAGGTGGTGAGCTACTGGCGCGTCGGCGAAGATTTTGACGCTGCCATGCGTCCACAGCTGGAATTGCGCACGCCGGGCAGCGAGCGACTGTATGATTTCGCCGTGGCCACGCCGCCGGCGCTGCTTTGGTATCCACCCACGGCGTGGCGCTCCGGTGAGCTGATCAAGGTGACCACGCTGGCGCTGCATCTGCCGCGTGTTTGGGGCGTAGTTGTGCCGGTGGCGCAAGCGCCGCCCGCCCCCAATGGGGCCGCGCAATTTGTTGATGCGACGGGGCAGTGGGCTCTAGCTGACGCGTATACGCGCACCGCCCAGGGCGTCGTTGAACCAATGGCGCCAATCTCGTTGAGCGAATCGCCGGCATCTGCGCAGATGTCTGCCATGGGCAATGTGATCACCGCCGATTTTGATGTGCGCTCGGCAGCCGGCAGGGATGCGCAGATTGCGCTGCAAGCCGGCGTGGGGCAAAAGCGCATCTGGCCCGACGGCGCGCTCGATCTGTTGTTGAATTGGCAGGGAGATGTATGGCCAGAAGAGGTGACGGTTTTTGTGCATGTGCGGCGCAATGGCCACAACGTGGCGCAAAGCGACGGTCCGCCACGCTGGTTTGTAGCGTTGGCGCCCAGCCGCTGGATCGAGCCGGGGCTGCCCGACTGGCGACAGTTGACGTTGCCGGACGATGCGTCTTTGGCTGACGCACCATCTGCGGGCGAATGGCAAGTGGCCGTGGGTCTCTACAACCAGAACAGTGGTGAGCGCATGCCGCTGCTGGACGCCAACGGGCAGCCTTTCGCCGGTGAGCTGATCATGGGGCCGCTGGAGATGGGACCACCGCCGTTGCCGGACCAGGCATGCGCGCTGATTGCGGAGACGTGTAATGCGCAGCCGCACTGACTATTGCAGACTTGTAACAAATTCAAAAAGGAAATTTGAAAATGGCAGAAATTTTATTGTTCCACCATGCGCAGGGGCTGACCCCAGGTGTGGAGGCTTTTGCCGAAGAGCTACGTCAGGCAGGACACACGGTGCACGTTCCCGATCTCTTTGAAGGTCGCACATTTGATGATCTGGAGCAAGGCATGCAATTTGTCCACCAGCTGGGGTTTGGTGAGATCATGGAACGCGGGGCGCGTGCAGCGGAAGGGCTTCCCGCCGATCTGGTCTATGCTGGCTTCTCTCTAGGCGTGGTTCCCGCGCAGATGTTGGCCCAAACCCGGCCTGGCGCGCGCGGCGCGCTTTTCTTCTATTCCTGTGTACCGGTTGCGGAATTTGGACCGTCTTGGCCCAAGGACGTGCCGGTACAGGTGCATGGGATGGATGCCGATCCATTTTTTGTGGGCGAGGGTGATATTGAGGCCGCCCGGGCGCTCATTGCGCAAGCTGAGCAGGGGGAACTTTTTCTTTATCCCGGCGACCAACACTATTTTGCTGACAGCTCGCTTCCTTCGTACGATGCAGAGGCATCGGCGCTCTTGTTGCAAAGAGTTTTAGCGTTTTTGGCCGCGCGATAGATGGGTAAATACTTCGCAACCGGCATCTTCAGCTTCGTGTTGATAATGACGCGGGCGTTTAGGTGATTCGCCCTAGGCGGGCGGTGATGGCGGGTATGAAAGCAGCCCTATGTTCTTGGGGCCTTTAAAAGACAGGGTGATGCGTTCATAATCAACGTCATGTTGATCGTAGTAATCTGCAATGGCGTTGACCAATTCATCCCGGCCCAATTTTTCAGCAGCCCAGAAGTTGCAGCACGGCACCACCAGCACTGGACGAATAAGGGCAGATTCGGCCACCGGTCGCGTGGCCTCGTCTGGGTGTAGACCGATGATCAAATCGTAAAAGCCCGCCATGTGGGCATCATATTCGGCCGTCTGCCGCGGTACGCCGCGCAGACCGTGTTCACGCGGGTCAATCACTTCGCTCTCGTAATTATATTTTTTGTTGAGTATGCGCGACAGCATGCCTTGGCCGCCGGCAACGTCGGCAATATATTGAATGCTGTTGCCAAAATAGTCGGCCACAAAGTCGGCCACCACGTCAAAGCGGTCTGTTCCACCGTGAAAACGATGTTGTGATTTACGTCCCATACACGTATTTTCCCCATTGCGACCAAGGCCTAAATCGCACCGCTACCGCGTTGCCATAGGCCGATCACAATCGCTCTAACCCCTTGTAAACCGAAAGCTCCAATGACCAAGCGGTGTTGGCTTGACAGCCCGCAACATTACGCGCAGCAGCGAATCGCCCCAAGTGCCGCCCAGCCGCTCGTCGGTAATGGCAATCTGTTCGGTGGCTACGCTAAAAACGTCGGCATTATAGTGGAGCTGCCCGTGCCCGGAAACGCGGTCGCCCAGGATGGCGCGCGCGTTGAAGTGAAGCACCCCGGGCTGGCTTACATCCACGGCGCACGGTGTCACAATGCTTAGCGTGATGTCACTCACCGGTTGCGCCAACGCATAATCATCATCTATCTGCACGAACTGGCCACGCCGGAGCGTAATGGCGCGCTGCCAACTTTGGATCTGCGCCGCCGGTGGATAGGCTGTGGCCATGTTAAGCGATAGCTGCGCCTGCGCATCGGTGGCGTTGTAAGCCACATTGGTGGCCTTGTAATCGGCGCCGGGCAGCTGCTGTACGCCGTCCACCGTGGGTAGCAGGCTGTGATAGGCCGACTGCATGGTCCAAATGTCGTAGCGCTGCGCGCTAAAGGTTTTGGCCGTATAGGTTTCCACGCCGGCGTCCACAATCACCGGTTTGCCATCAACATAGATCACAAAGTTGCCGATGTCGTTGTGATTGTGGCTTTCCTCGTTGTGTCCCCCTTTGGCCGCCACAAAAAGCCCGCGGGCGGAACCGGCCTCATCGCGCGCCACCATGACCTGGATCTCATTGAGCCACACGTCTCTGGGCAGCGGAGCGTGGGCCGGCATGGTGGGCAAGGTATGCAGCGTAAAGAGCGCCGGCAGCAGACGGCCCACGCTGGTGGGGACGTGGCGTCGTTTCATGGCGCCAGACTTCTGTTCGGCCGCTTCATCGGTGCCGCCGCTCTGTACGTCTTGGCGCTCGGCCAGCCACAGCCCGTGGGCCATCATTTGCGGATCGCCAATGCGCAAACCGTAGCGGTAAACCAGCATGGCGTCCGGGTAGACCAGGGCGGGGGCGTCGGCAAAATTGATATAGTAATCCCCCTCGATCTGCACCCGATAGATAAAGCGGCCAATTTCCTGAATCAGCGGTTCATCGTACACCTGGAGCTGGCCATCGGTGGCGCTATAGAGCAGCTCCAAATTGTCCAGCAGCGACGCCCCGGCGCGCCCCCAGTAGCTGGGGCCTTCGTCGCAGCCGCCGTCCAGCGGATAGGGGTCCACAAAATTGTCCACCGTGCGCATGATTTTAAAGACGCTTGCCTGCCGTCGCGCTTCATCTTCTTCGAGCAACAGCGTGCAGGCCAACCAGTTTGAGCAGATCCACGGGTTCCAGTTGTTGACGCGGCGGCCCGTGTTGTGAAAGCCCATCCAGCTGTGATCGTCTCGCTCTAAACAGGGCGTGAGAATGCGCACATTGACCTCGCGCTGGATGCGGTCGCGCAGCAGCGGCCAGACCGTATCCAGCCGCTCGCCCAGCAAATAGCTGCTCCAAGCCAGCAGCGCCCCGGTTTCCGCAGCAAAGAGATCGACCACCACTTCGCGCGTATCCGGCAATCCTTTGCCGGCGGTTTGACGGCCAATGTGCGCCGGCACGCCCCAAAAGCTTTCTTCACAGATGGCCCAAATGCCGTTGACAATATCATCCACAAAGCGCCCCTGGTCCTCAATGCACTCAGCAATGACCAGCGTGCCCAGCATGCCGCGCCGTTCAAAATGGGGGATCTCATAGTTGCGTCGGTTGCCGTTGCGCGCAAACTCTAAAAAGAGCGTGGCCGGCAGACTGGGCCATGCAGCGCCCACCAGCGCTTCGGCCCGCGCCAGGTAGGATTGTCGCAGGGCAAGGGGCAACGTCTGCCAGGGCGCACGCTCGTGAATGGTGGGATAGGGCTGCCATTCTGTACGCGGAACGAGCATGGTGTGTAGCTGGGGCAGCGGAAAATGTTGGGCAAGCATACTGGTAGGCTCCTCTGGTTGGGGTCGATAGTTATGTTGATTATACTTGCTCGGCGGTGCTGTTCCAAAACGGTTGGGATTTCTATGTAAAAGGTGGCCCTGGTATAATGGTAGTCAGTTTGGCGATATTTTTGGGCCGCTACGCTGCGGCTGTGGTTTTCATTTAGAGCAGCGTGTAATCGCCGGCGTGTGATCGCCAATGTAAATAAGTAAATAAAAAGCACGTCAACTGGCGAACCGGCATGGGACATTTTCACCGGCGTGGAGGCAAACCACAGGGAAGGCGTGCTCGGCAAACTCTACAGTCGTTCGCCTGGGCTGGGCAGTCAAACACAATTTTTGTGGCTGACTGCCTTTTTTAATTGGTTTGGTTTTCATCTGTATAAGGAGAATTCTATGTCAATCCCACGCGCGTTGCTTTCTGTTTCCGACAAAGCCGGGCTCGTCGATTTTGCCCGCCGTCTGCACGATGCCGGTGTCCAGCTCATTGCCAGCGGCGGCACGGCTCGTCAACTAGCGGCTGCCGAGCTGCCGGTCGCCGCGGTCGAAGATCTGACCGGCTTCCCTGAAATCCTGGACGGTCGCGTTAAGACGCTGCACCCGGCCGTGCACGGCGGCATTTTGGCTCGACGCACCAGCGAACACTTGGATGAACTGGCCGCGCACAACCTGGCTCCCATCGATCTGGTGGTGGTCAATCTCTACCCCTTCCAACAGACGGTGGCCCGGCCCAATGTGACTTTGGCCGTAGCCGTTGAGCAGATCGACATTGGCGGCGTAGCCCTGCTGCGCGCCGCCGCCAAAAATCACGAATCGGTCACCGTGATCTGTGACCCGGCGGATTATGACGCTGTGGCCGCTGCCGTCGCCAACGGCGGCGTTGATGATGCGCTGCGCATGCAGCTGGCGCTCAAGGCGTTTCAGCACACGGCGGCGTATGATAGCGCCATCTCCAGCTATCTGGCGGCGCAGATCACCGGCGAGTCGGCTGATGATGAATCAACGCTGCCGCAACAGATCAACCTCTCGCTCACCCAGTTTCAGCTCAATCGCTATGGCGAAAATCCGCACCAGCAGGGCGGGCTCTATGCCTATAGCGGCGAAGGCGCCGCCTTTGAGCAGCTGCACGGCAAAGAGATGAGCTACAACAACTGGCTGGATCTAGACGGCAGCTGGAGCAGCGCCCAGGACTTCTCGCAGCCCACCGTCTCCATTATCAAGCACGGCAATCCCTGTGGTCTGGCCAGCGCCACCACGCTGGAAGCCGCCTATGAAAAAGCGCTGGCCTCGGACCCAGTCAGCGCCTTTGGCAGCGTCATCTCGGTCAATCGCCCGCTGGACGCGGCCACGGCTAAAAGCATGAGCGGCCTTTTTGTGGAGATTATTGCCGCCCCGGCCTATGATGAGGAGGCGCTGGCCCTTTTGCGCAAGAAAAAGAATCTGCGCATTCTGCTGGCGCGGCCCGTGGTGGATCATCCGCTGAGCGTGCGCTCCATCTATGGCGGCGTGCTGGTGCAGGAAGTGGACCGCAGCCAAGCGGACATGGACCCGTTAACTTGGCGCGTGGCCAGCCAGCGCCAACCCACGCCGGCGCAACTGGCCGATCTGGCCTTTGCCTGGCGGGTGGCGCGCCACGTCAAGAGCAACGCCATTGTGTACGTGCAAGATGAAGCCACCATCGGCGTGGGCGCCGGCCAGATGAGCCGCGTCGATTCGGTCATGGTGGCCGGCCACAAAGCGGGCGAACGCGCCCAAGGCGCCGTCATGGCGTCGGATGCCTTCTTCCCCTTTGCCGACGGCATCGAAGCGGCGGCGGCGCACGGCATTGCCGCCGTGGTGCAGCCCGGCGGCTCCCTGCGCGATGATGAGGTGATCGCGGCGGTGGATAAGATGGGGCTGGTGATGGTCTTTACGGGGACGCGGCACTTCCGGCATTAGAGGGAGCGGGAAATTGAGCAGTTTTTTAGAGTATGCGTGCCGTTCTGGATGGTAAATTGAGTTGTGAGCGGTCCAAACGGCATAGCAAAAAGCCGCTTGCATATCGACTTTGCCCTATCTGTATAATACGCGAAACCGCTTGGCCCGTGTAAGTCACGGGCCAAGCGGTTTCAGCTACTTCGTCCTCATATACCCGCAAAAATGGGTGATTCGCAAACCACCCGCGTATAATCCGCCACACCGGGCAACAACAATTGATAACAAATTAGAAAAAGTACCAAGCGGACCCATTCTTGAAAGATGAATATGCGGTCAGAAACTATATAGCGACGCGTGCCATAAACTCTGTAACTGCATTCAGCATGTTTCTTACTTGGTCTTCCGTATATTCACCATAATGTCCATGCGCTGCCTTATTTCGAAGGTCCAGCCACGCAGTTACAGATTTCTGATCCAACTTTGAATACACTTCGTTTTTTGCCAGCTCCGCATTCAGGGTATCTGCCTTATGAGGTACCTTTTTATCACCTTTTACAACCTCTATCCCATTCTTAATGCAAAGCTGCCTCAAATGCTCCTCTAAAACACCGCCGCACATTACTGCCGCAGGATCTTGATATCCTGCATCAAGAAGGTGTTCTGCCATCTCGACAAAATCAGCGAACACCTCTGCTGTTATTACGCCCTTTACTGTACATAACCAGTCACCTTCTATTTCGGAACGAATAGCATTCAATATACCCATTCCAGAATCAAGGTCTTGTAAAGTGCCATCGCGAGTACTTTCACGAAATGATTCGAAGTAAGAGGAGTCCCTTCCGAAGACTCTCTCAATAAATGAGAGTGAGGATGATCTGAACTCATGCATTGATTTTATGTCAACATAGTCTCGCCGAAGAATCTCATGCCTAGTTTGATAGGTATTGCTGCCTATCGTAATTATCTCATCTATTCTTCTTACTAACTTTTCCTTATCAACATTATTAGGCATTATTTTCTAAGATGCCCAAACCGGTCCCAAAAGTTCCCGCGAATAACCCACGTTATTCGCGGGAAAAGTTTTTTCAGAGTAAAATTTACTGCACTGCCGTCGCTTCAACATTCCCTGCATCGTTCTTCACGTGAATTCCACAACAAAATCGGTTATTTTTAGTAACGCCCTTCTCATCGACGTTCGCTGTCTCCACTGGCGCCGCCTGCTTTACATCATTCAGCATGGGCAGCAACGAACGCACGAACCCTTACTGAGTACGAAAATATTCAGCCCCACATACAGCCCTCAGCCCACAGGCAACGATGAAGTAACTTTGGGGCTAATTTACAACGAGCAGGGACGCCTTTATAGCGGTCATGCCTGATGCATGCCTCTATCGATAACGTATTCGCATTATACTACAGCATTCACCCCCGTTTCAAGCTACCCAATTGGCATGATTTTCATCTCGTATATGGGAGCCACTTCCAATTCTGAGACACATCCCAGGCGAAATCATTCCCTGTGTTTATGCATAAGCTATGGTATAATTCAAATGCTGAATGGCGAACAATATTAAACATGAGGTAATGTTATGGCGCTAACGGTCGAACATCCAGAGGTGGATAAATTAGTAAGCGAGTTAACTGGATTCACGGGTGAGTCAACAACACAAGTGATTATTACGGCGCTGCGAGAGCGTCTAAATCGTGAAAAGTCAAAGCGCCAACAGCTCTCGCAATAGACAAGAGAAGAGATTTTGCGTATAGGTCGAGAGTGCGCGGCGTTGGCTGTCTTAGACGCACGCTCTGCCGAAGAGATTTTAGGTTATGACAAATATGGGCTGCCTAACTAATGGCATCACATTAAGAGCAATGATTTCGTTGAAACCGATCTGCAATCGGCCATAACAGGATGACCCAGGCACTCTACCGCAAATGGCGCAGCCAAACATTTGACGAAGTAGTCGGGCAGGAGCATGTGACGCAGACGCTGCGCAATGCCCTGCGCGACGATCGCGTCGCGCACGCCTATCTTTTCTCGGGGCCGCGCGGCACGGGCAAGACCAGCACGGCGCGCATTCTGGCCAAGGCGCTCAACTGCACCGCGTCGGAGGGCGACCGTCCCTGCAATGTGTGCCCCACCTGCACGGCCATTACCGAAGGCCGCATGTTGGACCTGATCGAGATTGACGCCGCCTCCAACAACAGCGTGGACGACATACGCGAGCTGCGCGATAAGGTGGGCTTTCGGCCTAGCGAGGGGCGCTTTAAGGTCTACATTATCGACGAGGTCCACATGCTGAGCACCAGCGCTTTTAACGCGCTGCTCAAAACGCTGGAAGAGCCGCCGCCCCACGCCCGCTTTGTGCTGGCCACCACCGAGCCGCACAAGATTCCAGCCACGGTGCTCAGCCGCTGCCAGCGTTTTGACTTTCGCCGCATTCCGGTCAACGAGATTGCCGGCCACCTGCAAAATATTGTGGACGCCGAAGGCTTCCAGGCCGACGCCGATGCGCTCACGGCCATTGGGCGCAGCGCCCAGGGCTGCATGCGCGACGCCGTGAGCCTGCTGGACCAGATGTTGAGCTACGGCGCCGAAAAAGTGACGCTGACGCAGGTGCAGCAGGTGCTGGGCGCGGTCAACCTGGCCGCGGTGGTTGGTTTTGTGGATGCGCTGGCCGCCAAAAATATTGCCGCCGGCTTAACGCTGTTACAGCAATTGCTCTACACGGGCGCCAGCCTCAACGAATTTTGTCATCAGGTCATCGAGCATTTGCGCGGGGTGCTGGTGCTGCAAATGACGGATGACGCCGGCCTGCTCAACGAGCTGCCCACCGAGACGGTGCAGCAGATGCAGGCCCAGGCCCAAAAGCTGGCCCAAAACCAGACGCTCTTTGCCATCAAGCGCTTTAGCGAAGCTGTACAGGAGCTCAAGGGCGGCTATCAGCCGCAGCTACCGCTGGAAATGGCGCTGATCGAGTCGGTGCAGGGCGTGGCTACCTTTGCGGCGGCGCCCGTTGTTGCCGAGCAGGGGACGCCGCCCAGCGCCGCGCCAACGGCAGCCCCCGCCACACAACCGCCGGTCACCGCCGGCCCCAGCGCCAATGGCCAGCATGATGCGCCCACGGCGGCGGCTGCGCCCGCCGAAGATGCCCCAGCGGCCGCCGCAGCCACAGACGCTGGTGAGGATGAAGCTGATGTTCCGCAGCTGGATGTTGCCGCGCTGCAAAAGTTGAGCGGTGATGGTTGGAAGCACTTTTTAACCATTGTGCGTAATGCTTGCGGGTTGCAGACGCAAGCGGCGCTCAACACCGTGCGCGATATTGCGGCAGGCGAAAATCAGGTGGCCTTTGCCTTTGGCAACAATCAGTTCACCCGCGGTATGATTGAAAAGCCCGACACGCTGCCGCTGGTGACCGATTTGCTCTCCAAATATCTGGGGCGTCCTATTTCCTTAGAGTGCCAGGACGGCAACGAGGCGCGGCTGAGCGGCTTGAAACGCAGTGCCCCAGTTGAAACTACCCCCAACGGTCCCGACCCGCTGGTTGATTTTGCAATCGCCGAATGGGGGGCCGAGGTGATAGAATAGTGCAAATGGAGTAGGGATTAAGAAGTAAGGAGTAGGCAAGCGCACGAGACTAAATGTCTGCCTAATCCCTACTGCCTAATCCCTACTCCCTAACTTTTGAAAGGAATTACTATGCCAAAACGAAAACCACGCGGCAGCGGTCCCCAGCCCAACTTTGGCGGCATGTCGCCCAATGCAGGGTCTGGCGGCATGAATAACTTGATGTCGCAAATGCAGAAGCTACAAGACGAGATGGAAAAGGCGCAGGATGGCCTGGCCGATGAAGAAGTCACCGGCTCAGCGGGCGGCGGCATGGTCACCGTGGTGGCCACGGGCAAGCAAGAAATCCGCTCCATCAAGATCAAGCCTGAGGCTGTGGACCCGGACGATGTTGAAATGTTGGAAGATCTGGTGCTGGCCGCTGTGGCCGACGCCCTGCAAAAGAGCCATGAGCTGGCCGAAGAGCGCATGAGCGGCTTGACCAGCGGCATGGGCCTGCCGCCGGGCTTGGGGCTTTAGGTATATGCAGCCACTCGCTGAACCAGTCACAAAACTTATTGACGCGTTTGGCCAATTGCCCGGTATCGGCCCCAAAACGGCCAGCCGTCTGGCCTACTTTCTGCTGCGCAGCGACGCGGCCATTGCGCTCAACCTGGCCACGGCGCTGCAAGAGCTGAAAGAGAAAACGCTCTTTTGCAGCGTCTGCCACAACATTGCCGACCAGGATCCGTGCGCCATCTGTGCCAATGCGCAGCGCGACCGCTCACTCATCTGCGTGGTGGAAGAGCCGCTGGACGTGCAGGCCATTGAGCGCACGCGTGAATTCCACGGTCTCTATCACGTGCTGCATGGCGCCATTTCACCCGCCGATGGGATTGGCCCCGATGACCTAAAAGTGGCCGAACTGCTGCGTCGCATCCAACAGGGCGCGCAGCCGGCATCACCGGAACAGGCGGCTGCCAGCCTATTGGCGCAGGTCCATACCAGCGAAGTGCGTGAAATTGTGCTGGCGACCAATCCCAACATTGAGGGGGAAGCAACCGCCATGTACATCTCGCGCCTGCTCAAGCCCATGGGCATTCGGGTGACGCGGTTGGCGCGCGGCCTGCCCGTGGGTGGCGATCTCGAATATGCCGACGAGGTGACGCTGGGGCGCGCCCTGGCCGGCCGCAGCGAAATGTAGAACAACATGACCAACGTCAACAGAATCGCCGCGCTCAAAAAAGCCTGGCAAGAAAATACGCTAGCTCCCCAAACCAAACGTTTTCCCGAGCTGCGGGAACATTTCACCACCAGCAGCCCGCAGATTGACGTGGCGCCGCTCTACACGCCCGCTGATCTGGCCGCGCAAAATGGTGAGGGGGCCGACGAGCGCTATATGCAGCAGATTGGCTTTCCCGGCGAGTACCCCTTTACGCGCGGCGTGCAGCCCAACATGTATCGCGGCCGCTACTGGACCATGCGCCAGTATGCCGGTTTTAGCAGCGCCGCCGAGAGCAACCGCCGTTATCACTATCTGCTGGAGCAGGGGCAGACCGGCCTTTCGGTGGCCTTTGACCTGCCCACGCAAATTGGCTACGATGCCGACCACGATTTTGCCGAGGGCGAAGTGGGCAAAGTGGGCGTCTCCATTAGCAGCCTGGCCGATATGGAGACGCTGCTCAACGGCCTGCCGCTGGACAAAGTGAGCATTAGCATGACCATCAACGCGCCGGCGGCGATTCTGCTGGCCATGGTCATTGCCGTGGGTAAAAAGCAGGGCGTACCGGCCAGCCAACTGCGCGGCACCGTGCAGAATGACATTCTCAAAGAGTACATTGCGCGCGGCACCTATATCTTTCCGCCGCAACCCTCCATGCGGCTGATCACCGATATTTTCCGCTACTGTGCAGACGAGGCGCCGCGCTGGAACACCATTTCCATTAGTGGCTATCACATGCGCGAAGCGGGCTGCACGGCGGTGCAGGAGGTGGCCTTTACGTTGGCCAACGGCATTGAATATGTGCAGGCGGCTTTGGCCAGCGGTCAGGATGTGGATGCGTTTGCCGGCCAGCTCAGCTTCTTTTTTAATGCGCACAACAACTTTTTGGAAGAGGTGGCCAAGTTCCGCGCCGCTCGCCGTCTGTGGGCCAAGATCATGCGCGAGCGCTTTGGGGCGCAGGATGACCGCAGCTGGCGGCTGCGTTTCCACACGCAGACCGGCGGCAGCACGTTGACCGCGCAGCAGCCCGACAATAACATTGTGCGCGTTACCATGCAGGCGCTGGCCGCCGTGTTGGGCGGTGCGCAGAGCCTGCACACCAACGGCAAGGATGAGGCGCTGGCGCTGCCCACCGAAAAGTCGGTGGAAATCGCGCTGCGCACCCAGCAGATCATCGCCCATGAAAGCGGTGTGGCCGACACGGTGGACCCGCTGGGCGGCTCCTATTATATTGAGTGGCTGACCGACCAGATTGAAGCGCAGGCGGCCGATTACATTGGGCGCATTGACAAAATGGGCGGCGCGCTGCGGGCGGTGGAAGAAGGCTTTATCCAGCGCGAAATTCAAGACGCCGCCTATGAGACGCAACGCGACATTGAAAGTGGCGACCAGATCGTGGTGGGCGTCAATCGCTATCAAACCGATGAAGAACCGGTGGCTGACCTGCTGCGCGTGGACGAGAGCGTACGCACCGCGCAGATGGCCCAACTCAAACAGTTGCGCACCGCGCGCGACAATGGCTGCGTGCAGCAGATCCTGGCGCAGATTGAGCAAGCCGCACGCCAGCCAGACGCCCCGCTCATGCCGCTCTTTGTGGAAGCTGTGGAAGCGTATGCCACCCTGGGCGAAATTTGCGACACCCTGCGCGGCGTCTTTGGCGAATATATGCCAGAGAGCTGGGTGTGAAAAGAGGGGAGTAGGGATTAAGGAGTAGGGAGTAGGTATCGCGACGAGCCTCCTGCCTAATCCTTACTTCCTACTCCCTACTCCCAATTAAAACTACATGGAACGCACGGACGTCTTTCGCATTATCCACAAGTATATTCCGCCCGACAGTCCCACCTATCCACTGTACGTGATTCACTGTATGCTGGTGGCGCAGCGAGCCGTGGAGATTGGACAGCGGTTGGGGCTGGCCGCTGAACGCGTGGCCTTTTTGGAAGAAGCGGCCATGCTGCATGACATTGGCATTGTGGCCACAGATACGCCAAGTCTCTTCTGCACCGGCACTTTGCCCTATCTCATGCATACGGTGGAGGGGGCCAAGCTGTTGGAGGCAGAGGGGTTGCCGCTGCACGCACGGGTGGCCGAGCGCCATGCCAACGTCACCAAGGCCGATATTTTGGAACGCACTTTGCCGCTCCCGGCGCGCGATATGACGTGCGAGACGGTGGAGGAAGAGATTATTAGCTTTGCCGACTGTTTCTATTCCAAAGTGCCCGACAACCTGTGGCATGAAAAATCGCTGACGGAAATTCGGCGCAGCTTTGGCCGCTATGGCGCGCGCAAACAGGTTATCATCGAAGAATGGATTGAACGCTTTTATGCTAAATCGGATTGATCATGTAGGCATTGTGGTAAACAGCATTGATGAAAGCCTGCATACCTATTGCGATCTGCTGGGCTTTAAGCTGCTGGAGCGCCTCACCATTGCCGAGCATCTGGTGGAAGCCGCCTTTTTGGATGCCGGCAACGGCGCCATCGAGCTGATTGCGCCCACCGACAGCCAAAGCGGCACGGCGCGCTTTCTGCAAAGCCGCGGCGAGGGGACGCATCACGTCTGCTTTGAGGTGGACGACATTAACGTTGCCCTGTCGGAACTGCGCAACCAGGGCCTGCGTTTGATCGACGAAACGCCGCGCCAAGGTGTACATGGTCTGGTGGCCTTTGTGCATCCCAAGGCGACGAACGGCTTGCTGATTGAACTGCTGCAGAAAGACGCCCACACGTAGGACAAGTTTCCCAACTTGTCCAGCGCCACCAGATTCATGGTTTGGCAGATGGAGAACCGACGCGGCGAATAATATATACTACTTCATCAACCAGCAATCTATTGGGCTCAACAAGCTGTAAGATAGGCTCAATTGTTAAGGTTGATCTGGTAGATATTGAAGGAGAAACATGATCATGACGAATTCTATCGCAGTCGATTCTGATGTGACAGAAACAATTGAAGATAAAGCTTCCTCTCAAGTTGCTCACTCCCCCCTTACACCCGAAGCCTGCTTTGAGTACCTCAAAGCCGTCATCGACCCCGAGATCTACCACAACATTGTGGACCTGGGGCTAGTCTATGGCGTGGAGGTGGCAGAAGACCAGTCGGTCAACGTGACCATGACGCTGACTACGCCGCACTGCCCGCTGGGGCCGCAGATTATTGAGGATGTGCAGAATACGCTCAAAGGTCATGGCGCACCTGCGGTGGAAGTGCAGATTGTGTGGGAGCCCATGTGGACACCCGACGCCATGACCGATGAACTCAAGGCGGAATTGGGGCTCATTGAAGAGGAACCCGAATATATTCCGTTGCCTCCCCCGCCCGAACCGCCCAAGAAGAAAGGCTTTTGGGCGCGTTTGTTTGGGTAACTTTTTATGGCACATTTTCCCCTCGTTGTTCGTCGCCCAACCCAGATTCAGCGAACTCCGCAGACGAAAGTATTTCAAACCAAGGTGTGGTCCGCAAAAGTTCGTTTGCCCAATCTAAAGGCGCCCGCGTGGCTTTTGCGCTTTGGCCGGCTGCTGCGCCAAGTGGTTTTTCCGCGCCCGCTCTTGCGCTGGCTGGGCCGCATTATCCAGCATCAACGCACGCTTTACATTTTCACCCTGATCTGGCCGCTTCTCTATGGCTGGATGGCATGGCGGCTGTGGAACCAGCGCATCTTCAAGCTCGATAACCAGACCCTTTGGCAATCAATTTTATGTGTTCTATTGGGCGTTTATGTGGTGCTGGGCTGGCGCCGGAGCGCCATTCACTGGCGCGCGCGTTTCGGATGGCTCCAGAAGCTGAACTGGTTTAGCCGTTTGCGCAGACCGCCCAAGTGGCGACCGCTCACCCAAGCCGAGATGAGCGTCATGGACCCGGGTGATTTTGAAGCCTACGTGGCCGATCATATCTTTGCCCTCATGGGCTATAAGGTGCTCGACACGCCTAATGTCAAAGATGGCGGTATTGATATATTGCTGGAAGATCAATATGGTGCGCAGTCCATTGTGCAATGCAAACGCTATTCGAGCACCGTGGGCACACCGGTGGTGCGCGATCTCTACGGCACCATGATTCACTCTGGCGCCGTGTCTGGCTACTTGGTGACTTCGGGGCGCATTAGCAGCGACGCGCGCGCCTGGGCCAGCAACAAGCCCATTGAACTCATCGATGGCGCTGAGGTGGAGCGCTTGGCCTGGGAACTCCCCAAACACCAGCGCATGTGACACGCGTTGAAATAATCCCGGGGTAACTATCCCGATGCTCGAAGGTTGAGCCTGTCGAAGCCCACCTATGCCTTGGCGCTTTGCAGCTCGTGAAACGGTTGCAAAGCAACACGCCTTCGTAAGCGGACAGGCTCAGGCTACGGCTGGATAGACACGTCCCGGGTTAGATTTATAACCTTCAACCTGAACAGGAATCTTATGAACCATACATCCTTGATCTTCGCTCACCGCGGCGCTCGCGAGGCCGCGCCGGAAAATACCCTGCCCGCTTTTGCCAAGGCGCTGGACATGGGCGCCGACGGTGTCGAGCTGGACGTGCAGTGCAGCCGGGACGGCCAACTGGCCGTAATTCACGATTTTGATGTGGACAAGACCACCAATGGCTCCGGTCCCGTGAGCAGCTTTACAATGGCCGAATTGGCCGCGCTGGACGCGGGCGGCCACTTTGGCAATGAATTTGCTGGTGTGGGCATCCCCACGTTGGAGCAGGTCTTCGATCTGCTGCAAGGCCAATGCCAGATCAATGTGGAGATCAAAAGCCGCGACTTGCAGGGTGGCCCTGAAGTGGAGTTGGTGGCTGCATTGATCCGCAGCCGCGATCTCTATGAGCAGGTGATTGTCTCCAGCTTCAATCCAATTTCGCTGATCAAAATGCGCTGGGTGGATAAGCGCGTGCGATTGGGGCTGCTCTATTTTGAGCAGATGCCGGACCATCTGGCTAACGCCTGGCTCAGCCCGATTATTGCGCCTGAAGCGCTGCACCCGCACCATTCGCTGATTGATGCGGACTATATGGCGTGGGCCCAAAATGCCGGCTATGCCGTCAACACGTGGACGGTCAACGAGGTGGAGGAAGCGCGCCGTCTGGCCAATCTGGGCGTAGATGTAATCATGACCGACGGGCCGGACCGCATTATGGCCGGGCTGTAGAGATTTGCTGCTAGCCTGCGGTTCTCATTCAGAGCTGAGTATAATTGCATTGCGCTCTAGTAAACAAAATGTAACTGTTCAGGCGTCCCCTGAGCTTGCGATGTCCTGAGCGACGCCGAAGGGTCGAAGGGACACGGGCTTCGACAAGCTCAGCCCTCGAGTGGCCTGAATAGTAACAATAATAAATTGATCAGCAAAGCGTTATGGAAACATTTCAAGGCCGTGCGCCGGGCAAGGTGATTTTGCTGGGGGAACATGCCGTTGTTTATGGTCGCCCGGCCATTGCCGTCCCCGTGTGGGAAACCACCGCCACCGCCGTTATCACGGATGCTGCACCGGGATGCGGCTGTACGATTGTGGCGCAGGATCTGGGGCAAGTTTTGCCGTTGGCCGGGTCAGCGGACGCGGTAGAGCATCCCTTTCACACGGTGGCGCGACTGACGCTGGAACGGCTTGCATCTGCCGCCCAACCCAGACTGGCGCATTGTATTATCCAGCACCATCCCCATTGCCAGCGGATTGGGCAGTGGCGCTGCGCTGAGCGCCGCCCTGGTGCGCGCCATATTTGCCAAAGCTGGTCAAGCGCCGGATTCAGCTACGGTCAGCGCGCTGGTGTATGAAAGCGAGCGCTATTTCCACGGCACGCCCAGCGGCATCGACAACACGGTGATTGCCTATGGCGCGCCAGTCTGGTTTGTCAAGGGCTTGCCGCCCCAAATCTTTACCCCTTGCCGCCCCTTTACGCTGGCCATTGCCGACAGCGGCGTCGCCAGTCCCACCAAAGAAACTGTGGGCGATGTGCGCAAAGCGTGGCAGCAGCAGCCCGCCCAATTTGATGTAATTTTCAATGAGATTGGCGCCATTGCGGAGCAAGCGCGCTGCGTCATTGAACAGACGGGGCATCTGGATAAACTGGGCCAGCTTTTTGATGAGAACCAGCGATTGCTGGCTGCATTGGGCGTCAGCTCGCCACTGCTTGAAAAATTGATAAGAGCCGCCCGCCAGGCTGGTGCGCTTGGCGCCAAGCTGAGCGGGGGCGGCCGCGGCGGCAATATCATTGCCCTGGTGGAAGATACAGCGGCGGAAGAGGTGCGCAGCGCCCTTCTACAAGCTGGCGCAAAACAGGTGATCGTGACGCAGGTTGGTTCATTAAGCAATTAGAGACGTGCAAGTCCCATTCAGTGAATCAACCATATACGCCCTCGACTTATCTCCCACGCCTATTCTCTCATCAGCAGCGGCATAAAGAACCGGTGCTCCTCCGTCATCCTTGTACAATCGAAAAAGTTTGGGTTAGCGTGTAATCGCCATATTGACACGGCCCCACCGAAATCGCCTTGCGCACGTGCCCAGCCGCGTGGATTTCATTGGTCTGGTTGGGCTGCAAATCAATGGTGATCCGCGCGGGCGCAGTGAATTCAAAATCACCGGTGGCCGTATAGACGCGGCTGGCGGTGGTGACGGTCACGGCATCCCCATCGCCAATGCGCACGGCCAGCGTTTGGGTCAACAGCTCGTGGGGAGACATAATCCACTTGGAATGGCTGTGGTGTGGCGACGGGGCACAACGGGGTGGCGGTCGGGGTGGGTGTGGCCGTTGACGCTCCCACCGGCGTGGGCAGCGGAGTGGCGGTAACTGTGGGCGTGGCTGGCTCGGGCGTGGGTGCATCCAGCCGCAAAAATGTAAGCGTGCCCATGGGCGCGGTGGAGAAGGGCGACTCGCCACTGATATTGGCTGCTATGGGCTGTTTGGGGTTGGCGTCATCGTTAGGGGCGCCGTAGGTGGCGCCGTTGTCGCTGCCGGCATCATAGGGATAGAGGGTGACGCTGCCCGAGGCCAGCCATTCACCATGCTCATCCAGCAGCGACAGGTTGTGGACGCCCACAAACCAGTCTGGGCTGGGTGCGACCATAGTGACCAAAGTTAACAATGGGGAAATTATGGTCCACCGTTACCGAGCTAAAGTCAATGGCGCCCGTTGATGAACCCAAATTATCACCCAGTAGAAACTGATCGGCCGTCCCCGCGGTAATGGCTGCTTCAATCTCGTCCTTCAGCAAACCATAGCCGCCCGTCTCCGCCATGCTTTCAATGCCGGCTGACGCCAATTCACCCGCCTGCCAGAATGTGACATTGCCATTATGGGTACCGCCGTGCATGCGCGAATAGTGCGCGTTGGCCGGGAAATCGGCTGCGGGATGTGTCTCGGCGCTCCACGTGCTGTTGAATGAAATGGCGTAGAGGGCGGTTTCCGCAGGCGGCCGGTGGGACCGCAAGCTGAATGCGCTCAGCATGGCCGAGAGAAGCAAAGCAACGGTGAATAGAGATAGATATTTTGCCACTGGAATCCTCTGCCTGAGCCATTGCAAGCCGGCGCTGGCCCCAATGAGCGCACCTCTCCGATGTGTGCGACGGAAAATGGCCTTTGTTGCCTCTTATACTTTACAGGTAACTATTCAGCCGTTCCCTGAGCTCGACAAGCCGAAGGGAACACAGGCTTCGACAAGCGTTGTTGCTCTGCAACCACTTCGTGAACGACTGAGTTCACGCCGAAGTCTTAGTCCTCGAGAGCCTGAATCGTTACCTTTACAGAACAAATTACAGATTGGCGGCGCGGAACCAAACGCGCATCTCGCCTGGTTCGCGGTTGTCCCACACGCAGTAGGGGACGGCAGTCACCTCAATGGGTTGCGTGGTGGGCGGCTGCTGATAGCGATAGAGCGTGGCGTCGTCCCATCCCGCCTGGTCAATCATGGCGGCGGGACCGCGCAACACGTTGACGCCGCCCAGCAGCTCGGGCCGATATTCCACGGTGAAGTCGGCAATCTGCGCCGGATCGAGCATAATGCGGTCCAGATTTTCTACGGCGTTGTCGGCGCTTTCTACACAATAGACAATGGGGCCGCGCTGAATGGCCACGCGCCCCTGCATCTGGCGCACGGCCGGATGCGCCCAAACGGCCTGCGCCGGCATAGACAGCTCCAACTCCAGCACATCGCCCGGACGCCACGTATTTGTAATGGGCAGGTAGCCATCCATGGCCGGCGGCTCGACGCGCATGCGCTGGCCGTTGAGCAGCAGTCGCCACTCGGTGCACCAGCCCGGAATGCGCAGGTTGAGCGTAAAGGGCTGTGCTTGCGCCATGTCCAGCGCCAGTTGAATCTTGCCATCCCACGGGTATTGGGTGGTCTGGCGCAGCTTGATCTCCTGACCGTGGACGGTGACGGTGGCGCTGTTCTGGCCATAAAGATGCACCCACAGATCGTGATCGCCCGTGGAATAGAAGTAGTTGCCCAGGCTGGCCAATATGCGCCCCACGTTGGGCGGGCAGCACGGGCAAAGAAACCATTCCTGGCGGTGGTGGCTGCCCTGGCTGGCCAACGGATTGACGTAGAAGAAATGCTTGCCATCCAGCGAGAGCCCGCTGATAAAGCCATTATAAAGCGTCTGTTCTAAAATGTCGGCATAGCGTCCGTCGCCCTCAAATTGCAGCAACCGCTGATTCCACATAATCAGCGCAATGGAGGCGCAGGTCTCGGCATAGGCCGTTTCGTCGGGCAGATCGTAGTCGGTGGTAAAGCCTTCGTTGTGGCGGGAAGGGCCAATGCCGCCGGTGAGATACATGCGCTGGTGGACCAGATTTTCCCACAGCTTTTCGCATGTTTCCAGCAGCGAAGGGTCATCATACTCGTGGGCCAGATCAGCCACACCGGCCAGCAAATACATGACGCGCACGGCGTGACCCACCACTTTGTCCTGCTCGCGAATGGGAACGTGAGCCTGGCAATATTCGTAATTTTTAAAGTGGAACTTTTTGGGATCATCGCCGCGCGCACGGCTTCTGTGTCGTAGTAATGCGGGTTGTTTTGACCGCGTTCTTCCACAAAGAATTTGGCCAATTCCAGATAGCGCTTTTCGCCGGTTTCGTGATAGAGCCGCACCAGCGCCAGCTCAATTTCGGGATGGCCGCCATAGCCGGGCTTTTGGTTGGGTTCAGGACCGAAAAGCGCGCCAATCAGATCGGCATAACGGCTGAGCGCATTGAGCAGCTTGGGGTTCCCCGTGGCCTGATGGTGCGCCACGGCGGCTTCCATGAGGTGGCCGGCGCAATACATTTCGTGCCAATCGCGCAGATTCTTCCAGCGCATATCGGGCTGGATGGTGGTAAAGTGGGTGTTGAGGTAGCCATCGGGCTGCTGGGCGCTGATGATCAGATCGGCCACTTGGTCGACCATGGGGCTAGCTTTTCGTCAGGCTGGTCGGCCATGGCGTAGCAGGCCGCCTCAACCACTTGGCCGGGTCGGAATCGCCAAAAATCTCCACAATGTGTGATGGAACGGCGCGCTCAAAGTCGAGCGTCAGCGCCTTGATGCGTTCAGTCTCCACCAGCTTTTGATACATGTGCGGAATGGTGACCGTGCGGTTGGTCTGCTGGCGCGGGGCCCAAAATGGGTCATCCAGTTTGACCTGGGTAAAGGGAACGGGGGTAAGTTTGCGCGTTGCGGTTTGTGTCGTCATGGTTGAGTACGCTTTTCTTCTAAAACTTGAATGATGGCGGTTGTGCCCAGCACAGAGCCAGCATTGAACTTAATGGCTTGAATGATGGCGGTTGTGCACGGCACAGAGCCAGCATTGAACAATGGCTTGAATGATGGCGGTTGTGCAGCACAGAGCCAACATTGAACTTAATGACTTGAATGATGGCGGTTGTGCCCAGCACAGAGCCAGCATTGAACTTAATGACTTGAATGATGGCGGTTGTGCCCAGCACAGAGCCAGCATTGAACTTAATGACTTGAATGATGGCGGTTGTGCACGGCACAGAGCCAGCATTGAACTGACGAATGATGGCGGTTGTGCCCAGGCACAGAGCCAGCATTGAACCAATGACTTGAATGATGGCGGTTGTGCCCAGCACGACCACCATTGACGAAAGAGATTGTGCGCTACGACGCAATTCCAGCGTCACCACAGACTTGGCCGGCAGCTGGATCGTCAACTGATCGCCATTGAGCGTGGCGCCATTGAAAACAGCTGGCTGAACCAGCGTTGGCTCGTCAAAGGTGTTGTGGGCATCCAGCGCGTCGGCGGTGAGGACGCGCCCTGATGACGCCGGTGGCGCTGATGCCGCGCAACGTGCAGGTGACGGTGCGACCAGCATGGGGGTCAACGTTGCTCAGCGAAAGGTGGATCTGTCCATGACCATTGCGCGAGGCGGTGGCGCTAACCGCCGGCATGGTCTCGTTGCCAAACGAATAGTCATCCGTTTGCAGATCCAGCGGCAGCAGCGTGGCGTCTTGATGCACTTTGTACATCTCGAAAACGTGATACGTGGGCGTCAAGAGCATACGGTCGCCACCATCTTCGGTGAGAATCATGGCCTGCAGCACGTTGATGGTTTGGGCAATGTTGGCCATGCGCACCCGGTCACAGTGGCGGTGAAAAATGTCAAAGTGGAGCGCCGCCACCAGGGCATCCCGCAGCGTGTTTTGCTGATACAAAAGCGTGCCCGCGTGCCTGGCTCCTCAGCATACCACGTTCCCCACTCATCCACAATGAGACCCACTTCCCGCTCTGGATCGTACCGATCCATAATCGTACTGTGGCGCTGGATAAGTTCATCCATATAGAGGGCTTTTTGTAGAATGGCAAACCACTCATCTTCGCCAAAGCCAGTGGCGGCAATTAACGTCCCATCTTCACGCCGAATCCGGGTGTAGTAATGGAGCGCCAAGCCGTGCATGAGGAAGTTACCGCGCCGGCCACGCCCGCATGACATCAGCACATCGGTCCAGTGGTAGTCATCCACGCTGGGACCGCAGGCGATCTTATAAATTTCATTGCCGCCCAGATTGCGCACGTACGTTTGGTAGCGGCGATATTCATCTGCATAATATTCGGGGCGCATATTGCCGCCGCAGCCCCAAATTTTCGTTGCCGACGCCCCAGTATTGGATGCGCCACGGCTCGGCGCGGCCATTTTGGCGGCGCAGATCGGCCATGGGGCTGACGCCGTCAAAGGTAATATATTCGACCCATTGCTGCATCTCTTGTACCGTGCCGCTGCCCACGTTGCCGCAAACGTAGGGTTCGCAGTCGAGCTGCGCGCACAGGTCAAAAAATTCGTGGGTGCCAAACGAATTGTCTTCGGTCACGCCACCCCAGTGCGTATTGATCATGGTGGGGCGCTGCGCTTTGGGCCCAATGCCATCCATCCAGTGATATTCATCGGCAAAACAGCCGCCGGGCCAGCGCAAATTGGGAATATTCAGATTACGCAGCGCCGCCACAATATCGTTGCGGATGCCGCGCGTGTTGGCCAGGGCTGACGCTTCACCCACGTAGAGGCCGCCATATATACAGCGCCCCAGATGCTCGGCAAAATGCCCATAGATATGGCGGCTAATGGACTGGTTGCCCAGGTCGGCGTTGATGGTGATGGTGTTCATTTTTGTCCATTCTTTTGTGTTTTAGAATCTGCATAGTTGCGCCTTCGCTGGGGGCTCAGGTCGGCGGCGCAAATAGAGCCTCTGGCCACATCGACGAAAAATTATTGCGTTATCGACAACTTTTTGTCGATGTTGACGAGTAAGCGCCTATCCGTAAATGCGGTTGTAATCAGCGTGACTTTGTCGCCAGATAAACATCGATACAGTGAATTTACGGATCGACCCTGCATAAAGCGGGCGCAATGTACGTATAGTATCCCGAACCCAACTGAGCCCGCTCGTGACGATAGCCAAAATCTGCCTGGGGCGAACGGGCGCGGCGTCCGGCGGGGTTGGGGTTTTGGGCCACAAAGAAAGTGCCTTTCTCATAATCGATGCAGCCAAAGTTCTCGCGGAAATCTCCAATGAGATCGGCGCAAATCTGCCAGCGTCCAAAGAGGCTGCCGGTGGGCAATTCGCTGCCGGGCAGCCGTATCTCTTGTCCTTGCGCGTCGAGCCGATAGATACAGAAATCTTTGCGGTGGGCAAAGCAGGTCGCGCCGTCAGCCTCCCACCCAACGGCGGCGTAGCGGTGCGCTTGATGGCGCGTCAATTCGAGCCACTGACGACCATCGGGATAAAAGATCGGGAAATATTCATTAGCGCCTTTTTTCGCAGCGTGGATCATAAACCGCGCATCCGGTGCGCCAGACCCATCCAGGTCATAGTGTCCGATCCAAGACCAGTGGGCGTGGCCAAAGGGCACTTTCCAGAGAGTCTCGCCTTGTGCATTAACCAGATAGACGCCTGGATTTTCTTTTTTCCACCAAATAGAGCACCTGTAAACCGGGAACGTCGGGCAAAAATTGGGCCGGCTTGGAAACGTCTGTATGGCCAAAGGCTCGGCCTGCCACAGAATCGAGCCGTCGCCGCCATAGCAGATGCCGCCGGCAATCACCTCCATGCGCCCGTCGCCATCCACATCGTCAATATCTAAATTGTGCCCGCCGCCGCGCGCCTGCGTCACCTGCCACTGCACGCGGCCCGTTGCGCCGTCAATCGCGGTCAAGACCAAGTCGCCATAGGTGCCGTCCTGCACCACAACCGAAGGCGCTTGCTCCATGCCGCGCAAGTAGCCCACGGTAAACATGACGCGCGGACGCGTGCCCGGCCAGGGGCATTCCCACACCACATCGCCCGTCTCGCCGTCGACTGCGGTCAACATCTCATCCGGCCCGGCTTCGGCATAAAAATCGTTGGCAAACGCATGGCCTGGCCCGCTGTGATAGATCACTTCGCTGCGCCCGTCGCCGTTTACATCCCAAATGGTCACGGGCACGTGATTCATGCGCTTGTCCCAGCCGCCGCTGTCCGGCAGGCCGGTGTCGCGCTGCCAGAGCCGCGTGCCGTCAAGCGTGTAGGCACAGACCTGCACCCGCTTGGCGTGCGATTCGAGGACAACCACGCCGCTCCGTCCATTGTTTTGCAGATCGCCAATGGCAAAGCGATAGGGATAGAGACCGGGCGGTGGCGCATGGGTCAGCGGAAACTCAAAGGCCAGATTGGTGGGCGGCTGCGCCGTATCGACGCGCGCTGCGTATGATGGTCTTTGGCGCGCTACCACTCGATATTCATAGACGCCGTCGTCGGGCACGGTATCCACAAAGTCTGTGGAGAACAGCACCGGCGCCGCATCATGGAGCGGCTGCCAATCGCCTTGCAGCCGGCGGCGCTGCACGTAAAAGGGTTCATCGTCCGCATCTGGGCCAGACAAGCGCCAAGCGAGATAAACGTGGCGATGGCCGCGGGGGAGCGCAGTGAGAAATCGATCTATTTGTTGCGACATACCATTTGTCCAAACTTTTACTTCTATAGCACTACGGGAAATCAGCCTCTGTCGCACGGTGATAAAAAGCGTTTGTTTTTGCACGGAACCGTGTTTAAGAGGCGGGCCCAACCTGCCAGTTGCGGATGGCATCTATGGGATAGAGGAGCATTAATATATTGAGCAGGAGGCTATCTCGGATCCACAGCGTGAGTGCAATTTCGGTCATAATAAAGAGCGCCAATGTGCGCCAGAAGCCCAATCGGCGTGCAATCAAGATGCCGACACCGCAGAGCGCAATATCGCTCAGCGAGTTTACAATGGTATCGCCATTGTAGCCCAATGCCAAAGTGGCCTCGCGATAGCGCTGAATGATCACTTCGGTATTCTCGCTCACCTCCCAGGCGGCCTCCACCAATATGGCCAGCCACATTTGCCACCCAAAGTCGAGTTTTGGCAAGAGCCAACTGGCCACCCAAAAGAAGATAAAACCGTGCAAAATGTGGGTGAAGCTGTAGGGATCGAGCAGGTGTTGCGAGTTGTCGGCGCTCCAAATATCGCCGGCCCACAAGTCAACCCGGCCACATTGGCAGATCCACAATCGCCCCTGCAACTGCAACAACAGCGCCGCCAGCGTACAGGTTAAAATGATGGCCAGCCAGGGGCCATAGTGCTTGAACATATTTTTCATCTGTGGGCCATAATCGCCGCCGTTTAACCCTTCAACCCGCTCAGCACAATGCCTTCAATAAAATAGCGCTGTGCAAAGAAAAAGAGCAGAAGCACCGGCACAATCATGGCCGTGGATGCCGCCATGAGCAGATCCCAGCGCGTGCGCATAACGCTGCGGAAGGTGGCCAAGCCAATGGCGACCGTAAATTTGTCGGGCGAATTGATATAGAGCAGGGGGCCGATAAAGTCGTTCCAGCCATTGAGAAACGTGAAGATGGCCACCGTGGCCAGCGCCGGTTTGGCCAGCGGCATAAAAATGCGCCAGTAGATGCCCAGTTCGCTACAGCCGTCAATGCGGGCGGCATCGGCCAGTTCGGCGGGCAGCGTACGGAAAAACTGCCGCAGCAGAAAAATGTTAAAGGCGCCGCCGCCAAAAAAGAAGGGAATCGTCAGGGGCAAATAGCTGTCGGTCCAACCCAAGCGGCTAAAGATCACAAATTGGGGGATCATCATGACAAAGTAGGGCACCATGAGCGTGGCGAGTACAATGCCAAACCAGAAATCGCGACCCGGAAACGAGATGCGTGCAAAGCCGTAGGCACAGAGCGAAGCCGAACCCACAATGGCAATTTCGTTCAGAATCACGATCCAAAGCGTGTTGGCAATATATGTGCCAAAAGGCTTATAGGTTAGCGCGTCTATGTAATTCTGAAAGCGTATCGGGTTGGGAATCCACTTGGGCGGAAAGAGAAAAATTTCCTGCTCGGGCTTGAGCGAACTGCTCAACAGCCACAGAAAGGGCAGCGCCATAATGAATGCACCCACAAAAAGCACGATTAACGTCAGGAGCCGCCAGCGCGCCTCCCCGTCCAAAATAGGCGAAAGTAGACGCGCTGCCGCCGAAGCTTGCTGATCCGTAGCGTTGCTATTGCCAGCCACAGAGATATTGTCAACTCGATTCATGTCGCTCCTCACTGCGTATCTTCATAATGCACCAGGCCGCCTACGTACTTAAAGACAAAGAGCGTCAGCGCCATAATGATAAAAAAGAGCACCCAGGCCAGCGCTGCGGAATAGCCCATCTTCAAAAATTCAAAACCGTTGCGATAGAGATAGAGCACATAAAAAAGCGTCGAATTCTGGGGGCCGCCATCGGTAATGAGAAAGCCAGCCGTAAAGACTTGAAACGTGCCGATAATGCCGATGATCAGGTTGAAAAAGATGACTGGCGACATGAGCGGAATCGTAATGTGGCGCAGTTGCGCCCAGCGTCCGGCGCCATCAATTTCCGCCGCTTCATAAAAGACCGTCGGGATGCCCTGCAACCCAGCCAAATAGATGACCATGGTGGCGCCCAGCCCCCACAGGCTCATGATGATCAGTGCTGGCAGCGCCCAGCTTGGGTCTTGCAGCCACTGGATTTTGGGCAGCCCCAAAGCAGTCAAAACCACGTTGGCCAGTCCAAAATCTGTGTTAAAAATCCACGCCCAGAGTACGGCGCTGGCCACCGCCGGCACAATGCTGGGCAGATAGTAGATTGTGCGAAAGAGCGAAATGCCGCGCACCCTAGTGTTCATGAGCAACGCCAGCAAAAAGCTGACCACCAGCCCCACCGGCACCGAGGCCAGCGTGAAAATTGTCGTCACCTTGAGCGACTGCCAGAAGAGCGTGTCGCGTCCCAATTGCAAAATGTTGTCTAACCCCACATAGCGCGGTGGCCGGATCAGGTTCCAATCGGTAAAGGTGAGCCAGACTGCCGTGAGCGCTGGAATCAAAAACCAGAGCAAAAAGCCCAAAATAAAAGGCGAAATAAAGAGGTATCCCGTCACCGTGCGCCGTTGCAGATTGGTTTTGGGTCGTAGCGGGTTAAAGAAAAGGTTGCTTGTGGCCATGATTGTCTCTCAAAGAAGGGGATTAGGGAGGAAGGATTAGGGAGTAGGCGAGTGGTCAGCCGTCTCCCTAATCCCGTCTCCCTGCCCTTAACTATTCGTCAAAATTTCGTTGGCTTGTGGCACGGCCGCGGCCATAGCCTCTTCAGCCGTCTGATCGCCAATCCACACGGCATCCATGGCCGGGGTGATAATGCCCGAGGCTTCATTCCAGCCCACGGGCTGATAGAGCACGTGGCCAAAGCGCGTGACAAAATCGGTGGCAATTTGTCTGTATCCTTCCGGATGCACGCCTTCCGTAATCCAGGTGTTGAGTCCATCATCGGTCATCAACGCGGTTTGGCTGGGCAGCCAGAGGCCGATTTTACAAAACTGAGTTTGATAGAAGGGGGTAGCCAAGAAACGGACCCAGCGCCAGGCTTCTTCGGGATGCTCTGTAGCGGCCAGCGCCGAATGCAGGTGGGCTTGCATGTTGGTGGCCGGGTGCTTAAGGCCGGGCAGGGCGGCGGTTCCCAACGTAGCGTTGATTTTGTGCATCCACGCCAGCGCCCACGAGCCATCAATGGCCATGGCCAACTTGCCATTTTCCAGCATCTGCGTATTGGTCATGCCCAGCGCTTCCATGGCCGTGGCCTGCGGCATAACCTGATGCACCAGCACCAGATCGGCCAGCGCCTGAATAGCCTGCGTGGCTTCCGGCTGATCAATGGCCAGCAGTCCGGTGTCCGGGTCGATCCAGAGACCGTCGTTGGAGGCAATAATTGAGTGGACGGGGATCCACCACGTGGGCCAATGCACGCCGAAGCGGTCCACGTTGTCGGGGTCAAAGCCGGCGTCGCCCGGGTGGTTGCCATTGACGTCGACGGTAAGCTGCTTGGCCACTTCCACAAAGTGATCCCAATCCCAGGCTTCGTCGGGGTTATTGCTGGGCGGTTCAATGCCCGCTTCGGCAAAAATATCGGCGTTGTAATAGATGTGTGGCGCCACCCAGCACGAGCCAATGCCATACCATTTGGCGTCCTGCGTACAGCGTTCACTTTCCTGCGGCTCAATAAAATAGTCCGCGGCGCCCAGCAGATCATCTGCCTTGAGCTGATCGGTAATGTCCATCAGGACGCCATCGCGAATAAAGGTGCGATAAATATCGCTGCCAATAAATGCCGTATCGGGCGGGTTACCGGCGGCAATATTGGCCAGGAATTTTTCGCCATAATTCTCCGGCGTATGCAGCCAGGTTACCTGAATGTTTGGCTCCTCTTCCTGAAATACGTCAATGGCGGCGCGCACGCCTTCATCTTCTTCGGTGCCGCCCCAGCCCATAAAGGTGATTTCGACGGGGGCCGCAATGGCGCCCCCCGCGCTGGCTCCCGGCGCACCGCTGGGTGTTGCACAGGCGGCCAGCGCGGCCATGCCGGCAAAGCCCGCCGTGGCGCGTAAAAAGTCGCGGCGCGTTAATTTGTTTGTTCTGTTTAGTTGTTGCATACGGTTTCCTCCTGAGATGAATAGAAAGAGTAACGATTGGCCTCTGCTTGCTCCTTGCCTTACAGGCGGGGACTGGGCCCCGTCTCGCTATTGTGCATATCCGAGTGGCTCATCTGCGAAGAGTGTGAAAATCGATGATTTTACTGCTGAAAATTATTGCGTTTTCACGCTTTCGGCTGATGAGCGATCCGATTTAGGAAGGAACCAGATGGAGGTATTTAACGCTTTTCGGGTTGTTGGCCCGTTAAGCGGTGACGGACAGTGGTTGCCACATCCAATTCATCATGCGTACGTTGAGCGGGCAGAGCGCCGCACGACTCGCGGATATAGAGCCGACCACAAATCTGCACTTCATCCACATCGTGCGCTGTTCCCTGGATTTTCTGCCAGAGCAATTTGGCCGCTGTAACGCCCATTTGATATGTTGGTAGACTCACGGTCGTTAATCTGGGCGCCAAAGAGCGACTTATCTCTCGATTGTCATAGCCGGTCAGGGCTATATCTTCGGGGACGCGCAAACCGGTGCTGCGTAAGGTTTCAATAGCGCCCAGCGCCATCATGTCGTTGGCCGCAAAAACGGCGGTCGGTCGCGGAGACACTTGCAGCAACTGTTGCATCGCCACTGCGCCGCCCTCAAATTCCCAATCGCTTTCAACAATCAGCGCCGGGTCGATTTCCAGCCCATGTTGGCTCAAGGTATCCAAATAGCTATCGGTGCGTCGCTGTGCCGAGTGCCAACCTTGCGGACCCGCAATGTGCCCAATGCGGCGATGACCCAGCGCTAGCAAATGTTCCAACACGAGCCGCGTACCGCCATAATCATCGGGGACGACTGAGTTCTGCACCGGGGCGCCAAAGAGGCGATGCACAAACATATAGGGCTTTTGCGATTTGACCAGTTCTTGGGTTGGCGCCAGACGGCCAGATTCCACAAAAATGATGCCCTCCACCGCCCGGCTGAGCAGGGTGCTGATAGCCTCACGTTCAATGTCCGGGTCCCAATCTGAATTGACAATTAGACCCAGATAGTCGATTTCTTTGAGATAGTCTTGAATGCCGCGAATAATTGGGGGCGTAAAGGGGCTGAGCAGGTCATCGGCAATGATGCCAATTGTGTGTGTGCGTTCGGTACGCATGCCGCGCGCCAGCAGATTGGGCTTGTATTGTAATTTGGCAGCCGCTTTTAATACGCGCTGGCGGGTGGCCGCGCGCACAGGGTGGGTATTTTGCGTGAGCACACGCGATGCAGTGGTTATGGAAACACCTGCCACGCGGGCGACTTCTTCCAGCGTTGCGGACAAAGTAGGTTTCTCCTAAGGGGAACGCTGTTGGCTCTACACTCGGTTATGAATGAAAACAGCCATTCCCATTTCGGGAAGGTCAATGGAAAACGCCGATTTCATTTCAAGCGCAGTATAAATGTGTCATGCAGTTTTTTGATAGGGACTGTGGGGATTGTAATGGAAAACGTTTTCCATGTCAACAATTCAAAACTTATGCGGCTTTTTGGGCAGCCAATGCGCCTAGCGCAAGGTTATGGGGGTGCGGACATTTTCAGGCGTGGTCATTTGCATATGCCGCGCAACTTATGCAATTTTACAATCTATGCAATTTTACAATGTGGGAGATGCGAGCGGGGCTGATGCGACGTTGCGCGCTTGAGATATGTGTCTGGCGGCGCCAGGCGCGACGCACTTCCTTGTGTATTACCAAAATAGTAGTGGTATTCCAGAAGTTCGACTTCTCCGAGAAGTCGAACTTCTAGCCGGTGTTAATGTATAAATCTGCAACAAAGGGTGTCGCACCTGTTCAACGTAAGTCGTTAAGAAATAAGTTGGTGGCCAAACCTGTCAGGTCTCGAAGACCTGACAGGTTTAAATCGACAAGTTATTTCTGAGCAGTGACTTAAGTTGTTAAGTTCGCTGATGGCTCTGTGCGTTGCCCAACCGCTGCCATACAGGTCCTGACCATGTTATTGATGTTCGGCCACGTACCAGCGATGGCCATTGCGCGTGAGCAGTTTGAATGCTGCTTCTGGTCCCCAAGAACCTTTGGCGTATTGCTCCATGGGCGGCGCATCTGCGGACTGCCAGCCCTTTAGCACCGGGTCAATGAGTCGCCATGCGCACACAATTTCATCGCTGCGGGCAAAAAGCGATGGATCGCCGTTAAGCGCATCTTGCAGCAGCCGCTCATAGGCGTCGGGCAGCGTACGGTCGGGAAAGGCGTCGCAGTAGTGGAACTCTAATTCAACCGTGCGCATTTCCTGATTTGAATCTGGGAGCTTGGCCTCAAAGCTGAGATGAACACCTTCGTCGGGCTGCACCAAAATCGATAGAATATTGGAGACCAGATTGTTGGCCAGGCCGAACATGGCCACCGGCGGACGCTTAAATACAATGGCGATTTCCGAATGCTTTTTGGCCAGCGCCTTGCCCGAGCGCAGATAAAAAGGCACGCCCTGCCAGCGCCAGTTGTCAACATGCATTTGCAAGGCGGCAAAAGTGGGCGTTTGTGAATCTGGCACCACCTTCTCTGCCTTTGTATACCCATCATACTGGGCGCGTACCGTCTTGTCCAGGGCAATGGGCCGGGCCGCGCTCAGCACCTTGACCTTTTCATCGCGCAGTGTCTGCGCGTTGAAAGGCGCCGGCGGCTCCATGGCCACCAGCGTAAAGAGCTGCATCAGGTGATTTTGAAACATATCGCGCAGCACGCCGGATTCATCGTAGTAGCCGGCGCGGCTGCCCACGTCCACCGACTCGGCAACCGTGATCTGCACATAATCGATATAGTTGCGGTTCCAGAGCGGCTCGAAAATGGTGTTGGCAAAACGAAAAAAGAGAATATTCTGGGCCGTCTCTTTGCCCAAATAGTGGTCAATGCGATATATCTGCTGCTCCTGCCAATATTTGTGAATCGTCTGGTTGAGCGCCAGGGCTGAATCCAGATCGTGGCCAAAGGGCTTTTCAATAATCAGGTGGCGATAGCCTGTGTTCTCGTCTACGAGCGCCATGCCAGCTTCGCCCAATGCAGTCGCCGCCGGTCCATAAAATTCGGGTGCGGTGGCCAAATAGTAAAGCCGATTGGACGGCCCGTTTTCCATTTTGTCCAAATAGTCGCCCAGCCGAGCGTAATCATCTGGCGCATCTAAATTGCCCTTAAAGTAATGAATGTTCTCGGCAAACTGCTGCCATGCGTCTTCATCATAGGTCCCGCTAAATTCTTGGACACCGCTATGCAGCGGCTCTAGAAACTTTGCATCATCCCACGGGCGGCGCGCAAAGCCGATAATTGTGAGCTTATTGGGCAAGCGTTTTTTTAAGTATGAATTGTAAAGCGCCGGGATTAATTTGCGTTGCGTTAAATCGCCCGAAGCGCCAAAGATAATAATTGTGGTTGGTCGTTGGTTAGACATGTGGGAAACCCTATTGCGTGGTGCGTAAACTGGTTGACCATCTTGTTTCGAGAAATGATTCTCAACTGGTTCACATATTGAGTACACCGCAACGGTATTGGTGAAATAGGCGTTGGTCTGGTTTATTGAACCCGACACGCTCTCTGGCCATTGTGATCTACTGATATTACACACCACAAAAGATTCAATCAGTAAGGACAACTATATCCGAAATTCACATATTTTGTTGTTGGGAACCTCACGATATATGTCCGCGTGTTGAACGGTTCTCATACCTGCAAGTTTAGCAGTCGCCGGGCATTCTCACCCAGGATCATCCGCTTCTCTGCTTCGCCAATGGCCATGTTGCGAATGGTCTGCACGCCGCCGGGCAAGTCACCGATTTGGTGCGGATAGTCGCTACCCATGAGGATCTTGTCGTAGCCGGCAAATTCAGCCGCAAAGCGAATGGCGTTGGGGGTTTCGGGAAAGGTATCCATATAGAGATTGCGCAGATATTCACTGGGCCGCAGCCTTAGTTTGACCCGGCATTCGGGATAGACGGCAAAGCCGCGATCGGCGCGCTCGGCAATAAAGGGAACGGCGCCACCCATATGCGCTGCCGCCAGCTTCAGCGTGGGAAATTGTTCCAGCACGCCGCTATAGACAAGCCGGCAGAGCGCGGTGGTCGTCTCATATAAAAAGCCGGTCACCGCCACAATGCGGTAGGCGCCCATCAGGTCAATGTGTAGCGGGATGGTGGGGTGAATAAAAAGGAGCGCCCCCAATTCCACCGCTTTTTCATAGAGCGGCCAAAAGGTCTCATCATCCAGGGGACGGCCATTGATGTGCGTAAAGAGCGTGCCGCCGGGCAGGCCAAGCTGGCTGACGGCTCTTTCCAGCTCGCGTACGGCCGCCGCTGGATCTTGCAAGGGGAGCGCGGCCAGCGCCGTGTAGCGCGTTGGGTGCTGGGCAATGACGTCGGCAAAGCCATCATTGACAATTTGCGCCAGCTGTACGCCGTGAGCGGGCTCCTCGCTGTGCACGCCCGGCACGGTCAGGCTCAGCACCTGCATATCTACACCCGCCGCATCCATGGCGGCGGCGCGCGCGGCGGCGTTGTGGTGTTCCTCCACAATAATGTTGTAATCGCCGTGCAGCACCATGCGCAGTTCGCCGTCGCTCTGCTGCACGTTGGCCTGATACGCGCCGCTGGCCAGCGCATCCAGGTATGGACGGGGGAAAAAATGGTTGTGGAAATCGATAATCATGGATGGGCAGCCTTGATGGAATGAGCAATCGCGCGCCACAGCCGGTGGTGGAATCGGATTCCCACCCGAGCTGATGCCGAATCGACAACGCCATTGAGATATTGTTTATGGAATTAACGCCTGGGCACTTTCTGTCTATTATACTCGGTGCGGCTGTATATGAAAATGTGTTTGGGCGCGTCACGTTCCCAACATGTTTGTTGATTTAACAAGCGTCCTAAAAACGTTTACAATCGATACAGTCTCTATTTATCACTGCACTGCAACGGTGTTGGCGATAGAGGCGTCAGTCTCGATTGCTGAATCCGACTCTATCCTTGGCCGTTGCGATCTACTGTGTATCGATATTCAGGACATGCCGAGCATTTATTAACCTGCTTCTCATGTTGGGCGTAGTAAAACTTACAGTTGATCCAGATGTGGCGGGTTAAAGTTAGGTGAGTAAATTACGGCTGCAATTATGCGGCATCAGATTCGTTAAGCAATATATTGGTTGAGCAATAAGGAACTAAAAGATGGGACAGATGGTTGAGACCACCACCGCAACATCGCAAACAGCAGCGCTCAGTCGAGAACAGATGAAGACGGGGAATGAAGTTGCGCGCTCTGCCATATTTCTACATGCCCTGGCCTTTGTATTTGGTTTTGGCTTAATCTTTACGCTGTTGGGGTCGGCGGCCGGTTTGCTGGGGCAGAATCTGATCACAATTTTGCCAGTGATCCAAAAGACAGGCGCGATTTTGCTGCTCATCTTTGGTCTGACCACCATGGGCGTTTTTAAGTATTTTGCGCGCTTTATTACCGCGCGCGCTAATTTAGGCGGCAACCCGGCATTGGCATTGCTCGTGCGCCTGTTCGATTTCTTCAACACGCTGCTTTATACCGAGCGGCGCGTTACCGATATGCACAATGTGAATCGGGGATGGGGGTATATGAGCAGCATTTTTATGGGGGTCAGCTTTAGCGCGGGCTGGGTGCCTTGTGTGGGGCCGATTTTGGCGAGCATTCTCTTTTTGGCCAGCAATGGGACGACGGCCACGCAGGGCGCGATTTTATTGGCGATTTATAGCGTTGGGTTGGGGATTCCATTTTTGATTACCGGCGCTGCTTTTAGCTCGGCGACCAAAACGTTGCGCAAGCTCAATCGCCACGCCAATATTGTGAGCATTATCAGCGGTATCTTTTTACTCTATGTGGCCAAACTGCTCTGGTTTGATCAGCTAGCGCTGTTGACCACGCAATTTACCTTTTTGAATGAGTGGGTGGTGCTGCTGGAGGATCAGGTTTCTGCTATCTTTGGGCTTGGCAGCCTGGGCATCGACCACGTAAATGTACTGAGCGCCGCACCATTGGCATTGATCGCCGGTCTAATCAGCTTTATTAGCCCTTGTGTGCTGCCGCTGGTGCCGGCCTACATCGGCTATCTCAGTGGCGCCTCCCTCAATAGCCAGTAATGCCAACTGCGGTTGCGCACGCCATGAATGATTTCCGTGTTCACAGAGAAATTAGCGGGAATCAGTCATAATCCTTGCCGCGCCAACTGGAACAAGCTGCGCGTGATGCAGAAACAACTATACTCAGCTCTGAATGAGAACCGGAGTTTCATGATGCCTGTTAAGCGATTAGAAAGTGCTGGTTCTCATCTCAACCGCAGCATAACGCTTTATTCAAAACCTGGTTGCCATCTCTGTGAAGAAGTCAAAGCCGATTTGCTGGCGCTTCAGCCAGAAGTCGGTTTTCTTTTTTATGAGCAGAATATTGAGGAAGATCCGGCGTTGTATGAACTGTTTCGCTATTTGATTCCCGTTGTGGATATAGAGGATGGGCCGCTCTTTTATGCCCCCATCGATATGTCTGCACTGCGCGGTTCTTTGATAGACATAAGCGTACAATGAGAAGCGAGCAAAATTGGGCCGACAGGTTGGTGCTTTGGGTGGCGCGGCATTGGCTGGCGCTGTTTGGCGCCGCTTGGGGGCTGTATGTGATTATGCCGCTGCTGGCGCCTTTATTGATGCATTGGGGGTGGGTGGCGCCGGCGCGCTATATTTATGCGGCCTATTCGTATGCCTGCCACCAACTTCCAGATCACAGCTATTTTCTCTTTGGGAAGTCATTAACGCCGTCGTTGCACGATCTAGAAGGCATGGGGCTACAGCCCGGGCTGGGTCTGCTGGAACAGCGCAAATTTATTGGCTCAACGGAAGCGGGATATAAGGTGGCGATCTGTGAACGCGATGTGGCGATTTATGGCGCTATATTTCTGGCCGGTTTGGTCTTCGCTCTGTACAGGCACAGGCGTTGGCAGCTCAGCTGGCAACTCTTTGTGCTTTTGACGCTGCCCATTGCCATTGATGGCGGCACTCAGCTTTTGGGCCTGCATCAGAGCAACTGGTGGCTGCGTACCATTACGGGAGCGCTTTTTGGCGTAGCGTCGGTTCTTTTTGCCTATCCGATTGTAGATGGCGCCATGCAGGAGATTGCCGGCACTTCCACGCGAATTAAACCAATCAGCCATCACTAGGATTCGACAGGGTATAATTTTTTTGCTATAATTACTGTTTGTAAATTGGACTTTTAGAACGAGTGTACTTATTTGTGGATTTATTATAGATCTTTAAGGAAGAATTAGCATGGCAAACATCAAATCGGCCGAGAAACGCATTAAGCAAAGTTTGAAGCGCCGCGATCGCAACCGAGTGGTGCGTGGCGGTACGCGCACGGCGGTGAAGAAGGCGCGCACGCTGATTGATGCGGGTGATGCGGCGGCGGCGGAAGCGGTGCAAAGCGCCATTGTGGCGCTTGATCGCTCGGTCAGCAAAGGCATCATTCATAAGAACAACGCCGCGCGCCGCAAGAGCCGCTTGGTGCGGGCGCTCAACAAAGCAACTGCTTAATCAGGCCGCCGCATACATCACAGACATAGGATTCGTTGAAGAATTCATGGTCAGTACGCTGCAACGGTGTTGGCAATCTAGGCGTCGGTCTTGATTGATGAATTCGACTTTATTGCTTGCCATTGCGCGCTACTGCTTGTCTGCTCTATATGCGGTCAGGGATGAGAAAATTATCTACTCTCATCCATAATCTATCAGGCGAATTTCTTAAATTATCGCGTCTTACGCAGCGCCTGCAGCTAGGCTTGCGTCGGTGCTAATTATATTGCGTTTGATATACGGATCGTTCTCATCGGTGAGAAATTAACAACACATCTTTAGCTATGAGTTGTTGCCATTTTCCCCCGTTGGTAGAGCGAAGGTATATGCTGTCTACGCAAAGCCACTTTACATGGATAGGTAAAGTGGCTTTTTCTGTTGAATTCACTTGTTATGCTGCGGTTGAGATGAAAATCAGCGTTGCGTTACGCTTGCGGAATCTATTGAAAACTGCGGTTTTCATTCAGGGCTGAGTATAGCCTAAGAAGCTGTCTGAAAAGGTGGTAGAGGTGTGTCACATGCCGGGAAAGGGCCACGAAATTCTGGTCACATCATGCGCAATTGGCCCTTTCCCGGCATATTTTTGGACCCCATTGTGACTTTTCAGACAGCTCCTCAGGGCAAAGAGTTGGCGCCCTTCACGAATATGCGAGGTGTGCGTGACAATATTCGACTTACAACGTCATAATTATTGGTCTGCAGACGTTTAGCAATTTCGTCAACCGAAATTGCTGCGGTTCCTTGGCGCCCAATAAGAACAATTTCGTCACCTTGTGTAAGTGGACCAGCATGCATCACAATGTGTGTGACATCAACCATTGTCTGGTCCATACAGATTCTGCCAATAATGGGCGCCGCTTGGCCAGCGATCAAGACGTTCTGCCAGTTATGCGCAGTCCGCGGGAATCCATCTGCATATCCTACCGGCATAACAGCCACGGTCATCGGCTGCTTCGCCACAAATTCCTGGCCGTAACTTACCGAATCACCTGGCTGTATATGTAAAAGATGGGCGATCTGGGCTTTCCATTGCAGAGCGGGTTGGAACGATTCTGGGAGGCGAGTCTCTTCGGGGTCTGGATGCAGTCCATAAAGCGCAATACCAGCTCGCACCATTTGCAAGTGCGTCTGTGGCATGGTAATGAGGGCCGCGGAATTGGCGGCGTGGGCAATGGGCGGGCGCAGGCCAGCCTGCTCTAGCTGAGCGAGCAATTGGCTAAAGCGGTGAAATTGCTGGTCGGCAAAGCGCTTGTCTGCCAGGTCCGATGTGGCAAAATGGGTAAAGATGCCCTCGACTTCAACACCTGTCAAGTGCTGAATCGCCTGCAAAAATTGGGGAGCATCTTGAACAGAAAGCCCCAGTCGATTCATGCCGGTGTTGATCTTAATGTGAACAGTGATAGATTGGCCGGCGGCCGCGGCGGCTTGCTGAAATGCCATGACGCTCGCGTAATCATACACGGTCAGCGTAATATGATGATGCATGGCTTCGGGCGCCAATCGAGCAGGCGTATAGCCCAGGACCAAAATCGGGCACGCAAGGCCACTCAGCCGCAGTTCAACTGCCTCGCCCAGCGTGGCTACGGCCAGACGTGAGGCGCCAGCTTGCAGGGCAACTTTGGCCACGCCGGTGGCGCCATGTCCATAGGCATTGGCCTTTACGACGGCCATTAGTTCGCACGACGGGGCTAAATAACGTCGAATTTGCTTAACATTATTCGTGATGGCGTCCACATTGATTTCGAGCCAGGTAGGACGCATTGGATAATCTGATTCACGCATGGTTTGATACACTCAATTTGCATGGTTGGGAGATCGCAGCGGTTAAAAGAGGGAGAGGTGGCTTCGGACTCGCCAATTGAGAGCGATGCTATATGCCTGATACCGTTGCGCTGTATGATAATAGTATGATCGCACTGAACGTTGTGATCTAATTCATAGTCTCATAGAAGGTGCTCATATATATTTAACGTTTATTTGCGCTCTCTATAAGAATCTATTCTGAAATCGGTTGTGAGTCTACGGATAACTGCTACACGGGTGATGGCCACAGAGATTTTCGGGATAAACCCTAAGTAACCAAATCGTCTATTAATTGTAGTATTTTTGTCGCAGCCTCATCGCGGTCTTGACAATTTCAGGGCCAATAGTTCGTGCATAATACACTAGTCAACATTTTACGCCAATCTCCCTACTCGGCATTGGATGTGGCGCCTCCAATGCGCGGGTTTTGTCTGTGCGCATACCACACCCCCATATGTTTATGCAACTTTTCCAACGAAGGAATCGCAGAACGCAAGCGATTAAATGGAATAGCAGGAGGTCATCTTGAATTCTGAAGATGTTCTTCTGCGACGCTTGCAAAGTAAGGAACAAGCTGCATGGTCAGAATTGTACCAAATGTACACGCAGCCGCTATACAACTTTATCCGGCGCAATAACATCTACGACGCATCTGATGTCGAAGATATTTTGCAGGATACCTGGATGGCGGCGCCGCGCGCAATTGACAATTTTGATGGTAAAAATGCCACGCTAAAGACATTTTTGTTTTCCCTGGCGCGTCGCAAAATTGCAGATTACTGGCGCAAGCATAAAGCTGTAGATGAACTTCCCGAAACGATGTCGGTGTCCGAGTCGCACCAGCAGCGGTTAGAACTTGTAGAAGCTTTGGCCCTCATGCCAGAGCAGGAGCGACAAGCCCTCATCCTGCGCTATTCCGAAGGGTTTAGCGTAACGGAAATTGCGGACATTATGGGGCGAACATATAAGGGAACGGAATCTCTACTAAGCCGGGCGCGCGTTCGGCTCGATAAGTATCTCAATAGCGATAGTGATTTCAGGTAATTAATGTCTGTACAATTAAGTGAGCAAGAACTATATAGGCTGTTTCGTGAACAGTTGCCATCCCTTCCCGTACCTAACGATTTAAAAATTATGTTGCAAGGCCGACTTTTAACTGAAGTAAAACAAACCTTGATGCCATCCCTTAGTACGCCCACAATGGTCTCAACCACCTTGGTGGGAATGTGGTTTTCTCGATTCTTACAGTTTGTTCGTCATTTTCAGTTGACCTTGCCCATCGTGCTGCTAAGCTTTGGGATGATTGGGGTGTTCACAATAGCATCGACCATAAATGCGGTGGGCCGTCCGCTGGCAATATTGCGGCCACCGCAACCAGCGGTTGTGTCGCTAGCGCCTAGAAGGGAATCTCAACAGGTAGCCGGGGCGCAACCAATGGCAGGTTCAAAACCGATACACATAGCGGAGAGATTCATCTCCCCAATTGAAAGTCCAATCAAAAAAGAGACAGAGGCAGCGATTTCGCTGCCTCTGTCTCTTTTTTGATTGGATGGATGTCCGTAATACAATGGTGCAGTTTTGGTGATTTCCCAATTATGTAAGGAGAACAATTTCTAATGACCGCAGCAAAATATATCTTTGTGACCGGGGGCGTTGTTTCGGGATTAGGCAAAGGGGTTACTGTCGCATCTATTGGGCGCAGTCTCAAGGCGCGCGGCGTCCGTGTGGCCACCATGAAGCTCGACCCCTATTTGAATGTGGACCCAGGCACAATGTCGCCGTATCAGCATGGCGAGGTTTTTGTGACTGAAGATGGCGCCGAAACCGATCTGGACCTGGGGCACTACGAACGCTTTGTCGATGAAAATTTGACCAAGCTCAGCAATGTGACCAGTGGGCAAATCTACAATTTTGTGATCAATCAAGAGCGGCGCGGAGATTATTTGGGCGGCACCATTCAAGTGATCCCACACGTGACCAATGAGATTAAGCGTCGCATTGGATTGGTGGCGCGCACCTCCCATGCCGACGTGGTGCTCATTGAGATTGGCGGCACCGTGGGTGACATTGAGGGGCTGCCTTTTCTAGAAGCCATCCGCCAAATGCGCAAAGATGTCGGCCGCGAAAATACGCTCTATGTACACGTAACCTGGCTGCCCTATATTGCCGCCAGCAAGGAGTTGAAGACAAAGCCTACCCAGCACAGCGTGCGCGAACTGCGCGGCATTGGCCTACAGCCGGATGTCGTAGTGCTGCGCAGCGACCATGCCGTGGAGGAAGATGTGCTGGCCAAGGTGGCGCTCTTCTGCGATGTAGAGCAAAACGCCGTTATTCCGCTGGTCACGTCCGACTCGATCTATGACGTTCCGCTTATTCTGGAAGAAGCCGGCTTAGGCGACTGGTTGACCGGCCATCTTAAGCTCACGGCGACCCAAGATCCCCAAAGCGGTTTGGCCAACTGGAAACAGTTTGCAGGAAGTACGGCGAA
Organism: Caldilineaceae bacterium; assembly: GCA_020634755.1. GTDB lineage: Bacteria > Chloroflexota > Anaerolineae > Caldilineales > Caldilineaceae > JACKBC01. The sequence goes on along the minus strand of JACKBC010000018.1, from coordinate 65,263 downwards.
GCCTACTGCGCATTGGCCTGAATGGGTAAATATATTGAGGTTAGAAGATGCGTATCTAAGCGTGGAAAAGTCGCTCATGCACGCCAAACATAGCAGCCGCTGGGATGAAATTGGTGGGTGAGTTCGGAAGGCTGGGCGCGGCACGCGCCGCCAGATCGACTCAATCAGGTGAGATGACGTTGGTGCGGCGGATTTGGGTAGCCAGGCGACGAAGGCAAAGGTGTGGCCGCCCGCTATGCAAAACAAAACGCCTTATCTGGGGCTTGTTTGGGCATGCAGGTCATGTGTATCGAGTTGGCGCGCAAGATTTTTTGCCAGCGATGAACCGGCAACACCGAGTTCGATCAGCCTGCGATATCCGATTATTGATCTGATGCCCGATCAGCGTGATATTGCCGATATGGGCGGCTGCCATGCGATTAGGGTTTGATCATTACAGCTAATACCAAAGCGTGGCGGCGTAATAAAGCGGCGGGCGCAGGCGCCGTCATCTACTTGGCGGCATCGGCACCGCTTTGGTTAACAATCAGTTTCGCACTTTGTTGGAACAGAACGGGCTTGTATTGCTGACCTTTCCCCCGACGAGCGTCTGGTCGAAATTTCAGACTGAATCACCCTTTTATGTTGGGGCTTATTCATCCGGAATTTAAAAGCCGACTTAACAAAGCGCATCCTCTTTTAGCGCACTTTGCGGAATAGGTTGAAAAACTCCGCAAAACCATGTAAGAAACTGTAACAACGAGGTAGAGTCGCTGATTCGGTAGAAACTTGCTGTCGCGTCGATAAAATAGATTTGGAAAGACATTTTTGTACTATAGTGAACCCAATGTATCCTGATTTATTGTAACGAAAAGGATGAAGCGGAATCCGACCCTCAAAATGGTCACGGCACAATCAAACGGAAAAAGGGGCCAACAGCGCGCAGGAGGTTTTACCAAGCTGGCAGATTCAGATTGCGCGGCGCCGACTGAAACAACTGCTGCATCTTGCCGTGGAAACGGGGCAAGGATAGTGACCGAGCTATTCGCGACGCAGCGCCGGGTTAGACAAAGATGGGGCTGCTGAAATTGAAGAAATAACCTATGAGGTATGGCCCAAAAACGGTATTACCATGTTGGTGGAATGTTTGACTGATAATCGCAACCGCACCATTTTTGGATGTGCGGCGCTGTTTTTCACGCCAATGGCAGCTGGGTGAACCAGGCTCGGTCGCTAATTTTCTTCAAAGGCTATATTGTCTTTAATCTGGTCGATGATGATGGCGTGAGCAAGGAATTGGACTCGGAAGAGCTCTTTATGGCGAGTTTGGAAGCGGGCGCCGAAGACGTGGTAGTGCTTGAGCGCGGTGGAATTTATATACGGAACACTGAGCAAGCCAGCGTTAACCCAGGGCTTTACAGGATGAGCTATACACCGGACAGTTGGGAGCTGATTATGAAGCCAACTCTAACCATGGGTGTGGCCGGAGATGAGGCCGATACCGTATTGGGGCTGGTCGACAATTTGAGATGAATTGGACGACGTGAGCAACGTTTATCACTGGAAAATGACCGACAGATTGGAGTGCGATGGCGTGAAATGGCGTAAAACCGTAAATAGGCGTTCAGAAAAATAAGTTGGCTACCAAACCTGTCGGGTCTGCGAGACCTGACGAGGTTTAAATCTACAAGTTATTTTTGAACGATGATAAACCAGGCGTAAAATGGCGAGGTGATCGAACGCATTACGCTGGTGCGCAGCCATTACTGGCTATGGCGTGGTGGCGCAAGGTTATCATGGCGAACTGCGGTTCTGGCTTTGGTGTTCGCGCAGCCAGGCAACTATGCCGCAGCGTCTGCTCGAGATCCATCAGGATATATTAGCCTTGCTCAATGAGTTCCAGCCCGACCAAATGGCGGTCGAAAAGCTCTTTTTTGGGCGCAATGTAACCACGGCCATTACAGTGGGGCAAGCGCGCGGCGTCATCCTTTTGGCGGCCGCGTCTAAAGGGATTGACGTAGTAGAATATACGCCGGCGGAAATCAAGCAATCTATTGCGGGCTATGGCAATGCGGATAAGCGCCAGATGCAGGAAATGGTGCAGCGGCTGCTCGATTTGCCCGAGATACCGCGGCCTGATGATGCAGCAGATGGCGTGGCAATTGCCGTTTGTCATTTGCAGCATGCCAGATACGCAGAAATGTCGATGAGTTATTAACTCTATATGATATCAGCGCATCGCTAACACCGTTGCGGTGGGCTGAAAATGTGTTTACGAACCAGATGTTTATGCAAACATCTGGTTTTTTATTGGAGAAAATTGTGAATCGCGTTTGTTTCGATTAATAGGTCACGTTACGCAGCGACCGCCAGTCGGCTAGGGCCAAACAGGAACGTCGGCGAGCCAACTTTCCGCCAGGCTTGCGTAACATAAGTGCATAGTACAAGACTCACATAGCACCCGTAGCTCGCAAGGAGAGAACAAGCATGAATTACTAGGCGATTCTTGCGCCGGGCTTGCATAAGTCCTGTGGTTAGTTGTCCAATTAGAAAGCAAATTAGTCAATTTGTGGATTGACGCGAAGGATTCCGGCCATTGATAACGATTAATCATAATAGAAATGTCGTAGTCAAAGCGAGTAATATTCAGCAAGTAATGTTTACCGAGTAATATTACACAGCGCGAATGGCTCAGTGTAAAGACAGATTTTGATACAGCTGGCATTCGCATAACAGTTAGAAATTTGAGCCGCGGTTCGACTTCGTAGAGATAATTTCCCACAACGCGCCGTTTCTACCACCGCAACAACAAGTGCATATTGTTCCATAGAACATTAATCTTCTTAGATTTTTGTTATTTCAGCCTGGAGTTTTCGTTATGAATAATCAAATTCTTCATCGCAACAACGCAAATCAAGCCGAGCATGGGCGCAACCAGATCCGAACTTGTAATCTCTTATCCCCTGAGAATTTTCGTATTTTGGTCGTTGACGATGAAGACCCGCTGCGCAACCTGTTGGAGGCATCACTCCGGCGGTTGGGATATAATGTTATGGCAGCGTGTGATGGGGAAACCGCTCTAGAAATTTTTGCCGAGGAAGACATCGACCTGGTTTTGCTTGATGTAGTTATGCCGGGGATCGATGGGTATCAAACGTGCGAAGAAATTCGCAAACGCTCTGATGTGCCCGTTGTCATGCTGACGGCGCTGAATCGCTCCGACGATATTGTGCACGGTTTCAATATCGGCGCCGACGACTACATTCCCAAGCCATTTACTTTCCGCGAGGTAGAAGCCCGTTTACAGTCTATTCTACGCCGCATCTCCTGGATTACCGAAAAGCCCTCGTTCTGCGTGTTGGCTCACGGCGATATTACCATTGACGACGAAAAGCAGACCGTTATTGTGCGGGGCGAAAAGGTCGAACTAACCCCCATTGAGTATCAACTGTTGATTCACGTCATGCGCTCTCCGGATCGTCCCATTAGCAAAGATGAGCTGTTTCGCCACGTTTGGGGATATGAGCAGTCTGGCGGCACCAATTTGGTTGAGGTGGCCATTCGCCGCTTGCGCGAGAAAATTGAAATAAATCCCTCTGAACCTGTTTACCTGGTTACTGTACGCGGCGCAGGCTATAAATTCAGCACCGAGCATTCTCTGGCTCAGGTGGCGCTAGCAGCCTAATTGTGCAACGTGCAATTGAATTCTAACATAACTTACGCAGCGCCTGCGGATTGCCAAGAGTAAATCCGTTCGCATTCGATACACATTGAGTCAAGGCTTGCGTAAGTCCTGATTCTAATTTGGGAGGCGCCTATGGGCGCCTGTTTTTTTTGCCTTCAAGCTTGTCTACCCAGCGTATTTCTTGTACAATCTCACCTGCTTTAAAATTAAACAGTTAAATTTATCAGGTCCTACGCAGCGTCGGTGGGTTGCCGAGAGCGGGAGACTGCTCATGCCGAGTGATTTTTACTCCGGGCTTGCGTAGCCCTATGTTGCGTGGCCCTATGTTGCGTAGCCCTATGTATAGTGAACTTTGTCTCGGCGCAGCCACACTTGATATGCACAGGAGAATATGCACAAGAGCATGTGAGCTGCCGGGCGACATGGTGAAAGATGAGCCGGCATGATACGCTTGGTTAGAGGGAACATTTTATCAATTGGAAAAGATTACTTGGTGATTGAAATCGGTGGCGGTGGCGCTATCCCCAGCGGGATTGGCGTCAAAGTTCATGCACCGGCGCCGACTTTGGCCCAACATGCGGTTGATTCATCCATACTGCTGCACACCTATTTACAAGTTCGGGAAGATGCTTTAACCCTTTTTGGCTTTGAATCCGAAGATGAGCTTGAAATGTTTGAGCTATTGCTGGGCGTCAGCGGGGTGGGGCCTAAAGTGGCGCTCTCGACGCTGAGTACAATGACGCCCGATGCACTGCGCATGGCGCTGATCAATGAGGAGCCCGGATTGATCGCGCGCGTACCGGGCATTGGCAAACGCACGGCTGAAAAAATTGTGCTTGAACTCAAAGACAAGGTGCGCCAGCCGTTGGGTATGCTGCCTGCGCTAGGCAACGCCTCCAATGTGGATAGCGAAGTGATTGAAGCGCTGATTGCCTTGGGCTACAGCGTTGTAGAAGCGCAGCGCGCGGTACAAGGCCTGCCCAAAGAGGCTGTTGGCGTAGAAGAACGGCTGCGGTTGGCGCTGAGCCGTTTTGACCGCTAATCCAACATCGCTGATGAACCCTCCCTCATGAACCCTTTGTGGAGGCGTTATCTTTGACACTTCCCTCTGACATGCATATAATTTGTTAGGTTTTGGAACAAACATAATTGGTGGTTCGCAGCAGCAAAGCGATGAAATTCATTTATTGTGAGTGGCGTCAATATCGCCAACACAGCTGTAATATGAAGAGAAAATACAGAAGAGAAAATTAGGAAACTAAAATATGGCGGAAGTACAACAATTACGCAGAGGCAATATTTACGAAGAAGAAGGTCAACTGTGGCGCGTGTTGGAACATCAACATATAAAAGTAGCGCGCGGTGGCGCCACCATTCGCCTCAAGTTGCGCAATGTGCGCACGGGCTCCACAGTGGAAAAAACGTATAACAACGGCTCCCGCGTACAAGATGTGCGCTTGGATAGTGATGACGTGCAGTTTCTGTATAGTGACGGCGAATTATATCACTTTATGAATACAGAGACATATGAGCAAATTGCACTTATGCCCGATGCCGTGGCGGATGTAGTCCCCTTTATGGTGGATAACCAGATTGTCACTTTGGAAACCTATGAGGGAGAACCCATCAGCGTCTCGTTGCCCACAACTGTGGATCTGGAAGTTGTGTGGGCGGAAGCCGCCGTTGCCGGCGATACAGCCAATACTCCTTCCAAGCAGATAGAGCTGGAAACGGGCTATCGCATGCAGGTGCCAATGTTTGTTAAAGAGGGCGATGTCATCCGCGTAGATACGCGTGACGGCTCCTATGTGACCCGTGTGCAAAAATAACGTTGCGTCTTTGGTTCAGGAAGCTCTGAACCAGCGTGTAATGAAACAAAATGGGGCTATGCCATCATGCCCAATTTGATCGATTGCCCCATTTTTATTATAATTTAGACGCGTTTGCACATCTTATATTGTGCATGGCGGTAGTGGCGCCGCAAAAATTAAGCGGCCAGACAAGTAGGTTCTGGGGAGCAGCATGTATTGCTAACCAAATGCTTTTGCCCCAGGCCTGCGTGCATATGCCTTGTAGAATGCACCACAAGATTAAGCCGTTGTAGCTCAGTTGGTAGAGCGACGCACTCGTAATGCGTAGGTCATCGGTTCGACTCCGATCAACGGCTCCAAAAGGTCTTCCCATAGCGGGAAGACCTTTTTTGTCTCTTTTCTGCTTACGGGGTTGCTGCTTACGAGGTTGCTGCTTACGGAGCGAATTCCGCAATATAGCGGGCAAAGGTTTCGGCATCAATATTGGCGCCGCAGACGATGACCCCCACGCGCTTGCCGGCCAGCCGCTGGCGCAATGGGCCGCAAAGCGCGGCTGTGGCCGCCGCCCCGGCCGGCTCTACCGCCAGCTTCATCGAATGAAAGAGCAGCGCCATGGCGCGCCGCATCTCATCATCTTCCACCAGTACCAAATCATCCACATATTTCATGCATAGGCTTAGGCTATAGGGTGCTGCATAAGGGGCGCCCAAGCTGTCGGCAATGGTGCGCACAGCATCGATAGACTGGGGCGAACCGGCGGCAAAGCTGCGATGCATGGTGTCGGCGCCGGTTGGCTCTACGCCAAAGACCTGACAGCGCGGGTTGATTAACTTGACTGCTGTCGCAATGCCGGCGCACAAGCCACCACCGCCAATGGGCACAATCACCGCGTCCAGATCGGGTGCTTGCGCCATCCAGTCCAACCCAATAGTGGCCGTACCCAGAATCGTATTGAGCCCTTCAAACGGATGGACAAAGTAGCGCCCTTCCTCACTCTCGATGCGCTTCACCTCGGCAAAGGCTTGCTCCACGTTATCGACCAACACCACCTCGGCGCCAAACTTGCGGCTCTTGGTTACACGTACGGGGTTGGCCGATTTGGGCATGACCACCTTGGCATTTGCGCCCAGGAGATAACCCGCGTAGGCTACGGCAATGGCATGGTTGCCGGCGCTCACCGCCGTGATACCGCGTTGTCGCGCCGCTGCGTCCAGCCCCAATACATTGATGAGCGCGCCGCGCGCTTTAAACGAACCGGTGTGCTGAAATAATTCGAGTTTTAAGATGGCTTGCGTATTTGGCTCCAGGCGTTCTCTAATCTCTTGATTTTGCCAGTGCCAAATAGGCGTGTCCACAATATAGTCAGCAAGCTGTCGGCGGGCCTGGCGGATCTGTTCAAGTGTTGGTGGCTCCATTTTTCCCTCAATTCACGTAAATGATCGGTTACTTTATAAATAATTTAGCAAAGAACACGCATGATTCACTCATTCTCTTTACGGATACGGAAATCATTCATGGCTTTCGCACCCGCAGTTGGTAAATTCAGTCAATTGTACCACAAAATAAAGCCAGCCTCGCGTCGCATATGGGCTACTGCGACACGAGGCTGGCTTTGTCAAAATAACGCTGCGCTAAACTTGTCAGGTCTTCGTGCAGATTGATAACTCACGTTACGCAGCGATAGCCAGTCTGCTAGAGAGAAACAAGAACGTCGGCGAACCGACTTTCCTCCAGGCTGGCGTAACATAAATTAATAATGAACACCAGCCTAGAAGTTCGACTTCTCCTAGAAGTCGAACTTCTAGGATACCAGTACTATTTAGTTGATACACAACAAGACCTGACAGGTTCAAATCTGCTCAATTAGCTGGCCGGGCTAAAGCGGTGCGCACCGGATATACTTGTGAGCTGCGCCGTACTCAACTTGGCTTCTGCCTCTAAGAAGGCGGGCGAGGATGAACCATGGCCGTTGGTATGTACGGACGAGGCCGCGGATTTTTCGCGGGCGGTTTTGGCCATGGATTCGCGCAGGTTGCGGACCAAATTATCGAGCGCTTCTACTTCTTGTTTGATTCGGATAACATATTCTTTTTCAAGCTGAGAAGCCCCATTTTCTAACTGCATGAGTGATTCTCGCATGTGCAGCAGCGGCATATCCAGCTCTGTTTGCAGCATGGTCATGATCTGCGTCTTTTCATGATCAGCGTAGCGCATCTGTTCCACCATAGAACGGAGCTGCTGTTTGCGCTGGCGCAGCGCCTCTGCCGTGCGCTCGCGCTCTGTGCTTTCATGGATGACCAACAGCCGACCGGCCAGCTGATCGCGCTGCGAGTAGATGGGGGTAATATGCACATCAAAGTAACGTCGCCCGGCGCTATCGTCACTGGTGAGTACTGTGTTGTACTCCTTGGCCAGACCGCGCAGATAGGTAAGCAACGTGGGCCAAATCGCCAGCACTTGGTCGATTGGTTGTCCCACAAAGTCATCGGAAGCGGTCGTCTGCATATGCAAAATGCGCTGTGCGGCTGGATTCATTTCGACAATCTGGTTCTGGGCATTCAGCACAATGACGCCATCTTTCATGCTGCGGATAATGGCGCCGTGTTGTACCGGCATCATATAAAGCAGCTGGTGGCGGAATAGCGCCCAGGCAATCGCAGTTCCCGTGACCATAAACATAAAGGGCGTCAAATCTAAATCGGGCATGGGGTTCCACGGCGAAAGCGTGAATATGTTGGCCAGCCAGGGCGCCGACGCACCGACCAGCAATGCCAACACGTTGCGACATAGTTGCCCGCTGCACTTGGTCCAACATCGGCGCACCAAGAGCGTCATCGACAGGGCGAAAATTGCATAATAATAAGCGGTGAAAATCCAGAATAGCAGACCATACTCCACATGCAGCATAGAGATGGGGCTCTGTGCGCCTACGGCAATGTTGCGTAAAAAGAGATGATGGAAAGAGTTTGTCCACAACGCGGCCAGGGCCACTGCCGGAACCGAACCAACAGCAAAAAGGCCGCGCCAATTTGCCCAGCGATAGTAGCCCACATACTGAAATACAAAATAGGCGGCCGAGATGAGCACGGCAACTACACCTAGATATTTCGCTTTATACCAAAAGATTTTGATGGCGGGCGCCGCGTTGCCAAGTTCTAAGCCATAGGCAACCGACCAAAAGGCCAGCGATACCATAAAAAGCGCCAGTGAAGTGGCCCCAGCTTGGGGGCGATAGGCCAAGAGTTTGTGAGCCAACCACATCGCAATGACTGTGACGATGATGAGGGGTGCAATGAAAAGTATGTAGTTCCACAACATGGGGGCTTCTCCTTCACAACCAGTTGTATCTATAGAGTTTATCCTCAATTGACTGGAGTCAATAAGTAACTTTGTCACTCACGTTACGCAGCGAAAGCCAGTCTGCTAGCGAGAAACAGGAACGTCGGCGAGCCGACTTTCCTCTAGGCTTGCGTAACATAAGTTTGTAAGTAACTAATGATATGGGTAGTGCTGATAACCTATGGCCGCCGAAGTCGTGCTCTGCCCAAAAATGGGTCGGCCATTCAGTCTTCTCCTAAACAAATTGTACACGTCAGCGGGGTTGGCACATGCCGCTTGCCTGACGATTGCCAAACGCTAGCCCATTGTACGTGCAATACTTGCCAACTGGTAGGCCAAAAGTTCAGTGAGCGTCAGGGAAATAGTATACTTGCCATATTTTACCGTTGAAATGAAGGGCTTGGCGCGGATATGCTTAGAGTCTATTGTAAATTCGGTTGTGAATCGTGAGCTGCCTCTGACAGACCGGTTTGACACAGAGATTTACGGACAGACACCGAATGTGGTGGGGTTGAGCGATGGGGCGTGGGGGAATGTTGCGAGTGTGATGCACATGCCCATAGGGCCATTGCGTCCCTTAAAAAAGCAGGGTTGAAACCCGCTGCTGACACGGCAAAGCGGTCTCAACCGCTTGACATTTAGCCGCTACGGCGGCTTTTCATTGGTAGCTGCCGTATTTATCCGTTGCGATTACGAAGGTCGCGATGGTTCTATATATACCAACGATAAGTTCGCACGGGATAGACGCCGTGCAACGCACTCTGTACTCAATGGCATTAAGTGAGCGAAAAGTGCGTCGTGCGGTGTCCGCCATTTTGGTCCTCGCATGCGCGTGGCATACCGTGCGTTGCACTGGAAGCGGCCTGAACGAAATGACATTGATTCTGTACTAACGCTGGGCTAGCTTAATGACAAATGGGGCAAGGCCTTAATCCACAATATAGACTGGCATACCGAGAAAAGAGAGATCAAAAAGTTCCTTGGCTTGAATATCGTCCAACATGGCGCAGCCATATGTGGCGGGGCGACCAATCAGCCCCTCCCAAATTTTTTCGCCCGTATCCCAGCGAATGGGCAAACCGTGAATGCCATTTTCGTATGTATCTACATCGTAAATGCCCAGCCAGTAGGGCATGTCCAAGGCCAGGCCGTAGCTCTTGGCCACCTCTAGCCGCGTCTGTACGGCAAAGGAGCCCAGCCGTGTAGTCCACTGGCCGTACCCGGTGCTGCACAACCAATCGTACTGCACGCGCTCTCCGCGCAGAACCCAACATTGCTGTCGGCTCAGGCTCACCACAAAGCTGGTGCCAGAGACGGGCGTATGTGGCCGCGTGACCGGTAAAGGCGGCGGACCATAGGGAATCTGCAATTCCAGCCCCACATACACAGTCTCTTCGTTGGGTAAATCATTAAATTCTTTAATCGCCAACGGCGTGCTGCCAAACTGCAAGGCGATCTTGGCCGTTGTGTCGCCCGGCTGCACGGTGTAATAATAGTAGCCGCGCAAAGGCAAGCTAAGTTCTGGCCGCGCAACGGTCTTGGTAATTGCAACCGTCTCTTCGGCAATGGCTGCGCCTTCAGGTTGCGCCGCTGCCGGATCGGGAATCAGCAATGCTTGCCCCACAGAAATCATGTCTGGATTGCGCAACAGGTTTTCCGTCATGAGCGCCGGCAGCGTTACCTCGTAATCTTGGGCAATCGTGCCCAGCGTTTCGCCATATTCCACCATGTGAATATTTTTGTCCGTATTATTGGACGCGGCAGCGGCGGCGGTTTGAGCGGCTCCCGCCACCTGAAGCTCGGCAAATGTGGCGGGCAAAATCAGCGTTTGCCCGGGCGACAGGTAATCGTACGCGTCTATACGGTTGAGCGCCAGCAGGGCATCCAAACTGACCCCCGTGCGCAAGGCAACACGAGCCGGCGTGTCGTCCTCTTCAATTGTATAGATTTGATTGAGCGTGGCCGTGCGCGCCATGGGCTCAGCGCTCTTTTCCTCATCTACTTCACTCTCTGCCTCTCCTGTGTCCTCCACTGTGCTCTCCACTGTGCCCTCTGTGGCATCGCTTTCGGCTGCTGGCGTTTCAGTCTCCATGGCTTCAGGCGCAGTTGTCTCGGCCTGGGCATCTGTTTCTGGCGCCTCGGCTTTATCCGCAGAATCATTTTCTGCATCGGTAGTCGCATCAGCCGCTCCAGATTCATCCGTCTCTTTTTGCGTTTCAGCTGCCGCATCGGTCGACACAGGCAATTCCAATACTTGCCCCACATAGATGCTATCGGCGTCGCTGATAAAGTTGATGGTCATCAGCTCAACAATATCTACGCCATATTCATCGGCAATTTGGCGCAGCGTTTCTCCGCGCTGCACGGTATGAGAAGCTGAAGGCAGCGGCGCGGCCTCTGTTTCATCTACGGCAGGGGCTTCATCTGGCGGGGGCGGCAGTAACAGCTCCTGCCCTACATAGAGCGTGTCGGCGTTCTGAATACCGTTGATGCGCATCAAATCGGCCTGCGAAATGTGATAAAGCTGGGCGATTTGCCCCAGCGTTTCGCCCACCTGCACAATATGCGTGGCGGGCTGTTGGGCTTCGTCCTGTGCATATGCGGCATGATGCGGCTCAAGACCGGCGGTTATGGCCAACGGCGGCAAAACAAGCGCGGCACATACCAGCGCAGTGATCAGCTGACCAACTGCAAAGCGCACAGATCGCCGCGTTTGGATGTGGCCCTGCAAAGGAAAGGGGCTCATATATTGAACGGGTACAAACAGGTTTGAAAGAGTGAATCGAGAAGGCATAGAGGGTCCATGAAGATTACAACTAATACTTCCCTAACACGAATAAATACAACACGACTTACGCAGTGCCTCTGCATTGCTAAGCGTGAACCCAGCTGTATTCGACACCATTTTAGTCGACGCTTGCGTAAGTCTTATACTAATAGATCTGATGCAAATTGCGTTGTATGGCCGCAATATGCACGACACAGAGCCATTCGCAACTTAATGTTTTCGCCGTGAGCCCTCTGTGCTTTTGCCATAAATCCCATTCACGGCAATGGTGCGGGCCATATAGCCGCTAGACTGGCGTGGTCAATCTGACTCTATCTCTTGCCGGCGGCGTTTGCTGATTATACCATTCTCCCCTTTCCGCGTAAATGTCGCCAAGCTATTGACTGACCGCTCTTATTTTACTGCAAAGATCGCCAAGAACCGCGCAGAATCTACTCGAGCACCCCTTGCGCAACCTCGCGCCCTTCCCAATAAAAAGATTATATTTGCCAATCAACCAGTCGTCGCAGTTCTCTTCTGGCCATTCATGGGCGCTGCGTGCCTCGCCTTTGGATTACCTGAAACTGAAAGACGCCCTTCGATTTGTACACACTATGATCGCAGCCTGATCTGCGGTATAATGCAGTGGCAAGCGACGAGTTTCGCAAGATTGCACAATTGGGGAGTGACTATGCTAAGACCACGAATTTACCCCGAAATGATGGGCAAGGCGCTTGTTTTAGAAGCGGAGCCCTTCATCACCATGGTGGATGACGACGAGCCGTGGGCCGAGGGGTTGTTTTTTACCGTCTGCGTTGGGCTTTTGGTTGGCATCGCCCGCGTAATTGGCGGTTTGCTCATGACGGCCACCATGCCGCCCACCGGCGTGATGTTAGAAGCCATTCTGCGCGGCATGCGCCAGGCCGGTCTGTTGGAGGGTGGCGGGGTCTTGTCCATTTCAGAAACCATCGTGCGGCAGGATTGGCATTTCTTGGCGACCATGCTGGGTGTGGCCGGTGGTTGGCTACGCTTATATATATTAGTAGCCGCGCCCTTTTTGCTGGTGGTGCAGTGGCTGGTGGTCGGCGGCGTGGGCTATGTGGCCGCGCGCCAAATGGGCGGCCGCGGATCATTTAGCCAGACGTTGGGCGCCACGGCATTAGTAGCTGCGCCCAGCGCGCTCTATGTGGTATCCATCGCGCCTTTTGCTTCGGTCAGCGGGTTGCTGCTGTTTGCCTGGGGCTTGCTCATTACCTATCGCGCGCTGGAAGTGGCGCAAGACTTGCCCTGGCAAAAAGCCGCGGTGGCGGCCGTAATCCCCCTGCTGGTACAGTTGCTGATTCTATTGCCGGCAAGCATCTGGTTCTTGCGCTGGCTATTGCAAGGAGGCGCCGTATGACCTCCTATCTCGAATCGAGTGAAAATGCGGAATTGACGCCCGTCCAGCGACCTTTTCCACGGTCGGCATGGCTGCCCACGTTGCAGCAGATGGTGGATGCCGTACAACTGCGTTTTGCCGCTGCACCGCCGGTCATCAGCGAGCCAGGTGATAGCAAGCCAGATGGTAGCGAGCCAGGTGGTAATGTGCCGGATGGTAATGTGCCAGGTGGTAATGTGCCGGATGGTAATGTGCCAGATGGTAATGTGCCAGATGGTAATGTGCCAGGTGGTAATGTGCCAGACGGGGGTGAGCCGGCCCTGAGCAATCCAGCCGCCGTTGTTCGCTTTCACCCCTTTGATCTCACCATGCGCCAAGGCTTGGGTCTAGTCTGTACGGTGGCATTGCTGGCCGGTCTGTTGCCCTTTATTTGGAACTGGACGCAGGCTGCATCGATCGGCACGGCGCTGCCGTTGGCGCAGGCCGCGCGGAATTGGTCTTCCCCTACCCCGGTTACGCCCAATTCTGCCCTAGATATTGCGGCGGAGACTGCGCAGATTGTGGCCGGCCTACCACCACGCGGACCAGCTGGGCTGGCCGCCTTTTTGAGCGCCCTGGGAGAATGGCTCAATTGGCCCATGCGCTGGTTAGCCGTATGGATTGTCTATGGACTGGCGGTAGCCGGCATGGCGCTGCTGTTGGGGGCGCACAGCACGCTCCAGCATTTTTATGCGGCCACCAGCTATGCATTTATCCCGCTGCTGTTGGGTGCATTGGCCTTTGTGCCGGTACTGGGCTGGCTGTTGGGGCTGGCGGGCGTAGTGTGGGCCGTGGTGGTCTATTTTCACGCCGCGCGGACCATTACGGGGCTGGATACGCTGCGCATGGTGATGAGTATGATTGCACCGGTGGCTCTTGGTGCGCTGGCAATGTTGTTATGGATGATGATCGTTGCCAACGTAGTGTGGGGCGCGCTATTGTAAGGCGATTTTCCAAATCGTCCTTTTGCCGGATATGGACGTTCGCCATTCGACTAATGGCATTTATTCAGTGACGAAACCGGCGGGCAGGGATGCCCGCCCTACGAATTGCGGCGTTGTCTCTCCTGTCTATGGCTAAGCCAGAAAAATAAATATCCCAATTCAAATCGTTTTTCTGGATTAGCTTGCAGGCCATGTTGGATATTTTGTTTTTGGAATGGCCTCAATTGAATCATGCCCAAAATAATTAAGAAAACGCACAAACTCTATGCCTTCTGGCGCATTTTTTACTTAACCTGCCTCCTTTCGGGATTGTTCCTTTCGCTGGCCGGTAATGTGCTGGCGGCTGTGCCTACGCAAGCGGACGGCGCCAACAACCAACGCACCATCTACGTGCTCACTTTTGAGGGCGCGGTGACGCCTGTGTTGGAAAAGTATATTGTGGATAGCATCGACGCCGCACGTGCAGCCGAAGCGCTAGGGGCGCCGGTGGAGGCGATCATTTTGCAGCTGGATACACCGGGCGGCAGCGTGGAAGTGACAAAGTCGATCATGCAGGAAATGTTGGCGTCACGTACGCCCATTGTCGTCTATGTGGCCCCAACTGGCGCCCATGCCGGCAGCGCCGGCACGTTTATCACGTTGGCTGGACATGTAGCCGCCATGACGCCGGGCAGCAGCATTGGCGCGGCCAGCCCGGTGGGCTCCAACGGCGAAGATGTGGGCGCCACCATGGCGGCCAAAGTCAAAAACATTTTGAGCGCCGACATTGAGAACCTGGCCGCGCGGCGCGGCGACGCCGCCAAGGAGTGGGCGGTGCAAGCGGTGCAGGATGCGGCGGCGGCTACGGCAGACCGAGCGCTGGAGCTGGGCGTTATCGATTTTGTGGCCGCCGATCTGGCCGACCTGTTGACCCAACTCGATGGTTTTGAAGTGACTGTGGCCGGCCAAGCACACACGCTGGAGACGGGCGACGCCGTGATTGAGCGTCGCGATCTGAATTTCATTCAGCAATTTCTAAACCTGCTTGCCAACCCCACCGTGGCCACGATTTTGCTAACGGTTGGATCTGCTGGTCTGTTGGCCGAAGTGTGGAACCCCGGCACCTGGATTCCGGGCGCCATTGGGCTGGTCTGTCTGCTGCTGGGGATGTATGCATTGGGCCAGCTGGACGCCAACTTTGCCGGGCTGGGGCTCATGGCATTGGCGCTGGTGCTCTTTGTCAGCGAGGCCTTTACGCCAACTTTTGGCGCGCTGGCCCTGGGCGGCGTAATCGCCTTTGGGCTGGGGGCGGCGCTCTTGTTCGACGCGCCTGGCGTCGCGGCGCCCTGGCCCGCCATTATCGCGCTGGCCGTAGCGCTGGGAGCATTCAGCTTTTTTGCCGGCACCAAGGGGCTGGCCGCCCAGCGCCGACCGGCTAAAACCGGCAGCGAAGGACTCATTGGCCAGATAGGCGCGGCCAAAGCACCCTTTAGCGCCCATGAGCGCGGCAGCGTCTTTGTCTATGGTGAATGGTGGAATGCGCGCCTGGAACGAGGCCAGGTCAACGCCGGTGATGAAGTTGAGGTGATTGGACGACGGGGGTATACGCTGATGGTCCGTCCAGTCGAACGGTGATCAGGTGACCTGATGACCTGATCACCTGATGACAAGGTGACAGGGTGACCGGCGCTAGACATGCCGACGGTGTTGATCCATAGCGAAAATAGTGTAACTCAACCAACCATTCTCACAAACGAACCTCGCAAATCGTACATCTATACTTTGCTCTGTATGAAAACCGCAAATCGCTCTCTAGGAGCGTTTTCGAAAACTGCGCTTTTCATCACAACCGCAGCATAAAATCGTAAATCCCATGACTCAATCTCCAATTTCCAATCTCCACTTTCCTGTGCCGCCCGACGATGGCTCAACCTGGCGTAAATATCTGACCGACTACAACGAGGGCTTGGGGCTGGTCTATGAGCGTTTTGTGCTCAATGACTTTTTGGACGCGTTGCGCGTGCGTCACGGCATCCAGTCGGTGTTGGAAGCACCGCTCTACGGCATGGCCGGGGTCAGCGGCATCAACGATGTAATCTTGGCGCAGAACGGCGTCGGCGTGACCATGGTGGATGACAACGCTGAGCGGCTGGCCGGCGTGGAGCGCATCTGGCGCGGCGATCTGCGCTTGCCCGCCAATCTGGTGCAGATTCGCCCGGACCAGTGGGGGCATCTGCCCTTTGACAGCGCTGCTTTTGATCTGACTTGGCAGTGGGCGGGGCTTTGGTATATTGGCGACCCGGCTGGGCTGCTCACCGAACTGGCGCGCACCAGCCGCAATTTGGTCTTTGTGGCCATGCCCAATAACATTCAAGTGGGCTATTGGATGCGCAAGCTGATTATCGACCGCGAATTTTTTACCACCCATGACGAAAGCTGGACCCAAATTGGGCGCATCCGCCGTATTTTGGAAAATGCTGGCGTGGAGATCATCGAGCAGGGCGTGCTGGATACGCCGCCTTGGCCCGATACGGTCATGCCGGCCAATGAGGTGCTTAAGCGGCTGGGCATTCGCTCCCAGCAGCTTGAAGCTCAATTTACGGGGGACGGCTGGCATTGGAGCACTATGGCCTACTACATGGGCCAAGAGCCGGAGTTGCGCGAGCGCGTCATGAAATATGCCTGGCTGGATCACGCGCCGCTGCCCTGGCAGGTCAAGGCCGTGTGGGCGCATCATCGTTATCTCTTAGGACGCAAGGTTGGTTAACTAACAAGTCTTATTTTACCGCAACGAGCGCAAAGATACGCGCAGAATTTACTCGAGAACCATTGCAAATCTTCGCGTTCTTTGCGGTGGAAAGATTAAATGTGTCGGTCAATCCGGCGTGCAAGCTGTAATTATGCCCGACCGTATCTTTTGCAAAATTGCCATCGGAAAGGAAGACAGCTCCCATGCTCGAATATCACCCGCTTGACGCCGCACAGCGCAATCAGTTTGACCAGCAAGGCTATCTGATTGTGCGCAATGCGTTAGATGGCGCCACCATTAGCCGGCTGATTGAAGTCAGCGACCGGCTGATAGCCAGCGATATTAAAGTGAATCGCCAACGCAAGCCCGATGGGCTTTACGATGGTTTTCGGAATTCGGTCACGCTGGACGATGCCTACATTCCGCTGATGACGCATCCGACCATCCTGCCCATTGTGGTGCAATTATTGGGGGCAAATTTGCACCTGATGACCTCGCATCTGATCTATAAACATCCCGACCCGGCCGGTACGCCGGCCAGCCACCGCACGCCCGGCTGGCATCGCGACTATGCCCAGGCCATGCACGATTTGGGCCACTACACCATTCCGCGCATCGAGCTTAAGTGTGCCTATTACTTCACGGACCTGAGCGAACCCAACACCGGCGTTACGCTGGTGGCGCCGGGCAGCAACCAGCTCAAAGAGCGCATTGAAATTCCGGCCGGCCAGGCGGACCCAGCCAACACGGTTGAACCGCTGCTCAATCCGGGCGACTGCCTGATATTTGAGAATCGTACTTGGCACGCCGGCGCGGCCAATCTATCCAGCTGGATTCGCAAAGGCATCATGATTGGTTATGGCTATCGCTGGGTCATGCCCATGGACTTTCGGAAGCAGGAGGCTGGCTTTGTGGAAAAGCTGACGCCGCTAGAGCGCTATCTGGTTGGTGAACAGTGGGACGACGAGCTGGGCTTCCAGCCCGACGGCGGCGGCAATCCGCTTAAAGAGTGGTGTAAACAGCACGATGTGCCGGTGGCCCGCCACTTTGGGCCGGAGCAAACTGTGGTAAATGTGATGTGATTACGGATGATGACGGAGAGGAAATTGTATGTCGCGTCAGAACATTGAGGAGCTGCTGAGCCAGATTCGCGCCGTGCGCATGGATACGCTACGCACTTTGGATGACACCACGGAAGCCGAGTTTAGCACGCCCACTGACTTGAAACGCTGGGATGAACTGCGCCGCGTGTTGCTGCGCTTTGGTGAACACATGCGCGAACACAGCAATCAGCTGGAGGATTCGCGCCAAAAGGTGGGCAGCGGTCCCACCATGCCGCAGCGCATGTTGGCCGAAGCCGAGCGCGCGTGGGGTCAACTGCTGGCTGCCACCGTGGGTCTGACTGACGACACGGCTCAACTTCAGCCAGATGATGGCGGCTGGTCTGCCATGCAGGTCTTGGAGCATATTTTGAACGTGGAGCAGAGCTATTTGGCGGCGGCCAAAAGAGCCAGGGGACAGGCGGATGATTAGGTGATTGGTTAATTGGGGCGATCCATCGCAACCCCAATTAACCAACGAACGAATCACCTAATTCCTTACTCCAGCGTTACTTCGCGACCGGCTTCTTGGCTGCGATAGATGCCGTCTAGAATGGTCATCACCTGTAGCGATTGCTCGGCGGGCACGGGCGAGGGGGCGCCTTCCTTGACCGCGCGGGCAAACTGGACGCACTCGAGCGCATGGGGCTCCATGGGGTCGCCGACCAGTTGCAGCGTCTGGTTATAGAACTGCTTCGTGTTGTAGTTGGTGCTGAGGATTTCACCCTGGGGCCAGTGGCTGCCGCCCTCGGTGCCATAGAGCCACATCTGCATATCTTCGCCAGGCGTGTCGTGATGCAGCAGCCAGCTTACTTCCAAAATCAGCGTGGCGCCATTGTCAAAGCGCACAAAGGCGGCGGCAAAATCTTCCACATCCATGTCGCGCTGCACCATGGCCATGCCCCACTGGCTAAAAGCGCCTTCATGCTTGGCCAAGGGTGCTTTGGCAACACCACTGACGGCCACTGGCTTGGGGTTGCCCATAAACCAGAGCGTCAGGTCCAAAATGTGGACGCCGATGTCGATGCAAGGGCCACCACCGCTGTTCTTTTTATAAACAAAACCAGGGCGGGCCGGAATCCAGCCGCGGCGCAACATCCAGCTGCGGGCATGGTAAATATCGCCCAGCGCGCCGGCTTCGATCTCGGCTTTCATGGCTTGCGAGTTGCCTTTGAAGCGGAAGTGCTGTGCCGTCATCAGCATTTTGCCTGAACGGTTGCGCGCTTCGATCATTTTGTGGATGCCATCCGGCGTGGGGGCCAGCGGCTTTTCGCAGATTACATGTTTGCCGGCGTTGAGCGCACCCACCACCAATTCGGTGTGATACATGTTGGGCGTGCACACGTCAATAATGTCAATATCCGGGTTATTAAATAAGTCTGCGGGATTGGTGGACAGCGTGGCGACACCGTGTGTGATGCCCCAATTCTGCAACATTTCCTGACTGACGTCGCTGCCGGCAATCACCTCAGCGTCTTCGGATGCAGCCCAACCGGGCATATGCGTCTTTGCAATACCGCCGACGCCTATCACGCCGACTTTTAGCGTATTCGCCATTGAATGACTCACTTTCGATTTTTGGTAGTTGGTCTTTGGTGGCCGGTAGCTGGTCGCCCACTACTACCGGCCACCAAAGACCAACTACTAGTTACTTAGCTACTAAGGCTAATCCAGAAAAATAAATATTCCAATTCAAATCGACTTTCTGGATTAGCTTGTAGGCCATGCTGAATATTTTATTTTTGGAATGAACTAAATTATATCCATTCGGGCTCTGGCTCAATTTCATCTGCCGGCCGCGAACCTGGATCTTCGCGAGTGGGGAAATCGGCCAGACGGCTGATCGCCCGTACAGTCATGTCGTGATCGCACAGAATCTGACAGGAGAGGCGCACGCCGGTCAGCCCTTTTTCGGCCATTTTGTCGCGCTCGGCCACTGTTTCGGCTTCTGGCTCACCCGCTACAAATTCGACGCGACAGGTGGTACATTTGGCATGGCCCCCACAGGCATGCATCTGATCCACGCCTGCTTCATCGACCAGCGCGAGCACCAGCCGCTTGTCCTCGGGCACATCGTATGTACCGACACCTTCGACAGTTAACTTTGGCATGAGAATAGGTCCTTTCTTTGATATGGGATTTTGTGAGCCAAAACCCCTCAACCGCCTTTGTAATTCTCTTTATATTCAGTACACCGCAACGGCGTTGGCGATACAGGCGTCGGTCTCGATTGATAAATCCGGCCTTATCTCTTGTCGTTGTGGTCTACTGATATTAAGACTCACGCGGGCCAAGAGTAAAAGCCGTCGAGGTGGAGCTACGCTCGTTCTCGGCAATCTGCTGGCGTTGCGCAAGCCATGTGTACCTGAACTCTTTGCACCCAAAAGATGAAAGAATTGACACAAAGATTTATTATACTGTTGTCCTGGTAAAACCCAAAAATAGTTTTATAAACTGCAGATGATACAGCGCCCACTTGTTTTGTGTTTCCAGGCGTCGGGTCTGTAGAATCCGCCTACCCCTTCACGAAATTCCGAAGGGACATTGCCGTAAAATAAGGAGATGAACCGTGAAAATTGTTGATGTAACCGTTGAAAGCTTCCGCTATCTTTCAAACACCACCCGCGATTCGGAGGGCCATGGCCACCCGGGGCCGGAACACGAAGCCACCCAAAGCCTGACCACCATCATTACCGATGAAGGCGTCAAGGGCTACTGTTTTGGCGGCATCCCCAAAGCCGTGTTGGAAAATCTGGTCAAGCCCATTCTGATTGATAAAGACCCGCACTATCGCGAACAGATTTGGCATGCACTCAAAGAACGGCAACGGCTCAACCTGGCCACGCTGCATGATAAGATACTCACGGTGGTGGATTTAGCCCTGTGGGACCTGGCCGGCCGCGCCGTGGGGTTGCCGGTACACAAGCTGCTGGGCGCCACGCGTGATCGTGTTCCCGCCTACGCCAGCACCATGTGCGGTGATGATCTGGAAGGTGGCCTGGCCACGCCCGAAGATTACGCCAACTTTGCCATCTGGTGCGTCAAGGAGCGCGGCTATCCATCATTCAAGCTGCACACCTGGCAGCCACCTTACCCCGGCGCCCCCAGCGTCAAGCGCGACATCGAAGCGTGCGCCGCCGTGCGCGAAGCCGTGGGGCCGGACGTGCCGCTCATGCTCGATCCGTTCCACTATTACAGCCGCGAAGAAGCCTTTTATCTGGCGCGTGAGCTGGAAAAACTGGACTACTATTGGATGGAAGAGCCCATGGACGAACACAGCATGTCTTCATACGTTTGGCTGTGTGAAAACACGTTGCTGCCCATTTGTGGGCCGGAAACGGCCGAGGGCAAAATGTTTACCCGCGCCGAATGGATCAAGGCCGGCGCTTGCGACCTAGTGCGCGGTGGCGTGGGCGATCTGGGCGGCATTACGCCGTTGGTCAAAGTGGCGCATCTGGCCGAGGCCTTTGGGATGCGCATGGAGGTCCATGGCGGCGGCGTGGGCAATCTGCACGTGCTCTGCTCCATGGCCTTCCCTGGCGAATATTACGAGCGCGGTCTGCTCCATCCCTTTGTGGATTACGACGCGCCCAAACCGTGGCTCAACAAACCCATTGATCCCATGGACGATGAAGGGTACGTCTACGTTTCGCAAGACCCCGGGCTGGGGCTGGATATTAATTTTGATTACATTCGGGACAATTTGGTGGGGTGAGCAATAAGGTGAAAAGGTGACAATATGAAAAGGCGAGAAGGTGACTGAGCTTGTCGAAGTCACCCTTTCACCCTTTCACCTTGTCATGCCCCTACATCAACTCCGCCAGTACCTCACGCGTGGCCCTTCCCGGCTGCATGACCGTCTCTTTGACAAGGGCGCCGTCGCGTAAGTTGAGCACGCGGTCTGCCTGGCTGGCCATGCGCAGATCGTGGGTGGCGATGACCACGCCGTGCTGGCCCTCATCAGCCAGCGCCCGCAGCCGCGCCATGATCTGCCGGGCCGTGTTTGTGTCTAGATTGGCCGTAGGCTCATCGGCCAAGATTAGGGGCGGGTTGGCGGCCAATGCCCGCGCAATGGCCGCCAGCTGCTGTTGCCCCGTCGAAAGTTCGCCGGGATAGCGCGCCGCCAACTCATCCAGCCCCAGATCGGTTAAAATTTGCCCCGAGCGCTGGTGCGCATCAAACGGCGGGCGCAGCATGAGCCGCAGCGGCAGCCCCACATTTTCGCGCACGGTAAAGCCCGGAAAGAGGTTGAAACGCTGATAGACAAAGCCCACCGCTTGGCTGCGCAGATCGGTCACCCTGTCGGCATTGAGTTCATCGAGTCGCCGCCCTAGCAGTGTAATTGCACCCGCGTCTGGTTCTTCCAGCCCAGCCATGAGCGAAAGCAGCGTCGTCTTGCCGCTGCCGGTGGGGCCCACCAGCGCCACCATTTCCCCCGCGCGAACGGCTACACTCACATCATTCACCGCCTGCACCGCGCCCCCTGCTGATTGAAATCGTTTAGATACGCCGTCGATTTGGACTAACAATTCAGGCTGATTCATAGCTTTCCCCTTGGGAATCACGATTTTGGATTTACGATTTACGAAATTACCGCGTCACCAATATCACTTCGTAAATCGGTTCTCTCATCTCCTGCGTAGTTGCGATTTACAAGGCTACCTTGTCAACGAAACAACCTCGTAAATCGTAAATCTGAGATCGTAAATCGATTCATTACAACCTCGTAAATCATAAATCTGAAGTCATACATTATTTCACTTCTCGCAGCGTACCTTAATGATTTGCAAAATATAATCCTGCAAATCCCACATAACCCAACGCGTCCAGAGACCGCCGTAAAAGTCGAAGCGGGTGGAGAGACGATGGGTGCTCTCGAGATGCAGCCGCACGCGTCCATCAGCCAGCGGCTCAATGCGATAGGTGCCATCCAGCACGTTGAAATAGCGCCCGCCGATTTGATTGAGCGGCGCCGGCAACTGGCGCTGGGCATCGCGCTGAATGGTAAAGCTCAGGCTATCGTGGTCGCGCCAAGCCGTGATCTCCTCAATAAAGAGCAGCCCATTTTCAAACGAAGCGTGGCGCACGCCGCCCACGCCTTCATGCGAAAGCGTGGCTGCCAGCGGTTTGGGCAGCCCCAGCGGATGGAAGATGCTAAAATGTTGCTCTTCCGGTTGAATCAACGGCACCTCAATGATGTTGCGCCACACGGTGTCCACATCCGCCGCTATCTCAACCTGATTCTGCACGTGATAGATGGTGTCTCCCACCGGCAGCCGCGTTTCCAACGGTGTGACCAAATAGGGCGCTGCCAACAGCAACCCCAGCAGCGAGCCATGCATGAGATTGGAAACGTAATTCTTGCGTTTACGCAGGTGCATGAGCCAGCCGCCCAAACTCGACAAGAGTAAAAATAGCGGCAGCGCCATGACGATGCACACCACCTCTTCTAGCCCGATGGCGGCGATAAGTAGCACGGTGACAATACAGGCCACCCACGGCATCAGAAAGGCGTAGCGTCCCGAAAGCTGTAAATGGGGGGGCGCAAAATAGACTGTGAGCGCCCCCATGGCAATGGGAACCAAAAAGAGAAAACCACACGTCATGGCGCTCAGCGCGCCGCTCTCATCCGGCGCACTAAAGGCCAAGCGCGCCAGCACCCCATAAATGAGCGCCACCGGCAGCCCCGTCAACGGAGCCAACCAGGATTGCAATTTTTCGTTCATAAAACCACCATCATCCAATCACCACTTCGTTCGTCTCGTTTGCGGCCAATCGTTCACCCACCTTGGCCCCCACCAGAATGCTAATCAGCGTGGGCAGCCCAATCCAGAACCAGTAGGAATTGAGCCAATGCTGGCCCAGAATCAGCGTGGGGCGCAGGTCGGCGGCGTTGTGAAAGATAATCGAAGGCACGCTAAAGCAGAACATACCCCACCAACGCGCCAGGCTGCGATTGCCCAACACGGGCGCCAATAGCCCCGTCATAAAGCCGGCTACGCTGCCCGCCAGCCAAGCCAATAATATCGGCGCCGTCAGCAGCAATGGCGCGGCCAGCACCAGCAGCACACCGCTGCCCAGCATCTGCGCCAGCACCAGTCGCTCCGGTCGCCACACCGCGGCCATGCCGCGGCTTGAAACCTGCAAATAAAAGACCAACGCCGCCAATAAGATATATACAACGGCCAGTCGCACGGCTACGCGACCGCCGAGCTTCCAACCGCTATGCATTGCGTTCATCATAAAACCCTTTCGATTTACGATTTGGGATGTACGATTTACGAGTGATTTTGTAGACCAAATGCTCTCGTAAGTCGTAACTTCCCCATCGTTTGGGGCCGCGATTTTCCCAGTAATTTTGTAAACGAAACGACCTCTTAAATCGTAAATCTGAGATCGTACATTGTTACGACTTACGAACAAACCTCGTCGACGAAACGACCTCGTAAATCGTACATCTGAAATCGTACATCAAAACCGGGACCGCCCCGGCCCAGGCTGAGAGCAATGCCCCCAGCAGATCCACAATTACCAGCACAATGGCGCGCAGCCAGCCGCCTTCGCCGCCGGTCACGGCCCAATTGGCCAGGGCGATGAGCGCACCGAGGGAACCGCCGCCCAGCGCCACAATGGCATATTCCATCATAATCAATCGCCGCACCCGATTTGTACGTGCGCCCAGCGCCCGCAGCAACCGCAGCTCATCACGGCGTTCACGGGCAGCCAGGGCGGCAATCGCCAACACCAAACTTGCTCCTGCCACCAAAACCATACCCGCCACCCATAAGGGCAGTGCCGCATCGGCCCGGCCATCCAGCCAGGAGAGCGCGGCCATCCCCACGCCAAAGGCGCCGGTGGTCAACGCCAGCACCATACCCGCCGTGCGATTGGGGAAGCGGGCCAAATTCTGTACGGCCAGCGTCCACAACGGCGCGCTGACCGGCGTGGGCAGCCGCGCGTAAAGCCGCGTCAACAACCAGCCGCCGGTGGTGAGCAGCGCCGCCAGCAGAAACGCCAGCCCGCTCAGCTACAAGGCCGACCGCAGCGACAGCACCAGCAGCGCGGCAAAGAGCGTCAACACGCCGGCAAAGAGCGCCCCACAAGCGGATGCGCGTAGTTCATGCCAACTGTTGAATGGGTGAATCTGCGCGCCGCGCAGCAAGAGCGCCGTGGGCATCTGCACGGTGACCACCGCCGCGCCCATAAAAAAAAGCGTGGCCAACAGACCAGTTGCCAGCCCGCAAAAGAGGGGCAGCGCCGTTACGCCGTGTGGCTGCGTCAAGTCAAAGTAGCGCTGCGCAGCCGGCCAGCTCAGGCGGCTGATCAACAGGCCCCCGATTAAGCCCACCCCGCTGCCCAACGCGCCGGCTGCCGCTGCCTCCAACCCCAGCAGCAAACGCACTTCCAGCAGCGTCAACCCCAGCCCGCGCCACAGCACCAATGTCTGCTGTCGTCGTTCCAGGCTGGCCAGATAGAGATTGGTCAAGCCCAGGCAGCCGATCAGCAGCGTGACCATGCCGGCGCCCACCAATATGCCTTCCAGCCCAATGGCATTGAGCAGAAAGGCGGGCAGCAGCCAATGGCTTTGAGTGGTCGCGCCACTCTTTGGCGCCTGTTGCGCCAGATGCACCCAAGCGGTCAGCGCGGCCACGCCGGGCGCCAACCCCACCAGCGCCAATACGCCAAGCTGTCGTTCGCTGCGCGCCACGGCGGCCAGATGCGCCGGGGCAATGCGCCAGAAGCGCTTTGCACGCGCCGCCCAAAGCGTCACAAAGCGCACCATTATGCTGCACCTGCCTGCGTCAGCGCTTGCAGCCGCTCTTCCATGCGGTCTAGCCAAGTTAAATCGGCCTCTGTATGTAAAATCGCCCCTTCCAGCAGCCCGGCCGTCAACAGGTCGGGAACCGCCTCGGCTTGAGCAAGGCTGCGCTCTAGATCGCGCAGTTGGTGCAAATAGATGTCGCGCTGCTGCCAAAGCAGGTCGCTCAGCTTTTGTGGCTGGTGCAGCACGTTGACAATGGTCATCATCTTCAAGTACAGATCATCGCGCAGCTTGCGGCTGCCAGAGGCTGGTGATGAAATCCATGTCGCCAATGCCTGCTGTCCGGCCGCGGTCAACCGGTACTCTTTGCGGTCCGGCAGGTCGTCTTGCGCCACCAGCGCGTCCAGCTCGATCAGCCCATCTTTTTCCAAAATGCGCAAATTGTTGTAGATCTGCGCCTGCTGTAGCGGCCAGATCTCACCCAGCGCCTGGTCAAAGCGATTCTTCAGTTCGTAGCCGTGGCCCGGCTCTTCTGCCAGCAGCGCCAGCAGGGCATGTTTGATGGTCATGGAGGCGTGGTGCGTATTGCGTGTACCGGTAGAAATGTTGGTCGTTCACTGGGTTATAGATTCGTTTGGGCCGAGTATACTAACTATAGTTACTAACCGTAGTTAGTATACTCCTGACCTCCCCAAATGTCAATACGCAAGTTGCCACACGCCACCGCACCCCAAACCGCCGTCCACTTCATCCGTTCCTGCTGGCACAGCCGGCAGAATCTGCGCCCAATTCGACGCGCCCCACTGGCTGCGCTATAATGCAGCCATATTATGTGTCGATCGGCGCCATCAGTTGTTTACTTTCCCGAAAGCCCCATTCGTGTCCAATAGCAGCCCAACCCACACCAATCGCTTGATTAACGAAACTTCGCCCTATCTGTTGCAGCACGCCCATAACCCGGTGGATTGGTATGCGTGGGGAGAGGAAGCGCTGGCGCGCGCCCGTGACGAAGACAAGCCTATTTTTTTGAGCATCGGCTATAGCGCGTGCCACTGGTGCCACGTGATGGAGCGCGAGAGCTTTGAAAATGCGCAGACCGCGGCCATGATGAACGAGCTGTTTGTCAACATCAAGGTGGATCGCGAAGAGCGGCCCGATCTGGACTCGATCTATATGGAAGCGGTGACGGCCATGACGCAGCAGGGTGGCTGGCCCATGAGCGTCTTCCTGACGCCCGATGGCGAACCGTTTTATGGTGGCACCTACTATCCGCCCGAGCCACGCTACGGCATGCCCAGCTTTCAGCAAGTGCTCATGTCGGTGGCCGATGCGTATGAGAACCGCAGCGCCCAAGTGCGCGAGCAGGCGCAGCGGCTGACCGCGCAGCTGGCGCGCACCGCGTTGATCGATGCCGCCGAGCAAGACCTGGGCGCCGAAGTGCTGGATGAGGCGTTGGCCAATTTGCGCCAATATTTTGATGAATATGAAGGCGGTTTTGGCCAGCAGCCCAAGTTTCCCCAGCCCATGACGCTCGACTTCGCCATGAGCCAGTACGCACGCACAGGCGATCCCGAAGCGCTCTATATGGCCGAGCTGACGCTGGAGAAGATGGCCCAAGGCGGTATCTATGACCAGCTTGGCGGCGGCTTTCACCGGTATAGCGTGGATGCCATTTGGTTGGTGCCCCACTTTGAGAAGATGCTCTATGATAACAGCCAGCTGCTGCGCTCCTATCTGCATATGTGGCAGATTACGCAGAAGCCGCTCTTTTTGCACATTGTGAACGAGACGATTGATTATGTGCTGCGCGAAATGACGGCGCCGGCGGGCGGCTTTTACAGTACCCAGGATGCCGACAGCGAAGGTGAAGAGGGTAAGTTCTTTGTTTGGTCGCCAGCTGAAATTGAAACGCTATTGGGCGCCGAGAACGCACGGCTCTTTAATGCACATTTTGGCGTGTCGCCGCGCGGCAACTTTGAGGGCCACAACATTCTCAACATCAACATGACATTGGCCGACGTGGCGCGGCGTTTTGGCAAAACGGAGCAGGCGGTGGCAGCCGTTATTGCTGAAGGCAAGCATGCGCTTTTTGCCGCCCGCGAATTGCGCATCAAACCGGCCCGCGATGAGAAAGTTCTGACCGAATGGAACGGTCTGATGATTCATGCCCTGGCCGATTGTGGCGCGGTGTTGGGGCGCGCAGATGTGCTGGATGCGGCGCGCAAGGCGGCCAATTTTGTGCTCGATAAGATGAGCCAGCCCGACGGTAAGCTGTATCGCTCGTGGACGCCGCCCCAGCTCTCCCCGCAAGAAAAGGGGCGCCAACTGGGCGGCGCCAGATTCAACGCCTATTTGGAAGATTACGCCGCCTTTATTCGCAGCCTGATTGCGCTCTATGAAGCCACTTTTGAGTTGCGTTGGTTGGGGGAAGCCAGCCGGCTCACGCAGCTCATGTTGTCGCAATTTGGTGATGAGGAGCGCGGCGGCTTTTTCCAAACCGGCGTGGACCACGAGCAGCTTGTGGTGCGGCGCAAGGACTTTATCGACAACGCCATTCCCAGCGGTAATTCGCTGGCCGCGGAAGCGTTGCTGCGGCTGTCTGTGCTCACCGGCAACCAGGAATATCGACAGCGCGCCACGGCGATTTTGCTCATGATGAAAGAGGCCATGGCCCAGCAGCCCACCGGCTTTGGCCGTCTGTTGGGCGTGCTCAATGCGTTGCTTTCGCCCAGCCAAGAAGTGGCCATTGTGGGCGATCCTCAGGAGGCCGCTACCCAGGCCCTGTTGGACCAAGTGCGCCAACGCTATCTGCCCACCACCGTATTGGCGCTCAAACGTCCCAACGAAGAGAGCATGTTGCCGCTGCTCGAGGGACGCACGCTGGTTGATGGCAAAGCCGCCGCCTATGTCTGTGAGAACTACGCCTGTCAGCTGCCGGTTACCACGGCGGAGGCATTGGGGCGCTTGCTTTAGCGGGTGGCAGGGGTTGATGAAAGTTAGCCAATTAAATCGGTAATACGACGGCATTGGTTGATGGATATTAACGAAATAATCCGGTAAACGCCTGGGGCTAAAGCGCCCAGGCTGATAGAGGAAGCTGCGCTAAAGCGCACTTGATTTTATAGCCTGCTTATAAACTACCATTTAGCTTTTACAACCGCAGTTGGTATTACTGGCCGTGTCTCTAGACGCCTGTACCATCTGTTTCGAAAAATCCGATTTCTCAACAAAGCTTGCACTTTACTTACCAGCCGTATCAAATTGCGCCCTTAACCGTCTTCTATAATGGGTAGGACTTGTATGATGGCGGTTGTGTAGGCACAGAGCCTAGAGACTTGTATGATGGCGGTTGTGTGGGCACAGAGCCTAGAGACTTGCATGATGGCGGTTGTGCAGCGCACAGAGCCATCACAAGACTAAAGTATTGGGAATTCCCCGCTCATGATTGAGACTGGATAGCGGGCCTACACGCTTGTTATCATCTCACATTCCGCAGCGACAGCCGGTCTGCTAGATGGAAACAGGAACGTCGGCGAGCCGACTTTCCGCCAGGCTTGCGTAACATAAGTTATCATGAGAGAACGTTGGACCCCCTGCGTAGAAGATAATATTTAAAAGGAGCCCCGTATGTTTCCAAAACGAAGGAGATTTCTCTACTTCAGTGCACTTTGCGCGCTATGCATGGCGCTGTGGTTCCAGGCCGCGCCGGCCCTGGCCGCCGCGCCCAATGCGTTAGCACAGCAGGCGGTGACCTGTAACCCAGCTACCGATGTGGGTGGCGCCGTCTTTCGCGACTTTAATTTCAATGGTACTCGGCAGCCCAACGAGAGCGGAGTGAACGGTGATGCCACGCCGATTACGGTGAGCGCCATTGCACCCAATGGCCAGACGCTGGCCACGGCGACCATTAACGTGTCCGGCGCCTATAACCTGGGTGCGATTGACCTGACCAACGGTGCGCGCATTGAATTTAGTGGTCTGCCCAATTGGTTGGAGCCAGGCCCTTTTGGCGGCGGTCCTACGCCAGCCGGTGATGCATCTGGCACGCTGGTGCAGTTTGTCAATGCACCCACTTGCCATGTGGATTTGGGCGTCAACAACCCGATCGATTACTGTAACGCCAATCCCAACCTGGCCACTTCGTGTTTCATTAGCGGTGACCCATTGGGCGGCGGCACGGCTGGTGCGCTGGATACGCTGGTCACTTGGCCCTACAATGAAAATGGCTGGTGGTTTAATTATCCCACGCTGGTGAGTAACGCCGCCATGCCTATGCATTTGGCGTCCAATAGCCAAATGGGCCCAACGTGGGGATTAGCCTGGCAGCGCGCAACGCATACGCTCTTTACGGGTGCGTTGCTCAAGCGGCACAGCGGCTTTGGTCCGCTGGGGCCGGGCGGCATCTATGCCACCGACTATACCAGCCCCACGGCGCCTATTGTGACCGAATTTGTGGATTTGAACACGTTGCCCGGAATTGATGTGGGCAGCGACCCGCGCGTAACGGCGCTGCCGCCCAACACCTCCACCTCGAGCCATGACCCAGAGGCATTTGCGCTGGTGGGTAAGATGGCGCTGGGCGATATGGATATCTCTGAAGATGAGCAGACACTTTACGTGATGAACCTTTTGCAGCGCGAGCTGCTGGGTATTGACATTGCCACCAGAACCATTGCTTCGCGCACGCCCGTGCCCGACCCTGGCTGCATGGATTCGCGCGGCGCCACGCCCGTCCCCGCGCCTGATGACCGGCGGCCCTGGGCCGTGCGCGCACATGATGGCGAGATCTGGATCGGCGTCGTCTGCTCGGCGCAAACTTCCCAGCTCAAAAGCGACCTGCATGCCTACATTATGCGGCGCGTCGGCGACACCTTTGTCACCTTTTTTGATTTTGCGCTGGACTACCCCAAAGGACGCGTCTCGTTTGGCGCTTCCTATCCCGGTGCGGAAACGCGCACCGGTTGGTTCCCCTGGACCGACGATTTTGACGCGACGATTTCTGATAACGGCGTCACGCTCATCTATCCGCAGCCCATTTTGGCCAATATTGAAATCGATGATGATGGCTCCCTGATTTTGGGCTTTGTTGACCGCATGGGGCATCAAGGGGGGCGCGCCAATCGCAGCACCAACCTGGCCGATGGCAACCTGTATAACGCCCACAGCGGCGGCGATATGCTGCGCGCCTGCAATGTGCAGGGCACGCTCATTTTGGAAGGAACTGCTGAATGCCCCTTTAATCTGGCCAACAATCAGGGCCCGGGCGGCGGCGAATATTATCATCGCGATACCTTTGCGGTAGAGGGCGGCCTTTTCCACAATGAGACTGCCCTGGGGGCGCTGGCCTTTCTGGCCGGCAGCGGCGAAGTGGTTTCCACCCATTTTGACGCGGTCCA
Organism: Caldilineaceae bacterium; assembly: GCA_020634755.1. Classification (GTDB taxonomy): domain Bacteria; phylum Chloroflexota; class Anaerolineae; order Caldilineales; family Caldilineaceae; genus JACKBC01. The sequence continues at coordinate 34,335 of JACKBC010000018.1, read as the reverse complement.
TCAGCTGGGCGATGATGTGCCGTCGCCGTACCCGCGCACGGGTGGCGTGCGCTTTTTCAACAACATCACCGGCGCCTATAGCGAGTTGCCCGATGGGACCGACCGCGCCTATGAGGTTTATCCCGACACGGACCTGTTGCCCGGCACCTTTGCCAAGGCGGCCGGTCTAGGCGATCTGGAGCTGCTCTGTGAGCAGGCGCCTATTGAAATTGGCAACTATGTATGGCTGGACGAGAATGGCAACGGCATTCAAGATGCCAATGAAGCCCCGCTGGCGGAAGTCAGTGTGGAACTTGTGGGGCCAAATGGACAGGTGCTGGCCACCGCCATTACCGATGTCAATGGGCACTACTACTTTTCGTCCGACGCCACACGCGCCGCCGAAACCACGGCCAGCGCCATCTATGGCGTGAATGGGTTGACGCTCAACACGGCGGCCTACCAGGTGCGCATTGCGCTGGCGCAAACGCCGCTGACTGATCTGGCGCCTACCTTGCCCAATGCAACTGGTGATGTCAGCAACAATAACAAAACGGATCTGGTCGATTCCGACGGCATTGATGATGGCGTCTATGCGGCAGTGACGTTTGACGTGAACGCAGCCGGGGCCAACAATCACAATATGGATTTTGGCTTTGCATCGCCTACTGTCATTCAGGACGAGTTTGACTTGGCTCTGCGCAAAGTGCTGGGCGCCGGCCAGGCGCGCGTGGTAATCCCCGGCCAGACGGTGACTTTCACCATCGAAGTGTTTAACCAGGGGCAGGTAACGGCCACCGACATTTTGGTAGTGGACTATGTGCCTGCCGGGCTGACCGTCAGCGACGTCAACTGGCTGGGCAGCGGCGAGCTAGTGAGCCGCACGATTCCGGGTCCGCTCTTCCCGGGTGTATCTACTACGCTGGATATTGTGTTCACCGTGGATGACAACATTCCGCCCGGCGACATTGTTAATCTGGCCGAAATTGCCAACGCGACCGATGAAACAGGGATTGTGCGCATAGACATCGACTCGACGCCCGATCAGAATCCGAATAACGATTGCAATCCCAAAAATGATGTGATTGACGAGGATGGCAAAAATAATCCCTGTACCGAAGATGAAGACGACCATGATTTTGAAGTTTTGCAGGCGCCGTCCATGAGTTTGGGCAACCGCGTGTGGCTGGATGATGGTTTTGGCGGCGGCGGGCTGGATAATGGGCTTATTGACGCGAATGAACGCGGCATTGCTGGCGTCCTGCTCAATCTGTTGGATGAAAATGGCGCGCCCATTTTGGATGGGAATGGCGCGCCGCGCACGACCACCACGCTGGGCGAAGGCTATTTCCTTTTTGATGAGCTGTCGCCAGGTGAATACATTATCTGCGTCGATGAGAGCAACTTTGCCGCCGGCGGCCCGCTGGAGGGTCTGAACAGCAGCGGCCCCACTGAAACGAATCCAAACGACAACGTAGATCTGAATGATAACGGTCTCAACAATGCCACGCCCGAAACCAACGGCATTTGCAGCAATGCGATCACGCTGGTCTACTTTGAAGAACCCATCAATGAGCCCGATTCGGGGCTGTTGGGGAGTGGCGGCGCCACCGACGACAACTCCAATATTACGCTGGACTTTGGTTTTGTGGCGGGACCGCTGGGCCTGGAAGAGAATCAGGAACCAGCTTCACCATTCAACTTTAAGTTCTTTATGCCGTTCTTGTCGCAAGAATAGCGGCTGGTAGGTACGCGCTGGTAAAGGAGCCGGGTTTAACGCGTCTCCTACGTTGGCTTTTATAGATTGACCAGACTCCTTCCCGAAAGAAGCAGAAAATTCCACGTTAAAATGGAAAGATTTCTTGCTTCTTTTAGGAAGGAGTTGTCTTTGATATAGTTATTTTTTGAACCGTTAATTGGCTTTTTGCATAGCGTTTTTTATTCCATATATTCTGTTTTGCGGAAGATTCAGCTATTTTTACGCCATGATTGCGCGGTCCTGCATCATGATCGAGCGTACGCAATTGGTACTTTTGTCCTATAGCAATTTGCCTTGTGGATTGTTACCATGTTTGATTGAACCACACGATTCAAATCAAACATCGTTGTCCTGTCCATCATCATTGCAATGCAAGGCGCCTCATTGTGCTAGCCAAAGTTCACAGTTGCGCGGTTATCGGCCTGGAAGCCGAGCCCATCCACGTTGAAGTTGACATTGCCTCGGGTCTCGAACGCATCACCCTGGTTGGTCTGCCCGACACCGCCGTGCGCGAAAGCGGTGAACGGGTGCGCGCCGCCATTACCAACAGCGGTTTCTTCTTTCCTCAACACCGCCTCACCATCAATCTAGCTCCCGCCGATCTGCGTAAGGAAGGTCCCGCCTATGATCTGCCCATTGCGCTTGGCATCCTTAGCGCCACGCGCCAGCTGCTGGCTGATGTCGACGATGCGCTGATTATGGGGGAGTTGAGTCTGGATGGCAGCGTGCGCCACATCAACGGTGCGTTACCCATAGCCATGCGCGCCCAAATGGCTGGCTATCGGCGTATCTTTGTTCCGGCCATTGATGCCCCGGAAGCAGCGCTAGTGGAAGGGCTGGAGGTCTATCCTGTCGTTTCGTTATCTGCGTTGGTTGGGCATCTCTCTGGCCAGCATATGATTGAAAAGTATGAAAACCAGCTGACTTTTGATGAAGAAACTGAACCGATGTTTCCCATATCGTTTGAGGATATTAAGGGGCAGGAACACGCCAAACGCGCATTGGAAATCGCGTGTGCTGGTGGACACAATTGCCTGCTCAAAGGATCGCCAGGCGCCGGTAAAACGCTGTTGGCGCGTGCGCTCCCCTCAATTTTGCCACGCCTGACCTTGAAAGAGGCCATGGACATTACACAAATTTACTCAGTGGCCGATGCGCTTACCGCTGGTGAACCGCTGGTACGCACGCGCCCCTTCCGCGCCCCGCACCATACCATAAGCCATGCGGGACTGGTGGGCGGTGGGCGCTGGCCCAAACCAGGGGAAATCAGCCTGGCTCACCGGGGGATCCTTTTTCTGGATGAATTGCCAGAATTTGGGTCGCGCAATTTGGAAACGCTGCGTCAACCGCTGGAAGATCGAGTTGTGACCATTAGCCGCGCCAGCGGATCACTGACTTTCCCCGCCAACTTTGTGCTCATCGCTGCCATGAACCCCTGCCCTTGCGGTCATTATGGCGATGAGCGCAAAGAATGCACCTGCTCCATGTCTATGGTCCAGCGCTATCAGAAGCGCATTAGCGGCCCGCTAATGGACCGCATTGATATCCATCTAGATGTGGTGCGTGTGCCCTTTCAGAAGCTGGCGGCCCTGGAAGGTGGCGAGTGCTCGAGGGTGATCCGAGCGCGAGTGGAGGCGGCGCGCCAAGTGCAAGAAACGCGCTTTGCCGAGCTGCGAAAGCCATCTGTACTCATTAATGGCGACATGGGGCCGGCCGAGGTGCAAACTTTTTGCCAAATTGGGGCAGAAGGCAAAAACCTGCTGCGCACCGCCGTGCAGCAGATGAATCTCAGCGCGCGGGCCTATCATCGGGTGTTGAAGTTGGCGCGCACCATTGCCGATCTGGCGGGAGAGCAGATGATTCAGCCAAGTCATTTGGCAGAGGCGTTGCAATATCGGCCGCGAGAGCTTGGGTGACAGAGAGCCCCCGATATCACGGATTTCTTCGTTGTCCAGAAATATGTGTGCATGCAAGATTGACGCGTTCGCCTCGATAATAATCCGGCTATCCGCACAAACAACGATAGCGAGAGGACCTCGTTTATCGTGTGACCGACTGGGTGGTTTCCGGTCGACGGGGCAGGGGACGGACCGGGCCTCGGCATAGGTTGGTAACACGTTGGGGACAGCTTTATCTTCGCTCATGAAGGTTCCTTTCTTGAGCAATCATCAACTGATTTTCGATAGTTCCCTATTCTAAGCCAACGCCCTCTGCGAAGCCTGCTAAGAAGCCAACCCCGTATTGGCTCGACGGTCTCGCGCCAGATGGCGTCCATATCCGCGCCAATCGTGGGAGGGGTCTGTCCAGTGTTCACCCGCCCAGCCCGGCTTAACCTTTGTCACCGTATCGCTAGTGACGCCTCTTCCGGCAGAATCGGTGCCAGATTCAAAGCGGTGGTAGCCGGCTGCCGCCGCCACAAATACTTCAACCATCGACCCAACCAAAGCCAATCCAATATCTATTTTCTCCAACGCTGCTTAAGAAAGGCGTAATAGATTGGTAAGAGTTCCGTAACAAGTTTTCTTTATTATCTAACTGTCAGCGATGAGTATCCGCTCTTCTGCGCTGATTTATCAACTCGTATAGTTAACTGAAAGGATTAAAGAGATGAAAACTGATCAAATTTCTCAACGAAGTGTCTTTGGATTCAGAATGCTGTTAGCATTCACTGTAGTTATGCTCATGATAAGTCTCTTTGGCGCCAATACAACAACTGCATATGCAAAGAAGCCAAAGCCAACCCCGACGCCGACACCAACAGTGCCGACTGTCCCGCCTCCTGGAGTGATTACTGTGCTCAGGGCAGAAGACTATCGGTTTGTTGTGGACATCGATCCCAATAGTGGCTATAGTGTGGTAGGCGAATATGTGAGCGGTCCCATTGGTGCACAAACTCCGCAAGTCCATCATGCGGATCATGACGGCTACTGGATTGACCCCCTGTTGCCAGATAGTGACTACGTTTTCCGATTCAAACGAAGCTACTATTTTGACAGCTCAACTAACACGCTTTACACAGTCACCTCCGACTATACGACCTACTCGTTTCATACACCAACCATTGAAGAATCACGCCCAAGCGCACCTGTGATTTCGGTTGCAGAAATTACGAATGATTACGTCGGTTTTACATGGCAACCCTCAACCGATAACGCCTCACCAGCCTCCAAACTTCAGTATGTGTACACCATCAATGGAGGATCCAACCATCCGACCTGTGTGACTTACTGCACCGGCGGTATCCCAGGCTTAGTGCTCTACGACAAGTCTTTGGCAGGGTCGAAACTGGTTGTCTATGCAATTGATCAAGCAGGAAACCTCTCACTTCCCAGCAATGAATTGGTAATCCCAACATGGTGATTATTAACAATTTCTGGGGCTGTTAGAATGGCATAAATAGGATCAGGATAGGTTGGCAGAAATAAAAATTCATACAGTTACCAACCTATCCTAAATGTACAGTTCTGCCATGAAGAGGTATGATCTAAAGTGTGGCAATATCGTGTCTGTCATGGCTGATAACCCGTCAACATCATCCACACCAACCCATCGCGCGATCACTTCTTCGACGCCATAGCAACATACACGTTCAAATGCTCAAGTACCGCGATTTATTCCAGCTCTTATTCTAAACCAACGCCATCCGTAAATCCTGATAAGAAGCTAGACCCGTCCGCGGCTCGACGACATCGCGCCAGATGGCGTCCATTTCCGCGCCAATTTCGGCGGGGAGTTCCGTCCGATGCGCGCCCACCTGCCCCTTATTGACCTTCGTCATACTTTCACTAGGCGGCCAGAGCCCCTCTTTGGCCGTTGCGGCCTGCTGCAACGGGTCGGAAAATTTGGACTTGTGCGCCAGCATAAACGCAAGCGAGCTATGTTTCAGAACCAATTCGCGCAAAGGCTGATCCAGCTCGATCTCCAGAAAGTGGGCAATGGCCTCTACGGCGGCTGATAAATTGGCCTTCATCCCTTCATAGGTTAGGAGCAACACCTGGGCGTTATGGCGCTGTTCCCACCAAGAAACCAGATGACCCCAATAGCTGCTATCCCACCGCTCGTCTTGATGGGGCAGATAGTGCGCTCCGGCATACTCGGTGATGGAGATTGCGCCGGCCTGCCAATGCCAACCATTGAGGAAATGATAGGAGGAAACCAGGGCATCCTTGGGATCCCGGAAAGAGAGGATGTAGCGTCCGCCTTTGGGGATCTTTGTCCAACTGAGGTGGCTTTTGAATGCCTGAAAATTACCACGTTGGGGGGCATAGAGATCTAGCCCCAAGCGATGAGCCATTTCCAGCCAAGGTACGACCCGCGAGATGTCATCAAACTCCATATCGCCCCGCGTGCGCAGGCTATGCACAATCTGTTGCAACCAGGTCGTGCCACATTTCCCATAGGGTGTGATGAAGAGATCACTGGGCTGAACCTGGTAGGCCAGACCGTGTCGGGTGCTCTCTGCGATAATCGGGATCTGTAGTTCCCGCTGGCGTTGCTGATATTCGCGCAATGAAGCGGGTCGCGTAAGGGTTTGGGTGGTGGTCATAAGATTTTTGTCCTTTTTGTTTTGATCGATAAAGCTGAACCCTATGCCAGCAACGGTGTTCCCTTGAGGGTGATGCGGTGCATCAGCCGGCGATGTCCATCATAGTCATTGATCGCCAGGTGCTGCGTAATCCGATTATCCCAAAAGGCCGACGAGCCTGGCTGCCATTGAAGGCGACAACAAAAGGCAGGTTGGGTGGCAAACTCATAGAGATACTTGAGCAACGGTGGCGATTCGGCCTCGGTCCAGCCATCAATGCGGGTGGTGAAGACTGGATTCACAAACAATGCCTTGCAGCCCGTCTCTGGATGGCGGATCACAACGGGGTGCAGGACGGCAGGCGGCACATTGTCATAGTTTTTGCCAATATAGGTTTCAAGGTCAAGTTTTGAGATTGCATTTTCTAACTACCTTTCTTCTATTTACTTACTATTTCCCGGGTTATTGCGACAGCTTGCTTCGATACACATCAGTGCCTCGTGAACAGATTGTTATATCTGCATGGTATCCAGCCGCGAGAACGTTTCTCTGGAATTTAAATCCAACACAGCCGCAAAGATTCGTGGACCCAATACGTGTCGTTGGAGGTTCAGTTGAGCCTCTGTTTGACGGCGATTTGCAATGACAAAAACGGACTTCCAGAATCCATCAAATATTGCCATCCGATAATCATCCCAACACTGATCATATGAATAACCAACCACGCCATTTTCACACAGAGTATCATGATAGAGCTTGAGTAATTCCGTCTCATGGGCACGACGATCTTCTATCGGAACCTTACCGAGAAGACAGGCAACATCTGATACGCCACGACCCATCGACATCGTTTGCCAATCAAGTATCATCAGTTTGTGATCCTCAATAAAAATGAGGTTATTCAGGTGATAATCATTGTGGAGTAAAGTGTAGGGTGATGATTGTCTCTGATATTTCATCCAGCGCGAAAAGTGTATAGCATGGTCTTTGATGGTTTGTAATAGTTCAGGATCGCGTGGAATCTCTGGAACATCATCCAGTGTATCGGCAATCTGAAGATACCGCTCTTGTAGTTTGTTTACCTCAGAATCTTGCATCCTTGCCCAGGCATACTGTGGCAATGCAGGATGTTCCCACCATGTCGCATGGAATTTGGCGATTTCTATCACAACCAGTCGCATCCGTTCAATCGAGCAACCTTTTATCCAATCTCCAAGTTCGCCATAACTGCAATCTTCTAACAGCAGAAGCGCATATCCAGTCTCTTCATCAAACTCGCTAAAATAGGCTTGTGGTGTCGAGACATCAACCTGATGGGCAAATTCTTTATAAAATTGAACCTCGTTGATGTATTTATATTGCCAGTGCGCACGTCGTTCCTCGGCGGCTAGGGCGAACTTCGCAAAAATTGACTTCGGGGCTGTGTCATCGCTTTTGTCGTAAGCTAGACGAATGATGGTATTCTGCCCGATGATACCTGCTGTTTCTGATAATGGTTGAACTTCAAATGATGTTATATGTGTCCCGTTCAAGACTCCTGCCTGACGCAAGGTATCGGTTAACCATTCGGCTGTTAATTGTTCGGGTTGGTATGGGAAGTTCATATGATTGCTCTCCTAATTGGTCGTTGTCAGTAAGTTTTAGTGATGTGACCACTATAACCGACTACACGAGATCCTGTTGAGCCCTATTTACTTAATAACCAATACAGGTATAGTACTGATAGTAGGCATCCAAAGCAGATCGGGCATCGTCGGAGGTCGTCTCACTGTTCCGGCCAAGTGTATATATGGTCAGTGCGATGTTGATGAGGTATGCGATAATGGCGATGCCGCTGAAGAATAAAATGGTCGTCTCCATAATAGTTCCTCCAGGTAGTAGGCGCACACCCCGCGCGGCTTTGAGACTGGGACAAAGCCGCGCGGGGTGTGCTTGCTGCGCGATTGTGGTCGATTGGTTATGGCGAGGATTTAGACAACCGTTTCATACAGATTGTCGGTTGTACTCACAAAAAGCCCTTTGTTTTCCGCCGCAATCTGATGAAATTTCGGGTCTTGTGCCAACTTTTCCCTATGTTTTTCCCAAGCTGACAGCGATTCCCAATTGACGATCCAATGTAGCTGGTTAACTGCGCCACTGAGGTTCCGTACGATACTTGGCTGAACTGGCGGATATGTCTCCTTGATATAAGCAGCCATTTTGTTGACCCAGGCAATGGCTGCTTCCTGCTGCCCCTGATGAACGTTAATGGTACGGACGACGGTGATCATTTTACATTCTCCTTAATATGATTTGTGACTGATCGATCCAACAAATGAAAGTCGGTTGTCTTCTGCGTGACATCGTTTCCCAGGAAAGTGATTTGCAGTTACGATGAACAGTATAGCCGACCGGTTTCCCAGGGCTTTCCCATATGTTTCCCACTGCTTTCGCAAATATTTCCCATACATTTCGCACGCTTGATTAATCCCATACTTGCGGTACAATGCGTGAATGGTTCGTTGATTAAATTTGGCGCTCTGCGTACAAATAGGTACGAAGTTAAGCATTTCGTTTGGGGGATGATGACACCCATGAGCATCTTCAAGCTATACCTGTTCGGCTCGCCGCGTCTGGAACGCGCCGGCGTGGCCGTCAAGATTGCGCGGCGTAAGGCTCTGGCCTTGTTGAGTTACCTGGCGGCTACACGCAAGCTCCACGCCCGCGACAGCCTGGCTACGCTCTTTTGGCCTGATTACAGCCAAAGTGAAGCGCGCGTAGCCCTCAGCCGTCATCTTTCCTATCTGAATAAACTCCTGGTGGATGAGGTGTTGGTGCTGGAGGGTGAAAGTGTGGCCTTGCGTGATGGCTTTTGGCTGGATGTGACCGAATTTACCGAGGTGCTGGCTGCCCATCCCACGGTGACGGCGGGCGATCTCCCCACCGATTTATCCACTGTGCAAGCCGCCATCGACCTCTATCAGGCCGACTTCCTGGCCGGCTTCACCTTGCCCGATTGCCCCGATTTCGACGCATGGCAAACCTTTCAAGCCGAGAGTCTGCGCCAAATTCTACAGGCTGCGCTGGCAAAGGTAGCCCTGGCCCAAGCCGCCATAGGCGATGATGAGAACGCCATCGCCACCGCCCGCCGCCAACTGGCCCTCGATCCCCTTGATGAAGCCGCGCATCGCACCCTGATGCAGCTCTTCGCCCAATTCGGCCAACAAGCCGCCGCCCTGCGCCAATACGAACAATGTCGCCAAATTCTGGCCGATGAGTTAGGAATCGCTCCTGCAGCGGAGACGACGGAATTAGTGGAGCGGATTCGGCGAGGGGAGATTAGGAGAGTAGTAGAGGAGTGGGGGAGTAGAGGAGCCCTTCGGCGCGCTCAGGAACCGGAGGAGAAGGGGGGAGAGCGGGACGAGGAGCCTCCCCTGACTGCGGAACCGTTAGAAGTACTCGCGGATCAGCTCGTAAATCGTAAACCTGACATCGTAAATCATAATCTGCCTTCTCAAACGACCTCCTTCATTGGTCGTACGCGCGAGTTGACCGAGTTGACCCACCGCTTGACCAATCCGGACACGCGCCTGGTCACGATCATCGGCCCTGGTGGGATGGGGAAGACGCGCCTGGCGCAACAAGCAGGGCGGCGTTTAGTGGAACAAGATCTGTTCCAAGATGGGGTGTGGTTTCTCTCGCTCGCCGCCGTCGACGCCAATACGTTTGGCTCTGCCCTCAATCCATTGCTGAATGGCCTGGCCGGCTTGTTCGGCTTGCGTTTACGGGGCGGCGCCTCGCCGCAAGAACAGGTTTTGGCCTACTTGCAAAGCCGGCAGATGTTGCTCATCTTTGATAATCTGGAGCATTTGCTGGTGGAGAGTGAGGTGCTCAGCCGGCTACTGAGCGGTGCGCCAGAAATTACGTTATTGACCACCTCCCGCGAACGCTTGAATTTGCAGGAAGAGTGGCTTTTCCCCCTAGAGGGTTTAGCTCTGACGCTGGATGGTTCGCCGCTCAATTCCCCCCCAAAGGGAGAAGCTGAAGCCTCCGCCCCGCGTGAGGAATTAGAGGAGGAGCTCACTGAAGCTGTCCAACTCTTTCAGCAGACCGCCCAACGGCTGCAACCCGACTTTGACCTACCTGCCCATCTGCACGCGGTGGCCCAGATTTGCCGCCTGGTGGAAGGCTTGCCCTTGGGCATCGAGTTGGCCGCCAGTTGGGTGCGTTATATGGCGCCGGTGGAGATCGCGCAGGAGATTGAAAAAGATATTGATTTCTTGGCCACGAATGTGCGCAATCTCCCCCCTCGCCATCATAGTTTGCGGGCTGTGTTTGATCACTCCTGGCGCTTGCTGTCGCCGACAGAGCAGGAAGTGCTGCCCCACTTGGCGCTCTTTCGCGGCAGCTTTCGGCTGGCCGAGGCGCAGGCGGTGACGGGGGCCGCGCGCTCGCTGCTCACCGGATTCGTTGACAAATCAGTGGTGTCGGTATCCGCTGCGGGGCGCTATGATTTGCATGAACGCCTGCGCCAATATCTATTGGAAAAGCTGCGCGAGGACCTGGTCCTTTATCAAGCCGCCAATGATCGTCACAGCCAGGTTTATCTGGCTTTGCTCCAGCTTGATCACGCGGAATTAGTCAGACAAAAGAGCTTGCAACGCTTAACCGAGAACTTTGATAATATCCGGGTCGCCTGGCACTGGGCACTAGAGCACAACAACTGGTCGGCGATCAGACGCGCCCGACGGGGCTTACACCATTTTTGCGTGAACAAGAGCTGGTTTCTGGAAATCAATGCCTTATATGAGCAGGCGATCAGTACCTTAAAAGGACGACCGGCCCAGTTGGCAGCGCGACCGGAGGCGGAGATCGAACCCGAGATCCCCCTGCTTTTGGCCGCATTGCACTGTTATCACGGCGAGATGCAAGCCCGGTTGGGCATCCATGATCCCACCCGCCAAATGAACCTGGACGCGAATCTGAGCACCTTACGCAAGTTCGGTTCGATCGCGTACCCCGAATTAGCGGATGTTTTGTCCGGAGCCGGTGACCCTTTTACCAGAAGACTCGTTGACGGCCATGCGACTTACCGACGTTACAATCAGGAGGCTTTGACCTTATATCAATCTTTGGGCGATCGGTTTGGTCAATGGTCGGCCCTGCGGAGCTTAGGATTTGCGGCCCTATTTGCCGGCCAATTCGCAACCGCGGCCGGCTATGCTGACCAGCTTTCTGCCCTGGCTGAAACCACCGCTGATGCGCATAGTATGCTGCCGGCGCTGTATATACGGGGCTACATTGCACTAGCCCGGGGAGACTACCCACGAGCTGAAGACGAGTTTCGGCAATGCTATCACCTGGCAGTCACCGTCGACCCGGCGTACTTGGCCATTCCATATTTCAGGGCATCGCTGGCCAATGTGGCGCGCTTGCAGGGTGATTTTACCCAGGCCGCGGTCTATCTGCAGGAGGCGAAAACGTTCGCCCACAAAGTGGGGCAAGGTCACCCTGGTGGTTTCCGCCATCATCGCCACCATGAGATAGGTTTGGCCGCCGGTTACCTGGCGGAAACCCAAGGCGATCTAGCCGCCGCCAGCGATGCCTTTACACAGATCCATCAACAGGATCAGAACCAATCGCATTATTCAGCCGCCGCCCTGGTCGGTCTGGGCTGGGTGGCCTTGCGGGGCGAGGATTGGCCCGCCGCCCGCCGATATTTTGCCGCCGCCTTCCCCCTCATTGCACAACTGGAAACCGCGCCCCAGGCCCTCGATGCGTTGGCCGGGGTGGCCCACTGGCAAGCGCAGGCTGGTCAACTGGAAGAGGCGTTGACGCTGATTGGGTTGGTGCAGCAGCATCCCAGCAGCTATCAGGAAAGCAAAGATCGGTTGGTGAGGTTGGCGGCGGAATTGCAAGCAGTATTATCCACAGAACAGGTGCAGGCGGCGCTAGCTCGGGGGCAGGCAAGTGAGTTGTGGGCTACTGTCGCAGCGGTGCAGGCTGAGTTAGGCCCGGACCTGCCTCTATCCAGCCCAATCCCCTCGCACCATCAGGCCAGAAGCTTGGCCGCATGACCTTTGCATCCCGTTCAAGGACGAACTCCGTATCTGGTTGACTCGCTCATTCATGGCCAGAGAGGGCGATAGTGCCTGATTGCCGGCCAGAACCGATAGGATAAAAATCTACCCTTAGCTCGACTTTGTACATTTTTGAGAAGGCGCGTTACTCTGACGGGATTACAGGAGCACCGAATTTCCAGACATCAACGATTTCGCCTGTTGTCTGAATATTCAAAAGACCGTCTAATGGCTTACCCCATATGGGTTACTCCAGTCGAATGATATGACCAAAAATTTTTGTACAAAGTCGAGCTTAGCTCAACGTAATGGTGCGGTTGGCTTGAATAACGGTAGATTTTTTGCGTCTACCGCTGATAGAAACTGCCGTTTTCAAACAGAGCCCCCTTTAAAAGGCAACCGAGGGAGCAACTTAGATTACAACCGGAAAGCGATCAGTTTTCGATTGGTGGATCTGATTCGTCAAATTTTTGTCGAGGTTGATGTATCATTGAGCTGTTCAAGTAGCCTCCGCCGTAAATCTTCCATATCGGTAAACACTTCATGCTTGTCCTCCCCATTTGTCTTCACCACATAGCGCAAAATTGGCCCTTCCTGCGCTGACTCCCCTACGTGCCGACAACGCACGATGTAAATCTCTTGCGTCGTGGCATCTGCGTCCATCCTGGCCAGGTCCTGCCAATCATGGACGGCTTGCCACGCGTGATGAACAGACGCAACCAAACTGGCCACAAGTGCGTGATTCGTCATCAAGCCGCCGATAACGGCGCCAGTGCTGAGCATGGCCACATCAAACCGCCGCTCTTGGAGCGCATAGCGGCTCTCTTGCAGCAGTGGCCACGCCGTGGCCACGGTGAACAGCGCGCCGATCGTGCCGACAATAGGCGCAGTAACCGGCATCAGTAAAGTCAAGCCCAAGCCGGTGACCGCGAGTGGCCACCAGCGCGCCGCCGTCGACACAATCTCCCACTCCTCTTGTTGGGGCAATGCGGACGTAGGCCATTGCCGCTTGCCCTCCCCACGTGTCCACCACTTAAGCGTTCTGGTCGCCGTTGCGGTCATGATCGCTGTTCCTGCTCACAATATATTTTTTCATATCGGAATATGGGTTCATATCGAACTGTTTGGAGAAATTTTTTCTGCTTCATATGGGCGTTGAAGCTTCGTAAATGAGCGACGCGCGCATGCGCTGATTTGACTAGAGAGCGCGTCCACCAACGCTTCCGCCTGCGAAAAACAGCAACGCCCATTGGCCGCCGGGGTCAGCAAGCTGTCGTGCGTTTTCGATGGCTTGGATGACGAAGCGTTCGTCCGCCGAACTACGATAACAAAGGTAATGGACATAAGCTCCCATAACTTTATCTCCGATAACTATCGATATGCCTAGCATAAACAGGCGGCGTATCCCAATCGTCCCCAAAAGCGCAATAAAAACGTAATCTACGCTGGGGCAGCGTAATAAAACTTAATTTTCGTGTAAGATGAATGAGAATTGATTTGAATGCCGTAAGGCAATTGTGGTATAGTTTTTTTGAAATTCCGCGAACAAAAACGCTTCCACTCGATAGTGTGCACTCGTACAAAGTTCCCCTAATCCCGTAACAGATTAAACACAAGTTTTCAGCTCGACTTTACGGGACTGTATTTGGAAAAGGATTCATCCAATGTCATGTGTCGAGACAGATACACAATGCTCAATAGCGCTTCGCCTCTTTGGCTACCCCAAACTGTATCAAAAAGGGACGCCACTGCACACGACGCTGCCCAAAAAAGCAATGGCTTTACTTGCGTACGTCGCTGTCACCGACGAACCGATTGGACGGGAGACGGCGGAGACCCTGCTGTGGCCCGATGCCCCTGCCAAAACAGCGAAATCATCCTTGCGGAACTTACTTTCCAAGCTGCGCAAAGAACACCCCGATTTGCTCACCATCACCACACGTACGATTGCCCTGCAACCAGCCTTTATGCACCAGATTGATGTTGTCGCCTTTCAGCATGGGATCGCCGCGATTCAACGCGCTGCACACCATCCGGAACCGCTCGATCTGCGCCAATGGCAGAGCGCACTGGATTGCTATCAGGGTGATTTCTTGGCGGGATTTCATATTCAGCAGTCAGCGTCCTTTGATGAGTGGAGCGTTTTGCAACGAGAATATCTGCGCGAGCAGGCCATCACTAATCTGTTCTCCCTGAGTGAGGCCTATGCCGCCACCGCTGAAAGTGACCTGGCGCTGGCTGCGTTATCCAGGCTTTTGGCAATTGAACCGTGGCATGAAGCGGCGTACCTGCAACAGCTGCAACTTTTGCAAGCAAGTGGCCGACGGACGGAAGCACTACAACTGTATGAGCGCTACCAAGCGTTATTAGCTGAGGAGTTCGCGCTGGGACCGTCCACGGAACTGACCGCTCTGTACCAACAGATAAAAACCAGTACCATCACCACTACACCGTTTGGCACACATCTCGGCCCCAAGCCATCCTCAGTTCTGGCCAAGATCGAATCCACAACCGCAAATAAACCAGCCGACAAATCCATTCCTCACAACTTACCCCATCCCCTGCGGCTCTTCTTGGGGCGCGCCAAAGAGCTGGCGCTCATTCAGCAACTGATTACGGCTCCCACCTGTCGTCTACTAACCATTATCGGGCTGGGCGGCATGGGGAAAACCAGCTTGGCTTTAGCCGTTGCTCACCATCTACTTCAACATCATGGCGCAGATTTCCCCGACGGCATCTTTTTTGTCCCATTACTGGGCATCAATGAGCCCGATACCGCCAATTTTGCTGAGTCCATGTCAGGTCGTGCTGATGATGAGCATCTGCCAAGAGCGCGCTTAGCGGAATCGGCTCAAATTGGCAGTGCAATCGTCACGGCAATTGCCAATCATATTGGTTGCACATTACGGGAAGACCTGCCCTCGCATCTTCAGTTAAGCAATCATTTACAGACGCGACGCCTTTTGCTTGTTTTAGATAATTTCGAGCATCTTTTGGCCTATGCGGGTACTGTGCTCATGCTTCTAACCGCGACGCCTAATCTCAAGTTGCTCATCACCTCGCGCGCCCGGCTCAATATACGAGGCGAAACGATTCTGCCGTTAGAGAAACTGTCGCTGCCTTCCCCATCCACTTCCCGCGCGCGCGCCAGTGCAGATCTGTCGGTGGTACTGTCTACTAAAGCAGATACATACGCCCAGCTAGCGGATGCGGCATGGCAAGAGAGCGAAGCGCTCACCATGTTTGTGCAGCGCGCCCGGTGTATTGACCCTAACTTCGTCATCAATACTGACAACATCAATGCCATTGTGCGCATTTGCCAACATGTTGACGGATTGCCACTTGGCATTGAATTAGCCACCAGCATGTTGCCGCTGTTGAGTTGCCATGAACTTGCTGTAGAACTTAATGAAAGTTTGGACATGTTACAGGCGGATTTGCAGGATCTCCCTGCCGATCACCATACGCTATACGCCGTTTGTGAGCGCTCTTGGCGTCTGCTTGCGCCGCCAGAGCAGCTGCTCTTTGCCACACTATCCATCTTCCCCGGCACCTTTGAACGCACAGCGGCCAAGGTGATTGCTGGCGCCACCACGGCGTTACTTATGCGTCTCCTCAATCAGTCATTGCTCACCCGTGAGGGTGATGCACGCTACGTCATACACCGTACTGTGCATCAGTATGTCCAGGGAAAGTTGCGACAGTGGCCCCACAAATTCGACGAAGCCCAAATTGCTTATGCGCGTTATTATTTGGAATTATTGGTAAATAATGAGAGCGTGCTCGTCGGTAAAGAGAGCGCCCTGGCAATTGCCCAGATCACCAAGGAAATAGACAATGTGTTCGCGGCATGGCGTAGGGCTGTGGCATACGCCATGGTCACAGAGCTAAGCCAGAGCATGCACGTTCTATTTGTGTTTTGTATGCAGCAGGGATTATTTGCGGATGCCCTTGAGCTGTTTGACTATGCATTGCGTCACTTTGCACCCCATCTGGAAGTGCAAAAGTCTCCAGCAAACGACCAGATAATGATTCTGATTGGCCGTCTGCAATCTTATTTGGGGATATTTAGTGGCTATCTTGGGCGGCAATCTCAGGCCGAAGCGGCATTGCGTGCGGGCTTGTCCATGCTGCGCCAAACAGATGAGCTCAATCCAAAGATTTTATGCCTTGGCGCACTAGGGGCAGCAATACGCATGAACGATCTACATGAAGGACGCGCTCTATTAGGCGAGTCGATGGGATTGGCCAATGCTGCTGACAATTTAACCAAAGGCATGCTGCAGTTTATTCTTGCAGAAATTGAATGCTTTTGCGGACAATATGAGGATGCAAGACGCCTGGCAACCGATAGCCATGCACTGCTTATGCCAGTAGATTGGAAGTGGGGTCTGATGGAAAGTTTGCGCGTGTTAGGGCTAACGCAATTACGTCTGGGCAATTACGTGGCGGCGCAAAAGATCTTTGAAATACGGATTGAAAATGCCCGTCAGCAGGGCTTTACCGCCGTATGGATCGACGCCATGATATCCCGCGGCGATGCCCTGCGCCTGCAAGGGCAGCCATCCGCCGCTCATCAGGACTATGCAAAAGCCTTGCATCTGGCGCAAAAGTTTCAATTACCTTTATTGGTTGCGCAAGCCCACTGGGCACAAGGTTGTCTTGCGGAGCAGCTTGGTGAGTATCCCAAGGCGAAAGCATTGCTTACCGAGAATGTGAACGTGCGTCATCCAATCCAATTCATGGCGGCTTTGCCCACCTTGGGCTGGGCTCTCTTGGGGCTGGGGGAACTAGATGAAGCCCAGGCATATTTTCAGCGGGTCTTCAATGAAGCTGAGACCAAACATGCTGTCCCCATCTGCCTAGAGGCTCAAGCCGGGTTGGCCTACATCGCGTTGCTTCAGACCGAGGCCGCTCATGTCAGTACGGGCCAGCACCGCGCCATACGCACCCAAACAATATCAACGTTTTGTACAATCGGCCAACATCCGGCATCTGCCAAAGAGACGCGCAGTCGTCTAACGCAATTGAGGGCGTTATTAGACATTGAAGTAGACCATTTCTTCGCCAGTGCAAATATGTAGTTTAGCATTGCCATCTGTTGGAGATAGATAGCGGCCTTTGCTAAAAGAACGGCTAATTCATAGGATTTATATGATAGCGTTTGGGCGCAGCGCCGGTGGCTGGCCCGAACCAGATGCCCCAGTGGCGCATTGGCTTCGCGATACCATCACCCCTGCTGAGGCTAAGCATTACCCACAAGGGGGGCGAATGGATCTGCGCTCCAGAATCGTTCGCGTCTACCCGTGTGCGATGCACGGTCCAGACGTTGTCTGTGCAGTCATAGCGGCCGCGGACCGTGCGACGCAGCTGCCCTCCACTCGCGGCAAGAGAGATGTGGGGTATGGTAAGCTGCTGCGGGCGGCGTGAGAGGCAGACCTGCCTCTATCCAGCCCAATCCGCTCGCACCACCAGGCCAGAAGCTTGGCCGTATGACTTTTGCATCCCGTTCAAGGACGAACTCCGTGCATGCAGCGCGTGCAACGTAGAAATGCTTTGATGGACTGCATTGATATTCACGTCTATGTGTAGTAGGCGATCAATCAGTAGTTGCAGGCCGGCCGAATAGGGGAAACGCCAAAGTTCAGGCGCGACCACGGTCAAGCGGACGTTTATTCATTCAATCCCTGCCATCGTGAGCGTATTTTGTGATGGACAGGGGCCTGCCAGAAGCATTGAAGTAGCGAACGATCGGTCACTTTGTTGACATTAGAGAGTAGTTGGTTGTAGGTAGTCGTTAACACCGTTTTGGCGCGTGCATCGTCCACGGCGGCTAAAATTTCATAACAGGCTAGGTGCATCTCATATGGTTCACGCACGCCCACAGTGACGTGGTCCAGCAGACTTGGTAGAAACGGGGTAATGCGTTCAACCGCGCACGCTGGGGCGCCACTGCGCAAGTCTACCATGGCCAACCAGACAAGTGCTTCCCAGCTTGGCGTGATGGCGCCTTGAGCCTGGAAGCCTTCATAGGCGAGTTGAAATGCATTTTGCGCCTCTGCCAAATTTCCAGACTCCAACCAGACCAACCCCAAATAGAGTCTAGAACAGTTTATTTCTTGGGGCATCCGATGCACAAGCGCCACGCGCAAGGATTCTGCCCCGCATTCTTCTGCCGACGCCAAGTTGCCTAGTTTGCGATACGCCGTACACATATGGCGCATCGTATGGCTCTCCTGAACCGGTTGATGAATCTCTTGGGCGATGCGATGCGACGCTTTATGATAATCCAGCGCCATCGAATAGTTGCCCACAAGACCGTAATTGATGCCCATTGCATCCAGCAGACGCATCTCCACGTGGCGATTCCCCGTCAGCTTCAACAGCTCCATTGCCGCAGTCAGGTAGGTTCGATCGGCCTGAAAATCCCCCTCTTCCCGTTTACAGACCGACAAATAGAGCAGGGCGCGTTGTTCTGTGAGGCGATTGCCTTGTTGGCTGCGTTGCAGCGCTAAACTCTCCAGCAAGACCTGTTCTGTTTCGTGGCTTCTCCCCAATGCGCGCAAGGCATGGCTCAATTCGATCAGGATGTTCCCCAGCAGCGGTGCGTTTGCCAACTGGCGGGCGGCGATCAATGCCTGCTCATACTTTTGCACTGCCTGGGTGGCTCTGCCCACTTCGTCCAATGCTTTTCCCCAATGTACAAAGGCCCGCGCCACAAGTTCCTGGTTGTGGTGGGCAAGCACCTGGGCCACCGTAACCATTTTTTGCGCCCAATTCTGGGCCTCTACCAGTTTCCCCAACCAAAGCAACGAATGACACACTTTATCGAGCAGATGGACGCAGAGCAAGTTGTCGATTTCGTCCGCCCCATCCCCTTGTGCAATCAACTTCTGCGCCAATGGCAGAAAGCGCGCTTCACATTCAGCGTTGCGGCCAGTGGCAGTGTAATAGCCCCCCAATCCGGCGACTCCTTGCAATAAGAGATCCGTACGGCTGTGGCTGACCGCCCACTCCCAGGATTGCTGGATATTGTCTAACTCGCGCCCGATGCCCAGGATCGCTTCCTGTGGCGCCATTCCTTCGAGCGCAGCCTGTTGCTCCGCTACTTGATGCATATAGAGCGTTGCCAGGCGTTCTTCGGTTTGTGTGTGGCTTTTGGCAGCCAGTGTGGCCAGGGCAAAACTTCGAATCAGCGGGTGCAGATCATAGTAGCCGGCACCGGCAATGCGCAAGAAGGATTTGTAGCGCAGGCTGGTTAGATCGAGCAACGAAGCACCGGTGAGTTGGGTTGCGATCTGTACCGAAAAGCGGCCGTGGCAGACGGCAATTTGGCTGAGAATGCGTTGTTCTGGAGCGCTGAGCATCTGCCATGAATGGTCAAAGACGGTTTGCATGCTGCGGTGACGAGCGGGAAGATCGCGCTGGGTTGTGGCCAGTATCGATTGGTTTTCGACAATAGCGGCGGCTAAATGCGCACAATCAAAATGACCCAGCCAAGTCGTTGCCAACTCAATCGCCAATGGCATGCCATCTACCAATTGGCAGATTTTCACCACATCCGGATAATTTTCCGCAGTTAGCTTGAAGGTCTTCTTGTGCAAGCGATAAGCGCGTTCACAAAAAAGACGCACCGCGGCATAGTTGCCAGCGTCGGCTAAATTAATTTCGCTGGGCACGGCCAACCCGCTGAGCTCAAAGAGATCTTCGGCTTGGCAGTTCAGTTGCTCGCGCGTGGTCACCAACAGCGTAACCATTGGCGCCGCTTGTAATAGCTTTAGCAGAAAATCAACCCCAGCCATCAATTGTTCAAAATTATCAATGACCAGCAGAATGTGGCGTTCGGATAGGGTGTTCAAGAGCTGTTGCATGGGGGAAGCCGCGCCCGACTCAAACGATAGGCCCAACGCATTCATGATCGCAGATGGAATCGCCCCCGCATCTTGCACGCCGGCTAGCGGGACAAAACAGACCCCATGCGCAAAGAGGTGCAGATTGGCCGCGGCAATTTGAAGCGCCAGTCGCGTCTTGCCGATACCCCCTTGTCCCACCAGCGAAATCAAGCGTGAATCACCCGCTTGCAGGCGCTGCTGCATCTGCGCCAATTCTGCCTCGCGGCCAATAAATTGGGTTAACAGATGAGGCAGGTTGTGGCGTACGCGTGCGTCAGGGCTTGGTCTTGCCATCTGCAATGGACTGGCCATAACTTGCGCAACGGGTCGGTCCTTACTGGCCAGTATCTGCATGTGCAGCGCCAGCGTCTCGGGTTCAGGGTCAAGGCCAAGTTCGGCATGCAACAGGCTGCGGCACCGTTCAAAGACCGCCAATGCGGCGCTGCGTTCTCCCTGACGGTTCAGGACGCGCATCTGCTGACGATAGGCCGGTTCGCACAGCGAGTCCAATTCGATTAGATGTTGAACGTACCCATGGGCGCTCGTCAAATCGTCTGTGGCTTCCGCATAAGCTGCCAGATCGCGATAGGCTTCGCGCACCAGCAAATAGAGCTGCTCACGCTGCATAAAGAGCCATTCTTCAAAGGCAGCGCAGTCTTCCAGACCAAATCCGGCCAGAAACTCACCCTGATAGAGCTGTACGGCTTGCTCCAGGGCCGCTTGACACTCGGCGCATTGGCTGCGGTCGTTGTGGGTATGTTGCCGCGTACGCTCCAGCAGGTGCTGAAAGTGGTTACTATCGGCGCTCATGACCCACATGGGATGTAGTTGCACGGTATGGCGGTCCGCCACAAGTAAGGGCGGCAGCTCTGCCCCACCTTTTGCCATCGTCTTGCTGAGTGAACGGAGATGCGAGAGCGTAAAACGCAGATTGTTTTGGGCGCTTGCTCTGGACGTATCTGGCCACAGCAAGGCAAGCAATGTCTCGCGGCTATGGGGAGTTTTGTGCTCGCTGGCTAGATAAACAAGGAGGGCAAGCTGCTTTCGGGAGCGTATGGCAACGGGGGATTCTTGTTGATCGACAAGTGCACCTGCTCCAAAAAAGCGCAGTAGATAAGAATTCATAACGTTGTTCGGCCAAGCCGCCAGGCTGGGCATAAGCAAAAGCATGAGGCAACCTGGCATAGGCGCTTACTTGTCAACATCGACAAAAAGTTGTCGATAAGGACAGAAAAATTTGTGATTTCTCTCTCTGACAATGATTTGCTAATGGTCACGAATAACTATATTCCGTAGATCGCAATGGCAAGAGGTGAGGCTGGATTTACCAATCGAGGTCGATACCTGTATCGCGAACACCGTTGTGGTGTACTGATATTCAGTTGTATAGCCATAATATTCACTGTTGCTACGGGGTGCCGAGTGCATAGGCGCACCTTCAGTATAGCAGAGGAGTTCGAAGTAACATATTTTAATTAACTTACGTTCCGGTAGTTTGGAACAACTTTGGCCATGATGGTGCATCATTCCCGCATGGTAGAGCCAATGACTTGTTAATGATTTGCCAATGGCGCTGCCCTAGAATTATGAGAAGCTGTCTGAAAAGTCACAATTGGGTCCATAAACATGCTGGGAAAGGGCCAATTGCGCATGATTTGACCAGAATTTCGTGGCCCTTTCCCGGCATGTGACACGCCTCAACCACTTTTTCAGACAGCTTCTGAAGGTTGTGGCAAATATCGTTTTATAAAAACCGATCCATATTTTATGCAAAACAGCTTGCGGTAATATTATCCATATTGAATGTAGGTGTAACAAAAAGGAGCAAGACAATGCAATTACGGTTTCGATTTACGCAGGTGTTTATCATTGTATTAGCCCTCGCTGCGGCAACGGTAGCGGGTTGTACCATGATTGAACCCCAGTCTGGAGGAACTCAATCTGGGGCGTCGCTGGCGGGTGCGGCTGTCGCCCAACAGGCGCTGACCGTGCAGTTCAACAATCAGACAGCGGAGACCGTCGAAATCTGGTCCCCAGCTGCTGATGGTACGTTGAACTGGCAATTTGATCTGGCCGCTGGACAGAGCCAGACCCAGCAGGCCGCGGCGGGTCAACAGTGGGTTGTTTATAAATTGAATAGTGAAGAGGTGCTGCTACAGGCCACGACCGATGCCAACAATACCACGGTCAACATTGGTGCACAGACCGCGCAACCGACGACCCCTCCGGCACAGCCGACTGCACCTGCCGCACAACCGGCTACCCCCACACAACCGGCTGCACAGCCACCGACGGGGGCGTCCGGCATGACTGCTGCCGAGGAACAGGCCGCTCTCCAGGCGCACAATGCCGAGCGCGCCAATACGCCGGGCGTTGCCCCGCTCCAATGGTCGCCGGAACTGGCGCAGTTTGCCGCTCAGTGGGCGCAGCAGATCGCGGCCACCGGCAACTTCGAGCATCGCTCTGGCACAGACCTAAAAGATAATAATCCGCTGGCTCCCGGGCAGGATCAGCTTGGCGAAAACCTGTCGGGGGCGACCACTGGGAGCAAGTCCGTGGCGCAGCACGTGCAAGGTTGGATCGACGAAAAGGCCGACTATGACTACGCCAGCAATACGTGCGCAGACGGTAAGCAGTGCGGCCACTATACACAGGTCGTTTGGAAAAATACGCAGCTGGTCGGTTGTGGAAAGGCCACGGGCAACGGCTGGGACTATGTGGTCTGTAACTATCACAAGGGCGGCAATTACGTGGGCCAGAAGCCCTATTAGTGAGCGTCGTACTATGAAGTAGTGCCGTTGCTTTTCGATTACCGCTTTAAGCTGATGACAATATCAGGACGTAACGCCTCTGGTTTCGATATGGTGAAAGACAGCCTGCTCAACCGGCGGCGTGCGTAAGCCCTCAATATGATGACCATGTTTCGTCGTCAGCCATTATGCATACATTGGTACGACCAGGGAGCAAAGCTTCAGACCTACGGGACTGGAGTTTTGCTCTTTGGTAAATACTCAGGTTACTCGAGTCCTGAGCTTGTCGAAGGCCGCTCCCCCTTCGACCCTTCGGCGTCGCTCAGGACATCGCAAGCTCAGGGACGGCTAAGTAGCAACACTCTTTACACATAAATTTGTTGGTAGGACAAAAGCGCCGTTTCCCACGTCTAGAATAGGAGTCTATATGAAATTCTGGCAGCAGAGTCTCATGGCGCGCCTGATACTCTATTTCTTGCTACTGTCGCTCAGCATCGGCGCCATCGGCGTATACATTGCCTACACCCAGGCCCGCGATGCGCTAGAGCAGTCGGTTGTGGAGCGATTGACGGCCGCGGCAACGCTCAAAGAAGAGGCGCTGGTGCGCTGGGTTGCGGATCAACAGAGCGTAATTGCATCCATTGCCGAGTTGCCAAGTGTGCGCCAAAACGCCTCCTTGCTGCTGAACGCTTCCAACAATAGCGAGAGCATTACTCCAAGCAGCATTGAAAACATGGTCTATTCGGTCAGCTTTAGCAGCGACGGGCAGAGGCTTGTCACCACCGGTATCGATAGAACGCTGCGCGTGTGGAATGTGCAAACGGGCGAGCAGATGTATCTCATCGAAAACGAGACGGCGCATTGGCCGGCTGTCTTTAGTCCCAATGACCAATGGCTGGCGGCGGCGGGTGATGACTTTTCTGTACGCGTGTGGGAGGCCGCGTCTGGGCAGTTGGTGACGCGCATTCCGCATCAGGATCAGATCAGTGATTTCGCCTTTAGTCCAGACAGCAGCTTACTTGCCTCTGCCAGCAAGGATGGCGTCGTTGTCATCTGGTCTATGCAAAGTCTCGAGCCGATTACGCAAATTGAGGTGATGCCGGGCGGTGGCTTTGTGAATTCGGTTGCCTTTAGCCCAGACGGCTCCCTCCTGGCCACCGCCAGTGACGACTTTCTCGGTCGCACGTGGGATGTGAAAACAGGTGCAGAGATTGCGCGCACAGCACACGAGGGCTGGGTGCTAATTGCCAAATTCAGTCCAGATGGCAAATGGGTGGCAACGGGCAGCGAAGATGGAACTGCCCGCGTGTGGGAGGCAGATAGCGGCCGCGCGATCTTGACGGTCACCCATGATGACTGGCTTACCGATGTTGCATTTAGCCCCGATGGACGCATCCTGGCCACGGCTGGTGACGACCGCGTGGTAAAACTGTGGAATGTGGCAAAAGGTGAAGAGATTGCCCGCTTTGAACATGAAAATCCGCTTGTGGCTGTCCGCTTTAGCGCGGATGGTCGGTGGCTTATGACGCTGGAGAAAGATTCTTCCCGGCTATCGATCTGGAATGTAGAAACCAAGAAATTGATCAGGGAACTGATGCACGATAAGCAGATCAGCGATTTCGCCATTAGTCCCGATAGTCAACAGGTTGCTACGGCCAGCGCAGACGGCAGCGTGCGGCTGTGGCAGATCGAGACGGGCGCGGAACTGCTGCGCGTGGCGCATCAGAGCCAGCCGCGTGCGCTTCTTGCACGCTCGCTGGCCGAATCGGTCCAAAGCCGGCCGGATTTGGACATGCTCTCTGTGGTCGATCGCAACGGTCGGCAGTTACTCTCTACCGATGTGGCCCACGAAGAAGCCGATGCGGCCGTCATTGCGCAGGAGATCGGTGAGCTGTCCCATGCATCGCACGGGTTGCAAACGGCCTCAGTGGAGGTGCTCCACGTTTGTCCGGTTGCTGAAAAGCAGACCATTACGATCGCCACACCGCTCTATCTGGATGATGGTGAAATTGGTGGTCGTCTGCTGGCGCATCTAAACTTGGCGCGCATGGACAGTATTTTGGCGGAGGATAGCGGCCTCGGTTTTACCGGTGAGACCTATCTGGTAAATCCAGCCGGCGAGCGCACCATGGCCGGGGCGTCACACGATCATGCTGATGATGATACGGACGGTTACGCCGCCAGCTATGCCGTGGATGTAAAGAGCAAAGGGATCGGCGATGTAATCGCTAAAGAGGAAGGGGCGGGTCTCTATCAAAATTATGGGGGCGTACCCGTCATCGGCGTCTATCGTTGGCTCGATTCGCTCAACGTCGGCCTACTTGCCGAACTTCAGCAGCATGAAGCCACCGCGCCCGCGCGTCGCCTTGCCGGCGCCATGTTGCTGATTGGGCTGGTGCTGGCCGCGGCAACTACCATGGGCATCTATCTCCTGGCCCGCCAGGTTACGCGCCCGCTGCTGATTGTGGCCGAGGCCGCCGCGGGCGTCGGTGAAGAAACCTTTGAAGATGCGCAGCTTGTGCAGGTCGTCGAGCGCCAAGATGAGATCGGTCTGCTTGCGCGCACCGTGTACAAGATGGCGCAGGATGTACAAGCGCGCGCCCAGCATCTACGGCAACAGGTGCAGGAATTGCGCATTGAGATTGATGAGGCAAAGCGCGTGCGCCAGGTTACGGAAATTACAGAAACCGACTATTTTCAGGAATTGCGTACGCGCGCCCAGCAGATGCGGCAGGAAAACGCGGAAAAAGCATAACGATTCAGTCCCTCGAGGGCGGAGGCCGGCTTCGACAGCCTCCGCCTTTGACCCTTCGGCGTCGCGCAGGGCATCACAAGCGCAGGCGACGGCTGAATTGTTACCAGCGATAAGCGAACGTCCAAAGGAATCAGCACATGTCTAAAATTATCTCCGTTCACTCATATCGCGGTGGAACCGGAAAATCAAATATTACGGCGAACCTGGCCGCTACAATTGCGCAGCAGGGCAAGCGCGTTGGCGTAATCGATACCGATATTCAGTCGCCAGGCATTCACCTGATCTTTGGTATGGATGATGCACAAATGGATCGGGCCCTGAACGACTATTTGTGGGGCCACTGCCCGATTGAGGAAGCAGCCTATGACGTCAGCGCTGTGATTCGTACCGAGAAGGAACCGTCGCTGGATGGCGCGATCTATTTGATTCCTTCGAGCTTAAAAGCGGGCGAGATCACGCGCGTGCTGCGCGATGGGTATGACGTTGGCTTGCTCAACAATGGCTTCCGTGCGCTGGTGCAGCGGCTGAATCTCGACTATCTCTTGATTGATACGCACCCCGGTCTCAATGAAGAAACATTGCTTTCGCTGGCGATTTCGGATACGCTCGTGGTCATTATGCGCCCCGACCATCAAGATTATCAGGGTACAGCCGTCACCATTGACGTGGCGCGCAAGCTGGATGTGCCGCGTCTGCTCGTGGTGCTAAACAAGGTATTGCCCACGTCGGACAAGGACGATTTGCGGCAGCAGGTCGAATCGACGTATGACGCGCCGGTGGCCGCAATTATGCCGCTCGATGAGGAAATGATTCGGCTGGGCAGCCGCGGCATCTTCTGCCTGCGCCATCCTGAACATCCACTTTCGGCCACGATACGGGCGATTGCCGCACAAGTCTGTCAGGAGGCTTCATGAGTGGAGGTTTGTTTGATCGCCTGCAGCATGAACTGAATGCACGCGAGAAGGCGCGCGGGTTGAGTATGGCCGATCTCCTCTCCCTGCCCGACGCCGAGCGCAAACTCATGAATTGGCTACTGGATCGGCAGGAGGCGAGCTTCTCTGAACTGGTTACCCAGGCTGGCGAGAGCAAGCAGCGCGTCCGGGCCATGGTCGATGCGCTGGTAATGCAGGGCTTTCTGCGCAAGATCGAGCGCGGTACTGAGGAGGAGAACGTTGGCTATCAAGTGCGCTTTGCTCGCAAACGCGGTGCGTCGCTGCCGCTTAATATATGGTCTGCGCTAGATGAAAAAATCGGTAAATCAGAGACGGGGCAGGGTGAATCTTGATGCTGCCGATATTGGTTGCCATTGCGATTCCGCTGCTTTTTCTCTTCTTGGTGTGGCGGCTGGATCTCTACGCGTCCGTCACAAAACGGGCGCTGATCGTCTGCATTGTTTGGGGGTTTATGGCTTTTGCCCTTTCCTATGGCATCAATACCATCTTTGCACGCCGATTTGCCGTTGGGGTGGTGCTGGTTTTTGTGGCGCCCATTGTGGAAGAGCTGGTCAAATCGCTGGTGCTGGTCTATTTTGTGCGCCGCCCCGATTTTACCTATTTTGTGGACGGCGCCATCTACGGCTTCGCTGTGGGCGCCGCGTTTGCCATTCTAGAGACGCCCTACTATCTCATTACGTTTCAAAGTGGGCTTGCGCTTAGCCTCATGCGCTCTTTCTCTACCTCGCTCATGCATGGGAGCACAAGCGCCTTGGTGGGTGTGGCCCTGGGGAAAATGCGCTTTGGCCGCCAATCCACGCGCATTGTGTCGTTGCTCATCGGCTGGAGCGCAGCGATCGGCGTCCACATTACCTTTAACCGCCTGATTTCGCAACCACTCTCGCCCAGCGTGTTGCTACAGGCCCTGTGCGTCGGTTTGGGGGGCGTGCTGCTCACCGCGTTGCTGATTCGGCACGGCTTGCGTGAAGAGCGGCGCTGGCTGCACGAATCACTGGGTCTACAGCTTGGTGTTTCGCATGGTGAGGCCGCCGTTGTCCAGCAGCTAACCGATTTGGGCGCCCTGCTCAAACCGATTGAGCTGCGCTTTGGCCCAGAAAAGCGCCAGCAAGTAGAGCAATTTCTGCGTCTTCAGGCCCAGATCGGCCTGAAGCACAAGGTCCAAGCCATGACCCCCGATCCAGCTTTGCGGGAGGAACTGGCCGATCAAATTGTTGTGATGCGCCGGCAGGTCGATCTGCTGCGCCAGGCGGTTGGCGTCTATTGTCTCATCTATGTGCGTTCGCTTTTGCCACCCAATATCGAATCATTCTGGGCCGGGTTGGCGACCAGACTTGAAAGTCCGCGTGCATCCAATGTCGACGTATGGCGTTCGCTTGGGCAGAAGGTCGACAACACCGATAAAGCAACGTCTGAATTGACCTTGTAAAGATTTGATTACATTCGACAGGAACCGGAACCATCATGCTCTGCTTTCAATGCGAAAATCCAGCGCGCGGTACGTGCCGTTTTTGTGGGCGCGCCGTCTGCCATGACCATATGGAAACGATGCCCTTTATTCTGACGATCTATCTGGGCAAGGAACAGACGCCCAAAGCGATCGTGGTCAGCGATGCGCTTTTTTGCGGGCTCTGTCGGCCACAGCCCGAGCCAATCGAAATGCCGGAACTCTTCTAAACGCCCCACTTCTTGTTTCTTCTTCTATGGTCCGCTATTTCTCCCTCTACATTGAAATCAATTTAAGCCTTTAACCACCAAAATACCCACTTATACATCAAACCCATATTCGTGTGATCCATTCGCACAATTCTTACGTCATGTTAAGTAGTGCCGCTGCTCAACCTGGCTTTTTTGATCACACAAAACCTAGGGTCTCGTCACGTCTGCTTTGATCGAAATGCACCCAGCGTTATGTGACGAGACATTGGTGTTCTGACGCTGATTACTCTCTCTCATTTCAGGGCGGATAGAACACTAGAATAATCCCAGCCTTTCAGCAAAAGCCGGCTGAATACAACTATAAAGGAAATCAATATGAATATGAGTATGAATGAACATTTGCAGGAACTTTTGGATTTTGCCGCCGCGCGCCGCACATTTGTGCGTGGCAGCATGGCGATTGCCGGCAGTTTGGCCGCCACTTCGGCCATAGGGCTCGGCCGCGCCTTTGCCCAGGATTTGACCGATGTTGATATTTTGCAATTTGCGCTGACGCTGGAGCATCTGGAGGCGCGCATGTATCAAGACATGTTGGCCACGGGCATTTTGAGTGGTAAAGAGATGAGCTATCTGCAAAGCTTTGGTGAACACGAAGCGGCCCATGTAGATGCCTTGGCCAATGTATTGTCGCAGCTGGGTGAAACGCCAGCCCAAGCGCAAGAAAACTACAATTTTCCCCCATTCGACAGCCGTGAAGCCATTTTGGGCTTTGCCAAAGTGGCCGAAGATGTAGGCGTTGGCGCCTATCAGGGCGCAGCGGCCTTTATTGAAAACAAGGCCTATTTGGCCGCGGCCGGCAGCATTGTGCAGGTGGAAGCGCGCCACGCCGCCATCATCAACCTGTTGAGCGGTTTGCCGCCTGTCCCCGCCAGCACAACGCCCAGCCTGACAATTGACGAAGTCAATGCCAAAGTCGGACCAATTTTGGGGCAGTAAGGCTAATCCAGAAAATGCACGACTTACGAAGCGCCCATAGATTTACGTGGCGCCCATATGATGTCTGTAAGATGGACTCGTGGCAGGGCATGCTTCAGCGGATGGACAGATAGAAGGAGTAAACGCTTATGTATACAAGTAAGAAAAAAAATAGGGCGGGCGCGCTCGTCGTCATCCTATTACTTTTTAGCATATTGCTGGCGGCCTGCCAGGCGCCTGAACAAATGGGGCAGGTAATGCAGGATGGATCTACTGCCAATAGGCCGACAATGACCGCTATGGAGTCAGCCGAGTCGGAAGCCGCCCCGAATGAAATGGCGGACGACACCAAGGATGACATGGCGCATGCAGCAATACCTGCCACCGAAATGGTGATGACGGCAGCGGCGCTACGGGTGACGCTGGATCAATTACTGGGTGAGCACGTGTTGCTGGCCAGTAGCGCCACGGCGGCCGCATTGGGCGGTCGCGAGGCTGAGTTTGAGGCCGCCGCCAACGCGCTCGATATGAACTCGGTGGATCTGGCCGGCGCCATTGGTCTTGTCTATGGCGCCGACGCACAGGATGCATTTTTAGCGCTCTGGCGCACGCACATTGGCTTTTTTGTGGATTATACCACCGCCGTGGCCACGGATGACGAGGCGGGCAAGCAGGCGGCGCTGGATGCGCTGGCCGGGTACGGTGAGGACTTTGGCGCCTTTCTAGAAGCGGCCAATCCCAATCTGCCCAAGGCCGCCGTAGCTGATGCGCTGGGCCCACACGTGCGCACGTTGACTGCCGCCATCGATGCCCAGGCCGCTGGCAATGCGGAAATGGCCTATACACACTTGCGCGAAGCATATGCGCACATGGATATGATTGCCACTGCTCTGGCCGGCGCCATCAGCACCCAGTTTCCCGAGCGCTTTCCCGGAGATGCCAGTGATGCGGCGGCCGAGTTGGGCGCACGATTGAACATGCTGCTGGCCGAGCACACCTATCTGGCCGCTATGGCGACTAGCGCCGCCGTGGGCGAACGCCACGCGGAAATTGAAGCCGCGGCCATGGCGCTGGATGCCAATTCGCTTGATCTGGCCGCGGCCATCGGCTCGGTCTATGGCGCTGATGCAGGCGAGGCGTTCCTGGCGCTGTGGCGCACGCATATTGACTTTTTTGTCGACTATACCGAAGGGGCGGCCACAGGTAATGAAGCGGGTAAGCAAGCGGCGCTGGATGCGCTGGCTGGGTATGCCGAAGATTTTGGCGCTTTTCTCGAAGCGGCCAATCCCAATCTGCCCAAGGCAGCGGTGGCCGATGCGTTGGGCCCACACGTGGGAACGTTGACCGCAGTGATCGATGCTCAGGTTGCTGGCGATTATATGGCGGCCTACCTGCATTTACGAGAAGCCTATGCCCACATGCGTATGATTGCCGGCGCGTTGACCCACGCCATTGTTGTGCAGTTTCCCCATATGTTTGGCGCGGAGATGGCAATGGATGGGAAGGCCGATGCGGACATGATGGACCATAGCGATATGGCGGATATGGACGCTGAAGAACCAGCGGAAATGGCCATGATCATGACTGCCGGCGCGCTGCGCGCCACGCTGGACCGCCTGCTGGGCGAGCACGTGTTGCTGGCCAGCAGCGCCACCGAGGCCGCCTTGCGTGGACGCCAAGCTGAATTTGAAGCCGCGGCCAATGCGCTGGACGCCAATTCGCAGGAGATTGCGGCGCTGATCGGAACCGTTTATGGCGCCGAGGCGCAGGATGCGTTTTTGGCGCTGTGGCGCACGCATATTGGCTTCTTTGTGGATTACACAACCGGTTTGGCTACTGGCGATCAGGCCATGCAGGAAAAGGCGCTGGCCGATCTGGATGGCTATGCTGAAGATTTTGGCGCCTTTATGGAAGCGGCCAATCCGTTTCTGCCGCAGGCGACAGTGGCCGCGGCCCTACGTTCACATGTAGCCACATTGGTGGCCGTGATCGATGCGCAGGCCCTCCCCACACCGCAGGAATCCGGTGATCAGCAAACGGCATACATGGCGTTGCGCATGGCCTACGCCCACATGGATATGGAAGCAACCGCCATTGCCGGCGCCTTGAGCCAGCAATTTCCGGCGCTCTTTCCGGGCGCGGTTGATTCGACCGAAGCCGACGTGCGCTCGGCGCTCAACATGTTGCTGGCGGAACATGCCTTTCTCGTCGTCAGGAGCGCCGATGCCGCTATCCACGCACGCAACATTGAATATGAAGCGGCGGCAGCCGCCTTGGACGCCAATTCGGTGGATCTGGCCAATGCGGTTGGCTCTATTTATGGGGACGCGGCGGGCGATGCTTTTCTGGCCCTTTGGCGCAAACACATTGGCCTTTTCACCGATTATGAACTGGCCATTATCGATGGCAACCAAGACAAACAAGACGCCGCGCTCGCTAATCTGGTGGGCTATGCCGATGAATTTGCCGCCTTCCTCAGCAGCGCCAATCCATTGTTGCCGGTAGATGCCGTGACCGAGCTGGTTCAATTGCACGCCAGCATGAGTCTGGATGCCATCAATGCCGCCGCAGCTCAGGACTATACCCAGATGTATGCATCGCTGCGAGCCTCGTATGGCCACATGCAGATCATCGCCAACCCGCTCACCGACGCCATTGCGGGCCAGTTTCCCGATCGATTCCCCGCGGCTGAAATGATGGATGAAACAGCCACGAGTACATCGCCAGCTGATAGCGAAGCTGCGTCCATGGCCGCAGATGCTGAGGAAGAAGTGCCGGCCAATACGTTGGAATTGACCATCGACACCTTTATCTTTTCGCCGCAGAGGGTGGAAGTGCCAGTGGGCGCAACGGTGACGTGGACCAACACCGACGCCATTGATCACACGGTTACCTCTGGCGCGCCCGATGCGGAAACGGGCGTCTTCGACTCCGGTTTCTTTAATCAAGGTGAAAGCTTCTCCTTTACCTTTACCGAGGCGGGCGAATATGCTTATTTCTGCAAGCGGCATCCCAATATGCGCGGGATGGTCGTGGTTGTCGAGCAATAACCGAAAATCAACAGAATATCCAACAACTAAACATTACAGGAGCAATCTTATGAATCAGCAATCCTATACGCTTAACCGGCGCGCGTTTATTAAAGCCAGCGCCATTGCCGCCTTCACCGCCGCCCTGGCTAGCACAAAAGTGATGAGCCAGCCAGCCTTTGCCCAAAGCGAAACGTCCGACATTGATATTCTCAACTACGCCTTGACGCTGGAACATCTGGAATCGCGGGCCTATGAAGTGGCCAATAACATTAATTTGTTGGATGGCGCCGCCCGCGACTACTTTGTCGAATTTGGCAATCAAGAGGCTGCACACGTGGTGGCGCTCACCGGCACGATTACAAAGCTGGGCGGTACGCCCGTACGCGCCCAGGCCAACTACAACTGGCCAGATTTTCAGACCGGGCCGGAAGTACTCGATTATTTCCAAACGTTGGAAGAATTGGGGGCGGCTGCCTACCTGGGCCAGGCCGGTAATATACAGAACAAAGACTTGCTGACCGCGGCCGTGAGCATTCACAACGTGGAAGGTCAACACGCCGCCGTGCTGGCCGATCTGGTGAGCAAGCCGGTCTCACCGGCCTTTGCCGAAGCCAAGACCATGGACGAAGTAGTGGCAGCAATTACGCCCATCCTTAGCACTGCTCCCGCCGATTGGCCCATGACGGGCCGCGGTGGTTTGCGGCGCCCTATGGCTCCGTCAAATCGGCCGTTCTGAGTGGGTGCGTCACCAAGTTGGGCCTATTCGCCGTCACACCGCCTCTCCCGGCTCTGCACCCTGGGTGCGCCGCGTCCCTCTCCACCCTGTGGAGAGGGACAGATTTGGCGCTTCAGCGCCAAATCTGGGAGAGGCGTCTCCCTACAACTTGTGAATACCCCATGCTAAGCCAAAGGGGGATTGGGCAGCGTAGCCAATTCCCCTTTTTTTCAAACACCAACCCTAAGAAGTAGACTATGTTTCGCCATAAATTTGCTCTCGTTCTCATTTTCATCCTGCTCAGTTTTGCCACCTCTGCCTGTCAGGTTACGCTGCTGGGGGATGCCAACCGTGCGCCGACAGTCGGCTCTTGGCGCGAACTAGCGACGTTGGCAACGGCTGCACCGGCATCTCCACCAGCCCGGCTTAAGATTCCCCGTCTGGATGTAGACGCCAGCATCGAAAGCGTGGGACTGGCCGATAATGGTTCCATGGGCGCACCCACCTATGTAGAAGATGTGGCCTGGTACAATCGGGGCGCCATACCAGGAGAAATCGGCAAGGCGGTGCTGGCTGGACATCTGGATGCCATTGGCGGCGTACCCGCAGTCTTCTATCGTATTGGTTCGCTGCAGGCTGGGGATAGCGTCATTGTTGTCCACACTGATGGGACCGAATCCCATTTTGAAGTGACCCACAAAAGTACGTATCCGTATACAGCGACGCCATTTGATGAGGTATTCGGCTTTACATTGCAAAGCGAGCTCAACCTGATCACCTGTACGGGCAGTTGGAACCGCAGCGCCCAGAATTACACCAACCGGCTGGTTGTTTTTACCCGCAAAGTCAATTAAAATAGAGCCACACACTCCTGCCTCATTTCCAACGTCCTAGATCGATTCACGCCGAATCGATCTGTTCCGATCCTAACAGGAGTGAATATGCAGTGGCTCTCTTTCTTTCCAAAGGTGGTCCGGCGCATGCGGTGCATGTTAATCGGACCGCTTGGCCTCACGTTAGTGATGGCCGCGTTGCCCCTTTTGGGCCGCGCCCAATCTGAACCCCAGCCCACCCTTTTTCTGCCCATTATCTATGGGGCGCCCCCGGCGCGTGTGCTAATTGCCGCGGCCCACATCGACAGCGCCATTAGCGGTGAACCAGACGAGGCCATTTTGCTCTGGAACATCGGGCAAGATAGCCAAGCGTTGGCCGGCTGGCAGCTGGCAACCAAGTCGCGGGTGGCAACTTTCCCCATGACCAGCACATTGCAGATTGCGCCCGGCCA
>JACKBC010000017.1 GCA_020634755.1 Caldilineaceae bacterium | reverse complement strand
ACCGTAAAACGTGACGTTGCCGCGGCCGATAGCGAATGGGCGTTACGGTCCAGTGGCTGTTGCGGTCTGTGTAAGCGCCCGATCTCTCGCGCGCGTAGTCTGAATCCATGAGCCGGGCCAGGTGGGGATAAATGGGGTCGAATGGCGCCACCTGTACGTGCATGTTGACGTCGGGCCGATCGCAGATGAGCCGGGCAAACGGCGCCGCCAATCCGCGCTGCTGGATTTCTATGCCCAGCACGCCTTCTGTGGCGGCCAATTTGTGTGGCGTGCCAGGGTGTGTCCACGTGACGGCCAAGGGGCGCACCGCTGGACGTCCAATGGGACCATTGGTCTGTGGGACGCCACCGATCTCGGCATCATAGTACGCGGTCAGTTTGCGACCCGGCTTGAACTTGGCGCGCCGCAAGTGGCAGGCCTGTAGCACGGCAGTTGGTTGCAACATGCTTTGCACCACGTCTCGAACTGAATCCGCTGTCAAGAGCTGCTGCACACCTTCAATTCCGCGCTCGCCGCACATAATTTCGGCAATGGTTGACATAATCTGTTCTCCAAGATGTGTGATAGATGAGTGGAGGAGTAGAGGAGTGGAGGAGTAACGGTCTCGCAACTCCCTACTCAATGTCGTTAAGTGAGCGAAAAGTGCGTCGCACGGTGTCCGCCATTTTGGTCCTCACATTCGCGTGGCATGCCGTGCGGCGCACTGGAAGCGGCCTTACCTAAATGACATTGACTCCCTACTCCTCCACTCCTCTACTCTTCTACTCCTCCACTCCTCCACTCCTCTACTCTCTTTTACGCCAACTGGTGTCGCTCCAAATGCCGTTCCAGCATAAACTGGCAGTAGGCCAGCCGGTCCAGCTTGAGTTTTTTCCAGGAGCCCAGCAGCAGAGACAGCAGCTGCAATGATTCCCACAGGGCAATGCGGGTGCGAGAGGCGGTGGCGTGCTTTTCATATTCGGTCAGGAAAAATTCGCAGATCGCTTCGGCCAGGTCGAGGCGCTCGATCTGCGCAGGCGATATGGTTGCTGGGTCGGCCTGTGCGTTGGCATTGCTGTCGCCTTTCTGCTTGATGCGCGCCATGTTTTTGACGGTGGTCATAAAGAGCGCCAGATCCATGGCCGGTTCGGCCTGGCAGAAGCCATCGAAATCAATAAAGCCGATGTCGCCTTGATGGAGCAATACCTGTGCCGGTCGGAAGCTGCGGTGGGTTGGGACCAGCGCATCGGCTGGCCATCTTTGGGCCGCTTTTTGCAGACGACCGATCAGATCATCCGTGAAAATGGTCAGATTAGGCAGCACGGTGTCCAGCGTATCTCGGCTCTCAAACACTTCGGTCAGCTCATCGTCCCAGGTGACAACGTCGCCACAGTATGCCCCACACTGGTGCAGTTCGGCCAAGCCGGCGGCCGTTTTGCGCAGATAGTCGTGAAGCAGCGCGTGTTGCGCCGTCTTATCCGCATCATGGGCGGCCAGCACCTTTTGGATTAACTCTTTGAGCGTCATCTCTTCGTGAATGGGCCCTTGCACCAATACGCGCGATTCGGGGAAATAGGCCAGCGGTTCGGCAATGGCGACGGTGCCGCTGGCACGCAGCGGCGACTGCCAGAGCGCCACCATACCGTCATAAGCAATTTTGCCCTTATCGCCGTGATGCGTTTTAGCCACCACCACGTTGGGCCAAGCGTTTTCTGCGGCCAGCGTGGAGCTGTAGTCCAGGTGATACAGAATGGTGCAGCGGCTGCCCGGTTTGTAGCGCATGATTTGCGGTTGGCACGACTCAATGCGCAAGTTGCGATAGGCTGGATTGCCGCTGGCCTGAATGCTGGTTTCCAGCAGATGCCGAGCCGTATTGGGGTCGGTCAAATCTGCCAATGCGTCTAGTTTGGCGCCTTGTGGCCGCATGGACAGTTCAAGGCGCAACTCGGGTAAATAGCAGCGCCAATTCTCTGCGCCAAAGGGGACGGTCTCGGTCGGCGCGGCCGGTTCCGGCTGGCCTTCAGGGATCAACATGCAGAAGAGGGATTCGGTACGCGGTTCGCGGTGCATGGCATCGCTAAAGGTCAAATGGCAGATGCCGCTCCAGAACGTCTCTCCATCCCGCAAGCGCAGACGGTGAATCTCGCTGCTGATGAATGTGAACTGGCCCGAGGCGAATTCGGGCGAGTGCTGCTTGAGCCCACTGGCGATGGCCTGCGCGTTCATGGCATTGGTGAGCCATTCCGGGGCGTCGAATTGATCTTGGTTTATCATTTCGGGATTGGCCGATTCTGTTGGGGCTTCTTTTTGGGTCTCGTTTTGGACAATGGCTGTTGCGTTCATGGTTAAGTTTCCTTGTTTGTAGGTGCGACAGGCATATCGCACAAGATTTCGTTGAGCCGATTTATTTGAGGGGTGTGCATAATGCGCTGCTCGAGTGGAAATGGTACGTGGCCCTACGTGCGACGCACGACCCGCCAAGGCGGCTGCATGACGGCTGTTCTTCTGGGCAGTGCGACGCACGCTCGCCCGCCCTTACCCGACTGCAATATGTATGCACACCCCTCATTTATTTCACGATGGGCAGCGCGGCCACGCGCTCTTCTAACAATGCGGCGGCGACTTCCAAACGGCTGCTCTTCATCTTTTGCCAGCTGTGCAGCGTAATGCGCATCAGGCTGATCACCTCGTAGGCTGCCACGCGGGCCCGCAACTGTTCTGCGTCTTTGCTGCCCAACTCGGCGGTGTGAATGTACATCTCGATAAATTGCTCACTCAGGGCATCTACATCCAGAGCAATGGGCTCGCCGCCTTTGGCCAGAATGCCGTCTTCCGCTTTGCGAGCGGCCAAGCGCATGTAGGCCAGGAATTGGCCCAAATCCAGCGCCGGTTCGGCCTGGCAGACCGTATCGAAATCGACCAGGCCACACGTATTCTCATCAAAGATGAGCTGCGTGTAGGTGTAGTCGCCGTGGCTGAAGCAGACGGGCAATTCAGCGGTCGTTTCGGCATAGCTCTGCAAGCGACGCGTGGCGTGCTGTATCTGCATGGCCAGGGCCAGCGAGAACTGTTGGACCGCCGGCATATACGTTTGCAGGTCATCTAGCTCAGATTGGAAGGTGCGCGTTTCGCTAAACTGAATGTTCACTTTGTGTAGCGCACTGGCCACTCGTGCGCAATCTTGGAGCGCCTCTGTCAGCGATAGGTTCGTTGGAATTGATGGCAGCTCGGCGGCGTCTGCACTAGCAATGTGTGCTTGCAGCATTTCAGAAATTTGCGGCTTGCCTGGAATCGACTCTAGCAGAATCAACCCCGTGTCGGGCCAGTAGCCACGGATGCGCGGCAGACGGAATTGGCGCTTGGTCTGCACCTGCCGCAACCGCCACTGGAGCGATGAGAGTACCGCCCCCACAATCTTGCAGCGATCATCAGCGGCGATTTTACCGTAGACCACTTGCTGCATGGGTTGAGGATTGCCATGGTCGGCGTTGGCGGCGTTTCGCAGGCGGCCATTGACTTCATAGCGCAACACACAGCGGTGCTGACGGCCATAGTGACCGGCTTCGATGGTGCAATCTTCGATCTGCATGGGCATATCGCCATCATCACCCAGGGCCTTCTGGAAGAACTCGGTCATCTGTTGATGGTCGGTTGACGCAATCAGCGCCGGCAGTTCACCATCAATCGGGAAGACGCTCACGGCCATATTCAGGTCATCGATAAAAGCCACTGGATGGGCAAACGGTACAATTTCAGGGCGTCCGCGCATCTGGGCCACCAGCGGGTTCAGGCGTTGCCGCACATAAATTTCCGCCTCTTCCGCCGTGGCAAAGATGCGAGCCAGCACCAACGCTGCTTGCCGCTCTTTACTTTCCGCCTGTTCCAGTTGCAGGCTATAGCGCAGCACGCAGCCCTCTTCAGCCAGGAAGCTGGCTTTGCCGGGCTTGCAGCGCACAATTCTGTACTGTTCATTTCCAGCACCCACCATCACGTTTTGCAGGTACGATTGCATCACATCGCCATCAAACGCCGTGCCAATGGTGGACCAGCGATGGCGGAATTCCGGGCTCTGCAGCAGGTCGTAGAGCGAGTTGTCGCCCTCTTCTTCGGCAGATTTGATCTCGCCAAACTGTTTGATGTAGAGATTGGCGTAAATGCCATCCTGTTCCAGCAATTGGCGATGCGTGCCGGTCTGCTTGATTTTGCCCTCTTTCAGCACCACAATATTATCGGCGTGGCGCACCAGTTTGAAATCATGTGAAATGATAATGGTCGTTTTGCCGCGCATGAGCAGGCGCAGTGCCAGCAGCACCAGCTCGGCAGATTCGGCGTCCAGACCGGTGGTGGGCTCGTCCAGGATCAGAATCGGCGTGTTGCGGATGAAGGCTCGCGCAATGGCAATGCGCTGTTTCTGTCCACCAGAGAGTGAAGCGCCGCGTTCGCCCAGCACCGTGTCGTAACCATTGGGCAGCTTTTCGATAAAGCCGTGTGCATTGGCTTGGATGGCCGCTTGAATAATGTCCTCGCGGGTGGCATCGGTGCGGCCGTAGGCAATGTTATCGGCCACCGAGCCCGTAAAGAGCGTCGTCTCTTGCAGCACCACGCTGATCTGGTCGCGCAGCGATTCGAGCGTAAAGTTGCGAATGTCGGCGCCGTCGATCAGCACGCGCCCGCTGGTGGGATCATAGAGCCGCGGCAGCAGCTGGATAATGGTGCTCTTGCCGGCGCCCGTGTGACCCACCAGCGCCATAACATCGCCAGGAGCGACCGCAAAGTTCACGTCGGTTAGCGCCTGACGTTCTTGATGGCGTACGGTTTTGTCGCCAGATAGGTCGCTGTTGGCCGGATAGAAGAAGTCGACCTTATGGAACTGAATGTGGCCGCGGAAGGCTGGCGCCGGCAGCGCATTTGGACTATCGCTGACCGTCGGTTTGCGGTCCAGCAGCTCGCCAATGCGCTCGACGCTGGCGTACACTTTGGCAATGGTGTTCCACTCTTTGATGATCTTGCGCGTGGGCTTAAACATCTTTTCAATCAGCCGCGTAAAAAAGACCAGGGTGCCAATGGTGATGGCGCCGTAATCGAGCAGCCACAGACAGAGCCAGACGGTGCCGGATGTGGCCAGCGACTGCGATACGCTGACGACCCAACTAAAGCGGGCCTGGAGCACGGCCAAGCGAAAAGCGGCCGCCATGTTTTTCTGATTGTGCTCGGCAAAGCGGTTCAGTTCATAGTCACCGCGACTGTAGGTCTGAATGACGCGGATGGAAGCCAGCATTTCTTGGCTGGCCGAAGCCAGTTCACCTTCACAGGCCCGCTGAGTTTTGGCCGCCTTCTTAATGCGCTTGGAAAAGTAGTTGGAAACTACGGCCATCATCGGCACGATGACCAGCGCCAGCAGCGCAATTTGCCATGAAGTGTAAAAGAGCACGGCCAGCGTACCCGCCAGAATGAGCAGGCTGCCCACAATGTCGGACAGCGAACCAATGACAAAATCTTCGACTTCATCAACATCACCCGTAATGCGGGTCAGGATATCGCCCGTGCGTCGCTGATCGTGGAAGGCCAGCGACAGCCGCTGCAGATGCTTATACAGCGCCGTGCGCAGATTGTAGCTCAACATTTGGCCAACTCTGGCCAGGAAGATTTCGGCCATTGAATCGCCCAAGCTGTTGATCATGGCCATGACCACAATGGTGATTGTCAATAGTAATACCGTCAAATAGCGTTCCGAAATAAAGGCGGAGAACGTACCGGCAGTCACCAGCGCCGATCGATTTCCTAACAAAAAGTCGACCAGATAAGAGAGCGGATACTCCTCATAGATCGACATGGTGGCTTCGATGACCAACATGAGCAGCGCCAGGAGCAACAGCTTGCGTTGACCGGGCAGGTGCCGGCTAAACAGACGGATGATGTAGCCCAGCGTGTCGCGGCGCGGCTGTTGCGTCTGTGCCGTTTCGGCCACGTGGCCAGCCGTTGCCGAATCCGGCAGCGCCTTGACGGTATGGTCCGATTGGGGGGTGCGTTGGAACAAAGGCTTGAGGGCAATGCGCATAATTGGGTCTCCCAGTGCTAAAGAGCTTGATACATTTTCAGTAGACCGCAACGCCATGAGATAGGACTGGATTCTTGAATCAAGACCGATGCCTATGTCGCCAAGACCGTTGTGGTGTACTGCTTTTCGTGTTGCTCGTGTATTGCCATTGTAGCTACTAAAGAAGACCAAATATAGCCAAAATTCTATCGATTTAATGGAGTTTGCTATCAAAATGTGGGAATTGGATACTAGTCAAGATGATGGCAAATAGCGCGCTTCAGCGTACTTTCGCTAGCAGACGGCGGTTTGTGGAAGTTAACCAATTAAATCGGTAAACGACAGCACTGGTTGCAACCAGCGCCTGTCAGCTAAAGTACGCTCAAGCGCACTTTTTTATAGCCTGCTTGAGCAGGCTTCTGCTAGCAGACGCAGGCTTATGGAAGTGAACGAATTAAATCGGTAAACGACGGTACTGGTTGAAACCAGCACCTGTCAGCCAAAGTACGCTGAAGCGCACTCTAGGAATAGCCTGCTTGAGCAGGCTTCTGCTAGCAGACGCAGGCTTCAGCCTGTGGCATCAATTACCGAAACAATTTATCAACGTTCAACAACCGCTGGTGGGCTATTATCAAGTTGACCAGTACAATAATGTGGGAATTGCGGGCAGAATGATTGGGGATGGGGAGAAAAGAGGTTGGAAGAACGAAAAAAGGGAGAGCAGCGGCATTTGCCCTATAGCTCTCCCTTTTACTGGTCAGCCCTGCAAGTATGGCTTGGTTTTGTGATAGAGCAACGGGTTCTGCGCCTCATCGTCCAGCACGTCACCTATGGTGAGCGTTGCGATGCGCTCTTTGGTGAGGATATTCTGCTGACCGTTGAAGGTGCTGCCGTCGGGCATGTAGCCACAGGTCATGGCGCGGCGCCAGCCGGGGGTCATGTTGGGGCCGGCGCCGTGACCGATGAGCCCGTTGTGAAACGAGCACGCGCCGGCCTTCATTTCCGCCGGGGCAGGCATAATATTCTGCCACTGGGGATAAACGCGGAAGATGTCGCCAATATTTTCGCCAATGTTGGCGTTGTCGAACGTGGCCGTTTTGTGGCTGCCGGGCAGGAAGTATAGACAGCCGTTTTGCAGCGTGGCGTCATCCAACGCCACCCAAATGCTAATGGCATTGCGCGAATAGTAGGACCAATAGGGATTGTCCAGATGCCAACCGGTGGGGTTGGCCCACGGCTGCTTGATCAGCGCCTGATCGTGCCAGATGCGCATGCCGTCCACGCCGGCCAGCTCCGTAGCCATTTTACCCAGCCGCCAGTCCAGCATGAGTTCGCGCATTTTGGCGTTGCTCTGCCACAGATTGACGCGCTGCACAAAGACTCGGTTGTAGTACGCATCTTCGTCTTTTATGTCCGCATCGGGCCGGTTGGGGATGCGACGTTGGCCGCGCTCGGACACAGCCTCATCTACGGCGGCGCGCCAGGTTTCCAACTCATCCGATGTTAGAAAATCATGGATGACAATAAAGCCGTTTTCCTGGTAGAAATTAATTTGATCCTGAGAGAGTTCATGTTGCATGGCGGTTCTTCCTGGGATTGTGTTCGCTGGGATTGATTCGCTCAACACCACGAATGGTTATTATTTGGAATAGTTACTGGAATTGAATAGATCGCGGGTTGTTAATGTAAATCCTATCACGGCTTGGGCGGCGCCATTGAATTGACAAGCGGGGGAGATCGCTTTTGCCCAAAAGCTCTTATTCAAGCTATGGTTCAATGATCAGTACACCGCAACGGGGTTGGCGACATAGGCGTCTGTCTCGAATGGTGAATCCGGCCCTATATCTTGCCGTTACGATCTACTGATTATGCAATTATGCCATTAACTTGACAGCGCCCATAAAAGCGCATATAGTTTTATCTAACAAATGCCTCCCCAGCATTTTATCGACTCCTTATCACTTCGATTTTTCCAAGCTTTATCCATTAAGGCTTTTCTAAGAATTAAACTACCCATTTTGCATGGAAGAGAGCTGCCGCAACAAGCGGTAACCATTCCAGAGCGAAGAGGCCATTGTGATGGGTGCTTATTTTTCTAGAACGGCCTAAACAGCATGACCAA
Source organism: Caldilineaceae bacterium (assembly GCA_020634755.1). GTDB lineage: Bacteria > Chloroflexota > Anaerolineae > Caldilineales > Caldilineaceae > JACKBC01. The sequence goes on along the minus strand of JACKBC010000017.1, from coordinate 115,712 downwards.
CAGTGAGGAACCCATGAACCACAGATTTCGTCGTACCCCTTTCTCCAGACAAGTTCACGTTTGTTTTGCCCTTGTCTGCATTTTGAGCGTAGTGCTCTCCGGTTGCGTAGCGGCACAGCCCGGGGCAGCACCCGCCGCTGAAGATGAATCCATTGAGCTGACCTGGCTCGACGTGTGCGCGCCCATTACCACGCCGATTACAGATGCACTGGTCGAGAAGTTTGAGGCGACGCATCCCAATGTCAAGGTGACCATTGAGTGTTCACAAGGCGATTATGCCGAAGGGATTTTTGCCAAGGCCGCGGCGGGCAACTTGCCGGACGTGATGTTCTCGGCCGATCTCTTTACGGTGCCCTTTGTGGAAAATGGCGTATTGGTCAATCTGGAGGCACTTTCCGAAGCCGAGGGCGCCAATACTTTTGAGGATATCTATCCCAACATTTTGGGGTTGGGCCAGGTGGTGGGAACGCCCGGCACCTATATGATTCCGGCTTCGTGGGACAGCGTGCAGATGTACTACAACAAAGATATGTTTGCGGCGGCTGGCGCCCCCATGCCCACCGACGATTGGTCTTGGGACGATCTGATCTCCGCTTGCCAGACCATTCAAGAAGCCAATGAGAATGTAGATTGCATTTCCATCGGTGGCTCTAGTGGATGGGATTGGTGGGCCTACTTTATCCCATGGATCGTGGGTTACGGCGGCAAGCCGGTCAGCGATGATTTTAAGACCTCTACATTCAGTTCGCCCGAGTCGTTGGCGGGCATCCAAGCTTATGTGGATTTGTGGACGCAATATGACGTCATGATGCCGCTGGGCGCAGATATTCCGGGCGGCGGACAGGGCTGTTTTGAGAGCCAGAACTGCGCCACCTTCTTCCACATTCCGGGCTTTATGAAGACCTTCCGCGAGCAGATCACGGACTTCGATTGGGATGTGGCCGTGACGCCTTCGCATCCCATTGCCCACGCCACCGGCATGGGCACCTTCGGCTATGGCATTACCAAAGACAGCGCCCATCCCGATCTGGCTTGGGAACTGATCAAGGTGCTGGCTTCCAAAGAAATCCAAGGCCAAATCCTGCGCGGATATGGCGGCATGCCTTTCCTCAAATCCATGGCGGATGACCCCATCTTTGACGAGCTGGAGCCACCGCCCGCCAACGTCAAGGCCTTTATCCGCGGCGGTGGTGTGGGTATCTTCCCGCCCATGGGCTATCCTTCCAAATGCGGCAGCCTCTACGCCGGCTTGATCAACCAGACCATCCGCACAGCGCTGGAAGAATCCATCCGCGGCGCCAAGACCGTTGAGCAAGCGTTTGTCGATGCAGATGCAGAGATTCAAGCCTGTTTAGACACGGCGGAGTAGGGGAAGGGAGAAAAGGCAAAGGGGAAAGAGCGAGGTGCGGTTGGCGGTGTTTTGTGCGAAAGGAAATCTGTTGCGTAGCGCGTATTGCGTGTGCCGATCGAGATGCTTGAATCGAGGCAAGTTGCTAAACCGGTACACGCAATACGCAATGCTTCCATAAAGCTACACCGCCCCAGCACTTTCCCCTTCAACGTAGTGAGTGAGCATTTCATGTCTGTACAAAGTACGCAAATCAAGGCCGCGCGACCGCGTCACGGTCGCCAGTATTGGCGCGACGCCGTGCAGGGGTATCTTTTTATTATGCCGGTGGTGCTGGGGCTGGTTCTGTTTGTATTTGGCCCCATGCTTGTATCGCTCTATTTGAGCTTTACCGAATATAGCGTGCTGCAATCGCCCATCTTCATTGGCTTTCGCAACTATGTGGATATGTTTACGCGGCCGCAGCTGCGCGTGCTGCAATCGTTGCGCGTCACCGTGGTCTTTGCGCTTTTTTCTGTCCCGTTGACGCTGGCCGCCGCCCTGGCCGCCGCCGTCCTGATCAACCAGAAGCTGCGCGGCATGCGCTTTTTTCGTACGGCGCTCTATCTGCCCACGGTGGTGCCCATGGTGGCCACCGTCTTTGTGTGGGGCTGGTTACTCAACCCACAAAAAGGGCTGATCAACGCCACGCTGCAATTTTTGGGCTTGCCCACGGGAAGCTGGCTCTCTGAGCCCGGCACGGCGCTGCCCACGCTGATTGCGTTGAGCCTGTGGGGTATTGGTCCCACCATGATCATTTTTCTGGCCGGCCTGCAGGGCGTGCCAGAATCGCTCTACGAGGCGGCCAAGATTGACGGCGCCAACAATTGGCGGCTTTTCTGGAACATTACGCTGCCACAGATCACGCCCACCATCTTTTTTGTGCTCATTACCGGGCTCATCGGTACCTTTCAATACTTTGTGCCCGCGTTTATTCTGACGCAAGGTGGACCGCTATATGCCACCTATTTCTACAATTTAAACCTCTATGAGAAAGCCTTCCGCTGGCAGTTTATGGGGTTGGCGTCGGCCATGGCGTGGCTCATGTTTGCCATCATTCTGGTCTTGACGCTGATCCTCTTCCGCTCGTCCGACGCCTGGGTTTTCTACGAAGTGAAGAAATAGCCCATGTCTACATTAACCGGCAGCGTCACTCAGGCGGCACAGAGCTCGGCTTCGCACTATCGGCGGCTGCGGCAGCGCAATCGGCGGCTGCACGCGGTCATTGTCTATGGGCTGCTGGCCGTGGCTTCGTTCGTTTTTATTATGCCCTTTGTGTGGATGCTGCTAACGGCCATTAAATCGGCGCAAGAGGCGGTCTATTTCCCGCCCACAATTATTCCGCGCGAACTGCATCTTTCTAACTTTGTGGAAGCATGGACCCACGAGCGCATGCAGTTTCCGCTGTGGACGTGGAACACGGTCTACATTTCGGCGGTGGTGCTGGTGGGGGTGCTGCTTTCATCATCGCTGTGCGCCTATGGCTTTGCGCGCATTCGCTTCCCCGGGCGCGATTTCTGGTTTCTGGCCACCATTGCGTCCGTCATGTTGCCGCCTCAGGTCACGCTGATTCCGCTTTATGTCTTCTTCTTCAAAATCGGCTGGCTCAACACCTTTCATCCGTTGACCATCCCGGCCTGGTTTGGCGGCGGTGCGCTCAACATTTTTCTGCTGCGCCAGTTTTTCTTGCAGCTTCCCGCCGAGTTGGAAGATGCCGCCTATATTGATGGCGCCAGCCGGCTGCAAATCTGGTGGCGCATCTTTTTGCCGCTTTCGCTGCCGGCGCTGCTCACTGTGGCCATCTTCACATTTCAAGGCACGTGGAATGATTTCTTTGGCCCACTCATCTACCTCACCGGGCGCGACAAATATACGCTGGCCCTGGGCATGAATCTCTTCAACAGCCAGTACGGCGCCGAAATTCACTATATGATGGCCATTGCGTTTCTGATGACCATTCCCATGATTGTGGTCTTTTTTGTGGCGCAGCGCTATTTTGTGGGCGGGATTGTGTTGACGGGCGTAAATCGATAGATTACTAACTCACGTTACGCAGCGACAGCCAGTCTGCTAGAGAGAAACAGGAACGGCGGCGAGCCGACTTTCCTCTAGTACACAACGGCGTAAATAAACCGATGGTTGGCCGTGGCGTCAGAAGTTCGACTTCTCCAAGAAGTCGAACTTCTTAACCGTAGGCGAACTTAGGCCGTCGTGTACTAGGCTTGCGTAACATAAGTTAATTAATAATGTGACCATTAGCGCCGCAAAACTGGCAAGTAGATCGGCCCTTGCACTGGCGTAATAGGGACTGGCGTAGTAGGGACTGGCGTGATTGGAACCGGCGTGAGAATGCTCGCGTTAACGGTAATGGTGATCGCGGTCTGCGCCACTTGCGCATCACCGCCGCTGTGTCCGTTATCGCTCACTTCCACTTGCAGCGTGTGCGATGCTCCCACCAGCGTAGCATCCTGAAAAATAAGCCCGGCGTCATCGGCGCGCGCATAGGCCAACGTGTTATTGATTTGCCCCAAATTGCCCATCATGGTCACGCTGCGGGTGCCATTGCCCTGGATGGCCGTGGCGGCCACCCCGCCGGGCGCCGCGTCCGCCAATGTTAGCGTGCCATGCGCAATATGTAGCAAAACGGTCAAATTGCCGCCCCCGGCATCCAAATCCAGCACCCCCAAATCGTCAATGCGCAGCGGCTCGCCGCTCTGCACGGTGCGGTTGCTGGGCGGCGTGTTGGTCATGTAGGAGACCGCAGCAATTTTGGCCACCACAGCTGCTGAGCCCGTGTCATCGCCCAGAAAAACCAGATCCGGCGTGGCGTATGGGTTGGGCTGCCCCTCAAAGGCGGAATAGTCGCGCAGCGCGCCGGTCAGAATCAGCGCGCCGTCGGCATAAAGCGCGTACTGATCCGCCAGCACCATCAAGTCATAATCGTGCATGACGGTGGTGTCGAACGGCACGCCCTCGGCATGTGTAAAGAGCTGCGGCGGCTCGCCCCCCTCCTGTGCCCAAATTTCATTGGTCCAAAAGCCCAGCTCAATGCCCAAGGTGCCGCTCACGTCTTGGCTGCTCAACACCAGCACGCTAAAGCCGGCCCGGTCCGAGCGGATGTGGCTTTCCTGCGCCACCTGTACCGCAAAGCGCACGCCATAGCCGGCTGTCCGTTCCAGCCCTTTGCCGCTGGTGCTAAAATAGCCCGCACTTTCGCTTTGGTCCGCTGTGGTATCCAGCGTGGTGACGCCGTCGGCAAACGATTGGATGGCGTCTGGCTCTACCAAGGGCAGCGTAATATAGGAGAAGCCCTGCGTGTTGGGCGTGCCGGTGTCGCGCCAGCCTTCGTATAGGTGCGTCAATTTGCCGATGGCGGGCGCGCTATTTTCGTTGGGCGTTGGGTCTTGATCTTGGGCAAAGATGGCCACGGGCTGTGCGGGGAAAGAGAGCGCCCCGTGGCGCAGACCAAAGAGGCAGACAAAGCAAAGAGGGAGCAACAACCAAACTAAAATATGCTGAAGCTTCATGTTTCATTGAGATCCAATATCAAGAGACCGCAACGGTGTTGGCCGTAGCGGTGGCGATTTTGTTGCAGTCTCCTGCGTATTGCTCTATTGCGTATTGCTGTAATAGCGAGCAATACAGCAATACGCAATAGGCAATTTGGATTAGCTTACGGCCTTGCGCACGGTCTCCAACTGTCCGGCCGATTGCAGCTTTTCATTCTTGTGGGCAATAAAGTCGGCATAGGCCTGCACAAAAACCTCACCCGGCTTGCGGAAGTCAAAAGCGTCCGGCGCGTCGCGGAAGAATTCGCGATGGACGCGCGTCCAAACCAGGCGACCATCGGTATCAATGTTCACTTTGGTGACGCCCAGCGGCACGGCGCGCGCAAATTCATCTTCGTCAACGCCCTTGGCGGACGGGTCCATTGTGCCGCCGGCGGCGTTGATGCGCGCCACCTCTTCGGCCGGCACCGAACTGGAGCCGTGCATAACCAGCGGGAAGTTGGGCAGCCGCCGCTGGATTTCGGCAATGCGGTCAAAATGCAGGCCCTGGCTGCCGCTAAATTTGTATGCGCCGTGGCTGGTGCCAATGGCCACGGCCAGGCTGTCACAGCCGGAGCGCTCCACAAATTCGGCAGCCTCGTCTGGGTCGGTCAGCATGGCGTGTTTCTCATCGACCTGAATATCTTCTTCCACACCGCCCAGCATGCCCAGCTCGGCCTCAACGCTCAGCCCAGCATCGTGGGCGCGTTCCACCACGCGCTTGGTAATGGCAATATTTTCATCCAGCACATGGTGCGAAGCATCGATCATCACCGAGCTATAGAAGCCAGAGTCAATACAGCTATAGCAGGTCTCTTCATCCCCGTGGTCCAAATGAACGGCAAAGATAGAGTCGGGGAAAATCTCTTCGGCGGCGCGGATAATGGCTTCCAGCATTTTCACTTCAGCATACTTGCGCGCGCCTTTGGATATCTGAATAATAAACGGCGCCTGGGATTGAATATTGCCGCGGAAAAGACCCAACGTCTGTTCCATATTGTTAATGTTATAAGCGCCCACGGCGAAATTGCCGTAAGCGACGTCAAAAAGTTGTGCGGTTGTGACAATCATGTTGATGTATCCTCCGTTTGAAACATATAGCCGTCGTGCGTGAAAAAGGCGGGCGACGCTGTCCATTATCTAGCGTTGAATGAAAACGGCGATTGTGCCCCAGGCTCGTCTCCAAGCAAAAAGCGCAGGCGTCAATGTGAGCCTTGCTAACCGTTTTCATCTCAACCGTAGTATAGGCGATTTCCGAACGCAAATCAGCTACATGTAAATTGTGATGCCGCATCTCCGTTGATGCAACATAGATCGACTATTATAAGACCAGTGCGGGGCATATGAAAAATCAGAAATTCGACTTCTTCACCTAAATGCCGCGGCAACAAATGCGGTGGTCATTCCTTGACGCATCGCGGCGGAAACCACCAGCAACGTAGCAAATATATGTGGGTTCTGTGTTGTTGTGGCTACCCTTACCAGGCTGGCCCCTTGACCAGATCGGCCAGCTTGCCTTCATCGCCCGCATCAAACCAACGCTCAATGAGCCGGTGCGAGATGGAAATATCGGGCGGTAGTTTGAGATCCCCTTTGCGCACCATATCGGCCACCTGGGCGCGCGTGAACCAATATGCGGCTTCCAACTCATCATCCACCAGGTCGACTTCGGTGCTGGCGGCTTCGGCCATGTAGCCCAGCATGAGCGAGCTGGGGAAGGGCCACGGCTGCGAAGCCTGATACTCAATGCGCCCTACGTGCACGCCTGCTTCTTCCATGGCCTCACGCTTGACCGCATCCTCGGCGCTTTCGCCCGGCTCTACAAAGCCGGCAATAATCGAATAGCGCCCGGGCGGCCAGGTGGGCTGACGGCCCAACAGGCACTTGTCCCCCGCATAAATCAGCACAATAATGGCCGGGTCCGTACGTGGAAAATGTTTGGCTCCGCACGCCTCGTTGGTGCAGACGCGCATAAAGCCCCCCTCGGCGCTCAGCGAGCGGCTGCCACAGTCGCCGCAATATTTATGCCGCTGGTGCCAATAGACCATGCCTTTGGCATAGGCCATCAGCGCGCCCGTAAAGCGGTCCAGGTCGGCATAGACGGCGCGCAACTCGCGAAAGCTGCCATATTCCGCAAGCGCTGCCTGCACCTGGGCGTCCTCTTCCGGCACATCCACGGCAAAATAGACCACATCCGCCAGCGCGCCCAGCAGAATGGGCGTTGCCGCATTGAGCAGCGTAGCTGCCTCATCCGGCGTCAGCAGCGCGGCCCGCGTCGGTTCACCGTGGGCAATTAGATTCTGGCCATTTTGGACCGGCACAATGCGCGTGCTGGGAGACAGCAGCTGCGCCGACAGCCAGCCGTCATCGCGCCGTTTGACGGTCAGCCGATCTAGCGGGCTGGCGGCAAAGTAGTTGAGCGCCGACCGCTCAAAGTGATTGATTGCAGACAAGGAAAGAGCCTTTCAATTTACGATTTTGGATTTACGATTTACGAATCTCGTTAGCGGGATGGTTCACATTTTCCGAGACGATCGGTTGACAGTTTATGCAAAATTCACCATATACGATTGAAACGGCCTACTCGAAATCTCGCTGCTCAATGGAGACTTTTTCGGCAATACCGGCTGCTACTTGCAAGCAGCCCAAGGAGATCAGCACGTGCGGCTTCTCTTTGGGTGGTTCGCTCCAGAGCACAATTTTTGTAAAGCCTGCGGCCTGCAATTGTTGGGCGATGGTTGCCGCTGCGGTGGAAACATCCGCAGCTTTCAGGCCAGTTGACTGCGCGGGCGCGGACTCATCGGCCTGCACCAATCCCGCCGCACCGGCAAAGAGCCGGAACGCCACCTCATCGCGGCGAGCGGCATGGTAGACATTTTGCACCTGCGCATTGCCATAGCTTTCCAATGCCGTTTTTGGATTGGGAGTTGTCGACGCATCTCCAGCCAGCACCACATAACAGGTGCGTTCCGACGCTTCATCCGGCGCTTCGCCCCACAGCCAGCGGTTAAACCATTGCCAGTTATCGGTCATGACGTGGCGGTTCAAGCGCGGTTTGCCAATGCCGTGAGGTTGGCCTTTGTAGACGGCCAGTCGCGTTTCTACACCCATATCGCGCAGCCCTTGGTACAGCTCATAGGCGTTGGGAATGGGCACGCGGCGGTCCAATTCACCATGCTGGATCAGCGTGGGCGTCTGCGCATTTTTAATGTAGGTCATGGGCGAGGTTTTGGCGTAAATATCGGCATCGTCCCACGGCGTAGCGCCCAAATATTGGCGCGTAAAGGGATGGATGTCTGTGTTCACATAGTAGGTCATCCAGTTGGAGATGCCCGCCCCAACCGATGTGGCTTTGAAGCGATCGCTGCTGGTGGTCAGGAAGGCCGAAATGTAGCCGCCTTGGCTCCAGCCCATGGCGCCCACCCGCTCACCATCTACCCATCCCTGCGCAATCAGATGATCCACGCCGGAGATAACGTCCCATGCGTCACCCACGCCCAGGTTGCGCACGTTGAGTTCACGAAACGACTCACCATAGCCCCCGCTGCCTCGGTAATTGGGCTGCAAAATCAGCGCCCCCTTGGCCGCCCATTGCTGAATGGGATAGTAGCGCCGCTCGTAATAGGAAAGTTTGGACGGAATAGAGACCGCGGTCGGGCCGCCGTGGATCACCACCAGCAGCGGATATGCGCGCGCCGGGTCAAAGTCGACCGGTTTGGTCAGTACGCCTTCAATGGTTGCGCCATCGCGGCTGCGCCATTGTATCACTTCGTGCTGGGCCAGCGGCCAGTCTGCGGTTTGGGCGTCGAAATTCGTGATGTAGGTGAGTGGTTGCTGGTTGCTGGTGGTTGGTGGCTGGTGGCTGACTGATTGGTTCTTTATCGCAATGACGATGACTTCGGCGCAACGCGTATGGTCGGCATATATAAGCGCGGCGTGGGAAAAAGTGGGCGTAAAGCTAATGCCGCCAAAGAGATCGCCAGCGCTGGGCCAGCTTTGCGCATCGGGCGGCGTGACGCGCCAGAACTGGCCGCTTTCCGGTTCGATACAAAGGATCTGGTACGACGTGCGCTGCATGGCGCCAAAGTAGATACCCGCCGGCCCCCATGCCTGCAACCAACCATTTTCATCAAACTGTTGGGAGATGATGCGGCGGTTCGTCAGCGCGCCATCCTGTACATTGGCAACGCAGATGCCGGAATTTTTGTAAAAAGCCGGCTCACCTTGTTGGGTAAAGGCCAGCGCCGTTCCGTCGGGTGACCAGCGCGGCATACCGGCGCCCGATTCGGTCAGCGCCGTAACGGTCAGCGTGGGGCAGTCGAGTAAATAGAGGCGTCCTTCGGTATAATGTTCCATGTCGGGCGAAGGCCAGCCGGCAAAGGCAATCTGGCTGCTTTGGGGATGCCAATCAAAATCGACGACGTGAAATTCGCGGCCGCTGCTCAATTTCTGCGCTTTTTTGCTCTCCAAATTCCACAGCCACAGGTGGGCGTACTGAGCATCTACATCCTCAATTTTTACATCGCCATACTTTTCATCGCGTGCTTTGTCTGCGTCACTTTGCGGGCCCGTGGCCACAAAAGCAATCGATTTGCCATCGGGTGCAGGCTTGAGCGTTCGGATGTGGCAATCTAGCTCGGTTAGCCGTTCAGCTTCGCCCCCCAAACGAGACAAGCGATAGATTTGGCCATGTTCATCGTCCTTGCGCTTGGAGACAAAATAGAGCCACCGGCCATCGGGTGACCAACGCGGCGCGCGGCTGCCTTCTTTGGCAAAGGTGATCTGGCGCGGCTCGCCCTGCCCAGCGCCCAATTCAGCCAACCAAATCTGATTGACATATTCATTCTCGTCCCAATCGGTTGTCTGCACCACATAGGCCACGGCGCTGGCATCGGGGGCAATTTGGGGGTCGCTGGGCAAAGGCAACGCAATGAGCTCATCAATGGTTGGTGCGGACGCAGATGTTGATTTGGCTTGGGACATGTGAGTTTTCGCTTTCTGCAGATTTTAGCCACGTTCTGCAACGATGATACCATGTTGTGCATGTCCAATAAAATGCCGCTACGGTCGAATGCACAGCAAAGCCCAATGAAGCGATTGAATCGACTCATTGGGTGGTTTGTACTGCTTGGTGTTGTTGTTGGGTCAACGTACATTGGGCTTGCCGTGCGTTCGCGACCGGCCGCGCCGGAACTGGTCCCCGCAGTGGAGCCGGAGCTGCACAGCGGTAGCGTTGTCTCTATGGATAGCCCCCCGTTTGTTTACAGCAATGGCTGGGTGGTCAGTGCGCTGGGCGCCGATCCGCCTGAACCGGATGATCCGTGGCGCGCCCCTGCTGGCGTGGTGGAGTTTACGTTTCAAGGGCGCGAGCTGGCGCTGGCGCTTGCCGTGGGCGATTATTGGGGCTATTTGTATGCCACTGTGGATGGCCAGCCCGCCAATTTGCTACCCACTATGGGGGGCAATGTGGATAGCCAGGGCCAACTGGCCGGCTACAAGACGTTTTACGAGCCGGAGAAGAGCATAGATGGCCAAGCTGTGACGCGCTGGTTGCCCATTTATGGCGCCGAAGATGCCGCAGCAAATGCTTTGCACCGGGCGCGCATCGAGGTGTGGCGCAGCTGGGGACAGATGCCCCTGCGCGCCGTGGCCGTGGATGCGCTGCCCGCGCCTGGCTGGCCCATTTGGCCCGGCGCCGCGCTGCTGTTGGCGGCGATTCTTGTAGGGCAAGTTTCCCAACTTGCCCAAACGAAACAGGGGCAAGTTAGGAAACTTGCCCTACAGGCGGATTCCCGCAACCGCCTCATGTTGACAGGCGCCATTGTGGCAGTCGTCATCATTGGCGTGGCGATCTGGCTGGCGCAATGGTGGCTCTGTTTGCTGGGGTTGGCGCTACTGGGCAGTGTGGGCGTGCTGCAACCGGCTATTTGGCTGGCGGCGCTGCTCTTGGGCCTGCCTTTTTACTTTGGCGTCACCCTGCCCATTCTGCCCGGGCGCCATTTGGGCATTATTGATGTGGGTGTTTTGGGCGGCGTGGCGGTTGTGACTGCAAATTGGGGATTACATCGGTGGAGCCGTAGGGGAGATGAGGAGTCGAGGAGCATTTCCTATTCCTCTACTCCTCTACTATTTCTCTGGTTCATTATTGCGTGGGCTTTCGCATCCGCGATCAATGCAGAACATCAGGCGCTGGCGCTGCGCGAGTGGCGCACGGTCTTTCTGGCGGCGGGCATTCTGGGGCTGCTGCTGCAATATGTGCTGGCAAACGACGGACGCGGCCGTATTCAATCGCTGCTGCTTGTGGCTTGGCTGACGGGGGCCAGCCTCATGGCGCTGATTGCGCTTTGGCAATTTGCCAGCGGCGCCATGCTGATCACCGCCGAGGGCGTCTATCGCGTGCGCGGGCTGTATGGATCGCCCAACAATCTGGCGCTCTATTTGGAACGGACGCTGGCGGTAGCGCTGGCGTTAACGCTTTTTGGCGCGGGGCGACAGCGCTTGATCTGGGGCGTGTTGGCCGCGGTACAATTGGTGGCGCTGCTTTTGACCTTTAGCAAAGGGGGCATCCTTTTGGGACTGCCGGCCGCGCTGGTCACTTTGATGCTGGTTGGGCTCATGGGGCGGCGGGCGCAATTTCCCGCACGGCGCGTGGTGCTGATTGTGGCCGCGGTGGCGCTGCTGGCCCTGCTGATTGTGACTCCCTTTTTGGGCACGGAACGGTTTCAGCGACTGCTGGACTTTAGCCAGGGCACCGGTTTTATCCGCCTGCAGCTCTGGCGCAGCGCTTGGCAAATGGCGCTGGACCATCCGCTGTTGGGCGTGGGGCCGGACAACTTTCTATATGCGTATCGCAGTGATTATCTGCTGCCCGCGGCCTGGCAGGAGCCCAATTTAAATCATCCGCATCAGTTCTTTTTAGACTGGTGGACGCGGCTCGGGCTGCCCGGATTGGTATTGGGGCTGCTGTTTTTCGGGGCCGGTTTGAGGCGACTTTGGCGGGTATTGAATTCGAATGTCCACAAAGCAAATGTGGCGCTTCAATCAGATATGGCGCTCTATGCGGGTCTGTTGGCGGCGGCCGCGGCTGGGCTGGCCCACGGGTTGATCGATGTGAGCTATGCGCTGCCCGATCTAATGATTGTGTGGGTGCTGCTCTTTCTGCTGCCAAATCAATATACAGAAGATCACAACAGTAGTACAAATTATAAAGAAAAAAATGTCTAGGGGTTCCGTAACCGGCATTTTCAGGGCAGGGCTGAAGAATGAAACGAGTTTACCGACGGGGCGAACTAATTGTGATTGCGCCCGATGCTGTTTTAGAAATCGAACAAGGCGTTGTGATTAAAACGGTGATCCATTTAGATGGGGCGGAGGTTCTGTTGGGCTTTCATGGCGCTGGCCAGATCATTACCCCGCACCCCGAAGATAGCTGCCACATTCAGCTTAGCGCCCATACCGAGGTCCATGCGCAGATTGTGTCGTGGCGCGCGGCTGGCCAAATGGCCGAACTGCCCAATCGGCTGCGGGCGCAGATCTGGCAGCAGGAGGCCTGGGCCGCCATGCAGGCGCGCCCGGCCTATGAAGAACGCCTGTTGGGCATTCTGTCTCTCCTGGCCGAGCAATTTGGTCACCCGCACCAGGATGGCGCCCTGATCGACCTGCGCATTACCCATCAGCAATTGGCCAGCGCTATTGGCGCCACCCGCACCACAGTCACGCGCCTGCTCAGCGATCTGCGCCGCCGCCAACTGATTACCACGCAAGGCAGCGGCAACCAGGAGCGCATTTGCCTCCATCAAGCGCCCCACTCGCTTCACCTCTAATAGAGAACACCCTGTTTACATGGTTGATCCATAGAATCGATCCATAAGTGCGGTCGGAATCGGCGTAATTTTGCCGAGTGACAAACGCCAACACCAAGCATTGACGGACAGACGCGCAGCCGCCGATTACGCATCTCCCCAACGCTCTCCTCCCAGCCACCTTGTGTCAAATGCGACAATATTGATGGTACAGTTGCTACAGCATTGGCCCGAACAATGCTGTATATTTGTATACTCTGTAGATCGCAATCGCCAGAGATAGCGTCGGATTCATCAAACGAGACCGACGCCCATCTCGCCAATACCGTTGCGGTGTACTGATATTCAGTGTGGTATCTCTGCTGTTTATAGCAGACAAACGCAAGGAGAAAATATGGATTGCAATACGGTAAAGCCGGGCCAGCAAAATAATGGTCTAGGCGGAGCGACCGGCCCTTTCTGGAAGAGCTTGCAACAATTTTTGCCGCTCGTGCTGGGCGCGGTGTTGGTAGGGGTGACGGCCTGTTCATCATCACCGATGCCCACAAATGACAGTAATGCGCTGCCGGTCGTGGCCACCTTTAGCATTCTGGACGATTTGGTGCAGAATGTGGGCGGTGAGCAAGTGCAAGTCATCACGCTGGTCGGGCCCGATGGTGACGCGCACACGTTTGAACCCACACCCGCCGACAGCGCGGCGTTGACCAAGGCCGCCGTTATTTTTGAAAATGGCCTGGGTTTAGAGCCGTGGCTCGATGATCTCTACAGTGCCTCCGGCGCAACAGCCCAACGCGTGGTGGTTAGCAATGGTGTTGACCTGCTGGGCATACACGAAGCGGGCGCGGAACAGGCCGCGACAGATGCTGATCATGCTGACCACGGCGAGTTTGATCCGCACATTTGGCACAATGTGGCCAACGCCATGCAAATGGTCGAGAATATCCGCAACGCCCTGAGCGCCGCCGATCCAGATCACGCCGATCTGTACGCAACCAACGCCGAAAATTATCTGGCCGAATTGAAAGATCTGGATGGCTGGGTGCGAGAACGCGTGGCCACGCTGCCGGCCGCGCGGCGCAAGCTGGTAACTTCGCACGACACGTTTGGCTATTTTGCCGCCGCATATGGCTTTGAGATTATCGGGACGGCCATGGGGTCAGCCTCTACCGAGGCCGCCGATCCATCGGCGCGCGATCTGGCGGCCCTGGCGGAAACCATCAAAGCCGCCGATGTACCCGCTATCTTTGCCGAAAATGTGGCCAATCCTCAATTGGTCGAGCAGATCGCTCAAGAAACGGATGTCAAGATGGGGCCGCCGCTCTATACCGATGCGTTGGGCAAAGCCGGCAGCGACGGTGATAGCTATATCAAGATGATGCGCTATAATGTGGATGCCATTGTGAATGCATTGAGTGAATAGACAGATAAGCCAATGATACCCTATAGTCCCCATCCCCATCAAGAGCCGGTGGCCGGCGCCCTGGCCGTGAACGTCGTCAATATTAGCGGCGCTTATGAGCATCAGCGGGCGCCGGCGTTAAATGGCGTAAACTTACAGGTGCCCGTGGGCGCGCGCATTGCGCTGGTGGGCTCCAATGGCGCCGGCAAGTCCACCCTGCTCAAGCTAATCGCCGGCTTGCTGCCGCTGCACCAAGGGACGATTTCACTCTTTGGCCACTCTGTGGGCGTCTGTCGGCACCGCGTGGCCTATCTGGCCCAGCGCAGCGAAGTGGATTGGCGTTTTCCCATGACGGTGCGGCGGCTCGTTGGCACCGGGCGTTATGTACATCTGGGCTGGTTCAAGCGCCCAAGCGCGGCGGATCGGCAGATTGTGGAACAGGTCATGGCGCAGCTGCAAATTGAGCACCTGGCGGAACGACAGATTGGACAGCTCTCGGGCGGGCAACAGCAGCGCACGTTGCTGGCGCGCACGCTGGCGCAGGAGGCTGATCTGCTGCTGCTGGATGAGCCGCTCAACGCCGTGGATGTGGCGACGCGCGCCATTGTTTCCCAAGTGTTGGATGCGCTCAAAACTCAAGGCAAAACGGTGCTGATCGCCACCCACGATCTGGGGCGGTTGGAACAGGAATTTGACGGCGCACTCTATTTGTGCGAAGGCCGCGAAGTGCAGCCGCCACCGGGCAGCTTTACCGGCGTTCATGTTGGCGAGTGGGCCGTAGAAAGCCGCCCATTGGTGGCTGAGCTTGTCGAAGCCACCAGCCATCTGCCCCTAACCACCAGCCACCAACAACCAACCACCAATCCCTCATGACCAACTGGCTGCTTGAACCACTTCACTATACGTTTATGCAATCTGGGCTGCTGGCGGCGGTGCTGGTCGGGCTGACCTGCGCCGTGCTGGGCGTCTATGTGGTGCTGCGGCGCATGGCCTTTATTGGCGATGCATTGGCGCATACGGTACTGCCCGGGCTGGTGATTGCCTATCTCAATAGTTGGAATCTGGCTGGGGGCGCGCTGACGGCGGGGCTGGCCACGGCGCTGCTGATTGGTTGGCTTTCCGAACGGCGCGAGATGCGTGAAGACACGGCCATTGGCATTGTCTTTACGGGCATGTTTGCGCTGGGCATTCTGCTCATGAGCACCGTGCGTTCGTTTCGCGATTTTACGCACATGCTTTTTGGCAATATTCTGGGCGTCACCAGCAGCGAGCTGCTCTTTATTGGCGGCGTGGCCATCATTGTGCTGACGCTGTTGGCGCTTTTTCACAAAGAGCTGGAGCTGACTTCGGTTGACCCGGGGTACGCCGCGGTGATTGGGCTGCGCGTGCATTGGCTGCGCTATCTGCTGCTCTGCTTGCTGGCGCTGGCCGTGGTCAGCGCCATTCAGGCTGTGGGCGTGGTGCTGACCAGCGCGCTGTTGGTGACGCCCGCTGCCACGGCTTCCCTGCTCACGCAGCGACTCACGCCCATGATGGGGCTGGCGGCGCTTATTGCGGTGCTGTCTGGCGTGGTGGGTCTCTATATCTCCTACTACGGCAGCGTTTCTTCCGGCGCGGCCATTGTGCTGGTTTGCACGCTCTGCTTCGGCGTGGCGTGGGTTGCGCGCTGGGCGAGGAGTAAATGAACTACGCGCCAAAAATATCCGGCAGTTCGGATTCTTCGCTATCCAGCGCGTAAATTTCCAACTCCTCTAGCGTGACGTGGTTCAAGGTGGCCTCATGCGTGGCGGCCAGGATCACGGCTGGGGCTTTGCCGGCGTGCAGCGCTTCCTTCCAGCGTTCGGCGCACAGGCACCAACGGTCGCCCGGCTTGAGCCCCGGAAAGCGATACATGGGCATGGGCGTACTGAGATCGTTGCCCTGCGCTTGGCTAAACGCCAGAAACTCGGCGGTAACTACCACACAAACCGTGTGTACGCCCAGATCCTCCGGCCCGGTGTTGCAGCACCCGTCGCGGTAAAAGCCGGTCAGCGGGTTGTTGGAACATTCCTGCAGTTCACCACCCAGCACATTTTTTGCGTTGCTCATTTTGTTCTCCTTTCTGGCGGTCTACTGATTTAGGACTCAATGTCATAAAGTGAGCGAAAAGTGCGTTGCACGGTCTTCGCCATTTTGGTCCTCGCATTGGCGTGGCATACCGTGCGTCGCACTGGAAGCGGCCGTACCTAAATGACATTGATTTAGTACTTACGCAAGCCTTGGGGAAAATTGCCGCGTCAGCTATGTTAAGCGCTCGCGGCAATCCACAGGCGTTGCGTAAGTCATGTGAGTATCAGTACACCGCGACGGTGTTGGCGATATAGGCGTCGGTCCCGATTGAGGAATCCGATGCTATTGCTTGCCATTGTGATCTGCTGATTATAAACGTGATTTCAAAAAGAGCATATATGGACTTCATCGTTTTGGCAAAGCCATTTGCCCAAATATATAGATAAAGTTACAATGTGCGTCATGCAGATTAGGGCGTATTCTGACCGTTATCGATTGGGCTTCTGGTGCAAAGTCCTGCATCTTTTTTTTGCAGGCTTATACGCGTTTGTGCTGCCCACGATCTGTTTCGGCGCCGAAGCCACGCCTGGGCATCCACATGCCCGCGCGCATTTTGTCTTTGCAGAGCCAGTAGCGCAAGCGCATAGTGAGCCAGCGGTGGCGCCCCATAGAGATCCCTCCGGGGCGTGCCACTCGCATAGCGCTGATCCAACGCCCTTATCTGAAGATGATTCACCAGCGCCAGTTGGGCGATCCGTACCCTCGCAACTTGTACTCAGTTCGCTCATGAACATTGGCGCGGTTGCCTCCGTGTTGCCTCCTAACGCAGACACCACAGAATTTCCGGTTTGGCTAACGGATATCTTTGAAACTTCTTTCCACGCCCTGGTCCCCACCCCTCCACCACGCCAAGCAAGCATTATCAGTACACCGCAATGGGGTTGACGATATAGGCGCTAGTCTGGCCGAACCTATCCCTTGCGATTGCGATCTCTGATGATTGCTGATTATCCATTTTTCTCACTACAACCTATCCATGCTTGAAAGACTCAACGATGCATGAGCTCTAGTGCTGCGCCCATTAAGTGGCTAGACACCCGGTTCACACATTTGTAGGGTTAAAACTCGCTGCTACCAGCGTAAAGCGCCTTTGGGCGCTGAATTGTTAGCCGCTGCAGCGGCGTTTCATGGTTGCGGCCCGATTTATCGGTTGTTTTCCCTCTTTCTCAGAATGACCATGTGTCATTGGCGCTTTTCGTTGGGTCAATTTGAGCGCAAACTGCGGCCAGTTTTTGACCAAATCTTGGCGGATAATATCGCCAGGTATTGCCGCAGACTGTGAATACTGGGGGATAAATTCTATGCCACGGTTCGCGTCTGTTCTGTTTGTTTTATGCATGCTTCCCATATTGTTACTGGGCTGTTCGGCGCCACACGAGTTTGCCGGCACCGAGTTGTCTGCCCCCCATCCAGTGCCGGATATTGAACTGATGTCGGCAGATGGCCCGGTGCAGCTAAGCGATTTTCGGGGGAAATATGTCGTTCTCTACTTTGGGTACACTTTTTGTCCGGATGCCTGTCCACTTACGCTTTCTATGTTAACGGGCGTCCGTAAGCAATTGGCTGGTCAGGCGGATCAACTTCAAGTTGTCATGGTCAGCGTGGATCCTGAACGGGACACGCCAGAGGTTCTCGATACCTATGTGCACTACTTTGATGACAGCTTTGTGGGCATTACGGGCAGCAAAGCCGATATTGACGCCTTGGGTGAACCCTTTGGCATTTATTATGAAAAAGGCGAAGGATCGGAAGCCACCGGTTATCTGATGATTCACAGCACGCGTTTCTATCTCATCGACCCGGATGGCAACGCCATTGTGTCTTATCCACATGAGACGACAGATGACCAGGTTGTGACCGATCTGCAATATCTCTTTGAACATGGTTCGTAGCCATGCGCCTCTACATCAATCTCCCCAGAAAACTCTGCATAACGTTGTGTTTATGCGTATGTCTGTTCCTGCTTGCCGCTTGTGGTGAAGAACCGCCCCAAAGCAACGCCGTAGGTGATCTTGACCCTTTCTCGGCATCACCGCTTATTGCGTGGGAAGCGGGCGATCCAGCTGCGGGTGGCGCACTTTTTGAGCAGAAGGTCTTGGCCGCCGGTCCTGGTTGCATCACCTGCCATTCGTTGGCGCCAGACGTTACGCTGGTGGGGCCATCGCTCTACGGTGTTGCAGCTCGAGCCCAAACCCGCCAAAGTGGTGTACTGGCATCCAACTATCTTTATCTATCCATTGTGGATCCCAAGCAATATGTGGTGGAGGGATTCGCGGCTGATCTCATGCCCAAAAACTACGCAACGGCCTTGCGTACGGATCAACTTGCTGATCTGGTCACTTTTCTCATGACGTTGGAAAGCAAAGATTAGCTTCATTAACTTATGTTACGCAAGCCTGGCGGAAAGTCGGCTCGCCGACGTTCCTGTTTCTCGCTAGCAGACTGGCTGTCGCTGCGTAACGTGAGTTATTAAACCATAATTCAAATAACGGATTGACGCCAAACACTTGGTGGTCAATTGACAAATATCAGTACACCGCAACGACGTTAGCGATAGAGGCGTCGCTCCCGACTGGTGAATTCGGTTCTAGCTCTTGCCGTTGCGATCTACTGGCTACAACAAAAAAGGATGATCTATCGTGAAACGACAATTTGTTTATAATCTCATCTTGGCTATTGCGCTATTTGCGCTCACCGCCTGTGTAATGACCCCCACGGAGCAGGCCAACGCCAATCAAAATAAGGCGGGTGGCGGAATGCAGACGGAGGGCGCACCGGCAGCCGATCTGCCCACGGTGACGCCCGGTGAGTTGACTGTGGCCAACGTACAGGCCAATCTCGCTCTGCCTGCGACGACCGGTTCGGTTTGGATGTTAATCATGAATGGCACGGATATCGACGACGCACTGATCGGCGCCGAAGTGCCGGGCTGTGGCGTCATTGAGCTGCACGAAATGGTCATGCAAAACGATGTCATGGTGATGCGGCAAGTTGAAGGCGGGCAAATCCCCATTCCCGCCGGTGGGACAGTTGAATTGAAGCGCGGCGGCCTGCACGTCATGTGTATTGAAAAAGAAGCGCCGCGCGAAGTGGGTTCCACCGTGGATATGGTGCTGCACTTTGCCAATGCCGGTGATATTGCCGTCACGGCCCCCGTGGTTGATCCGGGCGAGATGAATATGAACCAAGGCGGCATGGGCGAAACCGCGACGGAGGGTGAAGTCGATGCCAGTGACACAATGACCACGACGGGTCAATAGGTAGTTAACACAGCCGCACCGGCCTAGCGGGGCAAGCGTGTTCGGATAAGGGAGTACGCAACTTTACCTGTTAGGACTTACGCAAGCCTCGAGGGAAAATTGCCAGGGTAGCTACGTTATGCACTCCTGTCGATCCACTGGCGCTGCGTAAGTCGTGCTGTTTTATTTATCGGAAAGCAAGTGAAAGCAGCAATGGCAGAACCATCATTAACTGACATTTACAATTTTCTACCAATCGATGCCCACTGGGCCACGGCTGGTCAGCCCACCGTAGAGCAGTTTGCCGCCATCCAAGCAAGTGGCTACGAAGTCATCATCAATTTGGCCATGCCCGATTCGCCGCGCGCGGTGCCCAGTGAGGCAGTGCTGGTTGGCGCATATGGCATAGCGTACATTGCGATTCCGGTTGTGTGGGAGGCGCCGACACCGGCCGATTTCACGGCCTTTTGCACGGCGATGACCGCCAACCAGGCGAAAAAACGCTTTGTCCACTGCATTGCCAACATGCGGGTTTCGGCCTTCACCTTTCTCTACCGCGTGCTGGCGCTGGGCGTGCCGGTGGAAGAAGCGCACCAGGCCCTGCTCCAGATTTGGGAGCCGAACCCCGTCTGGCGTCAATTTATTGATGAACAGTTGGCAACATATCTGCGCCTCAACAACACCACTGATGCAGCGCAGTGAGATCGCCAGGAGTAAACAAGCTGCTAAATAAACTCGTCTTGCTCTAGGCTTGCGTAAGTTCTAAACAACTGACACCTGCACCGCGTTGACTCGTGTCCACACGCCTGGTAGTTGTATCCATTCAGCGTCGCCGTCAATGGCATAGAAAAGTGTGCCTTGCGTTGTGCCAAAATAGACGCCGGGTGCATCCAACGTATCGACTGTGAGGGCGTTGCGTAATACGCCGATCTGTGGCGCATCCGTTGGCAAGCCGGCGCCAAAGGGGCGCCAAACCGCATCATTTTGGCGCCGGCGATAGATCACCAAGTGCCCGTCGATGGCGCCGCGGGTTTCGCTATCCTGTGGCGCCACATAGCGGTTGCCCCGCTGATCAACGCCAAAGGGAAAGCCAAAGCGACTGGGTAAGCCCTCTTCGAATGGCTGCCACGTATCAGCGCCGCTGGTGCTGCAATAGACGCCGTCAATATTCTGGAGATAGAGGATTTGCGGGTTGTACGGGTCTTGGGTCAGTTTGTGAACGAGATAGCTCGGTCCATTGGCGGTACGGAAGGTGCGCAGCCCTTGATTACAGGGCTGCCAATCTGTGCCGCCATCTTCGCTGCGCCAAATGCCCGCCGACGCGATTGCCACCCAGATTCGCTCCGGCGCCGTGGGATCAATTAGTACGTTGTGGAGGGTCATGCCGCCGCGGCTGGGTCGCCACGTGGCGCGGGCGGGGTGGCGGTTGAGGCCAAGCACTTCCTGCCAAGAGTGGCCGCGGTCATGGCTGATAAAGAGGCCAGCTTCATCGACACCAGCGTAATAGGTGTCCGGTTGACTCGGCGCACCCGGTGTGATCTGCCAAATGCGTCGCAACGTCAGGCCGCTTTCCGGCGGATACGTTGGACCAGGGGTAAGCGCTTGCCAACTTTCACCGCCATTGGTGCTCAATTGCAGGCTGACGCCCTGGGCGGCGTGGCTAATACCTGCAAAGATACGGTCGCCGTGACGGCTATCGCCCCATACACAGTCCACACTCCAGCCCTCAAAGTGGGGCCCATCTAGCTGCCACACGCGCCGCTTTGCGTCGGACCGATAGATCAAGAGTCCCGTTTTGGTTCCAACTAATAGCTGTACATCTGTCATTTTGCTGCTCCTTCCGCTGGGTCAATATTGGCTATCGTGCAATGTGCTGACGCTGCATAGTGTACTCCTATAAACAGTTTCGCGGGCGGGGATTGGAAAACAGATTTTGTACGCGGATGAACGCAAATTAAAGTGTCAATGCCGCCAAGAATCCGCGCGAATCCGCCTAATTTGCGTACAAAATTTTCCTCTTCGACAACCTTCTAGCGCATCGCTGGCACATCCCACAGCGCCGCCGTGCCATCATCGGACGCTGTTGCTAAGAGGGCGCCGTCGGGTGAAAAGGTGACGGCGTTGACGAGCCCATTGTGTCCCGCCAATACATACAGCTGGGTGGGATCGTCCACGGGCCACAGATAAGCGCGATTGTTGCGCACACCTGTGGCCAACCATGTTCCGTCGGGGGAAAAAACTAGATTGCTGCGTGGGTTGCGCACATCGGCCAGGAGCTGATGGGGGGCATCGCCATCCAGCGGCCAGAGCCAAATATCGCCCATGGCCGAGCGCGTCGCCAGCGATTGGCCGTCTGGTGCAAAGGCCACCGCCACCGCACCGCCGGCGTGACCAGAAAAAGTCTGTTCCAATTGACCATCGGCGGTCCGCCAGACGCGCACATCTTCATCGTCAGAAGCCGTGGCGAGCAAAGCGCCGTCCGGCGAGAGCGCAATGTCCAAAATGGCCGAGGTATGGCCCTCAAATTGCTGCACCAGCTCACCATCGGTCACTCGCCAAAGCAGCGCTTTGTGCGCGTAAGCCGTAGTCACCACATATTGACCATCGGGCGAAAAGAGTGCGCTGTTCCAATAAACGCCGCAACTGGTCACAAAGCCGGTATCATCGGTGTCCAGGACGGTAAACGGATCGTCCGTCGTGGCATTCCACAGATAGACCGGGTCCGCCCATACGCCCAACGCCAATGTGTCGGACGCCGCAATGGCCAATTGATTGTCGGCGGCAGCAACTACAGCATCGACGTGGCCGCCGGGTGGGCGGAGCGTATTGACGAGCTGGCCGCCGACCACATCCCACAGTTGGACGACCCCATTTTCGGCGCCGATGATGAGCTGAGCGCCATCTGGCGTAAACGCGGCGCTATTCAGTCGTCCCAAACTGTGCTGTTCAAGATTGTGGGTTAACGTCCCATCGGCGAGTTGCCATTGGTAAACGGCCCCAGTTTCCAATATGGCCGTTAAGGCGTCATCATTTGCATGCCAGAAGAGCTGTTCCACATAGCTGCGCGCAACATAGGGCGGCAACATTACCGACTGTTTTTGCGCACCATCCACTACTGACAAAATGTGAATAGCCCCATTGGATCCAGCCGCCGCCAACCAGGCGCCATCACTGGACCAGGCAATTTTTTGGATGCCGGACAAGGGGAGCGCAATGGGCGCGGAATCGGCAGCCACTAAGTCGTATAGGAAGAATTGACCACTGGCTGCGGCAACGCTCAATTGATCACCGGTAGGGTCAAATTGGAGATCGATGATGGCGCCGGTATTGGCATCAAGCTGGAGAATAGGCGCCGCGGTTAGCTGATTGCTGGCCACAGTCCAGCGGTAGAGCCGCGGTTCACGCAGCGCGGCCACCGCAATCTGCTGGCTATCGGGAGCAAAAGTGACCGTTTCCGAACTAAAATAGTGCTCGCCGTCAAGCTGCACAGTTTGCACTAAGCTGTGGTCTGCCAACCGCCACAGCTCCAGCGTTTTTTTGTAAACCACGGCTAGCAAGCGCCCATCCGGTGAGAAGCGCATGTTTTTGGTGAGCGCACTGGGCTGCTGGTGGGTCACCAGCAGGTCGAGCGTAGCGACATCCCACATAAAGAGGTGATAAAACGAAACGCCAACTAAGTAGGCGCCATCGGGTGAATAGCTGAGGCCGTGGATGAGCGATTCCTCCAAATCGCGCACCATCAACTCCGTATCACCGTCCCGGTATTGATAGAGTTTGCGCTCATCGCCCGTAGTGCTAAAGGCAAGCGTGGGGTTATCGGCGGCCACAGCCACACTTTGGACCGGCGTTGTCGTTGCCCAGAACTGGCGGCGAGTCAAGGATGTGGCGTCATACAGGTAGAGGCCAATATCGGTGGCCACCGCCATCAGGCTGTTTTGCGCGCCAAAGACAAACTGTGTGCCGCGGCCATCGCCAAAATGTGCGCGCGGCGCAATTGGCGAGTCAGTCGCCGTTACGCTTGTTACATTCTGCACTGCGGGCGGCAATGTCAAAGCAGCGCCATCTGCGCCAAATGGGTCAAATATGACCCACCAGGCCAGTGCCGCCATCCCTACCAGCGCCACGACAATGCCGACAACCCATTTATATATCCCAAACATCTCGATATTGTTTTCCTTTGTCTAGTTGAACCATTCCGCGATTATACATGATTTACTGTAAAATAGGTACAATCGAGCGCAAATCTCAGTTCGCCATCCTTCTTTGGTGATGATATTTCTTGCTTCTGTAATCCAAAGCCTGAACTTTCTTGTATGGGTCGACTTACGCAGCGCCGGCGGCTCGCTAGGAGGGCATAACCTAGCTGACCTGGCAATTTTCCCTTTAGGCTGGCGTAAGTCCTCATGTTTACGTACGTCCTAATGTTTACGTAAGCCCTAATGTTAATGAAAGCCAACTCTTATGCTCAAGCTATGCGGGTATTTGCTCATAATAATCACAATCAGTCTGCTGCTTGTGAGCTGTGCACCTGTTTCAGCACCCAGCACGCAAACCGATGAGAACGCCGGCACCACCACGCTCGTTGTTTTTGCCGCGGCCTCATTGACAAATGTTTTTGATGAAATCGGCGCTACGTTTCGCACCGCCCACCCCGGTGTGGAAATTGTCTACAATTTTGCCGGCTCCAATCAGCTGGCTACGCAGATTGCCGAAGGCGCACCGGCAGACTTGTTTGCTTCGGCCAACGAAGCGCAGATGGCCGTGGCGCTAGAGAGCGGGCGCATCCACGCCGATGCCGAGCGCACCTTTGCCCACAACCGTCTGGTGGTCGTCCTGCCGACCGATAATCCAGCTGGCTTGATCGGGCTGGATGATTTGCGCCAACCGGGGTTGAAGATTGTGCTGGCCGCTGCCGACGTTCCCGTTGGCCAGTATGCATTAGGCTTTCTAGATAGAGCCGAGGCTGACAGCAGCCTGGGGGCAGGCTACAAAGAGGCGGTTCTGGCCAATGTGGTTTCCTATGAGACCAATGTGCGGGCCGTGCTGAGCAAAGTGGTGCTGGGCGAGGCAGATGCGGGTATTGTGTATACGTCCGATGCGGCCGTGCAGAGCGACCAGCTTCAGCAGATTGTCATTCCCGACGCGCTAAATGCAATTGCTAGCTATCCAATTGCCCCGCTGGCCGATAGCCAACAGACCGAGCTGGCGCAACAGTTTGTGGATTTTGTGCTGGGGCCAGACGGGCAGACGGTGCTAGCCGCTTATGGGTTTGCGCCGACCAGCGGCGAGGAACAGTAGCGGCATGGCGTTGACTCCGTCCGATGAGACGGCGCACTTGGAAGCCAGCGCGGTTGGGCAACGGCGGGCCACGCCCTGGCTGCTGCTGCTGGCGCTGCCGATCCTCTTCTTTTTAAGCTTGCCGCTGCTGGCGCTTTTTTTGCGTTCACCGCTGCACCAGCTGGCCACCAATTTGGTGCGCCCAGAGGTGGTGCAAGCCGTGCAGCTCAGCCTGACCACCGGCGCCTTGAGCACGTTGGTTACGCTGGGCTTTGGCACGCCGCTGGCCTACTTGCTGGCGCGTCATCGCTTTCGCGGCCGCGCGCTTATGGATACGCTGATCGACCTGCCCATGATCCTGCCGCCGGCGGTGGCCGGCTTGGCGCTGCTGATCACCTTTGGCCGCCGCGGCCTGCTGGGCGCCTATTTGGATGATCTGGGTGTGAGCATTGCCTTTACGCCGGCTGCCGTCGTCATGGCGCAAGTATTTGTGGCGTCACCCTTTTACATCAAATCGGCCATTTCCGGCTTTGGCAGCGTGGATCGCGATTTGGAGCAGGCCGCGGCCATTGATGGGGCCAACGCCTGGCGCATTTTGCAGCACATAACCATCCCGCTGGCGTGGCCGGCGCTCTTAGGCGGGATTGTGATGACGTGGGCGCGGGCGCTGGGCGAATTTGGCGCCACCATTATTTTTGCAGGCAACTTCCCCGGCCGCACCCAAACTATGCCGCTGGCCATTTATATTGGCCTGGAGCTGGATTTGACCATTGCCCTGACCCTATCCACAATTATGTTGTCCATCTCATTTCTGGTACTCTTTGTGGTAAAGCGCGTGCTGCATCAGCGCGTGACAAACAGATGGCAATAACAAGAAAACCCAGCCACAAATGCGTCATCAATCTATAGATTTTACAGATTGTTGTCGGCAGGATAGTAAACTCAATGTGAATCTGTGGTTTATCAAATAGAGGTCCAAAGGAGAAAAATCCCATGAAGATAGCCTATGTTTTTGCGCTGCCGCGTTCCGCCAGCTATAAGCTGGGGCAGATGATTTTGCCGCAGCTGGAAGCCGGCGCCCACGGCGTGGATGTGGTGGGCATGTTCTTTTTTGATGACAATACGCTGCTGCTCAGCAAGGGGAACCCCATTGGCGAGCGACTGGCCAAAGTGGCGGCGGAAAAGAACATTTTGCTGATGATGTGCGACATGTGTGCGCTGGAGCGTGGGCTGGCCGTAGGCGAACCGCGTTGGTGTGACGCCAATGGCCAAGGTCGCACCGAGCCGGGCGAGATCCGCACGGTCAATGTGGTGGATGGGGTGCAGGTTGGCTGCTTTCCCGATCTATATGGCGCTCTCGCCGGCAGCCCACCCGATCAGGTAATTACATTGTAAGGAGACCTCTCCTCCCCCTTGACGCGCTTGACGCGAACGAGTACAGGGGGAGGCTTGGCCACAGGATTTACCTTTTGTTGCGTTCAACCTCTCTGTTTTTTGCCCCGTTTAACCGCTCCTGGCGACGTATATGCACGCGCTATCGATTGGAACTGGGGCTTTTGCTGGCGCCTTTTTTGGTGGGCGCCACGCTATTGATCATCTTACCGGCGCTATACACGGCTGTATTGGCTTTTACCCAATATGATGCGCTGGCTGCACCTACGTGGAGTGGGCTGGCCAATTTCAGGACGATTTTTCAGCGCGATCTTTTTTGGATTGCCCTGCGCAATTCGCTGATTTACGTGGGGCTGGCGGCGCCGCTACAGCTGTTGGGCGCGCTGCTGCTGGCGCTGCTGTTGCATCATCCCCATCGCGGCGTGCGCCAATATCGGGTGGCGGCTTATCTGCCCTCGGTGATTCCCGAAGTGGCCTATGCGCTGATCTGGCTCTGGATATTCAACCCGCTCTATGGGCCGCTCAATAAGGTGCTGGCATGGGTGGGGTTGCCGGCGCTAAATTGGCTGGTCAGTGAAGATACGGCGCTGATTTCGCTGGTGTTAATGTCTGGCTTGCGTGTGGGCGAAGGCATGTTGCTGCTGATTGCGGCGCGGCAAGGGTTGCCCACGGCGTATTTCCAGGTGGCGGCGCTGGATGGCGGCAATCGGTGGCAGCTCTTTCGCTATATTACGCTGCCGCTGCTGGCGCCGTGGCTGTTTTTGCTGTTGCTGCGCGATATTCTGCTCAGCGCCCAAAGCAGCTTTGTGCCAGTCTATATGATGACCAGTGGCGGACCCAACTACGCCACGACGCTGCTGCCCTATCTGGTCTACGAGGAGGCCTTTAGCCATTTTCGCATTGGCCACGCGGCCGCTATGATGTTGATTATGTTTGCGGGCATTGGCGCGTTGCTCTGGTTGCTCTATTGGCTGCTGGGCGGGTGGGGCTATGCCGATGAGATCTAAGGGGTACGCTAACGCCCATTTACAGCGCAAACATGCTTGGCGCCGCGCCTGGATTGTCTTTTGCACGAAAACTTTTGCTTTGGCGCGCTGGGTGTGGTCCGTAATTATTGGGCGGCAAATGCAACGGGTGCGCTGGCAAACGGTCCTTTGGCATTGTACCGCGCTGACCATAACCTTTGTGTTTGTCGCGCCTTTTTTCTGGGTGTTGACCAGTTCGTTGCGGCCATTGGGGTTGCCGCCGCCACGCGCTCTGGAGTGGGCGCCGCAGGAGCTGGCCTGGACCAATTACGCCGAAATCTTTCGCATTGCACCACTGGGGCGCCAGATTGGCAATTCGATTTTGGTCAGCACGGTGGGCGCGGCGCTGACGCTAATCACCGCTTCGGCTGCCGGATTTGCCATGGCGCAAACGCCGGAACGCCCGCGGCGCTGGCTGGTCATGTTGACCATTGGGCTGCTCATGACGCCGAGCACGGCGGTTTGGCTGCCGCGCTATGTGCTTTTTAGCAAGCTGGGGCTCATCGACACCTATACGGTACTGGTTGCCCCGGCGCTCATGGGCACAAAGCCGCTCTATGTGCTCATGTTCTATTGGGGCTTTCGCCGCGCGCCGCGGGAGCTGTTTGAATCGGCGCGGCTGGATGGGGCGGGGCCTTTTTTGAGCTGGCGCCGCATTGCGCTGCCCTTGGCGCGGCCCACGGCGTTGGCCGTGGTGTTGCTCACCTTTAGCCACTATTGGAGCGACTTTGTGGACCCGCTGCTCTTTCTCAAATCGGCCGAACGCTATACGCTGGCCGTGGGCTTACGCATGTTGCAGCAGATGGCCGTCACCAATTGGTCGCTGCTGCTGGCGGCAGTCGTGGTGATGACTGTACCGGTGCTGCTGGTCTATCTGGCCATGCAGCAATTTATCCGCAGCGATTCTGAAGCGCCCGCACTCTTTATGCTCCGTTCACCTACCCAAAATTTTCCTCAGAAAGGGAATAGCGTCAGGCCCAACTATGTTGCATAAAAAATTCATCACTTTATTCACATTTGTCGCCATTATGGCTGGATTGGTGCTGGCTGCTTGCGCACCAGCCCAACTGCCATTGCCCGCCGCGGGGGATGTCGCAACGCCCATCACATTTCTGATTTCGGGCGACCCGACTGATGAAACCACCTATCAAACATTGATAGATGCGTTTGGCGCCGCACATGGTGATATTGCCGTGCAGCTGATTAACATTCCCAGCGGCGGCGACTTCCGCAAGCGGTTGGCCGCCGATTTCGCCGCCGGCACGCCACCCGATCTCTTTTTAATCAACTATCGTTATTTGGGTCCGTTTTTTGCCCGCCGCGCCGTGGAACCGCTGACCGACTATCTGGCGCAGAGTGCACAAATCACGGTGGATGATTATTATCCACAGGTCCTGCGCGCCTTTCAGTGGAACGGTGTGCAGATGTGTATGCCGCAGAATATTTCCAGCCCGGTTATCTATTACAACAAGGCGCTCTTTGACGCAGCCGGCGTGGCCTATCCCCAAGATGATTGGACATGGGCCGATTTTGTGGCCACCGCCCAAGCCACGACGACTGATGCCGATGGCGACGGCGCAACCGATATTTACGGCTTGGGCGTGGATGCCACAATCATACGCGCGGCGCCCTTTATTTGGATGAATGGCGGCGACATTGTGGATGACCCGGCCGCGCCCACCAAATTGACGCTGGCGGCGCCGGCCAGCCAAGCGGCGCTGGCTTGGTTCATCGCGTTGCAAACCGCGCATCATGTGACGCCTGATGCCGTGGCCGAGGAGGCGGAGAGCAGCTTGAGCCGTTTTGTCAATGGTCGGCTAGCCATGTTTATGGACAGCCGCCGCGTCGTGCCCGAGTTTCGGCTGATTGAGGGTTTTGATTGGGATGTGGCCGCTCTGCCCGTTGGTCAACAGCGGGCTAGCGTTCTGCACGCCGACGCGTTTTGCATGGCGGCGGCCGGCAAACACAAAGACGCGGCCTGGACGTTTTTAGAATTTGCCAATTCGGCAGACGGCCAAGCGATTTTGGCGCAGACGGGGCGCACCGTGCCCTCGCGCAAAGTGCTGGCGGAATCTGATGTTTTTCTTGATGCCGCGGCCAAACCGACCAACAGCCGGGCTTTTCTGGACGCCATCCCTGGGATGCGCAATCTGCCTTTGATGAACGGGTGGAGCGATATTGAGGGCATTGTCAACACGGAATTGCAGAATGCTTATTACGGGCGCACCACACTCGACGAAGCCATTCAGTCGGCTACGCAGCGCAGCGCTGAATTTTTTGCCAAGTAGCTGTCTAGCGTCTGCTGGCTTCGGCTGCATGAACCCCAGCGGCGCGCCACAGCCGTTCAAATTCGGCCACAAAGGGGGTGGCAAAAGAGGCGTCGTGAACGACGATAATATTCTCGTCGTTGCTGCGGTTGGCGCTGGCGCTGAAGTTGAATGAACCAAAGATGACGGTTTCGCGATCCACAATGATGACTTTGTGATGCATAATATACGGATTGGCATCACGCAGGACACTGACATTGGGCAATGCCATAGCCGCCATAATTGGATAATAGCTGCTTTCGCTGTCGGAACCTGTCGATTCAAAGAGGCCACGCAGAGATACCCCCGCATCTGCTCGCCCCAGCATGGCCTCGCCAATCTCCTCGTTGGTGAATGAGAAGGCCATAAAGAGAATCTCCTCCTCGGCGCGCACCACCGTTCGCGCAATCACGTTCACCAACTCCAGTTCGCGTTCTGGGGCAAAATAGTTCTCGATTGCCAAGTTTTGCACGACGAGCTTTTCGTGCGGCGTGTTAATTGGCGAATTGGGGCCAAAACTGCGCTCAATATACATTTCATCCATTTCGGCCACGTAATTGGCGGCCAATTCGGATGACTCAAAGCGCACCAGATTATTGTTGTTGCAATAGACGCCGCTGGAGGTGTAATTGAGTGAGCCCACCCACAGCGTTTTCTGATCAATCACAATAAATTTGTTATGCATCAACCCGCGGCGCTTATCCTCGACCACGCTAATGCCGTGGCGGCGCAATCGTCGAATGCTCGATAGATCAGCGTTGTCCGCATCGGTAACCACGCGCACTGTGCGCTCGCTACCGGCCAAGTCGATCAGCGCTTGCACAATGGGCTCGGCGTCTAGATCGAACGCCGCCACATCCACCCGCTCGGTCGCAGTGAGCAGATCGGCGGCAATCGTCTCATCCAAACCACCGTGACGCTCTTCTTCAGGCGGACAGGTGGGGTCGGTAAAGTAGATTTGATAGATGGGGGCGGTCGCCGGCTCTGGCTGTTTGGCGGGCTCCTGACCAGGCGGTGGCAGCGGATTTTGTCCGCTTTCGTCAATAACGCCTTCTTGCCAATCAGGCGGCCGCGTGCCCATGTTCATGATGATGGTGGCGTATTGGCGCAGCAGCGCGCGGCCCTGAGCATCAAACATATCGAAAACGTATCCGACAATGAGAAGGGCCACTGCTATCCCAATGGCTAGCGTGGCTTTACGTTGGCGGCGGCCGGTGCGCAGCCGGCGACGCGATGAGTTTGCAGTTGGGTTGGACAAATCACTCACGATGTAGCTTCTTTGTAGGGTCTTGCGTATAGCTTAGGGGCATCACAGACATAGTATTATACCACAATTTTATAAATAGTGGTCCACAATTTTATAAATAGTGGCCCACTCCATGGGATATGCTATACTTGGATTTTGCTTATTGGGAGTTGGCTACGATGGCGCGCTTGTGATGAAAACCGTAGTTTGCAAAAACGCTACCAGAGCAACAAAATGCGCTTTCTTACAGAGCAAAGTATAGTCGCCCATACCCAATATCAGCGACTAAATAACAAACGACTAACAACCAGCGACCAACCACTTTGGACAGCATAATTTTATGGATAAACCAACGCAAAAACCGCAAAATCCGAACTTTTCTTCTGGCCCCTGCGCCAAACGTCCCGGCTGGTCTCTAGACGCATTGCAAGGCGCCATGGTGGGGCGTTCGCACCGCGCCAAACTGGCCAAAGCGCGCATTCAAGAAGTGATCGAGCGCAGCAAGACCGTCCTTGGCATCCCGGCTGATTATTTGTGTGGCGTTGTGCCGGCGTCGGACACGGGCGCCATTGAGATGGCGCTTTGGTCCATGCTGGGCGCACGCGGCGTGGATATGTTTGCCTGGGAAACATTTGGCGCCGGCTGGGTGACGGATGTGCAAAAACAGCTCAAGCTAAGCGACTGCCGCGTCTTTCAGGCCGATTATGGCGCGTTGCCGGATCTGGATCAAGCCGACCCTGACCGCGATGTGGTCTTTACTTGGAACGGCACGACTTCTGGCGTTAAAGTGCCTCACGATGGCTGGATTGCCGACGACCGCAGCGGCCTGACCTTTTGTGACGCTACCTCAGCGGCTTTTGCCATGCCGCTGCCGTGGGCCAAGCTGGATGTAGTAACATGGTCGTGGCAGAAGGTGCTGGGCGGAGAGGCCGCGCACGGTATGTTGGCGCTTAGCCCGCGCGCGGTAGAACGGCTGCAAAACTATACGCCGCCGTGGCCGCTGCCCAAAATCTTCCGCATGACCAAAGGTGGCAAAGTGGATGGGAGCATCTTCGAGGGCTCTACCATCAATACGCCCTCAATGCTCTGCGTGGAAGACGCCGTGGACGGCCTCACATGGGCGGCGGAGATTGGCGGTTTGCCAACGCTTATGGCGCGCTCACAAGCCAACCTGGATGCGATTGCGGCTTGGGTGGCTCAATCGGACTGGGCGGCTTTTCTGGCCGTTGACCCAATCACTCGCTCCAACACGTCGATCTGTCTCAAGTTCGGCGCCGACACGGGCCTTTCTGCCGAGGAGCAGGCCGCCGTATCCAAAAAGATGACGGCTCTGCTGGATGCCGAAGGCGCGGCCTATGATATCGGTTCCTATCGCAGCGCGCCGGCGGGGCTGCGCATTTGGGGTGGGGCCACGGTCGAAACATCCGATATACAAACGCTGCTGCCCTGGCTGGATTGGGCCTTTGCGCAAGCAGTGGGTTAGCAACGCACATGTAGGCCGATTTGAAAAGTCGGCCTACAATTTTTCTTCCTCATACGGCCACTGCATCAACTTATGCATATGGGCGCCTGCCTCTTGCGCGAGCTTCTCAAACGCAACCACGGTATCGCTATTGCGCGGAATGTAGGTAACCAAAAATAGCTCTTCTTCTCCGGTCAATGTGACCACTTCCGTAATCATATAGCTCAACTGCCCCAAACGCGGGTGATGAAATTCTATACCTTCCCAACGATGATGGATATCTTCACCCGCATATTTTGTGCGCGCCCAAAAATCCCGAAAGAGCGGGTATTGGTACAGATCCTGAAAGATGCGCTGGAAGCGCGCCGTGTGTCGATAGGGTAGAGAAGCAGCGCGAAAGTGCTGCACGTTGCGAATGGCAAATTGCGTCCAGCGCCCGGCCAACACCTCGCGATACGATGACTCGGGCGCAAAATAGTAGCGCAAAAGGTTGAAGCCGGCGGGCGACGCAGCGCCACTTTGCAACATGGTTGCGGGCACGGCGCCCAGCGCCAAAACCAAGCTGTTGGCGGCCAGCACATTGTGATAGGAATCATATATAAAGGCCGGCAGGCGCAGGTTGCGCGCCTGTTCCAGCAAGCCCGCCAGCACCTGTGCCGGCTGCACGTTGATGATCTGCTGGGGCGCTAGGTCCACTTCGGCGGCGGCCGAGAGCAACGCTTTGCGTTCAAGGCTGGTTAGCTCCAACGCATTGGCCAATTGCACCAGCATCTGCGGCTCCAAGCTGGTTTTGGCGCCCTGCTCAAGCTGGCCAATGGTGCGCTCCAATAGGCCGGCTTCCTGAGCTAGCCGCTTCTGCGTCCACACTTTTCCCTGCACGGGATCTACGTTTTCGCGCCGCAGCGCTGCAATCAACTGGCCAAATTCGGATCGAGTCATAGGAGTTTGCATTCCAGACTGCACAAACTAAATGAGTGATGTGCATAAATATTTTGGTGGCGTAGGGGCAGGCCAGTGTACGCCGTACTGCCCAGAGCAACAGCCGGAATGCAGCCGCCTGGGCGGGTAATGCGGCGCACGTGGGTCCACGAGCCATTTCCACTCGAGCAGCGCATTGTGCGCCTCCCTCAATTAAATGGATCGGAGTTATAGCCTACAAATATTTGTTGGTTCAGATGCGGAAAATTGTAGATGACCTGATGGCGTTTTGTCTAGTTTTTTATGGTATTGGGCCATGAAAGCATGTTGACATAACTGCTCGGTCAAAAGGAGGACGCAGGCAGCAGGGTCTTGACATAAACTGCGGCAGTATAAATTATACTCACATCCACCTATGTTCAGCGCCCGATAAGCTGCATCCACACGTATAAATCCCACAGGTTTTGTGCATACTTTTTGTAGCATATAGCGTGTTGAACAGTGGGCGTGACGCAAAGGTAATGCCAAAATAATACGCTATACTCGCTGCATATGAATTATCAATTGTACTTCCCGAATTCGCATACACCCAACCGAACGTTTTTCCATAAAATTCGATTATGTCGCATGGTTTGCATGGCGCAAGTGCTGATCTGCATCGCCACATTGTTGTGGCAAGCACCGCTTTATGCCCAATCTGCCGGCCAAAGTGGACCTGCCCTCGTCATCTATATTCCCGCCGCCAAGAACGAATCGGTCGAATGGGTTCAGCCGCAAGTGGAGTGGACCTTCCACAAGTCAGCAGACAATCTGCATCCCGACGGTAACGAGCAGCAACTGCTCTGGCTCACCAACCGCGCCCGCGCTAATCCAACCCAGGAGGGCGTCTGGTTGGCTACTGCGGATGATAAAGAATTTGCCGGCGATCGCGACTTCTTTGGGGTGAACAAGGCGGTGCTTCAGGATGAATTTGCTTCCTACCCGGCCATGCCGCCGGCTGCCTTTGACATTCGCCTCTACAACGCGGCCAAAGCGCACTGCGATGATTTGATTGGCCGTGATGCCCAGGATCACAACAACCAGTTCGAGCGCGTGCGCGCAGCCGGCTTTAGCATGGGGCGCGCCCGCGGCAGCATTTTTTCGTACGCCAAAAGCGCGCTCAATGCCCATGCGGCCTGGAACATTGATTGGGGCGGCGGTGAGGATGGTATGCAAAGCGGCCGCGGCCACCGCATGGGCATTATGTCCTTGGATGGCAATTATACCAATGCCGGTATTGCCGTTGTGGCCGAAAACAATCCAGATACGCAGGTGGGCCCTTTTGTGGCCACGGCCAACTATGCCGAAGCTGCCGACAAACCCGATCACTACAATCAGTTCATTGTGGGCACGGTTTGGAACGATGACAACGCCAATCAGCAATATGACCCGGGTGAAGGCGTGGGGGGCGTAACCGTGCGTCCAGCCAGCGGTGGCTTCTATGCCATTACCGCGGAGAGCGGCGGCTATGCCATTCCCGTCGAGGAGAATGGCGAATACATTATCACCTTTTCCCGTTCCGGCTCCAGCGATATTGTACAGACGGTCACCGTGCAGGATGGCTCTGTGCTGGTAGACGTGCTGGATTGGCAATAATTTCTAGGAAACGGACTGGCCCCAGCACATTTACCCATCCGCATATTGTAGGCAACTCTGTGTGTTCTTATTCTTCGTTTTGGTCATCGCTTTGACGCCCGGCTCGCCGTTTGGCCTGACGCAGCCGCGTGAAAGTATCCGCCTCTTTACTATTTGAATTGTCATTGTCTGGCTTGTCCTGAGACGTTTTCCCATCTGAGCCAACTGGTTGTTGATTCGGTGACGCCCCTGTTGACCGCGATGACGCCGTGTCTGACTCGCTATTCGTAGCGTTTTCTCTGGGCCGCGCCAGCCGCGCGCGCGTTCGTTCATGCACCTGGTGCAGCGGACCGAGGACGGCTGGCTGTTCTGCGGGCGCCGTACGTACAGGCAGCCGATGGCGCAGCCAATCTACCGTGCGCTGGAGCGGCTGTTTGCCAAAGAGCAGGCGGCGCAGCGCCACGTCCAGCGGAAAGAGCAGCGCCACCACCAGCAGCAACGGCTGCCAGATGTCACGGTGCTGGGCCGCTGTGGGCAAATTGTGAGCAAAGGCGGCCAGCGGATCGGCCAATTCGGCGCCGTTGGTGGCCGCAGCCAATTGGGTTAACAACGTGTGGTTGATGCCTTGCGCGCCATATTCAGGCGAATAGGGCACAACCACGCCCACCGTCTGCTGACCAAGGGGGGCATCACCGTTCTGGACGTCATTGATGCGCACGTTGACCAGATACGCCCCGCTTTGCGTCAAAGGCGTTCTGGCTTCATATTCACCGGCGCCCACTTGTTTCAGCACCAGATCCTGCGTCGCCAGGTCCGGCCCAATAAGGCCGGCGGAAATAGAAAGATCGTTGCGCGGGCGACCGGCATCATCGAGCGCCGATACGTGGACAACCGCACCATCTTCGGCCACGGTGGCGCGGGCGGCAATTCCCTCAAGCTGGGGGGCCGGCAGCGTCCAGCCCACCAGTTGGCCAGCAAAGGTGGCAAAGCCGTCCCACGTCACCCACTCTTTGGCCCAACGCCCCTCCACATCGGATGTCCAGGCCGCCGCGCGACCCAATCCATATTGCCAGGTGGTTAAGAGCGGATCGCCTTGCGGCGTGGCCAACACAATGCGCGCCGTGCTTTTGGCCGTGGCGCCGTTGTAGCCCCACAGCAGCGGGAGCAGGCTGGTGGATAGCCCGCGCGTCACGGGGCTAGAGGCGGCCTGTAGCGGATAGAAGGGCTCCTCCACAATGTAACGTCCCACTGCGGTCACCGTCTCTTTGAGAAAAAAGTCGGGCACCTGCATCATGTCTACGGCCGAGTAAAAGCGTCCGCCACCCACCTGGGCCAGCGCCGCCAGATAGGGCGCGGAGCCGCCGCCCGCCGCCACTACGCTCAGCGTAATGCCCTGGTCATACATCTGCCGCGCCAGCGCCGCCAGCTGACCTTCGCGGCCCCAGCCGTCGGTTAACAGAATGACATGTTTGCGCTGGGCCTGGACGCTCTGCAAGCTGGTAAACGCGGCCTGTACGCCGGCCTCCATGTTGGTCTGTCCGTCGGCGCGGATGCCGCCCAATTCTCTTTCCAGCTGCACCATATCGACCAGTTGACTCATCTCCACGGTCCAGTGCGCACCGGCGTCAAATGAGACCACGCCCAGCTCATCCTGCGCACCCAGCGCCTGGGCCGAGCGCAAGATTGCTTCCTTGGCAATATCCACCTTGGGCTGGCCAGAGACGCGCCGCGCTTGCTGCTGCACGGCGTTGTTGGGGTCATCGCAGTGGCAAGCACCCATACTGCCAGACTTGTCTACCACCAGCGCCAGCGCCAAATTAGGCATCTTTTCTTTGGACCGTACGTCCATTTCCACGGGCAAGGCCGCCTCGAGCGGCGTGCGCAGATAGCCGCCGGCGCCAAACGAGTTTTCACCGCCGGTCATCAGCAGCCCGCGCCCCAAATCGCGCACATAGACCTGTAGCGCCTCCATGCCGGCAGCCGGCAGTTGTTCCGCGGCCACATTGGCCAAAATGACGCCGTCGTAGCTGGCCAAGGCGTCCAAATTGGTGGGAAGCTGGTCCGGCGCAATGGCCGTAACCTGCATTTGGCCGGCGCGCAAGGCCTCGGTGAGCTGGCCGCCGTTGCGCGCCTCTCCCTGCACCAGCAGCACGCTGGGCGGTCCGTGGACCACGGTAAAAGCGCCCGCTTCGTTATTTTGCAGCAGCGTGTCAGCATCAGGCGTAATCTGGGCGCGGAAGCGGTGAAAGCCCACGGGCAGGTCGGCCACGGGGATCTGGACGCGATTGGCGCCTGGTTGCAAGCGCACCGCCGCTGAATGAATCAAGCTGCCATCACCATAGATGCGCAGCGTGGCGTCGGTCTGGGCGCTGGCCTGCATGGTGACGCCCAGATCAAACGATTCTCCCTGGCGCAGGTCGGCGGGCGCATCCAGCGGGCCGAGCAGCACTTCGGTTCCCTGCGCCGCACCGCCCAATGAGACAAATGAGACCGCGATCTGCTGTGCGGCTGCCAGATCTGTTTGCGACAGCGCCTGTCCCAAATTTTCCTGGCCATCGGAAAGGAGCACCAGCCGTTTGGCGCCGGCATCGGGAAAGAGTGCAAAGGCCAGCTGCAGCGCGCTTTCAATATCGGTGCGAAAGGTGAGCGGCGCTGAAGTCAGCTGATCCAGCCGCGGCTGGCTGCTGGCCAATTGCTCGACCAGCGCATCCTGGCCAAAGATCACAATGGCGGCCCGATCTCCTTGCGGCATGGCCTCTACCGCTTGGCGAATCAGCGTCTGGCCGCGGCTTTTTTCGGCGGCGGCAATGCTATCCGACTGATCCAGCACAAAGACGGTGGTCAGCGTATTGTCGGGCAGGCGCAACTGCACGCCCGCCAGCGCTAAAATGATAAGGAGCAGCAGCAGTGAACGCAGCACTAGCCCACTCCAAAAGCGTACCGGAGTCGGACGGCGCGGCCCGGCCAATGCTATCCCCACCGTCAGTGGGATCAACAAAAGCAGCCAGAGCAGATGGGGGGTGAGGAAGGTAAGGAACATAAGCGTAACTACAGAATTGCGGATGATGAATGAGAATCGCACGGAGCAACTTTATTTACAATTCACCATTCGCAATTTATCCGGGCAAAAACTCGCCCACAAAGTTCAAATAGCCTTGCCGTCCGCCGCGTTTGGTCCAGCGCTCAACCGATTTGCGGATGCGCTTGAGGCAGGCGATCATTTCCGCAAGCGTGATGGGTTCCGGCACGGGAATCCCTTGACCGTCCTCTGCTTCAAGCACGTCGGGGCGACCCAGCCGCCATTCGCACATGCTCTTTGTGCGCTCATACACGAGCAGCGAAGCGTCCTGGATATTGCGCTGTGGCCGGGGTTCACGGTTGCGCTCCTCAGCTGTGTATAGCTCAATCAGCCCATTGAGCGCCTTCTCTACCTCATAGTCCACCATCTCCGGCCGCTCACGATAGACCGAGATAATGGCAAACTCGATATTTTGCAAAACGTCCTGGTATTTTTCTTCAAAGTCCATGGTCTTCCCCTGGGGATAGATGATCAGGTGATTGGTTGATTCAGTTCCCGGAGTGTCTCAATCACCCAATCCTGTTGCTACGGCAAAATAATCGTCTTCAGCGACCCTTGCTGCTCAAGATGAGCCGTCTCATTTTGGAAGACAGTGGGCAACTCATCCAGCCGGTATGTGACCGAATGCTTGAAAATTATGTCCAAGTCAAAGACGCCGCGCTCGACCACGCGGTAGGCTTCGCGCATGTGCTCAATGGAGCGCAGCGGCGTATAGTGGACGGCGTTTAGATTGCGTACATCCAGCCCATCTTCGTGAAAGCGGTGGAAGCAGAACTCTTTGATGGGCGCATAGTTGTCACCATAAAGGGCCAGCGTGCCGTTGTGCGCCACCATGTCCAGCGCCTGCACCAGCCCAGCGCCAGCGCCGCCCACGGCCTCTACGGCCACATCCACGCCTTCGCCCTTGGTAATCTCTTCAACCGCCGCCACCGGGTCAACTTCGCTGGCGTTGATCACATAGTCGGCGCCGAGCGCTTTGGCCACATCCAGCTTGGCCTGCACCATGTCGATGGCAATCACCTTGGAGGCGCCGGATTTGATGGCCCCTTGCAGCAAAATGTTGCCGGCAAAGCCCACGCCGTTGACCGCCACCACGTCGCCCAGCTTATAGCCGGCGTGCAGCGCCGCCCACGCCGCGCAGCCCAGCGGTTCATACAGGCAGCCCACTTCATAGGAAACGCCGGCCGGAATGGGCTGAATGTGGCGGATGTCGGTGACCCAATAGTCGGTAAAGGTGGGATAGATCAGGCTGCCCACGCGGTCGCCGATGCGCACCGCGCCACCGCCCAAATATTCTTCGACACCGCTGCCCATCTCCACAATCTCGCCGCCGCCTTCATGGCCCAACGGCCCCATGGGATATGCGTGGGCGTGGCTGTTTGCCGGCGCTTCGCCCAATTGCACCTCGGAGCCGCCGCGCGCCTCATCCTGCGGGCGCACGTTGATGCCGCGATAAAAATAGCGCTCGGACCCACAGACCGATGCCTGATGCGTTTTGACCAATACCTGCGTCGGCTTAAGTGCCGGCAGCGTCATCTTGTCCACAGTCAGCTTGCCCGGTTCTAAATAGACAACACGTGTTTCGATCATGGGTTAAAACTCCTCGTCCTCTTCTTCGGGTGAAATTTCTTGTTCAACCAAATCGTACCACACATTCAGGATAGGCTGCTCTGCATGGGCTGCCTTCAGATGCTCCGCAACCAGCCCGTTCCTCTGCTTCAAGTCTGGAAATTCCAGCAGAAAAAGGGCAATGTCGCGCCAATCAGTACCGGATTTAGGACGGCCGCGGCGTTGATGGTATGAAACTACTTTACTAGCGATCAACTCGGCGGGCGCCATAACCAGTACGTTTGCGATGCGTTCGGAGCCAGGCAATTTATCGACCGCTCGAATATCCACCAAATGACGATTGCCTTCCTTCTGCACTTGAAAGATGCGCAGACCCCGGCCATGAGCAACCTGTCGAATGCGCACAGCGATATGAAAACGATTATGGAGATATTCGCGCAGATGATTGGCAAATGCTTCCGCATCAACCGAAATCAGATCAATACCTTGTGTCATGCGCGGCTCATTTACATAGGCATTGACCGCCTGCGCACCAAAGACAACCACATCTTCGCGCCCGCGCAAAAACTCTAGCACCACATCTTGAATGGTGGCCAGCGGTAATTTTTCGTCCATCATAAATTCACTAAATGTGGCAGTTCCAGCATTGAACATGTATTTCCTCCAAGCCTTTTCAGTGAAAACAATGTCAGAGTTAGTCAATTTTCAAGAAATATTTACTGCACACGACTTCAATTACATCATCGTATGTCTGTACAAGATAATGATTATAATCTGTCGATACTTTGCCTTGTAGCTGCTTGCACCGAAAGGATGACCAGTCGCCAATCCATTGCGCAATTGCCGCGTTAGAAACTGAATTTCGTCCATATTGATGGATCGCCACGGTGGCATATATTCTATGGCAGGGTGATATATTAACGTCATTCGGCACATGGTCTCAT
Source organism: Caldilineaceae bacterium (assembly GCA_020634755.1). Taxonomy (GTDB): domain Bacteria; phylum Chloroflexota; class Anaerolineae; order Caldilineales; family Caldilineaceae; genus JACKBC01. The sequence goes on along the minus strand of JACKBC010000017.1, from coordinate 75,396 downwards.
CAGGATAGACATTTTGTGTATCATGCAATATGATATAATCCCTAGGCTTTCTAAGCAAAGAACCGCGCAAGCTTACTCGCCCACAAGAAGAAAAATCAATATGCGTCAATATACAAAACAGAGCCTAAAACACATAATGACGTGTTGCGTATTGCGTGAACCAGTCAAGTTTCTTGTCATGTTCAAAGATTCAATACGAGTACACACAATACGCAACACGCAATACCTTCTCCTCACCCTGCTGCTCACCGGCTGCGGCGCCATCTTTGGCCCCAGCGAACCCACGCCCACCCCTACACCACTGCCGCGTCTGTCGGTGCCCACATTCACCGCGACGCCTGTATCCGCCGCGCCGACGGTGGCGCCAGATACGCCCACGCCGCAAAGCGTGGCTATCGCTATCGAGCCCACGCCATCGGCGGTGGCAGCCGCTCTTCCGCTGACGCAGACTGAAACGTCCAGCGTTGGGCAGACTGACGTGATCACCGCCACTGCCACCACCGCGCCCGCTCCGGCAGCTAACACCGAACCGCAGCTGATTGTAGAAGCAGACGGTATCAATGTGCGCAGCGGCCCCGGCACCGAATACGAGCTGGCTGGGGCGGCTACCCAGGGCGAAACTTTTGAGCTGCTGGCTAAGAATAATGCGGGCGACTGGTGGCAAGTGTGCTGCGTGAATGAACAGCCGGTTTGGATTTATGGTCCACTGGCGCGCGTGGAAAACGCCGAATCGATCGCCGTGGCACTCGACATTCCGCCGCCACCCACGGCTGGGCCCGTGGCGGAACAGCCGGCGCCCACGGAACAACCGTCTGCGGAGCAACCACCCGCGGCCGAACAGTCCGCGCCCGCCGCGCCATACGATCCCACGGCCTCCAGCGCGGGCAACTTTGACCCCAACGCAGCCTACCAGGTGGTCAATCTGCATGTGCTGGGGCTGGATGAAAATAACGGTGGCATCCGCAGCCCGCAATCGCTGCACTATATTTTGGTGACGGTGCTGGATGCAAATGGCAATGGCGTGGATGGCGCAGTGGTGCGCAATTTGGTGGGTGAAAAGGGCGAGGTCGTGACCGGCAGCAAAGGACCAGGCAAAGCCGAAATCACCATGTATTACGAGCCTTTTAAGCTTACGGTAGTTTCAGACCCGTCCGGTCCGGTCACCAGCCAAGTCTCCAACCAGATGGGGCTGGCCTTCCCTCACCTGCCTGATATTGTGGGCAAATTGGGTGATGAGAATTACGAATATGGCGTCTGTCCCACGCTGGAGATCAAGTGCCAGTGGCCGATTCAGGCGGTCCACTTTTCATATGAGATTACGTTTCAAAAGGTGAAGTAGAACTATGACCATCGAACTTTCTCATCTACCTGCTGTTGATGTGCACTGCCATCCGTTTCTGGATCCGGGTGAGATGAGCGTGGAACGTTTTGTGGACGCCTTCTCTTTTTCAGGCGGTGGCGTACCGTTTATGACCGCAGGCGGGCTGCCCCACGACCAAGCGCTGATCGACGAAGTGCAGGGCGTGCGGCGCAACGCGCTCTATCACCGCTATGCCATTCGCCAGTTGGCGCGCTTTTTTGGCTGTGCGCCGGTATTGGCAGAAGTAGTGGCGGCGCGCAACGCGGCCAGCCGCGATTATGCCAATTACACAAAAGCGCTTTATGGGGCGTGTGGCTTGGCTACGTTGGTGACCGATTTTGGCTATCCACTGCCGGCCGTGGACGTGGATGCGTTCAAGGCCGAGATTGCGGCACAGGTGATCCCCATTTATCGCATTGAGCCGCTGATTGTGGAGCTGCTGGCCGCGCCCATTGGCTGGGCCGAATTCAAGCGCCGCTATGATGAGACCATTGTGGACGTGATCCAAAACCAGGGCTTCTACGGCCTCAAGTCGGTCATTGCCTATCGCACCGGGCTGGATGTGTCGCCCCTGAGCCGTACGCCGGATCAAGGGTTGCAGGCGCTGGACGCCATCCGCCGCGGCATTGGAGGCAACGCCATGAAGAAGCTGCGCGACCATCTGCTCTGTCGGGCGCTGGAGCTGTGCATGGAGCTGGATGTGCCCATGCAGATCCACACCGGCATGGGTGACTATGAGGTGAACTTGGTGGCGTGTCGCCCGGCGCTGCTCATGGACCTGCTGCGCTTTCCCACGTTCCGCGCCTGCAAGGTGTTGCTGGTGCACACGGGCTATCCGTATCACGCCGAGGCGGGCTACATGGCCAACATGTTGCCGCGCGTCTATTGCGATGTGTCCGAGGGTATTCCTTTTGCCGCCCACGCCGCCGAGCGCATTTTCCTGGAAACGCTGGAGATGGCGCCGCTGAACAAGGTCTGCTTTGGCACCGATGGCTACACTATGCCGGAGATCAACTTTGTGGGGACCATGTTGGGCAAACAAGCGCTGGGCCGCGCCCTGCAGCGGCTGGTGGATGAGGATCTGCTGGATAAAGCTGGCGCTCTGGAGGCCGGCGCATGGATTCTGGCCGAAAATGCGCAGCGGCTCTATGGCTTTGTGTAAGAATTCGCGTGTTCACTTTGCGCAGTGCGCTTCAGCGCGTGCCCCAACGGCTGAATTTTCCTGATTTTGACCCAAAATATGCAAGGATGAAACATTTTTAGATCTGATTGCGACCTAAAGGTAAGCTGGTCAAACAAGCAAACAGTTTGCCACCAGTACTATGAAGTGTCTATCCGTAAATTTGCTGTATCGACCTTTGTTTCTCGACAAAGGCATTTGCCCAGTTAAGCGCTATCAATTGAATCAGACCTGTCAGGTTTTCAAAACCTGACAGGTCTCATCACAAACATGGCTCTTCGCTGGGCAATTAGTATTACGCAAATTACATCCGAATTTACGGGTAGATGCAAAACGAATCAGTACGACAAAACGAATAGGAGACGCAATCATGATCTTTCCACGCAATAACACATTCCCGCGCAACGACACATTTCCGCGTGCTAACGCGCATTTCCCACGCGCATTTCCCCGCACGTTCCCACGGATGATGGGCTTTCCACAACTGGTTTTCTAACGATCGCATACAATCGCTAGCTCGCAATAACAATTACCACAGCATTACCAACTATACCTTGCCCCTATCCAATTGCATTTGGATCAGATAATTCTTAGGTAATGGCCAGCTGGTATCCTTGTTGGTAAGTCATTTAGTTACATGATGGCTCTGTGCTGCGTACGTCGTGTTGATATAACACATAAACTCTCGTCAATTTTCAAACAGGAGAAAAATTATGACCTTTCCCAGAATCTTCCCCCAAGCCTTTCCGCGCGTTTTCCCGTAGGACAAAAAATAAATTTTTAGGGATACAAACCAGGTTTCTGGCCGAAATCTGGTTTGTTGACGCTCTATTATTTACTCGCTTGTACCAGTCCCAGAGAAGGTTTACCATGATGGATACATCCGCTATTAGTTACCACGTTTGCACCCTCCAGGAAAAAGAGGTCGTCGTCGATTTTCTCATGTCGATTGGTGACGAACTAGCCTTGACCAAGCGCAACGACGCTGCCGAAATCACCGACCTCCTTTTTGCCCAAGGCGGCGCCATGATAAGTTGCCACAACGGTAAAGTCATTGCTATGTTGGGCTATTTTCTGGGCGATCCTGCCCAGGGGTACGCCAATAAAGAAGAGGGCTTTATCTATGTGGCGGCTATTGCAAAATCCTATCGGCTCAGCCCGCTGATGTGGAAAGGCATGGGCTTTGCCGTTCGCCACTTGGGAACATTGGGGGTGAAAGAGATCCGCTGCCACGCCCGCGAACAAGATCGCTACACCAACCGGCTCTATAAGCACTTTGCCAGGCCCATCCGCAAAGAATACAATCGGCGCGGGGTCCCCTGCATTCTATACGGAAACCCAATTGATAACGTGATGACCTATCTGGATCGAAGCCGGCCTTTACGAGTAGCTTAGGATGTGCGACTCAATCATCGAGTCATCGTAGCATAGCGATTCTGTCATGGAGAAACCTCCGTTTTGAATGTTATTGATAAATAGAGATTATCGGAAATAAAAAATTGTATGTGGATTCTCCCTGCAAAATCTGCGTAAATCAGGGAGAATCCGCATACAATTTTGTAAATGACTTGATGCCTGATAATGTCTAGTTGTTACGGCACCGGCGCATCCGCCACCAGCAGCCCCTCCTGCTTTAGCTCGGCCCATAGCGCCGCCGGAATCTCTTGCGCCAGCAGCCCAACGTTGCTCTGCACATGTTCCGGCGCCAGTGCCCCGGGAATAATGGCCGCCACAATGGGGTTGGCCAGCAGGAATTGCAGCGCCGCCGCCGGCAGCGGCGTTTCATACTGCTGACAGATATTTTGAATGCGTTCGGTCTTGTCTAAAATTTCTTCGGAGGCGGGCGCATAGAAATATTTGGCGTCGGGGACGGCCCCCGTGGCCAGAATGCCCGACGCAAAGACCGCCCCAATAATAATGCTGACATTGCGTTCGGCGCACAGCGCAAATTCGCTGGTTTTATTCTGCTCTGTATGACACCCACTCTGCAACATCTCCTGCGTCAGCAAATTGTACCCATAGGCCACCAGGAAAAAGTCCAGCTCCACCAGATCCAAAAAGCGCGGGATCATGCCCAATTCGTTGACGCCGGCGCCCACGGCCTGGATCTGCCCGTGGCGGCGCAGCTCATCCAGCGCCCGCCAGCCCGAGGTGTAGAGCTGATTGAGCCAGGCGCTGACGCGCGCCTCGTTCTGGTGAAAGTAGAAATCCAGATCGTGGATCACCAACATATCTACGGATGGTAGTCCCAGCCGCTGCAGGCTATCCTCATACGAACGCATAATGCCATCATAGCTAAAATCTACATCGAACTCAAAGGGCAACGGGTCGGCCCACGCGCCTTTGTCAAACGCGGCCAAGTTGCGCGGCGGGCGCAGCACGCGGCCCACCTTGGTAGAGATTACAAAGTCGCCGCGCGGCTGCTGACGCAGAAAGTGGCCCACGCGGTGTTCGCTTTTGCCATAGCCGTAAAAGGGCGCCGTGTCATAATAGCGCACGCCGGCGTCCCAGGCCGCTTGCAGCGTAGCCTGCGCCTGCGCTTCGGAAACGGGCGTGAAGAGATTGCCAAAAGGTGCGCCGCCCAGCCCAAACTGGGTGACGCGGGCGTTGGTCTGGCCGACGGGGCGGGTGGGGATGGTGGTCATGGGTGGGTTCTCCTTTGGAGGTGGGGTTGCGTTTACACAGAAAGCAATGAAAATCCTTGTTCCTCAAAGTGCTGATCAAATGCGAATACGTTGTGGATATTTAAACGACGACAAACTTCAAAACTAACACAGTCAACCAGACTGAGTTGCCGCCGATTTGCCGTGAGTAGAGCGGTGACGCTGGCTAGATGTATTTCTGCATCAATCCAGACCATTTTGGCCAAGGGAACAAATGTATTATTGAAATCTGCACTGGCAGCCATCCCCAAGCGATTTTGAGCCAGTGCTGTCATTTCGACCAGTACATAATTGCTTGTTATCAGTACATCATCATTATCGAGAAGTCGTTGCCAAATTTGACGTGCGGCTTGATGATTTCTTTCATCACGATCCAGTAGACTAAAATAACCCGAGGTATCAATAAATACATTCATTGGGCAGACTCAGCATATATTTCAGCGAGATATTTATCGTGATTTGTCCCGATATCGTCTTGACCAGAGCTATATTTGCCCACAACGCTTACTGCTTGGCGTTTTAGCTCTTCGCGATTCGTAATCGGCTTGCCACCCAGATATTGGTCAACACTGCGGCGAATCAACTCGGCAATAGATATTCCTTCTTCCATGGCTAATGATTTTAGCAATTTTGATTGTTGAGTAGTCAGCTGAATTTGTGTCCGTACCATAAACACTCCTTTTACATTATGTAATCATAATTGAGGGAATGATAACACAATTGGCGGTAAGGAACAAACCGTTGTTATTTGACTGCCTTCATAAATGGTAATACCATTTGCCGAGTCAAGCGCCATGAATACGCTCAGGCCTGACAGGTTTTGTACCAAACATAAAACTTGACATTGCAGTTGGTATAACTAACCAAATCCAAAGGAGAAACCACATGTCATCCACCAACGAATGGCTCCCCGCCGGCCCCAATGTGGAGGCCGTCCGCAGCCAATATGCTGACCCGTTATTGGCGCTCTCCCAAGCCGAGATGCCGGCCATTGTGTTGCGCCAAGCGTACGACCCGGCCCACTGCCAAGCCCTGATGCAGCGCTTTATCAATTGGGGGCTGATCCGCGACCCGCTGGTCAAGAGCGCCGATGGCCGCACGCGCATTGACATTGGCACCAGCTTGGGCAACCGCGGCCACGATCAGGAAGCGTTTTTGCGCCACGCCGTGGATACGCACCAGCTGTTTGCACATCTCTTCGACGGCTTCGTCAACCCGGTGCAGACCATGTATGATTCGCTTGCGGCGCTGGCTGTCAATAAGGAAGTAAAGACCGCCCGTGAGCCGGACGGTCGCCTGTATGGCCCGGCTATCTTTCGCATCCACTATGAGACGCACAGCTACAAGCCGCACATTGACCACGTGACGCTGCGCGAAAAGCGCTTCAACTACGCGGTCGCACGCTTTGAGCATCAGTTTGCCGGCATTCTCTGTTTGCAAAACGCGTCGCAGGGTGGGCGCAAAGCGCAGACCATTCTGCACCAGTGTGTGTGGACGCCCGCAGTGCAGCCCCACATTGAAAACGAGACCTTCCCCCAGTACGCCGCCGCCAATAACATTGGCTCCTATCGAGTCGAGCTGGCCCCTGGCGACCTTTACTTTTTCAACACGCGCTGCATCCACGAGATCCCGCCGCTGGAGGGCGATGACCCGCGGGCGGTGCTGGCCGTCTTTATTGGCTATTCATCCGATTATGACGAGATTTACGTTTGGGCGTAACCAGCGAAGTTCCTCGAAGCCTAAGCGCCCAAACCGCGTGTGGGCGCTTAGGGAACGGGGTGGTAGTCTGGTTTGGTCTCAAGCATCGCGTCCATCCAAAATCAGCAGCCAGTCGTTGCCGCGGCCAGACGTGGGTGGCGTGTATGTTTGAAACGCGCCGGTGTCGCTGGTGTGGATGTGGTGCAGGCTGCCGTAGCGCGGATCAAACCAGATCTCTTTGACGCGCGCCGCCTTGAGTTGGCTGCGCGCCACGGTGACGGCGGCGCCGCGCGGCGAATAGACAAAGGCAAACGAACCGTCTGTGGCCAGCGCGGCGCGGATCTTGGCCCCGCCGTGGCGCGGGCCATCCACCACAAAGTCGGCCGTGGGCCGCAACTGTTGATACTCATATGCCTCAAAGATGCGGCGCAGCAGCCCCATCTGAAACGCGCCGGGGTGATCCACCGCTTCGTACCACGGGATGTCGGCATGCAGCACCGGAGCGCGGCCGGGCGCCCACATTTGCCACACGTTGTTGTTGCCGTATGTGTGTCCGCAAGCGCCGGCCAGCATGGCCCAATAGGCGGCCTGGCGCACGTCATAGGCGTCAAAGCGGTCGTAGCGGTTCTGGTTTTGAAAGTAGAAACCGACTGGGATGGTCTCATAGCGTGGCTCACCATCCACGGTGGGCTTGGGCGGCTCCAACGCGTAATCGGCCGCGATCAGCAGTCCGTTGTCGTGGTCGTGGGCGCCGTGCGAAGTTTGGCACATGTGAAAGTCGAGCCAGTCGGCAGCGGGAAAGATCTCTGCCGAACGTCCTGGCCCAATGGGATGGTACGTTTTTAAATGCGCACCGCCGTCGCCAGCGGTCAAACCTTGGGCCATGGAGTCAATAATGGCCCGCTCCCCCGCATCTATGGCGTTGCGGTCGCCGCCTAAAATCCAGATTAAACCACTTTCGCGATAGCGCTCGCCTAGGAAACGGCCGTAAACGTGTGCCGAATCCGGCGTAAAAATCGGATTAGCGTTCAAGCCGGTTGACTTCCAATAGGCGCCCCAGGTGGGCAACATGCCCATGACCAGCCCCAGTTCGTTGGCTTTGGCCGTCACCGCATCCACGTGGCGAAAATAGGTCTCGTTGGGGCGCGTGGGGTCGTTGTCGATCAGCGGCCGGTCGCCATTGGCATTGGGGGTGTCAAGACCGGCCAGTTCGCCCAACACCACGGCCTGGATCACGGTAAAGCCCTTGGCGGCGCGGTTGGTCAAATAGCGCGTCGCTTCATCCAGATCGAGCCGATGAAACAGCTCCCAGGCCGTGTCGCCCAAATAGAAAAAGGGCGCGCCGTCGGCGTATTGTAAAAAGCGCCCATTGGGCGTCACTTGTAGGGAATGGTGCATGGTTGTCTCTCTTTCTTGTAGCTTGTCAGCATTTCAGCGTTCAGCTTATCAGCGTTCAGCTTATCAGCGTTCAGCTTATCAGCGTTCAGCATTTCAGCACTTCAGCTGACTAGCTGAAGTGCTGACGAGCTGACGAGCTGACCGCTGACTAGCTGAAATGTAGCGTGACGCTGTTGCTCACAAAGGCCAGGCGCTGGCTGTCTGGCGCCCAGGATGGCACGTTCATGGTGCCTTGGCCGCCGTACAAATAGGCAATGACCCGCGGGGACGCGCTGCCGTCCGTGGGCATGAGCCGGAGATAGACGCGCTTGGCTGGCGGGTGGTCGCTGGGCTCTACTTCGCCCACCAGATAGGTGAGGAAGGCGATCCAGCGGCCGTCGGGTGACACGTGGGGGAACCAGTTGTTATACGCGTCGTCGGTGACCTGCTGCTGGTTGGAACCGTCCGCATTCATGCGCCAGATCTGCATGAGCCCGCTGCGGACAGAGTTGAAGTAGATGGTTTGGCCGTCGGGCGTATATTCGGGACCGTCATCCAGCCCAGGCGCCGTGGTCAACTGCGTCTCTGCCGCCCCGTCTGCGCCACCATCAGCCGCAATGCGATAGATGTCAAAGTCGCCGTTTCGCATAGCGGTGTAGACCAGGTGCTGGCTATCGGGCGACCAGCCGTGCAGATAGGAGGGGCCACGGGCCGTAATGCGTTTGGGCTCGCCACCTGTAATGGGCACGGTGTAAATAACGGATGCTTTCAGCGTATCGTCGCGGCTGCTAATGGCCAACATGCGGCCATCAAACGAGAGGACGTGGTCATTGTTGTTCTGCGTGACCGCGCCGGTGTTGATCTGCGCAATGTCGCCGCTGGCCAAATCAAAGCGATAGAGCAGCCCGCCGCGGTTAAAAATAAGCGCGTGACCGTCCACCGTCCAATTGGGCGCTTCAAAAATTTCCGGCGCGCCATAGATGACCTGCCGCTGGCCGCTCTCGATATCCAGAAGCTCCAGCATGCTGCCCAGCGGGTCGCGCCCGCGCACAAAGCCCGGCAGCACCGGCTCCACCACGCGCACGTTGCCAAAGACCGCGCGCTCAACCACATCGTCCTCATGGGAACAGACCGACAGCCCCACGTAAACCGTATCGCCCAGCGGCAGTTCGTCCACCTGCACCACGGTAAACGGGTCACCAAAGCGCGCTGCCGACATAATATATGTGTCGCCTCGACGCTCCAGCTGAATCACATCGGCGTGGGTAATGGGCGAGCGGATCTCCTCCGTTTGGGCGCCGGGCGTGCGTCGAAACTGCAGCGATGTGAGGCCGTCGCCGTGGATGCCGGTGCTCACATTGGGTGAATCGGCGGCCAAGCTGCTGCGCACCATCCAGCCCAGCTTGCGGTGCGCGTTGACGCCCTGACCCGCAAACTCTGCCTGCATGGTCACAATAAAATTACCGGTGAGCTGCTTCCATACAAAATGAAAGTCGTCGTGGTCGTTCCAAATGTTGGCGCCGGCGCCGCTGATTGTGTATGTCTGTGACGCGGCGTCATAGGTGCAGGCGCCTGGATAACGGACTGCGCCCACGTCGGTCTGCTGTGTAAAGAGGCCCAACGGACCGGTTGGTAGGCCAATTCCGAGGTTGGTTGGATTCATGGGAATTTGTGCTTTCTGTATTTTCGGTGGTTATAATTTATTGAGCACGTTCTAGCGCCACCAGCGACATAAATTCATAGGCCACCTGTGCGCCGAGCTGGGCCGTGATCTGGCTGGGGTCATAGGCGGGCAAAACTTCAACTACGCTGCCGCCGACCCAGTTGATGCCGGTGCAGGCGCGCAGATATTGCAGCCCTTGAAAGCTGGTGGGACCACCCACTTCCGGCGTACCGGTGCCGGGCGCAAAGGCCGGATCAAAAAAGTCGATGTCAAACGAGAGAAAGGCTTTGGCATCGCCCACCGTCTGGCGCACCAGCGCGCCGATCTCGGCAGGCGTTTTGGTCAGCAGCTCGCTGGTCGTCAACATGGTGAAGCCAAAATCGCGGGCGATTTGCAAATCTTCTTCGCCATATACACCACCGCGCATGCCCAATTGCACCGAATGCTCTGCCACCAGCAGCCCTTCCTCTAGCGCCCGCCGAAAAGGGGTCCCGTGCGTATATTCAAAGCGTTCGTAATAGCGATCCCACAGGTCGCCGTGCGAATCGAACTGCACCAGCGCCAGCGGACCATGCACGGCGGCCAGCCCCCGCAGCTCGGCCAGCGCAATGCTATGGTCGCCGCCAATATCCAGCGGGATGACGCCCTGGCTGGCCACCTGTTGCAGCGTGGCCGTGATGGATTCATAGCTTTCGAGGATAAAGCCCGGGTAGACCGTGGCGTCGCCATAATCCACACATGAGAGAATATCGAAAGGCTTGACCTTCAGCTCCGGGTTATATGCCCGCAGCATGGCCGATGCGCTACGCACCGCCTCCGGCCCAAAGCGCGCACCCACCCGATAAGTGACGCCCGTGTCAAAGGGCAGGCCGATCACGGCCAAATCCACGTCGGTTAGATCCTGCACGTGAGGCAAGCGCGCAAAAGTGCGCACGCCGGTAAAGCGCGGCGTCTTGGATGAGTCGGCTGGGTAGTAGTGTGTCATGGCAAGCTCCGTTGTTTAGGCAAGGTTCAGCTTCGCTTCTATGCATAAATTCGATTGTGCATCCTCTGTATACAGCCGCGCGGTTTGGCACGGACATTGACAGGCAAATGCTCAGTCCGCTAACGGTCTCACCCGGGTTTGCGGCAGCGTTACCGGCAGCACGCCTTGCGCCGCCATTTCGCCCAGCCAGACTTTGACGGCCGCACGTTGGGACGTTTCGGCGCCACCGTACGCAAGGAGCAGATTGGGAATATGGGGCAGCTCATAGAGCAGATAGGGGCTGCCAAAGCTGGTATAGAACACGTGCGGGTGCTCGGTAAAAAGGGCGCGCCAGCCCCAGGTGGCAAAGCTGTCCAGCGTTACGCGCGCCGTGCCCATGGTGGTCATTGGCGTGACGTAGACGTTGATAAAGACGGCGGCGCACTCTTGGGCCGCGGCCTGCAATTCGGCCGTTTTGGGGTTGAGCAAATGTTCAACCTGAAAGCCGCGCTGCTGTAGCTCTGCGTCAAAGATTTCCAGATCTTTCTGGCCAAAGAGTGGGTTCAATTTGGCAACGGTCACGGTGAGCACTTTGGCGCCGGCTTCCAATGGCGCCGGCATCTGTTCGGCGCCGCGCACAATGGTAATGCTCTTGTCCGCCAGCGCTTGGGCGGCTTGGCCAAAAGACGCTTGTTCTTGAGTGGTCGGCGCCGGCCCCAATGGTGCATCAACCAGACCGAGTTGCGCCTTTAACGTCAACACACGGCTCGCCGCCTGATAGATGCGCTCTTCACGCAAGCGCCCATCGCGCACGGCCTGCAAAACATAGCCCAGATCGTATTCTGGATTGGCGCCCAAATAGAGATCGATGCCCGCCGCCAGGCTGTTGACAATGCGCTCGGCGGGCGCGGCGCGCGAAGTTAGCCCGATCATGCTGGTGCTGTCGGACACAATGAGACCCGTATAGCCTAATTCCTGGCGCAAAAGCTGAATCAGCAATTTGTCACAGTGGGTGGCCGGAGGCGCGTCATCGGGATTGTGACCATAGCCTTGATAGTCGGGCAGCGAAATATGGCCCGGCATAATGGTCATCACCCCGGCTTGGATCACCTGCTGCCAAACGGACCCATAGGTCTCCAGCCATTGGTCGAATGGCAAGTGATTGATGGTGGTGGCCAAATGCTGGTCGCGATCATCCATGCCATCGCCGGGGAAGTGCTTGGCCGTGGCCGCCACGCCATGTTGCTGCAAGGCGTGGATCAGCGGTATGGCCAGGCGGGCGACCAGGTCCGGCTGGTCGCCAAAGGCGCGAATATTAGTGACCGGGTTGTTAAAGTTGTAGTTGAGATCAATGGCGGGCGTCAGCACCCAATTGACGCCGATCTGGCGCGCCTCTACCGCGGTGGCCTGGCCAAGCTGGGCCACCAGCGCTTCATCATTGGCCGCGCCGGCCGCCATGAGCATGGGGAAATCGGTGCCGTGGTCGGGCCATTCCGCCGCGCCATGTTCCATGTTGGCCACCACCAGCAGCGGAATGGGCGCATGTTGCTGCACCTCCCGTACGATCTGCGCATAGGTGGCAGCCGATTTGGTGCGCACCGACATACAGCCCACTGGCGTTTGGTCCAGAATTTGCAGCCACGCCGCCGCATCTTCCAGCGGGCGAGACACATTGAACAATTGGGCCACGGCCTGTGTGAGCGACAAGCCGTTGAGGGTGCGATCCACCCACTGTGCTTGTGGCGGAGCCAGCGTGTTATACATAATGGGAAGCCTTTCTTCATTGACGTTTGTCGGCTCAACCGGCATACAGGTGATGGTCGTCCCCGGCCCTTTCATTGGTCTGCCGAGTCATTTCGTCTAAAGTGCCGTGGACATTATTGCGGATACAGCTCATCCAGCAACTGCTGAAGCTCGCGCCGCGTCAATGCATCCATGCTGGGGGCCGGGCTGCGCACTTTGCTGGTGCGGATAATGCCGCGGTGGCGCAACAACTCTTTGTGTATTTCGTGAAACAGGCCGACGCCCTGGCCAGATATGCGGCTAATGGGGATCAGCATCTGGTTAAAAACGGCGCGGGCGGCGGCTTCATCCCCATCCTGAAAGTGATTCCAGATCTGCACAAAGGCTTCGGGCTGGCTGCAAAAGGGCATGGTTCCCACCGAGCCACGCCGCATCTCTTCGATAAAATAACCGCCGCCGGCCCCGCCAAAGACGGTTAACTCTTCCCCTGCTGTGCTGACCATGTCGGCCACCTTGGCCGTAATGGGCGCGCTCTCCACTTTGATGTATTGCACCCACTTGCACGCTTGCGCCACTTGCCGCGCCAGCCCGGCCGGAATGGTTGAGGTGACTACATCCTGCATGAAAATGGGGATCTGCACGGCATCGGAAATAGCGCCATAATATTCCATAACCTCGGCCGCGCCGGCTGGCATAAACGCCGGCGGCAGGATCATGAGCGCATCGGCGCCCAATTCTTGCGCCCGACGGCTGTAATGAATGGCCAAATCGGCGCCCGGCGCGCCCGTGTTGATGACCACCTTGACGCGGCCCGCGGCCTGCTCTACCACCACGCGCGTCATCAGATCGCGCTCGGCTTCGGACAGTTTGTAGATTTCGCTGCCTAACGCCACGCCCAATCCGTGGACGCCCGCCTCAATGTTGAAATCGATCAGGCGGCGCAAACTTTCCTCGTCAATGCGGCCATCTTCATGAAAGGGCGTCACTAAGATGGGGTAGACACCGCGCATGGTTTGACTGTTCATATGGTGTACTCACTCACTTTTTTTAGCTGCGAAACGGCAACATCGCCCTGCTGGCTTTGAAAGGTGACGGTCTGCCGCGCGTCTTGCTGCTGCGATACGCCGCCAATTTGATGATCCGCCGTGTCGTAAATGGTGACGCGATTGTTGATGCGCAACGCCAGCCGTTTGGCGCCGCTAAAATAGGCATAGTGCATATTGTTTTGCGAGCCGCTGCCGCTGGGGAAACCCAGCTCTGACGGCCACCAATTGGATCCGGTGGCTGCTGGCGCGGGCTGGGGCGTTGGGGAACCGCTGGCAAAAAGCTTTTTGCCAATGGCGCCCAAAATGCTCGGTTTCTGGGTGCTTGGGGATTTACCAGCGGCAGGCTCAACCGACGTTCCGCTGCTCTGCGTTTGGCGTTGGCTGGCAACCGGCGCAGCGTTTACCACTGGCTCGGCGCTGCGGGTGCGCAAATGGTTTGCCAGCACCGTGCATATATCAGCCACGGCGGCTTGCAGGCGATAGTTGGAAAAATCACCAATCATGGTCATGCCGCCAGCCATCCACTGGCCCATGCCGCCCAGCTCCGGATGGCTAAATTGGGCCGCGCTGCCGTTGCTGGCTTGGACTGCAACCCACAGCGCTTCAACGGCATTCTGACTCACACCATGTTGCTGCGCCAACTGGGCGATTATCTTTTTGTCCTGTGCAGAAAGGGTCATTTTTTCTCCTGATGAACGTAAAATACAAAACAGCAAAGTCGTAAATTTATAGCATCAGTACACTACAACGGTGTAGCGATGTGGCGCTGAACTCGATTGACAAATCCAGCCCTATCTCTTCTCATTGTGATCTACTAATTATGCATATATACGATAACACGACTTACACAGCGCCAGTGGTTTGTCGGGGAAAGCGCATGTCACTGACCAGGCAATTTTACTCCAGGTTTGCGTAAGTCTTATATAATTGTACATCGGATAGCAGCCCAAGCCGTAACGCGCGCTCCCGAATCATTTCAACAAGCGCCACGTCCGCGGGCGATAATTCGGTGGGTCGGTCCAAGCGCACCAGGGCGCTATCGCGATAGATGGGCCGCATATCCAACACCGGCACAGTGACCAGCGAACCTTCCTCCAACTCATTGGCCACAATGGCCTGTGTAAAAAAGCCAAATGCATGACCCGTACGGGTAATGTAAACGGCAATTTCGCGCGGGAGATCGGAAGAAAAGCGCGCCCTGGCCGCAAGCTGCATAATCTCTGGGGGCGTAATTTGCCACCAGCGCAGCGGCAAGAAGCGCGTGTCCGACTGCGCAATTTGGGCTTGGGTGACGCCTCCTAGACGCGCAAAGGGGTGCCGGCTGTGCGTGACAAAGGGAGCCGGTTCATGAAAGTGCAGCAATGGTTGCAGATCGCCCGTCAAGGGCTGCACGCAGGGCCAGGCCACAATGGCCAGATCGACCACGCCATCGTAGAGCATTTCGATTAGATAGAGGTGATCGGCCGAGCGTACGTAGCACTCGACAGTGGGATGTTTGGCCTGAAATTGCACCAGCGCCGGCGCCAGCAGTGTTTCTGCCATTGACCCCAGCACGCCAATGGAAATGCGGCCGCGTTGACCGCGCTGCGCTTCGGCCACGGCCACGGCGCCATCCATCATGGCGGCCAGGGCGCGGCGGGCGTATGGCAGAAAGCTGACGCCCAGCGCCGTCAACTTGACGCCTTGGTTGGAGCGCGCCAATAGCGGCCCGCCCACTTCCTGCTCTAGGGCTTGGATGCGGGCGCTAATGGTGGGCTGCGCAATATGCAATTCGCGGGCGGCCCGGCTAAAGCTGCCCTGCCGCACAATGCGGTCAAACGCGGTAAGTTGCTGAAGGTCCATAGGGTGATACCAACTGTTGAACTGTAATCAGTACACCGCAACGGTGTTGGTCATTTAGGCGTTCTATTCATGCAGAGCAATATAGCAGCGTCAACGACGGACGTCAAACAGCAGACGTCAAACAGAATAATCGAAGCCGAATATTCTTTGCATAGCCACTTGCCACTTGCCAAAGTTGTAAGAATCACAACTGGATTTACGAATCGGTTTTAGTAGCCAAAAGGAGATACTTGTGATCAAGATTGCCATTCTATCGGATGTGCACGGGAATAGCATAGCGCTCGATGCCGTGCTGGCGGATATAGCTACTTTGGGAAATATTGATGCATATTGGCTGCTGGGCGATCTGGTGGCCATGGGGCCGGACCCGGTGGGCGTGATGAAGCGGCTGAAAGCGCTGCCCAATTCCCGAGCCGTGCGCGGCAACACCGACCGCTGGCTGACCGATGTACACACTGAGTTCCCGCTGACGCCCGCCGAGATTAGCCGCGGCGCGCAGAATAATGAATCGGCTCCGTTGGAATTGGCGTACAGCATGGCCTGGACGCAGGGCGCGCTCACGGGCAGCGGCGACCTGGCGTGGATTGCCAATTTGCCGCTGGAGTATCGCACGGCGTTGCCCGACGGTACGCGCGTGCTGTGCGTTCACGCCGCACCAGGACAGGATGACGGCTATGGCATTCGCCCCACCATGAGCGATGCCGAAGTGGCTACGGCCATTGCGGACGCCAATGCGGACCTGATCTTTGTGGGCCACACGCACTGGGCGCTAGACCGCACGGTGAATGGCGCGCGCGTGGTCAACTTGGGCAGCGTCAGTCTACAGGTGCTGCCCGATCTGCGCGCCAGCTATGTTTTGTTGGAAGCCGATGAAGCGGGGTATCAGCTTGAAATACGCAAAGTGGACTATGATCATGGGGTGGTGATCTCTCAGCTCGTCGCTCAAAAACACCCAGCGTTGGACACAATCCGCGGCTTTTTAAGTGGTCAGCGACGGCCGTTTTGGGAACAGTAATAGGTGTATGGGGTGAGACCTGGCAGGCATTGTACTGCCTGCCAGGCGCAAAGCGCCTACAGGGACGCCAGAAAGTTGAGCACCATCTCATTAAAGATGGCTGGTTCATCCATGTTAGGTACGTGCGCGGCATTGGCAATGGCGGCCACTTTGGCGTGCGGTATGCCGCTGGCCAGCAATGCCGATGCGCGCAGGTTTTCCGCATGGTCCAGTTCGCCTTTGATAATGAGCGCGGGGACTTGAACTTCAGCCAGCCGATCCACGGCCGGTGGCTGTAGGGGACTGAGCGGCTGCATATCGGCAATGGCCCACGTATTGTTGGCTATAAAAAGCCTGTTCATTGCCGCTGCCCGCTGGCGCATCGCTTGGTTGACCTGCGGCGGCGTGCGCTGCGGGCCATCGAACCAGATGCGCAGCTGCAATTCGGATGCCAGGTCAGTATTTCCCTGCTGCGTGGCGGCTAACATGTCGAAGAGATGCGCAGGCGGCTCGCCCTGCGGTTCAAATCCGCTGGGTGGGCCATTTACAATGATAAGTGAGCGCACCAGATCAGGTTGCTCCAGCGCCAGGTCTAGTACAATTTCGCCACCCATGGAGCAGCCCAAAAGGTGGGCGCTTTTTACGTCTAACTGTTGCAAAAGCATGCGCAAATCGTGCCGCCGCACGCGCGGGCCAGTCACCGGGTCAGATTTGCCATAGCCGCGCATGTCATAGCGGATGACTCGATAATGGCGGCTAAATTCGGACCACTGCGCGTCCCACATGCCGCTGTCTAAAAAG
This sequence comes from Caldilineaceae bacterium, assembly GCA_020634755.1. Taxonomy (GTDB): domain Bacteria; phylum Chloroflexota; class Anaerolineae; order Caldilineales; family Caldilineaceae; genus JACKBC01. The sequence continues at coordinate 58,065 of JACKBC010000017.1, read as the reverse complement.
GCGGCGTGGTTCAGCACCAAAACTTCGCTATTCGCATCGCCATCGATTTCATAATAGAGTTTGCCATCAGCTTGCTCAATATATCCTGTCTGCATCGTATCCATTCTCCTTGAGTAAGTAGCTCTGTTGGATTTCATACTTCGGCTGCGCTCAGCACGAGTGTGAGGGAACCACATGCAATCCCGTTGAACCATTAAGTTTGTGCTTTCGCAGATGTTGCCACCTGCCTTTCTATGGTACACTGGGTTGGGTGACACCTACTGTCACCCAAGTTGTTTTCGGCCAAATTGAGGAGAAACATGCGCGCAGATCGTCTCATATCGATTGTCATGTTGTTGCAAAGCCGGGGGAAGTTGACTACGCAGACGTTGGCCCAGGAGTTGGAGGTATCGCGCCGCACCATTTTGCGCGATATTGAAGCGCTTTCCATGGCGGGTATTCCTATTTATACAGATGGTGGGCATGGCGGCGGCGTGGCGCTGGATGAAAATTACCGCACTACGTTGACGGGGCTTAGTGAGGCCGAAGTACAGGCGCTCTTTGTGGCCAGCAATAATTCGCTTCTGCAAGAGATTGGTTTGGGCGAGGCAGAACAGACCACGCGCCGCAAGCTGACCGCGGCGCTCCCCGCCATGTATCAGCCATCGGTAGAACACATTCGCCAGCGCATTTACATTGACCCGCTCTGGTGGTGGCACGATGCCAACCCCCTGCCGTTTTGGGAAGAGCTACAGCAGGCGGTTTATGAAGATTGCTGTATCCAGGTGATCTATGAAAATTATGGGGGGGCGGTGTCTGAACGCATTCTGGAGCCGTACAGCCTGGTGGCCAAGTCAAGCAACTGGTATTTGGTGGCGCGGCAAGTGAATGGGGAAACGGGCGAGCTGCGGATCTTCCGGGTGACGCGTTTACAGAAGCTGAATCTGCTGGAAATACATTTTCGGCGCGACCCGCACTTTGATTTGGTCACCTATTGGCGCGAACATCTGGACCAATTCATAAGTGCGTTTTCTGAATATGAATGCACATTGCGCATTCGGCCCGAGCGTTTGAATTGGGTGCGTTGGCTTGTGCCGGGGCGCAATACGCTGCTGGAAGAAGATGCAGAGGGCTGGCTCACCGTACGCTTGCAATTGGATAATGAGGAGTTGGCCAAAATGCTTGTCTTTGGGCTGGGTGCTGCGGGCCAGGTGGTTGAACCAGCTACACTGAAGGAGCATGTCCAAGGTGCGTGTAGGCGCCTGCTAGATCATATGGCAGTAGCGCAACATGGTGAAAGAGTAGAGAAAGCTCCATGAGCAAAATTGTCATTCTCACACCGCCGGCCCACGGCCACATCAACCCGACGCTGCCGGTGGCCCAAGAGCTGGTTCAGCGCGGCCAGCAGGTGGTCTATTATAACACCGAAGAATTTCGGCCCGCCATTGAGCGAACGGGCGCACTCTTTAGGGAGTACCCCACAGAGTTGCTCAGCTCAGAACAGATTCGGCAAGCGCTGCAAGGTGGCAACATGATTAACATCCCCGTGCTGCTGCTGCGCGCCACGGAAAAGCTGTTGCCCTTTTTGCTGCCAGCGCTGGAGCGAGAGCTGCCCGATCTGCTCTTTTTTGATTCAATTGCCGTGTGGGGCAAGATGGCGGCAACGCTGCTTAATGTGCGCAGCGCTTCATCGCTGGCCACGCTGGTCTTTGATGAACGCTCGCTGCAAATCACGCCACGCAAGCTCTGGCTGCTCCTGCGCCAGTCGATCCCCAATGCACCCGCCTTGATTCGGGCTGGGTTGCGGCTGCGGCGCCAATATGGGCCAGGAAGTTTTCCCTTTGGGCAACCTCTATTCCCCATGCGCGGTGAGTTAAATCTTGTGTTTTCTACGCGTTCTCTTCAGCCCGATTTACCCCTATTCGATGACACTTTCCGCTTTGTAGGACCGTCCATCAACGAGCAGGCGCGGGCAGATACAGAGACACTTGAATTGCCCCAATGCGCCAATAGCCATGGAAAGCCGCTGATCTATATTTCGCTGGGCACCATTCACCACGCGCAAAGCCTGTTTTATAAGAAGTGTTTTGAAATGTTCGCCGACTTTCCCGCGCGCTTTATTTTGGCGGCCGGCACAGCTACAGATTTGGTCGAGCTTGCCCCCATTCCGACCAACTTTGAGGTGTACACGACCGTACCACAGTTGCAGCTATTGCGACAGGCAGACCTGTTCATCACGCATGGCGGCATCAACAGCGTGCATGAAGGGCTCTATTACGGCGTACCGCTGCTGGTGATTCCGCAACAGTTTGAGCAGATGATGAACGGCTACTGTGCGGCCAAACGGGGCGCGGCGCTGGTGATTGACGACCAGGTGTTGTGGGGGCGTGTGGATATGGCCACGCTAGGCCAGGCGTTGGAAAGCATGTTGACGGACGCACGTTATGCGCAGGCTGCCGGCTCCATGCAGAAGGAGTTGCAGGCCACGGGCGGATACAAACAAGCGGCGGATGAACTCCAGGCGTATATTAGGCAGCCAGCGTTTCCGCCATCGCTTGACCGCTGATCTCTTCATTTTCTTTATAGAGAAAACAGGCCACGGCACGGTCGTCGTTGGTGCGATACAAAGGGGGCGGCGATTGACGGCACTCGGGCATAACAAATGGGCAGCGATCGGCAAATTTGCAGCCGCGCTGTTCGGACCCGACCCCTTTGGCTGTCTGGTTTTTGCGTTCCAGATCGCCCTCACTGCCCCAGTGCAGATCTGGATCTGGCAGGGGAATCGAGCGCACCAGCAGCTGGGTGTAGGGATGCAGCGGCTCTTTGATCACTTTGTCTACGCTGCCCACTTCGGCCACCGAGCCGCGATAGAGCACGTAAATGTTCTCGCTGACCTGATAGGCTGTGGTCAAATCGTGGGTGATATAAACCAGGGAGATACCCAGCTCGCGCTTGAGCTTGAGCAGGCTCTCTAAAATAGTGGCGCGCAGCGAGGCATCCACCATAGAGACCGGCTCATCGGCCAGGATGATCTTGGGGTTGAGCAGCAGCGCCCGCGCCACCATAATGCGCTGACGTTGGCCACCGCTGAGCTGATGCGGATAGCGGCCCAGCGTCTCTTCGGGGCGCAGACCGGCCATTTGCAGGCTTTCCTCAATGCGTCGCTCGGCTTCCGCAGGAGAATTGGCCAGCTTGAATTTGCGGATGGGCGTGGTCAGCACCTGGTCCACTTTATAAAAAGGGTTGTAGACCTCAAAAGGGTCTTGAAAAATGGCCTGTACCTGGCGGCGAAAGTTACGTCGATCCTGCCGGCTCATGTCTGCCAGCACCTGCCCCCGAAAGCGAATCGTTCCTTGGCTGGGCTGGATCATGCCCAGGAGCAGGCGCGCCAGCGTGGTTTTGCCGCTGCCGCTTTCGCCCGCAATCGCCGTAATCGTGGGCTTGTCCTCGGTGATGAGCAGCGATACATCATCCACGGCCACCGTTTGCCGCTTGTTCAGTACGCCGCCGCCAAAGACGCGCGTTACATGTTGAGCTTCTAAAAGCTGCATTACGTTTGCTTTCCTTGGTGCTGAGAGGGTAAAGGGATGACAGGGAAAAAGGGTGACCAGGTGACTTCGACCGGCTCAGTCCCCTGATTACCCTTTTACCCCTTCACCTTGGCATTATGCAACCTTGTCATCATACAGATGACAGGCAACCCACCGGTCTGGTTTGATTTCGTTTAAGGTTGGCACATCCACCTCGCAGTGCGCCATGATCTGCGGACAGCGTGGATGAAACATGCAGCCCGACGGCGGATTGAGCAGCGAGGGCGTGAGCCCCGGAATGCCTTGAAAGACCTCTTTGGATTCCAGGTTGGGCAGGCTGGCAATGAGCATCTGCGTATAGGGATGCTGGGGGTTCTTGAATATATCGCGCACCGGGCTGACCTCTACCAGCTTGCCGCCATACATGACACCAATGCGGTCCACGCATTGCGCCATGAGCCCCATATCGTGCCCCACCAAGATGACTGAGGCATCAATGTCGTTTTGCACGCGGCGCAGCGTCTCCATGACCTGGCGCTGCACCACCACGTCCAGCGCGCTGGTGGGCTCGTCGGCAATAATCACCTTGGGCCGCAGCAAAATGGCCATGGCAATGCAGACACGCTGCTTCATGCCGCCGCTCAGCTCGTGGGGATAGGCATCCATTATGTCGGACGTCAGATCCACCCAGTCCAGCACATCTTCAATGCGGGCGTTGAGCGCGCTTTGGGCTTCGTTAAAAGCGTGGGCGCGCATGGTATCGCGCAGCTGCTCGCCCACCTTCATGACCGGGTTGAGCGAGTTCATGGCGCCTTGCGGAATCAGCGCGATGTCGGCAAAGCGCGCCCGCCGCATCTGCTCTTCGGAGAGCTTAAGTAGATCTTTCCCCTCCAGCAACACCTGGCCGCCCTCGATGATAGCGGGGGGGCCGAGCAGCCGCATGAGGCTCAGCGCGGTGGTGCTTTTGCCCGAGCCGGATTCGCCCACTAGCCCCAGCCGCTCGCCGCGCTTGAGGAAAAAGCTCACGCCGCTGACCGCGCGCACCAGCCCGCGCGGCGTTTCGTAGCTGATGCGTAGATCCTTTACTTCCAGGACGCGGTTAGCTCCAAGTGATGATTGTTCTTTAATGTTCCCGCTGATTGCTTCGACTGTCATTCCGTGCTCTGTTCTTCGGTTTGTAAATACGCATAGGGTAGAACACGGATTTTGTCGGCATTTTCCATATCCGTGTTCCTCCCATCCGTGTTTACAATGTAGTTGTCTTAACCCCGCATAGCGCCCTTGAGGCGCGGATTGGCATACTTGTCCAGCGAGATGCTCATTAAAAAGAGCCCAGTGAAGATGGTGGCCAGCGTTACAATGGGCGGTCCCCACCACCACCACATGCCCTTAAAGAGCGCCGAATAGTTGAAGGCGTAATAGAGCGTGCGGCCAATGGTGGGAATATTTTGTGGCCCCAGCCCCAGCACTTCTAGGCCGACGGCCGCCAAAATGCCGCTGCTGACCGCGCCCACAAACGACGCCGCCAGATAGGCGGTCAAGTTGGGCAGAATTTGGTAGGTGATAATCTCAAAGTCATTGAGCCCGGAGAGCCGCGCAACTTCTACAAAGAGGCGTTCGCGCAGGCTGAGCGTTTGCGCACGAATTAAGCGGGCGGGCAGCGGCCACGAGAGCAGCCCCACAATCACGGCCATGATCTCCACGGTAACGACGCGCACATATGCCGAAACGGTGATCAGAATGGCCAGGGCTGGGATCACCAGCATGATGTCGGCAAAGCTGCTGAAGATGGTGTCGGCGAGCCCTTTGTAATAGCCCGCCATTAGGCCAATCAGCGCACCGATGAAGACACCCACGGCGCCGGCCAGGAAACCAATTTTAAAGGTATTGGGAATGCCGATCACCATGACGGCAAACATGTCGCGGCCCAAACCATCGGTGCCCAACAGATGTTCGGCGGACGGGCGCAAGTTGAGTGGCGCCGCGCCCATATCGGCCATCTTGGGGCTGATCATCTGTGAGCCAATGAGTCCAAAGAGATAAAGGGCCAGCAGCAGAAGAATACCGGCCGTAAAGAGAAGGTTGTCTGCGAAGAACGCAAAGATGCTGCGCACCGCTCCGCCGACGGGGGATGGAGCGCGATGTATAGTAGTTTCGGCTGTTGTAGTTGTCATTATCAATGGCCCGGTATGAGATGCGTAGAAATATTTAGTTTGTTCCCGCGTTGGCAGATGAGAGAACATGCTTGTTTTCGCGCATGACTCGGATCAGAAGGCGTAGGGCTTCATTTACAGCCTCAGCGTCCGGAAAGACTTCTGCAACATCTGGGGCCAATTGGACAAACTGACTGCCGAAACCAGTTCGTTGTGGGCCAACTTTTCTCACGCGCAAATTTCTCAAGTCATATTCTGGACGCAATTCATCGTCCATTTCATTCTTAACCTTCTTCATAAACATTTCTTTCACTGCGTGTTGCAGTTCTGGCACTAATCAAGCGTATTGTTTGCCTGCGTTCTGTGTAGGATACAAGCAACAAGCGTCGCTGCTGTGAGAGCCCGATGATGATGTATCGCTCTTCATCATCAGAATGGTCGGGATCGAAAAAGTCTACATATAGTGGATCATCGAAGACAGTTTTCGCTTCATCGAACGAGACGCCATGCTTTAATAAATTATGTTACGCAAGCCTGGAGGAAAGCCGGCTCGCCGACGTTCCTGTTTCTCTCTACCAGACTGGCTGTCGCTGCGTAACGTGAGTTAATAAATTAGCCCTTGCTTTGATATCGTCCCATTCAAAGTGCATAAGCACAGTATAGCACAGATTACCTCTGGAAGATTAACCTGCGCTTTCCGACACATACGTCACCCGCGGGTCAAGGCGCGGATAGATCAAATCAATAATGAGCACGGCCAGCCCCACTGAGATCGCCAGAATAAGCGTAATTCCCTGGATGACCGTATAATCGCTATTGACAATAGACATGTAAAGCTGGTAGCCAAGCCCTGGATAGGAGAAGACGATCTCCACCAGGATGGCGCCGGAGACTACGTACCCCAAAGCAATGGCCAAGTGCGCCAGTTGCGGCGGGATTACGTTGCGCACGGCGTACCACCAGAGAATGCGCCGTTTGGGCAACCCTTTGGCTTCGGCCAATAGCATGTAATCCTCACCGATGGTGTTAATCATGAGGCTGCGCATGCTCAATGCCCATCCGCCTATGCTGGTCAAAATAATCGACAGCGCCGGCAGGATGGCGTGGCTGACGAGGCTCTTGATAAAGGGCCAATTGAAGCCCTTGACCATGCCGCTATCAAAGGCCCCGCTCATGGGCAGCAGGCGGGTGGTAAAGGCAAAAACATAGAGCAGCAACATGGCGAGCAGATAATAGGGCAATACGCCGCCGAACATAGTAATGGGAAGCAGCGCTCTCACCAATTCGGGTGTTCCCTTCCAGGCCAGCAGCGCGCCAATGAGGATGCCCAACACAAAGGTGATCAACACGCTAACGCCGATCAAGCTGATAGACCAGCCAATGGCCGGCCCCACAATATCCCATACCTCAGCCGGATAGGCCGAAAGCGATTCGCCAAAATCCAGGCGCAACGTGTTCCACATATATTTGGCATACTGAATGTAGAGCGGGTCATCCAGCCCAAAGCGTTTGCGATACGCTTCGAACATGGCCTGGCCGTTTTCAATCCCCGCGCTGGCCTGCGACATGCGCGACGTAATGGCCCCAATGGGGTTGCCCGGCGCCAGCCGCGGAATCACAAAGTTAAACGACGCCGCCACAAAGATGACCAGGAAAAACATGCCAATGCGCCGTACGAAATAGCTGAGGTTTACGCCTCGCATATTGATTTTGCCCTTTTTTATAACAAAGTGAAAAGGTGAAAGGGTAAGAAAGTGAAAAGGGGGCTGCTATCACCTAATCACATTCTCACCCAATCATGCCACTACTGTGCCGGTTTCAGCTCAACCAATTGGCGCAAGAAGTGCTCCCAATGGCTGGGCGGTTGGATGTAGTTATTTTCCTTTGTCGGCCAGTTGGTCCAATAGGTGGTATTGAATAAAATAAAGACGGGCGTTTGCACCAACGGAATGTCCGGCAGCTCATCGGCCCAAATCGTAACTGCTTGCTTCATCAGATCGACAACTTGCGGATCGCCCAATGGCAGGGCGCCCATTTCGTCGATCAGCGCCGAGTATTCATCGTTTACCCAGCGACCGGCGTTGTTGGTGTTGTCTACATATTCGGTGCCAGGCGTGCCAATCGGGTTGGACCATTTCTTGTGATAGCGCTGCATGCCGAACCACGGCTCAATAACGCTGCCGCAGCCATCCCAGTCGGTGGCGGCGGTGAACTGGCCGCGTCCCGTCTGATCGCGGAAGACGCCCCATTCCAAAATGCGCAGGACGGCGTCGATGCCCACATCATTCAGCTGCTGCACAACCATGCGCGCCCACGGTTCCATAAAGGGTGGCAAAACAATGTCGAGCGTAAGGGCGTTGCCGCTAGCGTCTACATATTTGCCCGAGCCACTATCCAACGTGTAGCCATTCTTCTCAATCAGCTCGCGCGACTTATCCTGGTTGAACTCACCAATCGGCGCAATAATGTCGGCAATGGCATCTTGGAAAGGCTTCATGGCCTGATAGTCTGGGAAAATAAAATCAGATGTGGCTCCAGCGCCTTCATTGACTACATCCACAATCTGCTGACGATTGATGGCGTAAGAGAGGGCCCAGCGCATCTCCTTGTTATCCCACGGGGCCACGGTGCTGTTGATTGTCAGCATGCGGGGACAGGGATCAATCCAGCCCAGGGGCGGTTGGTCGGTATAAGGAACCAGGTTGGCATTTTGCGCCATCAGCGCGTCATTGGTGCTGGGGTTGTTACCGCCGCCAATGTCCGATTCATTGTTGGCAAGCATTTGCTGAGCAGTTGCTTGATCGCCAACCCAGGGGCGGTGGATCTCCAGCGGCGCGGGCAGGTTAAAAGCACCTGTTTTGGCGCCCCACCAGTTGTCGTTGCGCTTGTAGACAAACTCGGTGGAGGAGAAACTCTTGACAACATAGGGGCCGCTAAAAACGGGTGAACCGGTGGCCTCATCATACTCGTTCTTAAAGGTAACCGGATCTTTGCCTTCCCAAATGTGTTTGGGCAGCGGCACAATAGCCTGAGAGGTGGTACCGGCTAGATTCTCCATCACAAAACGCGGATTGGGCGCAGTCAGCGTGAACTTGACGGTGCGTTCATCTACGGCTTCCACCGAATCCACCCACTGCTGAACCGCGCCGGACCAGTTGAGTTGCGGCGCATATTCCTTGAGCAAGTTGATGGTAAAGACGATATCGTCGGATGTTAGCGGCGTGCCGTCACTCCATTCAGTGCCGTCGCGCAGCGTCACCGTCCACTCATCCAGCGTGTCGTTGGCCTCATAGCTCTCGGCCAGCCAGCCGTCGATATTGCCCGTCTCGTAGTTCAACATAAAGAGGGGCTCCATCATATTCTGGTTCATGCCTTGCAGAATGAAGGTGCCGGGAATGTACGGATTCCAGATGTCTGGCGCCGGGATGTTGACGTTTGATGGGATAATGAGCATGTCTTTGCGTTCAACTGTCCCAGAGGCGGCGCTTCCAGAATCTCCTGCCGGCGCGGCGGCCTCTGGTCCCGATGCGGGCTGCGTGGCACAGCCCACCAGCATCAGCGCCATGACGCCGAGCAGCACAGACAATTTGATCATGCGAGATATTGCAGTATGCACTTTAGACCTCCTTGCTTTGGTTTCCTAATTAGATGCACTTCTTGGTAAAACAATGTTTCGGGAGACGAGCTACTACTTTGGAAAACGATACAGCTATGCTTGAGCCTGTCAGTTCGCCAAGGCGCCGCAGAGCGCAACGGGAGCATTGATGCTTGCGCGGCGATTCTTTGGGGAATTCGAAAGTATTGACAATTTCGCGTATGACGACGAGCTTTTATCGTTATGCTCTATGGCTGTACTCTGTGGCTGTACTCTGTGGCTGTAAATGTCAACACGGCTTAACAGGTTCACTCCTTGCGGGGGCTGTGTAATGCCCCTTTTATGATGACTGCTAACGGCGCAATCCAACGCGCGCTGAGCAGAAAACATACGGGATAAAAAAGTGTGGTTGCTTTGAAGACGCAAGATGAAGCCGGGGAAGCTTTTGGAATCTATATTGATCATACAACGTATTTGAGGTTTGTCAAAGTCGGACAAGCCATCAAACTCACACGACTTGCGCCACACAGTGGCTCACTCCTGGCGAAAGGAATTCTCCACGTAGGAATTGGCTGTGAATGTGACTTGTCACATCTACAACAATCCATCAAACGTATATTAAAGCGTGTAGTTATGTATACTAACCTGGTGTACTGCAAAGGATGCCGCACGGGGGAGCATATAGTTAACACAACTGACGCAGCGCCTGCGGATTGCCAAGAGTGAATCGGTTTGCATTCGATACACTTTTAGTCAAAGCTTGCGGTAGTCCTATAGTTAATAGAGAACGCAATTAAATGAGGCATGCCCCACGTTTGTGCCATCTCCGCCAAACGCTGCATATGTATATTTCTTTGAATCTGATTCCGGCTGTGTGTATCTGTTTATAACAAACGAATAGGTGCTTAATGAAAGAATTGATCCGATCTAAAGTGTGGCTTTCTCTGCTTGCGCTGTTGGCGATTCTGTCTCTATTGGATTGGCCACCGGCCAGCGTCTTGGCGGCCAATCCAATTGTGGAAGAGAATCAGCAGCCGGGTTCTAGCGACTGGGTCCTCTTAAAACCAGCGAATGATGTCGATATGCAGATCAAAGGGTATGCATCGGCGACCAGCGTTAATCTGGGGGACGCCATTACCTTTTATGTCTCCGTTAGTCCTGCCCAAAACTTTACCGTCGAAATCTATCGCATGGGGTGGTACAATGGCGCCGGCGGTCGGCTCATGCAGCAGATTGGGCCGCTGAACGGCGCCAAACAGCCGGCGGTAACGCTGGATGCCACCACTGGGTTGATTACTGCGCCCTGGTCCGCTAGCTATACGCTGACGGTGCCCACGACTTGGACTAGTGGGATCTACCTGGCCAAGCTTGTAAATGCCGCTGGCTTTGGCAACTATATCCCCTTTGTGGTGCGCAACGATAGCTACAAAGGAGGCTTTCTCTTTCAAAGCGGTGTAGCCACGTATCAAGCTTACAACAATTTCCCCAATGATGATGCTACGGGCAAAAGTCTTTATCACATCAATAGCTTTGGGGCCAACACAATATCGGGCGGCCCGCACGCCGTCAAAGTCTCCTTTGATCGCCCTTACGCTGATTATGGCGATGGCGACTTCTTCAAATGGGATTACAACCTGATTCGCTGGCTAGAGAAATCCGGATATGATCTGGTCTATGCAACCGATATTGATCTGCACACCAACCCGGCGCTCCCGCGCGATTTTGTGGCTTTGCTCACATCGCCCCACGACGAATATTGGACAAAAGCCATGTACGATGCCGTTGAGGACGCGCGCGACGCCGGTGTCCATCTGGCCTTCTTTGGCACCAGCACCTTGCTCTGGCAAATGCGTCTGGAATCTGACGGCGCCAACCCAAACCGCCAGATGGTGGTCTATCGCAATGGCTCTATAGACCCCGTGGCCGACCCCACGCTCAAGACGGTGGAGTGGCGCGATCTGGGGCGTCCCGAGCAAGCGCTTGTGGGCATACAGTACGCAAGCTTTGCCGCCTCTGCCAATAACAATACGGATTACATAGTAACAAATGGCGACCACTGGGCCTATGGCGGAACCGGGTTCAACAACGGGAATGCCGTAGCCAAAATTGTAGGCTATGAAATCGACTCCTATCAGCCTGCATATCCCATGCCGGCTAATCTGAGCTACACGCTGCTGGCCGATTCTCCATTTGTCGATGCCGACAACAATGTCATAAGGGGGAATACCTCGATCTATCAAGCGCTGAGCGGCGCCTGGGTTTTTGCCACCGGCACCACCTCGTGGAGCTGGGCGCTGGACAAAGTGGGGTACGAAGATGCGCGCATTCAAAAAATGACGCGCAATATTTTGGACCGCTTTCTGGCCGGCCCAGGAACACCAACGCCCACCGCCACGCCCAATGGCACGGCCACGCCCGCACCCACCCCCACGCCAATCTTCTGCAATCCAGGGTTAAGCGCCGAAGCCGAAAGCGGCGTGCTGCATGGCGCCTTTATCACCGTTACCGACAGCTTGGCCGCCAACGGTCAAAGCGTGCTCACGCTAAATGGATCCGGTTCACTAAACGCGCCGGATGCTGCGCACCGCGTCGATATCTGTGTGACCGTCGCCAGCGCGGGGCAATATCGCATTATTGCATGGGCGCTGGGGCCCGATGCCGACAGCGATTCATTCTTTTTGCAGGTGGATGGTCAACCGACCACCGCCGAGCGCTGGACCATAGCTGGAGGGGATACCTACGCGCCCAATGCCGCGCCGCTAAGACCGTCGCTGGCCGCCGGGGAGCATATTGTGTCATTCCTGCTGCGTGAGGATGGCGCCCGACTCGACCGCATTGAATTACAGTATGTGGGCCGCCATGTCACCCACGCCCACCTCTACGCCGCTTGCTACGCCGGCCACCAACGTTGGTTGTGCCCACACCAACGTTTACGCCGACACTTGCGCCAACCCTCACACCCACGGCCAGCGGCAGTCCAGGCACATGCAATGTGGGCAATAAGTGCAACTTTATTTATCTGCCCAATATCAAGCGACCATAAGGCGCGCCCGCAAGCGTGGGATGCTGTGAGTAGGGACATGGCGAACTTCGTAATCGCAACGGATCAATCCGGCAGCTGACAATGAAAAGCGGCCACAGCGGCTAAATGACAAGCGGTTGCGACCGCTTTGCCGTGTCAGCTGCGGGTTTTATCCCTGCTTTTTTAGGTTCGCGATGGCCCTATGTTATGCAAGCTGAACCGTGTTTTATTTCATCACGAAGTCAAACACGGCTGCGGTGGGCTCCACGCCCAGCCCCGGCCCCTCCGGCAAGTAAAAATAGCCGGACTCACAGCGCATGGGGGCGGCGTTGGCGCTGGGTTATGCCAAAATTGAGATTGCGGTCGAAGATCGAATGTTGGTATTCGTGCATGTCCAGGTTGGCCAGCGCGCTAGCTACGTGTAGGCTGGCGGCCTGGGCAATACCAATGCCAATGGTGGCGTGGGGCATGACGCGCAATGGAACGCCTGCGCCATGCGGCACACTGCCAAAACGACGTGATGCCCATGTGGGCCATCTCCGGCTGGATTACGCTCATGCAGCGGCGCACAAAGCGCGGCGATATTCATAGACCGTGCGCAGCTCTTCGCCAATGGCCACCGGTGTTTTCACGCGCCTGACAATGGCCGCCTGCCCGTCCATATCTTCAGACTGCACCGGCGCCTCGGCCACATACAGGTCCTCTGCCTCAAGCTGCGTGATCAGCTGATCGCCTCCTGGTCCGTATATTTCAATGAAATCGACCAGGATTTTGGGGCCGGCACCCACGGCCTGGCGGATGGCCTGCATTTCGACCAGCTCCCCTTCGTGGGCTACGGCTGCAGCAAATTTAACCGCGCCAAAGCCTTTGGCCAGCCACTCTTTGGCCAGCTGGGCCCGCTCACCAACGGTGGCTTTGGGCAGACCCGACACGTATGCCGGGATGCGCTGATGACGCTGTGCGCCCAGCAGCTTGCATACGGGCAGCCCGGTCAGCTTGCCGCGCAAGTCCCAAAGCGCCATGTCGATGCCGGCCAGGGCGTCCACATAAAAGCCGCCAAAAAAGCCGCGCACGCGCATGCCGTTGTAAATGTCCTCGCTGATGGCCACCACATCATGCGGGTCGCGGCCAAGGACCAGCGGCGTGATCAGATCTTCAATAATGGTGGCGGCGGTGCGTGGGGTCAGCACGCCAAAGCTTTCGCCCCAGCCCACCGCGCCACTGGCAGTGGTCAGCTTGATCAGCAGCGAATGGTCGTGCACGCTGTAGATGGTCTGGTTGCCCGGACGCACAAAATAGCCGCGTTCGCTCACGGTCACGCCTTCTTCCAACGGGCCAAGATAGGGCGTGTCGCGGGGGATTTGCAGGGGGAAGAGTTCAATTTGTTTAATGGGATCCATGAGAATATATGATTTCAGGCTTCAATCAAGCGGCACAATCTGATAGGTCTCTTTCCATTCGATCAGCTCAATGTTGTTGCCGTCGGGATCGGCAATGAAAAAGCGGTCGGCGCCCGGAATGGGAATATCTTCACGGTAGGTACGCCTTTGGCGCTGAAATAGGCGCGGCCCGCTTGCGCATCGTCAATGGCCAGCGCAATGTGGCGCGGACTCACCACATCGGGCTGGGGCGCCGGCATGAGGTGAATGTGCTGATCGCCAATCTGGAACCAGCGCACGGGCGCTTGCCGGCGGAAATGTAGACGGGATGCCGATCTCCTGCAAGCCCATTACATTTTTATAAAAGTCGACTGCCCGCTCCATATCGCTGACCAGAATTGAATGGTGGTGAATGCCGTTTAGCTGCATGATTGTTCCTCCTCTGTGGGTTATTATTTTTATTCAAAAATGGCCGCAACCGGAATCCGCAGATCGAGAGTTTGATCGATAATATTGAGTGTTTGATCGATAATGTAGTACAGCTATTATATTGCCTGCTTCCCCTTCTGCCAAGGATGCGCCCGCGCCACCTCTTCATTGATGTCCGCGCCCCAGCCCAGACCGGTGGGCGTGATCATGTGGCCGTCAACAATGGCGGGCGACGCCGTCACCAGGTCATCCTTCCACGGCACGTCTTCGACTTCGCTCTCCATAATGCGCACGTTGGGCAGCACGGCGCAAAGGCTGGCGCTAATGAACGAGGACAGGTGACTGTAGTAGTTGTGCGGTGACATGTTGGCCTGATAGACCTCAGCCAGATCGCCGATCTTCTTGCTCTGGGTAAAGCCATTCCACGGCACGTCGACCATATAGACGTCGGCGGCGTGCGACTCAAAATAGGGGATAAATTCACGCATGTAATAGAGCGTTTCGCCGGTGCAAATGGGCGTGGCGGTGGCGTCGCGAATCTGGCGGATGGCCAGCGGATCGTAGGTGTCGATCTCCAGCCAGAGCAGATTGAACTGCTCCAGCACGCGCGCAATGCGGATGCACGCTTCGGGCTTAAAGTGGAAGTTCAGGTCCAGGTTAATGTCAATGTCCGGGCCGACCGCATCGCGGAAGGTGCCCACCAGCTTTTCAATGTGGCTGATCATGGCGTTGGTGGCCACGCCATCGGTGGTGTTGGGGCCTTTGCCAAAGCCCGCAATGTAGACATCGCCCGGATCGCCGGGGAAGAGAATGTTGGACTTGAACGCCGTGTAGCCGCGCGTCACCACCTCTTTGCCCAGCGCCGTCACATCGTCCCACGTGCGCAGAGGCGGCACGCCCAGCTCTTCGCTCATGCGGATGCGCACGTTGCCGCAGTGGGACCAGTAGACGCGCGTCGAGTCGCGCGTGGGGCCGCCAAAGAGTTCGACCACTGACATGTTGGCCGCTTTGGCTTTGATGTCGAGCATGGCCAGCTCCAGCCCGGCCATGGCCTTGCCGCAATGCCGCCTGAGCTGGAGCGGGCGCGCGCAGCATGTCCCACCAGCGCATTTCATAGGCGCGCGGGTCTTCGCCAATCAGCAGCGGCTCCAGATCGCTGACCGTGCCGGCAATGCCAAAGGGTTGCGGCCATCGCTGCACTCACCCCAGCCGTATGCCCGCATCGGTCTCCATCTTGACAAAGATCCACGGTCGCCAGCCGGCGTCGACGAGCAGAGTTTCGATATTGGTGATTTTCATGAGTGCTTTCACCTCTGTCAACCGCGCAATGCACGCCAGCGCCCTTTCTTGTTCCGACACCAAATTGCGGATGATAATGTCGGTATAACCCATATCGGCATATTCCTGAAAGGCGGCGGCCACACTGGCCGCGTCGCCCACGACGGTGGCATCGGGCGCAAAACCGCGATAGCCAGCTTTGATCACAGCGCCGCCAGTGGCTTCGGCTTCGGGCCGCGCTTTCGCCCACATAAACATCGCGGCGGATAGCCTTGACGCCGACGGCGCGGCCATGTTTGGCGCAGCACGCGATGTAGTGGGCCAGGCTCTCTTGGGCCTGTGCTTTGGTCAAGCCCGGCGCGGCTAGCCAGCCATCGCCCAGACGGGCGGCGCGCTCAATGGCCACGGGCGCGCTGGCGGCAATCCACACTTCAACCGGCTCGGGCGGGGTGGGGCGATGTGCGCATTCGCAATTTGCCAACGCCCCTGGTGCGACACGGTTTCGCCCGCCCACAGCCGTCGCATAATGGCCAGACATTCTTCAAAGCGCGAGGGCCGGTGCTTGGGGTTGATGCCAAAAGCGGCGAATTCGCGGTCACCATAGCCAATCGAACACTGCATGATAAAGCGCTGCGGCATCATGCAGCCACGGTGGCAATCTCCTCAGCCAGCAGCACGGGATGGCGAAAGGGCAGCAGGTAGGCGCGCCCGCCGGCGCATCCGCCCGCCACGCCGCCAAAGCGCGAGCCAAAATGGGTGTGTTTTGGTAATAGGGACCGGGCGTCACGTGATGGTCGCCCATAAAGAGGCTGTCCAGCCCGGCATCGGCGGCGGCTTTGGCGCGCTCGAGCATATAGCGGCGCCGTCGCGCACAGTGGTCACGTTGTAGCTGGAGGCCATTGAAATTCCGATGCGCATAGTTTTCTCCGTTGTCATAAACTATTGTCAGGGATCCGTTCTGGCGTGTAAACGTCAAGCATGTGTGCGTCTTTTTCGGGCCCCTCCTCTATTTCTTACCATGCCCCACATCTTTCTTGCCCCGCGTGGAGGCCAGGTGCGTCGCACGGTCCGCGGCCGCCGTGGCTGTGCAGACAACGTGTGGCGGTGCGTCGCACGCGGGTAGACCGGGACGATGCTCGTGGACCGTGTGTAACGCACCGGTCACAAAGCTATCTGTTTCGCCTTATGCGCTGCGACCGCTGCGACGCACAGATCCATTCGCCCTACTTGTGGGTAAAGCTTAGCTCTATTTGGAGAGCCGGCTGCGGAACATTTCGCGCGTGTTGGTGCGGGGGAATGGTTCCTCGGGTATGGGTACATCCAAGAATTCACACAGGGGCGCCCAGCCTTCCTTGACTTCGTAAATCAGCAGCTTGTCCGGCGGCACGGTTTGGCGCACCTGTTCGTTGTGTTCTTGAAAGCGTTTGATGACATGCTCTTTGGAGAGGTCATTGTTAAAGAAGTACTCCATACCGATTTTACGTCCCACGGCGATGATGGGCAAAACCTTTTTGAGCTCTGGCTTAAAAAGCGAGACGACGCGCATCATGGCCAGTTGCGGGCCAGAAGGCATCTGCAAGATGGTCTGCGATGCGCTTTCATACCACCGTTCGGGATCGCGCATGGTCAGGATGACTTTGGCCTTTGGATATTGGTTCATCAATTCGCGATATAAGATGGTCGTGGGCAAGCCCATCGCGCCTTGATAACCCGCAAAGAGTGCATCCCAATTGATAGGTTTTCCCGCTAATAGGTCGAACCAAATCTGTTTGTGCTCGGGATGCTCCCCCAGCGATTCCGAATGGTAACATTTGGAAAAGCCGAGCTTTTCCACCGCCACCTTCAGCGAGGCCGTGCCCGTACGCCCAAAACCAGCGCCAATCACTTTAATTGTCATATGTTTTACCTCCGTGGCTCTTTATGCTTTTGTTCACGCGTCGCGCCACACCTCTTGCAACGGTCGATAATCCAAGAGAATAATGCCCTCCTCTTCAATCACATCCCGCGCGGCTTCTGACATCTAGATGTTAGATGAACGCCAAAATCAAGCTCTGGGCGCTCCTGCAGCAGATGCATGGCATGAAGCGCCCAGGGGCAGGGCATCATTACGGTAGCGGAGCGGACTACGCCCTGCGTCAATGTGCGGAAGATAGCAGCGTTGAAGGCGTGGCACAATCCAAAATCATCGGCGTTGATGATCAGCAGGCGGGCGTCGGGTGGGTAACCTACCAGGTGATTGGTTTGGCTTTTGGTCAGATGGATAATCTGTTTGCCACTTTGGACTAGCTGCTGCAATGGAGGCTGATTCATTAAAGCTCACGATTGTAGGCGCGCAAATGAGAATCATATGACCAAATGAAAATGCGTCGATGGGGATGCAGTTCGCATTGACGTTCAAACACTTTGATGATGGATAGGTCTCCAAGTCCAGAACCGCGCATGGCTTGATCTGGAAATTGAGAAAGCCAAATGGAGAATTCAGCGGAGCTATCAAATGGCGTTGGCGTCCAGGGTGCTTGGCCTTGAAAGGCTTGAGTGACTTGCTGAACAAATAGTTCTGCTGTCTTGCGTCTCACTTGACCATCACCATTTTGGGCGATGTGATTCCCAGTTTCATAAATGGTTGCCATTGGTAGCAAAAAAGTATAGCTGTCGTCATTGTACCGCCGAAATTGAGCGATTGTCTTCTCATGCCATTGCGACTTTTTCGGTACTTTCAAAATATTACAGAAAACGCTCGTGTCAATGATGCAAATGCTAGACATGAATCTCATCCACCTGGCGTTGTAGAAGGTCTAACCATTGGAGGGCATCTAGCCGTTTCTGTTCTGGGCTGCGTTGCTGTTTGACAAAGCGATCAATGATGCCCTGAGTCAGAAGTTCGCCCAGTGGACCGCGCGCCACCAGTTCCGGATAGTCGCCCAGATCCTCCAGACGTATTAATTTGCTGTCGCCAGCCCCTGGAGCGCGATAGCAGAAAACGACATGGGGGATAGCCGAATGTGGAAGTGAGTCGAGAAGAGCAGGATTGTGGCTAGTCAATAGTACACGCAGGTCACGCGCAACTGCAACCCGTTCAATATTCTGCAGAAGTAATCCAGCACGCGAGGGATGAACGCCATTATCAATCTCTTCTACGATAACCAGAGAGCCTTGGGGTGCCGACAGCAAGGCAGCGGCCACGGACAAAATGCGTAGCGTTCCATCTGACAGCAAGGGAGCATCCCTGTGAATCTGCTGTCCCCCAAATGATTCAGTTAATTGAACCATCACTTCATTGCGCGGCGTTTGAATAAAGTCAAGGTCCACAATGTCCTGCTCTGGCAAGGCGCGGATAAATGTTAATACATCTTCCTTTCGGCCCTTTACATTACACAAATCATAGAGAACGCTGGAAAGATTCGAACCATCCCCCCGCAATTCATGATCCACCACAAAACTATATTCCGTCATATTCCGTGGATTGGGGTCTAAAAAGAGAATGCGCTGCAAAGCGTCTTGAAATTTTGCTGTTACGTCGGGAATAACTGTACGCGCCTGCCCTTCATTGAAACGAGATGGGATTTCAAGTTGGGTAAAAATGGCCTGACGGTCTGTACAAGGGATTGTGGGCTTCTTGCCGCCACGGGCAAAGTTGTTATACGCAACTTGTACTTCCCTACTATGTGGTTCGGCAGGGTGTTTTATCTCATAAAGAGGGACTGTACTTGTTTCACTACGAATGCTCTCGGCAATGACACGCGGCTCTGCCCCTTCCTTTAAGGCAATTGAAATCTGTAGGTTTTTCCATTCCCCTGTGCTTGTAAGAGAACACCCCAATGTGATCATTGGATCCTGCGCTCGATCATAAACCAAATCGCTTAACGTTCCGCGGATGGCAATATCAGTTTGCTGGACTCTTTCCAAAATATCATCCAGCCGGCGCCCTTGGGCTAACCAAGAGAGGAAACGAATCGCCTCAATCGCATTGCTTTTGCCAGACGCGTTTGCACCCACCAAGAGCGTCAGTGGTGCCAATCTGAGCGTTGATTGCGCATAACTTTTGAAATTCTCAATAACAATTTCGCTGATCATAGCTTAATCTCTTACTGAATTCGGGTTTCCCCATAAGGAGCCCTAAAAGGCTTATCATAAAAGGTTTGCCATTATTTCTTGTCTGAACGAAAGCCCGCCTATTATACCATTATTACTCCTATTTACCTGCTCCTCTTGACGAGTATACACTTTCATCTAACGCACACAGTTTTACATCCCAATGCGCTCAATAATGTTTCGCAGCACCAATGCCTCGGAAAGTGGCAGGGCGGGAATTACCTTTTCTAAAATACTTACGGTGGTAACCTGCCAGCTCTCTTGATAGGTATTGTATGAAGCCAAACCGAATAGCCATTGCTGGGTTGGTGGACGCCAAGTGTGCAGCAGTTCTGCGCGGATGCGGGCTTCTTCGGCCAGCACCCATTCGCCAAGTTCCCCCAGCTGCTGCGGTTCGACATCGGGCAGCGTCGCCGCCAGGAGCAGGATGCCCAGCGCAAAGAAGGGCAATTCTGCATCGCCCAGGTCGAGCGTCAAGACGCGTTCGCTCAATAGGCGCAGGGCGGGCCGTTGCAGCTTTAGATCCAGCGCCAACACGCTGCCAATCAGCTGGATAATGCTGTCTTTTTCCGACCCCATTAGGCGCCCGCTGTTTTCGGGCTCACTGGCGATGAGCAATAGCGCCGTACAGGCAAAGGCGCGCTGTAGATGACCATAGCGCCCGGCGTCTTTGCCCTCCCCGCGTCCGTTGGGTCCGTCCGGTTGGCTCCAGCGCACTAACTCGAGCACCTCGCGCGGCTCCCACTTAATGGGAACGGGGATTTGGCCGGCATGAATTTGGCGCAGCGCCGCCAGATGCTCTTCTACGTTCATGCCGTAATCCGCTTCGGCAATGGCGCGCAACAGGCCGTCATGGACAAAACGCGCCAATTGTTCAAGAAGCCCCGCGCGGTGGTGAACAAAACCATCCAGTAGCGCATGTTGCTGCTGGCGCAAGCGCTGCTCCATAGGGCGCCAATTGGAGATACGCGCATCATCCGCCGTCGGTTGGCGCACCAGTTCGCCATATTCCGCCTCGCAGGCCCCTATGTCCGCAAAATTCTGTTGCGCTTTCCGGAGCGTAATCCGATTCGAAGTGCTGCGCGCATAAAGGTCCGACTGCGGGATATCTTCCCAAAAGCAGATGGGGCAGACTTCATAGTTGGCCGCGCCCGTCAACGTGTGATAACCGCAACAAGGGCAAGCAACGGACGGGGGATTTTCATTCATGCTGGGGCATCATTGACGGATAGTTGAGCAAGCTGCTGAAATGCTATGGACGCAGGGCCGTTCTGCAGGCGCGCCAATATGACATTGGCGCATTCCTCTGGACTCAATACAGAGGTATCCACTTCCAGATCGTATATTCCCGGCTGGTGTACGGCTTTTTGCCAGCGCAGCAGCGGCGCCGGCACGGGGTTTGCCTGGGAAATGTCGCTGTCCCAGGCATTGTTCCAGCGACCGGTCTGCCGCAGCCGCTGCATAATCACCTCGACCGGGCAGCGTACGCCCACAAAAAGCACGGGCAGCCCCTGCAACCGCCGGGCGCAGTCGGGCAATATGCCCAGCGGGTTGGAGTACCAGTCATGGTGCCCCACATCGACGACGACGTTCAGCCCCAAGCGGCTGTGGGCGGCAATGGATTCATACATGGCGGCATAGAGCACGGGAATCAGCGATTCCAGGTCTGGGGCTTCACCGCCGGGGCGCAGCCCAATGCCGGGGCTGTAGCGTTGCGGATGGATGCGTTCCTTAAAGGCATCCACGCCCAGGTTCAGCCACGGGCCGTCAAAGGTTTCTTGAATTGCTTTGACAATGCTGGATTTCCCCGCGCGCGGCGTACCGTTCAAGATCACAATTTGACCAGGCTTCTCTTCTTGTGTCATTAGCTCCCCCTTTGTCCAGCTTGTCACGTCGCCATGATTAACGATGATCGAAAAATGGATTAGTACGCAGATGAACACGGATAAACGCTGATTCTCTCTGAAAAATCTGTGTTTATCTGCATGAATCCGCGCACAAAATTTGATGGCCCCTTTTATGGATAATGGCTCTTGACGATCTCCAGACAGCGCTGGACAGATTCTGCCACAGTCGCTGTTTCGTCGACCGCCAGCGCCGCCAGCCCAAAGCGCTTGATCGCATCCCGCATGTGCTGGTTATAGAGCAACGCGCGCCCCATAAACTTCTGAATAATCGCTTGTTCGGAAACGCTGGCCTGGGCAAAACCGCTGACGTGCTGGATGCGCTGTTGCAGCAGTGCATCGCTGGGCGCCACCCAAACCGCCGCTACATTTTCCGAATCTTCCGAATCTAATGTCACCACTGTTTCAGGCCAGATGGCGGAGCCCTCCAGCACCAGTGGGTCTGTCGACAAATCGGTGGCGCGAGACGTAATCAGCGCGTTGATCTTGGGCCACATGCTCACGTAATGGTTGCGTACGTCGTCGAACAATTCCGCGACCGATAAAGACGAATAGTGCTCAACCAAATGGGGCGGAAATGGGCCTTGGCTCGTGGCCCACGGCCGTCCGGGATAGCGCCCCAGCCCATCGGTGGGCTGGTATGTCCAGCCCAGGGTTTGGGCCAGCGATTGGGCCAGCGTTGATTTCCCCGCATTGGACGGTCCGCCGATCAGAATAACCCGCAGATTGGGCGGCAGTTCGGTCAAGATATGCATAAAAGACCTTTCGGGAAAAACATCACCAGCCACCAAAGTACCAGATTTTTCTCTGTGTGATCCGCGCGCGACGCACTACCCGCCAAAGCGGCTGTTATGCTGGGCAGTGCGTCGCACGCTCACCACCTTCACTCGACTGCAATACGTATGCACATTCCTTATGTGATTGCGGTCTTACTGTCCGGTCACTGCGCTGGCGTTGCGGAAGAGATGGCGCAGCTTTTGCACAACGCCGTCGGGCAGCGGCGGTTTGCAGAGCGAATCGATGTTGGACTGCAAATGGGCCGGGTTGCCCGTGCCAGAGAGCACCACATGCACGCCCGGCTCGTAGCGGCAGAAGCGATAGGCCGCGTCCACAATGCTGGTGGCGTCGGATTCGGCCAGCACAAAGCCCAGCGGATCCGCGGCGTCAAACTCAGCCGGATCAACCTGGCCGGCGTCGACCAGCTGCTGCACGGCTTCGCGCAGTTTGTCGGGCTGGCTCAGCGCGCGGCGCACGGCAAACATGATCTGCACGGCGATGTTCTGTTTGATCGTACCCGGAAAGACCTGTGTGCGCGCCGTCTGGTTCAGGATGTTAAAGCCAATCATGGCCACATCCCACACGTCATCGGGAAAGGAATCGACCATCATTTGGTGTTCTTTGTCTTCATTAAACATCTCCGAGACACCGATAAAGCGGATTTTGCCCTCATCGCGCAATTGGAAAAAGGTGGGCAAAATTTCATCGCGCAGCATGGGATAATCCTGCGGGCCCACGCCGTGCAGGTTGTAAATGTCAACATAATCCATTTGCAAGCGTTTGAGGCTCTCTTCCAGCCCCTGCCGCACCAGCGCCGGGCTGATTTCGCTGCGATAGCTCTTTTTGGTGGAAATGACAAAGCTGTCGCGGTCCACACCTTGGAGCGCTTGGCCCACCAGCGTTTCGGTGCGGTAGGCTTCCGCCGTATCAAAAAAGTTGATGCCGGCATCCAAAGCCGTGCGCACAATGGCAATCGAGTTGGCGTCGCCCTTATCCGCGCTCTGTCCAATGCGGCTGGGGCCGCCACAGCCCAACCCCATGACGCTCACGTTCAAACCGGTCCGGCCAAAAGTTACATAGTCCACGAAGTTTGTTCTCCTTTTTTAACATGCAGGGTGATAGAACAAATAATTAGCTGATCGCAATCGCAGGAGGGCGTGCTGGATTCTCTAAGCGAGACCGCTGCATAGATCGCCAACACCGTTATCGCCAACACCGTTGCGGTGTACTGATAATGATGCGGTGTACTGAGAATGAATGGCATTATATCATATATGAATTCTCTGCGAGAGCCCAGCTTAGCGAGTCGGGTGGGTGCATTTGGCTTTGGAGGCCCACATTGGGCGGCAGGATAGAATCCTCAGCTAAAATCGAGAAGCCGCCACCGCGGCTGAGGCTAAATCGCGGCGGCGATTTTTCAATGCGAGGCGCCCATTTCTAATGGTTGCTAATGGGCGCCCCCAACGTGAAACGCTCCTGAGTCGGGCTGACAGACCGTCTCTGCGCTCATTTGACAATCCAGCGCAGATTGAGTACACTCTCGGAAACGTTATCGATAACGTTTCCAATCTGATTTATTCTCACATGAAAAAACAACTTACAACGGTTCGTATTCAAGATGTGGCGCGCGAAGCCGGCGTCTCTGTTTCAACTGTGTCGCGCGTATTAAACGAAAGATACGGCGTTTCATCGGGCACGGTAGCGCGCGTCCAAAAAGTCATTGATGAATTGGGGTATTCATCAAGTTTGGCCGCCAGGAGCATGCGGGGCGCCACCAATGTCATTGGGGTCATCATCTTCAATCTGGGGTTAGCTTTTAATATGGAGGTCGTGCGCGGTATCGATCAAGTCGTGCAGACGCAGGGGTATGATCTCATGGTTTACACCAGCAACCGCGCCAACCACAGCGGCGATCCCACGTGGGAACGCAAGGTGGTCAATCAACTGAACGGGAGCATTATCGATGGCGTCATCGTGGTGACGCCAACCATGCTCAGTTTGCCGACCAACTTTCCCCTGGTGACGATCGAGCCATGTGCAGAAGGGGACTATCCTTCTGTATTGGCCACCAATTTCGCCGGTGCGCAGGAGGCCGTGCAATACTTGATTGGGCTGGGTCACCGGCGCATCGGCCTAGTCGGCGGCACGTCCCGGCTGTTGAGCGCTCGCCAACGTCGTCAGGGGTATGAAGCCGCCCATCATGCAGCTGGTTTACCCGTGGCGCCTGAACTCTACGTGGACGGTGACTACTCCTATCACATAGCGCTGGATGCGGCCCGTCAGCTGTTTAGTCTGGCCGAACCGCCCACGGCGATCCTGGCCGGCAATGACGAATCGGCCTTTGCCGTGTTGGAGGTGGCCCGCGAACTGGGCATTAGCGTACCGCAGCAATGTTCGGTGATCGGTTTTGATAACACACGGGAAAGCCGTTACAGCTCCCCCCCGTTGACCACCGTTGATCAGTCGATTGTGGGGTTAGGCAGCCGTGCCGCGGAATTGCTGATCCAGATAATTGCCGGTCAATCTGTCGAGAACCGCCTGTATGAATTGCCCACCCAGTTGATTGTTCGGGAATCCTGTCAGCCGGTCGCAACAATCGGTTGATTGTTCCATTTTTGTCCATTGTGTAGATCCATAATTTCGAGGAGGAAACCATATGCAGAAGTTACGCAAGATCGGATTGGTCGTCGCTATACTCACGAGCTTGCTGCTCTCCGCCTGTGCCGTACCGGGCAATGCGCCGTCGGAGCAGGGCAGCGTGGCGGCGAACAGCGGCGAAAAAGTAAAGATTCGCTGGTGGCACATTTGGGCGGCGGATGGCCCCGAAGGAACCAATTGGCAAGTGCTGGCGGATGAGTACATGGCGGAACATCCGAATGTTGAGGTCGAAATCACCATCATCACCGGCGATCCGTACAAGGATAAATTGGCCACCAACATGCAGGCTGGCGACCCGCCGGATCTTTTCCAGACGTGGGGCGGCGGCGTGCTGTGGCAATATGCCGATGCCGGTTTGGTGCAGGATTTGACCGACGTGCTGGCGCAAGATGAGTGGGGCGATTCGTTCCTGCCCGGTCCCATGGCGGTCTATCGCCACAACGGCAAAGTGTATGGCGTGCCGTGGCGCTTTGGCATGGTGGGCATCTGGTATAACAAGGCGCTCTTTGAACAGGCCGGCATTGCCGAAATCCCCCAAACATGGAGCGACTTTTTGACCGCAGTGAAGCAGCTTAAAGACGCCGGCATTACGCCCATTGCGCTGGGCGAAAAAGATAAGTGGACCGGACATTTCTGGTGGAGCTATTTGGCCGTGCGCGATGCTGGACAAGCCGGTTTTGCGGCGGCCCAGGATCGAACTGGTTCTTTCTCTGATCCGGCTTTTGTCAACGCCGGTGAACAATTGCAGCAATTGATTGATATGGAACCCTTCCAGGCTGGTTATCTGGAGCAAAGCTATGGTGATCAGCAAGTGGTCATGGCCAAGGAAGAAGCGGCCATGGAGCTAATGGGGCAGTGGGCCTTTGGCGCCAACTCCACTGTGGCCGAAGATAATCTGGACAACTATATTGAGCATACCGGCTGGTTTCCCTTCCCCATGGTGGATGGCGGCGCCGGGCAGGCAACGGATGCTTTTGGTGGTGGTGATGGTTTTGCCATTGGCATCAACGCCCCGCCGGAGACCATCGATTTTGTAAAGTTCCTGACCAGTAAAGAGCATCAGGCCGCCATGGCCGAAGCGGGTTTGGCCGTATTGCCGGTGGTCAAAGGGGTTGAATCGTCGGTGAAAGAGCCGGTTATGCAGGTGGTGCTCCAACACTTTAGCGAGGCCGAATATTTACAGCTCTATCTCGACCAATATCTGCCGCCGGCGGTTGGTTTGGCCGTCAATGACTTTGTGCAGGAACTCTTTGCGGGCACCAAAAATGCCCAAGAGGTGGCCGACGCCATCGAAGACGTGGCCCAAACGGAGCTATCGCAATAGAAGTCGTTCGCCACGCAGTCTCGCAGAGGTGTGGTCGAGAGTGACTGAGCGACTATATCTCATATTGCTTATTGCTGTATTGCTGTAGTAGAAAACAATACAGCAATAAGCAATACAGCAATAACTTGGGTTCATTATCATGCAATCTGTTTCTACCTCAATTTCACGCTTGGCCGGCGCCCGACGCACAACCCAAGCGCGCGTGCGTCGTGAACAGGCGGTGACGATTGTGCTCTTTTTGCTGCCGGCGGCCATTCTTTATTCGCTGCTGGTGATTTATCCCGTTTTTCAAGCGGCGCACAACGGTTTTTATAAATGGAATGGGCTGGGCCCGATGACCAATTTTGTGGGGCTGGACAACTATGTCCGCATATTGGGCGATGACATTTTCCATAAAGCCGTCTGGCACAATCTGGTCTTCATTCTTCTCTCGCTGGTGACGCAGTTGCCGCTGGCGCTCTTTTGCGCCATTTTGGTGGGCCGCCGTTTGCGCGGGCGCACCTTCTTTCGCATGGTCTACTTTTTGCCCTTTGTCCTCTCCGAAGTGGTGACCGGATTGATTTGGTCTTTTATTTATCATCCGCGCGGCGGCCTGCTTAATTGGGTGTTGAGCCTCTTGTTTCCGACCTGGGAACCGCCTTCGTGGTTGGGTACGCCCAATCTGTTGGTGCTGATCTGCATCTTTGTGGTCATCAATTGGAAGTATTTTGGCTACCACATGATTCTGTATGTGGCGGGCCTGCAAAATATCCCGGCAGAGATTGAAGAGGCGGCCCAAATCGATGGCGCGTCGGGCTGGCAGGTAATCCGTCAGATCGTTTTGCCGCTGTTGGGACCGACGATTCGGTTGACCATTTATCTGGCCGTGTTGGGCTCGATCCAGCTCTTTGATCTGGTTTGGGTGATGACCCAGGGCGGCCCGGCCAACGCCAGCAACACCATGGCGACCTATATGTACCAATTTGGCTTTTTGCGCACCCAACTTGGCTACGGCAGCAGCATCGCCGTGATCATGTTCGTGATCTGCTTTAGCTTTTCACTCATTTACCAGCGCCGGGTAATGCGGCAAGATTTTGGTGATTGAGATTTGGAGAACACTTAATGACCGCCCAACGCTTTTCGATTTCAATGCTGTTGCGCTATGTGATTGCCATTCTCATCGCGCTGGTGGTGCTGATTCCCCTGGTGATGACCGTCTTTGGCGGACTAAAAACCACGGGGGATCTGCTCAGCAACCCCATTCGCTGGCCGGCCGATCATCTGCACTGGGAGAATTACGACGGCATTCTGCAGAGCAGCAGCTTTTGGGTGCAGATGCGCAATAGCCTCTTTATCATGCTCATAACCGCCACTGGCGTCGTGCTCTTGGGCAGCATGCCGGCCTTCATCTTTGCGCGCATCAACTTTCCTGGCCGCGAGTTGTGCTTCAACTTTTTCACGCTCGGTCTGCTTTTTCCGCTGGCGGTGGCCATTCTGCCGCTCTATATTTCGTTGCGTCAAATGGGGCTGCTTGACAGTCACTGGGGCATCATCTTGCCGCAAATTGCCTTTGGGCTGCCCGGCACCATTCTGATTTTGCGCGGCTTTTTCCTGGCGCTGCCCCAAGAAATTGAGGACGCCGCTTATATTGACGGCTGCACAACATTTGGGATGTTCCGGCACGTGGCCATTCCCCTAATGCGTCCCGCGCTGGCGGCTGTATTTGTGCTAGCCATGGTCGGCAGTTGGAATGCTTTCTTTCTCCCGCTTCTTGTGCTCAATCGGGAACCGCTCTGGACGTTGCCCCTGGGTATTATGCGTTTTCAGGGCCAATGGGGAACTGATTGGGCGCGCATACTGGCTTTTGTCAGCCTGACGCTGATCCCCACCATTATTTTCTACTTCTTTGCCGAACGCCACATTGTAACCGGCCTGACCGCGGGGGCAGTGAAGGGCTAGGAAATCTCGCCCTCACCCATCACCGTGTCCTCACGTCACTGAAATGGCTAATTCTTGGCAAAGGGTTACCAGATAATCGCGCGATAGTGCCGTCTCGCGATCCAGCGTAGGTGTCGAATCGGTGCGCATGCCGGAGCCGGGTACATCTTCCAACTCAATCGAAATCACGCCGTCGTAGCCCACGGCTTGCAGCGCTTGCAGCACGGCGCGCCAGTCGATCTTGCCTTTACCGGTGCGCCAGTGCGCGTTGCTGGTGCCGTCGTTGTCGGAAAAGTGGTTGTGGAAGATGCGCGCGCCCAGCTCATAAATCACGACCTGCGGCATTTCGCCCATGGGGAAGAGGTGGCTGGGGTCAAAGTTCATGCCCAGCGCCGGTGAACCCACGTGGTCGATCAGCCGCGACATAGAGGCTGCGTTGCGCATCCAACGGTACGGATGCGACTCCAGCGCAAAGCGCACATTGTGCTCCTCGCACACATCGCAGCAGCGGCGCACCACATCCACAAAATCCTGCCAGTTGCGCTCCCAATCCAGCGCCGGATCCAGATCCACGGTCCACTCTTGGTGGATGTGCTTCTCCATCATGCGCGGGAAGGGAATCTCGAACGGATAGGGCGCCACGCCGTTCACAATGTCCGTGCCCAACTCCAGCGCCACTTCCACCAGCCGCTTAAAGTGTTCAACCGCCCCATCGCGCACCTTGGCATCGGGATGCGCCATGCCGCGCGGCGTGGAGACAAACTCGGACAGCTCCAACCCCAGGTCGCCCATCAGCGTGCGCAGATGTCTAATTGTAGCGGGCGTATAGTAGCTGTCCAGCGTGTCGCGGTCCCAGGCAATCAGCTCGACGGCATTGAGGCCCAGGCCAGCAATGCGCTTGAGGCCGTCGTCATAGGGCGGGTTGCGGTGAAAGGGCCAAACAGATGCGCCAAATTTCATGGGATATCTCCTTGTGCTATGGTGATTTCAATTGAGCGTTGTGGGGCGATATCAATAATACCACTGGTTGACATCCAGAGGCCACTCTTGTTACTATGCAGGGCGACGCCATAGATGTGTGAAATGCCTTGTCCGTACTTTGATTTTTATGATTTTCTGAGCGCTATGATGTCGCTTTCAAATATTCATTGTCATTTCCTTCTCTCTCCGCCATCCAAAATCATCGCGCATCACCAAATCGTTTCCATCATAGGCGGAGTTACGCAGTTGCCCCAGAAGTTCGACTTCTCTCAGAAGTCGAACTTCTCCTGAACAGCACTGTGTAGTGCATAACTTTACATAGTTTAGACGCCAATTTTGCTTCCCATTCACATTGTAAATTCAGGACTAACTCCATTCGTCACAAGATAAGGATTGATGACGAATGTCAAATGTTGAAATGGCCGATAAAGAGGGCCAGAAATTGCCATAGAGCCAGCCAACGAGTAGGCTAGAAGCATGGCAAAGAAAAAAGCAAGTTCAGTGCGGCATACACGCTCGAATCAGGTGGCTCGAGGGCAGAAACAGCCCACGTTGGCGCCAGATGAGCAGACTGCCCAGCGGATTCAGGAGGTCATTCACCCTGCAACGCTGAGGCAGGTAGCGTACTACCAAGAATTGGGGTTGCGTGAGCGCACCCTGACCCTACCCGTGATGGTTGCTGTGGTGATCAGCTTAGTCTGGCGGCAACTGGCATCGGTCAGCGAAACGTTGCGTGTGCTGCAGACGGAAGGGCTGCTTTGGACTGACCCGACTCATGTCAGCCAACAGGCCATGTCCGAACGGCTGCGGACCTTTCCAGCCGAGTTGTTCCAGCGTGTGTTGCACGATGTTTTGCCGATTATGCAGAGCAAGTGGCAAGCGCGCAGCCGTCCGTTGCCCCAGGAGATTGACTGGGCTTTACAGCACTATGACCAAGTGTTGGCCGTCGACGGATCAACGCTGGACGCATTGGTCCGTCGGGTTGGCCTGCTGCGCGATCGGCCTGACCATCCGCTTGCAGGACGCATGATGGGTCTGCTGGATGTTACCTCCCGGCTACCGGTTCATCTCTGGTACACCGAGGATGACCAAGCACACGACCAGCGTTTCTGGGATGAGATTCTGGCGGTTTTGCCTGCCAAGACACTCCTGCTTCTCGACCTGGGGTTCACCAACTACAAAGTCTATGCCCAGTTGATGGCGCAACAGGTGACCTTCATCACTCGTTGTAAGTCCAACGCAGCCTATCAAGTGCAACAAGTGCTCCAAAAGCGTGCCCATCTTCACGATACCATCGTGCTTTTGGGTCGAGAGCAATTGCCTATCCGGCTGATCGAGGTGCAATACCAGGGCACATGGTATCGCTATTTGACGAGCGAACTTGATCCCGAACGCTTGCCTCCGCTCTATGTTGTCGCTCTCTACTGGCAGCGTTGGCGTATCGAAGATGCCTACAAAACCGTCAAGCGTCTTCTGGGACTCGCCTATTTCTGGGTCGGCTCCCTCAACGGCGTCGCTTTACAACTCTGGGCCACTTGGCTCATGTATGCCATTTTGGTCGATTTGACTGACGATGTTGCCGATATGCTTGCTTTGCCTTTTAATCAACTCTCCTTGGAAATGGTTTATCGTAGTCTCTATTTCTGCACCACCGCCTTTCAGCGCGGTGAAGCCGATCACACCGTTACTTATCTTGCTGATAACGCCAAACTCTTTGGCCTCATCAAGCGTAAACGCAAACCCGATTCACTATCTTTACTCAATTTGACTATTCTCGAATCACCTTAACTTGTGACGTATGTGCTAAACCCATTTCCGAGTAGCAAATTGTTTTTCGCTGCACTATCTATGTCGGAATAATCAAGCAACTTCATCTATAAATCCTATCCTCGCTATTTTGTTGACAACATCATTATTTGATTTGGATAAATAATGTGCTAATGTGTTTAATCTGGGTTTATTATGCTGCGCACATGCAACGCATCAACCCCAAACGAAATCCATAACCAGAATAGGCATTCTCCCATTCTGTATATCAATTTGTGGTAGTGATTTCTCTTTCCCAACAAGTATGACATTTATTTCCCCATCATTCAAGATGCTTTTCGATTTGTGTCTTACATTTTCTTGACAGTTTGACCCGCGTACTGTAAAAATTGACTACCCACCCCCACTAACCAAACCATCACCGGAGTCACCATGACCATCGACCCATCCCACCTATCCGCCGTAGACATTCACTGACACACCGCTCGCTGGCTACCGCAGCGGGGCACCTCTGTTTCGACCATATTCAGGCAAGATCTCAGATGAACAAGCCACAATATACCAAAGATGACCTCACATTGGGCCATGCGGCCGGCCGCAAAATCGAAGACGGCATTATTACCCATTTCCACACCGTGGAGTTTGACCGTCCGCTGACGGAAGCTGAACGCCACCTTTTTGCTGATGTGCTACAGGGCTTCTATTATACGGTGCGCTTCTCGCATCAATTTGGTTCTACGCTCGTTTCTGAGCCGCAGGTTGAATTTGTAACGCCATTCACCGCCCGCTATACGTTGTGTCAAACCAGTATGAGCGGTCTGTGGAAAGAGCTACTGCGCGCCATCCTCACCAACTTTAGCTTGGAAATAGTCCCCATCCGTAAACATGATGAAAGCAAGGCGTTCATGCCAAAGGAAGTGGCCGCTTGAGCCAATTACAACGAGCCTCCCGCCTATGTGGGAGGTTTTTTGATCGAGCACGCACGTGTTGACAAGCCCCATCTTGTTTGCTACGATGAATACAACAGCATCCAATGATGCAAAAGCTCCCTTCCCCCTTTGTACTTCAAATTACCTAAATCCATTCTGATAAACAATGCCTTTTCTAGGGGCAAGAGAAAGACATTATGAAAATTGTTGATCTGCAAGTGATTCCGTTTCGCGTGCGGCGACAGGGCTACAGTGCGGGCAGCACTTACCGCGAAGTTGAGGTGGTGCAGACGCTGACCAAAATCGTCACCGACGAAGGGGCGGAAGGCTACTACTTTGGCGGCCACGGTCACGGCGATGCCGATGGCCTACCGCCGGACCAGCGGGCGGCGCTCAGCGGGCGCTTTAAGAATATGCTGGTGGGCCAGGATCCCTTTGATCGTGAAAAGTTTTGGCACTGGCTGTGGGTGGCCAACGTGGAAGAGAACCTGCTCAGCGTCATCGACATGGCGCTGTGGGACCTGCAGGCGCGCTACTTTGGGGTGCCGCTTTATAAGCTGCTGGGCGGCTGCCGCGCAAAGGTAAAGGCGTATGCCAGCACGTTCCCCAACATGGGGCCTCCCGAGGTCTATGCCCAGCACGCTTTGGCCTGCAAAGAGCGGGGCTATACGCACTACAAGATTCATCCCTACTACTTTTGGGATCCGGTCACGCAGCAGCGCGATCCGGGACGCCCGTCGCACATTCAGCAGGATATTGAGGCGTGCCATGCCGTGCGCGACGCGGTGGGGGACGATATGGTGCTCAGCTTCGACCCCTGGGGCACCTATCGCACTTACGAAGAGGCGTATACGGTGGGGCGCGAGCTGGAAAAGCTGAACTTCTACTGGTTTGAGCACCCTATGCCCGAATACCGGGTCACCACGTATGAGAAGCTCTGCCGCGAGCTGGAAATTCCCATCCTTTCACCGGAGATTGCGGCGGGCAGTTTTTATACACGCGCCGACTGGATCCACCGCGGCGCATCGGACATGACGCGTATTGACGTGCTGCGCGGCGGTGTGACCGGCGTGCGCAAGATGCAGGCCATTAGCGAAGCCTTTGGCGTAAAGTGCGAGGTGCATATGAGCGGCTTTGCCAATCTGCAGCTGCTGGGCGCCAGCAGCGAGGATGTGTGCGAATATTATGAGCGTGGCCTGCTGGCCCCTGGCGTGGATTACGAGACGCCGCCGCCCTATTTGCACGCGATTGGCGACCCCATGGATGATGAGGGGTATGTGCATCTATCCCAGGAGCCGGGTATGGGCTACCAGATCAATTGGGATTATATTGAAGAGCACCGCTGCGAGTAGTGCCTGGGCCCTTGTAGCAAAAATCACGTTGCTAATGCGTATTGCGTGGTGCGTGTACCGGTCGAGAAGTTCGTTCGTTATTGTGTCGTTATTTCGTTGTACTCGCGGTTGGCATATATGTCGCGTTGCGATCGTTACCCGAAGCAAAATATGCCTAATTTTAGTCGAGTGGTCGATTTTCATCTATGACAAAGCCAAGTATAACGTGGCCTTACTGATCCCATTTACGCTATATTGAAATCTATAAGGAGCTCCCCATGAATATTCAAATTACGCCGGAAGAGATTGCCGCCGACCGCATGTCTCCAGACAAAATGGTGCAGGCTGTAGACGCCATTATGAGCGACGGCTATGTGATTCTTGATAATGCCGTGGACCATGACCATTTAGACATCTTGCACGAACGAATGCGCGCGGATTCAGATACCCTGATCAAAGCTGAAAAGTGGGGCGGCGCCGGGCGGCGGCACGGGCATTTGCAGCAGGGGCCGCCACCCTTTGCGCCCTATGTGTTTCGCGATGTAGTCTCCAACCCCTTTGTGATTCAGGTGACCAAAGGGGTGCTGGGCGACGGGCTCTTCAATAGCTTCTACAGCGGCAATTGCAACTGCCCCGGCAGCGTGGAACAGCCGCTCCACGCCGATAACCCGCACCTGTGGCCCAACATGGAAGTGGCTCATCCACCGGCCTCGCTGGTGGTCAATATCTGTTTGGTCAAGACAACCGAGGAAAATGGCGCCGTCGAACTGTGGCCCGGCACGCACCGCAACACCAAACCCATCAATGAGGGGAATGTGGAGGCGCAACGCGCCGTGGCGCCGCCCATCCGCGGGGCTGCCGAAAAGGGCAGCGTGCTTATTCGCGACATGCGCGTCTGGCATCGCGGCGTGCCCAATCACTCTGATGAGGTGCGCCACATGATCGCCATGGTCCACAACATGCACTGGCGACGACGCAACCAGATGTTGCGCTTTGTTAAAGGTTGTGAAGATGCCTTTGCCAGTAGCGAACTGGACCACAACGCGGCCTTTGTCGATGAGCCCTATGACTATCTATTTGGCGAATTTGTGCGGCCCTAACGCGTGTAAATATTCGCATAACTTTTGCGTCGGTGCGGCGCCTTTCCGACATTTTAAGCTATAAAACAGAAGAGCAAACGGAGGCTGAGCGGCTCCGACTTCGACAAGCTCAGCCTCCGTTTGCCCAACTTTTCCCCTAATTCACAAGGAGTTACGCACTTGACTAGACCTGTTAGATTTTGCAACCCTGACAGGTCTTCGACAAACCGACCAACTGCGTAAGTCCTATCTACGACAAAATGCGCCGCACCTACGCTGGACCCAACTCAGCGCCCATGTCGACCAAAACAGAGGCCGTACCGTTCTGGCAGCACCAGCACAGTGCCGAAATTCATCTGCCTGCGCTGGCGCCCATTGCCCTGCCGGTGATGCACTTTCTGACCGTGACCACCTGTCCACCCGCGTGGATCCATCATGACCTATATGTCTTTCGCAATGCGTCAATGGCCTTTTATGTGGGCCAATCCGACTGCGCCTTTGCCCGCGTCTGGACGCATCTACACGATGGCTTTAAGGGGCGCTCGCTGGTCGGCAAATTTATTCGCAACAATTGGCCGCGCGCCATGCGCTTTACCATTGAGCTCATCCGCTCCGATGCGCCAGCGTTTCAACCCGGCCAGCACAATCGAGACGCCGCCGAGCGCATCCTCATTGCGGCGCTGCGGCCCTGTTTCAACACCACCCACAATGCAGAGCCTACCGTGCTGCCAGATCGCTACATTTCCCCAAACGAAACGGTGGCGTATCCCCGCAATATGGGCAAAATGATGCGCGAGGCCGACCACGCCTTTCGCCGCGCGCAAAGCGCATCGGCGTGGTGAACCCCCCACTACATTCCGGAAGGGTCGAACTCTTTTCTGGTTTCACAAAAGCTTTTCATAGCAGAGGCTAACATCCGTCTCGCGATAGTCGCCAAACGGTTTGACGCGCCGAAACCCCAGCTTTTCATAGAGCGCAATGGCTTCGGTCTGATAGATGCCGGTCTCCAGCCGCAGCACGCCAATGCCGCGCTGCTGCATAAAGTCCTCCATATGTTCTACCAGCTTGCGCCCCAGCCCCAGCCCGCGAAAGTGCGGACGCACAAACATGCGCTTGAGTTCGCCAAACTGCACATCGGTTGGTGACGCGTCAAAAATATGGACGCCGCCACAGCCCGCAGCCGCACCCTCGCTGCGCACAATAAAGAAGTGAACGCCGGGCTGCAACAGCTTCGTCACATCATAGCCGTGTCGATCTTCCGGCGCATACAGCGGATGCAATACCGCATCCAGCTCGCCAATTAGCGCCAGCCCATCGGCTGAATCTGGCCGTTCGGGCGCAATGGTAATGGTCATGGAGTGGGTCCTTTCACACAGCGATTTTGATTAGGTTACGATCTTTGGCTCTCGCACACTTCTTGCCCGGCCTGCTCAATCGCATCCAGCAGAAAATCCAGATCGGACTCGCTGGTGCGGAAGTTGACCACGGTGGCCCGCAATACAAACTCGCCCTGGATTTCAGTGCTAGTCAAATAGGTTTGGCCCTGGTTTTGCACAACTTCCAGCAGGCTGCGATTGAGCGCCTTTAAATCGGGCGCGCCCGCCGGTGCATAGCGAAAACAGGTGACGCTCAGCGGTCCGGCGGCCATCAATTCGAAATTGGGACGCGCGGCAATTTTGGCGCGCAGCAATTGGGCCAGCGCCACATCGCGCGAGATGAGCTGACGATAGCCCGCCACGCCCAGCTGCTGCATGGCTAGCCACAACTTCAGCGCCCGAAAGCCGCGCGTCTGCTGCGGTCCATATTCGGCAAACCAGGGCAGTTGGCGGTCGTCGCGCAGATAGGCCGGCACCAGGCTAAAGGCGTTGCGCATGGCTTCCTGATCCTTGACCAGCGCACAGCCGCACTCTACCGGCACGTACATCCACTTGTGCGGGTCCAGCCCCAAGCTGTCGGCCCGGTCCATGCCTTTGTACAGATGGGCGGTCTGTTCGGCCAGCACGCCGATGGCGCCATATGCGCCGTCAACGTGCAGCCATAAATTTTCACGCTGGCAAATGTCGGCAATTGCCTCGAACGGGTCAATGGCGCCGGTGTTGACCGTGCCGGCGCTGGCCACCACGCAGACTGGGTTTAGCCCGGCATGCCGGTCGGCGCTGATCTGTTGGGCCAAATGAGCCACATCCATGCGGCACTCGGCATCTACCGGAATCTTGCGCAGATAGTTGTGGCCAATGCCCAACATCTCGACGGCTTTGTCGATGCAGCTGTGTCCTTCGGCGGATTTATAGACCACCATGGGCGTCGGCTCCTGCTGCATCCCGTGCGCGCGGATGTTGCTGGTCTGCGTTTTGCAGTAGCGCATAACGGTCAACCCCACGAGCGTGGCCATGCTGCCGCCGCTGACTAAGAGCCCCCCGCTCTCACGCGGAAAGCCCATAATCTCTTTGAGCCAGTTGAGCACGGCGTGCTCCAAATAGGTGCTGGCCTGGTCGCCACCGGCGGCGCTGGTGTTCATCCCCGCCGCCAGCAGTTCGCCCAGAATGCTAATGGGCGCCGCCGGTGAGTTGATCCAGGCAAAGAAGCGCGGGTTGATGTTGCCTAGCGGATAGGGCAATATATGCTGCGCCACAAACTCCAGCAGCGTGGCCGGGTCACTGCCGGTTGCGGGCAGAGGATGCGCCAAAATTTGTGCGCGCAGTGCGGTTGGGACGGCGCGCCGCGCCGGCTCTTGTCGATGTTGCAGGCGTTCCAAGTTATCGGCAATCAGATCCACCGCTTTATACCCCAATTGGCGAAATTGGGCTGGGGTCATATCAATCAGATCATTTGCAGAGTCCATATCAACGAAGGAGCTGAATGCTTCATTCCTGTTCATGATTTGCTCATCCTATTTCCTGTTGGCGCACCAGCGTTGGAATAAAGGCTATGGTAGCCAGCGTCAGCACAGTTGCCACCACATACAGCGCGGTCAATCCCGACAGATCCAACACGGCGCCCAGAATCCATGCGCCAATGCCCAGCCCGGCATCAAAACCAAAGTAGAAGCAGGCCACGGCCCAGCCCGGCCGCGCCGGCAGCAGCGTCACGTGATGCGCAATCAGCATGGGATGAAAGAAGCCGCCCCCCGCGGCAATCAGCGCTGCCGCCGCGATGAGCATCCACAGTGAATTGCCCACGGCGGCCACCAGCAGGCCGATGGCCATGGTGATGGCCGCGCCGATCAGCACGCGCGCCAGCCCGATGCGGTCCAAATAGCGGCCCAGCAGCAGGCGCGTGAGGATGATGCTGATGCCATAGGCGGCAAAGACCGGCGCTGCGACAATGTTGCGTCGCTCTAGCAAAATGGCAAAAAACTGAAAGTACGCGCCAAAGCCCACGCCAAAGAGCGCCGAGACAAACATGGAAACCCACAACCTTTGTGGAAAGCGCCAGAATTGCGAGAGCGAGAGTGGCTGGGTCTGGGCGTCTATTGCCGGCGGTGCATAGCGCAGTAATCGCGACAGAAGTCCCGCCGTGGCGGCAACGGTTCCCACCAGCCAAAACGCCATGTTCAACGGCATCCAGCCCAGTAGGGCGTCGGTCAGCCCGGGCGTCATGGAGATGGCAAAGTTAGCCGCCAGCCCAAAATAGGCAATCTTGGTGCTGCGTTCTTCCGGAGCCGCTAGTTGACCCACCAACGCATTGCCCGCTGTGGTAAAGATGACGTAACCCAGCGCCTGTAAAATGCGCAGCAGAAAAAGCAGCGGCAGATGCGTGGTAAAGACCACGCCCACCGCGCCCGCAATCAGCGACAGCGAGCCAAAGAGCAGCATGCGGCGATAGCCCAGCCGGTCGGTCAGAATGCCGGAGATGGGACGCGTTAACAGCGAGGCAATGCTGGTGGCGCCCAGCACCAATCCCACCTGCCAGTCGGCCATGCCAATGCTGGTCAAATAGCGTGGCAAGGGCACAATCAACCCATAGAAGGCTACAAAAAAGAGGAAAGTGGCCAGCCACGTAATGCGATAGTCGCGCTGATTACCGGCTGATGTGAGGGCAGAGGCAGGCGCGGTGGAAGACATAGTCATGTGTGTTGGGGCTCCCCGTAGTCTGCTTTAATCTTGTGGTTTTGAGCGGGCGCCGTCGCCCAAGGCCCGCTGCATATAGACGCCGTCCAG
Source organism: Caldilineaceae bacterium (assembly GCA_020634755.1). Lineage (GTDB taxonomy): Bacteria > Chloroflexota > Anaerolineae > Caldilineales > Caldilineaceae > JACKBC01. Next base: position 19,781 of record JACKBC010000017.1, on the reverse strand, counting down.
CCACCGGTCAAACTTAAAGCCGATGTTGCGGAACAGGCCCGCCTGTTCAAAGCCCAGATCGCGGTGCAGCGAGATGGAAGCCACATTATCGCTGTCGCCAATGACGGCTATCATCTGGCGGAACCCTTTGGCGGTACAGGCGTCGATCAGCGTGGTTAGCAGCTGGCGGGCAATCCCGCGTCGCTGATAGGCCGGGTCCACATAGATCGAATCCTCGACGGTAAAGCGATAGCCAGGGCGCGGTCGATAGGTGCTGGCATAGGTATACCCCACCAAGTTCTGCTCTAACAGGCCCACAAAGTAGGGGAAGCCCTGGTCCAAAATGGCCTGCACGCGACGGCGCATTTCGTCTTCTGTGGGGGGCGCCAATTCCCACGACGCCGTGTAAGTCAGCACGCTGTTGCTGTAAATGGCGTGGATTGCCGGCACATCTGCAAGCGTAACGGGGCGAATAGTCAGCTCCATGGTGGGTTCTCACTTTCTCAATTGTGGAGGGTCGTATCTGTAGATCGCAACGGCCAGAGATAAAGTCGGATTCAATAAATCAGACCGATAGCTATTTCGCCAACACCGTTGCGGGGTACTGAATATGTCATACCAATTTGCTTTGAGCATACGCGTTTTTTGCTTTGAGCGCAAGACGCAATTGATAATAGCGTATATTGAGTTTTTTGATAAACAGCTCCATCACAATTTACGTAGCGCCAGCGGATCACCCACAGAGAACCGCTGGGTGGATCCGGCCGTTTTACGCGTGCCAGTGCCATCATGTACTAAAAAAGCAGGATTAAAACCTGCGACTGACACAGAAAAGCGGTCGCAACCGCTTGATATTTAGCCGCTGCGGCAGTTTTTCCTGATTATACTCAGCTCTGAATGAGAACCGGAGTTTTATCACTCCAGTTGAGGCAGTAGAAAACTCCGGTTCTCATCTCAACCGCAGTATAGCTGCCGGATTTTGTGTAGTAACAAAATAGTACTGGCATCCCATAAGTTCGACTTCTCCGCGAAGTCGAACTTCTATGCCGGTGTTAATTTATAGATCTGCAATATCCGGGCCAAGTGGAAAGCTTGCAATGGCCCTGTGATGTGGTCCTGATGTGATAGACAAGAATTGGCAGATATGATACACTGCTGAAGCTGGCTCCGGTTATTCGCTACCCATCGATAGCCCGCAATTGGGAGGCTCCCACAGCTTTGGGCTGGGTTACCTGGGGGCCGAAAAATGCATAATTGCGGCATTGTTGCATCGTTAAAAGGAGGGGCTTTATGTTATCCAATAAACCTCTTGCCGCACTATTTGCACACGGTTTGCGCGGCGCTTATGGATTGCCGGGGGCGATTCAATCTGTATTCAATGGCTCGTCTGTACGTACTGCAGCGTCTGTATGTACTGCAACGTGTGAATGTACTGCAACGTCTGTATGTACTGCAACGTGTGAATGTACTGCAACGTTTGTACGTACTGTAACGTGTGAATCTACTGCAACGTTAGGCAAGCGTTGCGTGCGTTTTATTTCATCCACGAGACTGGCTTCAATTCTATTCTTTGCGAGCGCCTTGAGCTGGTTTGTATATCCCCAAGCCCACGCGCAAGGCGAGTTCCCCATTGTTACGCAGCTTACAACCGAACATGCGGGTGTTATTGATGCCATTCCATCTGGGTTTACCGGATTAAATGGCGTTGTCTATTTTGGCATTAGCGGCGCCAAAGGTGGCCTTTGGCGTACTGAGGGCGCGGCCCAAGGCGTTGTGCTGGTGAAAGATGTGCAGATGCTGCCATCTTCCCTGCAGCGAGTGGGAGATCTGCTCTATTTTGTGGTGCAAGATGGAGACCAGAGCCAAGCGTTGTGGAAAAGCGATGGCACGCCGGAAGGCACCGTCCCGCTTAAAAGTGGATTGAACGTTTCATCGAGCTTTGTGGCCATGGGCAACACAATATTTTTTGTGGCGAATGATCTGTTTCATGGCAATGAACTGTGGCAAAGCGACGGCACGCCAGAAGGCACCCTGCTGGTGGCGGATCTAAATCCAGGGCCGACCAGTGCAGACCCCGATATGCTTGTGGCAAGCACCGATTATGTGTACTTTACGGGCTATGACGAACAGCGGCTGCAACGGCTTCTGTGGGAAAGTGATGGTACCGCCGCCGGCACGCGCGCGGTGGCAGGCGCGCCGCAAGCGCCGCGAGAGCTGGTGACATTGCAGGACGTGCTCTACTTTGCCGGGTCGGACGCCGAACACGGGCACGAGCTATGGCGCTACGCTCCTGGCGATTTGGCTGCATCTCTGGTAGCCGATATTTTCCCCGGAAGCGACAGCTCCAATATTGATAATATGTTGGGGGTAGGCGAGCGCCTTTTCTTTAGCGCCAGCGACGATGCGCATGGGCGCGAGTTGTGGCAAAGCGACGGGACCGCTGCCGGCACGCAGCTCGTCAAAGATATTGTGCCGGGGGTGGATGGGTCCAATCCCAACTATCTGATGGCGCTCAATAACCAGCTCTATTTTGTGGCGGACACCACCGAATTAGGCACAGAGCTGTGGAAGAGCGATGGCGCCGCCGCTGGCACAATGCTTGTGGATGATATTATACCCGGACCGGATAGTTCTGCCCCCAGCCGCTTTACCATATCGGCCGATGGCCAGCTGTACTTTACGATTGTCAATGCCGAATCGGAGTTGGAATTTTGGAAAAGCAACGGCACATTGGCCGGCACCCAGCGTTTCTCCGCGCCGGGTCAGAATCCAACGCTCTACGGTCCCTTTACGGCAATTGATGATGTGCTCTATTTTGCCTCGCGTGATGAGACCCATGGCGCCGCGCTGTGGGTGAGCGACGGCACTGCCGCCGGTACGCGGTTTGTGGCCGATCTGGACCCGAACCATGGGGGGCTGGATTTTGGCGCGTTTGCGCGCGTCAACAAGCGACTCTATTTTACGGTGCCGGCGAATACGGGCGCCGGTATGGCCACTACGCAGCTGTGGATGCGCGACGGCGCCGATGCGGAGGCCGTGCTCATTGATGCCGGGCTCAACATTGCGCATATGGAAAGCTTGGGCAATACGTTGCTGGTCGTGGGGGCTGATGCAGGAGGAGCCGGCCTTTGGAAACATGACGGCGCGACGCAGCCACCCGAGCTGTTGCGCCGGCTTAAGCTGGATGTGGCCGGCGAATTGGGGCAGATCAAGGGCCAGGCTTACTTTTTAGCCAGTGATGAAAGTAGCAGTGCGCCCTTGCGCGTTGATATCTGGCGCACAGATGGCACCGTAGCAGGAACGGTCAATCTGACCCAGGATGTGGCGGACTTTGTCGGCGCCGGTCCCAGTGCGGTCTTTGCGGATGCATATTGGGTGGGCGCGGGCAGCGAACTGTGGGTGACCGACGGCACAGCGGACGGGCTACGACATTTTACGCCGGCCGGGTTGGAAGGTGACATTCGGCAATTTGTGGTCACGACGGATGCGCTCTATTTTAGAGTGCAATATTATACGGGCCGCCTCTATTTTGGCATTGTGGATGAAGTGTGGCGCACCAATGGCGCGCCGGAAGACACCTATCGATTGCAGGCGCCCAAAGAATTGCTGTCCGTTAACGATCTTACGCCGGTGGGTGCTGGACTCTTTTTTACAAATTACAAGGTGGATCGCAGCCGCGAACTGTGGTTTAATGACGGCGCCTCGTTGGCGCTGAACAAACTGGTCGATATTCCCAGCGCACTGGACCCGCTGCTCTACCACGTGGGCCAGTATGAAGCCGTAGATGGTCGTTTACTTTTTACCATGGATGATCAGGTGTCTGGCCCAGAATTGTGGTCCAGCGACGGTACGGCGGCAGGAACCGCCTTGATCAAAGATATTGTGCCGGCTGAGTTTGACGCCGTGGGCTGGGCGAGCCCCGGCCCCCTCTTTACATTGGGGGATTTGCTCTTTTTCGGGGCCAATGATGGCGTCCACGGTAAAGAATTGTGGCGCAGCGACGGCACGGTTGATGGCACCTTTATGGTCACCGATATGAACCCTGGTATTGCTGGCTCGGGGCCAGATAACTTTATCGGCAAAGGCAATCGTTTTTACTTTACGGCGCACGATGGCGCGCATGGACGCGAGTTGTGGCAAAGCGACGGCACCGCCGCCGGAACCCAGCTGGTGGCCGATCTCTATGAAGGAAGCGCCAGTTCGCAGCCCATACCTCAGCTGATCTTTGACAACACCATCTATGTGACTGCCGACAATGGCGTGGATGGCCGGCAGCTCTTTGCGCTGTTCGACCCGGGGATTCCCTTGGCGTTGCCCATCGGGGAAGAGCCGCTTGACGCTTTTCCGTATCAATACTATATGCCGTTGATCAACCGTTAACGCACAACCCACTGGCAAGCAGCGTCTTAGCCAGCAGGCCGCACGCTGAAATAGTCCGGCGTGCGGCCTGCTGATTTTATTACATGGCGGCAATAAGCTCAGTCATCATACCGCAGCGCCCACTCGTCCGCCCACGAGGGCGGGATGGGCAGCCGGTGGCAAAAGAGAAAGTTGATCAGCTGGCCGTGGTGATGCATTTCATGTTCAATCATGCGCAAAACGGTTTTGTGCGCGGGCTGCTCTCCCACGGTGTGCGTCTCAAACGGCAGCGTTTGCAAAAGCTCGGCCAGGCGAGCATCCCCCTTTTGCATCTGCGCCTTGATGATGTCTGGCGTCACCTGCTTGAACTCGTCCAGGCTAGAGGCAAAGCCTTGCCAACGGCCGTGTTCCAATGCCCGCAAATAACTCTCGTGCGCGCCCACCATGCACCAGAACTGATAGCCCAGCGTTTGCGATTCAGGGAAGGGCAGGCGCAAATCCAAATGGTGCGGCGCCAATGTGTCCAGATAGTCATAGGTTTGCTGGCGAATGTGGCGCCATTCGGTCAAAAGAATGTCCGCCAAAGTTATCCTTGTCGTCATGAATTGCCTCCTGTTTAGCCGTCTTGAGGTTCTCCCTTAAGCGGCTGCCGAATGATGGTGCGCCACTTTTCCGGGGCGGCGCGGCGTATATCACTCAAGTAAATTTCGTGATGCTTGCCCGTTTTTGTGCCTCTGGCGTCAATGAATTCATGGACTCTTTCAATCGTCGGACCTTCCTCCGTAAACGGCCCAATGTGCAATATCTGCGCACAAAGGCCCTCGGTTACTGATTCAAAACGCATTTTGGACAGCGCGGCATGCCCTTTCTTTTTCTGCACGCTGGCCATTGCTTCATCAACGATGGCCGCCGTGACAAACTCTGGCTGCATGATCATCATGGTCCATTTCCAGTTGGATTTGTCATCGACCGCGAACTGGGTCATATCATCGGCCCACCACAGGCCTTCCAGCGGCATAACGCCATAGTCAATGGCCAACTCGCCTTTTTTCACCAGAAACTTGATAGTATACGAAATGCTAAACAACGCTTCAACCGCATCGGCATACGCTGGCGACTGATTGGGGTCACCTTCACCATCAATCATCAGATAGTTCATGGCCGGCACATCCACCAATACGACTTCTTTGGCCGACGCTTTATACAGGGAACTGAGTTCTTTCTTGAAATCAATCTTTTTCATGTGACTTTTCCTCGATTTTTCTTATTCATCACGATGCAGCGCCCATTTGTCTGCCCAGCTTGGCGGAATAGGCAGATCTAGCGCATAGATAAAGTTGATCAGCTGGCCATGGTGATGCGCTTCATGCTCCACCAGCACCATGTAATGATGCAGCGGCGGATGCCCGTCTCCCACAGGTTGCAGCAGATCGAGCTGTTCCAGTTGCGCAAAGAGTGCTTGGTCCGCCGCCTCAAAGTGCGCTTTAACGTCCGCTAACGAAAGTGCACCACCCTCTGGCGCTGGCGTCAAGCTGCAATCCCAACTCTCCATTGTGCCGCTGGACAGCACCGGCAGCCAGCTCTCTTGCGTGCCCAGCATACAGAAAAACTGATACTGAATGTCTTGCGAAGCCGCAAACGGCAGCTTCTTAACAAGATCTTGTGCGGCTAATAGATCAAGCAAATCATACGTCATGCCGCGCAATTGCTGCCAGTGCGTCTGCAAATGTTGCGATAAAGATGTCATTGCTCCCTCCATGAATCAGATGTGGATTTTGATTTTGTAAACACAAGCTCTATAATTTTAGCGCCGAATGTGGACAAAAATTGTCCTAATTTAGGATGGCCCAACAAATACACACCCGACTACAAGACCAACCGACTACAAGACCAATCGACTATACGACCCATGTACTTTCCTTCCACCCGCCTGCTCAATATTCTGGACCTGCTGCGTTCGCACGGACAACTGACGGCGCGGCAACTGGCGCAACATCTAGAGGTAGACGCGCGTAGCGTGCGCCGCTATATGGTCATGCTGGAGGATATGGGCATGCCCGTGGAGACCGTGCGCGGACGCCACGGTGGCTACCGGCTGCGGGCCGGCTATCGCTTGCCGCCCGTCGTCTTCTCCGACGACGAAGCGTTGACCATGGTCTTGGGGTTGCTATTGGCGGAACGGTTGGGTGTCACCAGCAAAGAGGCCGGGTTAGACTTGGCCTTGGCCAAAGTGGCGCGCGTGGCGCCGGCAGAACTGCGTGACCAGATTCACCTGGTCGGCCAAGCGTTGACGCTGCGCGTGCCCCATGCCGCCGTTGAGGTGGGGGATCAACATTTTCTCCAGCTTACCTTGGCTGCCTATCGGCGTCAGCAAGTATACCTAATCTACGTGGATACGGCTGGCGCAGAAACCGCGCGGCTGGTTGACCCCTATGGGTTGGTCTACACAATCGGGCTTTGGTATTTGGCCGGCTATTGTCATTTGCGCCAGGGGTTGCGCAGCTTTCGGCTGGATCGCATTCAGCAGATTGAGACGCGCGACGGCGCATTTCAGCTGCCGCCCGACTTTGACATTCTGGCCTATGTGGAGGAGTCGATTGCGCGCAAACCGTTGATTTGGTCGACGCAGGTGCAGCTCTACACCACAATGGCGGAAGCCAAAGCGCAAGTTCCGCCCGCCATGGCTGTTTTGGCAGAAAATGTAGATGGTGTGTTGCTGCATTGCGAAGTGGATGATCTGCGCCAATATGCGCTCTTCTTGCTGGGGCTGCCGTGGGAAATAAAAATTCTCGCCCCGGTGGAATTACAAGACGCCATGGCCGACGTGGCAAAAAGGGCCATTGCGTTAGGGACGCCTGTTGATGAACTCACGTTACGCAGCGACAGCCAGTCTGCTAGCGAGAAACAGGAACGTCTTCGGGTTGATGCATCAGCGCGCGGATTGGATGCGTGATGGTTTTAAGGTGAATACCGCGAACTGAAACGTACTTCGTTCATGGCGCCTGCACCACGGCGGGCGATGTAGCCGCCTCTAGAAAAAGTGCGGGTTCACCGCTGCCGTCTGCGGGCACGACAAAGACGCTGTCCAGCGGCGGCGGGCTTGCATTGGCCAATCCATAAAGCACATGGTCGTTATCCAGCCATTCCGCCTGATCGTCTACGCTGCCGGTTTCAGCCAAAGGGGTTTCGACAAAGCTCTTCAGGTCCATCACCGTGAGCTGCCAATAGCCGGCGCCGATCATCTTTTTGAAGGCTACACGCGTTTCATCCGGCGAGAGCGAAGGACATTCCACGCCCTCTTTTAAGACAGAAACGGTGCGCTCTTGTATATTGCCGCGCACCAGATAGGGCGTCAGGTTAAAGCGCAGCGTGGCGTAGAAGGTATTGCCATCCTGGCTAAAGGTAACCCCCCAGTAATTAAAGTCGGGGTAATCGATTTGCACGCCGTCTTGGTAGACCGTAAATTCTTCCAAATTGCCCAAAGAGACGCCCGTTTGGGCATCCAGCAAAATGGTGGCCGTAGAGAAGTTGTTGTCGGCATACGAATGGCCCAGCACAAAGGCCGTCAGCACGGCATAGCGGCCATCGGGCGAAACACGGGCGCGGCTGGGAATGCCATCGGTGCGAAAAGGAAGCTGGGCGCGAAACGTATCGTCAAAGAAGGTGGCCAGCGTGCGCGCAGACAGATTGTCTATCTCTCGGCGCAGACAAATGCCCCTGCCACCTGCAAAATAGACGCGCTCGCAGCGCAGCCCGGTCAGCACCTTGTCTCCATCTGGTGCATCCAGCGCGGCCACTTGGACTTTCCCAATGTCTGGCCCCTGGTTCACGTTGAGGCTGATCAGAAATGGCGCGTGTGTGAGCTGGTCTAGCGTTAATGCGCGTTCGGTAGGCAGCGGTGATGCCAGCGGCGAGCTGGCTTGGCCAACATCACCGCCCGCAATGTCTTCCAGAATGGTCTCTGGCGCGGCCAGCTGCGGACGCATGGCCGCGCGTGCAACATAAAATCCCGCCACCAGCAGAGAGAGGAGCACAATGCCCGCAAATAGATAAAGACGAAAGGAATTCGTTTCTTGTGATTGCATACCAGTTTACTTCATAGATTCCCGTAAATACTCTGCGCCAACCGATGGGCCAGATATAGGGATAGGACGCACAGCCGGCTTGGCGGATACGCGCCGGCATCCTTTTTATGCCGAAAGGCGTTTGAGCGATGCGCTGGCCGCTACCAGTACCAGCACAATGCCGCCAATGTACACGAGCAAAGCCTGTTCGGCGCCCACCCAGTTCCAGACCGCGCCATAGAGCGTGGAGGCCAGCAAGCGCGCCACGCCAGTGCCCGTGGTGAGCAGGGCCAGCCCCGTGCTGCGCAAATGGGGCGGCAACAGTCCGCTGGCCAGCGCCATGAGCACCCCATCGGTGGCTGCATAATATATGCCCAACAGCAGCAACATGGCGCCCGCCGCCACATAGACGTTAACGGGCAGCAGCAGCACTGTGTACACCAAGGCCAACACGGCGTAACCGGCCAAGAATGTGCGCTTGTGCCCCAGTCGATCCGCCAGGCGGCCCACCGGTATCGCCAGCAGCATATAAATAAAGGCTGTAATCACAAACAGCAGCGGAAAGAAACTGGTGGTCAGGCCCAAGCGGCGTTGCAGCGTGAGATAAAGCAGGCCATCACTCACGGTAACCAAGGCCAGTGCGCTGCCAATGATCACCAAGCGCCGAAATTGGGGCTGGGCCAACAAGGAGAGGGCCGTGCGTACAGAGACGCGCTCGCTTTCCGCAGGGGAGGGCAATGCGTCTGGCGCGTTTGGCGTGCGGCCAGGATTATGCACAAAGAGCCCAATCACCGCCACGCCCACCAGGGCAATACAGAGGCTCACCACAAAAATAGCGTCATATGCGCCCGGCGCGACCATTAATATGGCAACGGCCAACAGCGGACCCAGCATGGCGCCGGCCGTATCCAGCGCCCGGTGAATGCCAAACGCCGTGGCCAATTGTGTGGGCTGGCTGCTGGCGGCAATCATGGCGTCGCGCGGGGCAGTGCGGATGCCTTTACCCACGCGGTCCAAAAGCACCACGCCTGAAATAGCCGCCCAGCTGCTGCCTACCAACAAATAGCCCAGCTTGCAAAGTGCCGAAAAGAGATAGCCCGTGGCCGCTACTTCCTTGGGTTTGCGATAGCGGTCGGCGATCAAACCGCTAAGCACCTTGACCAGGACGGCCGCACCTTGGTAGAGGCCATCGACCAGCCCCACCTGAAAAGGCGTAAAATGGAGCATGACCATTAGATAAATCGGTAAGGTGGTGCTCACCATTTCGGCAGAAATATCGGTCAGGAAGCTGGTGAGCCCCAGCAAAAAGACTGTGCGCCCCACATTGGCCCAATTGACGCGCGCCCACAGATGTTGCCGCTTGTTTTTGATTAAATCGCCAGAATTCTCAACTTGGTACATAAAAATAATTGCTGCAATTCGTGTTACTATTCAAGCTACTCGATGGCTGAGCTTGTCGAAGCCCGTGTCCCCTGCATAGCTACCAAAGAATAAGGAAACCCGTCGGGATCTGGGCCGACGGGTGTGCACAATGAAATCAGGATTATAATGATAGGGCTTACGCAGCGCCCGTGGAATGCCAGGCGAAAAGAACATGGCGAATCTGCCAATTTGCCGGGCTTGCGTAAATTCTATTGTATTTTGAAAGGGGGTGCGTATGAGAAAATGTGCCGGGAACGCCCCAAAAATTCAGGCAGATTGGCTGTCCTGCGTGGCGCGTCCCCAACACATCTCATGGCCCACTTCATTTTAAAGCCGGTCAAAACGGCTTGAACTTTGCGGCAGATACTTTACATGCGAGACGAAACTCTCTTGAGGCGAACGCCAGATGGCGCCGGTTCCGCCTTGCGTTGGGCGGAGGCGTGCTGCACGCGCTGCCGTTGCGCCTTCTTTTGCAGATGTTCTGCTAGATAGTAGCTGCCAATCACAAATGCCGCCGCCACAAACTGAAGCGACAATCCTTCCCAAGTGCTGTAAACACCAAACCAAAGGCCTAGCCAGTAGGGTAGCGTGAGCCAGCGGATGGGGTGCAACGGCAGCCAGCCCACCAGCTGCAAAATGTGTACCGTATTGCCCACCATGGTCAGCAGCACCAAGCCAATAAAGACGCCGGTGACAATCAACATTTTCTTATATGGCAGCCGCACGTGCATGCGGAAGAGCACCAGCCCAATCAACATGGTGACGCCCAACCCGGCCAGTACGCCCAGGATTACAATCGAAATGCCGGCTTCCAACACCAGCGCCTGTAGGAAGAGCACCGTCTCAAAGCCTTCGCGATAGACGCTGGTAAAGCCCAACATGGCCAAACCCAACCATTGGCCGGCAGAGCCGCCAACCAGCCCCCGCTTTTTGGAATGCAAGCCGGCAATGTGGTCGGTCCAATAGTTTTGGTGGAAGAACCAATTGGTAATCAGCAGCAGCACACCAATGGCCACCAGCGATACAATGGCTTCCAGCCGTTCGCCATAGCGGGCCAGTGAAGTGAGCACGCCCTGGGCTAGCGCCCAGGTCAACACGCTGGCCAGCCCGGCCGCCGCCACGCCCCACCACATGGGTCGCCGCAAATTGCGCTGTGAAACTGCCTTAAAGCTGGCCATGAGCGACGCCAGAATCAGCACGGCTTCCAGCCCTTCGCGGAAGACAATGATAAAGGCGTTGGTGGCAATGGCCAAGGGTGAACTGCTGCCGGAAACGGCATTTTGAGCCGCTTTAAGCTGCGTATCCAGCGCATCTCGGCTGGCCTTGATGGCGCTAATGGGCGCTTGCTGCTCAATTAAATAGGCCAGCCCCGGCTCTTCATTCTGCCCGTACCAGAAGAGTTCTTCAATGGGCAGCTTAAACTGCGGCGCAAACGCCTGGATGCGCGCTTCGGGGCCGCTTTCTAAAATGGCATAGGCATCGACGCGCGCCGACTCGGCCAGCGCATAGTCACCGCTGGCTGCGGCTTGTTCCATGTTGTCCAGAGAGGCGCCGATCACGTCAAAATCGGCGGCGTTGTCGCGGCGCTGCCATTCGGCGGGCATCAGTGCTTGCAGATCGCTCTCTAGCGTCGCCACGGTTTCATCAACCAGAGTGGGTTCGGCCACATTGCTGCGCTGCACCGCACTGTTGATCTGCTGGGTGAGCTGTTCAAACAGCGCTTTGAGCTGCTGGGTCTGGGCCGCATCCTGCTCGGTCAGCAGATCGCTCAGATCATCAAAGGCCGCGCGCGCGCCATCCAAAAAGGTGACGGCTTCGCGAATTTCTAAATCGCTGGTCACTTCGCCGCTGTTAACGCCGCGGCCATATTCAACCGCGACCAGCTTCAAATAGCGCAGCAATTGGGCAGCTCGCTGTACTTGTTCAGCCGGCAGCAGCGGCGCCGCCCGGAAGCCGCTGAGCGCGTCATCGATTGTGGCCAAAGAGGGCGCCAGGTCATCGCCTGCCAAGCTGGCGGCATCGAGTTGGGCAAAGCTGTTGGTCAGCGCGTCGGTGGCCTCGGCCCCGCGCTGCGCGCGATAGGCCGGCTCTAGGATGGCAAAATAGCCCTGCGCGGCCGCCGCGTGTTCGGCGCGGCGCAGCGCAAAGCCCTGGGCGTCAGCCGCCGAGATGTTGCGTAAAGCCTCAGTCAGCCGCGCCTGATATGTGTCGTAGAGGTCGGCGCGAATGGCTTCGGCGGCCTGCGCGGTGGTGATTTCGCTGCGCTCCAGCGCGGCCAAGGCCAACGTCGCATCTGCATTGGGCCGCGAAAAGCGGGTGGCTTGCCGAAATTCACGCACCAGCAACCAGCTGCGCGCCAGCTTAATGTCCCCATCGGCCACCGCCTGTTGCACAATTTGTTGGGCGCTGTCGAGCAGTGCCGTCCAAGCGTGAGTACGGGCGGCGGCCAGCGCGGCTCCATTATTGCTCTGCGCCGCTTCCAGCGCCGCTTCCAGCGCGCTTTGCAGTTGGGCCGCGCTGGCCGGCGTTTGCGTGCGTACGGTGTCAAACCAACTGTCTCCCTGCACATCAATGGCCTGCTGGATGTTGGTCGCCGCTGTTGTGGGGTCGTTGGTCAGCGCCATTTGCGCCTGGAAGAGCGCGTTGTGCATGGCTTCGGTCCCCTGAACCGGCGTGCTGTCCGCCGCCTGCACGGTCAGCGTAACGGCGGCAAACAGGGCAAAGAGAGAGCAGATGATGGTCAGCGCTGCTCGAGACCACTTTGGGGCTGTACGTACGCGAAAGATCATACTGGGTGCTCCTAACGGATGAAACTTAGTCGGCTATGGAAATGTTGAGCTGGGCGGCTACCTGGCTGATCTGACCGGTGACATTGGTGGCGCGGTTTTGCGCTTCAGCGCCCAATAGATCGGCTTCCTCGGCAGAAAAGCGTTTGCCGTCTTGCTCTTGACGATAAATATCAGACACAAAATCTCTGAGATTGCTGAGTCCAGTGGCGATTTGTGCGCTCTGCTCGCTGTCTACCGCATCGGCTAGCGGCTGCACTTGGGCGTAGACTACTTCCAGACCACCTAAAATGTCCTGCATGTCGGCCAGGCGCGAAATCGCCACAAAATCGCGCTGTGTCGATTGTTCTCCGGCCACAAAGCGCGAGTCTCGCCAGGAACCAAAGTATTCATTCATGGTGGGGATCATGACCACCAGCGCCGTAAATGCTTCCGACGGTGTGGGCGACCATGTTTGGGCGGTCGCAATGAGGTCGGAGGCATAGCTGTGCAGGGCATCGGCGCCCGCTTTGAGCACGTTGGCATCGGGCAGGCTTTCACCAAAATCGACCGCGCCGTTGCCGTTAAAATCGGCCGTGACGTCAGCAACCGTGTAGTCGGCATACGTTCCCCACAGCGTGCTTTCCGTGACGCCAAAAAGATTACCGGGTTTGGCCAGCACTTGGCCATTGGGCAACGTGAGGTCAAAAGGGACGGCATTTTCAGGATCATCCGCGGCGCTGGCGCCGGCATCCAGAATCACATCAAATTCGGCCAGAGCAGGCGTGCCGGCCACAATGCCTTCTATCTTTTCATAAAGGGGGCTGGCTTCCATCCAGGCCGCCCGCGCCGCATCTACAATTTCGGTGACTTCGTCGGCATGGTTCTGCCAGAGTGCGGCATAATCGAATTGGTTCTGTTCGGCGAGCGTGTAATATGCATCGGCCGATTTTTGCAGTTGAGCCGTGCTGTTCTGCAATTCAGCGGCTTGATCGAGCAAATAGTTTTTTATACCGGCCAGCTCGGCAGAGGATGCGCTGGGCGCGGCGTTATTTTCGCTGGCGGTTTGGGGAACTTGGGCAGCGGGCTGGCAGGCCTGCAACAGCGCCGCCATTAGAATGGATGCAAAAAGCAAGGTTGTTTTGTAAAGCATGTCTTCTCCGTTTTATCAAACTCCGACAAATAGAAGCAGCATCGCCGGCGATGCTGCTTGTTTATTTCAATGTGGTGAGTTTGCAAACTGTGTTAACGTTACCACAAGTATGTATCCCTTTTCAAGAGGGAACTTAGTCCAATTTCACATTTAGAGGGTATGGCAAGTGTTAATGCAGAGTAGCAAGCGGGGTTGAGAGAAAAATTAAGCGCGGCTAAATTTTCCCAATCAGTGGGAGCCGGGAGGGGCCAAGAAAGATGTGGGTAATGGTAAGATGTGTGGAGGGAGCGGATGGTTGCGGTTACGACTTTGGGGCTATGCAAGCGTCAGCGCATGATGGCGATAAAAATCCACATAGGCCGGGGGCAGCGGCTCATTCTGCATGATCATATCGGCTGCCTTTTCCGCCAACATAATCGTGGGGGCATAAATATTGCCATTGGTCACATAGGGCATGACCGAAGCATCCACCACATAGAGCCCATCTACGCCGTGTACCTGCATGGTGTACGGGTCGACAACCGATAGCGCATCCATGCCCATTTTGCAGGTGCAAGAGGGATGATAGGCCGTCTCTGCGTCGCGGCTCACCCAATCTAGAATGTCGGCATCGCGCTGTACGTGCGGCCCGGGCGAGATTTCGCCGCCGCTAAATTCGGCAAAGGCGGGCTGTTCTAAAATATGGCGGGCGCAGCGGATGGCTTCCACCCATTCTCGCCGATCCTGCGCGGTGGAGAGATAGTTAAAGCGCAACGCCGGGTAGACCGTGGGGTCGGTGGACCGAATTTTCACTGAGCCGCGCGCGTCCGAGTACATGGGGCCAACGTGGACCTGATAACCGTGACCGCGGCTGGGCAGCGAGCCATCATAGCGAATGGCCAGTGGCAAGAAGTGGAACATGAGATTGGGATAGAACACGTCATCATTGCTGCGGATAAAGCCACCGGCCTCAAAGTGATTGCTGGCGGCGGGACCATGACGCCCCAAAAGCCACTGTAGGCCGATCCACGGTTTGTTATACCACTGGAGCGCTGGGTACATGGAAACGGGCTGGGTGCAAATGTGCTGCACGTAAACTTCCAAGTGGTCCTGCAAATTTTCACCCACGCCCGGCAAATCATGCACCACCGGAATATGCAGCGCCTCCAGCTCGGCGGCATGGCCCACGCCGGAAAGCTGCAAAAGTTGGGGAGAATTGATGGCGCCCCCGCAGCAGATGATCTGCCTGCCAAAGAGCTTCTCAGCGCGCCCGCGCCCGCGCTGAATTTCGACACCAACGGCGCGCTGCCCTGCAAACAGAATGCGCGTAACCAGCACGCGCGTCATCACGTGCAGGTTGGGGCGCGACATGACGGGGTGCAAATAGGCGCGGGCGGCGCTCATGCGTCGGCCGCGGTGAATATTGCGGTCAAAAGCGGCAAAGCCCTCCTGCTGATAACCGTTTACATCGTTGGTCAGCGGATGGCCCGCCTGCTGGACCGCTGCAAAGAAGGCGCGGAAAAGCGGATTGGCGGCAGCACCTCTTTCCAGCAGTAATGGCCCATTGTCGCCTCGGTAGTCATCACCGCCGGCCAGGCAGCTTTCCAAGCGTTTAAAATAGGGCAGGCAGTGTGCAAAATCCCACATTTCCAGACCCGGGTCGCTGGCCCAGCGTTCATAATCGAGCGGGTTGCCGCGCTGAAAAATCATGCCGTTAATGCTGCTGGAGCCGCCCAGCACCTTGCCGCGCCCGTGGGCAATGCGGCGGTTGTGCATAAAGGGCTCGGGCTCGGACTGATAGCACCAATCGTAATGTTTATTGCCAATGGGGACGGTAAGTCCGGCGGGCATGTGGATAAAAATGTCCCAAATGTAATCGGGGCGGCCAGCTTCCAGCACCAGCACGCGCTGACCTGGATCCGCGCTGAGCCGGTTGGCCAATACACAGCCCGCCGAACCACCACCGATAATAATGGTGTCGAATTGATTGGTTGACAACATGGGAACCTCCGGCAGGGTTGGCTAGTCGTGCCTTTGCATAGCAGGCTGGCGTTCCAACGCTAGGCAAAACTATACCGTCTGGCTGGTACAGTAAAATTGGAATTTTATACCAAATGATGGGCATTATGCAATTCGCTATAAATTTACATGCGGCATAGCCAATTTCGTGTATGGAGCATACAGCCCGTGAGATACGTTTGGTGAGCGAAGATGCGGCTGCTCTATTGCAGCATGGCGCTCTGTAAGTGTCTCCTGCGCTGGCTGCCCTGTCTGTTTGGAATCGCGCGCGGAACCATGTACACTTATGCCATGAGTCAACCTATCTCTGCGCTATCCAACCAGAACACGATTCAAGGTGAACCTGAGCCCGCTGTCGATGCCGACACCCAATCCTGCACGCGGCGCAGCGGGGCTGAAACGCGGGAGTTAATTTTTGCCGCATGCAGCCGCATTTTACAGCGCGATGGATTGGTGCAATTGACGCTGGATGCAGTGGCCCAGGAGGCCGGCTTGAGCAAGGGCGGTTTGCTCTATCATTTTCCCACTAAGCTGGCCATGATCGAGGCCCTGTTTCAACATCACATGGAGCGCTTTAACGAGCGATTGCAAACGCTGGTGGAAACCGAAGACGATGGCCGCGGCGGCTGGCTGCGCGCCTATGCCAAAGCGTCCATTGAGCAGATTACCGATGCCGGCAACGCCAGTTTGTTGGCCAGCCTTTTTGCCGCTGGCGAACGCTATCCCTCGGTGCTGGAAATTATGCGGCAGCATTATGTGCATTGGCAGCAGCAGGTAGAGGACGCGGGGCTGGAACCAGCCGTGGCGCTGCTGGTGCGGCTGGCGGTGGATGGTTTCTGGTTTACCGAAATGTATCAATTTGCCCCACTCAAACGGGCACAGCGGCAGATTGTGCTGGAGGAGATTTTGCGGATGACGGAACGCACGTAATGGATGCCAATCTGCGTATACGCTCTTTCTGGGATGATCTGCGGTCGTCGCTCTGGTTCCGGCCCGGCGTGACCACGCTGTTGGCCGTCACGCTGGCGTTTGTCGCCACCGGGGTTGATCGCAACGGCGTCTATCCCTCTGGCTATGATTTGAGCCCGGATAATGCTCGCTCCATCCTGTCTACAATTGCGGGTTCTATGTTATCCGTGGTGACCATGACTTTTTCGATTATCATGGTCGTGCTGGTGTTGGCCTCGCAGCAATTTTCACCGCGTATTTTGCGCAACTTTATTCGCGACCAAACTTCGCAAAATATCTTAAGCATCTTCATTGGCACATTTGTCTATTGTCTGCTGGTCATGTTGCGCATTTCGGACAATGGCAAGGATATATTTGTCCCAGTGTGGGCGGTCCTGATTGCCATTGCGCTGGCGCTCATCAGCATGGCGGCGCTGGTCTACTTTATTGACCATATTGCCAAACAGACGCGGGTAAGCTATATTTTGGCCGAGATAAATCGGCAAACTGTGTCTGTCATGCACAAAGCCCGCAAAGAACGCTCGCGCTATGCCGCGAGTGAAGAGGAAACGGCGTCGGTTCCCGATGCGCCCAGGGAGGCAGTGCGGATTTATTCCCAACGGGTTGGGTATATTCAGGCCATTGATTTTGCCGAAATCGTGCGGTTGGCATCAGATGCGGATATAACTGTGCAACTGCTGCGTGCGGTTGGCGATTTTGTCAGCGTGCATGGTGATTTTTTGCTGGCGTGGCCGGCTGACCATCTGCCGGATGGGCTGGATGAAAAATTATATGCCTTGTTTGACATTGGTCCAGAGCGCACCTTGATGGAAGATCAGCTGCTGGGCATGCAGCAGCTGGTGGATATTGCCCTCAAAGCCATGTCGCCATCTGTCAACGATCCCAACACGGCCGTTAATTGTATCCACTATATGACCAATCTACTCATTCAGGCGGCAGAGTCTCCCGATTTACCCATGTGCTACAAGGATGAGGAGAAGAAGATCCGCGTCATCTGTCATCAGTCCAGCTTTGAGGCGATGGTGGATTTGGCATTTACCCAGCTTCGCCACTATGCGGCTGGGGATATGGTGGTGATTGCCCGCATGCTAGAGGCGCTGTACGAAATTGCCCTGGGTACAACAGGACCTGCCCGTTTGGATGTGCTGTGGCGTCACGCTCGGCTGATTGTGCGCACCATTGCCGTTCAGGAGATGGACGCACTAGCGCGGCAGCGCATTAATACCATTATCAAGCGGCTGGCTCGCCAAGTTGGGCAAGCTGCCGAGAATATTATGCTCAATGTTCACGCAAATTAAGGAGAATTTTTATGATTATTAATCGTGCTCTGCTCGATCCGCTCAATGCGCAAATTCAGAGTGAGTTTACGGCGTCGGCGCAATATGTGGCCATTGCAATCTATTTTGAGGATGAGGCGCTGTCTGACCTGGCCGGCTTTTTCTTCCGTCAGGCAGAAGAAGAGCGCATGCACGCCATGAAGTTTGTCCATTTTATGCTGGATGCGGGCGCCAAGCCCCTTATCCCCAGCACGCCGGAGGTGCGCAACGATTTTGAAGATGCGGCTGACGCCGTCAAGTATGCGCTGGAGCAGGAGCTCAAGGTGACCGACCAGATCAACAACTTGGTGACCATTGCCACGGCGGAAAGTGACCACACCACGCGCAACTTCTTACAATGGTTTGTGACGGAGCAGGTGGAAGAGGTCGATTCGATGGATAAGCTGTTGCGCACGATTGAACATGCCAATGGCAATCTGTTGTGGGTGGAAGATTATGTGCGCCGCAATGGGCAAGCCGCGGCGGCGGCCGAAGCTGACCCAGCCGCATAAAAAGAGCGGCATGGATATGGGGTTTGGGCGTACGGCTATTTCTGTACTCAGTACACCGCAACGGTGTTGGCGATCTAGGCGTCGGTCCCGATGCAGGAATCCAGCCTTGGCGTATGCCGGGGCGATCTACGGCTAATCTCTATCCATTGGTCAAATGTTCAGCCAGGCGGTGCGAAAGAGCGACAATCGCCATCGTGGGGTGACCGGCGCCAGCGGTGACAAAAGCCGCGCTGCTGAGCACATATAGATTGGGCGATTCATGGACCCGCAAGTTGGCATCCAACACGCTGGTCTCTGGATCTTGGCCCATGCGACAAGTGCCCACATGGTGATGCCCCCAGCTGTCGTGATCATAGCGTACGTCTGTGGCGCCCAGTTCGGCATAGATGGTCTCAACCACCTCGGTGGCGCGCTGAAAGGTGGCTTTATCTTCTTCGGCAAAATCGAGCCACAGGTCGGCGCCGGGATTGCCATAGTAATCCTTCAACTCTGGCGAGAGCATGACGCGATTGGTAAACTGGGGCAGCATCTCGGTGGTGGTGGCAATGCGCAGATTGTCTTTTTCGTCGTCTTTCCAGTCGAAAACCAGGGTCAGCGCGCCGAGCCCTGCTTGCTTGAATTGTTCGTAATACTGGTGTGTGCGCACCATCTGCCGTGTCGATGGCCGCTGGGGAATTGTGCCCACCCAGTGCAAATGGGGATGCTCGCCAAAGAAACGCCCCACCAGGTCATGGTGATTGCCAATTCCCTGCGGATGAGTAGGCGATGTGGAGAGGAGTAGCAGACGCGCGCTTTCTACGGCCCCACAGGCGATAATTACAGTGGCGGCGCGCACCACTTTTGCTGTACCACTGAGGTTCTGCACGGTGACGCCGCTGATAGAACCATCGGCTTCTACATGCAGGCGCGTGGCTGTGGCGCCAGAGACCAATGTGGCCAGAGAAGACTTGGTAAAACTTGGCAGCAGATCAACGGCGGCGCGGATGGGTCCGCCCCAGTGGCCGGTGGATGTGGGTGGCTGGTCAATGGTAATCCCCAGCGTCCCCATTAGGTCGCGTGCTTCGCTGTCATCCACATCAATCTGGATGGGCAACTCATTTTGACGCGGCGCATGAAATTCAGAAAGCTGGGTTCCGTGCACGCGCAGCGTACGTTCTGCTTCGGCGTAATAAGGCTCAAACTCGGCATAGCGAAAGGGCCATTCTGCCCCTGCCGGTGTATAGGCATTGGGCTCAAAATCGATG
>JACKBC010000016.1 GCA_020634755.1 Caldilineaceae bacterium | reverse complement strand
ACCTTACGCAAACCTGGCTGGAAAGTAGCTTTACCCAAGAAAGTTGCCATGCCTGGCCAGGTCTGAATGCTGTGTGGGCCGTGATATTGTCATATGGGGCTAAACATAAACAGGGCCGGGCAGAGTCTCTACTGTGCATCCAGGAGGAGAAGATGAACGATTCCGTCGTGCAGGAAAATGTAATACGACTCAAGCCCCATAAGGGGGTGGCTTTAGCAGTTGGCGTCACAATTGTCAGTTTGATCTGTCTGCTCGGTCTCTTTGGCCCGGCGCGAGCACAAAGTATTATTGATAGCCCGGACGCCCCCGGTACGATCAGCGGCAAAGTGACCAATGCACAAGGCGCACCGCTGACCGGCATCAACATTTATATTTGTAACAACCGCTACTACTATTGCGATGTAAATTCAGACGAACCGGCGCGGTTTGTGACGCAAGCTGATGGAACCTATAAAGTGACTGGCCTGGCGCCGGGCATTTATCAGCTGCAATTTGTAGACCCCCAGCATGTATATGCGTCGGAGTTTTATGAAAATGCCAATGAGTTGTCCGCCGCCACGGGCATACCCGTCTCTGGCAATAACATTAAAGACATTAACATCACGCTGGAATTGGGTGGTTCTATCAGCGGCTCGATTACCGGCATAACGGGAACAACGCTGAGCAATGTCTATGTGAGCCTCTATCTATCTTCTACTAACCCGCTGCTGGGCCTTCAAAGTTCGCTGCTCAATCAGTATCTGGAGTTTGGTGAAACCGAATATACCATCGGCGGTCTGGCGGCTGGTACATATTATATTTGCGCCAGTGCCTATCTGGAAGATGATTCTAGCGCCACATACGTGACCGAATGCTATGACAACATTGTGTCATCTACTGAGGATTTGACTCCCATACCGGTGGTGTCTGGCCAAACCACGGCGGCCATCAATCTTGTGCTGGGTGAAAATCCGGCCTATGCGCAGCTGTCGGGGCGCATTACGGCTTCCAATGGGGAACCGGTTCCATTCGCGGTTGTCACTGCCGTTGCTGGTCAGGATGATGCCTATGGAAACTATGTATCGACGAACAGCGATGCCAATGGCTATTACACCTTTACCACGGTAATCTCCGACACATATACAGTTTTGGCTTCTGAGTATCAGAATTACGGGAATTTTATTACGTATTACGGCAACGTTGACAATCGGGCCGACGCCACCTATTTCTCATTGCAAAATGGCGAAATAAAAACCGGCGTGGATATCACCATGTTGGACGGAGGCGTAATCCAGGGGCATATTGAGCTGCAGGATGAGTTGGGCTTGCAATATGGCACCGTGACTGTGTACCAATTTTATCCCGATTACTATGGCAGCGATAGTGGCGCCTGGTATGCTTTGCGCGATGTGGCCGTCGATCCGCAGACCAGCGGCTACATTCTCCGTGGTTTGCCAGATGGAACCTATCGTCTCTCATTTTCTGGCAGCTACGGCGGAATTTCTTTTTCCCAATTTTACACAGAAGATGGCTCGGAAGTGTTCAGCGTGGACGAGGCCAGTGATATTGTCCTGAGCAGCCCCGATCCCAGCGCCACAATTGATTTTGTATTTGCAACCAAGCTTTTTGAAGGGTCCATTGAGGGGCTTGTGGGCGCCGACGGGCAGCCGCTGGCCGGTATTCGGGTCGATCTGTATGAGGGTTATGGGTTTGGTTACTATGGGCAACCCTCAATTGTCTATACCTTTACCGATGCCAAAGGCTATTATCGCTTTGACGGTCTCAATGACAATTACTATTCGGTCAGTTTTGCCGATCCTGCCGGCAAATATGCCAGCACCTTCTATGGCGATATATATGATACCAAAGGCGACAGCTCCATCCCCGTTTTTGAGGGTGACAGCGTGTCCGGCATCAATATTACTTTAGACACGAGTGGTTCCATAGCCGGCGTTGTGAAAGGCCCCAATGGACAGCCGTTGGCCAATGTGGTGGTCAATGTTTATACGCAGCAGCCGTTTGGTCTCTTTCCATTTCCCATGCCCATTCCGGTCAAAACAGACCAGAGCGGCGCCTATACCGTGAATGGACTGGGAACAGGCGTCTATAAAGTCTGCTTCCAAGATGCCAGATATGTCTTCCCCTACCTCTGCTACGGAGGCGCTTCATATCCAGAAGATGGACGTGATGTGGCGGTGACGGCAGACGCCACGAAAAGCGGCATCAATTTGACATTGGGCACGCCAGATTTGCCCAACAAACTCTATCTGCCGCTGGCAAACAAATAAACGTTTTCTATGTCGTGATCTATAAGTCGTAATCTATAAAGTAGGACTTACCCAGCCTCTGGCAGGAGCAAGAGGCTGGGTAAGTCGTGTAAATGTCTGCGGTCCACAGCTTCCCATTACCCACATCTTTCTGGCCTTGAGTAGAGGCCAGGTGCGTCGCACGGTCCGCGGCCGCTGTGACTGCACAGACAACGTCTGGACCGTGCGTCGCACACGGGTAGACGCGAACGATGCTCGAGGACAGTGTGCGACGCACAGATCCATTTCACCCACTTGCGGGTAAAGCCAAGGGTCCACAGAGAGGGTGAAGGAGCAATAATCTACGTGCTCCTTCACCCTCTCTGCGCTTGTTTACGCCAACACGGCGCGGATGCGGCGCACGCCCGCACCCACCGCTTGCTCTTTGGTAATGCGGAAGTGGCCTAATTCACCCGTATGCGTCACGTGCGGTCCGCCGCAGATCTCCTTGCTAAATCCATCAATGGTGTACACTTTGACGCGGTCGCCATACCGCTCCTCAAAGAGCCCAATCGCGCCTTCGGCTTTGGCGGCATCCACGCTCATCTCTTGCCACACAACGGGAGTGTCCAGCGCAATCTGGGCGTTGACCAAATCTTGCACCTGCCGTAGCTCGTCGTCGCTCAGCTTGGCGCTGTGGCTAAAATCAAAGCGCAGCCGCTCCGGCGTAATATTGCTGCCGCGCTGCTCAACGTGCGTCCCCAGCACCTGGCGCAGCGCCGCATGCAGCAGATGCGTGGCCGTGTGGAGGCGTATGGTCTCGGGGCGTCGTTCCACCAGCCCGCCCCGAAAGCGCTCGGCCGCACCCTGTTTGGACGCCTCCTGATGCGCAGCAAACGCTTGCTGGAAGCCCTCGGCATCGACCGTCAACCCCTTTTGCGCGGCCAACTCTTGGGTCAATTCCAGCGGAAAACCATAGGTTTCATAAAGGTGAAAAGCCTCCTGGCCGGCGAGCGCACGCTGGCCGGCGGTTTGCGCGTCTACAAGCAGGGTATTTGTGGCGCGTTCGCCGCGGGCTAATGTGCGCTGGAAGCGGCTCTCTTCTTCATCCAGCGCCGCCGCAATCTGCGCGCCCTGTGCTTCCAGTTCAGGATAGACATCGGCAAACATATGAATCACCACATCGGCCAGCTGCGCCAGAAATGGGGCGCTAATGCCAATGGTCCACCCATAGCGAATGGCGCGCCGGATCAGCCGCCGCGCCACATAGGGCTGATCTACATTGCCGGGCTGGATGCCTTCACCCAGCACAAACGTGGCGGCGCGGGCGTGATCCGCAATGACGCGCACGGCAAACGCATCCGATGTTGTGGCCAGCGTCTGTATTGCATCCACAAGCGGCAGAAAGAGCTCTGTCTCGTAGGGCGAAGTTACGCCTTGGACAATGGCCAGCGTGCGTTCCAGCCCCAGCCCCGTATCCACATTGCGCGTAGCCAAGCGTCCCATGTGGCCATTGGCCTGCTGGTCGTACTGCATAAAAACGTTGTTCCACACTTCTACAAAACGCTGCCCATTGGTGGCCGGCGTTTCAGCGCTGGGGCCATTGGGATTGGTGTCGTAAAAGATTTCGGTGTCGGGGCCGCAAGGGCCGGTTGCGCCCGCCGGTCCCCACCAGTTATCCGCCTTGGGCAGGAAAAAGATGCGCTGCTCCGGGATACCGATATCGCGCCAAATTGCGGCGGCTTCTTCATCGCGGGGGGCAATTTCGTCCCCCTCAAAGCAGGTCACATAGAGGCGGTCCGCTTCCAGCCCCAGGTGATTGGTCAGAAAATCATAGCTGTAACGAATCGATGTCTGCTTCCAGTAGTCGCCCAGTGACCAGTTGCCCAGCATTTCAAAAAAGGTGAGATGAGTGGCGTCGCCCACTTCCAGAATGTCATTCGTGCGCAGACATTTTTGGCAGCTGGCTAGCCGCCGGCCTGCTGGGTGCGGCTCTCCCAGCAAAAAAGGCGCCAGCGGATGCATGCCCGCCGTGGTGAAAAGCACGCTGGGGTCGCCTTCAGGAATCAGCGAGGCGCTGCCGATGATGGCGTGATCCCGCGTGCGAAAATAGTTCAAAAAGAGCGTGCGCAGTTGGTTGGCATTCATATGAAATCTCCTCTATCCATGCATAAATATTGAATCACGGCCACGGCTCAGCCGTTCCTAGAGAGGCCGAGTCGTTACTGGCGCAAAAAAAACACCGTCCTCGAGCAATATGCTCAAGGACGGTGTTATCCGCGGTACCACCTTGATTGAGGCGTAAGGCCTCCTCTCTACCGCCGCTGGCTATCTTCCATGTCGTTACGAGTGACTGGCATATGCAGCGAGGGCGCGTCTCGGTTACGGGAGACTAGCTCGGCGCACCTTACCTGCTGGAACTAGCAGTTCGGCGGCAACTCGGGTGTGGCTTCGGCGCTGCTTCTGTGTCAAGCTCTCACTCTCCTTGACTCGCTGTAACATTGGCTGGGCGCTTACTCTTCACCGTCAACGTTTTTGATCTGTGTTTTTGATCTGTTCAATTAATGACAGCTATACAGATGCTGTGTTTGTAGAGTAGCACAGGTTGATGGTGATGTCAATCAATTTGCAAAATCGGGTGCAATTGGATTTGGAGACGAACATAGGGCGGCAGGATAGAATCCTCGGCTAAAATCGCGAAGCCGCCACAGCGGCTGGGGCCAAATCGCTGTGGCGATTTTTCAGTGGTAGGCGCCCATTTCTAATGGTTGCTAATGGTTACCCTCAACGTGAAACGCCCCCGCAAAATCGGCGCATATCCGCGGCCATCCGCGCACCCAACCTAATGTCCAGTCATCTCAACTGGCCTGGCGATGGCAGACGATCTGAATGGGGTTGCCTTCGGGATCTTCCACCCAGGCCGCGCGCAGCGGTGGCATTTCCAAAAAATTGTGAGGGGCGCTAATGCTGTTTACGCCTTTGGCCGTCAGTGCGGCATATGCCTGGTCCACATCGTCGGTCCACAGCGCCACTTCGCCGCGCGGCAGCCCAGGGTTGAGCGGCAGTTGGTGCATGGCGCGCGCCGCTTCAATAGAAGCCAGGCCCAGCAAAAACTCACCCAATCTGAGCTCAATGTGTATGGCTGGACCAGTATCTGGCGTGCGAAAGGTCTCGCGAAAGCCAAAATGCTGGCGATAAAAAGTCGCCAATCCCTCTACATCATTTACGTAATAATTAATCATTGCATCTCTATAAGTAATAGCCATGATTGATTTCTCCACTTAAATTGGTCCTCCACAGTGTTCGCGATTGCTCACCCATAGGCCTGTAATAACAGTAATATTAGCTCAAAAGTTCTGTTTTGAGAAATGGGGATTTGTTATAGCAACTGCGGTTGTAAAAGCCATGAATAGTTGACAATTCTACTCTGAGAAAGGCGTAGTTCTTCATGGCTTTTACGGAGCCGAATGGTCATATATTGTGCTTTTGTAGCTGAGCTATATACGCATTCTGTGCCTGATTTACACGGATGCGTCACCTTTGCCTGCACGCGCGGATCAGCGCATCAATGCTTAGATTGGGAACCTGTTGATCAAATTCATCGACCAGCTCGGCATAGCGGGCTTGCGCATCGGCCACTAGCTGAAAGTGTGGTTCATAATGACTTTGCGCCCATTCATAAAGGGGGTTGGACGTTTCGGCGCGTTCGCGCACGGCGGCCAGCGTGCTGCGCCCCAGGTGGATCAAGTAGCCATCCTGCGTAAAGGGAAATGAATGTGGCTGTACGCCCTGGGCCTGGCACGTTTGCGCAAAATCCCCAATGGGATCACCGCCATCGGGGATGGGGCCAATCTCTGCCCGCCAAGCGTGGGCGGGGTCGAGCAAGAGAGAATAGCCAGCCAGCCGCTGTTCGTCATTCCAACGATTCCAGTATGCCTCGCCCAATAGGCTGGCGTGGGCCGCGTGGGCGGCGGCAATGGCGCGGTTGGCGGCATCGGCGCGGGCAATAATGCAATCCGAATCGAGCAGCCAAATCCATGGTCGCGGGCCGGGCTGTGATTGGTACGCAGCCGCCAAATGCGCCAGCGCCTGGCTGAGCGCGGGGCCGTGGTGGCGATTCTGCTGGTTGGCAATCAGCGCACACAGCCCTGCATCGGCCGCGGCTTGCAGCAGTTCGACCGAACCATCTGTGGAACCGTTGTCCACAATGAGCACCGACCGCACCTCCGAGCCTAAAAAGCGATACACCGACCAGAGCAGGCGGGCAATTAGCGGCTTTGTGTTGTAATTGGCGCTGGCAATCACCAGGCCGGAAGGCGGCTCTGTGCTTGTGGTCTGTGGCCACCAAACCGAAGTTGGGTCAAATTGGTTCACAATGCTACAGTGCTCCTGCGCCAAAAATAACCGGATAGGGCTGACCGTTGCGGCAGACCGTATTGGCGTCCATATAGCAGACGCTAAAGGCCCGTCGTGCAATGGTCGTGCGGTTGGTGTCTGAGCTGTGCAGCAGCCAGTTGTGCAGCAGCACGGCTTCGCCCGCATCCAATTCCAAATCAAGCGGGGCGGCGTGCCGCAGGAAGTGGGCAGACTGCTCTGCGGTGACAAAACCGGATGGGTGATCGGGATTGAGTAGACCGTTGCGGTGCGAACCCGGAATCACCTTGACGCAGCCGTTGGCGATGGTGGCTGGGTCCAGCGCGGTCCAAACCGTGATCAGCGGGTCGCGATCCAGGTGGCTCCAGCGATCTTGGTGCCAGGGCAATAGCGTGCCAAAGCCGGCCGGCTTGTTCATAAACATGGCGCGGAAGCTGGCCACCGGCGTCTGGTCACCATAGACGTGCGCGCAAATTTCCTGCATGAGCGGTTTTTGCATATAGGCGAAAAAGAGCGGATCCAGCTCCAGATCTTGAATTTTGCGGTAGTTGAGCGTGGCGCCTTTATGGCCGTTGGTCTGCGGCGGCATGTCTTTGTAATCGCCGGTGGTGCTGTCGAGCTGCATCAACATGCGGTCGTAATCCAGCGGCGCCGTACCGAGCATGATCTCATCAATGCGCTGTTGCAGGGCGTGCAATTCCTGGTCATCTAGCACGCGGCCCAAGTGCAGATAACCTTGTTCTTCATATTGGGTCCATTGGGTTGGGGAGATCTGGTTCATGTGTTCCTCCGGTGGGTGGCCACTTTGCTATACAATGATTTTATTGGGAGATTTTATTGGGAAATTATATCACGTCTGAAGTAACTTAATGACTCACGTTACGCAGCGACAGCCAGTCTGCTAGAGAGAAACGGAAGCGTCGGCGAGCCGGCTTTCCTGCAGGCTTGCGCACCATAAGTTAATCACATGTTGACATGCTATGCCGGGAGATTTCCGACGACGCAACCAAAGCCGGCCACGGTGAGCGTACTGTGGCTATTCGTGTAGCCATGCTGCTCCAGTAGCGCTAGATGGCGCGCAATGGAGCGGCGCCCGGGGTTATTAGGCAGCTCTACGCCGGGCGCCACGACCAGATCGGCGTTGAGGAAAAGGCCGCCGGGAACCAGCAGTTCGCGCGCCAGCCCGTAAATGCGGCTCACCTCTGGTTCGCCACCCAGATCGTGCAGCGACTGCATAGTGACAATGGCGTGGAAGGGGGATGCGGCGTCGTAGACCGCCAGTTGATCCAGCCATGCATTTTCATTCAGGTTAGCCTGAATCAGCATGATGCGGCCGTCATGAAGCTGTATCCGTTGGCGCGTGAATTCGAGCAGCGTGGGCGATAGGTCGATGCCCACATAGCGCATGGTAGGCAGCGCAACCAGCAGGGCTTCGGCCAGCATGCCTGGTCCGCAGCACAGTTCCAAAACGTGGGGCGCGGCGGTGTGCAAATGGTCTGCCGTGTGCACCACTTGTTGCGCAATATGCTGGCAAATTTGGGCGCGTTCCGGCCACTCGTTGTTGAGCCGTTGGGCGTATTCAAGGGCATGCTGCTGGGTTTCCAGTTGGCGAAATGAGCGTCGCATTTATATCTTTCGGTGCGTGATAAAGAGATAACTTGCGCCAAACTACATCCTTCACTATACTGCCTAAATGCGTATCCGAAAAGTTCCGGAATTACTGTATTTTGTTCGGGAACAGCTTCGTCACTAGATGTCAGCAAAATAATAGTCCAGATCGCCCATGAGCACCTACATCCTCAGAAGACTGCTGCAAGGCATCCCCACATTTTTCGGCGTGACCATCATTGCATTTCTGTTGATGCTGTCTGCGCCGGGCGACCCCATTGAACTGATTGCTTTTAACCCCACGCGGGCGGACCCCATGGCAACCGAAATTTTGCGTCGCAAGCTGGGGTTGGATCAGCCGCCGGTCATGCAATATATCTACTGGCTGATTGGCAATGACTGGACGCGGGTGGATACCGATGGCGATGGCCAAGTCGACAGCTACGGCGAGCGCCGGGGCCTGTTGCGTGGCGACCTGGGCCAATCGCTCAAACACCGGCGGCCCGTTGGCGAATTGATTATGGAGAAAATTCCGGCCACGCTGCTGCTTACCTTTAGCGCTTTGATTTTGGGCTATGGCATGGGCATTTTTCTGGGCATTCTGGCCGCCATAAATCACAAGACCTGGGTGGATCAACTGATACGCGTCTTCACGGTGATCGGCAACGCCATGCCGCAGTTTTGGCTGGGTCTGATTTTGATCATCATTCTCAGCGTGAATTTTGATATTTTGCCCATGAGCGGCATGCGCGATATTACCCGGCGCAATGGCGGATTCGATATTGCCGAAACGGCCAAACACATGATTATGCCGGTCTTTGTGCTCTCTTTGGGCACCATCGCTTTCATCTCACGTTTTACCCGCACCGAGCTGCTGGAAGTGTTCGAGCGTGATTTTGTGCGTACTGCCCGCTCCAAAGGCTTGACCAATCGGCGCGTCTGGTGGCTCCATGCGCTGCCCAATGCGCTGATTCCGGTGGCCACCTTTATTGGCCAAGCGCTGGGCACGCTGCTGGCCGGGGCGGTGATCATTGAGAAAGTTTTCAATTGGCCGGGAATGGGGCGGTTGGTCGTGGATGCCGTTTTCAACCGCGATTATCCGCTGGTCATGGGGTCGGTGGTGATTGCCGCCGCCATGTTCATCTTGGGCCTATTGATCTCTGATATCCTCTACACGCTGCTTGATCCGCGCGTGCGTCTGAAATAACGTTGTTATTCAACGGCGCACGGCCCGAGGCTTCGGCGTGAGCTTCGTTGTTAATGCTGTATGGCTGGCCTGACAATTTTCCCCTAGTACACGACGGCCTAAGTGCGCCTACGGTTAAGAAGTTCGACTTCTCCGAGAAGTCGAACTTCTGACGCCACGGCCAACCATCGGTTTATTTACGCCGTTGTGTACTAGTGCAGCGAAAATTAAGCGGCCAGACAACTAAGTGCTTTGGCTTTGCAAGAAGCTGTGTAAAACCCATAAGTAAATAGGACAATTCCAATAGTGACGACTGCCACAACTCAAATCAGGTTGGGCGCAGAAGCCCCCAAAAAGACGCGTACGTTGTGGCAAAATGCCGCTCGGCACATCCTGCGCGACAAGTTGACCTTGGCGGCGCTGCTCGTGCTCGGCCTCATGACGCTGCTCTGCGTTTTGGGGCCGCCAGTGGTGGAGAATGTGCTGGAACTGGATGTGAACCGGACCAGCATCCCCGACAAGTTTCTGGCGCCCGGCGCTGCCGGACACATTTTGGGCACCGATCACCTGGGGCGCGACCAGTTGATTCGCCTGCTCTATGGCGGGCGCGTCTCCTTGGCCATTGCCTATAGCGCTAGCGTCATGACCATTCTAATCGGCGTGGCGCTGGGGCTGATTGCCGGCTACTATGGTGGGCGCGTCGATGACCTGATCACCTGGGTGGTCACCACGCTGAGCTCTGTGCCGACGCTCTTCTTGCTGCTGATCGCGGCCGCGTTTTGGACGCCTTCGGCAGAGCTGCTGATTGTCATCCTGGCGCTCTTGGGGTGGGTGGGCACCTGTCGCCTGGTGCGCGGAGAGGTGCTTTCGCTAAAAGAACAAGAATATATTGCGGCGGCGCAGGCCGTGGGCGTCCCCAATTTTCGGCTGCTGGTGCACCACATCCTGCCCAATGTGCTGCCCATTGTTATTGTCACCATGACTATCATTGCCGGCAATTTGATTTTGGTTGAATCGGGGTTGAGCTTTTTGGGCGTGGGCGTGCAGGCGCCCACGCCGTCTTGGGGCAACATGCTGACCGATTCCCGCTCCTATTTCAACATTGGCACCCATTTGGTCATCTGGCCCGGTGTTTTGATCATGGTGACGGTGCTCTGCTTCTATCTGGTGGGCGACGGCCTGCGCGATGCGCTGGATCCGCGCAGCTCGTGGCGGTTGGCGGAGTGAGCAAAAGCCCATGATCGAAATTGCCTTTCTCGCGGATCACCTTGAAGCCATTCCCCTTCTGACCCGCTGGTTTCGCGCCCAGTGGCCAGACTATTATGCCGAGCGAACGGCGGCAGACATTGCCCAGGATTTTTACGCGGAAGCCCAGCGCGAGGGCCTGCCCGTGCGTCTGGTGGCTCTGCGTGATGGCCAATTGGCGGGTACGATTACGCTGCGTGAAGAAGCAACTTGGACCTTGCCCGAATACCGCCCGGGCCTGGGCGGATTGTTGGTCACGGAACAGCAGCGTGGCCAGGGGGTTGGGACGAAGTTGGTTCGGGCCGGTATGAAGCTGGCGTTGGCGCAGGGCTACGCAACAGTTTACGCCACCACGGTGAACGCGCGTGGCATCCTAGAGCGGCTGGGATGGAAGCTGGTTAAAGAGGTGTCACATGGTGATGAACGGCTGCTTCTCTACGGCTGTGACCTTAAAGATTGATGATGCTATTGCTGGATAGCTATCTATTGAGTGATCTTACGGAGAAATGTAGACAATGAGCTTTTTCGTCTTTCCAAGAGTTGCGCAAGGATATGCCAACCATCGTCCCTATTATCACCCGTTGATTATGGAGAAAGTGCGACACCGGATTAATCTCCAGGGCAGGTATGAACATGGGCTTGACGTTGGCTGTGGGACCGGGCTATCCACCATAGCGCTAAAGGAACTCGCCAACAACGTCGTCGGAATAGACGGTTCAGCAGAGATGATTGCTGTGGCCAATCAGCATGATGAGGCCCAAATCACTTATCGCCATGCCCCGGCGGAAAAGCTTCCTTTTGACAAAGAGGCATTCGATTTGATTACCGTGTGCGGGGCCATTAATTGGATTGACCGCACGCAATTTTTCCCTGAAGCAAAACGAGTATTAAAGGAGCGGGGTTGGGTAATCTTGTATGACAACTTCATTACCGACCAAATGGTGGAAAGTGAGGCTTACACCCAATGGCATCAGGCACAATTCTTGTCTCGCTATCCCAAACCCCCTAGAGATGAAACGCCCTTAACCCCATCAGAATGTGAAGGATATGGCTTTCGTTTTAGCGCAGAAGAATACACAAATGAACTCGCTTGGTCACGAAGTGAGTATATTGAGTATATGTTGACGCAATCCAATGTCATCGCGGCTGTGGATATGGGCAATGAGACGCTATCAGAAGCCAGAGAGTGGATGCACACAACCCTGGCTCCTATTGTGCCTGATGGCACAAAGAGAACATTTCTATTTGCCGGATACATCTGGTATCTGCAAAGAACGTAATAATTGGATAGACTTTGGCCAATCCGAAAAAGGTCTTTCGAGGCTACTAGTTCGACTGTGAAATTTACTGCTCGCTGTCTAACTCTTTACCCCCCAAACCCATCCAACACGTTCGCCCGCAAAAAATCCATATTCATCTCAATGCCCAATCCGGGCGCAGCGGGCAGCTTTAAAACACCACCGCTGTTATCAAGCGGCGTCTGGATAAACTTATTGTAGCTGCTCAAGTCGTGATGATTGGTCTCGACGCGATAGAAATTGGGCACGGTCATCATGACGTGCGCACCGGCCACCACGTTGATGGGGCCGCTGGCGTCGTGGGGCGCAATGGGAATGTAGTACGCTTCGGCCATGGTGGCGATTTTCTTGAGTTCGGAGATGCCGCCGGTCCACGTCACGTCGGGCATAATGTAATCGGCCAGCTTGTTTTCAAAGATCGGCACAAATTCCCAGCGCGTGTGCAGCCGTTCGCCCACGCAGATGGCGGCGTTGACCTTCTCGCGCACCTGCTGCAGGGCGGGATAACTTTCCACCGGTACGGGTTCCTCAAACCAGTCAATCTGCCCGGCCTCTTCCAACGTGCGGCAAAGACGAATGGCGGTGGGCACGTTAAAGCGACCGTGGGCGTCAATTAGAATTTCAATGTTGGGCCCGGCCACTTGGCGAATCTGCGCCGTGAGTTCAGCGGCCATCTGCTCGCCTTCTTTGCTCATTTGCCCATCGAGATAGCCGGCGTTGGCGGGGTCGGCTGTG
The DNA here is from genome assembly GCA_020634755.1 of Caldilineaceae bacterium. Taxonomy (GTDB): domain Bacteria; phylum Chloroflexota; class Anaerolineae; order Caldilineales; family Caldilineaceae; genus JACKBC01. Next base: position 112,271 of record JACKBC010000016.1, on the reverse strand, counting down.
CTGCTGCCGGGAGACGGCAGGTGGGGGAAGGGGTCAAATTTGAGCGCCGTGTGGCCCGATTCCACAATGGCGCGAATCTCTGCTTCTACGCCGGCTTTGCTGGTGAACTTGCTCTGGTCGGGATGGCAATAGAGCGAGATCGCCTCGCGCACGGGGCCGCCCAGCAGCTCATAGATCGGCTGTCCCGCCGCCTTGCCGCGAATATCCCACAGCGCAATGTCGATGCCGCTGATCACGTGGCAGGTGGCGCCGCGTGAGCCCATGTAGGTAAAGGCGCGGAATATCTTATGCCAAATGGCTTCGATCCGCGCTGGGTCTTCGCCCACCAGCAGCTCATTCACCTGGCGGATCATGCCTGCAACGGCGCGGTTGGCCAGCTTGGTGGTGGTGGTGATTTCACCCCAGCCGGTGATGCCCTCATCGGTCACCACTTCCACAAAAAAATATTCACCCCAAAAGGTGCCCTCGGCTTTGACGAGCCAAGGGTTGATGGCCTGGATCTTCATTATGCATATTCCATGACAGGCATAGTTGTATAACGATCTGGCTCAACTTGTTTCTGGTAAATCTCTTTGAAACGCTGCTCAACCTTTAGTAGGGCCGCCCCGTGATAATAGACCATTCCACAGTTTAGACAAACGTCAACAGGCATATCAGGCACAAATAGATTTTGTCCATTGCGGCTATAGATATACTTTGTGCGGCGCTCTTCAAAAGCGTCGCAACCACAATAGTAGCATTTGCGATTTTCTGATTGCTTATTCATTCTACACTTGCTCTTGTCCAGGGGTCTATAAATTTCGGTAACGATGGAATATAGACCGTCACTATGATCACATTCTCGGCGCGCATTCCACAAACGACATGAATGGGCGTTTCATCTGAGAATCCCACGACCAAACAGCTCTCACCGCGGCCTGTATCCTCATATTCTTCCAAAATATGGTCATTGATAATGGCTTCGACAATCTGGGCAATATCCAGATTGTCTTTTTCTGCTTCCATTTCAGCATGTAGACTTACGCGGAAGTTGCCAATTTTGACACGAGCTTTGATATCGTCAATGTCCATACATATGTATCTCTATCATCAAGTAACATGAATACCGGACGGTATTCATGTTACTTGATGACAATCTGAGATACAAATTGAATAGAACTTACTTCTCAATAAACCACTCCTGCGGATGGTTCAAATAGCCGTAATAGACCCACGTGGCACCCGGCTCAAAACCGCCGATGCGGGCGTTGCTGACGTGGAACATGTTGGGTACAAAGAGCCAGACATAGGCCACATCATCGTGGGTGATCTGCTGGATTTCGTGGTACAGCGGCGCCCGGTCTTCCTCTGTGCAGCCGGGCACGGACCGCGCCTGGTCAATCAGCGCATCGACATCTGGGTTGACATATGAGGCGATGTTGCCGCCGGAGCCGACCGTATCTTGGCGGCTCAGCAGCAGACCGGTAAAGGTGTTGGGTTCAGCCGCGGCGCCGTCGCTGTTGGTCATGGGCGTGGCGTCATACTTTTGGCCAAAGTAGACCTCTTCCAGATAGTTGGCCCATTCATAATGCTGCACGGAGACATCGAAACCGATTTGATTCAGCTGGTCCTGAATAATCAGCGTTTCGGTCTCGAACATTTGCAGGATCGAACTATATGAAATGGTGAAGGCCAGCGGCACGCCATCCTTCTCGCGCACGCCGTCACCGTCGCTGTCCACCCAGCCAGCCTCTTCCAGCAAAGCCTTGGCCGCTTCCGGATCGTACTCGTAGCGCGGAATGTCGTTGTTGTAGGCCCAGCCCGAAATGGGGCTGACCACGCCCACCAGCGGCGTGCCGCCATCTGGCCCCATGGCGTCAATCATATCTTGCACGTTGATGCCCAGCGCCACCGCCTTGCGCACGCGCACGTCGCCAAAGAGCGGGTGCGGCGCTTGTTCAATCGGATTGCCATCGGCATCATACGCCGATTGAGGGTCGTTGGGGTCTTTCCAATTCAGCGAGAGGAAGCCCACCGAAGTTTGCGGGAATGAACTCCACTTCAAGTCATCTTTATTGGTGATCTGCTGGAAGAGATCGCCCTGCATGGTCATGTAGTCCACCTCGCCGGCCTGGAGGGCCTGCACGCCAATGGCGGCATCCTCCATGACGCGGTTGACCAGATGCGGAATGGCCGGCGCACCGCCCCAGTAATCTGGGTTGGCGTCGTAGGCCTCAAACTCAGTGGGCGCCCATTCTTCCAGAATATAGGGACCGCCGCTGACGTCAGGGTTCATGTTGAAATCGCTGGTTTCAAAATCGCTGAAATCCGCCGCATATTTGTGCGATGGCAAGAGACGGATCGAGGCCAGGCCCGACAGAAAGGCGCAGTCGATCTCGCCCAGCACGAGTTCGTAATTCTTCTCGTCAATAATATTGACGGCCTCGATCTTTTCCACCGCTGTTTCATAAACAGTTTCGATGGGCGATTGAATGGCGTCGATCATGAACTTTACGTCGGCCGAGCTAATCGGCGTGCCATCGCTCCACACGGCATCATCACGAATGTGGAACGTGTAGGTCAACGAATCGTCGGAGACTTCCCAGGTTTGCAGACCAGGCACCGGCGCGCCAGATGTATTGTCCGTGTTGACCAACGACGGCCACAGCAGATCGCGCGCCTGAATGGAAGCGCCGTCGCTGGTAAGTGCCGGGTTCCAGGAAGTCAAGTTCCCCATGTTGCGGATAACCATGGTGTCAGACCCTTCAGCGGGTGCAGCGGTGTCTGCGCTTCCCGCGTCTGTATCGGCGTCGGTGACTCCAGCGCCTGGCGCACAGGCAGTCAAGACCAACATGCTAAGAAGCGTCAATAGTACAAGTAGGCGTAGGCGTTGCATTTTTTCTCCTTGTGTTGTGTTCTATATTGTTAGCTTGCCACCGCCATTTTACCACAAATCACTATACTCAGCTTTGAATGAAAATGGTGGTTTTGCTTCTGGCCCAAGCGCAGCTTTCATCTCAACCGCCGTAGAGCAGGAGCGCGCGCTAAACAAGCAATTGGGTTTTCCCAAAAATAATCATCGAGGGTGAACTTTTTCGTCCATTTGGCATCACATGTTGAATCAAAACGCATCCCCTTGATGCATTGTATACAGTTTGAACTGCTGCCGATCATCCTCATGGCTCGACGCGATGTGATGGGCCGCCATCACATCACGCCTGTGGCAAATGTGGTTATACAGAAAGTCCAAAACGTACATGAGGGTTGCGCTGCCGTCTGGATAATCAATTGGCCCAATATAGTATCGGGCCCCACCGGCGAGAAATGCGTCGGCTAGTTGCGATATTCCGCCAAGGCAGGCAAGGCTAATGACTGTATTGCCCCTCAGCTGCAAAAATCGTCCAAATTCGGCCGGCTGGATTACCTTGTTGTACGGATAAAGATCCGCCACCTCCGCAGCGAGTTCGGGCAGCAACAGCCCGCGTTCATCACCGTGGCCTGAGATAATAATCAGCTCGTGATCGGGCCCACTGGATAGGTAGTCAACAATCTGGCCCGAATTGCCAACCCAGGTCACTGTGACAGACGCACCCCACCACTCCGCGGCGGCGCGAATGGCGTGCGGCTCGTTGCCGGTTTCTATGGCGATGATGTGAGTTTTGAACATAGTTGTTGGTTTTCAATTCACACGGGTTTCAAAGTCATAGTCGGAGGATGGCGTGGCATAGCCGAATGAGCGGCTGCCGGTGAGGGCGAGGACGTAGTCGATATTGGTCAGCAATTCGCTTTGCGTACACCGGTGGATGGCTGCGTTGATTATGGGATCGTTTTGATCTGCGTTTCCGTTCATTTGGGATTCGCCATGGCCAATTACTGCGGATCCTTGCGAGCTTGTCTGTACTTGCAGGTTTCCATTTACGAGATGTTAGATTTATCTATTATTATTATCATCTTCCTTCCAATGATCAAACTTCTCTTGTAACATAACTTCTACTAAGGCAGAATCAATCTGGAAATCGATAATAGAAAACTCTTTCCGCAGAATAGTATTCATTTTTTGCAACGATTCTTTGGAAGTTGCGATTGACGTTATCAAATCGAAATAAAAATCGCGAGTGGTAACTGCCCAGATTTTTATTTTGTCAATAGAGATTAGTGTTAATTTCGCTCCTTCCACAGTATTTTCATGATCGGCTTCATGTACTATACGGTGTCTTCTTTTTATCATTTCGGCTAACACAGGTAGTCTCGACTGAAAGCGTTCTTTCAAAATTCCTACGTTTTTCAAGGAGGCGACGATTTCATCTTCAGAGCTAAAGCTTTGTCTTGAAATATGTTCATCAATTGATTCATTGATAACCTGTAGAACTGTTTTATCTCGATAGTTGTGCAAATCTTTCAAATTAAATCTAGTTTGTCGGTTGTATTTAGAAGCACCGAGCAATTGAATATTCTCGAGAATTTCTGGTGAATCAGCGGCCTGTTCCTTTAATCGGAGACGAATGATTTCCCGTAATAACGTTTCTAGACTCGAATGAGTAAATACAACAATTGCACGTAATGTATCAGCATACGCCTCCGCGTATTGGTCAAGAATATGAGATTTTCCCTGATCAAGCAGCAAAAACAAAGCAGAATAAGCTTTATAGAGCCTATCAATCCTTTGCATGTTTTCTCTAAACACAATTTCCACATGTGAGTAGTGTTCGATTCCCATGAAGACAGCCTTTCTTGCGTCTTCCTTATATGATTTGATTGAAGAACCGTTCATTTGTTTTCACCACTTATGAGTTTATTCATGGAATGATTACAATCGCAAAATGATGTGTACTTTTGACAAAGTGACTATCCTTAACGACCAATTTGTTTGCTAACGAACACTCATCGAACCAATTTCGGCCAACTACCTCACCACCTGTACAAACAACTGCAAATCCCGCGCTCGACAACCGCTAACCGTGCCTTCAGAGAACAGGTTGTCACGGCGATTGAACGGTTATATGCTCGGTGCCGCCATCCCTGTAGTTCTACTCATGCATCTGCACCAGCGCCTCGCCCAAAGCCGCCACATCCCGTCGCACCTCATCCTCGGGAAACGCGTGATACCCCGAGCCTGGCAATGGATCACCAGGCGCCACATCGTCAAGGAAGCGGGGCGCCAAGATCCAATGCAGATGGGCCACCCGATTGCCCAGGAGCTGATAATTCATCTTCAGCGGGCGGTAGACCTCCTGCATGGCGCGGCTGACGCGTATCATGTCGAGCCAAAAAGCGGCCGCTTCCGCGTCGGATAAATCGGTGGGTTCCACGACATGCCGACCGCGCCAGATAACCACGCAATACCCACGCTGCACGCCGTGTGAGTGCAAATAGCCATCTGCGGTGGCGCTGGCGTAGAAACGGATACGTGCGCCGCTTTCCTCTGGTCGCCCTTCGGCACACAAAATGCAGTTCGTGCCGGAAAGCTGTTCTTGATAATCGGCTGGCCATGTACCCATGAATATATGCTCCCTTCATATCATTCTAATATGTACTTCGTGCCCGGCTTTGAGCGTTCTTTAATCACTATCCAACGTGCGCCCGCCTCATCAACCGCCGTTAGCTGATGCCGCTCACCTGGTTCAAACATCACAACTAACCCTGGACGTAACACGACCACAGAACCCTCTACCTCGAATTCCGCTGTTCCTTCCAAGCCAATGAAGTACTCGCAGAATGGGTGATGATGGCGCACCTCACTCTCGCCTACTTCGGTTCGCAATCCCATCCCAATTTCAAGCGGCGAGCCGTTCCAGTGTCCACAAATCCAAGCCGGGAAGTCTACATTTTCGGCGGCGTTGCCATATACTTTCATGCTGACTCTTTCTGTATATTATAAGTGTAAACTTAAGAGAACAGGCTAGCGCCGGTTGAGTAGACCCTGCTGTTGGGGGCCGTATCGAAACCGTTCGACTGAGCTCACGCCGAAGCCAAACGGGTCGACTCGCTCACTCTGGTTTCGATTCGGCTGCATACGGCCGCAGCCTACCCTTCGATGAACTCAGGACATCGCTCAACCGCCGTTCGCTTTCCCCTAAGTTTATGTGGCTCAATCTACCCAACTATCCCTCTACCTGCTCAAACAACTGCAACTCCCGCGCCCGGTGACAGCTAACCGCGCGGCCAGGGGCGATCTCCTCCAGGGCGGGCGTCTCTTGGCGGCAGCGGTCGATGGCAAAGGGGCAGCGGGGATGAAAGTAGCAGCCGCTGGGCGGGTTGGCCGGGTTGGCCACTTCGCCTTCGGGGATCTGGCGGTCGCTGCGGTTGAAGGGGTCCGGCTTGGGGAGCGACGTGATGAGCGCCGCCGTGTAGGGGTGTTTGGGGTCTTTGAAGAGCGCCTGGGGCGGACCAATCTCGGCCACGCGCCCCACATACATAACGATGACGCGATTGCTGATCTGGTTCACCACGCTCAGGTCGTGGGAGACAAAGAGGTAAGTTAGCCCCAGCTCGTCCTGCAGATCCATCATCAAATTGAGCACCTGTGCCTGCACCGACACATCCAATGCCGATACGGGCTCGTCGGCCACAATCAGGCGCGGGCTGGCGGCCAGGGCGCGCGCAATGCCAATGCGCTGGCGTTGCCCGCCGCTAAAGGCGTGCGGAAAGCGCTGCATATATTCACCACGCAGTCCCACCAATTTGAGCAGCTCGGCCACGCGGTCCTCGCGCTCGGCGCGGCTGCCAATGTTATTGACGCGCAGCGGCTCGCTTACAATGTCGAAGATGGTCATGCGCGGGTTCAGCGACGAAAACGGATCCTGAAAGACCATCTGAAAACCGCGGCGCAGCGGGCGGATCTCATTCATAGAGAGCTTGGCCAGGTCTACCACCTTGCCCGCTTCGGTGCGGTACAAAATTTCGCCGCCCGTGGGCTGGATGGCGCGAATGACGCAGCGCGAGGTAGTGGTTTTGCCGCAACCGCTTTCGCCCACCAGGCTCACCGTTTCGCCCTGGGCAATGGCAAAGGAGACATCGTCCACGGCGCGCACCTCGCCCACCTGGCGCTTGAGAAAGCCGCTTTCCACTGGGAAATATTTTTTTAAATTGTTGACCTGCAAAACCACATTTTCCTGCATGGCGACTGACCTCAAAAGTCAATTGGGAGATGTAGGACAAGCTGATTGTATATTAACAAAATAGTACTGGTCTCCCAGAAGTTCGACTTCTCCGAGAAGTCGAACTTCTCTGCCGGTGTTAATTTATAAATCTGCAAAAAGCTTGTTCTACAATCGAACTCAACAACCTGGATATAAGAAGCAACTGACTTCATGATTTGTACCTACCGATGCCAGTTGTGGCTCTTTTTGTTCGCACGTGCCCGCCATATATTCCGGGCAGCGCGGGTGAAAGGGGCAGCCCGGCGGCCGATTTTGCGGATGTGGGATCGAGCCGCTGATGGTGGGTAGACGTTGGCGCGGTTGCGCCTCAATGCTGGGAATCGACGTGAGTAGCGCCCGCGTGTACGGATGCTGCGGGTTGCGGAAGATCTCCTGCACCGGCGCCCGCTCCACCACCCGCCCCAAATACATAACGGCCACCTCATCGGCCACTTCGGCAATCACGCCCAGGTCGTGGGTGATGAAGATCATGGCCATGCCCTGTTCGGCTTGCAGCCGCTGCAGCAGGTTCAGAATCTGCGCCTGCGTGGTTACGTCCAGCGCCGTGGTGGGCTCATCGGCGATCAAGATGCGCGGATTGGTGGACAGCGCCATGGCGATCATGGCGCGCTGGCATTGGCCACCGCTCATTTGGTATGGATATTCTTCAACGCGTCGGGCCGGGTTGGGAATGCCCACGCGGCTCAACCATTCGATGGCGGCTTCGCGCGCCGTGCGCTGATCCATGTCGGTGTGCAGGCGGATGGTCTCAGTGAGCTGATTGCCCACACTGTGGATGGGGCTAAACGAACTCATGGGCTCCTGAAAAATCATGGAGATTTCGCCGCCGCGAATCGACTTCATCTGGCGGCTATCCGACGGCAGGCTCAGGATGTTTTCATGCCGATAGCGTCCGCTTTTGTCGGTGTAGGTGTAAAGAATCTCCCCGTCTACAATGCGGCCCGGCTTGTCCACAATCTGCAAAATCGACTTGGCCGCCACGCTTTTGCCGCAGCCGCTTTCCCCCACAATACCCAGCGTTTTGCCCGGATGTACGGCAAAGCTGGCCCCATCCACGGCGTGGACAATGCCTTCGCCAGTGAAAAAGTGGGTGTGCAGGTTCTGCACTTGTAGAATCGGCGCCACCGCATCCGGTGGCGTGCCGATCGCTGTTGGCATGGCGTCGCGCAATCTGGTCTCTGTCATATCATTAACCCCAAACGTTCCTGTGCAAACGTGGCCTTCGACGTCCCAAGCGGTGCTTGGGCGCTCAGACCACTTCTGCGCGGGGATCCTAAGAAGCTGTTTGAAAAGTCACAATTGGATCCAAAAACATTCCGGGAAAGGGCCGATTGCGGATGATTTGACCAGAATTTCGTGGCCCTTTCCCGGAATGTGACACGCCTCAACCACCTTTTCAGACGGCTTCTAATACCAACTCGCCTTATCCACTACGTTGATCAACGATTCGCCCGCGTCCAAGCGGCGGGCGTTTTCTAGAAAGACAGCAAACTGGCGTTCGTCAATGTTGGCCGCTTCGTGGACCGCAATGTGCGGCGTTAGGATCACGTTGGGCAGGGTCCACAGCTTTTCGTCGGCTGGGAAGGGCTCCACCTCGTACACGTCCAGCGCGCAGCCGGCGATCTGCCCCGCTTCTAGCGCCGCCGTCAAATCAGCGATTTTGGTGGTGAGGCCGCGGCCAATGTTGATAAAATAGGCGCTGGGCTTCATGCAGGCAAAGCGCGCCGCATTCCACATGCCCTCGGTTTCCGGCGTGTGCGGCACGGTGACAATCACAAAGTCGGCCCGCGGCAGCAGGCTGTCCAGCGCCGCCGGTGGATGGGTTTCTACGCCGGGCGTCTCATACTCCCAGCGGGCGTCGGTGCCGATGACCGTCATGCCAAAGGCGTTGCAGAGCCGCGCCGTCTCGTGACCAATGCCGCCCAGCCCCATGATCAGCGCCGTGGCCCCTTGCAAGTCCACATAGCCGCTCTTGCGCGCGTCTTTATCCCAGCGGCGGGCGCGTTGCGCATCCATGTAATAGGGCAGGCCGCGCGCCAGCGCCAGTACGTACATCATAATGTGCTGCGCAATGTGATCGTTGTAGACGCCGCGCAGGTTACATACCTGCACCGGGTGTGTGATGAGCGCCGGGTAATAGTAGCCGGCGGGCGGCGCGGCGGCCGGGCTTTGCAGCCAGCGCAGCTTTTGCGCCGCCGCCAGCACATCCGCTGGCAGCACGCCAAATGCCGCATCGGCATCCACAATGGCTGCGCGCGCTTCCTCATCGGTCTCGGGCAAAGCGACTTGATATTGGGGTAATTCTTTTACCAGATCGCCCGCCCACCGCACCGTCTTGGCGCTCTGCGGGGGCAGCATGACTAGTTTGGGCATCTCTCGTTGAACTCGCTTTCTTGGTTAAATGGTTCGTTAAGGAAATAGGGAGAAAGGGTGAGGGTGGCGATTCTCCGCTTTCTTGCTTTTCAAAATTTCATCCTGACTCTACTGCGCTATATGGATCCGCCGCATCCCGCAAGCCATCTCCCATAAAGTTAAGCGCCAAAATGATAATGATTACCGGGACGGCCGGGAGCATGAGCCAGGGCGTCAGGGCAATGGCCTGCACGTTTTGGGCGGCTTGCAGCAGCACGCCCCAGCTAATGGCTGGCGGTCGTAGCCCCAAGCCCAAAAAGCTGAGCGCGGTTTCGCTCAAGATCATAAACGGAATGGCCAGCGTAGCCGAAGCGATCAGGTGGCTGTAAAAGGAGGGCACCATGTGGCGGAAGATAATATCCTGCCACTTGGCTCCAGCCACCAGCGCCGCCGTGACGAAATCTTCTTCGCGCATGGCCAGAAAACGGCCGCGCACCACGCGCGCCAGGTCGGTCCAGGCAAAGAGCGAGATAATGACGGTGATCGCAAAGTAGATCTGTATAATCGACCAGCTTGGGGGCAAGGCGGCGGCCAGACCCATCCACAGCGGAATGGTCGGAATCGAGCGAATAATCTCAATGGTGCGTTGAATAACATTGTCGATATATCCGCCAAAAAAACCGGAGATGCCGCCCAGCGTAATGCCCAGGGTCAGACTCATGGCCACACCGATTAAGCCAATGGTTAACGAAGTGCGGGAACCGTGCAGAATGCGCGAGAAGAGATCGCGGCCCTGCTCATCGGTGCCCAGGAGAAAGATGCTTTCTTCAGCGGTCACGCCTTGCCCCTCGGCCACGCCCAAAAAGTGGCGATCGGTGGGGAAGAGGCCGAATAATTTATAGGCAAAGCCATGGGCAAAAAATGTGAGATCGATCTTCTGGGTGCAGTCGGTCTTGTACGTTTTCTGCAGCGTATAGCTATCGCGTTCGCCTTTGATACCGCAAACGTGCAGCCGAAAGGCGCCGTGGTCGAAAGTGAAAATGGGCTGTGGCGGCACCACGGCGCGTGCTGAGCGACCTTTGGTTGGGTCGCTGGTGGAAAGAAATTCTGCCCCGAGCACCACAATGTAAAAGATGATCACAACCCACAGCGAAATGACCGCAATTTTGTGCTTTTTGAAGCGCCACCACATTAACTGGCGCTGGGTAGCCACGCTGAGGCGGTCTTCGCCAGTTGAAGTCGTGCTGTTTGTTGATTCAGTCATGATGATTTTTGCATGAGAGGATTAACGCAGCCGCACCCGCGGGTCCACAATGCCCAACAAAATATCGGAGAGCAGCGTGCCGATTACGGTCATGACGCCAATCATCAGGATAATGGCGCCCGCCAAGAACATGTCCTGCGAGAGCAAGGAGCGCAGCAACACGGGGCCCACGGTGGGCAGATTGAGCACGACGGAAACGATCACGCTGCCCGACACGAGAAAGGGCAGAATATAGGCCGTAATGCTAATAATGGGGTTAAAGGCCAGGCGCACCGGATATTTGAAGATCAACTGCCATTCATTCATCCCCTTGGCGCGCGCCGTCACCACATAGGGCTTGCGCAACTCATCCAGCAGATTAGCCCGCGTAATGCGAATCAGCGATGCCGTGCCCGACGTACCCAGCACAACGATTGGAATAATCAAATGCTGGAGCAGATCGAACACCCGGCCCAGGCTCCAAGGCGCGGAGAGATATTCCGGTGAAAAGAGGCCGCCAATGCTGAAGTTGAACCAGTCCCACGCCAGATACATAAGCACCAGGGCAAAGAGAAAATCGGGAATCGCCAAGCCCGTAAAGCCAAACATGGTGGCAATATAGTCCAATACCGAATATTGGCGCACGGCGGAATAGATGCCTATGGGAATGGCCACGACCCAAATAAAAATCAGGCTGCCGAGCGCCAGCACAATAGTGAGTAACAGCCGCTGCCCAATTATTTCCGTTACCGGCACGCGATATTGGAAGGACATTCCCCAATTGCCCTGCATGATCTGCCACATCCATTTGCCATATTGAATGTAAGCGGGTTCCCCCAAACCAAAATAGGCCCGTAACGCCGCCGCTTCCTCCGCTGAGACTTCGTCACCTTGCGCTTCCAACGAAGCAATATACGAGGTCACGTAGTCTCCGGGCGGAAGCTGAATAATCGTAAATGAGAGGACTGAAACCGCAAAGATAGTCAGCAGCCCATACAGCACGCGTCGAATGAGATAGCCCAGCATAGGTGTTGCCCTTGGGATTAGGGATTAGGAAGTAGGGAGTAGCCATTCTCCCTACTTCTTTCTATTTCTTCCTACTCTTGCAACATGAAGAACTGTTCTGGATACCCATTGCCTGGGGTTTGGGCGTAGACGACCCACTCCAGGGGCTTGGGCACGTTGCGCATATAGTTTTTAATGAGCGTGGTGTAGACCGGTACGTTTACCACCATGCCAATGATGGGGATGTTGTCGCACATAATCTCCATACCCTCAATATAACGCGCGCGGCGCAGGTCGGGGTCCGGCGTTTGGATCGCTTCCCAATGTTTGAGGATTTGGTCCTTTAGCCATTGCGGACCGTCATAATCGGCTGGATCGGGGTTGGGTGTGTTGCCCCAAGTGGTCGCTTCGGGTCCCCAACGGTTGCCTGGGATCAGGCGAGTGGCGGTTTCCGGATTCCACTCGCCCGTTTCAAACAGGTTCAGCATCGGTTCGTTGGCAGTCATGCGATTTTCGTGGAGGCTGCGTTCCACTGGATTGACCTGTAACTGGATGCCGATCTCCTCCCACATCTCGGCGATCCGTTCGCCAATTTCAGGATAAGGCAAGAAGGATCCGCTGGTTGCATCGACACTCAACACCAGCCGTTCGCCGCTGGGCAGTAGGCGATATCCTTCACCGTCTTTCTGGTCCAGGCCAATGGAGTCGAGGATGGCGTTGGCTTCGTCAAGATCGAAGCGGGCGAACTCTTCATCCCAACGGTCGCTGGGGAAATAGGGCGACGCATTGGCCGGACAGAGCGATGCTTCATTGCCCACGCCCAGGAAGAAGGTCTCGTTGATTTCGCTGCGCTCAATGGCCAAGGAGAGCGCCTTGCGGAAGTCGCGGCTGCCCACGGTGTATTCGGCAATTTCGGGATTGCCATTGTAATCCATGTTAAAGTAGACGGCCACTGGGTTGCGCGTGCTGCTGCCCCAGAAGTCAACAAAGTAGTCGCCCGCCTCTTCGTTCTCGCGAATTACGGGCAGCTTGGAGAAGTCGATGTGGCGGCCCTGAATCGTGTAGTTGCCGGCAATGGCGCGCAGGTTGAGCACTTCCAGCTCTTCCACCAGCTCCAGCGTAATGCCATCTAGATAGGGCAGCTGATTGCCCTCGGTGTCCACCGCCCAGAAATAGGGGTTGCGCTCTAGAATATACTCAGTCGAGGCATTGGTGGTTACGGGTTTCCAGGGCGTTAGTACCGGTAGTTCTGGATTAACGTGCGCGTTGTTCTTGGACAGCAGGTGCAGATACCAATTCTCGAAGCCAGCTTCTTCGGCCAGCGCGTTGGCCTCTTCCTCACCTACGAAATCGGCGTGAAACTGCTCTAGATAGTGGTGGGGCGCCACAAAGCCACCCCCCGTTTCGCCAGCGTTAAAATGGCCAGCCACCGTCGACGTAGAGAGCACCTCTAGCCAGGCCGGAAAGGGCTGAGCAAAGGTAATGGTAAAGGTCGTATCGTCGATCTTCTCCATGACGGCTAGTTCGCCACCCCACTGCATCCAAAATGGCGGCGTCGGCACCAGCAGCTCATTGCTCACAATATGTTCATACCAGAAGATATAGTCATCCGCCGTGAACGGCGCACCGTCCGACCATTTCATCCCGTCGCGCAGGTGGAATGTCCAGACCGACGCATCTTCGTTGGACTCCCATGCCTTGATGACGCGAGGGCGCAGCTCGGTGGCGCCCGTGTCCCAGAAGATGTGGTGATCGTTGTTCCAGCGCTCAATATTTTGATTGTCGCCGGGCCCGGTGTAGGCACGGCGCAGAATGCCGCCATATTGGCCGATCATCTCGGCCGGCTGGATGACCAGCGGGTCGCTGGGCAGGCGCTCTTCTACCGGTGGCAACTCGCCCGCCGCCACCTTTTCGGCCAGCATGGGCGCTTCTTGGAACGAAGCCGGAACATCTTCCACAATCGCCGCCCAGCACGGGCTTTCAGCCGTGCATGCTTCACGCGCTGCCTGATAATCATCGGCGGCCGTGGGCGCCGCTGCTTCGGCTTCCGCGGCCGGCGCCTCGGCTTCTTCGCTGCTGGCCTCGGCCTCAGTCGCCGCTTCTGTATCGGCCGCCGGCGCGGCAGCTTCTTCAGCCGCCGGTTCCACCGGTTCTGATGATGAATCACAGGCGGCTAGCGCGAACACCAATAGCAATGCCAGCAGCAGGCTAAACCGGACGAAGGGGAGCTTCGATACCATAAGAGTTTCTCCTTTGTATTTGGCTATTTTGGAACTTGTCGGACAAGCGTAACGCTAGTCCATGACCGTAGGTGGATCGGATATTTGCCTATAGGTGCGGGCGTCAATTCTGTTTGATTGAACTTCTATTGAGCTGATATTCGGGGAGAGAGGAAATTATTTCGTTAACTGTGTAATTTGGTGAAGTTACGGCTAACGTGCGCCTATGGTAACAAATCAATCTATGCCTGTCAAACGCGCCTAAAGAGTATATTTTTGGTGACTATCCAGCCGTAGCCTGAGCTTGGCAGCTCACGAAGCGGTGTTGATATATGTGTTTTATGCATCAATACCAAGTTGAGCCCAAAGGACGGTTTTGGCGACGCTTTGTGATCGCTTGCCACCTAAACTGAAGGCAACGTGATGCAAAGTTGAGTCGATTTGAGGCATTTTCTGCCGGCATTGCCAGTAAAATGGTTCAAACGTTGCTATCCTACATGCATGACGTTGCATGTTCGTCGAAACAGTCAACCCAAAACACCATTCCTACCTATCGGAGGAGATAGATGAAAACATATCAACATCAGAAACTGTTTGTTCTCGTTGGGCTGTGCGCCGCATTGGTGCTGGCCGCTATGATCGGCGCCGGCCGCCTGCGGGCCAGCGCACTGGCGCTGGTCAGCGCCCCGTCGCTCGTCAATTACCAGGGGCATCTGCGCGACAGCGGCGGCAACCCATACACGGGCCAGGCCGCGCTCAAGTTCACCATTTACGATGCCGACACGGGCGGCAACAACCTGTGGACCGAAACCTATCTCAGCGTGCCCGTTAATGCCGGCAACTTTGCGCTGAAGCTCGGCTCGGTGACGCCGCTTTCGGCCTCGGTTTTTGACGGAACCGGTCGCTATCTGCAACTGAGCGTCGACCTGACCAACACAGATAGCAATTACACCGACTTTCCGCGGCAGCAGTTCACTTCGGTTCCCTACGCGTTCCAGGCCGATAGCGTCTCTTGGAGCGGCATTACGGATATGCCCGCCGGCTTTGCCGATGGCATTGACGACACGGGCAGCGCCAATTATGAAAATGTGATTATTGTGGCCAAGAGCGGCGGCCACTACACCACCATTACCGACGCCATGAACGCCATTAGCCCGGCATCCGACAATCGTTATCTGGTTTGGGTGGCGCCCGGTCTCTACGAAGAGCAGGTAACGGTCAAGCCCTATGTGCATCTGAAAGGCGCCGGCATGGCCGTCACCCAGATCAGCTCTAAGGCGAGCGGCAGCCATACCTCATCGGCGGCGGCGACCGTGGCCATGCAGGCCGACAGCCAGCTGAGCGACGTTGAAGTTGCGAATATCTCCGAGGCGCAGGACGGCGTAGCCATTTACATTGGCAGCGGCAACAGCAACACCCGCCTGTTTAACGTGAAAGCGCTGGCCAATGGCGCCGGTGGCGACCGCCATGATGGCCTCTTCCTCAACGGCGGCAGCGCCACGCTGGAGCATGTCTATGCCCAAGCGTCCGGCGGTGGTGTGGGCAACTGGGGCATTTTCAACAGCGCCTCTAGCCCCACGTTGGACAGCGTCACGTTGATGGCGTCTGGCGGCGGCTCGGCCAATGCGCTGCGCTTAAATGGCGGCAGCCCCATTATTGAGAATAGCACGCTGAAGGCCGACCAATCCGCCGCCGCGTATGGCGTGGAAGGCACCGGCGCTGGCGCGCACACCGTGCGCTTTGACCATTCGGTGATTGACGGCGAAGACTTTGGCATCCGCCTGTCGTCGGGCAACTACACGGTCTATGTGGGCGCTTCGCTGGTGCAGGGGGGCGGCAACGCTTTTGCGGGAACCATCCGCTGCGTGGCCAGCTACAAAGCCGACTACACAGCCGTTAACACCACGTGTAATTAGTGGCTGATTCTCACACGAAAAGGAGGTCAGACCATGAGAAATAAGAAACAAGTATACCGACTTGCGCTGCTGCTGGCTATTTGTGCGGCCATGGCCTTGGCGGGCGCGGCGCTGGCGGCGGGCGAAGTGTTGACCCGTTCGGTTGTGAGCAGCGCAGGCGGCCAGGATACGGTCAACGGCATCGAGGCTCGCAGCGCCATTGGCCAGCCGGTGGCCGGCATTGTGACCACGGGCGGCAACGGCGGCGTCTGTGTGGGCTTCCTCTGTCCCGGCAGCGGGTCCGAGCAGGGCATGCCGGAGATTACGCCCACGGCCACATCCGCGACAACGCCCACGGTAGAGATGACAGGTACACCCAGCACAACGCCGGATTCTACCGGCACGCCGGAAACTACCACAACGCCGGAAACTACGGAAACGCCGGGCGAAACGCCGACGCCGGATCCATCGCAGACGCCCGCATCAACAACAACCCCTGGTGCAACCCCCACGCCCAGCCCCACATCGACCTTTGGGGATAAGACCGATGTGTATCTGCCATTGATCAAAAACGGTAGCTAGTACAACATTGGGGTGCGACGCACTGCCCAGGTGCGTCGTACCTCGGTTTGCGCAAATGGCCATTTAGCCAAATGACCATTTGCGCGAACGGGATTCTGAAATTCCTGGAAAAGCCCAGCGGCGCACAATACCCAAATTTAGGCGAATCCCGAAAAATTCCTATCCAGGATATATAGGTTTTCTGGATGTTGCTGCTTCGGAGATTAGCTTGAAGGCATTGTTTATGTTTATTTTTGGAAAAACCTTACAAACTTGGAGGATATGTATGATTCGTAGTACGCGCTATGTATACCGGCTGATTGGTCGATTGAGCCTGACAATTGCGCTCTGTTGGGCCATTGTGGCGGCATCAATGCCGGCGAATTTTGCCACGGCGGCCGTATCTGCCGCGCCAGAAAGGGGGCCAGTCGCGGCGCCCGCGCTGCAAGCCGTCACCACCATTGTGGTGGATACCAGCACCGACCCCGACCCAGGCAGCAATACAGACACTTGTACCTACACGCAGGGCGCCATTCTCTTTCCCGATGCGGATGGCCTCTGCTCGTTTCGGCGGGCGCTGCGCGAGGCGGCTGGTCGTCCACAAACGGACCGCCCCATTGCCATTGAGTTCAACCTGGACGCCAGCGATCCCGGCCGTGACCTGCAAGCGGTTGGTACGTGGACGATTGTGCTAGACTCGGCCAATAGGCTACCGCCGCTCAAGACCGACACCATTCTCAACAAAAATGGCCAGGTGACGATTGATGGCGCCACCCAGCCGCTTGGTCGCACCGGTGCGCCGTCGATTATTATTGATATGGGCGAAAATAGCATTGAGGTGGAGAGCACCGGCAATATTATCCGCAATATTGCCTTTCAGAACGGCGGCTCGCTTATGCTCAAGGAGGATGGCAACCTGATTGAAGATATTTGGATGGGGCTGACCGCCGATGGCAGCCAGGTCTCCTTCCGACCCCAAGGCTTTCCCAATCGCATGGCGCATGGCGGCATTTACATTAGCTCAAATGATAACGTGGTGCGCCGCAATGTCATTACCGGCTCGTTTGCCAAAGCCATTGATATCAGCATGGGCGACAATAATATTGTGCGCAACAACGCCATTGGCACACGGGCAGACGGCACCATACCAACCGTGCCGCCGGCGGTGGATTGTCAGCCAAACTACAGCGCCAGCGGCTGGTATGGCGGCTGGGGCATTGCCCTCAGTGGCAGCAACAACACCATAGACCGCAATATTATTGCCGGTATGCAGAACGTGCGCTCGGCGAACGACACGCCGCCCATTGCGCTGGAGGTCTTTGGCGCCGGCCACACCATTACCGAGAATATCATCGGCGTTGATGCTGATGGCAATGAGGTGGGTGTCTGTGGCCAGGGGCTAAAAATTTCGGGCCCCAACATGACCGTGCTGGATAATCTGATTGTGCGCAGCCGCACCGGTTTTGAAGAAGGCGAAGAGACGGCTATTCTGACCAACGATGGCTCGCCGCTCTTTGATCGGGTAACCGTGCGCCGCAACATTGTGAAAGATGGCCCCGGGCTGATCTACGAATTTGGACCGGCCATGCCCAAAGCGCTGCACCAGTTTCGCCCGGCGCGCATTACCAACATTGATGGCGTGACCCTTACCGGCGCCAACGGTGTAGATATGGAAGCGGGTGAAAGCCACTGCCCCAATTGTCTAATCGATCTCTATACCGACGATCTGGACGGTATTGATGAAGCGCTCACCTACTTGGGTCAAACCCAGTCCGACGCCAGCGGCAACTGGACCTTTGTAATGACGCAGACGTTGCCCGCCGGCACCGGGCTGCACACCATTAGCACCAGCACAGAAGACAGCGTCATCCTCAACTACAGCGCCGGCATGAGCACCGAAGCATCCAAGCTCTTTTATCCCATGAGCAGCGTCAGCATTAGTGGCCCTGCCTCGGGTGAAGTCAACGTGGATCAGGTCTTTACCATTACCGTGGACCCGCCCTACGCCACGTGGCCCTTTACCTACACCGTTGAGCTTACCGACCAACAGACGCCGCTAGTGGAGCAGCTGGTCAGTAACGAGATTTATCTCACGAAAAAGTGGAGTGCGCCCGGCATTAAGACCATTAATGTGAACGTGGTCAACGACCTGGGTAGCGTCAGCACCACCATGGATATTGAGATCATTGGTCCTGACGGCACATCGACGCCGGAACCGTCGGGGACCCCCGGCACATCGACCCCGCAACCATCATCGACCCCGGCCACATCCACACCGACCACATCCACACCGCAGTCTACGTCTACGCCGTCTACGCCTACACCGCAGCCCACTTCAACGCCCATTGCCACCCCCACCCCTGGCGGACTGGGCGGCTCGTCAAATGTTTATCTACCGCTTATGCGAAAATAATCAGTAGATCGCAACGACAGGAGATGAGGCCGGATTCACCAGCCCAGAACGATGCCTGCACTGCCAACACCGTTGCGGTGCACTGATAATGATTTACATTGCCACAAAAAAGTCCGACTTCTGGCAGAAGTCGGACTTTTTTGTGGTAGATTTCAGCGTAGGCGCTTACTCGTCAACATCGACAACTTTTTGTCGATAGCGCAATAATTTTTCGTCGATGTAGCCAGAGGCTCTATTTGCGCCGCCGACCTGAGCCCCCAGCGCAGGCGTAAATATGTAGACCCTATCCGTCAATTCGGTTGTGAATCGTAACCTGTTTCTGACGGCGCGGTTTTGCACGCAGAATTGGCGGATAGACACTTCATGTATAAAAGTGGGCTACATGCATAACTCACGTTACGCAGCGACAGCCAGTCGGCTAGAGAGAAACGGGAGTGTCGGCGAGCTGACTTTCCGCCAGGCTTGCGTAACATAAGATATATAAAAGTGAACTACGATGGACGATGCTCCGGCAGCATCCACACGGCGGGAATGCTGATGAACGCCACCAGCGCGCTGATCAGGTACGCCTGCGGCAGACCGGAGAGGTCGCCGACGCGCCCGACAACCCAGATGCCAAACGCGCGAATGAGAAAGTTGAGCGCCAAGAAGGAGCCATTGGAAAGCGCCCGGTGTTTTGGAAAAAAGTCTTGCACGGTGGCCATGAGCACTGGCGTGGGAGAAATGGCCGTCAAGCCAAGCAGGATGAGCAGCGGTATGTAAAGCCAACTTGGCGAATTGAGAAAGATGAGCAACAGAACGGGCGCCACCGCCAACAGAAAGCCCAGCACGCGCTTACGGCCCAATTTGTCGCTGATGGTGCCGGTAAAGAGGGCCCCGACCACGCCTGCTCCTTCCAAAATGCTAAGCGAGGCTGCGGCCAGCCACAAGTTGCTTTGGGCCACATCGCTCATATAGGCGGGTAAATAGGTGGTGAGCGAGGCATTGATCAGCGCCCGCCCCAGCATGAGCCAGGCCAAAAAGGGGAAAATGCGTTTGGCCAGCGGCAGCCACTCTTGCAGCGAGGTGTTCTTATGTCCCGTTGGTCGGGCGGATACGGTGTGCAGCTTCCAATAGAGTATTACCGATGTGATCCAGCCCACCGTGGCCAGCCGCCAGATTCCTTCCAATCCAAACCAGGCTACACCTGCCGTTACAAAGAGCGGACCCACCGTGCGCCCCAGCTCGCCGGAGGCCATAAAGATGCTCATGCCGGTGCCGGTGCGCTGGCCGGCCAGGCGCCCAATCATGGCTGGCGCCGGTGCGTGAAACGCCGCCATGCTAACGCCGGCAGCCAACATGAGCATGGCCAGCGCCAAGTAGTTGGAGGTCAACCCCATGCAGCTCATCAGGGTGGCCGTGACCGCCGGCGCCAGAATAATAAAGTAGCGCAGGCTCACGCGATCGGCCAGATAGCCAATAAACGGGTTGAGCAAGCTGGGCATTTGTGCATAAATGGCCAGGCTGCCGGCGCCGGCATAGCCCACACCCAAGCGCTCTTGCAGCAGCGGAATCAGCGGCGCAATAAAAGCACTGTATGTGTCGTGGATAAAATGGCCGCCGGCGACAGTGAAAACTTGGTCGGTCTGAAAAGTCGCGGTCGGCTCGGCCGCGGCGATCTGTTCCGCGCGGTCCTCTACTGTGGAAGTTGTCATTACGCCTCTCCGTGGAGTTGGTGGCTAGCAATTGGTGATTTGTTGCTGACGGCTGATAGCTGACGGCTAATAGCTGGTTATTCTACGTTATGTAAGCAAACTTGCGCAACCATGCCCCATGCAGTATTATCCCCCAATGACGGAAAACGGCCCTGAAATGCTCTATCCCGACGCCCTGGCGCGGCGGCGCACGGTGTTGGTCTGCGTGATGAACAATCAGGCCGATCTGCGTCGTGTGGCATCGGAGGGCTGGTATCGTATTCCACAGCGGCGGGCGCCGCGCCGAGTCGGCGCCGACTATCTGGCTTTTTACCAGACCGGCGCTTTCAAGGATGACGAAGAGGCGCACACGGTTACCTGGTTTGCGGCCACGCGCCGCTACCAGCTGTTGACCCGCCGCGAACTCATGCCTGCGGAAGCAGAACATCCACGGGCGGACGACTTCTATTT
Source organism: Caldilineaceae bacterium (assembly GCA_020634755.1). Lineage (GTDB taxonomy): Bacteria > Chloroflexota > Anaerolineae > Caldilineales > Caldilineaceae > JACKBC01. The sequence goes on along the minus strand of JACKBC010000016.1, from coordinate 91,300 downwards.
TCGCATTGAATTGGGGCCGCTGCAGCGTTTGGCGCGACCGATCCCCGCGGCCAAAATGCGCCGCATCACCTTCATCAACACCACGCTGGATCGCCTGCTCACGGCCCAAGATGTACGCGACCTTTTCTATCAGGATGACCCGTTTGAAACGCTCTGGCAGGCGCTGCGCGAGCACCGCTTGCGCCCCTTGCCCAATCGCATTGTGGGCGACCGTCCGATGGATATTACGCTGCGGGCGCGCGGCGGCTATTTGGGCATCCGCTGCGTTGATGAGGACAACCAGTTGCAGGAGAGCAACGGCGCCGCGCCGCCAGAACGCTGGGAAATTCTACACATGTCCGCGCCGCAGATCGCGCGCGACCTCAACGGCTGCTTGCGCCAGATTGGCGCCGCGCTGATCACGCTGGGCGGGTCGGTGTTGAATCAGAAACAGGAATAGCGTCTACGCACGCAATATCGAATCATGTTCGACAAAATCCATTCAACCCAAAGCACATCGCAAGAACTTTCTGCATCTCCGGCCGTCTCCCCCAAAGCCAGCACCTCCCGGACGCTCCGCATCCTATTAACCAGTCTGGTGGCCATCGGCGCGCTCTATGCCATTTTTTCCGCGGCCATCACATCGCCGCAAGACCTCTTTTTTGTGACCGAACGGGCGCAAACCTTTGTCACCATCTTTTTAGGTATCTTTATTGAGGCCGCACCTTTTCTGCTGGCCGGTTCCATTGTATCTGGGTTTATTGCCGTATTTGTGGATCAGCAGATGCTGGAGCGGTTTTTGCCGCGGCAACCGATCTTGGCGGCGCTGGTGGGCGCTTCTTTGGGCATTGTGTTTCCAGTTTGTGAATGTGGCGTGGTGCCGGTTACGCGGCGACTTTATGAAAAAGGGCTGCCCTTGTCTATGGGTATTGCCTTTCTGTTGGCCGCCCCGGTCATTAACCCGGTTGTGATTGTCAGCACATATGCCGCATTTGGCTGGGGGACCGTTCTGATCGGGCGCATAGTGCTCAGCCTGGTGATTGCATTTTTGGTGGGGCTGCTCTTCTATCGCGCCGCTCCTGGGGAAACGCTGCTGCCGGATATTGAGCACGCGCACCACGCGGCCCATGCGCACGCGTGCACCGTTCCCAGCCCAATGGATCCGCTGGGAACGCGCTTCTGGCGCAGCTTGCGCACGGCGGGTGATGACTTTATGGATATGGCGCGCTATCTGATTATCGGCTCTATGTTGGCGGCGGCCATGCAGACCTTGGCGCCCCAAGCCATTTTGATGGCCGTGGGGCAAGGACCAGTGGCATCGGTGCTGGCCATGCAGACGCTGGCTTTTGTGCTTTCGGTCTGCTCCACGGTAGATGCATTCTTGGCGCTGGCTTTTACCCATACCTTTACCAGCGGCTCGATCCTGGCCTTTTTGGTTTTTGGGCCCATGGTGGACATCAAGAGCGCGCTGATGTTTATGGGGGTTTTCCAGAAGCGCACCGTGGTCTACCTGATTCTGCTGCCGTTTCTGTTTACGCTGCTCTTTGGCGTCTTTTGGAATCTAAACATTGGGTAACGCATGAAAATTACAAATCCGCGTTTGCAAAGCGCGCTCAAGAGTTTGGCCCTTTTCGGGCTGGCAATTTTTCTCTATACGCGCATTGTCAACGGTTCCTTGCTTTTTTACATCAACGAGCGCTTTGCCTGGTTTACATTGGCGGCGGCCATCGGACTCGCATTGGTCGCCGTGAGCTATCAACCCGCGTGGCGGCGCCTTGCGCACCGTGATGATGCGCATGAGCACGCCGATCACGAACATGCAGATCACGCACACGCCGAACATGAACATGCTGCACACGAACAGGCTGGACATGACCATGGCTTGAGTTGGCGCGGGCTGTTTATTGTTATGTTGCCGGTCATGTTGGGGATTCTCATCCCTCCCCGGCCTCTGGGCGTTTCCGCATTGGCCACGCGTGAGGTAAGTGTGGGCGCAGTGGCAGGCATGCCCGCCGCCATTCGCGCCGCCACCGCAAAGACGGACGCGGAAAAAAATATCCTGGATTGGGCCTATGAGTTTCAGTCCGCCGATCTGAAACAGGTGGTGGGGCGTGAAGCCGACGTAATCGGTTTTGTATATAAGGATGAGCAGTTTGGCGACAGTGCGTTTTCAGCGGCTCGTTATGTGGTGAGCTGTTGCGTGGCCGATGCTGCTTATGCGGGCTTGCTGGTGCAGTGGCCCGCCATAGCCACTTTGGAGAACGATCAATGGGTGCAAGTGCGCGGCCATTTTGAATTGATCGATAAAGATGGCCAAACTGTGCCAATTTTAATTGCCAATAGCGTTGAGAACACGCCGCAGCCCAATCAGCCATATTTGTATCCATGAAAAGGTTAAGTTCGTTCGATCTCAGCGTGGCGACCGTTGCGCTGCTCATCTTAATGGTGTTGGCCTATATTATTCTGCGCGGCGGCAACATCCCGCTCAACCCCACGCTCATCGAACCCCCGCCCTCCGCCTCAAACGTCTCTGTCACTAGCCCCATTCGCGTTCAGTTTGATCACCAAGTGGCCACTGAAGCCAGCGAACTGACGCTGAATATTGCGTCGGCAGGCGCGTCTGGCCAGCTATCCGGCGCGCTGCGCGTGCAGGGCGATACAATCACGTTGACACCCGATTCTCCGTGGGCGCCAAGCACGACCTTTACGGTGACCTTGGCCGCGGGCGTCACCGGGGCCGCTGGCGAACAGTTGGCCGAGCCGTTGATCTGGCGTTTCCAAACGGCGCCGCGCCAGCTTCTTTATACCTCTCTAGATGCTGGCTACCATGAACAGCTCTATATGCTGGAATTGCCGGTCGACCCGGCCACGGGCCAGATGACGCCGGCAAGCGCACGACAGCTCACGGATCTGCCTTTGGGCATTTGGGATTTTACCGTGTCGCCCGATGGCAGCCGCATTATTTACTCTGAGCTAAAAGATGGCGGCATGAGTGATTTATGGATGTTGGAGCGCGGTGTGGCTGAGCCCACCTTTTTGCTGTCGTGTCCCAATGCCTCATGCAGCGGCGCCGCCTGGTCGCCCACGGGCCAGTTTATTGCCTTTGTCCGGCGCAATGCCGATGCCGTGGGCAGCTTTGGCCCGCCGCGCGTGTGGCTGCTCAATATGCAAAGTGGTGAGACTGCGCAAGTTTTCGCCGATAATCAGACGCTCGGGTATAATCCCCAATGGTCTGCATCGGGCAATTGGCTCAGCTATTTGTCGCCCGATTTGGAAGGCGTGGGGCTGTATAACGTCAATGATGGTCGCAAAGGGCAGATTCCGACCCAAAGCGGCGATGTTGGCGCATGGAACCCCAAGCAGGATCAGCTGCTGGTTAGCTTGTTACAGCAGCAGGGCGACCAATTTTGGAGCCACATCCATCTGGTTGATCCAGCCCAGCCCGATGCACCGCCGGTCAATCTGAGTGGCGAGCTCGCAGTGGATGATTCATCCGCGGCTTGGTCGGCGGATGGCCAACGTATGGCCTTTCGGCGCAAAGAGTTTGAAGGGGCGCGCGCGGGTCCGGCCAAGCAGATCTGGGTGATGGATGCTGACGGCAGCAACCAGCGGCCCATTACAAGTGAGCTGGGATTTGATTATGGCCAGCCTGGTTGGTCGCCTGATGGTCGTTATCTGCTTTTTCACCGTTTTCCGCTCAAAGGGCCCGACATTGTGCTGAGCATCTGGGTTACCGATGTGGAGAGCGGGCAATCTTGGCAGATTGTCAGCCCGGGGCAGCGGCCCGTTTGGTTGCCGTAAAGAAGAACAAACCACAAAATAGAAATCTGTTGAACATAAACGAATCGTAACGATTCAGCCTTCTCCCTATCCTCCATCGCGAGAGGGGAAGATTTAGGCGGAGGGCCGGAACGGTACAACGAATCTTGGATTTCACGCCCATGCATGATTTACATCGCGAATTACACCGTACATTGAATCGTCTGCTGCCGCGGCTGGAGCAGCATTTTTCTGACAAACTGAAGACGGCGCAGTGGCGCACGTTTCGGCAGCGGCTGGATGCGCACTTCCCCATCCTCTTTGAGCGCCTGCTGGCGCTCTATGGGCAACAGTATGACTTTTATTATCACTTAGAGCAGCTGTTGGTTTTGCTGGGCGAATCGTGGCTGGCGCGGCCAACCGCCCTGCAAAAGCTGGATCAGGCGCGTGAAAAAGCGCCAGATTGGTTCCAATCGCAAGAGATGCTGGGTGCGGTCTGCTATGTGGATCTGTTTGCCGGCGACCTGGCTGGCGTGCGCCAGAAGATCGACTACTTTCAAGAGCTGGGACTGACCTATCTGCACCTGATGCCGCTCTTTAAAGCGCCCGAGGGGGATAGCGATGGCGGCTATGCCATTAGCGATTACCGGCAGGTGGACCCGCTTTTGGGCAGCATGGACGAACTGCGCATGCTGGCTGCGGAGCTGCGCCAGGCGGGCATTAGTCTAGTGCTCGACTTTGTCTTCAACCACACGTCGGACGAGCATCGCTGGGCGCAGCAAATGCGCGCCGGCGACCCCGACCAGCAAGAGACCTACTTTGCCTTCCCCGACCGCCAAATGCCCGATGCTTATGACCGCACGCTGCGCGAAATTTTTCCCGACCAGCATGCGGGCAGCTTTAGCTATCGCGCCGATTTTGCCGACGGTCAGGCACGCTGGGTCTGGACCACCTTCAACAGCTTTCAGTGGGATTTGAACTATCAGAATCCGCAGACCTTTAACAACATGGCGGCGGAGATGCTCTTCTTGGCCAACCAGGGCGTAGAGGTGCTGCGGCTGGATGCGCTGGCCTTTACCTGGAAAGAGATGGGCACCAATTGCGAAAGCTTGCCCCTAGCGCATACGTTGGTGCAGGCCTTTAATGCCGTGGCGCGCATTGCGGCGCCGGCGCTGCTCTTCAAATCGGAAGCCATTGTCCACCCCGATGAGGTGGCCGAATACATTAGCGCGCAGGAGTGCCAGCTTTCCTACAACCCGCTGCTCATGGCGCTGCTGTGGGAGACGCTGGCCACACGTCAGGTGCGGCTGTTGCGCGCGTCTATGGCGCGGCGCTTTGCCATTCCGGCAGGCTGTGCGTGGGTCAACTATGTGCGCTGTCACGATGATATTGGCTGGACCTTTGACGATGGCGACGCCAGCGCGCTGGGCATCAATGGCTATGATCACCGCCGCTTTTTGAATGCATTTTACACCGGGCGCTTCCCCGGCAGCTTTGCCCGCGGCCTGCCTTTTCAGGAAAATCCGCGCACGGGCGACGCGCGCATCTCCGGCTCGCTGGCATCCCTGGCCGGGTTGGAGCGGGCGCTGCAACTGGGCGATGAGCGGGAAATTGAGCTGGCTATCGGGCGCATTTTGCTGCTGCATGCCATTATCCTGAGCATGGGCGGCATCCCGCTGCTCTATCTAGGCGATGAGATCGGCGTGCTTAATGATTACGGTTATCGCGCCCAAGCCGACAAAGCGGGCGACAGCCGCTGGGTACACCGTCCCCAGACCGATTGGGAAAAGATGGCGCAGCGCACCGATCCCAGCGCCATTGAGGGGCGCATTTACAGCCAGCTTCAGCACCTGATTCATCTGCGCAAAACGCAACCCGCCTTGGCCGGCCACCACACCCAAATCCTGACCGTTGGCAACGCGCACGTATTGGGCTATTTGCGCGAACATGACGGCCAAATCCTGCTGGTGCTCGCCAACTTTAGCGAACGGGAGCAGCAGGTGGCCGCCAATGATCTGCGTCTGTACGGGTTGAGCTATGCGTTTCGGGAGTTAATTGCCGATGAACCACTTCATCTTACGGAATGGATTACGCTGAGACCGTATCAGGTGCTGTGGTTGCGGCCAGTAAGCGGCTAGACAATCAGCTGGCTGGTGTTGGGGCCGGTGAGAGACGTTTAACAATGTCATCTGCAATCGTATGCCGGGCAAGCGTAATTAAGGCACATACGCCAGTCCGAATGGATTCAAACCAACGGTGACGCTGCCCAAAAGCTCCGGCGTGGCTGCTGAATTTTCGGCGCTATAAATCGACACTTTATCGGCCGTGGGGCCCGAATGGGTGACGTAGATTTTGGCGCCTTTGGGCGTGAGCGCGATGTTGTGCGGTACGGCAAACGGTGTATTCACGGCGCCCACCACGCTATTGCTTTCCGTGTCGATGGCCACCAGCCCGTCAGATCCACCGCCCGCCAGATTGGTGGTGTAGAAGACCTCCCCATCATCGCGCATGCCTGCGCCATGTGCGCCCGGCACGCTTATGGCGGTTACGGGTGAAAGATCGCTGCGCTGCAGCACGCTGACAATGTTGCTGTTCTGGGCTGGGACATACAGCAGGTCATTGCGTTTGGTGAGCGAGAGATGCGGATCTTTGCCCACCATGGCGCGTGCGGTTTCGGCAAAGGTTGTTGTGTCGAACTTGACCACATAATCGTTGGCGCCGCCAAAGCCCAGCATGGTGACAAATGCGCTGTCTTCATTGTGCGGCGATACAATCACGTCGTGGGGTTTGCCGCCCAACGCCACCAGATCGGCCGGCATGGGTACGGTGGTAATGACTTCAAGCTTTTTGGGGTCGATCACGGTGACCGTGTTATCGATATCATTGGCCACCCAGAGCTGTTTGCCATTCTCGTTGGCCCACATGTGAAAAATGCCCGCGCCAGCTGGCGCCGTCCCTTGTATGGAAAAGTCCTGAGCGCTAAACGCCACCACGCGGTTATTGGCGCGGTCACCCACCAGCACGCGCTGGTGCGCCTTGACATAGACGACGTACATGGGTTCAGGCGCATTGGCGCCCGCCGGCAGCGCAATGGTGGTGACGGCATCTGTCTGCACGTCAATGACCGAAATCGAACCGGAACCGCGGTTGGCAATAACGACATGCCCTTTGGGGTTTGTCTGCGGTGCGGCGCCGGCAAAATGAATGGGCAATAGGCTGGCAAGCACCATGCACGCAACGGCCGTTATCAATCGTTGAGGTTTGAACATTTAGAATGGCTCCTTTCTGTGATACCCAGTAGTTCACTATGTGTTGGAATCGACGTTTGTGAACGCCACTATTGCGCCGGGAACAGCGCTAGAGGGAACGCGCATTCCCTGAAAATCATCAATTCCTATGAACTACTGCTCCTCGCATTCTGCAAGGATATAGTGCGAAAGCGGGGGATGTGGCCATGATAACAAGTAAATATTACAAAGATATTGTGTTCTGTAGTATAAATATTACAGAACTATTACGTTGAGTTTATATTGACAATACGAGTATCATTTTGCCGGGGTTTTGTATGGAATCTACTAACGACTTCCGCATTGAATCTTTGCTGGCCGCCCGCCAGTTTCTCAACCCGCAGCTTGTAGGCAATCGCATCTATTTTATCAGCGATCTCTCGGGGCGATTGAGCCTCTATGCGATGAGTGAAGAGGGCAGCGTACCGGAGCCGCTGCTGCCACCCCACATTGCGCTGCAAAACCCGCATTTGCTGGGCGGGCGCGCCTTTGTGGTGCTGCCCAAGCTGGATAAAATCATGGTCATGATCGACAGCGATGGGGATGAAAACTATCAGCCCATGCTGATCCCGCAACTGGGCGGCATTCCGCAGCCGCTCTTTGGTGACGAATTTGCCGGTCAGCAACTGGTCTGCGCCAAATGTGACGCCGAGCACTTGCAGGCCATCTTTGTGGTAGATCCGCGTCAGGAGGCCAACTACAGCGCCTTTATGGTCAATCTACAGACGCTGGCCAAAACGGATCTGGGCAGCAGCCCGTACGGCAACTATCCCCTGGCTGTCACTGAAGCATACGACCAGGTGGTGTTGGCCGAAAGCTACACATCCGGTGATGTGGTGCTGTTTCGCTGGCAAGCGGGCCAAAGCAGCCGCACGCTCTTTTATGGTGAACCGCTGGCCCAGCGCGCCGACTCGGATACGCCCATGTTGAATGGCATCGGCGGCGGTGCGTTTACGCCGCGGGGCAACTTGCTACTGACCACGTCGCTCTTTGATGACCAGTATGGGCTGGGCTATTTGAACGTTGCCAGCCCGGTGGTGCAAGAGGTGAACATCCAGGGCTTACAGCATGCTGGCATCGGCGAACTGGAGAATGTGACCCATCTGGACGGTAATCGTTATCTGCTGCAATATAACATTGACGGCTGCTCTTGGGTTTACGTTGGCGAATTTGATGAGGAAGCGCGTCAGTTTATCATCGCCAAAACGCTCTGTGGACAGGGGGAGCTGCGCGATGGCGTGTTGGAATCCATTGCGCACGATAAAGAGAGCGACCGCTTTGTGCTCTCCTTTTCCACCGCCACCACGCCGGCCCAAATTTATCTGCTCGATGAAAATGGCCCCAGCCCGCGCACCAACGAACGGGTGCTGGGCATTCCGGCGGAACTGTTGGCGGCGGGTGAGGATGCCTCTTACACCAGCCACGATGGCTTGCGCATTTCGGCGCGGCTCTATTTGCCGGCGGCTGAGTTAGGCTTTGCCGGACCGCGCCCGCTGGTCTTCTACATTCACGGCGGTCCGCAGAGCCAGGAACGCCCCGACTTTACCTGGTTTTCCATGCCGCTGATTCAGTTTCTGACGCTCAACGGCATGGCCGTCTTTGTGCCCAATGTGCGTGGCAGCAGCGGTTATGGACTAGCCTATATGAAGCATGTGGATCGCGACTGGGGTGGGCAGGATCGGCTGGATCATGTGTGGGCGCTGGAGCTGTTGGCTGCCGACCCGCGACTGGATACCACCCGCGCGGCCGTGGTTGGGCGCTCGTACGGCGGCTACATGACGCTGACGCTGGCCGGTCGCCACCCCGAACTGTGGCGGGCCGCTTGCGACATGTTTGGCCCGTATAATTTGTTCACCTTTATGGAGCGGTTGCCGCCCACTTGGCGCACCTATTTTGAAATTGCGCTGGGCCATCCCGAACGCGACCACGACTTTCTCGTCGAGCGTTCACCCGATACACACCTGCATCAGCTCGCTTGCCCCATGCTGGTCATTCAGGGCGCCAATGATCCACGCGTGGTCGAAAAAGAATCCAGCGATCTAGTCGATGCCCTACGCGCTCAGGGCAAAGAGATCGACTATTTGGTCTTTGCCAACGAAGGCCACGATGTGATCAAATATGAGAACAAAGTGCGCTGTTACAACGCAATTACGACCTTTTTTGCCCAACATCTAAAACCATAGAGTGAGAGTAGGAAGTAAGGAGTAGGGAATAGGCCGGACTATGCGTGAAGACTCTCGCCTGGCGCGGCCTATTCCCTGCCTCGTAATCTTCCACTCCGATCCTCCCAGGAGAAACTCATGACATACACCATTACCATTTCCAGCGCCGAGCTGGCGCAGCACTTGCACAATCCTAACTGGGTGATTGTGGATTGCCGGTTTAAGCTGGGCAGCCCGGCTGAGGGGCGAACGGCATATGTGGAAGCACACATTCCCGGTGCGGTCTATGCGCATCTGGATGAAGATTTGTCTGGCCCCATTATACCGGGCGAGACGGGACGCCATCCGCTACCGCACATTGAAGCATTTGCCAAACAGCTTTCCGAATGGGGCATCGACGCCAACACGCAGGTGATTGCCTATGACGACAACAGCAGCGTCTATGCCGGACGGCTCTGGTGGATGCTGCGCTGGTTGGGGCACGACAAGGTGGCCGTACTGGATGGCGACTGGCGCCAATGGCAACAAGAGGGGCGACCGACCAGCAGCGGCGTGGAGACGCGCTCCCAGCGCACGTTTGTGGCCCAGCCGCGGCCAGAAATGCAGGTCAGCGTGGCCGACGTGATGGCCAACGTACAGAGCCGCGCCTCCAAAATGTTCGACTCGCGCGATGAGTCGCGCTATCGCGGCGAACCCAGCCCCATGGACCCGGTCTCTGGCCACATTCCGGGGGCGCAATCGGCCTGGTACGCGCGCAATCTGGATGCCAATGGCAAGTTCCTGCCTGCGGACCAATTGCGGGCGCGCTTTGAGGCGCTGCTGGGCGACGCTGCACCCGAGGAAACCATTTTCTATTGCGGCTCTGGCGTCAGCGTCCACAACAACCTGCTGGCGCTGGCGCTGGCTGGATACGGCACGCCGCGCGTCTACATTGGCTCGTGGAGCGATTGGATCACAGATGCATCACGTCCAGTGGCCACGGGTGAGGAATAGCAATGTGACGCCTATTCCCGAGAGATGATTGCCCGCATTCCCCTTCTTAACGTATGTTATGCAAGCCTAGCGGAAAGTCGGATCGCCGACGTTTCTGTTTCTCTCTAGCAGACTGGCTGTCGCTGCGTAACGTGAGTTCTTCATTGTTAATGGTGAATGGTGAGTCATGAACGGAGTCGCCGACTCGCTCCCCCTTATTCACTATTCACAATTTGCCATTCACCATGAGCCATTGTATTTTCCTCACCTTAAGCTGATTGACTGACAGATTTAATCTTGCCACCACCAAGGGTGCGCAGATGCGCAAAAAGTACCCGAGTAGATTCTGCGCGTTTCTTGGCGATCTTGGCGGTAAATAAGATTTGTCAGTCAACCAGCACCTTAAGCTTAAGCCAGCTTTTCGAAAAACTCCCCATATTGCGAATCGATCTGAAAGCCATCCACGGGCACGGCCTTCATGCGTTCGGCATCCACGCGTTCCAGCGTGTTGAAGGAGTGATGAGGGTAGCGAAATGAATTGAGGCAGGCAATGGTCAGCGCCCCGCGTTGGCTCAATTGCCGGATCTGCTCATCCGTGGCCGAAGCGGGGTCATCAAACCAGAAGTGACCGTGGAGCGATTGCTCGCCATCCAGTGCGGCCTGTAACGTGCGCGCCCGAATGGGCCAAAGTGTGGTGCTGGGCAGAAGCTGACGCGCTTCCGGCCGCGTGCAGAGCGTCATAATGGCGTCGGTCAATTCATATTGCTCCAGCAGCGCCGTAATGCGCGCCAAATAAGGCGTTGACAGCGGCGCGCTATCTGGCGTTTTAATGTCCAGCATAATGCCTAGCTTCAGCTGCCGACACAATGCCAGCGCCGCTTCAAAGGTGACCACGGATTGGTCCGTCCCCCGGTAGGTAATGCCGGCCAGTTCCGCGCTGGTAAAATCCTCAATGTTAGCCGCCACACCGCAATCCACCCACATGCTGCCGCGGCTGCCGTAGCCGTGCAAAAGGACCGGCACGCCATCTTTGGCCCGGCGCAGGTCCAGCTCCACCATATCGTAGCCCTGCTGCGCGGCCAGCTCAAGGGCGCGCAGCGAGTTTTCGGGCGCGCCCGCAGCTACCACGCCACCGCGGTGGGCGATCATAATGGGGCGGTGGGCCGCAATGGACTTGGCGTCATGAAGATTAATGAGATTGTGCATATTCTATTCTCAAGCGCGCGCTATTCAAGGCCGCTGGATTCGACTTTGAGATGTGATTCTGTGGTTAGCTGGCTGTGGCCTGACTTGCAAATTGTTTCACCTGCTCAAGCGGCAAGTGATCGCCTTCGTCCCTGCCGTAGTAGGCCACTTGAATAATGCCAGCCTGGTCGATGCAAAAATCAGCCGGCATGGTGGTTAGGCTGCCTTTGATGATTTTGGCTTGATAGCCCATGGACATGGCGCGCCGCAGCGTGGCCATGCGCCCTATTATGCCTTTCAGCACACCGAAAATCGAGTGTTCGATCCCATATTCCTGGTAATAATGGTTGTCTTCATCGGCCAAAATGGGAAATTGCGCGTGATGACGCTCGGCGTGTTGAATCAGGTTGTCCAGCGGTGAGTCAAAGATGGCAACGATTGTAAAGTTATCGCCAAAATCGGCAAATCGTTCACAAAGTTCGTGAACGCGCAGATTGCAAAACGGGCAGCTGGCAAAACGAAAAAACGAAAGCATATAGGGCGTGCCGGCCAGGCGCGACGTATCAAAAACTGAACCATCTATTGCCGGCAATTTGACCAAGGGCGCCTTTTGTCCTGGCTGTTGACGCATGATTGTCTCCTTTGTTCTTCAATGGGGTAGATATAGATGGAGATTTCAAATCCACGCTCAACCGCAGTATACATCAATAACGCGACGGAACATAAAGCTCCTGCGGCAATACTTTGCGCTCGTAATTTTGATGATAGACCCACTCCGGCAGGATGATGGTTTCGTGGTCAACCTCTTTGTATGGAATCTGGTTCAGAAAGCTCCAGTTCATAATCTTCATCAAGCGTATCTGCCAATTCGGCTTCCAGCCAATCCATGTCGTCATAGCTTTCATCATTGAATATTTAGCTGTTCACCGGGATCTCCAAGTTTGTGGCGTTTATGGCGAATTTGAAGAAAGTATTCCAATTCCTCCCTGAGTGTATCATAAACTACAGGTGTAAGATATTGGTTTTTGTCTGTTATGCGTTAACGGAATGTAAAGAGACAACAATAACTGGACTTACGCAAGCCTTGGGTAAAATTTTAGGAAGGCAAACTGGTTTACCCTTGGCGAACCACGGGCGCTGCGTAAGTCGTGAATAATTGACCCGTGATCGCTTTTGCATCTTTGCAACCTGTTTACGACTTATTGGCAGACAGATGACGTAGAGGTAACGAACCGTTAATAGATTGCTGCTAAATTGATGTGTGAAATCCGTTTACCTTTATTGGCTGTTGGGAAGCTAAAAGTCCAGGAACAAAAACCATGATGATCCATCAATCTGGGCAGCGCCATCTGCCATTGCCCGGTGCATATAATATTCGTGATGTTGGCGGTTATTCCACCAGCGCAGGTCGTACAAATCAATTATTTGTGCCAAATAATGAATGGGGAAGATTCAATTGATTAAGAACCAATCCGTAAATTCGGTTGTGAATCGTGTGCAGTCTCTAACAGATCGGTTTGGCACAGAGGGTTTACGAACAGACTTAAAAGGATTCAATCACCTGCCGCGCCGCTCGATGGGCCTGACCTATACAACGCCAGCAGACCCGCCTCTCAAAAGCCTGCTGATTCGCACTGTTGAACAACTTGGTGGTGTGCGTAAGTTGGAAAAACGCTATGCAAAGGTGTTAGATCGATATGAGCCAAGCAGCAATTTCTGGCAGCTTGCTTTAGAAGAGCTAGATATTCGCTTGGATTATGAGCCAGAGCAGCTGACCCAAATTCCGTCTGACGGGCCGCTCATTTTTATTGCTAATCACCCGTTTGGGCTGCTGGACGGCCTGGCCGTTTGCCATCTTGCTACCATGGCGCGTGGCGATTTCCGCATTATGTTGCATTCAGCCCTCTGTCGCGAAGAGCGGATTGAACAGTTTGTGCTGCCCATCAACTTTGACAAGACGGCAGAAGCCACCCGCGCTAATATTCGGACCAAACAGCAGGCGCTTGGCTATTTGCGCGCTGGTGGAACAATGGTCATTTTTCCGGCGGGCGGCATCTCCACATCTGCCGGGCTGACCGGCCCCGTGACCGATTTAGCATGGAAGCTCTTTTTCGCCAAGCTGGTCCAGATGACTGAAGCCACCGTCGTTCCCATTTACTTTCATGGCCATAATAGCCGCCTTTTTCAGGTGATTAGCCAGTTTAGCGAGACATTGCGTCTTTCGCTGATTGTGCGCGAAGTGCACAACAAAATTGGCCAGACGTTGCAGATCGCCATTGGCAATCCCATTCCCTTTGCACAGATTGCCCATATTAAAAAGCGCCGCGATCTGAGCGCTCACCTGCGCATGACGATTTATGCGTTGGGCAACGCTACCGATGTGGGGATGCAAGTAGGCAGAATGAGAGAACGGTATTAGCCCAATGTACGCCAAATATCATATCGAAACAACGGCATGGGTCTTGCAGCGTAACTTTAGCCCACGTGCATTGAAACAGGTGATAGAGGCCAATCTGGCGCAAGATTCTATCAAGGACCTTTTTCTTTCTAGTGATTCATATCGTCACTTTTGCAATGATACCATCACGACCGGCTTGGATTATGTAGAAGAACAGCATCGGCTCATTGAACAGCTGGCCGGTCTTTCTAAAGAGCAGGTGGATAAGCCCACCGAATTGGCTCATCGCCAGCGCATTGCATTGGGTCGGCTTTTGCATACAGTGCAAGATTTTTATTCGCATACCAATTATGTAGATCTGTGGCTGCGCGAGCACCATACCGAGCAGACGCCTATAATCGATGTGATTGACGGGTTAGACCAGGCGTTGCTCACTCATTATGAACTACGCACCGCCCATTGGTTTGCACTGGAAATACTGTTCCATATTCCGCTGATTGGCGCATTGCTGCGCCGCATCTGGCTGCCGCCACACAGCCATGAGGCCATGCATCTGGATTCACCCGAGCGCGGATTGCGCTTTGTCTATTCGATGATCATGGCACAGCAGCGCACGGCTAAAGAGTATCAGCGCGCTGTCAAGGCTATCATCCGCCAAGGTGGCTCAGAAGCGCTTCACTGTTTTCATCAAGAGGGCTAAGCAAGGAGATTGACCGTGGCCGTTGCCTTGGAACATATTGGCAAGAAAATCAGCCGCGAGGTAAATGAATATCTATTTCGTAAAATTCATTCATCATCGCTCATCTACAATGCCTGTGGGGAAGACCCGCGCATTGATCGCCAGTGGATGGCGTTGGATAGCCAAAGCAAAGTCGTCATGCTAACGAGCGCCGGCGGTGGGTTGCTCTTTTTAGCTTGGCCACGCTGGTCTTACTAGCACTCTATATTTACCGGCAGGTACGGCAGGGGCAAATATCTGATATCTTTTTACTAAACAAACAAATAATGCTTACGCAAGCCTCGAGTAAAAATCGGTTGGTCGACCATGTTGCTTGAGACATGCAAGATTTTGCATATATTGTTTTTTGCATATAATGGTGTGTATGAATAAGGATACCAAATATCAAGCTATTTCTAATCAGCTCAAATTGTTGGCTCATCCCGAGCGATTGCGCATTTTAGATGTATTGCGCCGGGAGCCCGAGTGCGTGTGCCATTTGGAGGCGTTGTTGGAAAAGCCGCAGCCATTTGTGTCGCAGCAGCTGCGCTTTTTGCGCAACGCCAATATGATTCGCGACCAGCGGCGCGGCCAAAATATTTATTATGAGATCGCTGATGACGACGTGATGGGATGGCTAGAACATATTTTGGGGCCCATGCAGGAAGATGCCTGGCTGGCGCATCTCAAAAAAACGTTACCCTGTCAATGCCCAACATGCGATACAAATTTGCAAGTTTCGTTTGCACAATCATATCCACCGCAGGCGGTTGAAATGAGCAAAGCCAAGATGCTTTTTCTATGTACGGGCAACGCGGCGCGCAGCCAAATGGCCGAGGCGTTTATGCGTAAATATGCCGGCGATGAGTTCGATATATACAGCGCCGGGCTGGAGCCGCGTGGGCTGCACCCGCTGACCTTGCGCGTCATGGACGAGGTGGGCATTGATGTGTCTGGCCAGCGTTCAACCGATCTGCGTGAATATTTGGGGCACGTAAACTTTGGTTATTTGATTACGGTTTGCGCGCGCGCCGAAAAGAACTGCCCGACGGCGTTTCTAAATAGCGGCGGTACACGCCTCGACTGGTTTTTTGAAGACCCGGCAGCGTATGTGGGAACCGTCCAAGAGAAACTGAATAAATTTCGGGAGATTCGCGACCAGGTCGACCACCGGATTCAAGAATGGCTGGCACAGAGAAATTGAGAGAAAACCGATGACGATTCGGATTGGCATCAACGGCTTTGGACGCATGGGGCGCCTGGTCTTACGCGCTGGTTGGGCAGCGCAGCCTATTGAGTTTGTACACGTCAACGATCCGCTAATTGGGCTGGAAGGAGCGGCGCACCTGCTCGAATTTGATTCGGTGCATGGTCAGTGGGCTAAAAATATTGCGTTCCGAGATAGGCAGCTTGACATTGATAACGCTTTTCTCTCTTTTAGCGAACACCGCACGCCGGAGGATGTGCCTTGGCGCGAATTGGGCGTCGATATGGTGCTGGAATGCAGCGGCAAGTTTCGCACGTTGGCCACGCTAGAGCCCTATTTGGCGCATGGCGTGCGCAAAGTAATTGTGGCGGCCCCAGTGAAAGAGGGCGTCTTCAACATTGTCATGGGCTGCAACGACCATC
Source organism: Caldilineaceae bacterium (assembly GCA_020634755.1). Classification (GTDB taxonomy): domain Bacteria; phylum Chloroflexota; class Anaerolineae; order Caldilineales; family Caldilineaceae; genus JACKBC01. The sequence continues at coordinate 75,211 of JACKBC010000016.1, read as the reverse complement.
TGTATGATGCAGATGAACACCACATTATTACTTCCGCATCATGTACAACTAACTGTCTGGCCCCCGTGGTCAAAGTGATCCACCACGGCATTGGCATTGAGCATGGCGTCATCACCACCATTCATGATGTGACAAACACGCAGGTCGTGGTGGATGCGCCGCATAAAGATCTGCGCCGCGCCCGCTCGGCCATCCAAAATCTGATTCCAACTTCCACCGGCTCGGCCACCGCCATCACCATGATCTACCCCGAACTAAAGGGCAAGCTCAACGGCATTGCCGTGCGCGTGCCGCTGCTCAACGCCTCGCTGACCGATGCGGTTTTCCAGGTGCGCCGGCCGACCAGCGTGGAGGAGGTAAACCAGCTGTTTCAAGATGCCGCAGATGGTGAGCTGGCTGGTATCTTAGGCTATGAGGAACGTCCCCTGGTCTCGTCCGATTTTGTGAATGATCCACGCTCATCCATTGTGGATGCGGCTTCGACAATGGTGGTGGATGAAACGCTTGTTAAAGTGTTGGCCTGGTATGACAATGAGTGGGGATACGTCAATCGAATGGTGGAACTGGCGCAGAAGGTGGCTCGGGCATTATGATCACAAACCAATCACTCCCTGTCATGACCGAGGCGGAAACCAATCGCGTCGACCTCAAAAGCTACGCTTTGGTGACGGCCGCCTATTGGGGCTTTACGCTGACCGATGGCGCGCTGCGCATGTTGGTGCTGCTCTACTTCAACACGCTGGGCTACAGCCCGCTGGAAGTAGCGGCGCTTTTTGTGCTCTATGAATTTTTTGGCATGGTCACCAATCTGCTGGGCGGCTGGCTGGGCGCGCGCTTTGGGCTCAAGCTCACGCTCTTTAGCGGATTGGCCATTCAGATCGGCGCGCTGGGCATGTTGGCGCTGCTTCCCTCCACGTGGCCGCAATGGGCCGCCATTGCCTATGTGATGAGTTCGCAGGCGCTCTCTGGCATTGCCAAAGATCTGACCAAAATGAGCTCCAAAAGCGCCATCAAGCTGGTGACGCCGGCCAATGCCCAGGGCGCGCTCTTTAAGTGGGTGGCCATTCTCACGGGCAGCAAAAATGCGCTCAAAGGCGTGGGCTTCTTTCTGGGCGGTGCGCTACTGGCCACGATGGGTTTTGCCGGCAGCCTCTGGGTCATGGCGGTGGGCTTGAGCTTTGTGCTGCTGCTCAGCGTGCTTTTCCTCAAGCGCGACATGGGTAAGAGCAAAAGCAAGGCGCCCTTTAAGCAACTCTTTAGCAAAACGCCGGCCATCAACGTGCTTTCGGCTGCGCGCTTTTTTCTTTTTTGCGCCCGCGATGTCTGGTTTGTGGTGGGGCTGCCGCTTTATCTGGGGACTGTGCTGGGCTGGAATTTTACCAACATTGGCGCTTTCTTTGCCTGTTGGATCATTGGCTATGGCCTGGTGCAAGCCGCGGCGCCCACATTTTTGCAACGGGGCGGCGCGGCTACGGCGGACGGCGCTACATCGCAGCGCTGGGTGCTGATTTTGATGCTGGTGACCGCAGCCATTGCGCTGTTCGCCATGGTAGATTGGCAGATGGGCTGGGTGTTGATTATCGGGTTGGGTCTCTTTGGCGTAATTTTCGCGCTTAATTCGGCCATTCATAGCTTTCTAATTCTAGACTATTCCGACGGCGATAAAGTGGCGCTCAACGTGGGCTTTTATTACATGGCCAATGCTGGCGGTCGCCTGCTTGGTACAATCGCCTCGGGCTTACTCTATTTGTGGTTTGGGCTGGCTGGTTGCCTGTGGGGCGCCGTTATTTGCCTGCTGCTCACCTGGCTCATCTCGTTTCGGCTGCCGCGTCATCCGCAGGTAGGGCGATTTTCCTAAATCGTCATCTGGCCGGTAACGAATTATTGCATCGGATATGCGGTTGTCAAAGAGCTGAAATTTGTACGCGGATTTTCACAGATTCTTGAGTTCTAATCTGTGAAAATCCGCGTTCATCCGTGTACAATTTCTAGTTTCCATCTCTCTTCAGAAACTGCCAGAGATGGAAGATTGCCATTCTACAAAGTCGCTATCTAATGTGCGCAATATAGCGCGCCGCTGAACGCCGCACTGCCGCTTTCCCGTCTGTGGAAACCACTTTTTCCCACCACGCACTGTACACCCGATCGAACGCAAAAGGGTCAATCGCGTCTACAATGCCCTGCACCGCCCTGGCATTGAGCGGGATATCATTGGGATACGAATACATAAAGGTGACGTAGCGCGTATCCGCCACCACCATAATCGTGTCGCCGGTCAAAATAACGCCTTTGCCGCCAGCCCCTTGGGACCAGTGCAACACGGACGAGCCAGGAAAATGGCCCCCGCAGCGCACCAGCGTGATCTCGTCATTGAGCGCGTAGGTGTCATCCTCCCAATAGACAATGGCCGGGTCGGGCCGCATCACCCATTCCCGATTAGCGGCGTGCAGATAGATGGGCGCGTCGCCAAAGGCCCGGCTCCATTCCACCATGCTGTCGTAAAAATGGGGGTGCGAAATGGCAATGGCGTCGATCCCCCCCAGCGCGTTGACTGCATCTATCGTGGCTTCGTCGATATAGCTGATGCAGTCCCAAAGCACGTTGCCGTGGGCCGTCTGCACCAGCAGCGGGCGTTGGCCGATGGCAAACTTGGGCTCAGTCACAATGCCGATGAGGCCGGGCTCGACTTCGCGTAAAACGTTGTGGTAATTGGCGCGCATGGCGGCCAGCGTGGTCCAGCTTTGGCTGTTGGGGTTCACGTATTGGCGGTCGTCTTCGCAGATGGGGCAGTGGGCGGGCGCCGCTTCGGTGGCGGTATATTGAACGCCGCAGGTGGTGCAGATGTAGTTGTGCATGTTTGCCTTGATTCTGTTGAATTGGCAGTCAAACCTGTCGGGTGATAGATGCCTACCATTTCATTATCGCTATTTTCAAAATCCGATGATATAATCTTGGGGTAGACTTGCTCGATCTTTGCCATTTAGTTGGAGGTGAACCTCGCATGACTCTTATTGTGACAAGTACAGCCGAAGATACAATATCGATGCCGGCCTGGCTGATGAGAGCATTAAACTTAACGGACGGAACTGCGGTCAAGGCGACGGTGGAGGGACAGACTCTCAGTCTATCACCCGTCGCTCAATTTTTGTCGTTGCGTGGGATCTTGCAGGATGATGATACTTTTGAAGAAGCAATTGACTCCTTGGATACACAGTGGCAAGCATGGACAACCGATCTCTCTGCTTAGATACGAGTATTCTAATCGCATTTCTACGCAATCGGGAACCTGGAGCCAGCGCGGTTGTGGAGGCTGTCCAGAGCCATCAATGCGGCGTCACCGCTATCAACTCGTATGAATTGCTTTTTGGCATTCATCGGTCGGGAAAGGATATTGGTGAGAATGCACTACTTGGACCTTTGCAAGTTTGGCCCTTTGATAAACAGGCGGCAGAACAGGCCGCCCAACTCCATGCTGATTTAATTGCCAGGAATCAAGATATTGGCGTCAAGGACGTTTTGATTGCGGCGGTTTGTTTGGTGCATAATTTGCCGATTTTGACACTGAATGCCAAACACTTCGAGCGCGTACCGTCATTGACAGTTTACATACCCAGCACGCTTCCTGCATAGTTCAAAGATTCGTTTTTAGTTCGGCTACTCCACTTTCCATATGGTTTATTTTTTGGAATGGCCGTCGAGTATGCTCAAAATTTTGTAAAATGTTATGCCTGCGCCCTGGCTCGAATAGTATCGAAATTGTCCGAGCGGATAAACTGGCGCCAACTTAAACGCTGGCCATTCGCCATTGGATAGCCACCCAGATCGCGCGTGTTGAAAGTATTTGGCCAGTCGAGACGGCGTTCGTCTGTTCGCCTGTTTAAGTCCTCGGGGGTGAACATGAACAAGGTTAAAAATCACGCAAAGCCGCTAAGACCGCCAAGAATCTCATCTCTTCTTAGCGACTTTGCGTGAGCCTATAGACTGTGATTCTTAATACCCGTTGGCCATAACTGCCAGCAGGTCCAGCTCTGCCAGCTTCGCCGGCGTTGGCACGCCGTCGTCGCCCCAACCGGCCATCTGATAATAGGTCTTGAGCGCTTGGCCAAACTCGGCGCGATCTACGCCAATGCCCTCCAGGCGGCCTTTTTCCAGCGGCTCGAAAATGCGCTCGGGCAGCGTGTCATCAGTGGCAGAGAACCCCTCGCGCACGTTAAAGAGCCGCGCCAGGGTATTGGCGCGCTCGCCCACCTTCATGAGCTCCCACATGGTCATGTCCCAACCGGTGGCCGCGTTGATGAAGTCGCGCAGCGCCTTAAGCTTGAGCGCGCCAATGGGAATGCCCACAAAATCGCACATGCCCACGCTGTTGTAGAGGCTCCAAATGGCCTGAGCGTAGAAGAAGGCTTTCACCTTTTTGGGGCCCAGTTCCATGCGGTCAAGCGGTTCGGTCAGGCCCACTTCGCTGAGGCCGTTATCAAGTACGCCCAGCCCCTCAAATGCTGGATCGTGGATGGCTTCCATGTGGTCGGCGCCAGTGGGCGAAACCGCATAGGCCAGGGTCAGGCTGCGCTTGCCGCGCGGCTCGTGCATGGGCAGCTCCTGGCCCTTGACGTGCAGGGCGAACTTTTCCGACCCTTTGCCAATTTGTTCGGCGGCGCGTTTGACGCCATCGGCCAGAATATTGCCCAGCCCTTCACGTTTGCCAATCTTGTGGATCATGGCAATCATGGCGTCGGCGTTGCCCCAGGTCAGCTCAATGCCGTCAGTATCCTCTTTGGTCAAGATGCCATTTTCGTAACACTCCATGGCAAAGGCAATGGCCACACCGGTGGAGATGCCGTCCAGCACATATTTGTTGACCCATTGTGAGCCTTCGGCAATGGCTTCCAGATCGCCCACGCCGCACAGCGAACCCAGCGCGCCGATGATCTCATATTCCATGCCGCCATATTTGGCCGAGACGCCGCGTGATTCCACCTCGACTTCCCGCTTGCAGGCCACCGTACAAGAGAAGCAGGTGCCGCGGTTGACCAAAATGGTATCGGCCATGGTCTGGCCGGAGATCTCCTTGGCGTGTTCAAAGGTGCCCTGGCGGAAGTTAAAGGTGGGCAGAATGCCGTCGGCATCCAGTCCGCCCACGCCGCCGGCCGTGCCAAAGAGATGCATGCGGTCGTTTTCTTTGTCATAGTTCTCTTGGAACCACTTGACTACGTCGCGGGCGCCTTCGCGGCTTTCAGGCGCCACCCGTTCGCGGCCACGCACCACAATGGCCTTGAGCTTTTTGCTGCCCATGACGGCGCCCAAACCGGCGCGGCCGTGGAAGTGGCGCAGTTGATTTACAATGGCGGCGTAGAGCACCAGATTTTCACCGGCCACACCGGTTTGCAGCACGCAGATGCGCTTATCCCCCAGCTCTTCCTCCAGGCCATCCTGCACCTCGCCGGCCAGCTTGCCCCAATAGTGGCTGGCGTCGCGGAATTCACATTCGCCGTCGTGAATGTAGAGATAGACCGGCTTCTCGGATTGGCCGTGTACAATCATGCCGTCAAAACCGGTGCGTTTTAGCTCCGGCCCCCAATAGCCGCCGGCTTCGGCCTCGCCAAAGCCACCGGTCAGCGGTGATTTGGCCGCCGCGGTATAGCGGTTGGCGCCAGAAAGCGGCAGCCCGTTGATAATGCTGGTCATAAACATGAGCGGATTTTCCGGCCCCAGTGGGTCAATGCCCGGCTTGATATCGCGCAGCATAAAGTGGCTGGCCAACGCGCTACCGCCCAAATAGCGCCGGTAAATCGACTCGTCCAGCTCTTCCACCCACGTGCGCTGGTCCGCTAAATCGACGTGTAAAATTTTGCCGCTGTAACTTTGAGACATTTTGCCCTCCTGCTGGTTGGTCAGAAAAACTTGTTGGATTCCGCGAAGAATGCGAATCGAGGCAGCGGTTTTTCTGAACAAAGATAATAGATTGTACGCTTCAAAAGTACGGGACAATGAATTTAGGACTTACGCAAGCCTAGCGGAAGAATCGCCTTTAAAAGAGCGCCTCTTCTGCCGGCGAACCACGGGCGCTGCGTCAGTCGTGAATTTTGTTTTCGCAACTATGGGGAGTGGCTCAAAAGTGATACCGTCAATGCCAACGGGCACGCTCATCTATTGTATCGCGCTTGCGGCAATTCGACAAGCGTGTGGTATTTGATGGGGCGCGTGGCCTCTCCCGGCTCTGCCCACTGCGGGTGCGCCGCGTCCCTCTCCACCTTGTGCAGAGGGACAGATTGGGCGTTGAAGCACCCAATCAGGGAGAGGAGATCAAGTTGTGAACATGGTTTATGGCAATGGCGTAGGGGTGAATGGCGGCGCGCTGAATGCCATGTACAACCGCCGGGTCGCCTGCCATGATTTCCTGCGCTGCCTCCAGCGATGAGGCTTTGATGATGGCAATGCCAAACAGATGCGGATGGCCGGGCTCATATTGGGTGCGGCCGGCCAGGCCCAAAATGCCCTGTTGGCCCAGTCTGTCCAGAAATTCAGCATGGTTGCGGATGATCTGGGCGGCTGCATCAGTCCAGTTAGCCGGGTTTTGATAGTGCGGCTCCAGCGTCAGATGGTAGAGATAGAGATTTTCTGTTGCGGACATGTTTGTCTCCTTTGCTATTCACCGCGTGGCGTGCGCAGCGGTGGGATCAGCTTGCCGGTATCGAGATAGCGCTGGCAAAGATTGGCCGTAAAGGTGGCATCTTTGGCCAGCCACGCCTGGCCGATGTGCGCGACGTGTTGCGCAAAATAATTGGTGCGCCAGAGAATGCGCCCGATCTGGCAAAGGTCCAGATCGCCATCGGGCCAGGCCAGAATTTCTTCATAACCGCGCCGAAAGGCGGCCAGCAACCGCTCATATTGATCACAATCTGTGACTTCACGCAGATCGAGCATGGCCATGGCAATGTCGTGGATGCGATAGCCCCAGATGGTGTCCTCGAAATCAAATGGTTGCAGAACGCCGCCATGCACTTTAATGTTGTCGTGCCACAGATCGCAGTGGATGACGCGCAAATCGGCGGGATCCAGCGCACGGTAAGCCGCATCTACTTTGGCGCGCATGCGCTCAATCATGCGCGCGGCTTCCGTTGAATAGACAGCCAATGCGTCATCCCCGAGCAGCACGTCCGGTTCACCACGGGAGAGCATTTTGTCAAAGCGACGGGTCGTAAAGCCAGCGGGCGGCTGCCACGCCGCACCGTGCAAATGGAGCTGACCAAAGAGTTCGCCCATTTTGAAAAAATTCTGTGGCGTCAGCCGCTTGCCCAGAATCGTGCCGGGCAGCCAACTCATGAGCAGCGCGTGATAGCCCGCTGGCCCACCCGCTGTGGTCGGCTGGGCCAGGCTGGCGCCAGTTTTGGTGTGCACAACGCGCGGCGTCGGGATTTCGGTGTCGCGCGCCAGCGCATCCAGCCACATCACTTCAGACTTGGCATCGTGACGCGTGCGCCACACGCCATTGGCCAGCCGCAGCGCATATTGGGCGCCATTCGTCGCGTAGACGCGGTACATCATGTTGGTTTCATAGCCAAGCGGAACAAGGCGATTTACGGTCAAATCATAGTGCGTAAGGGCGTCTTGCGCCAGCCGATAGAGCCGGCGTCGCTTGCCTGGCCACGTTAACTTTTCATAGGGTTGCATGGATGTGCTCACTTACTCTTCATCGTATTCTTGTCGGGACCAGTCTGCCAAGCGATCCTGTTCGTCTACCGGGCTGTAATGCTGCCAAAGCTGCCGAGTAATGCTTTGCGCATCGCAGCGCACGCCTTGGCCCGCAAAATATGCGCAAACGCGCGTGACATCCCGCTGGAGAATAAAGTGTGCCTGCGAGTTGCCGGCGCAGTCGGCCACCTGTGGAAAATCGATCAGCGTAATGTCCCCTTCCCAATAGAGAATGTTATAGGCCGACAAATCGCCATGAATCCATCCTCGCTCCAGCATAAGCGTTATGTTGTGGATGACTTTATGGAAGAGGGCTTCGGCTTCGCCGCTGGCCAACCCGATTTCGTTGAGCGTCGGCGCCGCGCGGCGCTCGTCGCCCACATAGTCCATGAGGATGGCGTTGTCGCTGGTGGCAAGGGGTTCCGGCACCGATGCGCCTGCTTTGTGCAGCTGATAGAGCGTTTGAAATTCATGCATGAGCCACGAAGTGTGCGACACCTGCACGCCAAAATTGCTTTTCTTATTGAGCGCCCGCATGAGGCGGTGGTCGCTCTTTTTGGCGGGCCGCCCATCGGCCTTAATGATGTTGCGGCCTTCGCGATACATCTTGTCATTGCGCAAATTGCGGAACTGGCGTGGCCGATATACCTTGGCCGCCAGCAGCTTCTTGCCCGTCAATTCATGCGCCGCACAGCGATAGACGCTGGCCTCTTTGCCGCCTTTGACCTGCGCCAAAATATCGGTGATCAGCTCCTGGTCAAAGAAGGGACGCGTTGAATCGCGCAAAAAGCCGGCCTCATAGCGCGCGGGCGTGTAGGTGGTGTTAAAACCGCCCTCCAGTCCAATGGTCTCATCCGCCAATTCTTGAATAATCTGTTGTTCACTTTTCTTGGGAGAGCGAGCCTTGCCGGGTTTGCGACGGGCTGTTTCATGGCGCCAATCGGGATCAAATTGTTGCTGAAAGTGGTCGTATTGATCAGAATTCATTTTATGTTTCCTGTTGCATCGAGGGCTTTGCGCCCTTTGTATTTGTAGCCAATCAAAAAAGGTCACAGGCAAATTCCCCTGTGACCTTCATATGCTCAAACAAAAAGATGTTTAAACAAACATGTTCAGCAATATGCTGGGCTCTGAATAGAGGACGCGGCGCCTCCTTCTTCAAGGCGCTCGGTGCTTCCAAACGAGCCAAACGTATTTGCTAAACAAAAAATCACAGGCTGTATGCGCCTGCGACCTTGCGTCAACTACAATCATCAGTACATCGCAACGACGTTGGCGAGATAAGCATCGGTCCGATTTATTGAAGCCGACTCTCTCTTGCGATTGCGATCTATTGAATAATCGAACTTACGCAAACCTGGTGTAGCAATTCCCTGGTTCGCCACGTTTTTACCTTGGCAACCACGGGCGCTGCGTAAGTCGTAAATTAATTGTACCCTTCGATGGCAATGCTGTGGGTGGGCACAAAACGGGCGTTTTCAGCAAATTCCTTGAAAACATGACCGTCTTTTTGATACAACAACCGATAGCATTCAATCCCGACTGGGCAACGAAGGTAAGAGCAAGTGCACGCGCACAATTTGTACGTTGATGAACGTTGTTACATCGATGGACATTGTCAAATTGGTAGACATTTTATTGTGTGACAACACGCCTCTACCTCCTTTCCCGTCTAGAGAAGATGAATACACCACAATCTATACACCATAAAATCAATACATCATAAAATCAATACATCACAATTCGTACACCGCAGCGGTGTGGGCGAGATAGGCGACGGTCTCGATTATTGAATCCGACTATATCTCTTGCGGTTGCGATCTACTGATAATGGTGTTGGTGATTAAGCAAGGAACTGGCCGTGATTCCGGTCCTGTTGCTTCTTGTTGTGATCCACTGAAAAAGATACACAAAATGCCCAAATGCGATTCGAGAATATCATGCTTCTTCGTGCATGTCAATACGCCCGCATCGAATCTGTTCGTGCAAATTCAAGGCTCGCTATCAATAAGCGCTGCCGGTAAACGCGCTAGAATTTGATCCACCGTTTCAGCCACCGTCATAAGCGAACTATCCAGCCATAAACCCACGCGCGGCGTCTCTGCTCGGAGAACCCGATCAAACTGGGCCACTTCCGCCAGATCCGCATAACCACGCTTGTTGCGTTCCAGCTCACGCTTTGCGACCGCATCCACATTGGGACAGAGCACCACCACATACAGCGGTGCTGGCTGCAAATTAGCCACGAGCTGCGTCAGGGTGTGACCCAGGATAATATCCTGATAGACCACTGTGAAGCCAGCCGCTAGATACATTTTGGCCACATTCACAGCAATATCGTAACGCAAGTTTAGCTGGGCCAATGCCTCGTCGGTTAGCTCAAACCCCAAGTCGGCGCGGCCGCGCACAATCAAACGACGGAACAAGTCGCCGCGCAGATGTACGCTCTTCGGCAGCCGCTCGGCCAGGGCCTGCGCCACGCTGGATTTGCCCGCCGCCATCAGCCCGGTGATCAAGATAATGGATGGTGTCATCATCTTTTATTCCATTATCTCCACAAGGTGCGCTCGATTCGCAGGCGGCTCGTAAGGGTCCGCCCAGAATTCCACCAAGCGCAAAATTTTATCTTGATCAACCGTAAAAAAGGAGATCACCCGGGCATTCTGCACACCATCGGTCACGGAGACATCAGAGACAGCCTCTGCTTCACCATCCACAAGACGATTGATGGTGAATTGCCATTGACCGTGAGCGGGATATTCCGCATTCATACGGGCAAAGTTTTCCGCCCCGCAAATTCGTTCTCTGGTTTGCGGCCATTCCATTACAAAATTGGGAGACAAAACGGCGGTCACTGAGTAAAAATCATTTGTCGACATCAAACGCCAGAACTCGTTCACAATTTCTTTTGCTGAATTTGCGGACATTGATTCTCCTCTACATTTATTAATCTATGTTACGCAAGCCTGGCGGAAAGTCGGTTCGCCGACGGTCTTGTTTCTCTCTAGCAGACTGGCTGTCGCTGCGTAACGTGAGCTATTAACAGATCAACCGGCTTGAGCAACCTGCAAAATCGGCTTAATCTGTTGATTATCCCTTAATCGTACACAGCGCCTGCCGAATTTCCCCCAGGTGATAGGCCGTGTGCGCAATGATGGCAATGGGACCGCCAATCTCATCTTCATCGCTCCACGTTTCAATGCCATTGATCGAATTTGTGACGCGTTCATAGCTGGTGCGCAACCGACCTTGGATGGCGGCCCACTCGGCATCATCGACCGCGCTCACCGTATTCCAGATGTTGGCCCAATCTACCTTGCCGGGATTGTTTCCCAACATGTACTGCTCCAGCACGTCCAGGTAGAAGCGCGTATGTTCCACCTGGGCCGCAATGGTTGCGCATTTGCCACCCACAGGAATTGATGCTTCTGCTGCGCTAATGGTGGCCAATGTTTCAAAGAGTGACGTGCCTTTGTCCAGATAGACGCCATGCACCGACTCGAACGTTTCTTTGAGGGCGTAGCCGATAACATTGGTATAAAGCTCAACGGCGATTTGGTTTGCCATGCGATTTCCTTTTTTTACAATTTGTTAGGAGTTATGAACTTCAGGGTTGTTCAGGAGACATTCGACTTCTCTCCGAAGTCGAATGTCTGGGTCAACTGCGTACCTTCTCATTATATAAAGCGGCTGTATGCAACACAGAGCCATCATTTATATACAATGCGATCTTCGATCTCCCAAAGGTGGTCCAGCGTGTGCCAGGCGCTACGCCGCACAAAGTAGCGCGGCGGCCAGATGCGGCCCCCACGCGGGCCGCGTTCCGGCAGATGGCCTTGATAGGCCCAATCCAGGGCGTCGCGGATGTCTTGGCGAAGTTGGGCAAGCTGCGCCTGCTGGGGCGCCTTTTTGTCGCGCGTCGTTTTTCTGGTCAGACGGCGCAGATAGCCGGAATCGGCCTCGATGACGTGCTGCACAATGTCCTCCAAATCACGTCCGCCGCCGCGCGGACCTTTGCGCAGCTCTTTGCCCGTGGCGTTGGCCACGGTGGCATCGAAGGCCGCCCAATAGGCTAGAAGTAAGGCCTTTATGCGCACTAGATCAATGCCGCCCATGTCGACTCGATCTATCTCTGGAATGGCGTCGGGCGCCCCAAAATCCGTGGTCGCGTTGCCCGGTAACCGCTCAACCACGTTGAATGCTTGCGCGCTGGCCGGCGGTTCGAAGTCAAGTTGGAAGGCGTGCAAAATGGCGGCATAGCGTGGCGCACTGTCGAACAAAGCCTGGATGGCGGCTTCTGCGCTACGTCCGCTGCGGCACCAGCCGAACCAATCTGCGGCGCAGGCGAATATACGTTTTTGGCCGATTTCTAGATAGATGTTCATTATGTGTAGGTCGCAACGGCGCGAGATAGCGTCGGATTCAACCATCGCGACCGACGCCTAGATCGCCCACACCGTTGCGGTGTACTGATTATGTATATTACTGTCATGCGCGCTGCATAAACATCCAGCGCTGCCCCTCCAGATCCTCGACCCGGTAGCGGCGACCGGGAAAACCGTCTTCGATCTGCCCCAAGGGGGTGGCGCCAGCTTGAACAGCCCGCGTATGATGGGCGTCTACATCATCGACGTAGACCAGCACCCCGTTTATCACCCAGGGGGTTTCCGACCACTTTTGGGCCGGTGCATACTGGGCGCGCAAATGCTTTGGGCTTTGGTATTCCGGCGTGGGGGAAGCCAGCATAATACGGCTGTTGCCAGGGCCGGTCTTCATTTCACCATGCGAAAGCCTGCCGTTATCATCCAACCAGCGTTCGACTTCTTCAAAGCCAAAAGCCGCCGCCAGCCAATCCATGGCCGCGGGGCCGTCTTCATAAGAGAGCATGGGAATGGTATCCTGGTGGACAGCCTCTTCTGCAGACGGGGCGGCGGGCGGGGCATCTGGTCGTGCGGACCAAGTGGCAAAAAACCACTGGTTGCCCGCTATGTCCTTGATGCCGGCGCCACGTGGTTCGCCAAACGCGCCATCGGTTGGCTCCATGATTGTGGCGCCACCTGCGGCCAGCGCCGCCGCATATGTGCCATCCACATCTTCCAAATAGAGAAAGATCATAATGGGCATTGACTCTCTGACCGCGCCATTTTCGCCGCCACTCATCATGATCATAGAATCGCCAATGCGCAATTCCGTATGCGTGCCGCCGCCACTTCCCGTGGCTTGATAATGGACGGTCGCGCCAAAAGCCTGCTTGAGAAAGGCGATCATGGGCTCCAGCTCGGGTACGATCAAATAAGGTGTCACGGTGTGAAAACCGGGGCGAATAGATTTGCCAATCATAAATAGCCTCCTCTATGCTAAATTAGGAATCGCGCGGCTCGAAAAGTTCTAGTGGATTGCCAGAGGGATCTTCGGCTAAGATTTGCTTTCCCCCCGGCCCACTGACTATCTCATTGCGAAAGTGCATGCCCGCCTCTTTTAAGTTTTGCACCAGGGCATCTAATTCCTCAACCTCAATGACCAAGCGATTCCAGCCGCCTGGCTCTGGCTTGCGACCATCGGGCATGGCTTTGGCCGCAGAGGTTTCTGGCCCGCTGAGCCACAGTTTGAGATCCCCCTTCGTTACAATAGCAAAAGGCGGCCCCCAGCGCTCAGTGAGCTCAAAGCCAAGCCATTTAGTATAAAACGCAAGTGCTGTATCTACATCATGCACCAGATAACGAACTGTTGCCATATGTAATCCTTTCGTGTGTATGCAACTCATGACTTACGCAGCGTGGCTGATCTGGCAATGCTTTCTCTAGACGCTTTGGCCTGCGCGTAGCATAACCGCCATCATACAAATTCTTCAGCCTAAGATTTCTTTGTACGCCGTTTGCCTTCCTCGCTCATGGCAAAGCCGCGCGTCATAGACTTGATGTGGCTGGCGGCGCGAAAACGCAGCGCTGACCAGTCCGCGTCAATGGCTACTTGACGCACGGGTTCATAGCCCAAATCGCCCAGCGGTTGCCAGCCACGATCCCGATTGATGTCGGTCTGATACTTTTGGGATGACTTTTTGGGATAGGCAAACCAGAGCACCGCATCATCGTTCATATGCGTGCTGGCCAACGCGCTGGATGCGGCCACTTCAGCGCCTGATTTCACGAACACAATAGCAAAATCGTACCTTTTGTCTCCGTCGGGGGCGTTGTCAATGTGAGCTTGTTCCGCAATTTCGGCCAGGTAAGGCTGAAATTCCGCCGGCGCGTTGAGCAGCAAAATGGCCTCTTGATTCTTGTATTGCAATTTTGAAAATAGACTAGCCATTGCGTTTCTCCTTAATTATACCGTTTGGCTCTGTAAAAGCGATGAAGAATTGACAATTCTACGCTGAAAAAGGGGTCATTATGCATGGCTTTTACAACCGCAGTTGGTATTATTCGGGCCTGTACGGCATCTCTTCATCAATATTGCCCACAAATTCTGGCAGATTGGCGTGCCCCAACTGCTGGCGGATGGCCATGATTTCGCCAATGTGATACCAGTAGTGATAGACCACGCGCAGCATGAGCGAGCCCGGCGTGGTGGTGATCCAGCCGCGAATTTCAATGGGGTTGGCCAAATCCGCACTGGTCATCTGGTCCAGATACGTATCGGCCATGTTGGTAATGGTGCGCCAGGCGGTCAGCATATCGGCCAGCGGGGGCGTGGTGGCTGGACGCCCGTAGCCCACCAGCGTGTTCAATTCGGGAACCGGCGTTTGCCCTTGCGGTATGGTGAGCCAGTAGCGCTGCTCCTGCCAAGCCAAGTGGCCCACGGTCCAGCCAATGGAGTTCATGGGTTCAAAGCGGTGCAGGGCGTCTTGGGCGCTCACGCCGTCCAAAGCGCGCAGCCATTCACTGCGTGTAAAGCGTAATTGGTCGATCAGGGGGTGGGCCATGGATTTGTCTCTTTCATGTGTGCGACAGATTGTATAACCAGTTCCTTCAGTACATTTTGATCCACATCGGCCAGCTTGTTGATGTAAAGGCATGCCTTGCCGGTTTTGTGCTTGCCCAGCTTGTCCAATAGTGCTCTGTACTGTTCAAAACCGGGCATGATGTAAAGCGTCAAGTTCTGCTTGCGCGGGGAAAAGCCCACCAGCATCCATTCACCTGTGCGTCCGCTGCCGTATTTATAGCGATAAGAGCCAAAGCCTACAATGCTGCTGCCCCACATCTGCGGTTCATCGCCAGTCGCCTCTTGCATGAGCGCCAAAATGGCAAAGGCATCTTTGCGTTTTTGCTCATGCTCCACAGCGTTGAGGAATTCTTCGACGCTGGCGTCATTGCGCTGTGTTTTTAGTTCGGCCATTTTATGCTCCTTAGAAACAGGACTTTCGCAAGCCTTGACTAAACGTGTATCGAATGCCAACGGATTCACTCTTGGCAATCCGCAGGCGCTGCGTAAGTTGTGTTAGAAATATAAAATTTCTCAATTACCCCAATGTGGGGGATCGGCCCAGCCAAAAGCCTGCGATTCCCAGCCCAGCAGATCGCCCTCGATGTGCTCTTTTAGCCCCACATTTTCCATCATAATCATAATCTGGGCCCGGTGGTGCATGTTGTGGGTGATCAGATGGCCAATGGCGCCACCAAAGGTTTTCGGTTTGGGCGGATCGTCCAGCACGTCCATAAAGCAGTCGTCGTAGCGTCCCGTGCGCGCAATTTCACGGGCAATATGGGCGAAATCGCGGCTAATTCGGCTCAGGCGCTGGAGCAATGCGGGGATGCTGTCGCCGCTCTGCCGCGCCACCGGCCGCGCCCACATGAGGTCGGTCCAAACTTCCATGTTGTCGATCATGTGGACAAAGGTGTTGCGGAGCGAGCGGCTGTCGATTTCAAACTCGCGATCCAGCAGTTCATCTGGCAAGGATTGGCAAGCCAACAACAGCTGACGCGTGGTCCAAGTATCATGCCCCAACAGACGATCGAGAAGATTCATGGCTCTATTTTCCTTGCCCCATCCAATCCACGTCAATGCCGGCGCGCGTGCCCAGCCGCTCCATCAATTCACCGGTGTGTTGCTGCAGGTGGCGAATGCTATAAATTTGCAGTTCAAACTTGTTCATGGGCAGCCAGTCAAAGCCGGACTCGGCTTCCATGTTGGTCTGCGCCACGCAACTATCCACCTGCTTGCGACAAAACTCAATGTATTCTAACATGTCGGCTTTGATATATGGCTCGCCAATTTCGGGCTTTTCATAGGGCGGCCACGGCGTTGGCCCCATTTGCTCATAATTTTGGCGATGCTTGGCCCAGGGTGTAAAGTCCGCCGCGGTTGGCTGCAAATAGAGATGTACAAAAAAGAGCGCGTGATAGCCAATGTGCCAAAATTTGACCTTGTCCTCAGACGCATCCCACAGGGAATCCGGGCATTTCTGCACTGCCTGCTCCAACATGCCCAGGGCGGCGTAAAATTGCGAGCGGATGACGGCATGAATATCCATGATAGGCTCCTGGTGTGATTTTTCCTGCTTCTTTTCTACACCCATTCGTGGTCGACCCACAGCCCCAACATATGGCGGATACACAAAATCTCCGATGTGTGGTGGCTGTTGTGCGAATAGATGGAGAGGATTAGCTGGTAGGGTGGCTGGCCCCAGGTCTGTTCAGATGGCTGGGCCAGCGACTCATCATTCAGCGTGCGAATGGCGCTTGCCAAGGCGTGGTTCACATCCAGCGCGCGCTGACGGGCGGCTTGCCAGCTGGCGTCGTTCACTTGGCCCAGCGGCGGCCAGCCGGAACCCATTTCGCTCAGTCCCCACGCCGCCAAATCGACCTGCTCACCGACCAGCGAGGCGCGCGTCACATCCATCCAAAAAGCGACGTGATTGGTCACGGCCCAGACGCTATTAAAGCGTTCAGCCGGCGCCTGCGCGGCCTGTGCTCCGGTTAACCCGTCGCTGACGGTGACAAAGTGGACAAAGCTGCTGGCCTTGGGGCTGGAAAAATGGTTTTCCACTGCTTCGGCTAAATGGCTCACTTCGGACATGGTTTGGCTCCTTTGTTGAGATCTCTATTTAGAATTGTGGGTAGACCATATGTTCTTTTGGGGATTATACACGAAATGCAGCGAATCCGAAAAAGGCAAGCTTATCGGTAATAAGGTTATTTAAAAAAACCGTACGCAGATTCACGCGGATGAACACAGATTGTGTAGAGCGAATCGGCGCTTATCCGTGTTCATCGGCGTACAAAATCCTAATGCCAATGGTCCCTAATCAATAGGCGGCAACGCGGAATGGATATTCAATATGTTGCAGTGCAAAACAAAAGGCCGGACTTGCGAATGAAGTCCGGCCTTTATGTTGGTATGGCATCTATCTTGGGCACAGCAGGTGTAAATATACCTAACCAGAAGCCGGACTTTTTGCAAAAGTCCGGCTTCTAAAATCCCGCTATGCAAATTCGCTCATCATGTCAAGATATTCGGCATCGACGCCATGAATGCGCATTTCAATCAGGCGCTCCGTCGTTAAATCAGTGGCGCCGGTGGCCTGCATTTTGCGCACGTAATCCGGCGTCACGCCGTGGATACGCATTTCAACCAGTCGGTCCAGCGTCAGGTCCTCCAGCCCCAGCGCCGCCATCTGCTGCATAAACTCCGGCGTCACGCCGTGGACGCGCATCTCCACCAGCTGCTCGATACTCAAATCCTCAAAACCCATGCGCTGTGCTTCGTCATAAAATTCAGGCGTGACGTTGTGAATGCGCATTTCGATCAGCTCATCCAGCGTGGCGTCAAAACCCGCCGCCTGCATTTCGGTCATAAACGCGGGCGTGACGCCATGCATTTTCATCTCCACCATTTGGCCAATGGACAAATCTGCCAGCCCCAGCGCTTGCATCTGGCCGTAAAAATCGGCCGCAATGCCGTGGATTTTCATCTCCACCAGCTCGCTTACAGACGGATCAAAGCCGGCGTTGCGAAATTGGAGGACAAAGCTGGGCGTAATGCCGTGGATTTTCATCTCCACCAGATCGCTCGTTGAAAGATCGTCGAGCCCCAAATCTTTAAACGCGCGAATAAAAGCCGGCGTCACGCCATGAATCTTTAGCTCGGTCAGCCGACCCAGATTAAGGTCCTTGGCCCCCGCTCGTTCCAACGCAGCCTTGGTGGGCTGCACCGCCGCGGGAATGGCGGGCGGTTTGGGCGCATCGAGCACGCGTGGATTCTCTCCCGGCCGCTCCACGGCTTCGATCAGCCGCGTTGCCTCTTCCACCGTAATTTTGCCCTCTTGCAGCATCTTTAAAATCGTCATGCGCTCTTCGCTCATAATCGGTCTCCTTGGAAAACAAAGAATGGAACACAGATTATACAGATTTGAAAGATTTGCACAGATTTTTGCGTCGAGAAATCCGTGCAAAATCCAATCAATCAGTCCAATCTATGGTCGTTTCCTGAAGTTACATGTGAAGCTCTTTGACAAACTCTGGCGTCACCCCGCTGTTGAACATTTCGGCAATGGCGTCAACCGAAAGTTCATCCACGCCCAACGCTTGCATCTGCTGTACATATTCAGCCGACACGCCGTGATTGCCCAGTTCGCAGATTTCATCCACCGTGAGCTCGGTCAGACCGGCATGGCGCATGGCGCGCACATAGCTGGGCTCAATGCCGTGTTCGCTCAGCTCGCATAATTCATCGGGAGTGAGATCAGCAATCCCCATTTCACGCATCTCGCGTATGTAGCCAACATCGACGCCGTGGTTGCCCAGTTCAATAATTTCGTCGACGGTGAGGGGGTTGACGCCCACTGCGCGCAGCTCGCGCACATAGCTGGGCTCAATGCCGTGGTTACCCAACTCGATTAGCTCATCAACCGAAAGCTTGGCAAAGCCCGCCTTTTGCATGTCGCGCACATAGCTGGATTCAATGCCGTGGTTGCTTAGCTCGATCAGATCGTCGAACGAAAGCTTGGCAAAGCCCGCCTTTTGCATGTCGCGCACATAGCTGGAATCAACACCGTGGTTGCTCAGCTCGATGAGTTGATCGGCATTCAGCCGCGGCGCTGCCGGCGCCTGCGCTGGGCTGGGGGCATGTATGGGGTGCGGTGGTGCGGCCGGCGCAATGGCCGGTACAGTCGACGGGGGCTGTGGGACCGACAGCGCGGCGGATGGCGCCGCAGACTCACCCACGGCGTCCAGCAGCGTAAGCGCCTCCGCCGTGGTGATCTTGCCCTCTTGTAGCATCTTTAATATGGCCGTGCGTTCTTCGCTCATCTCAGATCTCCTTGCTAATTGCGATAGCCTTTTATACTCAGCTCTGAATGAGAAAGGCGTTTCGCTGCTCTTGCTGAGCCTATTGAAAACGCCGTTTCTCATCACAACCGCAGTATAGCCATCAGGCCATGCTGTCTTGGAAGATAACGCCTTCGTAATTGACAAAGACCAGACGGCGGCCCGGCATTATGGCGTTGCGGAATTTGACCCTGTCCAGGTTAGCACCCAGGATCGTGCAGTCGCGCAAATCGGCATTTTGCAGATCGGCGCCCTCTAAATTGGCGGCCAGAATGCAGGCGCCCGCCAGATTGGCGCCGGCCAGGTTGGCGCTGTCTAAATTGGCGGCGGCGATCCAGACATTTTCCAAATTGGCATGGCGGAAATTGGTGTTGTTAAAGTTGGAGAAGAGCAGCTTGGCGCCGCTAAAATTGGCGCCATCGAGCTGGGCGCCTTCAAAGTTTGAGCCCAGGTTAATGGCCGGATCAAAGCCGCCGCTTCGATTGGGATTTATTTCGGCAATTGGCGCTTCATAGGGCTGCAGCGAACTTTGGCTGTCGCTCAGGGAAAGCATCGGCGTTGGCTGTTGCAACGCTTCCAACAGGCGTGCGGTATCTTCCAGCGACAGTTTACCATCTTGCAACATCTGCAAAATCTTCATGCGTTCCTGATTCATGGGTTCCTCCGTGATTTGTGGTAATAACAACAAAAGTCGCCAAAATTTTTGGCTTTGGGGTTATTTCACTTCAGCTTGGTCAGCAGTTCGGCGGCCTCACCAACGCCAATGTCGCCGCTGTCCACCTTTTCCAAAATCTCGCGTCGCTGCCGCGTAATATCTTCCTCTTGCTCGGCCTCGACTTCAAAGCCCAGTTCGGCAATCAGCTCATTAATGCGGCTGCGGATGGTCCAATAGGAGATGCCCAGCTCGCGCTCCATCTCCTTTACGTTCCCGCGATTTTTGATAAAAACTTCCAAGAATTGCACGCTTTCCGGTGGTAGTCGGCAAAATCGACACAGCTCAAAGCGGCCAGTTACTTCTGTTTCGCAGCGCGTGCAGCTAATGCGAGTTACTTCTACGTTGCCACCACATGATGGACACTGTTCCAAAACTTTGCGCATCGTTTGTTTCTCCTTTGTGTGCAAATAATAGCAAAAATTTTTATGAATGTCAATAGTTTTGTAAAAAATTTACAAAATTAATCAAAATATTTGTTTTGTGGCCCAAGGATTAGTAATTTTGCAAAAATAATATAATAAAGAACAGTGGGTGGCGCATATAAAAGTGGATCGGCTTTGTGCTTCTGGCCATTTTGTGGCTATATTTGCAGTATCTGATAATCATTAACTGATAAACAGTAGACCGCAACGGCATGAGATAAGGCTGGATTCCTAAATCGAGACCGAAGCCCGTATCGCCAACACCGTTGCGGTGTACGAATAAACAAGTAGACCGCAACGGCATGAGATAAGGCTGGATTCCTGAATTGAGGCCGAAGCCCGTATCGCCAACACCGTTGCGGTGTACGAATAAACAAGTAGACCGCAACGGCATGAGATAAGGCTGGATTCCTAAATTGAGACCGACGTCCGTATCGCCAACACCGTTGCGGTGTACTAGATAAAGGAGAAACCACATGTATACGTACTCAAAACAGATCCCCATTGTGGCCACGCCAGATGTGCTGGTTTGTGGCGGCGGATTGGCCGGCATTGGCGCGGCCGTGGCCGCAGCGCGCGCCGGCGCACGCACCATGCTCGTCGAGCGCATGGGCTTTGCTGGCGGATTTTTCACCGCCATCATCGGCTCAGCTTTTGATGGGTTTGTCGATGAGCGCACCGGCGCACCGGTGGTGGGCGGCATTGTGTTTGAAATGTTAGAGCGCATGGGCGTCATCCAGCCAGGGCAAGGGCCGCACTTGCGCTATAACGTGAATGGCGATCTCTCGTTTGTAGAGATGCATCCCGAGCGCATCATTCCGCGTTGCGACCCGGAACGTTTTAAGCGGGCCGCCGATGAGATTCTGCGCCAGGCCGGCGTCCACATTTTGTATCACACGCAAGTGGCTGACGTGGCCGCGCGTGATGGACGGGTGGAAAGCGTGCTGGTGAGCAATAAAGCCGGGCTGACGGCCATCCAGCCCAAAGTGGTGATCGACTGCACCGGCGATGGGGATGTGGCCGCTTGGGCCGGCGCGCCCTGCGCGAAGGCCGAGCCGCTCCAGCCCATGAGCTTGCATTTTCGCATAGCCTATCTGGAGCCCACGTTTGATTTGCGCCGTCGCTGTGCCGCCGTGCTGGAAGCCGCCCATCGGCGCGGCGACATTGGCCTCTATGGCGGCCCCTATCCGGCCACTTTTTCAGGCCGCGATGTCTATTTCAACGCCACGCGTTTTCCCGGCGATAGCACAGATCCCGCTGATTGGACACAGGCCGAAATCCAGGGACGTCAAGATGCCTGGACCATGTTTGAACTGTGGCAAGCGGAACTGCCCGAATTTGCCGACGCCTACTTTATGAGCAGCGGCCCCACGGCGGGCGCTCGCGAATCGCGGCGGATTGTGGGCGACTATGTGCTGACTGGGGATGATGTGGCTGAGGGCCGCCGCCACGATGATGTGATTGTGCTGGGTGCGTGGCGGCTGGATCGCCATCCGCCGCAGGCTGCCGGTTACCACCACATTCCGTGGACGCCACCCTATGACATTCCGTACCGCACGCTGCTGCCGGGCAAGCTGGAAAACTTGCTGGTGGCCGGGCGCTGTCATTCGGCCACGTCGGAAGCGCTGGCCTCCAGCCGCGTCACCGCCACGGCCATGGGCATGGGGCAAGCGGCGGGCATAGCGGCGGCGCTGGCCGTGCGCAATAACGCCACGCCGCGCCAGGTGGACGTTCAGCAAGTGCAAACGCGCATTGTGGAAACCGGCGGCATTTTAGAAGCACCGGCCGCCGCACAGGTGGATGTGGGGGACCCACGATGGTAAGCGCAGCACGCATGGCGAATCAAGCTCAGCCGTCCCGGCCTGCGTCGGGTTGGACTTGCTTGAAACCCAGCGTTTCGTACTTCTTCTGAAAACCCAAGCTGCGATACAGTTCGCGCGCCGGCACATTTTCGGCCAGATGCTCAACCGTGGCGCGCGTCATGCCCTGTTGTTGCATCTGCGCCAACCCGTGCAGCATCATGGCGCGGGCCAGCCCCAAACGCCGAAAATCGCTGTGTGTGCCCACCGGCTCGAACTGGCCCACCTTGTTGATGGGGTCCAAGCGGATCACGGTAAAGGCCGCCAGCCGACCATCGGGGGCAACGGCGACAATCTCATTTTCGGGACGGTAGTGTGGCCGGCGCATGACGTGATCCCGATAGGCCGCGGGCGTCCAGGCGCTGTTAAACGCGTTGTTGCGGATCAGCGCTAACTGCGCATAATCCGCAAGCGTGGCTGAACGGATTTCAAAACCAGCGGGCACAATGGGCGTTGGCAGGGGCCGGGCCAGGCTCTGTTCTGTAATGTAGTCCCACATGCGGTCATGCACAAAGCCAAGTTGAGTCAACAGCGCAATACGCCGGTGGTCGCAATTATATACGTCGGTGATGACGGCCGCATCGGCGTGCTGGTTCTGCTGGATAAAGTGTCGCGTGGTGGCAGAGGCCGCCCGCAGCATGGCTCGTTCTACTTGGGTGCCGCGATAGCGCGGGCAGGTGAAGGTAAAAAAGGCGGCCCCAAATACAAAACTATAGGTAAAGCCAATAATTTCCGCCTCTTCTTCCCAAATGTGAACAAGCTGATTGACCGGCTGCGCGCCGCTAAATCCCTCGTAAATGCGATGGGCAATGTTGCCCACGTGATAGTATCCGCAGTCGCCGGCCTGTTGAATCCAGCGGGCCAAGGCAGACTGCAAGTGTGGAAGATCGGCGTCGGTGTAGGAACGTGTGGTTATTGGCATAAGTATATTATAATTCTGCCTTATCTACATCCAATCGACCAAACTGCTTTTCTAGGGCAATCGCGAACTTCGTAATAGCAACGGATAAATCCGGCAGCTGACAATGAAAAGCCGCCGCCGCGGCTAAATGACAAGCGGTTGAGAGCGCTTTGCCGTGTCAGCCGCGGGTTTTAACCCTGCTTTTTTAAGGTTCGCGATGGCCTTAGCGCTTTTCCCCTTTGCAAGGAGCTTCTCATGTCCATCCAAAAGATTACCGTTGACGGGCTGGCCAAGTTGCCGGCCTTTTGCCATGCCGTCATCGCTGGTGACTTTATATACGTCTCCGGCACCATTGGCACAAAGCCTGATTCTATGGAACTCGTTGAGGGCGGTATCGGCCCACAGACCACACAAACCCTGCGCAACATTGAGCAGATTCTGGCCGGCTGTGGCGCCACGTTTGAGGACGTGGTCAAAGTGAACGTGTTTATCTCCCAAATGCAAGAGTTTGCCGCCATGAACCACGCCTACATTGCCATCATGGGCGAAGACCCCCCCGCCCGCATCACCGTGGGCCGGGCCGATCTGGCCCTGGGCGCCGCCGTGGAGATAGACTGTATCGCATATAAAAAAGCGGCATAGTAGCAAAGTTGCAAGGGAGCAAAGTAAAACCCTGCACTTTCCACCGTACTCTTCCATAACGATGAAACCCTGCCACCTTGCCACCCTGCCGCCCTGCCACCTTGCCACCTTGCCACCCTGCCACCCTGCCACCTTGCCACCCTGCCACCCTACAACATCAAGAATGGACCCATATGCTCACCGCACGTTCAACGTTTCTCGATAGTTTTACACCGTTTAAAAATGTCAACTTTCGCACCTATTTAATGGGGCAAGTCGTATCGCTGACCGGCACTTTTATGCAGCAGATGGCGCTGCAATGGTTTGTGTGGGAAATTACACAGGACACGCGCTGGATCGGCATTGTGGCCGCCATTACCTCGGCGCCGGCCTTTTTCCTCATGCCGTTTACCGGCTCCATTGCCGACCGCGTGGACCGGCGCAAGCTGCTCATAGCCATGCAGAGTTTGGAGATGGTGTTGGCGTTTGGTATGGCGTTGCTCATCTTCCGGGGGCTCAGCGTCGTGTGGCCAGTGCTTATCTTTGCTTTGCTGCTGGGTATCACCGTCTCGTTTACCATGCCATCGCAGGGCGCGTTTATTGGCGACTTAAGCGGCATGGGCGAAATTCGCAAATCCATGATGCTCTATGCGCTGGCGATTGAAATTGGGCGCTTTGTGGGGCCGGCGCTGGCGGGCTTTGTGGTGGCCCAATTTAATACGGCTACCGCCTTTCTGCTCAATGGACTCAGTTTTGGCGCCGTCATTTTTACGCTTTCCATTGTGCGCGCCGAGCAGATGCGCCGCCCGCCCAGCGGCAATCTGCTGCAAAATTTTGGCGAGGCCGTGGGCTATGTGCGGCAGAAACCGCGCATTGCCGACCTGCTGGTGTGCAGCCTGTCGATTATGCTCTTTGTTTTTGCCAGCTTGCAGATGGCCGCCCCCATTGCCGATATTGTACTCAACGGTGGACCGCAACTGGTGGGCTATATGTTGGGGGCGTCGGGCGCGGGCGCCGTGCTTGGCATTTTGGTGATTGCGCCGCAAGTGCAGCGGGTTGAACGCGCTGGTATGGCGCTGAGCATTGCCCTGCTCTGGTCGGGCCTGTGGCTGGTTCTCACCTCGTTCTTTACCTGGGCGCCGTTGACGCTGCTGGGCATTTTCTGCTTCAGCCTGAACATTCCGGTGGTGCTGGCCAGCGTTAGCGCTTTGATCCAGATGCTGGCGCCCTCCGATATGCGCGCCCGACTGCTCAGCGTCTCTTCCATGCTCTCAACGGGCGCGCAGCCGCTGGGCGCGCTTTTCGTGGGGTGGCTGGGCAACGCCTTGGGCCCGCTGGCGGCGCTGCGCGTCAATGGCATTCTCATGGCTACCATTGCACTCGCTTTGCTGCTGTTGCACCGCGAATTTCGCAATTGGGATGTGTCGCGCCCACCGGCGGCATAGCGGCTGTCACGACTTGTGCATTCCCCATGGATGGCCAGGCGCCACTCCGTTTTGTTGGCACACGACGTACGCAGCGCCCGTGGATCGCCAGGAATCTAGGCGAATGATATAATTGCCATATAGACGCATAATCACACCCATAGAACGGAATCACACAATCATGTCAGAAATTAACACGTTGCATGCACTTCTCGCCGTTGGCCAGGATGACGCCGTGGCCCTGGGCGCGCCTGGGCGTCCAACGCTCACCTACGCCGGGCTGCGCGCCCACACGGACGCCACCATTGCCACCCTCAATGGGTTGGGCATTGGGCGCAACGATCGCGTGGCCATTGTGCTGCCCAACGGCCCGCTCATGGCCTCGGCCTTTGTCTCCATTGGCGCCGGTGCGTCGACCGCGCCGCTCAACCCCAACTATCGGGAGCCCGAGTTTGAATTTTATCTCACCGACCTGAACGCCAAGGCGCTGGTCGTGGAAGAAGGCAGCACGTCCCCCGCTGTTACCGTGGCGCAGGCGCTCAACATTCCGGTGCTGGAAGCCGTGGCTGCGGCCGATGCACCCGCCGGTCAATTTGAGTTGCGCCCGCGTGAACCAATGAGCGCCGCGGCCACAGCCAATGGCGGCTATGCCCAGCCCGATGATGTGGCGCTGGTGCTGCACACCTCCGGCACCACTTCGCGGCCCAAGATTGTGCCGCTGAGCCACCGCAACGTTTGCGCCTCGGCGCGCAACGTGGGCGGCAGCTTGGCGCTCACCGCCGCCGACCGCTGCCTCAACGTCATGCCGCTCTTTCACATTCACGGGCTAATCGCCGCCGTGCTCTCCACGCTGCGCGCCGGCGCCAGCGTCATCTGCACGCCCGGTTTTGACGCGCTGCAATTCTACGGCTGGCTGGATGCGGAAACCCCCACCTGGTACACGGCGGTGCCCACCATGCATCAGGCCATTTTGGCCCGCGCCAGCCGCAACGCCGAAATCATCGCCAACACCAATTTGCGCTTTATCCGCTCGTCCTCTGCTTCATTGCCCAAGCCGGTGATGCAGGAACTGGAAGAGACCTTCCGCGCGCCCGTCATTGAGGCCTATGGCATGACTGAAGCCGCCCACCAGATGACCTGCAACCCGCTGCCGCCGCGGGCGCGCAAGCCCGGCACCGTGGGCGTGCAGGCCGGCCCCAACGTTTCCATCATGGACGAGCAGGGCAACTTCCTGCCCGCTAATACCACCGGTGAAGTGGTGATTCAGGGACCCAACGTCACGCTGGGCTATGAGAACAATCCCAAAGCCAATGCCGAAAACTTTACCAACGGCTGGTTCCGCACCGGCGACCAGGGCATTATGGACGCTGAGGGCTATCTGACCATTACCGGCCGGCTGAAAGAGATCATCAATCGCGGTGGCGAGAAAATTTCGCCGCGCGAAGTGGATGATGTGCTCATGGAGCATCCGGCCGTGCAGCAGGTGGTCACCTTTGCCATGCCGCATGCAAAGCTGGGTGAAGAAGTGGCCGCCGCCGTGGTGCTGCGCGACGGCATGGAAGTCAGCGAGCGCGACCTGCGTTCGTTTGTGGGCGAACGGCTGGCCGATTTCAAGACGCCGCGCAAAATTCTTTTCCTGAGCGAAATTCCCAAAGGCGCCACCGGCAAGCTCCAGCGCATTGGCCTGGCCGAGAAGCTGGGATTGGGCTAAATGCGTATTTGCATCTTTGGCGCCGGCGCCATTGGCGGCTATTTGGGCGCACAGCTTGCCCTAAGCGAACAGGATGTAGACGTGAGCCTGATCGCGCGCGGTCCGCACCTGGCCGCCATGCAGGCCAACGGGCTGACGCTGCGCATAGATGGCGAAACGCGCGTGGCCCATCCTCGCTGCACCAGCGACCCTGCCGAACTGGGCCCGCAAGATTACGTGATCATTGCGCTCAAAGCGCACTCCGTGCCCGGCGTGGTGGACGCCATGCAGCCGCTGCTGGGGCCAGAGACTGCCGTGGTCACCGCCACCAATGGCGTGCCCTGGTGGTACTTTTATGGCCTGGATGGTCCGTGGGCCCACCGCCAATTGGAAAGCGTGGACCCGGGCGGCAGCCAGTGGCAAAAGATTGGTCCCGCCCGCGCCATTGGCTGCGTGGTCTACCCGGCTTGCGAAGTGGTGGAGCCCGGCGTGGTCGAGCACATTGAGGGCAACCAGTTTACGCTGGGCGAACCCACCGGGGAAAAGAGCGAGCGCGTGCAACAGCTGAGCGCGGCGCTGCGAACGGCTGGTTTTAAAGCGCCCGTGCGCAGCCACATCCGCAACGAAATCTGGATCAAGCTGTGGGGCAACCTCTGCTTCAACCCGCTCAGCGCGCTGACCCACGCCACGCTGGATGTGCTGGCCACCGACCCCGCTCTGCAGCCGGTGGTGCGCGGCATGATGCTAGAAGCCCAAGCCATTGGCGAAGCATTGGGCGTGCGCTTTGGCATGGAGGTGGAAAAGCGCATTGCTGGCGCCGCCGCCGTGGGCGCTCACAAAACGTCCATGCTGCAAGACCTGGAGCGCGGTCGCCCCATGGAGATCGACGCCCTGGTCACCGCCGTACAGGAGATGGGCCGGCTGGTCAACGTGCCCACGCCCACCATCGACACGGTGCTGCCGCTGGTGCAGCTGCGGGCGCGCGTGGCCGGCTGCTATTGAATCGTTCCATTTTTGATCCACAGATTACTCAGATTTCAAAGAACTTTTGTTACTAACAACCCGTTCCCTGAGCTTATCGAAGGGAACACTGGCCTTCGATAAGCTCAGACCTCAGATTTATGCAGATTTTGTTATAGCCAGAACAAAAATCTGTGTAATCTGCGAAATCTGTGATTTATATTTTTGAAAGAGGAGAACGTGGCGGATTATTCGAGCGAGATGCAAGCGAAAGTAGTTGTCGTCACCGGCGCCGGTCACGGCATTGGGCGCGCCATTGCCGAACGCTTTGCGGGGGAGGGCGCCGCCGTGGTGGTCAACGATGTAGATCTGGACCGCGCCGACCAGGCAGCCAGTGCGATTACAGCCAACGGCGGTCGCGCCCTGGGTGTGGCCGCTGACGTAGCGGACAAAGCGCAGGTGGATCGCCTCTTTGATGCCGCGATAGAGCACTTTGGCCGCGTGGATGTACTGGTGAACAACGCCGCGCTGGTGGCTCCCACCCTGCACTTTCTGGAAGCCGATGAAGCGTGGTGGCGGCGGCTCATCGATGTGAACCTGACCGGCGCCTTCTTATGTTCGCAGCGGGCGGCGCAGATCATGGTGGGCCAGGGCAGCGGCGTGATCATCAACATGTCTTCCGGCGGGGCCAGCCGCGCCCACCGCGGCTTTACGGCCTACGACGCGGCCAAGGGCGGCATTGAAGCGCTCACCCGCGCCATGGCGCTGGACCTGGCGCCCTACGGCGTGCGCGTCAACGCGCTGGTGCCCGGCTCCATCGACACGTCCGGTATGGACGAAGCCACCAAGCGGGCGCGCGGCGAAAACATTCCACTGGGCCGCGTGGGCGATGCCGAAGAAATGGCCGGCCCCGCCCTCTTCCTGGCCTCGGACGACGCCCGCTACATGACCGGCCACCTCATCTTTGTGGATGGTGGCATGTTGGCCCAGCAGCGCTCGGCCACGGTCGATATTTTCCCGCTGAGTCGCTTTCCCAAGGTGGGGTAGGCTGTTGTGCACTTATCTGCTTGCGGAACTTTGGGATCCAAGCCAACGCCGAGCTTACCGGCGGAGTAGTATAGAATGTATTCAAGGATAATAAGTATCGTTTTTTTTAGTAGTATATGCATCCATTCCCTTATTTGCGGTCTATTCGCTCACGACGACAAAGCAAGATCTCACGGCAGTTGCTTGGGATGTAGGACTTTCGATCCTTCCTCTGCTGATGCTCGCGTCGATCTCTTGGGGGCTGGTCTGGCCGAGGTGGAAGTTTTTTGCCAAACTAATTGTGCACCCTGGGATTTACGTACTTTTATCTCTCTATCGGCCATTGGGTTATCCTATTTGCGTGGATACACCAAGGAGTACTCGGCTTGGGTGGGCATATCTGGTTTTGTCATCGACATAGTTTTACATGGTATGCTGTCGAAGATCCCGAAAAATATGCTGAGCTATCTAAGCAGATGTTCACAACATTAGAAGCAGAGCAGTCGGAGCTTGGCCCTTAATGATCTTCAAAAAAAATTGCAAGGACGGTATCTTGTGCTGTAGAGAGGCGAACGCAATCGTCAGGCGCTCGGCGAATGCGGGGACAGATCACGTGACGAATGAGACTGTGTCAAAGCGGGCGACCAACTGCCAAGTCGCGCCAATTTAGCCGAGTCGCTTGCACGGAATGTTGGCGCGGACAACCCAATGAAGAACCAAGACGCTATACGACCAGCCCCACCTTGCGTGCGGATTCGCGCCAACCCGTACGTATGCTAAACGATAGATACTTGCTCCAATAGTGGTTGGTTCATTTAAAAACTATGCTGGCTCAGGCACCGCTACAAGATCAGCTGGATGCAGACTTAGATATTCACGCACCTGTAATTGCATCCGATCAATTTCTGCCAAAAAACCTGATGCAGATGCACGATAGTTTGCTGGATTCTTTTCAACCTGTCGTAGGTGGGCAAGTTGTCTTTGGAAACGAGCGATGCGATCAAACGTTACTTGAAACTCGTTATCATTTGCAATCATTTTTCCTCCGGTACAATCTCTACAATGCCACGCATCAAAATCAAACGTATCCTCCATCAACATGAACACATCTACATCATTCGGTTCCGGCTTATCAGTTATAAAGGAACCAAAAACGATAAAGCGCGCCAAATGACCAGTTTCTGTCGCTATTTGGTAGATACGCTCTAACCGCAATGCCATGACCTGACGTCTGACGGTATCTGTGCCAAATCTATCGATCACTTCTTGCAATGTTGCTTGGTATATATCGGGTGGCAAATCACCCGCCGTATTGAATTCTGGTAAGGGCATAAATCACACAAATATTTCTGAAACTGATAATTTATTTGCAATTCTGTGCCATTATTATATCAAGCCCACTAAACTTGGTGCAATCCTTAGATAGGCGAGACTATGCCGGACAATTATCGCTCAACAGACCGCAAGATGGTGGATTTTCAACTAGTAATAGAATTATGAAAAGATGCTTCGGCAAGAACCCGCAAAGCATCTTGGAGATATAGAAATTTAGTCGATCATGAGTAGTTTGCATGGAGTTGGATCAATAGTTACCAACATAGGGCGGCTAAGACTCTCAGATTTGACAATTGCTTGACCTGGGGCCAAATTGGGTAATCGGTCCCAGAGACTATCGTCGACCCCGCCGATTCTTCGTTTTAGGCGACTTAGCAATTCAGTTCCCGTTATTTTGTGCAGGACAAAAGTGTTGATCAACCCAAGAATTTCATTTGGCAGATGCTCTGGTGACTGTGTAACAAACACAAGCCCAAGCCACCGTTTGCGTCCACGCCGTGCAATGCGTTCTACTTGTTCTCTCAGTGTTGGCATTTGTTTAATGCGGGTTGATGACATAAATTCATGTGCCTCCTCAATGATTACGACAACTTTCTGTTTTGTCTCACCGACCTTTGATGCAGAATAGTTTTCTTCTTGTTGTAGTCGAATACCTCTTAGCAGTTCCGCTATAATGAGATTATTAACGTGAGGAGAATCTGTCCCACTTAAATCGATAATCGAAACGTTGCCGGGCTGCGTCATACGGCTATAATCAGGTGAACCATTATCCTTATCATCAAATATTTTTAGTCTTAATAGCGTACTTAGGCTTCCTTGGACCTTACGCCAACTCCATTGGTTACTGGGTAAGTTTTCCGCATTTATTACTTCGAGAACAGTATCTCTACCAGCTTTGGTCTTGAACTCAGGGGTAAAAAACCTGATACTATCTTCTGGTTCGTTCGCGACTTTGTCAGCACATGCCCTCACGATGTCATACATCATTTGAAGGGTAAGACGAGGATATCCAGTGACCATTTCGTCTAGTTCCAGAAGTTGTGTCTTTTCATCGTTGTTTTTAGGAAATATTTTGAGCCTCATGAGGACGCGTTTTGCAATATCATAAGCTTTTAAGAATCGTTGTTGCTGGGCTTCATTGAAGTCAAGAATCTCTGACACAGTGTATGGTGATAAATTACAATAAGTTAGACTAAATTCGGTTGTATTTCTGAACTCTGTGCTGGTTGTTTCTCGTCCGGTTGGATGATAAATTTGGATCTTTTCAGCATTAACACCTTGAGCTTCGAGCTTGCGGAGCTTCAATGCCTCAAGCATGTTTGCATCCTGTGTAGGTTTCATAATGGCTGTATACTCACCCTCTGTATCAAACAGGATGACCGCAACATCTGCTTCAGACAGGTTCTTTACTAACCCACTGACGGTTGTAGACTTTCCACCACCTGTTGTTCCCAGGATACCAACGTGTTTGGGAAAAACGTTTTTCTTTGAAGTTGGAAGAGATACAGGCAACTCTTCATATCCTATAGCTAAACCAAGCGTTACTTCACCATATAGCTTTAACCTTTCTGCCGTTTCAGCCTCGTCGAGTACGAAAACCGGGCTATTAGGAAGCGGTCTGAATCGAGGCGGGATTGCGCGGCCATCTATCTCTTCAGTGATAATTGCAACCTGAACCCGTCCGTGATATTTCGGCATGAACATAGTACCACGTACCGTTGTAGTTACAACGATAGGTGAATCAGCACGCAGTCCATCTGGTTCAGAAAATGGTCCCTCAACAACCATGCCGATATATATCCGTTCATCACGGCTAAATATGCGCACAAGAGACTGAGACGGAACTAGAGAAATAGTATCTTTAGGAAGTAATACGGTAATCGTATTGTCTTTGCTTTGAGGGGTATCGAACATTGTACGTCCAACAGCACCCTCAAACCCCTCGTCCTCTTCCCACTCTCCGTCAGTCATGTCGATTTCTTCTTCAATTCTATCCATGAAATCAGTTGGCATTTGATAGATATCATCTTTAGAGTAGTTGTGGCCATTTTCAAATCCGTTGCGATTCATAATGTATCTCCAGGTATTCTAGTAACGAGTTTCACGTTCACTCAGATAACGAAAGGGTTGTCCAGATTCGGTATAAGCTTGTTGTACAGATGTCAAAAAACTATCAACGCCGAAAGTTGTTTTGCAGACGGTATCAGCTAAGTCAATTAGCATCGGAAATCCTCGATGTTCCTGGAGCAAGCTATCAGCGATTGCAATATGAGCAGCCATTTCTGTACAATCAACGTGGGAATAAAAGATATATGGCGGCGCGCCCTCCCAAACTCTAAACAAACCCATTGCGATATTTGGCGCAACTTCATTAGCAAACTGCTTCATACGTGGAAGAGCTCCACTTCCATCGCGATAGCCGCCTTTGATGATCATATCGTCAATATCTGGCTGCATAGAGTGCAAAACAACATACTCTAGGGGGTTTAAGGCATTGCCAATTGTTAACAAATGACGTTTGCCAGGGGCACTTGGCACAAACACAAAGCGCTTGTGATCGACAAACCACTGGATTAGGTCAAGGCTAACTTGTAATCTTTCACCCTGTGAAGACCAAAGACCTGTTAATAATTCATACGGTGCTGGGCTACCGTGTCCCATTCGCCAAGGTGCAGAAGACTTTTTACTTAGGATTGCACGTTCTGCATATGCCATGATACCACGTCGAGCTAATTGGCTAAGTCGATTGCCGTCTTGTTGTACTCCTTCACGCTTTGCACGCCTCTCCAATATCTCTATCGCTTCATCAATTGGGTTAGAAAGCTCTTCACGCAAATCTTTTCGAAAGAGACGATGTGCCCATGCTCCTTGTTGACCATTATAAGAAACTAAACATACCCCTATCTGAGTTATGGTCAGCGGCAAAGTATCGTGAACAGCATTTATTCCGTCACACGCTTCAACACCACCATTGAACAATAGCCCTTTTTGCACTTTTTCTAAATGCGCTGGTTGAACTTTATATACGCCGGCGTTTGTTAAATCTGAACTCTCGCGTATCTTTGCAAAGACAGTTTCTCTGACCTGCTTACGGTATCTATTCTCATCTTCCAAGGCTTTTGCCACTTCACGCTCAATGCGCTCATATGTTTCCGCCAGATCTTCCCCAAGAGTCCAGTTATCAGGATTAATAGCTTCACTGAACTCCTCGCCAAACGCTTTCTTAAAATCTGAAAAACTGGTTTTGTCATCCATCGTAGTTGCACCTACCATCTTATACCTTCGCTTGCTTAGTCAACCTTCTATCAACTATTCCGACAAGCTCCTCGAAAGTTCGACAAATGTGATTTACCTAAGGCCCATCCGTTCAACCCAAGAGTTTCCGTGTCCGAAGTGACTCAATAAAGATACGGCATACCCCTGAGCAATTATATTGGGTAAGCTATATTGCTCACTCAGTATCGACGATAGGGTAACAAGTCGTTCCTCATAAGATCCTACTAGAGCATCGATGGCAGGTTGCAGCAGGTCAGGTGGTGCAAGTAGACCAAGTGCAACACGATCTGCGTTGTCTTCAATTTCCCATATATCCGAATTCGACAGAGTACCCCGCTCCATCAGATTTATATGAATTCCAACGGAGATTTTATTAAACAGAGCCTTAAGTCGCTCTCCATGAGTAGGATCTCTGTGGCCGTCCAACACACCTTCTATCTCGCTACCCATCTTGGCAATTGCATCTTGTCTTGGTATCCAATAATCGAGTAAAAAGTGACCCACTTCATGTGCAATAGTGAAAATTTGTTGTTGTTGCTCATCTTGACTGTCAATGAATAGTATTCCTTTGCCGCTGTAAGCAACCAAACACCCCCTTACAGCTCTGCTTTGACAATTGAAAGTATAATTCCCACCTCTACGAGCTAACCAGATCTCAATATTGTGGAGGCTTAACGTTGGCAATCTGACAATTTTTATGGGGAAAGCCAGTTCAATGAGTTGTGGGAATAAATCATAAGAAAACTCGGCTGCTCCACATCTTTGCCAGAATATATCTACAGCGTTTTGACTAAGACTATTCAATATCATTATCGGTTTCAATATCATCTTGAGGTTCATGCATGGTGTCTAACTCATCATGATCTCGGGCTGCGGCAAGTGCGGGGAAAATTTGAGTTGATGAGGTCGCTTGGTCGGTGGACTCAAGCGAAGGTAGTTGGGATAGTGCGTCTAAACTATCTACTTGACGGATCATGCTGACAAGAGAGTAGAACTCGACACCGATATAATCTGCAATCTGCTTGACTTGCTTTCTAAATTCTGCTGCCTCAGAACTCGGCCGTTTACACAGAGATAAGCGCGATAGTTGCGATTCTGAAATACTGAACCTATTCATAAATTCGCTCAGGTTAAGTCTTTCTTGCTGCTGATATTTACGAATAACGCTTGCCATAAATTGATCATCCGATGCCAAGCGCAATGCAAAGTTTGACAGCAGATCTTGCTTCGTCATGGATTTTTGATTAGTCATTTTTGAAATCCGCTGGCTTATATCGACGTGTAATCACTTTTTTGATCCGGTCTTTGGTCCGTTTTACTTCTCGCTTCTGCTCATTTGATGAAATATTAAGGAGTCCAAGTACATCCGCAAAGACTTGCGTATGTCGTTCTCCCTCCATCATTAAAAACAAAATCTCTTGGTCAAGCGGATCTGGCAGCACTTCACGAATCTGGCTCCAAATGGATACCCATTGTTCAGCAAGTAAGATTTCAAAATTATCCTTACCTACTGCTTCTACTATAAGTTCCGAATCGTACTCGGAAACTTCGACAAAATCCTGAAATGCCAATTTTGAAGTTTGCCGACGCTGTTTATCAAACAAATTCAGTAAGTCGCCATATGCAGCCATATGCAAATAGCTGAATAGGCTCTTACCCTTATCAGGATCGTATTGCTCTGGTTTTTGGAAATAATTGAGTATAGCGTCTTCAACTGCCGTGGGGACGTTGTGGGGATCGTACGATTGAGGAACCCGCTTAGTTAAGGCTTCAACTAAAGGGAATAAATATGCATCTGCAATTTCGGCTGTAGCTGTCGGATCTCCTGCCAGCACTCGTCTATGAAAATCGTCTCCTTGCGCTTTTCGTTGGCTAACTTCTTGCATGTAGGAATCCCATTATCGTTTCTGAAAAACAAGGACGTATTCTGTACTCATCCGCTGACCAAATGCTTCCTTCATGTATGGCAATATGCGTTTTCGTTTACTTATGGTCCGAGTGTGTTTCTGTTTTAGTTTGAGGCCAGCGTCTCGGCCCAATTCTACCAAAATATCGTGTGTAGGAACATCTACTTTTCTCATGTGAGAGGGGCACACGACGATAATAATGTGCTTATGTGTGCGCAATACCCTACTCATTTCGTTTAGACTTGAGTGCATATCAACCATATAACGATATAAGAGTTTCGCGTGTCGTGTCGATTTAACAGTTAGCTTATCGAGGGTATCCATTGATAAGCTATGTTTAGAAAGTTCTGGATCGATCTCTAAGGTACGAGGTTGACTTCCACGTTCGCTACCGATATAGATAGGAGCTTGCTTAATATAATCAGATAATTCAAGGCCCAAAACATCATACATCCACGGTATAGCGAGGAAGTGAGCGCGAGGATAATCAAGGGCTGTGACATATGGTGGTGATGTAAATACTAAATCAGCTTGTTCATCGTCAAGTGGAAGTTTACGTGCGTCGGCTTTTTCTACTTTCGTCTTTATTGTTTCGTGTTTCTTACTTAGCTGACGGTATTCTGCCATTTGCTTTCTCATTCGAGTAATTCGCTGAGAAAACTTTGTTATAACGTCCGGAGCTTGGTCATGATGTTTATGGTGATGTCGAGAGTGTACAATGTCGCGTGCATTAGCTACACTGTTCTTTGCAAGTATCAAAGATGAAAAGGCTATCCAGCAGAAGTGTCGTACATTCTCAGTTGTATCTGCTTCCGATATATAGTAAGAAAGCAGTGATAGTGCTGCAGCAACTTCAGGTAAAAACCAATAATCTCGATTTCGAAAATCTGGGGGAGTAGCTCTAGATGCTAACTTCGGTGTGTCTGGATATGAACACCATAGTTCAAAATCAATTCTAGCTGAGGCAATTATTTGTTCAGCTGCACTGGCTAATGCCTCATCTTGAATCTCTGTTGACTTTACACCTGCCAATAATGTAGATAGCGGATCAAGATCATAACCTATCGCATTTCGCCCCATAAGTTTTGACTCTACGATAGTTGTTCCACTCCCCATCATGGGATCGACTACTACATCTCCATATTTTGAATAGTAGCGCAATCCATATCTAACTAGCTGGGGGGGACACTTCGCCGCAAACGCGTGCAAACCGTGGGTTGCGTAAAGTGTATTTTGTCCTTCAAAATCAAGATTGGGCATGTTTTTCTTATTTACGATTAATTGTTTTACGAAGAGGAGTAAATGCGATTCTAGTTTGGATATTACGAGATGAGTGCCAACATAGACCTATCTGGATAAACCTTCACTTTGTCAATATAGCCGGAATTCCAGATATGTCCAATCCATGCGGATACATATCGATTCATTTCCAGATAGATTCCTTGGCGCTAGAAATATCCAACGTATGTTGCTCGATAACGTAGCGCTTCAACGAGCTATCTGGCTGGTTCATTATGGCACATCCACACCGATTTATCAAGAGCCCAAAAGATTTTCTTAATCGCTCTGCTGGCAGAAATTTTTATTAAAACCGCTATCCTGGAATGATCCATTGGTCGCCCAATTGAAAGTGATTTTCGTTTCCTTTTGACCAAAATCACGTCATAAAAAGTACTTGCATCTCTACCTGTCCGTGACGTACTTTTCTCAATAGGAGTAAATCTATGCGGCGCACCCTCGGCGTTTTGTTGGCGTTTTTCGTGATCTGGTTGACCATCAGCGGGCTGGGGAAGGCCCGCTCGGCAGACGCATCGTCTCCCGCCTCTTTTCAGCAGCAAACCAATTCTGAACAGTTCTCCTCCCTTACCCAACAGCAAGTTCAGCAGCTGCGGCAGCAATATCTACGAGTCGCTCGCCCGAATACATCGTATCCGCATCAAGTGCGGATCACAGGCGCGGCCGCACCGCGCTTGATCTGGGTGGACGCAACTGCCGCCGCCGGTGGCGACGGCTCGGAAGCGCAGCCCTTTGCAAACATTCCAGACGGTATGGCGGCGGCGGTGGCTGGTGATGCTGTGGTGCTCAAGCCCGGCGTTTATATAGGCCCCACGCTGGTGATGAAAGAGAGCGTCGACGTGGTCGGCGCCATTGAGGGCGACCCCACGCAAGTGGTGATCCGCGCCAGCAGCGCCCGCGCTGTCACCTGCGCCCACAATTCTCTGCTGCAAGATGTAACCGTCGAATCCACGGTGGCCAGTGCCGACCCGCTGATTGCCTGTAGCGACGCCGCGCCCTATTTTGTCGGCCTGAACATTGACCAACCCGACCGGCCAGCGCTCATTGTCAACAACGCCACCGACGCTTTGGTGCTATACAGCGCCATTGTGGCATCCACCCTGGAACTCAACGGCGATTTTGTGCTGGGCGGCAACCTGCTGGTGGCCGATCTGGCCGTGGGCGACGGCGCCCAGCAATCCTTCCTCATCGATGCCAACACCCTTGTGGGCCAGGTGCGCACCACCGGGCTGCACGTCAGCGCGCCAGAAAGCGCCATCACCAACAACTGGATCTTTGGCCGTGAAGGCAGTTCTCTTTTCCCCAGTGTCTTTGTCAATATGGCCGATATGGACAGCCGTCTGCTGGTGGCGCACAACACCTTTGCCGGACCGTTGGGCGGCGTGGGCATGGGCGAGCGCGCCCGCGTGCGCATTCTCAACAACATCTTTGCCTACACCGGTTCGGCTCTCTTCAACAACTTTACCACCCACAATGCTGAAATTGCCAACAACCTGTTTTGGGCCAACGAGCGCAATGGCGACGGCTTGGCCGACCCGGTGGGCAGTAGCGGCAATATCCAATCCGACCCCCAATTTGCGGACTTGGCCCAATTTGATCTGCACATTACGGCCAGCAGCCCAGCGATTGACACAGGCCAAACGCTGGCCGATGTGGTCAGCGATTTTGATTATGAAGACCGCCCCTGCGACGGCAACGGCGACGGCAGCGCCAATTATGACATGGGCGCCGACGAATATTTAACCGCGGCCTGTGCGGCCTTGACGCCCACCCCCACAATGGCCCCAACGAACACAATCACGCCCACGCTGACCCCCACGCCGCCCGGCACGGCGGTCATTACGCCCGCGCCCACGGTCGGCGGAACGCCCACAATCACGGCTACGGCTACGGTGCCGCCAACGCTCACGAACACGCCGCCGCCCACCAATACGAGCGCACCAACAGCTACAGCACCGGCGACCGGCACCAGCACACCGCCCACCAATGGCGTATCGGGCCGCGCCGTGCATCTGCCCATTATCCGCGTGCAGACGCCGGTTGTGCCCACCGCCACGCCCATTATCTCGCCAACACTTACGGCCACGCCATCGCCCACGCCCATCCCCAGCAATACGCCATCCGCCACGTCCACGCCGTCCGGTCCAATGCTGCACGATGGCCCCATTGGCAGCGCCCGCTTTACTGATTTTGCCAGTTGGTATCTGTCTCCAGATGGCAGGGTGCGCGTGCTCAATCGCCAGTTAGAGGGGACCAATTGGGCCGAGCCTTTTCCATTGGATCCGGCGCTGGGTGTCAATGCGATTCGCAGCAATGTGGCCGGGCTCTATGCCGCCACTGATAATGGCATTTATCGCCGCGATGACCAAAGCGCGCGTTGGCTGCTGATCAGCAATGTGCCGGCGCGCTGGGTGGCGCCATCACCTTTTAATACAGTTCAAATTTGGATAGTCCCCAATGCCCAGCCCGATCAAATCTGGTTTAGTGCCGACGGCGGTCAGACCTGGACGCCCGAGCAGGATGGCCCACAAGGCGAGATCAAGTGGTTGCACATGGACGCCAATTTCGGCGGTACATTGGAAGCAGTGGCGTTCCAGGATGGCGTTTACAGCGCGTGGTCTAAAGCATTGGCCGCTGAGCCGTCGGTCTGGACCAAGCTTGTGGATCTGCCCGGCGCGGCCATCGATACATTTGCCGACTTGCCCGTCAGCTTTGCCAGCTTCCGCGCCGGTGCGCTGGAACTGTGGGCGGGTGCAGCTGATGGCACTATCTATTATTGGGCCGATGTGGACGGCCAGCGTCAGTGGACCGCCCTGGACAACTTTGGCGACAACCAATACCCGCTGCTCTTTGGCGTCACCGAAATGAGCCTGGTCGATCTGACCACGGGCGCGGTGCAGCTCTATCACCGCGCCAACGATGCATTGGACGGCGCATGGCTGCCCACGGCCTTCCCGCTTGACGCCCAGCCGTGGGGGGCTACCATTCTGCCGCGCGGCGATCTGATTCAGCGCTTCGTTGGCGCACCCAGCATGGACAGCCCCACCTTTGCCGCGTTGGCACTATCGGAAAAGGGCGCGCTCTATCGCTTCGATCTGGATGAAGATCCGCCGGGTCGCAAGGAGCCGGGAAGCGGTCCGACCTTCGACTGGCGGCTGGTGACCGAACAGCCGTCACGCAAGCGCTTCCTCTTTACGGGCGTGGACCAGATCGGCGCCCTGTACAGCGGTGCGCAACTTGTGTGGGACGGCGCCAACTGTAGCGCCGACGAAAGCGGCGTTTACCGCAGCGATGACAAAGGCGCCAGCTGGCAGCAGGTGAACAATGATGTCGCCCGCCAGCCCGTTAGCATTGGGCCGGAACCGACCACCATTGTGGCCGCATCGTGTGCCGGGCCCACCATCTCCACCGACGGTGGCGTCACCTGGCAAGCGCCCGCGGCACTCAACTGGCCGCTGCCCACCGGCGCTCAGTTTGTCATGCCGGTGCAAATGTTTAGCCCCGAGCTGGGGCAAACGGTGCTGCGCGCCATCTATGCCGCGGGCGTGCGCACGGACGGCAGCGCCTTCCTGCTGCGCGGTGATTATGACGCGGCGCAGTCCACCATTACCGCCTGGAAAGACATAAGTCCCGCTGAACTGGCCGCGCCCACGGCGCTACACGCCACCGATGCGCTCTTTATCCAAGGGCTCGT
The DNA here is from genome assembly GCA_020634755.1 of Caldilineaceae bacterium. GTDB lineage: Bacteria > Chloroflexota > Anaerolineae > Caldilineales > Caldilineaceae > JACKBC01. The sequence goes on along the minus strand of JACKBC010000016.1, from coordinate 35,129 downwards.
CTATCTAGCCGATGTCAACACGGTCTGGCTTTCGGCTGATGATGGCGCCACGTGGCAGAGCCGCAGCCAGGGGCTGGATGGCGCCGTGGTGCGGGCGCTGGCGCCGGGTGCGCAGCTGGAAAATGGTGCGGCCATCTTTGCCGCCACCGAGCGCGGTCTCTTTTATGGGCCGCCGGCCGGGGTCGAAGGCAGCTGGCTCAAAACCGATAATCCATATGGCAGTCAGCCCGATAGCTTCCAATTTGGCATGGGCTCGCCGCGCTCGGTGGAACTCAACAGCGGGGGCGCGGCCTATGGGCTCAATGCGGATCTCTTCCCCCAAGCCTTTGCCGCGCCGGCCACACCCACGCCGACAGTTGTTTCCACCAGCGCGCCGACAAACACGCCCACGGTGACACCGACGTTGATGCCGACGATGACACCTACGATGATGCCAACGATGACACCGACGCTCGTATCCACGGCCACACCGAGCCCCGAGGGCACCAATACGCCCACGTCCATGCCCATGCCGACGGCCACGCCCACGCTGGCCGCCACATCAACATCCACATCCACACCGACCGACACGGCCACAAACATACCTCCGGCTACGCTTACGCCCACATCTACATCTACGGCTACATCTACAGATACATCTACATCTACATCTACAGCTACATCTACAGCTACAGCTACAGCTACAGCTACATTAACGCCCACTATGATACCCACGATGACGCCGACCATGTTGCCCACGGCCACGCCATTGCCCACGGCCACGGCCACGCCGGCTGCATGCCAGCAGTTGCTGATCAACAGCGGCTTTGAAGAGCGCACCGGCTGGACGCTGCCCAGCACCGCCTATTCGGCGGCCTATAGCGGCGAACAGGTCTTTGATGGCCAAAGCAGCCTGCGCCTGGGCATTGCCGCGGCGGGCGTCAACACCTACAGCTACAGTAGCGGCTACCAGTGGGTCACGTTGCCGGCCAATGCCGCGCATATTACGCTGGAAGCGCAGCTCTGGCGCGGCAGCAGCAGCGCCGACGCCGATTATCAATATCTGTGGGTCTCGACGAGCAGCGCCACATCCGTCGTTTTCCAAAGCCGCAGCAACGCCAGCACCTGGGAAAAAGTGACCTACGATCTGACGGCGCTCAAGGGGCGCAATGTGCGCATTCTGTTGGGTGTCTATAATAACGGCGGCGGTGGCAAAACCGTCATGTATGCCGATGAGGTGCGCGTCTTGAGCTGCGCGCAGTGAGCGGAGCAGGCCAATTTTTCCTGGATGAATCATGGGATGCTAAGATGACAATATAATAAATAATAAGAATAATAAATAATAAGAGGACAATAGGGGGATGATGCATTCGCGCTATTTAATCAGCCTGTCATCCTTTTATCTTGTCATTCTTTCATCCTTTCATTCTTTCATCCTTTCATCCTGTTATCTTGTCATCCTGTCATCTACGCAAGACGCTCAAATGGAAAAGCCAACCTCCGCCCCCGGCAGCTACATTCTCACTCTCCAATCGGAAGTGAATCGCACCATCCAGGTGGGGCGGCTGGGGCAATTCCGGCTCCAGCCTGGCTTTTATTTATATGTGGGCAGCGCGTTGGGGCCGGGCGGCGTGGCTGCACGCGTGGCGCATCACGGGCGCGTGAGCGCGCGTCCTCACTGGCACATCGACTATTTGCGCCAACATACTGCATTAATCAACGTGTTCTGCCGCCATGACCCCGTGCGTCGTGAACATGAATGGGCGCAGCAGCTCTCCCACCGCGATGGCCTCACTTTCCCTTTGCGCGGTTTCGGCTCTTCCGATTGCACCTGCCGCAGCCACCTCTTCTATACCCCGTTGATGCCCCAAATAGGCCAGCTACTCAATTTGCTGTAAGATATATTTGGGATTAAACGCATGCACCTCACTGATTAGAACTGTATTGCTTATTGCGATATTGCTTCTGCAAATACCGTTAGAGCAATAAGCAATATCGCAATAGACTCATTTTGAGACACAAACTATGACCCAAATTCGAGTGGCCATTATTGGCGCCGGCGGCATTGGCGGCGCCCACCTCAACGCATACGGCGCCTGGGCGTCGCTGTGCCAGATTGTGGGGATTGCCGATGTGCAGCTGGAGGCGGCGCAGGCCAAGGCCGCGCAGGTAGATTGCGCCGCATTTGCCGATTATGGACAGATGCTAGATGAAGTGCAGCCCGAGGCCATTAGCATCTGTACACCGCCCAATATGCATTTGCCCGTAGCCCAGGCCGCGGCCGCGCGCGGCATCCACGTGCTGTGTGAAAAGCCGCCCGCCCGCACGCTGGCCGAGACGCAAGCCTTGGTAGACGCTATGGCGCAGAGCGGCGCGCTGCTGCAATTTGCCTTTTGCCATCGCTTTCACCAGCCCATTGTGCAGGCGCAAGATCTGCTCAAATCGGGACGACTGGGCCAGCTCGTGCAAATCGAAAATCGCTTTGGCTTTCGCTTTGCCCGCGCCGGTCACTCTTGGTTTACTGAACGCGAAATTGCCGGCGGCGGTATTTTGATCGACACGCTGGTGCATAGCATTGACATTTTTCGGGCGTTGGCCGGCGAAGTGCGCACCGCCGCGGCTGCCGTTTCCACCACGTTGCCCATTCAGGTGGAGGATAGCGCATCGCTGCTGCTCACTAGCGAAAGCGGCGTCATCGGTACGCTCACCTGTAGCTGGGTGACGCCCGTTTCCGAGGCCAAAGTGCGCATGTATGGCACCGAGGGTGAGGCGGTGGTGGATTACAATGGCCCGCATGGCCTATGCTATCGGCTGGCCGGTGATGATACTTGGAACCTGATGCCTTTCGACCAGCCGGACCGCTTTACGCTTCAGGCTGGCCACTTTCTCGAATGTATTAAATTTGGTGCGCAGCCGCTGGTGAGCGGGCAGGATGGGCTGGCGGTCATGCGCGTGATTGAAGATGCCTACAAGGGGATTGCATGAGCGATTACGTGGCTAAGGTAGTTTCGCATGGCAGACGGAAGCGGACACGGGTTTCGCTGTTGCTTTTATTCATTTTATCCAGCATGCCGGTCGCGACCTTGTGGGCGCAGAGTGCGAGCAGCGCAAACGCCGATCTGCCCGCCGCCGTCATCATCAACGACGAAGGCGGTCCCGTCCAGATTAGTGGAGAGGTGAGTTACAGCAACGTCTTTTTTACCGAAGGTGTGGCCGCCCCCATGGTGATTTTGGAGGATCAGGCCGGTTTTGTGGACCGCGACGAAAGCTATGTTTTTCCGGTCGAATCGCAGACGTTGGGCCAGATCACCTCTGATTTTTATACGTCCCCCTTCTCCTATTCGATTGCCTTGCCGATTGAGCCGCAGGGCGCGCTGCGCGATGTGGACCAGAATGATGCAACCGATACCGGCGTCATGGTCTTTGCCGTGGCCTATTGGACCAACACCTTTGGCGATCCATTTCTAGAGCGCCGCGACCTTTTTGGCGGCGGCTGGTCCACGGCCTATGCATCCACCCGCGTCAGCACCGATATTGAGACCAAACGCGAGATTGTGGGCGGTACGTTCTTGGTCTATGCGCCGGATGATCAGCAGGGCTTTCCCAGCGGTTTTGGCGCAGACGGGCTCTTGTTTACCCCCGATGACCCGATTGTGCGGCTGCCCCAGGGGTACACAGTGGTGAATATGGACGTGACGCCCTTTGTCTTTGACCGGGCGCGCCACCCCACCATTGATCTGGTTGAGCCCAAGAGCGCGGCCACAGATGATTTTTCCCAACTTTCGTATACAGACGCGTTCGACGCCATGATTGCCAAGCTGCGCAAAGAGTATGCCTTTACCGATTATAAGCATATCGATTGGGATGCCCGCGTGGCTGAATTTCGTCCGCGCTTTGAACTGGCCCAGGCCCAAAATGACAAACGCCTGTACCGTCAGGCGCTGCACGATTTTGCCGTCTCCATCCCCGATGGCCACGTCAGCGGCCCTTTCCTGGTCGATGAGTTCCGCGGCGCGACCAGCGGCGGTATTGGGATTGCGATTCGCGAATTGGATGATGGCCGCGTCATTGTCAATTTTCTCTTGGAAGATGGGCCAGCGGCCCGGGCTGGCATTCAATTGGGCGCTGAAATCTGGGCCATTGATGACAAAGAAATCCGCACGGCCATTGCGGAAGTGCAGCCGTGGTCGGCCCCCTTTAGCACCGAGCACGTCAAGCGTTTACAGCAGTTGCGCTATCTTGTTCGTTCGCCCATTGGGGCCAAGCGTACCGTCACCTTTCGCAATCCTGGCCAGCCCGCCGATACGCCTTCGCAGCGCGTGGTGCTGACCGCCGTGTCGGAGCAGGCCAGCTTTCGCTTTTCGGCCCTGCGTCGCCAGCCCACCGGTTTTGAGCTGCCGCTGGAATATCGGCTGCTGGAGAGCGGCTATGGCTATGTGCAAATTTACAAATTCTCCGACAACGAACTGTTGACCATTCAGCTGTGGGAACGGTTGATCCAGTCGCTCAAGGCTGAAAATACGCCTGGGCTGATCATCGATATGCGCCAGAATACGGGCGGCAGCGGCTTTTTGGCTGACCAGATGGCGGCCTATTTTTATAGCGAAACGCACGATTTGGGGAACGCCGGCTATTACAATGAAAATCTGGATGACTTCTACTTTGACCCGCGCACCACGGACCACTACTATTTGCCCCCCGAGGATCTGCGCTATGACGGCAAGCTGGCCGTGCTGATCGGGCCGGATTGCAATAGCGCTTGCGAATTTTTTAGCTACGATTTAACCATTGGCCACCGCGCCGCCATTGTGGGCCAATATCCCACCGCTGGGCTGGGTGGCAGCATTGATGTGTTTATTATGCCGGAGAACGAGCGTTTTCAATACACGGCTGGGCGCTCGGTGGATATGAATGGCCAGATTCACATTGAGGGCAAAGGGGTTGCGCCCACGGTGCGCGTACCGGTGACGGAAGAGACGCTGCTGGGAGACGGTGATCCCGTTTTAGACGCCGCCATTGCTTATTTGGACGGCAACCTGCATGAGACCGTTGCACCCACACCTGCGATAGAAGCCGCGCAAGGTGCATCCACAGACGACGCGCCAGCCGAACCGGCTGACGCAGATGCCACTGTACTTGTAGATGCTGCATCGCCCGTGACCGAAACTACAGCGCTTACTGATACTACCGCTCTGACCGGTACGCGAGCCCTGACGGCCACTACGCCCTTGACCAATACGCAGCCACTGACCGTGGCCGATATTGCCACTGTTGAAGCGGCCACTGCCACAGCCCAAGCCGCCACAGAAGTTGCCGCAGAAGTTACGGCCCAAGCGACCCCCATCGTCACCACGATAGTAACAGCAACTGATGGCGTGACCGTCACCGCACCGCTTTCGGATACGGTCAGCGGCGCGTCCACAGAAAGTGATGGGGCTACAGGCGAGGAACAGCCCGCAGCGCCTACGGCTGTGCCCGACGAAGCCGGGGCGGCAGCTGAAGCAAACGACGCCACGCCCGCTGACGCCACGCCAGCCATTGGTTCAGCCACCGTCACCACCAACGGCGCCCGCTTGCGGCTGCGCGCCGAACCGTCCCGCCAGGCCGCAATTGTCGGCTACGCGGCGTCTGGCGCCACCTATGACGTGCTCGAATTGAGCCCAGATGGCAGTTGGGTGCGTCTGCGCGTGGCCGATCTGGATGTGGGCGCCAGCGGCTGGGCCTCCACCAATTTTGTGTCACTCGAAGGCGAATTTGGTCAACTGCCGCAGGAGGCCGGTGTCTTTGGCGTGGCGGTGATTAGCACGCTGGGCGCGCGGCTGCGCGTGCGGGCGCAGCCCAGTGAGGAAAGCGCCACCATTGGCTACGTGCGCAATCGTACCAGCTATGCCATTTTGGAATTCAGCCAAGATGGCAAGTGGGTGCGCATTGGCGTACCCGAAGGACTGAATGAGGGCGACAGCGGCTGGATCGCCCTCGAATTTATCACAATCCGCATGGGGCAATAAAAATTATATCTTGGCCCCGCGCATAATTGCGCCGCGAAAGGTAAAATCGCCATTGGGCGCAATCTGTAAACTCTGCTGCACTTCTGCCGGCGCCACGCCGAACAGCTGTTGAATTGCCGCCACGGCTGTGGCTGGCGTATTCATTCGCTCTACCCACGACGCAAAATCAATCCAGACCCCGCCTTCATAGGGCACATCGGCCTGCAAGCCGGCGGCGGCAAACATGGCGCACCACTGCTGCGGCGTATGATCGCGCACGTGAGAGGGATCGCGCAGCACTTCAATGGTTTGCAAATACGAGTCGCACATATGGCTGTCATACGACACAATGTCATCAAGCAGCAGCAGACCGCCTGGCTTGAGCACGCGCGCAAATTCATTGATGGCGACTTGGGGATGGGGCCAGTGGTGCGCGCTATAGCGCGAGACCACCAGATCGAACTCGCCGTCGCCCAAGTCAAGCTGCTCTACGTCGCCCATGCGAAAGTCTGCATTGGTAATCCCGCGCGCTGCCGCCAGATTGCGACACTGTCCCAACATGGCCTCCGACAGATCGACGGCCACGACGGCGTGGGCAAAGGGGGCAAAGGCCAGCGCCGTATGTCCGGCGCCGCAGCCGGCATCCAACACGCGCTCACTGCCCGTCAGGCGCCCCAATTCTACCATTTTCTGCAAGTCTGCTCCGGCGGCGTGAACCGCGCTGGTTGTATAGTTGGCGGCCACCTGGCTAAATTGTTGATTGACCGCGGATTTGATCGAGTCTGTTTGTGATGACATGGTTTGCTTTCTGTGAAAAGTGTTGCGTGTTGCGTGGACTAGTCTTGGAACTTGTTGGGTCGCGACAGTATTGTCGCGACATTATTATCGTAGGGCGGGTATCCTTACCCGCCGAATCTTGTCAACGAGTGAAGTTGCCGCACCGACGACGATTTAGGAAAATCGCGTAACATGCCACTCGCCATCCCCGCAAAATCTAAACCGGTACACGCACCGCGCAATACGAATTTCTCTACAACCGCCCTAATACTTCCTCTGGCAGCGTCCCCCGCCCGGCGTAGGTCGCCGCCAGCTCCAACTGCTCCAGATTGGATGTGCCCACCAGCGCCGTCGAGACCGCTTCGTGGCTAATCACAAAGCGGATGGCGGCCTCCACCAGGTTTTCCACGACGCCTTCATCGATGAGGAATTGGAACGCATGCGCTTGCTGCACGTCAGTTTCATATGTTGGCGCCGAGGCAATGGGGTTGACCGACGGCGCCGCCACCGGATGGCGCGCGGACGCGCCGCTGAGCGCGCCGCCCGCCAGCACGCGGATGGCAATAACGCCCATGCCGCGCGCCGCCGCCCGGTTGATCAGCCCGTCGTAATTTTGATAGGGGAAATCCGCGGCAACCGGCCGCGCCGCACTGGGGTTGAGCAGGTTGAATGCGCTCTGGATCGAATGAAAGCCGCCTTGCTCCACGGCCGCGTGCAGCGCATCTGTTTCACCCAGCGCCGTAATGCCCCAGAAGCGCACCTTGCCCGCCTTTTGCAGTTTGGCAAACGTTTGTACAATCCGCGCCAAATCGTCCAAGTTGGCCTCGGGATCGGCCGCGGTGCGGTTTGGCCCAATGCGGTTGTGATATTGAATCAGGTCGACCGACTCGCGGCCCAAGCGGCGCAAGCTGGCTTCCACCGACGTTGTAATGGCGCGCTCAATGTGCGTCATTTCGTCGGTCTTCAAACGCACTTTGGTGCCCACAATAATGTCCGCATTGGTCTCTTGGCCCAGTTCGCGCAGCACGGCGCCCAAGTTGACCTCCGACTGGCCCACGCCATACATTGAGGCTGTGTCAAAATAGGTCACGCCCAGCTCAATGGCGCGCGCGACCGTTTTGCGCATATCTGGATAGGCGCCGCGCACCATCAAGCCGCCAATGGAGCCGCAGCCAAAGCCCAGCGCTGAAAGGGTCAGTCCGGTTGAACCAAATGGGCGGTAGAGCATGGGTTTCTCCTTTTTGTTGCCAGGGGGAAAAGGTGTGTGTATCTGATCCCTCTCCCTATTCAATGACGTTTCCCCATTGTATCATCAATCCCTTTGCATTCTGAATCGTCGATTATCCACATCCATTTTTGCATTCATGCTGCGGCCATGATAGCCTATTAAAGATATTCAATAGATCGCAACGGCAAGAGGTAGCGTCGGATTTAACCATCGAGACCGAGGCCTAGATCGCCAACACCATTGCGGTGTACTGATAATGAGTTAGTTGCCCAATCTAACCCGAAAATTGCGACTCGTGCAGCGCCGCGACCTGGCCAAAGTACGCTCAAAGTAACTCAAAATAAACATGATGTGCGGTTTGGGCCTGCATAAGTTCTAAAAGAATCATAGCTGACGTGGCGCCCGTGGATGGCTCATATAGGTCCATTCACCCTGAGTGCTTTTTGCGCGGTGCTTGCGTAAGTTTTAAGAATCAAGATGACAATCCGAATCACCGTCTATGGCAGACACACCGCAACCTGCCAAAGCGTGCTTAGCAACGCCAGGGCGCTGGATATCCAGGGCTTGCGGTCTTGTCGCATCGCCAAACTCTATTTTCTGGCTGAAAATCCCGGCACAGAGTCTATCTCCAGGCTCTGTGCCTTTCTTTTGGCTGACCCTGTTACGGAAGAGGCCTCGTGGGTGGCGGGTGCGGATGACGCTCCCAGCGCCCACGAGCTGAAGAATACCGCCGTGGTGGAGGTGGCCCTGCGTCCGGGCGTGACCGATGTGACCGCCCGCGAGCTGGTGCGCGGCATGGCCGAATTGGGTATGCCCACCTGCGAAGTCGCCACCGCCACTCGCTACGAATTGAGCGGCGCACTGAGCAACGCCGATCTGCGGCGGTTGGCGCAAAAGCTGCTTTGTAATGAGACGGTCGAGCATTTCAGCTTGGGGCCGATTCATCCGCAATTTGGCCAAAGTGCAACCGCCAGCCATCTGGTCGAGCGCGTGCCCATCCGCGAATTGGCCGCCGATGCGTTGACCACTTTGAGCCGCACGCGTCTGCTCTCGCTGGATCTGGCCGAAATGCGCGCGATCCAGGATTTTTATGTTGAGATGCAGCGCGACCCCACCGATGTGGAGCTGGAGACGCTGGCCCAAACCTGGTCTGAACATTGTGTGCATAAAACGTTCCGCGCCCGCATCAATTTTGTCCAGCAAGATGCCCATGGCAACGCCGTTGAGCACAGCGATATTGATGGACTGCTCAAGACCTACATCCGCGCCGCCACCAATGCCGTGTATCCAGCGTGGCTGCATTCGGCCTTTGTGGACAACGCCGGCATTATTGCCTTTGACGACCAATATGATTTGGCCTTTAAGGTGGAAACCCACAATCACCCCTCGGCGCTAGAGCCCTTTGGCGGCGCTAACACCGGCATTGGCGGCGTGGTGCGCGACATTATCGGCGTCTCGGCGCGCCCCATTGGCTGCACCGACGTGCTCTGCTTTGGTCCGCAGGATTTTCCCCATGATCAGGTGCCCGAGGGCGTGCTGCACCCGCAGCGCATTGCGCATGGCGTGGTGGCCGGCATTGGCGACTATGGTAACAAGTTGGGGTTGCCCACCGTCAACGGCGCCGTGATTTATGATGCCGGCTATCTGGGCAACCCGCTGGTCTTTTGCGGCTGCGTGGGCTTGCTGCCGCGCGGCAGTCATCCCACGGCGCCACAGGTGGACGATCTGGTGGTGGCCGTGGGTGGGCGCACCGGGCGCGATGGTCTGCATGGCGCCACCTTCTCCTCTGCCGAATTGACCCACGACACGGCTGAAACCACCGGCAGCGCCGTGCAGATCGGCGACCCCATTACTGAAAAAGGCGTGCTGGAACTGATTGAAACGGCGCGTGATGAACAACTTTATACGGCCATTACCGACTGTGGGGCCGGCGGCTTTTCCTCGGCCGTGGGCGAAATGGGCTCGACGCTGGGGGTGGATATTGAGCTGACCAATGCGCCGCTCAAATATCCGGGCTTGACGCCGTGGGAAATTTGGCTTTCCGAGGCGCAGGAACGCATGGTGCTGGCCGTGCCGCGCGCTAAGTTGCCGCGCTTGCAGGAATTGGCTGAGCTGTGGGAAGTGGAAGTGAGCGTGTTGGGTCATTTTACCGGCCAAGGCGAGCTGTGCGTGCGCTACAATGGCGACGTTGTGGCCGATCTACCCATGCACTTCTTGCACGACGGCATTCCACAGCGCCACCTGGACGCCGTCTGGCAAGCGCCCGCTGCATCTGAAAGTGCGCCGCCGACGCCGGCCGATCTGAATGCGACGCTGTTGGCGCTGCTGGCCCATCCCAACGTGGCCAGCAAAGAAGAGATCATCCGCCAGTATGACCATGAAGTGCGCGGCGGTACGCTGGTGCGCCCGCTGACCGGCCCGCAGATGGATGGTCCAGCCGACGCCGCGCTGCTCAAGCCGCTGGGTACGTGGCAACACGACAAAGCCTTTACGCTAAGCGTGGGCATCAACCCGCTGCTGGGCCGCTGCGACCCGTACGCCATGGCCGTCAGCGCCGTGGACGAGGCGTTCCGCAACGCCGTGGCCGTGGGCGCCGACCCTACCCAAATCGCCATTTTGGACAACTTCTGCTGGGGCAACCCCACGCTGCCGGACAGGCTGGGCGCGCTGGTGCGTACCTGTCAGGGCTGCTACGATGCTGCATTGGCCTATGGCGCGCCCTTTATTTCGGGCAAGGACAGCCTCTATAACGAATTCAATGGCCAGCCCATTCCGGGGACGCTGCTGATTTCCGCCATTGGCATTGCGCCCGATCTGCACTGCCGCACCACCGCCGATTTTAAAGAGTCGGGCAATTTGATCTATTTACTGGGCGAAACGCATGACGAATTGGGCGGCTCGCTGCTCTATGCCCATTTGGACTATGCCGGTGGGCAGCCGCCGCAAATGCCTGCCAAACCGCTGGCGCGCTATGGTCAGTTACACGCCGCCATGCGCGCCGGGCTCATCCGCGCCTGCCATGATTTGAGTGAGGGTGGGCTGGCCGTGGCGCTGGCCGAAATGTGTTTGGCCGGCCGCCTGGGCGCGAATGTGCAGCTTGTGGGACAAGTTTCTAACGTGTCCGAACTTTTCAGCGAATCCAATGGCCGTCTGCTGTTGGAGGTACGTCCTGAAGACGCCACCCACTTGGAAGCGCAATTGGCCGGTCAGCCGCTGGTGCAGCTAGGACGGGTGACGGCGGAACCGCAGATGGTAGCGCGCGGCGCCGCCGGTGATGCCGTCATAGATCTGGCCGTCGATGCGTTGGTGTCTGCTTGGAAGTGGTAAGTATGACGCACGAGCGTCGCTCGCGGGTCTACGAGCAGATTCATTCGCCAGCCGTGTGCGACGCACCAGTCAAGAAAGTGGCTGCACGCCAAAAGCATCTGCGACCGGTGCGACGCACAAGTCAATTCGTCAAGCAGACCAATTCGTAAATCGTAATTCTGAGATCGTAAATACCCATGAATCCTTCTATCCTAATCCTCCACGCCTCTGGCATTAATCGCGATGAAGAAGCCGCGCGCGCCTGCGAACTGGCGGGCGGTGCGCCGGACATTGTGCACATTAACCGGTTGCGCGCGGGCGAGCGCAACATGCGCGATTACCAGATGCTGCTGATTCCCGGCGGCTTTTCGTATGGCGATGCGCTGGGCGCGGGCACGCGCATGGCGCTGGACATGCAGGTCTATTTTGAAGATGAGCTGCGCGAATTTGTCGAAAGCGGCAAACCGGTGCTGGGCATTTGCAATGGGTTTCAGGTGCTGGTGAAGGCGGGGTTGTTGGGGAGTAGGGAGAAGGAAGTAGGGAGACAGGACACGGCGGCGCGCGCGGTGACGTTGACGGAGAACGCGTCGGGGCGCTTTGAGTGTCGGTGGGTGCATTTGGCGGTGAATGCGCAAGCGCGGGCCGGCTTTTTGAGCGCGATTGATGAGCTGATCTTTTGCCCCGTGGCCAATGGCGAAGGCAATTTTCAAGTGCAAGATGCGGCCACGCTGGCCCAGTTGGAAGCCGAGAATCTGGTGGCGCTGCGCTATGTGGACGCGGCGGGTCAGCCTGCCAATGGACGTTATCCGCTCAACCCCAATGGTTCGGTAGGTGACGTGGCGGGCATTTGCAACGCAAAAGGCAATGTGCTCGGTCTCATGCCGCACCCTGAGGATCACATTGATGCGGTGCAAAACCCGTTGGGCGGTGGGGGTCAATTGGGGTTAGCCCTCTTCAAAGCGATGGTTGGAACAATCAGAATTTAACTTTGAGAAACGAGATGGATTCACAAACACTCAGCAGCGTAAATTTGCCCTTTTTGGGCCCAAAAACTAGCGGCAAGGTGCGCGACATTTACCGTGTGGATGACAAGTTGGTTCTGATCACCACGGACCGGCTGTCGGCGTTTGACCGCATTTTGGGGCTGGTGCCGTGGAAGGGGCAGGTGCTCAACCAGCTTTCGGCCTTCTGGTTTAGCCAGCTGGCGGATATTATCGGCAGCCATTTTGTAGAAGCGCCGGACCCCAATGTGACGGTGGCGCAAGTTTGTACGCCGCTGCCGGTGGAAGTGGTGGTGCGCGGCTACATTACCGGCGTCACCAGCACGGCGCTCTGGTATCGCTACAGCCAAGGTGAACGCAACATTTATGGCATCGATTTTCCCGACGGCCTGCAAAAGAACGAGGCCTTGCCCGCCCCCATCATTACCCCCACCACCAAAGCCAGCGATGGCGGTCACGATGAGCGCATTACCAATGCCCAAGCGGTTAGCCTGGGGCTGGTAGAGGCCGCACTGTGGCGGCGAGTAAGCGAGGCGGCCATTGCCATTTTCCAGCGCGGCCAAGAGATTGCCCGCCGCGCCGGGTTGATTCTGGTGGATACCAAGTATGAGTTTGGCTTGACGCCCAACGGTGACCTGGTGCTCATCGATGAAGTGCACACGCCTGATTCCAGCCGCTTCTGGATTGCCGATACCTATGCGGCGCGCAAGGCCGCCGGCCAGGAGCCCGAGAACTTTGATAAAGAATATGTGCGGCTCTACTATGCGGCGCAAGGCTACCGCGGTGACGGTGACCCCATGCCGCTGCCCGCCGAACTGGCCAATGAGCTTTCGCAGCGCTACATCCGCACATATGAGCTGTTGACGGGGCGGGCATTTGAGCGGGGCGAGACGCCCGTGGCGGCGCGGATTGCGCGAAATCTAGAAGAGTGGCGGAGTAGAGGAGTGGCGAAGTAGAGGAAAGCTCAACTCCTCTACTCCGCCACTCCTCTACTGCATTCGAACAAATGTCGTAGAGGAGCAAGAAGATGTCCACCCTACAACCCCTCGTCGGCGTCCGTCCGCTTGTCGGCGTCATCATGGGCAGCAAGTCGGATTGGGAGACCATGCAGGCGGCGGCGGAGATGTTGACGCGTTTTGGCGTGGCGCATGAGTGCCGCATTGTGTCGGCGCATCGTACGCCCGATTTTATGGTGGAATATGCGGCGGCGGCGGCAGGACGCGGGCTGGAGGTGATCATTGCCGGGGCGGGCGGCGCCGCCCATTTGCCCGGCATGGTGGCCGGCCATACGCTGCTGCCGGTCGTCGGCGTGCCGATCCAGAGCCGAGCGCTCAACGGGCTGGATTCGCTGCTCTCCATTGTACAGATGCCGGCCGGGGTTCCGGTCGCCACCATGGCCATTGGCAAAGCCGGCGCCACCAATGCCGCGCTGCTGGCCGTATCCATCCTGGGCGCGATCCGGCCCGAATTGCGAACGGCGCTGCAACAGTTTCGGCAAGAGCGAGCAGAGCAGGTGTTGCAGGAAGAGCTGAGTCTTGAGCAATGAGTAGCGTGACACAGCAAGGAATGATTATGCCTGGGGCGACCATTGGCGTTTTCGGCAGCGGCCAATTGGGGCGCATGTTGGGGCTGGCGGCGCGGCCCTTGGGCTATCGCTTTGCCGTTTTTGCGCCCGACGCAGAGCATTCCCCGGCGGGCGATGTGGCCGATTGGGTGGTGCAGGCTGAGTATGCCGATTTAGCGGCGGTGCGCCGTTTTGCCCGAGCTATTGACGTGGCGACATTTGAGTTTGAAAATGTGGCGGCCGATGTGGCGGCGGCGGCCACGGCTGTGGGGACGCCAGTGCGGCCCGGGGGGCATGTGTTGCATGCGGCCCAAAACCGGCTGCGCGAGAAAACCTTTTTGGCCCAAAACGATCTCCCCGTCACCCCTTTTTGGCGCGTTGACAGCCTGGCGGATTTGACGCGCGGGCTGGAAACGTTAGGCGGCCCTGCCGTGTTGAAAACAGCGGCCTTTGGCTATGATGGCAAAGGGCAAGCCAAAATTATGCAACCGGCCGAGGCGGCGCAAGCGTGGGCGGAAATTAACCAGGCGCCGGCGATTTTGGAGGCGTTTGTGCCTTTTAAGCAGGAAGTATCGGTGGTGGCGGGTCGCGGCTTGAACGGTGATTTGGCCCACTTTGGCGTGATTGAAAACATTCACGAAAATCATATTTTGGATCTTTCCATTGCCCCGGCGCGGGTGAGTGATAAGGTGCGTCAACAGGCCATTGCGCTAGCCTGCGACGTGCTGACCAAGCTGGAGGTGGTGGGTGTGCTCTGCGTTGAGTTTTTCGTGACGGACGATGATCAGCTGTTGATCAATGAGCTGGCGCCGCGTCCGCACAACTCTGGTCATCTTACCATTGACGCCTGTTTAACCAGCCAGTTTGAGCTGCAATTGCGCACGATTTGCGGCTTGCCGCTGGGCAACACGGAGTTGCTGCGCCCGTCCGTAATGGCCAATCTGCTGGGCGATTTGTGGCACAGTGGTGAACCGAAATGGGAAACGGTGCTGGCTGAACCAAACTGCAAGCTGCATTTGTACGGCAAAGCCGCGGCGCGCCCAGGTCGCAAAATGGGGCATTGCACAATCGTGGCAGACGAATCCACGGCGGCCGTTGAACCACTCATGGCGCGGCTTGTGCAGGCGCGCGCGCGATTGCCGGTAGCATAAGGGAGATGCCTATGCGGGTGCGATCTGGCCGAGGGTGGGCGCTTGTTATCGCCATGCTGCTGGCGAGCGGTTGCGCTTCGCACGCTGAGAATCTAGCGCCGCCAACGGCAACGCCTGTTGAAAGTGTGTCGGTGCAAGATTTAGATGTGACAACCGGGCAAACAATCTTTGTTCCGGCCTATTCCGGTGTTTATTATGGTAGCGGTCACAGAACGGTTAAATTGGCCGTTACTTTACACATTCACAATACAGACTTTGATCATCCCATTGTCATTACCTCGGTGCGCTACTATGACGCCCAAGGGCAGTTGATCAAAGAATTTCTGACGCAGCCGCGCACGTTGGGGCCGATTGCCTCGCTGGAATTTTTTGTGGATTCCAGTGAACAGGGCGCCGGGCTGGGCTCCAACTTTATTATGGAATGGGTGGCTGAAGAGGCCGTGTACGAACCGATTGTAGAAGCTGTCATGATTAGCACAGAAGGCGCGCAGGGTATTTCTTTCACCAGCCCCGGCCGCGTCATTCGACAGCTCGAATAGTTGATGTTGAAGAGAGACACTTCGAGGATTATTCCCATGTACGCAGACGACAAATTGCGTGAAGAATGTGGCGTGTTTGGCATCTATGCGCCCAATCATCAAGTGGCGACGATGACCTTTTTTGCCCTGTATGCGTTGCAGCATCGCGGCCAGGAAGCGACGGGTATTGTGACCTGCGACGGACGCATTGCTCACGTCCACAAGGGGATGGGGCTGGTGTCGCAGGTCTTTAATGAAGAGAATCTGTCGCATTTGCGTGGCCATTTGGGCATTGGCCACACCCGCTATTCAACGACTGGTTCGGCGAAACTGCGCAACGCCCAGCCCTATATTTTGGAGACGCTCAATGGCCCGCTGGCCGTTTGCCACAATGGCAACTTGATCAACTCGCCCCAACTGCGGCGAGAGCTGCTGGAGCGGGGCGTGGGGCTACAGTCTTCCACCGATAGTGAAGTGATCATTCACCTGTTGGCCGGCGCTGGTGGGGATTGGCTGACGCGCATTCGTATTTTTATGGCCAAGGCTGAGGGCGCGTATACGCTGGGCATTCTGACGCGGGATGCGGTTTATGGCGTGCGCGACCCGTGGGGGCTGCGTCCATTGGTGCTGGGCAAGTTGCCCGATGATGGCTACGTCATTGCGTCTGAAAGCTGTGCGTTTTCCACCATTGGCGCCGAGACCGTACGCGAAATCCAGCCGGGCGAAATTGTGCGCATTGATGCAGATGGCTATGAGATCGTGCAGGGGGCGCCGCCGCAGAACAAGGCGTTTTGCACCTTTGAGCAGATCTATTTCGCGCGGCCCGATACGGTCTTTAATGGTCAGCTGGTGCATCAAGTGCGTCAGGAGTTGGGGCGGCAGCTGGCCCGCGAAGCGCCGGTGGCGGCTGAGGCCGTGGTGGCTGTACCCGATTCGGGAACGCCGCACGCCATTGGCTATGCCCAGGAAAGCGACATTCCCTACACCGAGGGCTTGATCAAAAGCCGCTATATTGGCCGCACTTTTATCCAGCCTACCGACCAGTTGCGCAAGGTAGGCGTGGCCATGAAGTTTAACCCGCTGCCAGAGAATCTAAAGGGTAAGCGCATTGTGCTGGTGGATGATTCGATTGTGCGCGGCAATACGTCGGGGCCGCTGCTGCAATTGCTGCGCAAAGCGGGGGCGGCGGAAGTGCATGTGCGCGTGGCCTGCCCGCCCATTAAGTTTCCCTGTTTTATGGGAGTCGATATGGCCAGCCAGGATGAGCTGATTGCCGCGCACAAGAGCCTGGAGGAGATCCGCGCCCACATCGGCGCTGACTCGCTGGCCTATCTTTCCATCCAAGGCATGATGTCGGCGCTGGCGGCCACGAGCGGCTATTGCAACGCCTGTTTCACCGGCGAATACCCATTTATGACGCCGATTACCACCATTGAATTGCAGGAAAAAGAGAAGTTTGCCGAAATGTGGGGCGATTAAAGGATGTACGATTTGAGATGTATGATTTACGATTTGGCTGTACGGTGATGGCGGCTCTGATATGCGAACGTAGTTTTGCCGATAAAATTCGCTTAGTCATCGTTCAAAAATAACTTGTAGATTTAAACCTGTCCGGTCTGCGAGACCTGACAGGTTTGGTAGCCAACTTATTTTTGAACGCTTAATTATCATCGAGCTTCAAGTCACCCAACCAATTTCGCAAACGAACATACCCTCGTAAATCGTACATCGTAAATACAAAGGGGTTTTCTCTGTGAACGTACTACTCATCGGTTCCGGCGGGCGCGAGCACGCGCTGGCCTGGAAATTGGTGCAGTCGCCGCGCGTAGAGCGGCTTTTTGTGGCGCCGGGCAATGGCGGGACGGCGCGGCTGGAAAAGTGTGAGAATGTAGAGATCGCGGCCGACGCGCTGACCCAGCTGCGTGACTTTGCCGTGGCGCAAGCCATCGATTTGACGGTGGTGGGGCCAGAAGTGCCGCTGGCCGCGGGCGTGACCGATCTATTTGAAGCGGCGGGTTTGCGCGTCTTTGGCCCCAGTGGGGCGGCCGCGCAATTGGAAGGTTCTAAAGAGTTTTCCAAAGAATTTATGGTGCGCCATCAGATTCCCACGGCCCATGCCCAAAGTTTCACCGAATTTGACGACGCCATGCGCTATCTGCGCACGCAGGATGAAGAGCCGGTGGTGATCAAGGCCAGCGGTCTGGCCGCCGGCAAAGGCGTGCTGCTGCCGGAGACGCGTGAGGAAGCGGCGCTGATTGTGCGCCAGATGTTGCTGGAAAAGCGTTTTGGCGCGGCGGGTGAAACCGTGCTCATTGAAGAGCGGCTGCGGGGGCGCGAGCTTTCTGTATTGGCCTTTTGCGACGGCGAAACGTTTCACATTATGCCGCCGGCGCAGGATCACAAGCGGCTGTTGGACGGCGACCGGGGGCCCAATACGGGCGGCATGGGCGCGTTTACGCCTTCCCCGCTGACCACGCCCGCGCTGTTGGAGCAGGTGGGTCGCCAAGTGTTTCGCCCGACTTTGGATGGTTTAAAGGCGGAGGGCATGCGCTACGTAGGGGTGCTCTATGCCGGTCTCATGTTGACCGACGACGGACCCAAAGTGCTGGAATTTAACTGCCGCTTTGGCGACCCGGAGACGCAGGTGGTGTTGCCGCTGCTGGAGAGCGATCTGGTCGAAATTATGCTGGCCTGTATGGAAGGCCGCTTGGCTGAGATCGAGCCGGAATGGAGTGCAATGGCAGCAGTGACGATTGTCATGGCTGCGCCTGGCTATCCGCGTGAATATCCCGTGGGCGTAGATATTTATGGCGTTGAGCGCGCCGAGGCCATTAAGTGCTTAGTCTTCCACGCCGGCACAAAAGTGAGCGCCGGCACAAAATATAACCAGAACCGTCTCCTAACGGACGGTGGGCGGGTGCTCAATGTAACCGCGTTGGGCAATAGCGTGCGCGCGGCGGCGTTGCGCGCTTATGATGGCGTGGCGCGCATTCAATTTAACGAAGCTTTTTATCGCAAGGATATTGGCAACCGATGAGCCTGTACAAAGCAGCCGGTGTGGATATTGACGCGGCGACCAGTGCCGTGGACCGCATCAAGCCCGCGGTGCGTTCGACGTATGGACCAGATGTATTGGCCGATGTGGGCAGCTTTGGCGGCCTTTTTGCGCTGCGCAATCTGCCGGGTCAGCCGGTGCTGGTGGCCTCCACCGACAGCGTGGGCACCAAGGTGGAACTGGGCGCACGGCTGGGGCGCTGGCGCAGCTTGGGTCACGATATTGTGAATCACTGTGTCAACGACATTTTGGTGCAGAATGCCCGCCCGCTCTTTTTTTTGGATTATTTGGCCACGAGCAAAGTTAGCCCGGATGCCATTGAGGAAATCGTGATCGGTGTGGCCGAGGCGTGCCGCTTTGCCGGCTGTGCGCTGCTGGGCGGCGAAATTGCCGAGATGCCCGGCGTGTACCATGATGGTGCGTATGACATTGTGGGGTCGGTGGTGGGGCTGGTAGACCGGGCCGCGCTGTTGCCGCAACCGACGCAGATGCAGGCCGGCGATCTGCTTTTTGCGCTGCCCAGCACGGGGCCACACACCAATGGCTATTCGCTGATTCGCAAAACGCTGGCCGGGCGCGATCTGGCCCAACCGCTCTTTGATGGTGGTCCCGCGCTGGCCGATGCCATCATGGCGCCGCACCGCTGCTATGTGCCCGAAGTCGACTGCATTCAGGCCGCTGGCGTGCGGCTCAAAGGCATGGCGCATATAACCGGCGGTGGTCTGCTCGACAATACGCCGCGCGTGCTGCCCGAGCAGCTGGCCGCCCACATTGTGCTGACCAATGCCAAAATTCCGCCGCTCTTCCAACAGCTCGTCAAATGGAGCGGCATGGACGGGTTGGAGCCATTTCGTGTCTTCAACATGGGGGTGGGCATGGTGTTGATTGTGAACGCCGCCGATGGTCCGGCGCTGCAAGCTGCCGTACCGGAGGCCTTTGACATTGGGGAACTGGCGCCGCGCCGCCAAGGGGCTGCTGTGCAAATTCAGTGGCGCTAAAAAGTGGAGCCTATTCGGCGCGCAACTATCTGAGGGGTGTGCATAATTCCCTGCGCGAGAGGACATTTATGCGTGGACTCACGTGCGACGCACTACCCATGCAAGTGACTGTTGTACAGCTGCTATG
The DNA here is from genome assembly GCA_020634755.1 of Caldilineaceae bacterium. Classification (GTDB taxonomy): domain Bacteria; phylum Chloroflexota; class Anaerolineae; order Caldilineales; family Caldilineaceae; genus JACKBC01. Next base: position 15,438 of record JACKBC010000016.1, on the reverse strand, counting down.
GTGGGCAGTGCGGCGCACGCTAAGCGTCTCTACTCGACTGCTATACTTATCTATCATTACGAATGGAGATAAATTTGACCACGCGTTTGGCTGTTTTTGTTTCGGGGAATGGCAGCAATTTACAAGCGATTCTCGACGCGATTCGGGCGCGGCTGCTCGAGGCGGAGGTTGTGCTGGTCGTTTCCAATCGCAAGGCGGCGTTTGGGTTGGAGCGGGCGCAGAAGGCGGGTATTCCGACGCTCTATTTCCCGCTCAAGCCGTATCGGGATGCCGATCGCAGCCGGGCGGAGTATGATGCCGATCTGGCCCAAAAGGTCCGTGCATATAAGCCCGATTATATTGTGTTGGCGGGCTGGATGCATATTTTTAGCAACAATTTCGTCAAGCACTTCCCGTATCGGATCGTCAATTTGCATCCGGCCTTGCCTGGGCAGTTTCCAGGTAAGGATTCAATTGCCGAGGCCTTTGCCGCCTATCAGCGCGGTGAGATTAAAAAGACCGGGATTATGATGCACTTGGCGCCGGACGAGCGGGTGGATGCAGGACCCGTGTTGGCCACGGTGGAGGTGCCAATCTATGCGTCTGATACTTTAGAGATGTTACAAAACCGCATGCATCAGGCCGAACATCGGCTATTGATTCAAACGCTGGACCGCTTGATCCGCGGCGACGAGTGATAGTTCCCTGATCTCGCTCATATGCTATACATCAGGACTTACGCAAGCCTTGTCTTAAATCATGCCAAGTGCGAACCGGTTCGCACTTGGTTATTTGTAGGCGCTGCGAAAGTCGTATACATAATGGGATCATCGGAACGCCTCACCTCATCAGGCTGTTGGCAACATGTTATGCGCTAAATAAATTGTTGTGAATGGACGAGAAGTGATATAATTCTCCCCCAATGCAAACAGCCGCACCTGCTTGCCCGGTAGCGCAGAGTACGGCTGTTTGCGAAGAGAGGAAAAGGAGGAACCTAAAGGAGGTAATTATAGAGGGTTTTGACGAAGTCCGCTCCCCAGAAGACTCCGTTCGCACTTACTTTCGGTGTAACCCGTTCGCTTGTGCTGTCTACATTATAGCGGCGGAACGGGCCGGTGACAATGTGCAATTTGCACATTATTATCGGCTTTTTTGTTGTGTTTTTTCGCGGTAATAGTGATTTTTAGACGGATTTTTTGGTCCATTTGTGCAATCTGTATATATTTTGGTGTGCAGAGCTACTCTGCCGCGGTCTTTCTTCTAGCACTGACGCCTAATATGAATGCAATATGCTCAGTTTTGTGCAAAGTGTCCCATGATCGTGGGGGGATGCTGGTTGAGCCTGTGAATAGCCAATGACTGCATAGGCAAATGCCCTGTGCATATTATACATCTTATGTTACGCAAGCCTGGCGGAAAGTCGGCTTGCCGACGCTCCTGTTTCTCTCTAGCAGACTAGCTGTCGCTGCGTAACGTGAGTTATACATGTGTGTCTGGCAAAGAATATGCTCGGTTCTGGAACAAGCTAAAGGCCAGCACCACCACAAACAAAAACGCCTGGGCCAGCACAATGGTCGCGCCCGAGGCCACATCCACGTAAAAGCTTAAATACATCCCCGTAAAGCCGGTAAGCGCCCCCAACATAGCGGAAAGCAAAATCATACGATTGAAGCTATCCGTCATTAAGCGGGCGGTGATGGCGGGAATCACCAAGGCGGCGGCGATCATGGTGACGCCCAAAATCTGGAGCGCGGCAATTAGCGCCGCCGCCAGCACCAGCGCAAAGACCGTCTCCACCCAGGCCGTTTGCACGCCATAGACCTGCGCCACATCGCTGTCAAAGGTGGTAAAGAGCAGTTGCCGATACATGAAAAAGATGACGGCTGCAATCAACACCGTAATGATGGCAATGACCAAGATATCCTGCTGCGTGACGCCCAAAATATTGCCAAACAGTGCTGCATCAAAAGAGCGCGTAAAGCTGCGGTAGCGGCTGATCAGGGCAATGCCAATGGCAAAGCTGGCGGTTGTGATCACGCCAATGGCCGCGTCGGCATTGATTTTGGCCGCGCGCACGGTTTTGTTGATGAGCAGGGCGCACACAAAACCCCAGATGCCGGCGCCCAAGTAAAAATTCCACTGCAATACATATGAAACGACCGCTCCGCCAAAGATGGCATGGGACAAGCCGTGGCCAATGTAGCTCATGCCGCGCAGCACAATATAGACGCCGATGAGCCCGCAAAGTCCGCCGGCCAATACGGCCGCCATAATGCCATTGCGAAAAAATTCAAACTGAAACGGCTGGAGTAGCGCATCCATTGGGAGACTCCTCAAGGGGTGTGGTGGGTGTCAAAAAGTCCGCTTCGTGACCGAGAATGGGATTGGGCAAAACGTCGTCACGCGTATGCTCGTGTGGACGCTGCTGCACCAAGAGCAAGCCATCGTGGTGCAGCACCATCATGTCGCCCTGGTAGGTTTCGTTGAGAATGGGCTCGGTAAAGACCGCTTCTGGCTCGCCTTCAGCAATAATGCGCTTATTCAGACAGATGATCCACGGAATGTGGGCGGCGGCCATGTTGAGATCGTGGGTCGTCATCAGAATGGTCATGCCCTGCTGGTTGAGATCGAGCAGCAGATGCAGCATGTTTTCCGCCGTGCGCATATCCACGCCGGAGGTTGGCTCGTCCAGCACCAGCAGGTCCGGCTCTGCCACCAGCGCACGCGCCAAAAAGACGCGCTGCTGTTGCCCCCCAGACAGGTTGCGGATATGCTGATTGGCCAAATGGCCGATCTCCAACTGTTCCAGCACGTTCTGCACGCGCTGTTTTTCCGCATCCGTTGGCCACGGCCAAGAGAATTTGGGGCGTGGTCGTCCCATCCAGACCACTTGCTGCACCGTCACCGGAAAATTCCAATCCACTACGTCGACTTGGGGCACATAGCTTAGGCGCGGCGCTGACCTGCTTGCGTTGGAATCTTGGATTAATTGGACCTGGCCCTGCGTCGCACGCAGCAGACCCAAAATCAGCTTGAGCAGGCTGGTTTTGCCGGCGCCGCTGGGCCCCACAATGGCGGCGAACTGGCCGCTGTGGAGGTGTAAATTGATCTCCTGTAGCACCGGCGTATGCCGATATTGCAGGGATAAGTTGTGCACTTCAAGAATTGGATCCACCAGAGTTTACCTTTCTGACAAGCGTCATGCGCCGCAATACGTGGTCCGGCGTTTGTATCGCTTGATCTGCTACTGGGGCTGAGCCACTGTCTGGTCCGTGCCTGGAATGTTTGCTGTATCAAACGCGGCGATCTGCGTGGCATCACCACCTAACGCCTCCGCCATGATCTGTACATCATTTACCATCATGCCGATGTAGGAATGTTGCGTTTCGCCCGGTTTGCCGGGCAGATCATCATCGCGCAGCTGGTCCACATAGGTAACGCCCGTTTCGCGGGCAATTTGCTCGAGGACGGTTGATGGAAAGACCTCAGAGCCAAAAACAGCCGGCACCTTCTCATCCCGGATTTGGGTGATCAGATCCGCCACTTCCCGCGCCGAGGGTTCGGCGAAATCTGACGGCTGAATTGCGCCAATTACGGTCAGCCCATAGCGCGGCGCAAAATAGGCCCAGGAATCGTGATAGGTCAACAGGCGGCGATTGGCTTCGGGAATGGTGGCAATGGTCTCTGTAATGGTCTGATCCAACGCCTCTATGCGTTCGGCAAGTGCATCATAATTGGCGCTGTAGTCATCTGCATTGGCCGGGTCGCGGGCGCTCAACGCATCGCGCGCAATTTCGGCGTAGCGCAATGCGTACATGGGGTTCAGCCAGAGATGCGGATTGGGATTGCCGTCTGCTTTGGGAAACGAAAAATCATATACATATTCATCGGGTGAAATCGTCTGCTCGCCCAGCATGATAATCTCGGCATCATCGCGCTTGCTGGCTTCGGCCATCTGCAACGTGGGCTGTTCCAAATGCAGCCCGTTGATAAAGATGAGATCGGCCTCGGCCAGCTTTACGGCATCTGACGGCGCGGGCTCAAAGGTGTGCGAATTGGTTCCTTCGGGCACAATGCCGGTGAGGTTGATGTGTGCGCCGCCAATATTATAGATCAAGTTAGTCAGGGGTGAAACCGTAGTCACCACATTGAGCTTGGCTTCCATTGCGGCGCCATCGCCCTGCGCCTCTGCATTGGAAACAGATTGAGAAGGTGCTGCCGTACAGCCAGCCAACAATACGAGGAAAGATGTTGCTATCGTAAAGCGTACTATAAATTGTAGTGCCCTAAATTGAAGTGCCCTGCTCATCTTATTGCTCCTGCGGTTACCATAAGTAGTGATTGGATTAGGACTTGCATGGTGGTGGATGTGTGGTTATATAACCCCTGCTGATGGAAGTTAACCAATTAAATCGGTAAACGACGGTACTGGTTGAAACCAGCACCTGTCAGCCAAAGTACGCTGAAGCGCACTCCAGGAATAGCCTGCTTTAGCGGGCTTTTTCTAGCAGACGCAGGCTTCAGCCTGTGGCTTCTTCAATTACCGAAATAATTTATGAATGTTCATCTGCATGAGTCGTGTATGATTGGTTGTTGCGACCATTTGCATATGAGAATAGACTCAATTGGCCCACTATATTATATCTGAGTTATTTTGGGGCGCTGTAGGTAATGTCTCAATTGCGCAATTTATATACCCACTTGCATCTATATAGCGGATGTTCCCACTTTACTCAACAGGTTGGACATGCGGATCAGCTTGTGTATAATGGGTAAGTCGTATCCGTAGCTCCCTAAATAGATTGCGGTTGGGCTCAGATAAGCACCAAATGGCCTATTTTCAGTCGAGTGGCACATTTTCAACTGTGCACATACCAAGTGGCGCTGAACCTTGCGACGACCAATAACCAATAACCAACCACCAAAACTAGAAATTAGGAATCAAAAATGACCGACAGCGTTGAACAACATGTCAATACTAGCTCGCGTCCTGCCGAGCTAAAGATCACCGACCTGCGTATTGCCAATCTAGCCGGCATCCCCATGCGCGTGACTCTCATTCGCATAGACACCAATCAGGGCCTATGTGGCTATGGTGAAGTGCGTGACGGCGCCAGCAAGACCTATGCGCTTGCCCTCAAGCGCCATCTCATTGGCGAAAACCCCTGCAATATCGATAAAATTTTCCGTAAGATCAAGCAGTTTGGCCACCATGCCCGGCAAGCCGGCGGCGTGTGTGGGGTGGAAATGGCGCTGATGGATCTGGCGGGTAAAGCCTATGGCGTCCCCGCGTATCAGCTTGCGGGCGGCAAGTTTCGCGATAAAGCCCTTTGCTACAGCGATACACCCTCTGTGGCCGATGGCACAGAAATGGGACGCCGCCTCAAGGGACGCATGGAGCAGGGCTTTAAATTTCTAAAAATGGATATTGGGATTCAGCTGTTGCGCAATATTCCAGATGCCTTGATCGCCACCGCCCGACATGTTGCAAACGCGCAACGTTATGCATCAGTTCACCGGCATTCAAATTACCGACAAGGGCATTGGCATTTTGTGTGATTACGTGCAGGCCGTGCGCGATGAAATTGGGTATGAAATACCGGTGGCGGTGGATCACTTTGGCCACATTGGGCTCAAGTCATGCATTCGCCTGGGCAAGGCGCTGGATAAATTTACGCTGGCCTGGTATGAGGATATGATCCCGTGGCAGTTTGCCGACCAGTGGGCCGAGCTGACGCGCGCCGTAGATACGCCCACCTGCACCGGCGAAGATATTTATCTAAAAGAGGGCTTTCTGCCGCTGCTGGAAAAGCAGGCTGTTAACATCATTCACCCTGATCTGGCCTCTTCTGGCGGCATCCTGGAGACCAAGAAAATTGGCGACATGGCGCAGGACTATGGCATAGCCATGGCCATGCACATGGCCGGTTCGCCAATTAGCGCGCTGGCCAATTTGCACTGCGCCGTGGCCACCGAAAACTTCCTGGTGCTGGAAAATCATTCGGTAGATCACCCAGAGTGGAATCAGATCGTCACCGGCCTGCCCGACCCGTTGATACAGGATGGCTTTATGCAGGTGCCGGAAAAGCCGGGGCTGGGCTTTGACGACATCAATGAGGATATGTGCCGCGCTCACTTGGATCCGCGCGACCCCGTCTACTTTGATCAGCCCACCGACCAGTGGGACAATGAATGGTCATGGGATCGACTGTGGAGTTAGATATGTAAACATGGGTGGGGGAACACGGATTTTGATTTGATGCCTATCCGTGCCCCCTATCTTTGTCTAGGCCATTCAAGAAAATAAATTCCTAGCGGCTGAGGCCGCTTCTCGATTGTTAGCAACGGATTTCATCCGGCCAGACGGAAATCTGATTGTTTGGAACGACCTTACAGCTTTGGACAAAACAATGAACACCTATATTGCCCTGCTCAGAGGCATCAACGTGGGCGGCAACAACAAATTGCCCATGAAAGAACTGGCCGCGCTGCTAGACGGGTTGGGGCTGCAAAACGTCAAAACCTATATTCAAAGCGGCAATGTGGTTTTTCAAAGCGAACGGGCGGATATGGCCGCGCTCTCGCAAGAGATCAGCGCCGCCATTGGTCAAAGCCACGGTTTTGCGCCAGCGATTTTGCTATTGGGGCTGGACGAATTAAATGCGGCAATGGCCGCCAACCCCTTTCCCGAAGGCCAGGATGAGCCCAAATCGCTGCATCTCTTTTTTATGGACGCCGTGCCTGAAGATCCTGATTTGGACGCGCTAAATGCGCTAAAGACCGATAGCGAGCGCTTTGCCCTCATTGACAAAGTTTTCTATTTACACACCCCCGACGGCCTTGGTCGCTCTAAGATGGCGGAAAAGGTCGGACGCGGCTGGAAGGTCAACATAACGGCGCGCAACTGGCGCACGGTGAGCAAAGTCATGGAAATGGCCCAAGCGTTGGCTTCGTAAAGGATCTTCAAAAATGGCTGACTCGTTTTGGGAAAATATTTTGTGGCGGCAGTTTGGCGCGGCCTAAGCATCCAATTCCCCGTGCGCCAATCCAACTGGTAAGGGAGCCGGCTGTTCACAGCTGGTGGTGAGCGCAATATGTCGTTCGCTTTGGGCCGACTCTAAAATGCCCAGCGTAATGTCGATGACGTGGCGCGCTACTTCGCCGTTGGCCCGGTGCGGCCGACCGCTGCGTATGGCGTGGGCCATGTCGGCAATGCCAATGCCGCGGCTGTTCTCGCCATAGCCGTGCGAATAGGGCATCTCCTCTAACGTACCATCGGGCCGCTTGATCTGAATGGCGCCGCCAAACATATTGGGGTCGTTGGCGTAGAGAATCCCTTCGGTGCCATAAATTTCCAGCCGCGGCGTGTAGCCAAAAGCTTCCTTGGCCGCTTGAAGCGTGCCAATGGCGCCGTTGGCAAATTCCAGCGTGGCGGCCGTGTTGAGCGGCGCGGTAACCGGCACCGTCTGGCCGTGCAAGGGGGAATCTGGATTGTCCACGGTAATGGAGGGCCGCACGTTGGTGGCAAAGCCGCTGACTTTGCGCACCGGGCCCAGCAGGTTGACCAGCGCCGTCAAATAGTAGGGCGCCATATCGAAGAGCGGGTCCCAGCCCAGCTGCAGATAGCTTTGAAAATTGGGACGCGCGGTGTCATAGGGGCCGCGCATGAGGATCAGCCCGCTGGCCGCATAAGGGATGCCAATGGCGCCTTCGTCGATGAGCTGGCGGCAGGTTTGCAGGCCGGCGCCAAGTACGGTATCCGGCGCGCAGCCCACGCGTAATTCTTTGGTATGGGCAAGGGTAAGCACGCTGTCGGCATCGTCGGCGGTCAGCGCAAACGGCTTTTCCGTGTACACATGTTTGCCCGCGTTAAGAATGTTGCGATTGACCTCTGGATGCGCCCACGGCACAGTCAAGTCCACCACGATCTCGATTTCCGGGTCGGCCAGTAGTTCTTCGACGGTGCAAACGCGAGCAATGCCAAACTCCTCGGCCCGCTTTTGCGCCAGTTCGGGCACCAGGTCGGCACAGGCCGCCACTTCTAAAATCTCAAAAGTTTGTGAACAGTTTTTGAGATAGATGCCGCTGATCATACCGCAGCCGATCACGCCCATTTTGACCTTGTCCATTGGTAGCCTCGTTTTCGATGTTGTTACAGCGGGATAAAGAAACTCGACTCCCCCAAAGAAGTCGAGCTTCTATCATACCCGATTATTTTCTGCATCCGCAAGATGGCCGATATTGAATTGACGTGTCAAACGTACGCGGACAGCCAGTCAACATCGGCATAGAGTTCGCGAAATGGCATTTCAAATGCCAACTCCTGAACGCAAAGCGTGGCATCCATGCCCGCAATCTCGGTCAAGAGCCAGCCGCCGCTGGTCTTATGATGGTATTCGACGAGGGGCTGATTCTGATGGATTAATAAATTCAAATACTCATGTCGTTCAGTCGCTTGCTCTTCTTGAGCAAGATATTCTTCCGGGCTGAGTCGACGCGGCGGCATCTTGGCGGCAAACATAATAGTTCCTCATATTCAAGTTACAGAGACAAACGAATGTTCTAGCGCAGTATCGCGCACGAACCAGGCTGTGTCAAAATTGGGTGGCCGTTCACTGGTGGCTGAGCCTGTCGAAGCCACCGGTGAACGACTGCCATCGGTTGTGCTACTTAATCGGGATGAAAATATCCGTGCGCAGTTGCTCCGGCGCGGTCTGGCTGGGATCGTCCACATAATCTTCAAACGGAATGGCGTCGCGCATCTCTTCGCCAGAGGTGGGCAACCAGTCGCGCAGCGCGCCCTGCCACGTTTGCCAGAGCGTATCATACGGGCCAACGTGGCGAAAAACGGCCCAACGCCCACCGGGCAACGTCTGATAGGAGAGCCCTTGCGGTGCATCTGGTTGATAACCTTCCACAAAAATAGCCCCGGCATCAAAGCGTGCTTCCTCGCCTACCTCGACCGGATCGGGATAGATGGCAATGCAGTGACGCATTTTGGCGGCGGCGTTCAGCTGAGCTAGGGCTGTCATCAACTGGCCAAATGCTGCCTGGTTGGCAGTCTGAAAGGCCGGGCTGGTCATGCGTTCGGTCGCCCGCGCATACAGCACTGGCATATCGGGCAACGTCCGAATTTCCATCGGTTGCATAATTTGTCCTTTTCGATTATAGAAAAACTGTCGGTAGATGAGATGGCCGGCCGCCATTGGTTCGAGCTCGCGAAACTCGCTGGGACTGACGCCAAAAGTCTGCTTGAACGCTTTGCCAAATGAAGCCGGCGTTTCGTAACCGGATGCCAAGGCAATCTCCGTTACGTTGTGTTCACCGCGCAAGAGTTGACGCGCCGCGCGTTCCATGCGCATGCGCCGCACATAGCTGTTGACGCCTTCGCCCACGTGCGCCGTAAAGATGCGGTGAAAGTGGATCAGCGAATAACCGGCCATGCGTGCTAGCTCATCACGATCCATTGGCTCATCCATGTGCTCACGAATATATTGGCGCACTTGGTTGATGCGTTCGTAATGGTTCATTGAGGTATCAGTCGCCATGGGCATACTATAGCAGATCGCACATCTGTTCGCTATTCCATTTGTATCATTATGGGGCTGGCTTTCCACCGCCGCGGCCTAAATGTTGTATAATCTTGTAGCAGCTTTACGAAACGACCCCAAACTCAGTAGTTCGCAATCGCCAGAGATGGCATCGGATTCAACAAACTAGACTGATGCCTATTTTGCCAACACCGTTGCGGTGTACTGAAAATAGAATGGACAGACCATGACAATTGTACATAACCGTCGACCTACTTCTCTGCAAGAGATAGAGGAGCGCACCAAAGGCATGGGGACCGAGGAGGGGCGCCAAGTGGGCCTCAATTTCCCGCTCCAGCCCACAGATGTTGTAATCACTCCTTATGGCAAATCTGGCACCACCTGGCTACAGCAGATTGTCCACGGCTTGCGCACGCGTGGTGATATGGATTTTGATGACATTTCGCGCGTCGTGCCTTGGCTGGAAACCTCAACCGATCTGGGATTAGACCTGCACGCACCGCAGCGCGGCCACCCGCGCGCCTTTAAGAGCCACCTAAACTGGTATGATGTACCCAAGGGTGGGCGCTACATTGTCTCCATTCGCGACCCCAAAGACGCGCTGGTTTCTGCTTTTCGCTTTGGCGAAGGCTGGTTTTTTGAGCCGGGCTCTATCGGCATAGCGGAGTGGGCTAGAAATGGGTTTTTAAAAAAGCGCGACAAAGGCAGCTATTGGGGGCACCTTATTTCTTGGTGGGAGCAGCGCGAACGGGAAAACGTATTGCTGCTCTGTTATGAGGAGATGCGCAAAGATCTGCCCGGTCTGGTACGGACGGTGGCCGATTTTATTGACATCGAGCTGGATGATGAACTGTTTGAAATTGTCTGCCGCCAATCGTCGCTCGACTTTATGTTAGCCCACAAAGATCGTTTTGACGATGCCCTCATGCGCGCCCACAGTGAAAAGATCGCCGGTCTGCCAGCGGGCAGCGATTCGGCCAAAGTACGCGTGGGCAAGGTGGGCCAACATCGCTATGAGCTGCCGCCGGAGATCAGCGCCGAGTTGGATCAGATCTGGCGGGAAGAAATTGAGGCCAAGTTGGGGTTTGAGAATTATGATGCGCTGCGCCAGGCATTGGTGGAACTCAGGGCTCATTGATAAATAACCTGTAGACTTAAATAGAAAACCAAGACAGCTACTTCGCCGTTCGTTCCCTGAGCTTGTCGAAGGAAACGAATGGCGAAGTAGTTACCATCAAAGGAGAACAGGATGAAGAAAAGTATCAAAGAAATGCTGGCGGAGGCCAATGCCCTTATCGAAACGATACCGGCGGCAGAGGCCATCAAGCTGCTGGATGACGAGAATGTGATTCTCGTCGATATTCGCGACTCGGCCGAGTTGGCGCGCGATGGGCGCATTCCCGGTTCGATCCACGCCCCGCGCGGCAGCCTGGAATTTTATGTGGATCCCGAAAGCCCCATGCACAACCCCGTCTTTTCTTCCGGCAAAAAGTGCGTCTTCTACTGAGCAGGCGGCGGCCGATCTGCCCTTGCGGCGCAAGGGATGAGCGAGATGGGATTGGAAGAGGTGGCCCACGTGGGTGGCGGCATCAGCGCGTGGAAAAAAGCGGGCGGTCCGGTGGAGACCATTGCCGGTGAACCCTGGGTGGAAGCGAGTAAAGAGTAGTGGGTGGCAGGTGGCAGCATTTGACCCGCTATTTGCCGCCTGCAGCAGTTGTTTTAGGAGAAAACGCATGACAGAACCACAAGGTGTTCCCCAATTCGTGAGCTGGCAAATCGCCTTGCGCGATGAAACGCTCACCGAAGAGCAGATGGCGCTATTGCAAGAAATGGTGGACGAGGGTCAGTCGGAAACGCTGGAACGCGCTGCTGAACTGCTGGACTTTCAGGATCGCTTTATTAATGCCACCGAACACATGTATGGATTTTGAGGCGTTAGCCCTTTAGAATCGCTGCAATTGATTCTTGATCTTTCTCCGAAAAGAGCGGCGGTGGTGGCGCCGAACTGTAATTGATGGAAAGGTCATAGCCGGCGCGGTCATAAATCGTGGCAAATGCCGCACCCAGATTCAGCGACACATCTGTGTCTGGTTTGCGGAGCGGTACGGGAATGATGGGCAATTTGTCGGTCACGCTCAACGTCCACACATCCATTTTGCGCGCCTCGGCCCGCGTCAGCGAAATGCGGTAGGCGCTGGTCGGGATGCGCGGGTCCGCTAGCGTGCGCTGGCCTCGGCGCAGCAGGTCGATCTCGATGAGATGAACACCGGCGTTGCGCAGCTGCCGCCACTTTTCGCGATACTGGGTGAGCCCCGGCTCTCGCTTATTGACCGGCGAGAGGATTTCAATACTCGTAATTAGCTGATTCTGCGCGGCATCGAGGATATGGACAGAAGCCAGACGTACTTCGGGCGCAAGTAGCTCAACGGTAATTGTAGCGGGAGTCAACGCTGCTGTGGCGCTTGGACCGCCATTTGTAGGTGCTAGAGATGCATGGTCTAGAGCTTGCCGCCGTAAGAGTTCCACATCGGGATACATAATGCCAATTTCGGCCTCGGGCGTTTCATCGCGCACTACTTGCACCTCAATGCGCGCCACATAGTGTGGACGGATCAGCGGCGAAAGCTGGTCGCGAATTTGCGTGGCCAGGCTATGATGCACATCGGGCCACAGATAGCCTTCAAGGAAGGGATCCATTCCTGGAAATGGTGATGGCATAATTCTTTCCTGTGTGAACAGCCAAAACGTTGACGACAATCATTGTAATACCAACTGCGCTTTTACAGAACCAAATGGTATAAGTATATCAAATTGGGACAACCCATACAATCTTACTCCAATGAGGACTTATGATCGATGCGGTGATTCAATCACAAATAATGGCAGCCGTGGATGCGCTCTTTGATGAACAGGTAGATTTCCTGAAAGCCTTGGTGCGCATTCCGTCTTTGCGCGGGCAGGAAGCGCCCTGTCAGGACCTGGTGGCGGAGCGGCTGCACCGCTTTGGTTATGAAGTGGATCAGTGGCAACTTGATGAAGCGGAGATGCAGCATCACCCCGGCTTTTCGCCGGTGATGTACACTTCCTACGAACGCGCTTACAATGTGGTGGGGACGCACCGCCCGCGCCAGCGCAAGGGTCGTTCGCTAATTCTGCAGGGCCATGTGGACGTGGTGCCTGCCGGTCCCGCTGAGCAGTGGACCTCACCCCCGTTTGAACCCAGCGAACGCGGCGGCTGGCTCTATGGCCGCGGCGCCGGCGATATGAAGAATGGCGTCACCGCCAATCTGTACGCCGTGGAGGCGCTCAAGCGGGCGGGGATGCAGCCGGCGGCGCCGCTCTATCAGCAGTCTGTCATTGAAGAGGAATGCACGGGCAATGGCGCGTTGGCTACGATTTTGCGCGGCTATCAAGCTGATGGCGTGCTGATTACAGAGCCGCATCGTGAACAGCTCATGACGGCGCAAGTGGGCGTCATTTGGGTGCAGGTGGAGCTAAACGTGGTGCCGATTCATGCCGGCCACACCAGCAGCACTTTTAACGTGATCGAAGCCTGCTTCCCCATCATGGGGGCGTTGCGCCACCTGGAGGCCAAGTGGAACGCCAACAAAGCGCCTTCGTTTGCCGACGTGGACTATCCGGTCAAGTTTGTCTTTACCAAAATTCAGGGCGGTGAATGGCCATCCAGCACGCCTTCGCGCTGCACGTTTGACGTGCGCATCGGCATTTATCCCGAGTGGAATGTGGCCGACTGTCAGCGTGAAATCGAAGCGACCATCCGAGAGGCGGCCGCGCAAAATCCAGTACTGCAACAGTTCCCGCCCACCGTACGCTGGCATGGTTTTCTTTCGCCCGGCTATGTGTTGCCGGAAAATACGGACGTGGAAGCGGCGCTGGCCGCGGCCCATGAAGCCGTCCGCTGCGCCCCGCTGACCAGCCACAAAGGAACGGCGCTCACCGACAGCCGCTTTTATGGGCTCTATCAAAACACGCCGGCGCTGGTTTATGGCGCCAACACGAAGAACAGCCATAGCTTTGACGAAGCCGTGGAGCTGGAGAGCCTGCGCCGCGTCACCAAAGTGCTGGCGCTCTTTGTGGCCGAATGGTGCGGACTAGAGGAATACAAGTAGGACAAGCTTCCTAACTTGTCGCCTGAGGAAGACAAGTTAGGAAGCTTGTCCTACAATTTGGTCCGCTTGATGATCACACAGGGCAGCCCAGCCGCCTTATTCAAAAAGTGGGAAATGGTCTGCAAATCCTCCTCAGTGCAGCCCAGCATGACTTTGATCTCGGCATCGCGCTTAAAACGGTCCACCGTGCAGCCAATGGCGGTGACCATCTTCTTCGTCTGCGAACCCAGCCACACGTCGATGCCCTGGCCGTCGCCCGCAACAGTTCCCTCCCAATAGCCATAATCCAGCGGATAGATCAGATCGCTCATGCGCGGGTGCGGCGTGCCCTTGGCGCGGTCGATGATGACCGCGCTGGTGGCGGCCAGCTCATCCAGCGCGCTCCAAAAGGCGGGGGTACGATTCGTGAGGAATTCCATCTACAACTGCCCCAGCCGCATGGGCTCCAGCAGCGCCATGTCCTTGTGAACAGGGTCGTTGGCTACGCGCGCGGCCAGCAGCCGCGCCTGCTCTTGCGCTGTGGCGCGCGCTGCTTCTTCATCGGCGGTGAGCAGCGCGCGTTGGCGCATGAGCCAGCGACCAGCCACCATGACGTCGGTCACTTCGCGGCCGGAGGCGGCGTAGACCAGGTTGGGCACAATGTTGCGGATGGGGGCTTCCAGCGTGGGCAGCAGGTTCAGCTCATTGAGATCAATCAGAATCAGGTCGGCCTGTTTGCCCACCTCCAGCGAGCCAATCTGGTCGCCCAACCCAATGGCGTGCGCACCCTCAATGGTGCCCATGCGCAGCACTTCCCATGCCGGCATAACCGTGGGGTCGCGATACTTGATCTTGTTGAAGAGCGCAGTCAGCTTCATCTCGTTGAAGACGTTGTTGCAGTTGTTCCCCGCCGCCTGGTCGGACCCCAACCCCACAAGGCCGCCGCTTTGGCGGAAAACGTGGGCGGGCGGCACAATGCCGTCAATAATGCCGATGCTGCCCGAGCAAAGCGCCATGTGGGCGCCGCTGCGGGCGATGAGCTCGGTCTCAGCGTCAGTGGCCTCGGTCAAATGTACGGCCAGAAGCTGCTCATCCAGATAGCCGATTTCCTCCAGAAAAGCGGGCGTGCGCTCGCCGTAGCGCTTAACCATTTGGTCGATTTCGCGATCCCCCTGCGCCACGTGCACGTGGATCATGAGCCCTTCACGCTGGGCCAGCCGCTTGACCTGCATAAGCTGCTCCTGGTCAATCATATCGGCGCCCTGCGGACCCAGCATCACCGTAATGCGCCCATGGGCGGCGCCGTGCCAATCTTGGGCAAAGCGTACCGCTTCATCAATCGACTGCTGTCCCACCGCCGGGTCCAGCGGATAAATATCCCCGACTTTCCAGCCCGCCATGCCGCCCAGAGGCATGGCGTTAATCGTGGGCGTCAGGCAGGCGCGTACACCCACCTGCTCAAAAATTTCGGCCCAGCCCGGCACCGGCTTGGTATAATCGCCAAAGGTCGTCGTACCCGCCTTGAGCGCTTCCAGCACGTTGATGCGCGTGCCGGCCAAGGATGCCGCCGGCGTCATGTGGCGGGCATAGGGCGAAAGCGCCTTTTGCATCCAGTTGGCTACGTCTTGCGCCACACCGCGGGCAATGGCCCACGGCGTGTGCATGTGGACGTCCACCAGGCCGGGCAACAGGGCTGACCCGGCGGCGTCGAGCGTTGTAGTGGCCTCAACGCGTTTTTGCAGATCGGCCGTCGGTCCGGCATCGACAATGCGTTCATTGGCCACGGCCAGCGCGCCTTG
>JACKBC010000015.1 GCA_020634755.1 Caldilineaceae bacterium | reverse complement strand
CTCTGCTCATTTTTCAACACGACCCGGTTCACGTCACTGGACGCCTGGTGGCGGGCGAACGCGGTCCACGCGTAGAACCTGAAATTCGCGAAGAGCCGTGGGTAGATTCAGCGGGCCGGCGACTCAACGGGGCTGATTTCGTATAGCCAATGGCTGGCACACATCGACAACATTTTGTCGATAGCGCAATAATCTTTCGTCGATGATGCCGAAGGCTTTATTTGCGCCGCCGTCCTGAGCGCCGCCTGTGGCTAACAGCGAAGGCGCAAATATGTAGCAACTCACGAATAGAAATTCCTGGCAGGACATGAAGAACCTATCCGTAAGTTCGGTTGTGAACGGTATACCATCTTTGACCGAGCGGTTTGGCGCAGAGAATTTATGGACAAATACGAAGACGCTACAGGCATTGAGGTGTAACAGATCATTCAGGCGCTGGTCGGCCACACTGCATTTGACTGCCGATCAGCACCAAGCAACCGAAGAACCGAGATTATTGTTATGAACACAGGGCATAATTCGCTAACCGATATTCCCGGCTTGCAGGTTGGCCATTGGACCAATACCGAAGCCGCCACTGGCTGCACCGTCATCCTCTGTCCCGAGGGCGCGGTGGCCGGCGTGGATGTACGTGGCGGCGCCCCCGGTACGCGCGAAATTGCGCTGCTCGATCCGGTTTGCACGGTAGAGCGCGTCAACGCCGTGCTGCTGACCGGTGGCAGCGCCTTTGGCCTGGCTGCGGCTGATGGTGTGGTGCGCTGGCTGGAAGAACATGGCTATGGCTTTGATGTAGGTGTGGCCAAAGTGCCCATTGTGCCGGCGGCGGTGCTCTTTGATCTGGCGACTGGAAACCCCAACGTACGCCCCGATGCCTCTGCTGGGTATGCAGCCTGCCAAGCGGCCAGCGCTGGTACGGTGGCCGAAGGCAACGTAGGCGCGGGAACCGGGGCCACGGTGGGCAAAATGTTGGGTCTGGACCGTGCCAGCAAAGGCGGGCTCGGTACGGCGTCTCGCCACATTGGCCAAGATCTCATAGTGGCCGCACTGGTGGCGGTGAACGCCATTGGCAGCGTCATCGACCCGGCTACCCAGCGCATCATTGCCGGCGCCCGTTTAGATGATGGCTCTTTTGCTCACCCGCGCCAGATGACCGAAAATCATTTACGCAATGCCAATCTCACGCCCGGCGCCAACACCACCATTGCCGTGGTGGCGACTAATGCGGCGCTCACCAAAACGGAAGCGACCAAAGTGGCCCAAATGGCCCATGACGGTCTGGCCCGCGTTATCAATCCCATCCACACGGCATCCGATGGCGACACGATCTTCGCGCTTTCACTCGGTAACCAATCTGCACCGGCCAGCCTAATCGGCGCAGTGGCGGCGGAGGTGCTGAGTGAGGCGGTGCTGCGGGCGGTGGGGGAGTAGGGCATAAAAGAGTAGAGGAGTAATGGAGTAGAGGAGTGGAGAGTAGAGGAGTGGAGGGTGCATTGAACTCGGAGCAGCTTTTTCTGAATGGCGCCGCGCAGCCTACCAGCAACCAATCACCAACAGGAACCAATGATGATTATACATAACGCCACCATCATCACGTTTGACGATGAAAATCGCATTATTGAAAACGGCGCCGTGCGCTATGCAAAAGACGAAATCACTGCTGTGGGCGACAGTGCAGATATATTGACGGCATACCCGGACGATGAACGCTGGGACGCGCGGGGGCTGGTGCTGATGCCGGGGCAGATTTGCGCCCACACGCACTTTTACGGCGCCTTTGCGCGCGGCATGTATATTCCGGGCGAACCGGCCCAGGATTTCCCGGAGATTCTGGCCAAACTCTGGTGGAAGCTGGATCGAGCGCTGGACCTGGATGGCGTGCGCAGCTCGGCGGAGGTCTGTCTGGTCGACGCCATCCGCAATGGGACCACCACGCTCTTTGATCACCACGCCAGCCAGACCGCCATTGACGGCAGCCTGGACGTGATTGCCCAAGCGGTGGAGCAGAGCGGTCTGCGGGCGGCGCTTTGTTATGAAGTGACCGACCGCGATGGACCGGACGCGGCTCAAGCGGGCATCCGCGAAAATGTGCGCTTTATGCAGCAGGCCCAACAAGCTGGCGGCGGACGCCTAGCCGCGGCCTTTGGTCTGCACGCCAGTTTGACGCTTTCCGATGCAACGCTGGAAGCCTGCCGCGCCGAATGCGATAGCCGCTTTCACATCCACGTGGCCGAGCATTTTGCCGATGAATATGACAGTCTGGCCAAGTCCGGCCAGCGGGTGGTGCAGCGACTGCATGATTTTGGCATTACCGGGCCGGAAAGCATTATGGCCCACTGTATTCACATTGACGCCTGGGAAATGGCGCTTTTGCGCGACACGCAAACCTTTGTAAGCCATCAGCCTCGTTCCAATATGAATAACGCCGTGGGCGCGGCGGCCATTACGCAGATGCTGGCGGGCGGCATGGCGGTCTGCCTGGGCAACGACGGCTTTAGCAACGATATGTTCACCGAGATGAAGGTGGCCGATCTGCTGCAAAAGGTGACGCACAGCGACCCGCGTTATCTGGGCGCTGATAAGGTGGTGCAGATGGCCGTCCATAACAACCGTCAATTGGCCGCCCGCTTCTTTAAAAAGCCGGTGGGTCTCATTGCGCCCGGCGCCTACGCCGACCTGATCCTGCTGGATTACTACCCGACCACGCCGCTCAGCGCGGCCAACCTGCCCTGGCACATTCTCTTTGGCGTCAGCGGCAGCCACGTCCACAGCACCATCTGTCACGGCCAAACGCTCATGCGCAACCGCGCACTGCTCACCGTGGATGAAGCAGAAATCACCGCCCGTAGCCGCTCGATTGCCGCGCAGACGTGGCAGCGGTATTGGGCGTCTTTTGGTTAATAAATCTAAAGGATAAGAGTAAATGTCTAAACCAACTATTGCCGTCATTGGCGGCACGGGAGCGGAAGGATCGGGGCTGGCGCTGCGCTGGGCGGCGGCTGGATACCCTGTGATTATCGGTAGTCGTAGCGCAGAGAAGGCGGAGGCGACTGTGGCTGAATTGAGCGCGCTGCTGCCGGCGGCTGCGCCTGCGCTGCAAGGCATGGCCAATCCAGACGCCGCGGCCGCGGCCGCGACGATTGTACTGAGCGTACCCTACAGCGCGCAGCAAAATACGCTGGTCGACATTGCCGAACAGTGCCGCGGCAAGGTGGTGATCAGCGTGGTGGTGCCGCTACAGCCGCCCAAAGTGTCTACCGTCTGGCAGCCTGCAGGGGGGTCTGCCGCGCAGGAAGCGCAGACGCAGCTGCAAGCCGTGTTGGGCGACGATGTGCAGGTGGTGGCTGCTTTCCAGAACATCTCCGCTACCCACCTCAAAGACTTGAGCTGGCAGCCCGATTGCGACGTGCTGGTGACTGGCGATGCCAAGGCGGGCAAACAGACCGCAATTGAATTGGCGCAAGCGGCTGGCTTCTTTGGCATCGACGCCGGCCCACTGGCCAATTCCTCGGTAGTCGAAGGGTTTACCGCCATCCTCATCGGCATTAACATCCGCCACAAGGTGAAAGGCAGCGGGATTCAGATCACGGGCATTCCGCGCTGAGGATGACAATGTGGCAGGGCGACCGGGGAGCTTTCTCTTCACATTTTCACCTCCTCACCTTGCCATCTTGGCCCCCTACACCTCAAATTGCCTATCCAAACATGACCAGCGTACTATAGCTTTCTGCCGCATAAGTTGATAGGATTTTCCAAAACAAGGCACTCACTTCATGGGAGAATCAACAACATGCGCGGCAAAAGTAATGGCGTCATTCACGACGCGCGAATGCTGGCGGCAGACTACACACCAACCATCCACGAATTGCCCCAAGACATGCGACCGCGTGAACGCATGGCTTATGCCGGCGCCGGCGCCTTGAGCAGCGCCGAGCTGCTAGCCATTATTTTACGCGTGGGCAGTCGCGGCGAAAATGTGATCCGCATGGCCGAGCGCGTGCTCATCCAGTTCGGCGGCTTGACCGGTCTGGCCCAGACTGGCTTTGATCAATTGTGTCAGACTCATGGGGTGGGCCAGGCCAAAGCCGCGCAGATTCTGGCCGCGCTAGAATTGGGCAAACGCATCATGGCCGCCGCGCCGGAGGAGCGTTTACAGGTACGGGCGCCGGTGGATGTGGCGAACCTGCTCATGTTGGAAATGGGCCTGCTGGAGCAAGAGCAGATGCGCACCGTGCTTTTAGATACCAAGAATCGAATCACGCGCATCACCACGGTCTACAGCGGCAGCCTCAACACGGCCGTGGTGCGCGTGGGCGAAGTTTTCCGCGAGGCGGTACGGGCCAACAGCGCAGGCGTGGTGGTGGTCCACAACCATCCCAGTGGCGACCCCACGCCCAGCCCCGAGGATGTACGCGTGACCCAGATGATTGTAGAAGCAGGGGCGCTACTGGATATTGACGTGCTGGATCATCTGATTATTGGACGCAACCGTTTTGTGAGTTTGAAGGAGCGAGGATTGGGGTTTTAATACTTCGCTAATAAAGGGCCACAAAAACACAAAATAGAAAATTTTGTGTTTTTGTGGCCCTTGAATCTTGCACTCGTGACAACGAATTATTACCCCGGCGGATTCATGGGCATGACGATGTGGATATACTCTTCTTCGCCAATACCCACGGGCCGAAAAAGGCCGGGACGCGTGGGCTGGGTGGTTTCCAGCACCACCTGCGGTTGATCCATGTGGCTGAGCGCGTCCGAGAGCAGATGCGCGCCAAAGCAGATCTCCAGTCCGTCGCCTTCAACCATGGCGTCCAGTTCGTTGACGTTGTCGCCCATTTCGGCGCTGGTGGCGGTCAGGCGTACTTGGCCCCCCTGGGCGCCGTTGCCCGGCGCAATAGCCATGCGCACCACGTTAGAGCTGTCGCGCGCAAAGAGGGATGCCACGCGCACGGCCTTTAAAAAAGTAGCCGTATCCATGACAGTGCGCGTCTCGAAGCCCTTGGGGATGATCATGTTGTAATCTGGGAAACGGGCGCTAATGAGTTGGCTCACCATTTCGACCCGATCAAAGACGCCACGGCTTTCACCACTTTTGCCCCAAACCTGAAAAAGGATCTGGTTACGCGGCTCGGAGATGATCACCTGTACCGGCTTTTCATCATCGGCATCGGCGCTAATGCGGGCCATCTCGCCCAGCGACTTGGCCGGCACAATCACCTTGAGCGGCTCGCCAATGTCTTGCATACCATCTTGAATCAAGTTGACGCTGCGCACGCTGAGACGCACGCCGTCGGTAGCCGCCATTTTGAGCGCATTCTGGTTAAAGGTTACTTCAACGCCATTGAGCGTGGGCTGGCTTTCGTTGGTGGAAGCAGCAAAGACCACCTGATCCACCATTTTGCGCAGACCGTCGGTCTCCAATTCCAAATTGACGCCATCCAACACATGAGATTGCTCATCATCCTCCCCCACATCCACACCCGAAGTGACAATAATGGGAAAGTCGATGGCCTCAATGCCCTTAATGTTGGCATCATAGCGGGCGCAGCGCAGATGCAACGTTTGGGTGCGCACGGCCAGTTCCATGTCGATGCGGTCGGCAGGCAGGCTGTTGACAAACTCGGTCAGCAAGCGCGCCGGCACCGTAATGGCGCCCTCATCTTCCACTTTGGCCCCAATCCAGCAGTTAATGCCCACTTCCAAATTGGTAGCAGCCAGCCGCAGCTGGTTGTTCTTGGCTTCCAACAAAATGTTGCCCAAAATGGGTAATGTACTGCGCGATGAAACGGCGCGCCCCACAATGGAAAGCCCCTTGGCCAAATTCTCTTGCAGACAGCTAACTCGCACGGTTGCCTCCGTCCATTTATACTCAGGCTCCGCATAAATTAACAAATTTTCTTTCGAGTTATGGTGTTAATTTATCGCGACTACCAGTATACAGTACACCGCAACGGTGTTGGCAATATAGGCGGCGGTCTCGATTGGTAAATCTGACCCTATCGCTTGCCGTTGCGATCTACTGATTTATGATCAACTCAATAGATTTGCATAAGTATAGCATATTCAAGATCGGCGATAAAATCTTTGCGGTCTCATTGTCCTGCAATTCACCATTTGCAGACGGGGCGCCTTTAGAAGCTGTGTGATTTATCCGCCCCGTCCGCATTTGATAATGTCATTTGCCGATTCAAGCGCCATGAAGGCGCTCAGACCTGACAGGTTTTCAAAACCTGTCAGGTCTTGTACCAAACACAAACCTTGACATAGCATTTGATAACTCTAGCACTTGTATGATGGCGGTTGTGCACAGCACAGAGCCTGCTATATTCTATATGATGGCGGTTGTGCACAGCACAGAGCCTGCTATATTCTAAGCGACAACTAAGGGTCGCATGAGGAAATACATGGCTTGGACAGGTTTAGCCCGCGTGTTTTCATGCGGTTAACAAACGCCGTTCATAGCGGCCCGACTCGCAATCATATAGCCCCCACCCCGGTTCGCCAAAGCGCCCCATAATCTCGCCGGGATTGACAAGCAGACATTCGCCAATGGACTCTACATGCTTGATGTGATCATGGCCGTAGCAAACTAGATCAAACTGGCCGGATTGGGCAAGACGGCGCGCTGGTTCTGGGTAGTGAATCAGGGCAATTTGTCGATTGGCCACGGCCACTTCGGCATAGATGCCGTGCAGAGTGACTTGGCTATGCTTGCTGGCAATCACTTGCAGCAGCCGGCCATCACCGTCGTTATTGCCAAAAATCACGTGAATCGGTCCAGCAAATGCTTGCGCCATCTGATCCAACACAAAGGGGGCGCATAGATCGCCACAGTGCAGCAACACTTGCGCGCCGCTCTCAGCTACCTGCTGCAGCGCTTTGTCCAGATTCCATATGTTGTCGTGGCTGTCGGAAAGAATGGCAATTTGGGTCATTTTGTCGCTCCCGGTTTGGTGAAGAATGCGCAGAAATCGCTTCAACGCATTGCAATATTCGCAATGGCTCGGCAATCTATTATCTGTACACCGCAACGGTGTTGGCGAGATAGACGTCGGTCTCGATTGGTGAATCCAGCTCTGTCTCTTGCTTTTGCGATCTACTGATTATCTGTACACCGCAACGGTGTTGGCGAGATAGGCGTCGGTCTCGATTGGTGAATCCGACTCAATCTCTGGCAATTGCGATCTACTGATTGTCCTTGCCATCGGCTGATTGTGGTATACTCTGTGATTGACAATTTAAGTATCCGTCTGTAAATTCTCTGTGTCAAGCCGATCTATCAGAGGCCGCACAGGATTTACAATCGAATTTACGGATAGGTTTTAAGCATACACCGTTATTTGGAATAGAGAGAAATTTTCGAGCAATGAGAGAGTGTTGGTTGGCGCTGGCGCATATCCGCAGGATGTACAAGTACATTACAGTGCAGCCCGCGCTGCTTGGCGGCGTGCTCGTGGCCATTGCCATTTCCGTAGTCGGCTGTGGGCAGGTGGTGACGCTGGCGCCCACACCCACCCCGGCGCCCACACCCACCGTGGGCATCGAGGTGGCCGCCATTACGCCGCCGCCCACAGCCACACCAGCGCCATACACACCGGCGCCCACGGCTACGGCTACCGTCACCCCCACACCGGTGATTCACCAGATTACCGCCGGCGACAGCCTGCTGGGCATTGCCAATCAATATGGCCTCAGCGTGGCCGCGCTGCAAGAGGCCAACGGTATTTTGGACCCGCGCACGCTGCAAGTGGGGCAGCAGCTGATTATCCCCAGCCGCGATGAAAGCGCCGAGGAAGAAGCGCTCACACCCACGCCCACGCCACTGCCGCTGCGTATTGAAAATGTCTATTTTAGCGAAACGACCATTGGTGGCTTGTGGGTGCTGGGAGAAGTGCTCAATGATAGCGGCACGCCGCTAGAGCAGGTGCGCGTGGGCATTACGTTGCAAGAGGATGACAATAGCGAAACGGTAGAAGCCGATGGCCTGGTGGCGCTAGATCTGGTGGATGTGGGCGAGCGTGCGCCATTTACCATCCTGTTTGGCGCCGCGCCCGAGCATTTTGAACGCTACCAGCTTTTCCCGCTCAGCGCGGTGCCGGCCTATGTGGGCAGCTACTATCGCGATTTGGAAGTGCGCAACCTGCAAGGCAATGGCGAAGGGTATGCATCGTACACGGCCACCGGCTCGATCTATAACTTTGGTCCTGAAGAAGCAGTCAGCGTGCAGGTGGTGATCACGGCGTACGACGCCCTGGATCGGGTGATTGCCATGCGCCAGATTGTGCCGGAACACAATGTGGTGCCGCGGGGTGGTGAAACCACCTTTACCGCGGTGCTGGCGCCCGTAGGGGGTCCCATTGTGCACTTGAAAGCCGTGGCCCAAGGTCGCAGATTACAGTCGCAATAAAAACTGCGTTTACGGAACTGAGGGGTGTGCCTACATACAGCAGTCGAGTAGAGGCGCATAGCGTGCGTCGCACTGCCCAACATAACAGCCGTATAACAGCCACTTGCATGGGTAGTGCGTCGCCCGAGAGTCTACGAACAAAGGCCTTCTCGAGCGACGTCAATAAATACGGCTGAGGAAACACCCAAAATACGCATCAATATTCACTAGACATTTTGCTATGTCCGCACCCATTAACTATGCCGAACTGGATTACACACAATGGTCCCCCGTGCAGCGCTGGGCGCGCCGGTTTTTCAAACTTTGCTCCAAGTTGTTGACGCGTACCCAGGTTGAAGGGTTGGAGAATTTCCCCCAGCAAGGACCGGTTCTGATGGCCGTCAACCATCTGCATCTCTTTGATTCGCCGGTCTTTTTCTGCGTTGTGCCGCGGCGCGCCATTATTTTTGCCGCCGATAAATTTCGGAAAAACTGGCTGTTCAATTGGATTCTAATCCATGTGGGCAACGTAATCTATGTCAAGCGCGGCGAGACGGACCGCCGCACCATTGCCGATTCGCTCAAGGTATTGCGCGCCGGCGGCGTATTGGCGGTGGCGCCTGAAGGCACGCGCAGCCGCACCGCCAGCCTAAATCAGGGACATACCGGCGCCGTCTATCTGGCCAGCCGGGCGCCCGCCTCAATTGTGCCCATGGTGGCATATGGCCAGGAAAAAGCCTATGCACATTGGGTGCGACTGCGCCGGGCGCCCATTCACGTGCGGATCGGCGCACCGATTGCGCTTCCCAACGGCAAGCTAACCGTAGAGCAGCTGGAAGAAAAGACCGACGAGCTCATGGTGACATTGGCCCGCTTGCTGCCGCCGGCCTATCGCGGCATCTATGCTGAGGCCGCCGCGCGGGCTGAACAGGACGGCTGACGTGGCCCAGGCGCGTCTACTTGTCGACTGGTCTAGAAAATAAGGTTAACCCGATTTCAGAAGGGGATGCCCCGAGCACTTGAGGTCGTCTCCCGCTGCACTTCGTGGAAAGTGCCGGAGGCATGGACTGTCCTCCCTGAACTCCCAAAGAGTCGAAAATAAACGTGTAACTCTTCAGCTACACGAGGCCCGAGCTTGTCGAAAGCCGTGCGTTTCACCATAGGCAAGCCACGGGCGCCGTATACGTTTTGAAAAATTGTAATCAGGTTGCTGTTTTATGTTGAACATTCACAAATCATATCGTAAGGCCCAATTGTCTCCACACCGCCGCTGGCTGCTGCTGTGCGTGCTGATGCTGGCGCTGGCGGCTTGTGGCCGCCGGAACGAAGAACCCACGCCAAGCGCGGCGCCCGCCCCCGCCATTGACGTGCCGCATTTGAGCAAACCCCAAGAAACAAACCCCGATCTGACCCGGCTCATGGTGCCCAGCATCCAGCTGGAAACGCCCATTGTGGCGCTGGGCTGGCATCCGGCGCGCAACGAAACGGGGCAAATTTTTAGCGAATGGGACGTGGCGGATAATGCGGCGGGCTGGCACAAAAATAGCGCGCTGCCCGGCCAAGGCGGCAACGTCGTGTTGAGCGGTCACAACAATATTCGCGGCGCGGTCTTTCGCGAATTGGATCGCTTGAAAAAGGGCGATGAAGCCATTGTCTGGTACGGCAATCGCAAATATACGTACATTGTAGAGCGGGTGATGATTGTGCCTGAAAAGTATGCATCCCCCGAGCAACGTGCGGAAAACGCGGCCTGGATCGGCCCCTTTCGCGATGACCGGCTGACGTTGGTGAGCTGCTGGCCGCGCGACGACAACAGTCACCGCATTATTGTGGTGGCGCACCCAGCCGACGGCAGTCCAAGCTCTCAAGCCAGTTCATCAAAATGAAGGGTGGTGCGCGCCAACATGAGCGCCAGCTTTTGCCATACCGGCGCCGTGTCTAACGCAAAGAGCGTAAGCAGCAGCGCGTCTTCACCGTGCGGCTGATTGGGCGAGGGCGGATAATAACCGCGTCGTCGTCCCACGGCTTCAAATCCCAACTGGGCATACAGCTTTTGCGCCGATAGGTTGCTGGCGCGCACCTCCAACGTGGCCTGCTGGGCCCCCTGCTGGCGCGCTTTCTCTAGCATGTTGATCAAGAGCCACTTGGCCAGCCCGCGCCGCTGCCATTGGGGATGGGTGGCAATGGTGGCAATGTGGGCATCTTCCCCCAAAAGCCAATAGCCGCCATAGGCCAAAATGGGCGGTAGCGATTGAGGGGGCGCGGCGCCTTGGACGCGCACAACCCAATAAAACCCCAGGCGGTTTTGGTGCAGCTCGTGTAAATAGGTGGCAGCAGACCAGGGCGTCTCAAAACAGAGCTGCTCCAGATAGTTAATATAGTCCACATCGCTGGGAACCATGGGCGCAAAGACAATGGGTTGGTGAGTAATTTTTGTCCGGTTCATAATCATATCGGCTACGGCGCCCGTAAATAGAGCGGTTGCAGCGCGGCCAGGTCATCCACCTGACCGTGTGCCAGATGCCGTGCGGCCAGCTGGGCCAGATTGCCGGCACGGCGTAAGCTGCTGGTTGCATCGACCAGCGCCACATGGGGCAAAGCGGTCACGCCACGGTGCAACTCGGCGGTCGGTTCACCCACCAGCCAGATGGGGTGCTGATCATCGCTGGCGGCCAGCGCGCCGATAAATGCGGCAGCCGTACCGGCTTGGTGCTCATCCGCCGTGGGCCTATACAACCGGGAGACGCGCACCGAATCCGGTGCAAAAAAGAGCCAGTTGTAGCGCCCGCGGCCAGCCTGGATATAGGCGCAAACGGTGGCGCCGCGCTGGAAGTCATTGTCTGTGCCATTGGAGATGTCGTCATTCATGCCATGGCTTATGGGCCACAGCCAAGGCGCCGCTGTAACACACAGCGTGGGGATACCCACCACCCGTGGCGGCGTGGTCAGCCCCATGCCCATGCCTTTGGCCGCGCTAATGGCAATGCGGACGCCTGTAAAGCTGCCCGGCCCAGTTGTCACGGCCAGCGCGCTGATTTGTTGCGGCGATGCATCAAGCTGTTTTAACATAAGCTGAGCCGTAACCAGCAGTTCCTGCGTTTGTCGCCGCCGCGCCTGCCAGCTCCATTCGGCCAGTAGCCGGTCTGTGTCCAGATCATACAGCGCCAACGATGCAGTTTGGGTTGCGGTATCCAGTGCAAGTAACATGCAATAATTATATCATAGGCCAGTTTAGAACTCTTTTTTGGCGGAAGATTGGGGTGCATTTGGCTTTGGAGGCGCACATAGGGCGGCAGGATAGAATCCTCGGCGAAAATCGAGAAGCCGCCACGGCGGCTGGGGCTAAATCGCGGCGGCGATTTTTCAATGGTAGGCGCCCATTTCTAATGGGCGCCCCCAACGTGAAACGATCCCGAAGATTGGATGCAGGAAGCACAGCGCAGGAAGTATAGCGGAAGTATAGCCCAGCAAGTCAGGAGAGGAGCAAAGAAATTATGAGCACGCTACTACTCGGTGCGCACATGTCGATTGCCGGCGGCGTCAGCCAGGCGCTGGATCGCGCCAGCTCTATTGGCAGCAACGCGGTACAAATTTTCACCAAAAACAACCGGCAGTGGCAAGGGCCGCCTGTGGATGAAGTCGATGTGGTGCGCTGGCAGCAAGAGATGCCGGCCCAGGCCGTTGACTATGCGGTGAGCCACGCCAGCTATCTAATCAACCTGGCCACGCCCAAAGATCCGCTTTGGCAAAAGAGCATTGCCGCGCACGCCGACGAAATTCGCCGCGCCCACGCATATGGCGTGCCGCACGTGGTGCTGCACCCGGGGGCGCATACCGGGTCGGGCGAAGAGGCGGGCATTGGGCGCATTGCCGCCGGACTGAACCAGGTGCACGCCGCCACGCCCGCATGTACAGATACGCTGACGCTGTTGGAGCTAATGGCCGGCCAAGGCACCACCATCGGCTATTGTTTTAGCCATTTGCGCCAAATCATCGAGCAGGTAGAGGCGCCCGCGCGCGTGGGCGTCTGTGTAGATACGTGCCACGCCTTTGCCGCCGGTTATGACCTGGCTCAGGCGGCCGGTTATGAAGCCATGATGGAGGAGCTGGATAAAGAGATCGGTCTGGCGACCGTTAAGTGCTGGCACTTTAATGACAGCAAGGGCGCGTTGGGCAGCCGCGTGGATCGCCACGTTCACATCGGACAGGGCGCCATTGGCAATGAAGGCTTCCGGCTGATTCTCAACGAC
This sequence comes from Caldilineaceae bacterium, assembly GCA_020634755.1. GTDB lineage: Bacteria > Chloroflexota > Anaerolineae > Caldilineales > Caldilineaceae > JACKBC01. The sequence continues at coordinate 128,780 of JACKBC010000015.1, read as the reverse complement.
TCGCGCTGGGCCGGCATTGCCATGCTGCTGGAGACGCCCAAAGATGATGACCTGAAGGACGACGTGCTCAATCTGGCGCGGCTTTGTGAGCTGGTGGCCGATCCCGAACGCATTCCACCGGGGCTGCGGCAAGCGTAGAGCAAACTTCCACAGAGGTGGCAGATTTCGCAAATTTGGTTTCGCGTAACACACTATCTGCTGGGAGCACTATACAAATCTTATCTTACCGTACAAATCTTATCTACCCGCTAGGTGCGCCAAGAAACGCAAAGAATTTGCACGAGGCTCCTTTGCGCATCTTCGCGAACTGGTATAATCATCTCAGTATTGAAAGGGAAATCATGCGCGCGCTTTTATGTACGGAATGGGGCGGGCCGGAAAAGCTCACGATTGGGCATGTGCCAGCGCCCCCTATGGGCCCCACCCAGGTGCGGATTGGCGTTCGGGCCTGCGGGCTCAACTTTGCCGACACGCTGATGATTCAAGGGCTCTATCAAGAAAAGCCGCCCTTTCCCTTTAGCCCGGGGCTGGAAGCAGCCGGCGAAGTGCTGGAGGTTGGCGCAGCCGTAACGCACGTGCAGTCGGGTGATCGCGTGGCGGCTATTTGCGGCCACGGTGGCATGGCCGACGAAATCGTCGTAGAGGCCAACACAGTTCTGCCGATTCCGCCGGTCATGGATTATGAGACGGCTGCCGGCTTTGCCGTGGCCTATGGCACATCGCATTTGGCGCTGGCGCACCGCGCCAACCTGCAAGCAGGTGAAGTGCTGCTGGTACACGGGGCCGCAGGCGGCGTGGGGCTCACCGCCGTGCAAATTGGCAAGCTCATGGGCGCCACGGTGATTGCCACGGCTAGCACGCTGCAAAAGCTGGCGCTGGCGCAACAGGCCGGCGCCGATCACCTGATCAACTATAGCGAGACCTCCTTTCGCGAGCGCGTGCGCGAGATCACCAATGGGCGCGGCGCCGACGTGATCTTTGATCCAGTGGGGGGCGATATCTTTAGCGAATCATTGCGCTGCATCAACTGGGAAGGCCGGCTGCTGGTGATTGGCTTTGCCAGCGGGCAGATTCCGCAAGCGCCGGCCAATCTGCTGCTGGTCAAAAATATAAGCGTGGTGGGGTTATACTGGGGCGCGTATGCAACGCGCAATCCGCAAGTGCTGCGCGCATCGCTTAGCACGCTCTTTGATTGGTACGCCGCGGGCAAACTTTCGCCCCACATTTCACAAGTGTATCCGCTGTCGGAAGCGGCATCGGCATTTCATAGCCTCATGCAGCGCCAATCGACCGGAAAATTGGTCATTCGCGTACAATAATTAGCACATCGCAACGATGTTGGCCTTATCGGTTTCATTTGGTAAATCCGACGCAATCCTTGGCAATTGCAATTTACCCAAAATAGCTTCTTATGAGTGATGAACGATTTGAATGGCTCGAAATTCCCGATGAGCCCACCACACAGAATCAAGACCAGGACAAAGCGCCAGAGACGGTCATGGGCAAGCGCTGCCCGCAGTGTAACTGGCTGGATGAAGAGACGGCTACAGTCTGCTTTCGCTGCGGCTATCGGTACAACGTGGACCACGAAATGGCCGGGCGCATTGCCCAGTTTGGGGTGGCGCTGCCGCCACGCGTCATCGAAACGCCCCAAAACCTGGAGAACTTTTTCCGCACGCATGGCCGCATTCGCCCACCCGAGCCGCTGGCCGTCTATCAGCTACAGTTGCAGGCACAGCGGCTGCGCTTGAGCAGCGGTTTTGACCAACTCCTCTGTCTAGAAACGCTCAATGTAGAGCATTACGAGCACCAGATTGAGGCGGCGCTGACCGCGCTGCGCGACATGCGCGGGCGCGCCCTGCTGGCCGATGAGGTGGGGCTGGGCAAGACCATTGAAGCCGGCATTGTAATGAAGGAGCTGATTCTGCGCGGGCTGGTGCGCACGGTGTTGGTGCTGACGCCGGCATCGCTGACCGAGCAGTGGCGGGAAGAGTTTGCCGCCAAATTTGACGAAGAATTTACGGTGATGAATACACCCGCCGAGTGGGCCAAGGTGCAGGCAGCGGAAGAGGGGCGCTGGCTGGTCAGCCTGGATCGGGCCAAGCTCAAGCGGCACAGCGAATCGATTCTGGCCCGCGAATACGATTTACTCATTGTGGATGAGGCGCACAAGCTAAAGAACCGCAGCACGCTGGCCTGGCAGTTTGTGAATCAGATTCGCAAGCGCTATGTGCTCATGCTGACGGCCACGCCCGTGCAAAATGACCTGCTGGAGCTCTATGGGCTGATCACTATTTTGTCGCCCGGGCAGCTGGGTACGGTGCGGGCGTTTCGCCGCCACTTTTTGGATCAAGCCGACGCCCGCCAGCCGCGCAATTCGGCATCGCTGCGCCGGCTGCTCAACGACGTGATGATCCGCAACCGGCGCAGCAAGGTGGACGTGCAGTTCCCCAAGCGACAGGCCGCCATCTATCATCTGGCGCTGAGCGAGACCGAGTTCCGGCTGTATCACGACGTGACCGATTACATCCGTCGCCGCTTTCGCGAGGTCAACGTAGAGGGCGGGCGCAATAAACACCTGCGGCTGACGCTGACCACCTTACAGCGCGAGTTGAGCAGCAGCCCCCAGGCGGTGGCGGGCACGCTGCGCAAAATGGTGGACGATCGCGGCTATACCGATGAGCAGCGCACCGAGCTGGCCGGATTTTTGCAGCTGGCCGAGTCGATCCCAGTGGGACGCAAGCTGCATGCGGTGCGCGAATTATTGGAGCGTTTTCCGGGCAAGTTTCTCATCTTTACCGAATATCGGCGCACGCTGGAAACAGTGGTCGAGCAGCTGCGCCAATGGGGGATCGACGCCATTGGCTTCCACGGCGGTATGAATATTCAGCAGAAAGAAGCGGCGGTAGCCACGTTTCGGGGGGATGAGGCGGCCGAGGGCGGTGGCGTGCGCGTCATGGTGAGCACCGAAAGCGGCGCCGAGGGGCGCAACTTGCAGTTTTGCCATCAGCTCATCAACTACGACCTGCCCTGGAACCCAATGCGCGTGGAGCAGCGCATTGGCCGTCTGCATCGGCTGGGCCAGCAGCACGACGTGACCATCTTCAACTTGAGCTGCAATGAGACCATTGAGGCGCACATTATTGAGCTGCTGGCGCGCAAAATCCGCATGTTTGAGCTGGTCATTGGCGAGCTGGATCTGATTTTGGGCAATCTGGAAGGCGCCAAATCGTTTGAAGATCTGCTGCGCCAGGCCTGGGAATCGAGCGAGAGCGAAGCCGACCTGGCCGAGCGCATGGACACCTTGGCCAACGTGTTGACCCGCGCGCGCCAGATTTATGAGCGCGTGCGCGAGAGTAATTTTATGCTGGATGAGTCGCTGGATAGCGAGAGGTGAGGCGTGGCAAGCAGCGGCATCTGTTGCGCAGTACGTGGTGCGTAGTGCGTGTACCCGTTAAGTTTCTTGTTTCGAATAGACAGTCTAAACTGTTTAACGCACCACGCAACACGTTTTCTATGCCTCGTCCGGATCGAGCACGCGCCACGTCGTTTGCCGCGGCTCCCCCGTTTGCCCCTGTTGATAGCGCCGAATGTAATCGTCCAGCACCTCACGCTTGAGCCCCTGAATAGTCATTTTTACCTCTAGACGGTCGCGCACCTTTTGCAGGCGGGCCCGTTCTGTATGCAGGTGGAGCATATAGGTTTTGGCTTTTTGCAGACGTTGCCGCTGCTGATTCAACTGCTGTTGAACAGCGGCGGCGGCAGCCTCGTTACCGGCCAGCAGGTACGCATCCACCTGTTGATCCAGCGCGGCCAGCTGCTGTTCCTGGCCGGCCAACGCCTGTTGACGCTGGTCAATTTTCTGCATCAGTTCGTTAATTTGCGCCTCGGTACGCAGCAAATCATAGACCGTCTGGCGCAGCCGCCGCTGGGCGCCGCTGGTTTGCCCCGGTGTAAAAGCATGACCGGGCTTGCCATAGATCTTGCTGACAATCAGCCTTGAAATTTTGTCGAATAGGGTATCCATAAACGTCTCCACGACCATTGCGCCCGTTGCCAAATGCGGCGGCTTGATAAGGGGATTGGGTGATAAGGTATATGGCCTTGGCCCATCGCCTTATCACCCCTATAAATCATTACGCAAAATCGGCAATTTTGTTGTAAGCCCAATCTAGAGCCCATATAGATTGTGTGTATTGTGGGCTTGAGTATACGGCAACTGTGGATAGTATAAGGCTAATCCAGAAAAATAACTATCCCAATTTTAACGTATTTCTGGAATAGCTTGAAGGCTGATTGACTGACACATTTAATCCGTCTACCGCAAAGGGCGCAAAGATGCCCAAAGGGTTCTCGAGAAGATTCTTCACGTTTCTTTGCCATCTTTGCGGTAAAATAAGATGTATCACTCAACCAGGCTTGAAGGTCTGACTGTATATTTTAATTTTGGGGAAAGGCTAACAGAAAAAACCGGCTCGTGACGACCCGGTTGTACAGACTGTTTAATTTTGGGAACAGCAAGAGACCAACAGATTGGGCAGATTATTCGTACACGCCCAACGGCCGTGGCCGTATAGACACCGATGGCGCTTTGTGAATTTGGCCGATTGCCAACCAATACGATCTGCTGCCGGCTACCGATTGGCGACTAATGTCTTGGCGGTATAGTTTTAGCCCAGGATGTTGAAGACCTTCATGGCCACAATAAAGGCAAAGCCCATGAGCAAGGGCACAATAGCCACGTTTAAGACCCGGCTAAACGCTTGGAAAATCGGCTTGTCATCCGAACTGGCCAATTCTTTTTGCACCAGCAGCGCCAATAGCGTCAGCGTGAGAATAATGCCGATCGAAGTGGCAGTATACACTGTGGTGACGGTGGTGGTAGTCACAGTAGAAATCATACTTTTCAGCTCCCCAAAAATAGTTTATCCGATATAGTTACGACGCATGACGCTATGAAAATAAAGTCCATACCTGTTGACGTTCTAATGGCGATTTGGTTACGGTAGATTTTGGGGAAGTAGGGATGGAGACACGCCGTCCGCCTAGCCCCCAATCCCTACTGACTGTCATTAAGTGAAGCCCGCTTCAAGTGCGACGCACGGTGTGCCACCCGAATGCAAGGCCAAAATGCCGGACACCGTGCGACGCACTTTGTGCTACCTTAATGATAGTGCCTCCCTGCTTCCTAATACGCATATACAATCCGCGTGCCGCCGCCCAAGTACTCGAGTCGCTGGTAATTCGGCTCCTTCTGCACCAGCAGCACGCCCCACAGATATTCGCCCGGTTCAAACTGGGCGCCCATAACAAAGTCCAGCTCGCGTAGATTGATCTGGACGCGCGCTGTGCTATCGCGCACGGCAAAGCCAACGCCGTCGCGCAGCGGCTCTTGGTTCGGCTTCCAGAAAACCACCTCGTAGCGCTGATTGGCGGCCAGCACGCGATCGGTTTGCCATTCAAAAACCAGCGCGCCTTTGGCCACGGCGCCATCCTGGGGAATGAGGGTGGATAGGCTCGGCGCTGGCGTGGCGGTCACAGTGGCGGTGGGCGGCAGTTGGGTCACGCGGTTTGCCGCCGCCGCAGTCGTGGCCACAGGTGGCGTCGAAGCTGCGCCGAGTGGCGTCACTGTATCCGCGGCGGCCGGCATGGAGGCGGCGGCGGTGCTGGACGGCGCCACGCGCGTCAGAGCCACATCTTGGCCGGCATCTACCGGCACAGTGAGTGCCGGGGCTTCTTGAGCTAGCGCCACGGCCTGCTGCTCTACCGGCGAGCCGGCCGCCACCACAAAGGGCATGACCAAAAAGAGCACGCCATTGGTAAGGCCGTGCGAGACGGTGACGCCGGCAATGCTGCCGGTCTTTTTGACCACCCAGCCAAAGAAAAGCCCCACCCCAAAGACAAAAATCACGTCGATGAGCGACTGGTAGCCAATGTGCAGCACGGCGAAGATCAGCGCAATGTAGACCAGGCCAAAGCGCCCCAGCGTTTCCAGCGCCGTGGTCTGCATAATGCCGCGGAAAGCGACCTCTTCAAAAAAGCCAGTGCTCACCAGCAAGATCAGCGCGGCCACCACAATGCCGCCCCAGTTAAAAGGGGTAATCAGCGGCTCGGGCTTGAGGATGTAATATTCGACCACGCCAAAGAGCAGCCCGGTGGGCATAATGAGCAGCTGCACCAGCCCCCGCCGCATGTTGAGCCCCACATAGTCTGCCGAAAATTCCAGGGTGCGCACAATGAGCAGCAGCGCAATAAAGAGCGGAATGCTGGTGATGAGAAACCAGTAGACCAGCGGAAAGGTGGCCAGCGGCAGCGACAGGCTCAGAATGCGGATCATGGGCGCAAAGGTCAGACTGATCAAAAAGCGGCGGCTGGGATCGTGCCAAGTCACCGCCGTGTGCAGCAGCATGACGCCCAGCAGCACGGCATGAAACGTAATGCCCACCCACGGATCCACCAGCGCCGTGATCAGTTCGGCCACGGTCAGGAAGAGCAGGTAGATAATGGCAATGTGGATTGGATAGAGCGTAAATTTGATTTCGTATTGCATGTCGAGAAACTTACAGATTATCTAAACAGAGTGGGATCATAGATTTCCAACAAGAGATTTTCTTTGGAATGCCGATGGGGGATCAACAGATTGCACAGATTGAAAATTTTTTTGGGCTTTTGGGCCCTTCATGTGGTTGATAGGAGAAAGCGGTGGTTGAGTAGGCGGGGGCAGTTTCCAGCCGTATCGAAACCAAAGCGGGTCAACCACATGAGACCTTGTTAAATCGATTTTTGTATTCTGTTGAATCTATGCAATCTGTTGATCCTCTATTCTGAAAATCTAGTGTTTGTATTGGCTTACTTTAAGCCACAAACGCAATTGGCGATATGGCTCATTTGGCGATTGGCCATCTATCATAAATAGCAAAAAATCGACGGGCTGCTCAGCGCCAAAATGACCGCGATTTAACTGCGGCACTTGCCATGTGATGGGTGATTCGCGCGACTCGTTGGGTTGCAGCAAAAATGGGGTGCCTACGAAGAGCACTTGCGCTTCGCCCGCCGCATCAGGCGCGTAAATTTCGACCCGAAATGTGTGCCGCATTTCTTCCTGGTTCACAATGCCCAAAGTCGTCGAAATTTCTTCCCCCGCTGCCACGGTCCGCGGATAATTTTCGGCCGTGTCGTCTGGCCCCAGCAGATAAAATTCTGTGGAATGCACGGCGGTGACGGGCGTCTGCAATAACCAGAAGATGGAGAACATTGCCACCATGGCGGCGCTGCCGATGAGTGCATAAATACGCTTTTGATGGGCGGGCATAATTTGCCACCCGTGCCGAAAATGGCGGCCCGGTTGCCATTTCCCCTTGTCTGATTTGGGCAGCAGCGCGCGTTGGCCATAAGCGGCCAGCCCACAGCCAAAGGTAGCGGTCAAGAGCGCCAGCAGCATGGAATCGGTGTGTAAGGTGATTTGACTACGGTCGAAGATCAAAGATATCAGCACAACGAGCACAATGCTCAAACCGATGCTCAGTGCGTTTCTGCCGGCGCTGCTAAATTCATCACTGCGGGGAAACAGAGCAGCCAGCAGGCAATAGCCCGGCGCATAAAATAGAAAAACCAGCCCCAAAGCCAGTCGCAATGGCATCAATGCGGCGGAATACCAGGGCGACCAAACTTCCCCGGCCAGCAGCAGCGCGCCCGCCCCAATCAGCAGGAGGTCGCGTCCGGGCGCGCTGAAGCCCGCCATAGGCTGCGCGTCCGGTTGATCGAACTGGTTATTTTGATTATCGAGAAGATGCGGAATTGCTGTGTTCATGAAAATATCTTAGTTTTGTGAATATAATGGTTCAACAGGATCACATGTGGTTGACAAGGGCAAGCGGCGGTTGAGTAGGCTGGGGGAGTTTCCAGCCGTATCGAAACCAAAGTGGGTCAACCACGTGCGACCCTAAAGAGCCGATTTAGTTCAACAACGTGCGATAGACAGCCAGCGTTTGGCGGGCGGTCTGTTCCCACGTGAATTGGCGGGCGTGGGCAAAGCCGCGTTCGATTAGATTTGCGCGCAACGTGCTGTTATCGAGGATGGATGCAATCGCCTCTGCCATCGCAGCGCTGTGCAGTGGATCCACCAATAGAGCGGCGTCGCCCACGACTTCGGGTAGAGAAGCGGCATTGGCGCAGACCACCGGCGCGCCGCACGCCATGGCTTCCAGCGTCGGCAGGCCGAAGCCTTCGTACAACGATGGAAAAACGTAGACATCGGCCATTGCGTAGAGTTCAACCAGCTCCTGATCGGAGATTTGCTCCAGAAAAATAATATCCTGGTGCAGGTTCAACTTTTCAATTTGCTGCTGAAGCCGCACATAACCGGGTTCATACATAGGCTTGCCCACTTTGATCAGTCGAAGATTGGGCATGTGCGCTCGGAGCATGGCAAACGCATCAACGAGGCGGTGCAAATTTTTACGCGGCGTTTCCGGCCCCACAAAGAGCAGATATTTGTAATCAGCGGAGAGTCCATACTTGGTGCGCAGGGCGTCTGAAACCAGTGTGGGCTGAAAAAGTTGGTGATTAAGCCCCATGTGGACCACTTTGATTTTGTCGGCGGCTATACCAAGATGTTCGACCAGCGTTTGCTTCGTATATTCCGAGATGGCAATGATGACATTGGCATGGGTTAGCCCCATCAAGGCCAGCCTGTCGAAGAGCCGTTCGACTACGTGTTGATAGGTGCGCTGCTCTGCCGAATGGCGATTCATATAGGGTATGATGTCGCACACCGTAATCACCGTGTTGCGTAAAGAACGATTAAAATAAAGCAAAGATCCCATCTCTTGCGTGGTGAGATGCTTGATGCTTTCACGCTCAACCTGTGCCGAGATGGGAAAGCTAGTAAAAAACTCGGGCAGATCATAGCCAAAGCGGTACAGTGGCTGGTCAAGCGGTCTCAAATAGCCGGGGAGGCGGGGATAGCGGGTAGCATATTCGACGCCAAGCGCCGTCATACTCTGACTGAGCGAGCGCACATATCGACCCTGCCCGTTTAAGCGTTTATACTGTTTTGCGACTAACTCAAGCTGCATAATCTCACTCCCCACTGGACTACATGTGCAAAGACGTACAAATTTTATGGGCAATGCGGTGATTTTGCTGCAAGAACAAGCTAGCCCATTTAGTCAGTATATTTCCCACCAAACCTCCCTGAAACTCCACCGCAGCCAATTTGCCTGTGCAGTGCTGCAGTAGCGCGCCATCTCCTACCCGGCGTTGCCTTTGAGCGTCCCCACGCAACGCCAGAATTTTGCGCAGATTGGCCGCCAGCCACAGATAAGATTTGACTTTGGCGGCCATGCCAACTTTGCCGATGAGCAGAGCGTGTCCCCAATCCAGCACCTCGGCCAGGACCAGACCCGGCAGCAACAGAAACAACGTTGACCAGCGCCAGGTTTTGAGCAGCAGAATGTATCGGTTGCGCTTTGAATAATAGAAGGCATTGGCCGACGCCTGGGCCAGTTTATAATCATGCAGCGTCACCGATGTAGGCGCATAGACGCATTTATACCCGGCAAGCTGCGCCCGCCATGAGAAATCGGTCTCTTCGTAATACATAAATAGCGTCTCATCAAAGCCGCCTAATTCGTGCCACACAGCCCCATCCACCGCAAAAGAAGCCCCGTGTACCGCGCAGACGGCTACCGCCTCGTTGTGCGCATTGGCGTCACCCAAAATGCCGCGCATAAAGCTCAGACCGCTAAAATGCACGTCCAATCCGCAGGCGTTGATCTGCTCTGGCTGCGACATTAGCAACAGTTTGGAGGTACTGAGGGCCACGCCTTTTTCATTCTGCAGCGGCCGCAAGAGCTGGCCTAGCCAGGCTGGGTACACAATGGTGTCTTGGTTGAGAAAGACAAAATAGCGACCTTGGGCCAGCCGCGCCCCTTGATTACAGGCGGGGGCAAAGCCAATATTCATACGGTTGCAGACCAGCCGTACCGCCGGAAATTGTTGCTGAATGTATGGACCCGTGCCATCGGTAGACGCGTTGTCAATTACGATAATCTCGTGCTGCGCTTGCGCCTCTCGCAGGACGGCGGTCAGGCAATTGTCGATATAGGGCATAGCGTTGTACGTCACAATGATGATGCTGGCCAGCGGCTTTTCCATCGGGTCACCTGCTCACTCTTGATATGGGGTCTGCGGCTTGCGGTGATAAACTTTGGCGTCACCGTTGTCGTAGACAATGTTTTCGTCCTGAATGGCGGGTAGCGGTCGCTCCACGCGGGCGTGGCGTAACCGGTCCGTTTCCGACAGCAGATAATAGCGCACATCTGGTCCCGGCGTGTCCAAATTAAAATAGCTCTCTGGCACATCCAACGTAGCGGCCAGCACAACAATCAGCCGTTCATCCAGCCCGGCCCAAAAGTAATTGCGGGTGGGTGTCGTATGGGTATAGACCCAGTTCAGCCCCTCCTCTTCCAAATGGTCGTAAAAAACCCACTTGTTGCTCACCAGCGGCTCGTTGGTAATTTTGAGCAAAGAGGCCGGCACGGCCCACAGAAAGACGCCAATCATGGCAACCTGCAGGCCGCGCTGCAGGGTGGGTCTGGTGGTGGTAGTGCGGAAGAGCGCCTCCACTGCCTGCACGGTCAAGATGACGGCAAAAATGAGCAGGCCGGGCAAAATGCGCAACTGCAAATTGGCCGAGAGCGTACCCGCAAAGTCGAGCATGACGGCAAAGACCATCTGGATGGCAAAGCCGGCATAGAGCAGCCACGGCAGCGCATGGGGAAGCTGCAACGTCCGCTCTCGGCGCACGAACTGTAGCGCCTGCCGGCACCACTCGCCCAAAGAGATGGCCAGCACCAGCCACGTAAAGCCGCTGACGGCCAAATAGGTGGGCAAGTTGAGCCAGCCAAAGGCAATATAGCTGGAGGGATTGACCTGAAATTCAAAGCCAAAGACCAGCAGCGCCACCCGATCCACAATCTCCGGCACGAGCTGAAACAGTTGCTCGGCCGGCGCATAGATGTGGACCAGGAAAATGTAGACCAGGATCAGGCTGGCGGCAGCCACCAGCCCCATGCGCTGCAAAAATTGTACGCTGTAATCGGCGTCATCCAATTGGGTCCACCGCTTGACCATCAGCCCTATTAGCAGGCCAAACGTAATGGCCGTGATAAAGGTGGAGGCAAAGAAAGAATTGGTGCTGATTTGCGTAAATACGATGGCGTAAAATATCAGAATATAGCGGATAAAAGTCTGTGGCGCGCGCAGCTGGGCGGCGCTCTGATGCAAAATAAACAGAGCGGCCAGCATCAGCGTCCAGGTAATCTTTTCGTGCGACCCGCGCAGCGTCACAAACAGGAAATCGGGCTGCAAACAGAGGATCAGCAGCGCCAGCAGCGCCCGGCTTTCCACCCGCAAAAACGCCCGGAAAACAGCATAGGCGGCGGTGGCGGGCAGCAGCACGCTGATCAGCGGCAGATAGAGCGTCTGCAACTGGAGCACCGACACGCCCGTCATCTGCGCCAGCCAGGCCACCATGACCGGATACGCAAAGCCGTGGGCATACACATCGGTGGACGGGGTGATGACGCCCTCGACCACGACGGCGCGGGCCGAATTGGTCATGCGCGCCGTGTCGATTTCCATCCAGCCGCCCGCATAGCGCAGCGCAAAATAAGCGCCAATACCAATGGCGTAAATGGCGATAAAGAGCACAAACAAGTGGCTGCGGTGGTTTGATGCTTGATTTGAATCATTGAACATATTTCTAAACCTCTCTCTGCACGCGCAGCGCTGGCATGATCAGCAACAGAATGCCCAAGACAATGACCGTCATGCTGCCGGCCAGCAAAAGCAGCCCCCAACGCGCTGCCCCAAGTTCTTTGAAAAACCAGGGCAGCACCGGCGTCACGGGCGCATCCACAGTCAAAGCAAGCAGATCCGTGGCGGCATACACTTCTGCGCCCGTTGCGGCGCGCGCCGAGAGCGTCCACGCCCCGGCGTGTGGCGGCGTCCAACTGTAGCGATACCTTGTGGATGCTTCGGCCAACAAAGGCTGCTCGCTTTCCGCCACGCTGATTTCGTTGCCAGCAGCATCGGTGGCAATGAGCGTGACGTTGAGCGGCGACAGATCGGCGTTGCCCGAATTCGAGCCAACGACGACTACCGTGTAGGGCTCAAGGGCCAGCCATTGGGCCGGCAACTGGGCGCTGTCCACGGCAAAGCTTGGATTGGCCGGCGCCAATGGCGACACAGCGAGCTGGCCATCGGCCACCGTCACCACATATTGCGCGGGCGCCAATTTACGCCCCGCTAACTGTTGGTCCGCTGCGGCGGGCAGGGCCGTCGCATCCAGCACAAAGCGAAAGCCGGCGTCGGTTACGCGGAAATTGGTCATCTGCACGCCGGACAGATGGATGCTGTCTTGGGAAAACAGAGCGGACGCGGCTAGAAAAGTCGTGGGTCCGGTCTCGCCCGGTCGCACCGCCTGCCACGAACGTTGCGCGGCGGCGAGCTTGGTGCTGAGCTGGCTGTATTCGTCCTGGCTCTGCGGTGGGGCAAAGGTCAACATGGCCTTAGCGGGCGCGCTGGGTGCGAGCTGCACATTTTGCCCGTCGGCCTGAATCAACCACCCGGCGGCTTGAATCAGCGTCTGCGCCGCGCCCTGTTCATCCACATACTGCCACTGGTCAATGTACGGATCGGCATCCAGATTGGTGTAATAAATGGCGCCACCCGCCTGCAATTGCCAGATGCCGTCGTGCGCATTGAGCAGATGCACTTGACCATCAATGGGGCTGAAATAGAGCTGGGGCGGCTGATCGAAGTGCAAATTGCGCTCGAGCCGCAGGCCGCGCGTCGCCCCAGAAATCACGTTGCGCATGTATTCGTCGATGTCGGCTTCGGGCATGGCGGTCGTGCGACCGGTCAAATAATTGGCCACCAGATCGAGCGGCAGATCCACTTCATAGATGCCCTCGTTGGAAAAGTACTCTTTTTCGGCAGCCACAAAGACGGCTGTGTCCCAATTATTCTGCATGGCCCACGCCGGAAAATCTGCGTACGGCACTGTATTCAGCTCATAATCGAGCACGCGCACGCTTGCATCCAACGTTTTGCGCCCCGTCAACCCTAGCGCGTAATCCAATGCGCCATCGTTGTTTTGATCCCACGAATAGCGCACCTGGGCCAGCGGGTGCGGAAACTGACCGAGCAGAAAAATCGGATCGTTGGGCGTCCAATATTGGTTGCGGATAATCAGCTCGGGGATCGCATCCTGATCGCCCGCCAGATCGTAGAAACAAAAGGGCGCCTCAAAATTCATATCGCTCGGGGCGCCGGCCTGGGGACGCGTGCTGCTGTAATAGAAGCAGTTGTTCTCGCCCGCCCGCGAGGCCACCATTTCGTGAATGGCCACGATTTTGCTGGCATTCCAATCGACCAGAATGGGCGGCTGCCGTTGGCTGTTGGTGCGCTGAATTACGTTGTTGGTGGACTCCGCGGCCGCGCCCACATAGGGCCAATATGCACCGGGCGGCAGCACCTCTTCGTTGTCGGCCAGATTCATCATTAGATGCGTATTAAAGCCGCCCAACCCGCGCAGCCGCAGCAGCGCGGGCAAAAAGCGCAGATCGTATTCGGGGTGGCCATCATCGTCCACGTCATAGACTTGAATCTCGAAGTCAACATTGGCATCGTTCTGCAACAGATCGGCAAATTGGCTTGTGCCAAAGACGGCCTCAATATTGCCGTTGACGTACAAATTCAGGTTGTAGTTGGCCCGCATGGCGTCACCATTCCCCGGCCGCACCCACCAGCCGGCCGGCGCCACCACCCGCATCGACCACGTGGCGGCGCGCCTGGTTTGGGGTAACGTTTCGCCAATCACAACCCGATTGTCCTGTACGGCATAGGCCACCGCATTGTCGCCATCCAGGTCATCATACAGCTCGGCGGTGAGGGCATTGCCCGACCGCGCAAAAAAGATAATCAGGTTGGCGTCGCCATTGGCGCCGGCGTCAAAGACCCACGTTTCATCAACAAAATCCACATAATCGGTCCAGCAGCTCCGGTCGGCGGGCCGCGCGTCGGTTTGATCTGCACTCAAATAGACGGTAATTTGATCCTGCGCGGCCAGGCTAAAATGGGCCGCAATTTGCAGGGCTTCGGCGCGGCCATCACCATTGGCGTCGAGCGCTTGATAGGCGGAAGGACAACTTTGGGCCGCCAGCGCTGTCTGCGGATGTACCAGCAGTCCTGCACTTCCGGCTATCACCGCCAGCACGGCCAAACGCTTGCTCCAACCGGCCAGCTCGCGCCGCTGAATGCCATTGGTGAACAGCAGCGCGGCCAGATAGAGTAGAATGCCGAAGGGCAGCATGAATAGTGCGTACATATCACTTAGATGTTGAACTTGAACAAAAATCAGAATAATCAGCATGGTCAAAGCCGCACCAACGGGGGCCCAAACCGCCTCTTGCCAACGGATGGCGGGGGCGCAGCGAAACGCAAAATAACCAAGTACGCATAGCTGGCACACTTCACGTATGATAGCAGTGGCCGCGGCTCCATAAACACCCCAAATGGGGATTACGAAGAGGCCACAAAGCAGTGTGGCTAGCGCCGAAACAATGGCTGAAAGAAAGATTGACTTCTGCTCACCAAGGGCGATCAGAACGTCCCACAAATAGCGATTGATAAAGGGTAGCGTGGCCACAATGCCCAGGACGCGCAGCAGCGGCGTGGCCGCTGTAAATTCGACGCCGTACAAAAGGTGTATGAGCCACGGCGCCAGCCAACTAATGCTCATTCCCACACCCTGTCCTATAATCAGCGTATAGCGCAAACCTGTGCCCCACAAATTGCGAAATTCATCTCGATTCGAATCGGCCAGGGCCGAGAGACGCGGCAAGATCGCCGCCGAAACCAGGCTTATGGCGCTGGTCAGTACAATAATGCTGAAGGCGGCAGAATAAAGCCCCACTTCTGTTTCAGAATGATATGCCGACAGGATAATTGTATCTAAACGGAAATTGAATCCCATGAGCATAAACGTGGCGCCCACCGGTACAGCCGCCTGCATTAACTGGATACTCGTTCGCCACGCAAAACGAACGGAGCCCGTAAAACTGCGCATACTCAAATGAACCATGTATCCTAGCGCCAGCAGTTCGGCTGCCAACATAGCCAGGATGGCGTGCAAAATGGAGGGTGAAACGGCAAGTGTGGCCGCTATCGCCACCAACACCAGCAGCGCTTCGATGACCTGAATCATCGCATCCTTTTGCATACGTTCCAGGCCGCGCAGTGCTGAACGGCCCAGGTTAATCAGACCGCGCAGGGCAAAAATCGGCGCCGCCATCAGCAGGATAGTAAGTACGTTGCCGCTAAATCCCAACTCTATGCCCACCAGCACGATGACTGCCACAATCAGCATCGACCAGACCAGCACGGGTATCAATGTATTGACTAAAACGTTAGCTACCGCCCGTGGACACTTGGCAATTTCGCGCGGCAAAATGCTGTCTATGCCAAACAAGAATGTCTGCGCAAAAGCGCCTGCTAGCGCAAAGGCTGTAGCATACTGCCCATATGCATCCAGGCCGGCTCGTCGTGCGATCAGCAGACCAGTCCCTGCGCTTAGCGCCTGCGCAATGAAGCTGCCAATCATCAAGAAGGCAGCGCCGCGAACAATATTCATAATTATGTGTGTTGAATTTCGTGATACATGGCGGATAGCTTGGCGCAGACTTTCTCCCAAGCGTACTTGCGTTCCACTTTGGCGCGTCCTGCCAGCGCCATACTTTGGCGCAGTTTGGCATCCATCACCATTTTTTGCAATTGAGCCACCAGATCGTCACCATCACCGTGCCGCATCAGCAAGCCGTCCACGCCATGATTCACTACCGAACGCACGCCGGCAATGTCGCTGGCGATTACCGGCGTGCCGCAGGCCATGCTTTCAATCAGCACCATGCCAAAGGACTCGGGCGGCGACGATGGCAACACTGTTACGTCCGCCGCTGCGTAATAGGGCGGGAGCTGCTGATTGGGGATGTTGCCCAAAAAGTGCGTGCGCTCGCCAACGCCCAACGATTGCGCCTGCCGAATGAGGCTGATTTTTAAGTCACCATCGCCAATCAGCACAAAATGGGCATCTATTCCGCCTTTATCACTTTTCAATAGCTGGGCGACCGCTGCCAAAAACAACCCCGCGCCCTTAAAGTGATGCGCCACGTCCAGCGCCGCCACAAAGAGCACAACGGGGGTGTCGGGCGCGACGCCAATCTGCCGGCGCACAAAGGCGCAATCCACATCGGGCCGGAAGTGTTGCGCATCAACCCCATTGGGCGCCTCCACCACTTTGTCCCGATATTGGGCAAAGAGCGGCGCAAGCTGACAATGGTCGGCGTGATCCAGCGATACGGCGCACAAACGGCTGGCGTTGCCAAAGATGGCGCGGCTGCTGACGCGGGTGTACAGCGTAAAAAGCTGATGGCGCAGCCCGGTTCCGATCAGATCGTTGTGATGCGTCAGCACGTATGGAATTCCCGCTCGCCGCGCGGCCGCGCTAATCATTTCAGCACCGAAAATAAATGGATGGTGCAGGTGGATCACGTCATATTCGGCAATACGCAAAAGATCCAGCAGAAAAGGCGCATTGCCAAATCGAAATGCTACCGGTAAGCGCACAACTCGTACACCTGTAGGAGGATCCAACTCCCCTTGCGGGTGATCCGCGGTAAACACCGTAACCTCGTGACCCAATGCAGCCAGCCCGCGCGCGTTATGATAACAGACCATACCAGTGCCGCTATAATAGGGTGGAAAGGTGGCGGTGACGTGCGCAATTTTCATGCGATTTGCTCCCCTCACCAGACCGCCACGCGCCGGCAAAAGCCGCCATACGCCCGCAGCAGCCAATAGGCCGCACCTTCCAGCACATAGGCCACGGTATCAGGCACGGTTCCGGTAAAGCGCAGCGTGGGCGACCAGTGGCGCAGCAGCGCGGCGTCCGACGTGCGGCGTTGCGCAAAGGTTTCGCGTCGCGCCTGGCGGATCAGCGCATGGTTGCGGCACAGCCAGCGCCAGCCGCGCGCCTTGGCCCGCACGTGGTCCCTGCCGTTGAGACCGGCGTAGCACCAGGCCATCAATTCGCCCAGCAGCAGACCGGGCAGCAGCAAGAGTAACGTAGGCCAGCGCAGCGTTTTGAGCAGCGCCAGCCAGCGGTTGCGTTCCTGATAATAGGCTTTTTGCGCGCTAAATTTAAAGACATAGCGGTGCGCCACCACGGCCCGCGGCGCGTACACAATGCGATAGCCTGCCAGCCGCACGCGCAGCGATAGATCCGTGTCTTCGTAGTAAAGAAAAAAGCGCTCGTCAAAGCCATTCAACTCTTTAAAAAGCGACCGCCGGATGGCAAAGCAAGCGCCCGAAACTGCCGCCACCTCGTCTGGTGTATCCCACAGGTCTACTGGCTGGTCCAATCCACGACAGACGGTCAGCCCGGTCCACGTAATGTCGTTGCCGCAGGTGTTGATCAGATGCGGTCGGCGGGCGTGGATAATGCGCGCCGTGCTCATGCCCACTTCTTTTTCTAACAGCGGCCGCACTAGTTCATTGAGCCAGCCGGCATGAGGCATAGTATCAGGATTTAAGAAGATTAATATATCTCCGCGGGCTAGCGCGGCGCCAGCATTGTTGCCGCCGGCAAAACCAATATTCTGCGCCAGCTTTTCATAGCGCACCTGGGGCGCATAGTCCGCTGCCACCTGCGCCGTCTCATCGGTCGACGCATTGTCCACCAAAATTAGTTCCACGTCGGGCTCCAGCCGCGCCGTCAGCATGGCCAGCAGTGGCCGCAGATCGGCGGCACTGTTATATCCCACAATGATCACGCTGCAACGTGGGTTTGCGCTTTCGATATTGTTCATAATCACCTTGTTAGCTAGTCAGCCATTAGCTAACTAGCTGAAATGCTGACAGCTTCCTATTTATCCAGCCGCTGGGCCAGGAACGAACGCAGCGCATGCAGCGTGACGCCGGTTGAAAGAAATATGCTGCCCATGACGACCAGCATCACTGTAATCAGGGCGTAGCCCACCGCCAGTTCGTGATAGGTATTGAAGTTTGTCACCACTTTGAGCCCCAAAACTAGTCCCATCATCAGCATGGTGGCGGACAGCAGGCCAAAGAAAAAGAGGGGCCGCAGTTGCAGCACCATGCGCAGAATGCCGTCTAGCACTTGCAGGCCGTGTTTGACGGGGTTGCGTTTGGGCGGCTCTTCGTAGACGCAGGTAATCGAGATTTCCTGCACGCGCAAGTCGTGTTGACGGGCGGCAAATTGCATCTCCGATTCCACGGAAAAGCCTTTGCCAGAGAAGGTAAACTTTTGCGCCGCCCGACTGGAAAGCGCCCGAAAGCCGCTCTGCGAATCGGTCAGTGGGGCGCCCGAGGCCACATTAGTCACCAGCGTCAGGCTGTGCTGGCCGATCTGCCGCCACCAAGGGATCTGGCTGCGCACGTCTAGAAAGCGCGAGCCCACCACCATGTCGGCATCGTTGGCCAAAATAGGCTGGACCACGGTGGGAATTTCGTTGGGGTCGTGCTGGCCGTCTCCGTCCAGCAGCACAATGGCGCACTGGCTATAGGTTTCCAGCACAAATTTCAAACCGTGCTGCAGCGCCGCGCCTTTGCCGCCATTTTGCGGCATGGGCAATACGTGGGCGCCGGCGCTTTCAGCTATGCGCCGCGTGTCGTCAGCCGAACCGTCGTCTACTACCACCACGGTATCTACAAAGGCGCGGGCGCCGATGACCACGCTGCCAATAAAGCGGGCCTCGTTATAGGCCGCAATCAGGGCAACGATGTGCGTGGGCGCATCGCTGCCAGCCAAACCAGGGGCCAATGTCTGTGAATGATGAATGGCCGGCTGCCCCATGGGGGCTAACATGTCATTCACAAAAGAAGTACTCATACAACAACCTTCTCAAACCTGTGATGTGTTGGTATTGATCAGAAGATGAATCATGCGGCGCCGCTGGTGCGTCAGGATGTACAACGCGCGTAATCTACCGATCAACATATAGAGGACTTACGCAAGCCTAGAGGAAAAATTGCTAGGTCAGCTATGTTATGTACGCCAGACGATCCACGGGCGCTGCGTAAGTCGTGATATATTCTTCCCAGGGCGTATAAGGAACAGATTGCACGCAGAATGGGGGACGCTCAACCTGTGGTATTTGCCTGGATGTGCGAAAAATCACCTTTCTTCGCACGCCATACCGTCTTGGTCCGGATCCAGCTCATGCACGTCGAAGCCGACCTGGGCCTGACAGCGGTCATAGCAAATTTGGGCGTCGGCTTGCGAGACAAAGTTGGCGCACCAGTAACGCTTGGTGGAACAGTTGCAGCTGGCCGGGGTGTTCATAATGAGCCGTGGATCAAAGACATATACGGGCGCATCGACCTGGCTGCTCTGCGTATCGGTCAACGTGGCCAGCGGCGCAATCGTAGCTAATGGCGCAATCGTAGCCAACGGCGCCGGCGTCAGCAGCACGGCGGTGGGTGACTCTGTGGGCAGGGCCGCCGCCGTAAAAGTGGGCGTTACCGTGGAAGTGGGCATTACCGTGGGCGTTGCCGTGGAAGTCGCGGTCATCATGGCCGTGGTTGTCAATGGGGCAGTAGACGTTACAATCGACGTGGCCGTGGGTGCCAAGGTCAATGTCGAGGCAGCCGTGGGCGCAGGCAAAGTCGTGGTGCTGGTCGTCTCCTGGCCCAGCGCCAGCATCATATCGGTGGCGTCGGCCACCTGGTGTGCACAGCGGTTCATCTGCTCTAGCGCTTGCTCAATATATTCGGGCTTGATGGTCTCAAAGCCCTGTCCGGCCGATTGCACAGATTGGCTGCAATTATCCAGCGCCTGCATGAGCGTTTGGTGCGCGCCCAGCGTGCTGGCCGGCGGCTCGATGGTGGCCAATTCTGTCTCGGCGGTCTGGAAAAGGGCCGTTAAAATTTCATTGGACGTAAAGACCCATTGGGTATCGCTTTCGCGCGCGGCCAGCAGCTTGGGGGCAATTTCAGCCAGGGCATTATCGGCAATGCGGCGGCTGGCTACAAAGACCAACCGGCCATATTCAAGGACATCCCGGGAAACCGCATTCGACTGTATCGTATCTGGAATTGGCTTGTCATAAATGGCTGGGTCAGAGACGGGCGACTGGGCCAGCGCGGTTTGGATCAGGGCGCCGCGGTTGGTTTCCACCAGCCAAAGTAAGGTCAGACACAGGCCAAAGCCCAAAATTATTCCGCATAATAGACGCTTCATCTAATTTCTTCCCGATATAGAAAATTTCAAACTGAGCGAAACGGACGCAAGCCTAAACAGACGGCTTGCTTGCAAGTCGCACAATCGTCAATATAGGTATCCAAAGCACCAAATGGAGTCTTGCCGGCGGTGGCGGCTTGGCGCGCCGCCTGTGGTGGGCGCGCCGCTTGTGGCAGTGAGTGAATGCGATCTTGGAGCTACTGGTTCGAAGATATTGCGTTCAGACTATTCAACTGTGGTTCATTTGAGCTTGGCAATTTATTACTTATGTTACGCAAGCCTGGGGAAAAGTCGGCTCGCCGACGTCCCTGTTTCTCTTTAGCAGACTAGCTGTCGCTGCGTAACGTCAGTTATTACTCAAACAGAACCAAATTTTTGATTGGTGTTGTTACACCAAGTTGCAATCAATGACGCCGCGGTCAAATAAAAAGTTACGCATTTGCGCAAAGCGTATAATACCCGTATAAGACCCAAATAATTCGTACATAGTTTCTCAGAAAAGTTCAAGAAATCGTTAGGAAGCAGACGCCTTGCCACATCAAGACGCCATGGGGGGCAATCATGAAAAATGGGCGCGTACCAGCGCAAAATCGTCTTGGCGATTTACCCCCAGCCGCGGCTTCTGCATGGTAGCCGAGGATTCTATCCTGCCCCATTTTCGCCTCCAAAGCGAAACGCACCCCTTTACCAGAAACATTGACAATCTATCGGTTGCACAGTATCATTTTCATTTGCATTCAGGAATATTTATTGTCCACAGATTACACAGATTGCGCAGATTAATGTGGAATCAACAAAATGTTGGGTAACTGGAGGCTGCGCTTGGCGAAGCCAGAGCCGCTTCCCCTTGGACGAGCGCAGGGTCCGCTTTTTTGCTCGATTCATTTCTTCCCCGAATAGTCTGCATAATCTTTGGATTTACGTATAGAGGAATCATTTATGTCTCAGCGATATACCCCACAGGAAATTGAACCCAAGTGGCAACAGCAATGGGAAGAACAGGGCCTATACAAAACGGTCGAGGATCGGTCGCGGCCCAAGTGGTATGCGTTGACCATGCTGCCCTATCCGTCGGGCGATCTGCATGCCGGCCACTGGTACGCCATGACGCCCAGCGACGCCGGCGCCCGCTTTCGGCGCATGAATGGCTACAACGTCTTTTTCCCCATTGGCTTTGATGCGTTTGGCCTGCCCGCCGAAAATGCGGCCATTAAAAACAACATCCACCCCAAAAAGTGGACCTACGCCAACATCGATCGCATGCGCGGCCAGCTGCGCACCATGGGCGCCATGTGGGCCTGGGACCGCGAAGCCATCACCTGCGACCCCAACTATTACAAATGGACCCAATGGTTCTTCCTCAAGCTCTACGAGAGCGGCATGGCCTATCGCGAATTTGCGCCGGTGGATT
The DNA here is from genome assembly GCA_020634755.1 of Caldilineaceae bacterium. GTDB lineage: Bacteria > Chloroflexota > Anaerolineae > Caldilineales > Caldilineaceae > JACKBC01. The sequence goes on along the minus strand of JACKBC010000015.1, from coordinate 107,043 downwards.
GGTGCCCCAGCTGCAACACCACGCTGGCGCGCGAGCAGGTATGGGGCGATGACCGCCACTGCGAACGCTGCGGCACGCCCGTGATCAAAAAAGATCTGTTCCAGTGGAAGTTCCGTATTACCGATTTTGCCGAAGCGCTGCTGAACGATATGGACCACATTGACTGGCCCGAGCGCGTCAAAACCATGCAGACCAACTGGATCGGGCGCAGCGAAGGCGCGCAGGTTACTTTTGCCACGGAAGCCGGCAGCGCCATTGATGTCTTCACCACGCGGCCGGATACGCTGTGGGGCGCTACGTTTATGGTGCTGGCGCCGGAGCATCCGCTGGTGGAAACTGTCACCAGTGACGAGCAGCGGGCGGCGGTCGAGGCCTATCAAGAACAGGCGGCGCGGCTGGATGAGATTGCGCGCGGCGCAGCGGACAAAGAAAAGAGCGGCGTTTTCACCGGCGGCTACGCTATTAACCCGGTCAATGGCGCCCGCATTCCCATTTGGATTGCCGACTATGTGATGATGGGCTACGGCACCGGCGCCATTATGGCCGTGCCCGGCCACGATCAGCGCGACTTTGAGTTTGCCAAAAAGTTTGGGCTGGAGATCAAGCTGGTGGTGCAGCCGCCGGCAGATGCGTTTGCAGACGCCGTGACTTCCGCCGATGACCTGGCCCAGGCGTGGCCCGGCGACGGCGTCATGGTCAACTCGGGGCCCATCAATGGCCTGCCCGCGGGCAAGGAAGAAGGGCAGAGCGTCAAAGCCGCCATCGATTGGCTGTTGCAAAATGGCAAAGGCCGGGCCGAAGTTACCTATCGCCTGCGCGATTGGCTCATTAGCCGCCAGCGCATGTGGGGCGCGCCCATCCCCATGATTCACTGCCCCACGTGCGGCACGGTCCCCGTGCCCTATGCGGACCTGCCCGTGCTGCTGCCCGATGACGCCGAATTCAAGCCCACGGGGGAAAGTCCGCTGCGCTATCACGCCGGCTTTCTCAACGTGCCGTGTCCGCAGTGTGGTGGCGCCGCCGAACGCGAGACCGACACCATGGACACCTTTATGTGTTCAAGCTGGTATCAATATGCGTACGTCACGCCCTACTGGGAAGCCGGTGCAGAGATCGGTCCCGACGATACGCCGTGGAACACGGAACAGGGCGACTATTGGCTGCCGGTGGATCAATATACCGGCGGCATTGAGCACGCCACCATGCATCTGCTCTACACGCGCTATTTTACCAAGGCGCTCCAGCGCATGGAGGTGGTGGACTTTGACGAGCCCATGGCGCGGCTCTTTAACCAGGGTATGATCTTGGGGCCGGACGGCGAAAAGATGTCCAAAAGCCGGGGCAACGTGGTCAACCCTGATGAGTATGTGCAGAAATATGGCGCCGACACCGTGCGCGGCTACATGATGTTCATCGGTCCGTGGGACCTAGGCGGGCCGTGGGACCCCAGCGCCATTGAGGGCGTCAGTCGCTTCCTGGCCCGAGCGTGGGCCGTGGCGCTGGATGAGGTCGCGCCCGAGCATCTTGACGCTGAACCCGCCGCATCGGACCTGCGCACGCTGGAGCGCAAGCTGCACCAAACCATCCTCAAAGTGAGCGACGATATGCAGAACTTTCGCTTCAACACGGCTATTGCCGCCATGATGGAGCTAAACAATCTGCTGGTCAAATTAAAGGAAACGTCGGTGGTGGGCTCGGCGCTGTGGCAAGAGGCCGTGGGTGCGCTGGTCAAAATGATGGCGCCCATTTTCCCGCACATTAGCGAAGAGCTGTGGCGCCAGTTGGGCCATCACGAAAGCGTACATCTACAAAGCTGGCCGCACGGTGATGCCGAAAAAGCCAAAGAGGATGAGGTCACCGTGGTGGTGCAGGTCAATGGCAAGGTGCGCGAAAAGCTGCTGGTGGCGCCGGCCACGCCCAAAGAGACGCTGGAAAGCCAGGCGCTGGCCTCGGCCAATGTGCAAAAGTGGATGGACGGCAAGGCCATTCGTAAAGTGATTGTGGTGCCAGATAAGCTGGTGAATATTGTGGTGGGGTAGGGGAAGATGAAAAGGTGAAGAGGTGAACGGGTGAAAAGGTGAAGAGGTGACTTCGACGGGCTCAGTCACCGTGTCACCTGCTCAACCAACCTTGCCTAGCCCTAATTTCTTGCACAGGTGCTGCAATTTTTCTTGTTCAGCCGGGCTCAGCACGCCGATCTCTTCGAGGACGATTTTAACGTGTTCGGGAAAATAATCATGGATGAGCTGCTGACCAGCCGGCGTCAGCGAAACGCGAACGTAGCGCCGATCTTCTTCATTGCGGCAGCGCTCCACCAGGCCACGCTTGCACAGGTTGTCGATGACCATGGTCATGTTGCCGCTGCTGCGCAAAATCTTTTGCCCCAGTTCATTTTGGTGCATGGGCCCCAGATGATAGAGCGCCTCCAGCACGCCAAACTGGCTAATGGTCAACTTGAGATCGGATAGCCGCTGGTTGATGCGCGCGTTTACAGATTCAGCACAACGCGTCAACTTAATATAAACATCTAGCGCCCGTTGCTCCTCGGCGCTCCCATCAAAATGTGTAGACATAGTAATTTAGTGTGAGATAAGGCTTTTCCAAAAATTTAAATAGATCACGACTTACGCAGCGCCTGTGGATCGCCAGGAGAAGAGACGATCTTTTATAAGGCGATTCTTACTCTAGGCTTGCGTAAGTCCTATAGATTAGAAAGCCTTCCAGCTAATCCAGAAAACCTAGGTTTTCTGGATTAGCCTAACTGGGAATATCGTTTGTACCAGTTTAACATCAAGCAATCCTCTGACAAAGAAGTGATATTGATTGATTTCATATGAGTGAGAAGTTACGCAGTTGACCCAAAAGTTCGACTTCTGACAGAAGTCGAACTTTTCCTGAGCAGCACTGAAGCGCGTAACGCCTATGCGTATCTCTTCCTTGTCGGCGTTGGTTTATCCTCGGCCGCTTGCCACGTTGCCACGCGGAAACTTTACCACAAACGGAGCCACACCATGTCCCCCTTCAACGACGTCACCGCCGAAGTTATCCAAATTGCCAACGAACTGCGTTCGCTGGGCACGGTGGGCCGCTACTATGCCGAAAATCCCTATCAAGTGGAGCGCAACGAAAAGGTTATGCGGCTGGCCGCTCGCCTGCTTGGCTTGGTGGAAACGCGCGATCTGGCCGAGTTGGAGCGCCTCTTTTTTGACGATCTGGTAACGGTGACGCCGCTGGCCGTGGTGGATACAGCCGTGTTCGATGCCGAAGGCCGGCTGCTGCTCATGCAGCGCGCCGATGACCAGCTGTGGGCCATACCCGGTGGCGGCTGTGAGGTGAACGAACTGCCGGCGGCCGGCGGCGCCCGTGAAGTGCTGGAAGAGACTGGATACACGGTGGAAGTGACTGATTTGATCGGCATTTTTGACAGCCGTTTCAGCGGCACGCTTACCAGCCGTCATCTCTATCACTTGCTTTTTGCGGCGCAGCCAGTGGGCGGCGCGCCCACGCTCAGCCACGAAACGCTGGATGTGCGCTGGTTTGCCCCAACAGAAATGCCATGGAATGCCCTATCGCCCGGCCATGAAAAACGGATTCGGTTTGCGCTGGCCTGGCAGGCGAAGCCACAGACCTCCGCCTATTTTGACCGCGAACCATAATCATGGTGCGCGTCTTGCCCTCACGCCTCCTCTGGGCATGTGCCCCAAAGAATTCTCCCCAAATCAACGAAAATGGCCGACTTTGCGTCGGCTTTTTGTTTTCCGCCAACACTTTGCCCACTCATCCGTTTTATTAAGTGCAAAGGCAGTTTGAGAACGCAAGTGAGAATGTAGATTCAGTAGATCGCAAGCGCAGGCAATAGAATCGGATTCGACAAACCAGACCGACGCCGATCTGGCCAACAGCGTTGCGGGGCGCTGAGATTTGAAAGGAGCAATGTTTACCAATCCTCTTAGTACATTATATCCTTCGTCCAAGCCAAGCAGCATGAAGCTGAGCAGGCGGCTGCACAATATAGGGGAAAGTAATTGTGCCAACAGCAATAAACTCGCTCCACATGGCCTGGTGTGTTGGCGCATCTAATGGCTTCTGGTAAAGCACTGGCGCCAAAGCTGGAAACACGACAAAGATATGCATAAACAGTAAATTCAATCATAAATAGATCTTTAATCTCAATTTCAAAAAGGAGACATACCAATGAGCGACCAAGCAACAACCATTAAATGAAGATGAAGCCTGCTAACTCAAAAATGTGGTCTGCTCGGACTTGTCCACCATGAAGAGCGCTGAAGAGCTGGATTAAATCAGCAGCATCAAAACGTGGCTACGATTTTTGATTGCCGAATCGCTGCACAGCAAGCTGATGACCGCTTCCATTGCAAAACGTGGTTTGATTATTCCCATCCCTGAGGCGAAAACGTGCGCGCCAAAGTCATAAACGATCCGCTGCAACTGGGTGGTGACGCCTTCTGCCGAAAGCGATGTCCTTAATATATATGCGTAGTCAACAATGGACTATTGATTTTTACAACGCCCGCCCCAGTAAACAACACCCAGATCATTATCACGTCCCATTCTGGCGCTGGAAGGGAGCGAGCGCTTTTGGCCCGCCATTCGCGATCTCAATGGCCCACGGTTCATTTCGCCAAACAGGTGCGCATTACCCGCGCACGTTTAGATGGCGATGCTGGCCAATGCGGCGGCAATGAATCGGACATTTTGCTGGTGGCTGGCCAAACTTTTTATTACAACCGAGGTAGCGAAAAGTAGGCTACCGGCAGGTGGTGGTGGCAGGTCAGCTTTTGCCCCTGCGGACGAGCCAGGGATTGGCTGGAGCAACTTATCTCAACGTAGCGGGCCGGTTTGGTATACGGGCGTTTCGTTTTGTCGTAATGGTACGATAGCTTTGGCGCCGCCTCTTTGAATATCTGCCCGATTCGTTTCACACTATCAATGGCGTTGTCGATATTGAGCCGATGTCACCATCGAACTCTCTTGTGCCAGTGACGGAAATCGTGCTGAACGGCATTCTGTCCGGTCCCAAAGAAGTGGGGTGCCCCCTGCTCCAGGTGTTGACGGTGGAAAAATGGTATGATCAACGTGGCTTGGCGCAGATGAGGATGACGACAAGGAATAGGGTCGGTGCAGCGTAGGGCGGGTAGAAACAGTTTGCTTGAGCAGGTTTCAGCAGACGCAGACTTCAGCCTGTGGCTTCAAGTACCGCAAACACCGGCGAAGGTTCACAAAATTCCCCACGCGGTTTGAGGAAGCCATGACGAGCCAAGAATCACCATGCATGATGACGAACCCAAGAAGCGCTTTCAATGACGTCTATGACGCTATCGCCAATCGCCAGCATGCTCATTCTTTGGGCGCACCGGCGATCGCGAACTGACCCCGGAGCTGCCGTAAGAGACCTGTGCGGTCAGCGGCACGTTCACGGCTGGTAGCATGGCAGAGACAGCATCGCTACTGGCTCTTTCCATTGCCAAAAACTTGCTCACCGATTACTATCGCAAGTAGGCCACCCGGCTCTACCATTGACCAGCAATTGCAGCATGAATTGTACGTCGTTTCAACCGCAGCCCGCACGCCCCATGAAGAGATGGCCCAACAAGAACAGATGCAGCAACTGGATCAGCCATCCAGCGCCTGCCGGAAGAGTTGCGCACCGTGCTGTCGGGCGCAGGTGCTGGGCGAAATGAAACAGCAGCGAAATCGGTCAGGTGCCAGCGACCAGCGGGCACCGTGCGTCAATTATGGCGCGCAAACAGCTGGCCAAAGAAATGGCGTTTGTATAGGTTTGCGGCCTTTCAGCACGTTCGACTATAATTTAGAACTATGGGTGAAATACAATGAATCTCGACCGTTTTAGAAACTTTGCCACCGGAAATTGACCACAGTTTACGAATTGCTGGCCAACTGGGGTGCGCGGCAATTGTCTCAAACGCAAGCCGAGGCCATTCGCCAAGAAGTATTGGGGCATAGAGATGAGTTGCGGCCAGCTGGTGGCTGACTATTATCAGCGTCTAAACGCCTTAGAAAAAAAGCCAAGCAATCAGGCAGAAAATATTGGTTCTCTTGGCAGCGCCACAGCAGCTCAGTCGGCTCTTCGATCAACGGCTGGACGCCACGCAACGCCGCAGTGGCAACCTGATGAAACTATATAGACAATGACCACGAACGCATGGCTTGGGGGCCATGGTCGGCATTATGCAAATATTTGCCTCGCCATCCTGGCTACGTCTCGCGGGTTTCATCACCGTGGGCATTCTGGGGCGCTGATATTGTAGCCATGACCATCGGCGTACTCGCGCCAAGGCGCACGCACCCGATAAAAACCAAGCCATAATCTTACCGCCGCTGGCATCCTCACTGGCCGCATCTCCACATCCGGCAAAGACTTCAATTTCGCCCCGCTTCTAACCGTCCCAATTCATTTCGTCCATCTCGGCATCCATGGTTCGCCCATTTTGTCGCCTGCGGGCGCATAAAAGCCAGCGCACGACCATGCCCAGCCTGGCCAATACGCCCGGATCGGCTGCCGTCCTATGCGGCCGCGTCGTCAGGATTTAAGCACGCTAATGCGGCTCCGTCGGTGTCGGCGCTATGCGCACTCTGGGCAGAGGGCGTTTATCGCGCCGCACTCATGGTGCGGAAGAAAAACACTCACCTGTTTTCGACAGTTGCGCAGAAACACGGCAATTGCATATTTATTCTAAATATAGAACGCTATCGCTAAAACCAGATTATCGGCTATCAGTGTTCTAAACGAATAGGTTCTGAACTGCACGGTTATTTTTGCGGATGCACGCAAAGGCGTATATTCTTATCGGATGATTATACAGAAATCCGTTGAGCAGGAGCAAAAAACAGTGACGATAAACGCAAAGAAGAGCAGCGAAGATGGGGACATTAAGAAGCGCCAGGCGAACACCGAATGCCTGCCGCCGCTGATCACCCCGGTCCCAGCGGGAGGCAAAGATGAAACGCTCAACTGGCCTGGCGGTCCGGACCATCCGTTTCATTTATTGTATCGAGCACCGCCATCATCTATCTGCCCTGAGAAACTGACGGCGTGGATTACCACTTGTCTCTATTGGCGAATTTGCCGAGATGATGATGGCAGGAGGAGCTGCTGGAACATGCCGGTCTACGGTGATTACAAAGGCATTCCCAAACAGCAGGTGCGTATGTGCTGGCCAGCGGCAAAGATGGACCGCATTGACGTACAGGCGCGCTACCATCCGCAAAAGCTGATCCCCAATGTGGTGACCATTTTTCTCAACGCCGAAAGTGAAGAAGAGCTGGTGCGTCGGCTGCGCGAACGCAAAAAAACCGAGCCGGAAGGGCAGCTCGTACCGCATTGCCACGGCCCGCCGGCAACGAAGCGCCTGCAAGAGTTCGGACTGCCGTGGTGAATCGCTTGAACCGGCAGGAAGAGACGGCCGGATTTGAAAGCATTGTCAAAGCCGAAAAGTGTCGCGGACGCAAGCTGGTGGAAATTTTCAGCCCCCATGAATGAACTGAACGATTTCTCAACCCACCGTTCTCTGTAAGAACGCGCTTGCCGGGCGATTCGATGCTGTGGACGACGCCCTCCAGGGAAACGCATCCCCATGACAATGCGCCATTACCGCGCCATATAGCCCGCCCCAGATGGGCCGCTTTACTTAAATTAGCGCCCCCCACGCTGACATACGCCTTTGCTGGGTACCAACTGGCTGTTTCGTGGCCATGATTCTATACGGCTGGTTTCAATATGGCGTGGATGGACCGGAAGATGGCCGGTGCAAGCGCAACTTTTGGCATGAAGATCAACGCTTTGATTGCCACGGCCAGGAATGGTTTTACGGCTACAGCTTTTTGATTGCCATCCACCTGTTTTTAATCTGTGGCGCGCACTCTATGCATTGGGCCCCATGCGGCGAAGTTACTTTGGTCACTGGCGCTTACGGCCATCTACTGCTGGCAGGCTCGCGGGCAGCTTGCCAGCTATTTAGCCCCAATCCATCGGCGTGGGCCTGGCGCGCCAGTCTTTGGGACCGTTTGGCGCCACCACCGTCTACTTTTAAAAATACCGCGATACTCTTATCATGGGGTCAGCCATTTTACAAAACATGGTCATCATCATCGGCATCAATCTTTCGCCCCAGGCTGCCTCAATAGCTGCCCCACGCTGGTCAGCTCAACGCCTGCCGCTGGAACAAGAGCATGCGCACCGGTTGGGAATCATTGGATTCATCTTGCATGGCGCTGCTTGTTTGGGCCTTATGCCGCACACACCATTGTAAACTTATTAGACAATGTCAGTAAGTGAGCGAAGGTGCGTGTCGCATGGTGTGCGCCATTTGTCCAAGTATTCGCGGCATACGTGCGTCGCACTGGAAGCGGCCTTACCTAATGATATTGCAACTTATTAGACACACTATCATTAGAAGGCCACTCATCTCGCGAGTAGACACCAACGTTTGCTGATAAGAAAGGAAGTTTTGGGCCAAAACCTCACTTTCCTGTTCGACATTTTCGCTTTGGCCGACTACTGGTCTATTAACTCGCTACCATCAAGCTCGCTATTGATTAGGCTCACCATGAACCCACAACGCAAAGTGCGCGGCATTCTGCCGCATCCAACTTCATTACACAAATATATGGCATTATTATTCTTTTTTAACCAGGCGGCATATTATTGTCGACTTTCATGCGCATGCGGCAGCCTGTGGTGTTAAGATTAAATTTACGGGATATGGTGACAGCTCATACCAGAGCTTTAGCTCACCAAGCGGCAACCCCTATCTGATTAGCCGGAAGAGCTAGAAAATGGTCTCTTAACGCAAGACGCATTAATTAAAAACCCTGTTTCCAACGGATAGGGTTACTACGCGCCATCTACTGGAAGCCGCCGCCATTATTGGCTGGGTGGCAGGTTCGCAAACAGGCAAAAGCCATTACTGCACAAAAGCGGCCTTTGCCGAATTTTGCACGACCCAAGCGCGCTGGCTGGATGACTACGTTTATGGCGCTGAAGGATGCACAATGGCTGTGCCGGAACCAGTGGGATACGGCATTGCGCAGCTGATAAACTGGCGTGCGCTCCAGGCCGCGGGAAAACAAGCCGCCGCCATCCATACACATAAGCTTAATCAGTGGCACTTACCAGCAGTGGTCACGCCCGAAAGCGTATGCTAACGCAGACATTCAAACTATTGGCGACATTCCGTATTTTTCGGTATTATGGATAGCGCCGATGCTTGACCAATCCCAGCGAGTTCTACGACGACTAATTTCAACCCACCGTCGGCTGGGGTGCCCGGATACTTTAGCGCCACTGGCCAGCTTTGGGGCAATCCGCTGTACTGCTGGTCGGCTATGCGTGAATGGTTATCGCTGGTGGCTACAGCGATTGGCGCTGTGCTGAGCCTGTATGACATTGTGCGCATTGATCACTTCCATCGCTGCCATTGGTGCCGGTTGATGAGAAAACGGCCATCAACGGCCAGTGGGCTACCCGCCGCTGATTTTTCCAGACCGTTCTTATGAACTGGGCGATTTACCGATCATTAAGCGCCGAGGACCCGGGCGAGATCACGCCTGATGGTGCGCTGCGTAACCAGTTCACAATCTGCCCGGTATGAAGATTCTGCAATTTGCCTAGGCAGCGACGGTAGCGACAAATTTGCCCCACAACTATAAGCCTAATTTTGTGGCCCACACGGCACCCACGCGACAACGACACCAGCCGCGGCTGGTATGAAAACAGCAGCACCGAAAGCGCGACACCTTCCGCCAATATCTGCGGACGGCCATGATGCAGCGTGGAACTTGATCGACGCTGCCTTCGCAGCGTGGCCACCATGGCCTTGGCCCGCTACAGGATGCTGAATTTGAGCAGCCAGCAAGTATGAACTTCTGCCCGGCTGCTTCAAGACACCGGATTCTGGCGCTTTTGCCCTGACCAGCTCACCGATTTTTATTGAAGCGTTTCGCGCGATACAACGCTCATTTATGGCCGCGATCCCCAAACAGAGGCGGGCAAATGAAGAGGCCGGCGGGCAGTAATAAATGGTTCAACCGCATCCCAGCAGGTCGACAGTCCATGCCCCCGGCACTTCCAGCGCACGACTCGGCAGAGCAGATAAAGTCAGCGGCATCCCCGAGATCCCGCAGAGCCGAAGAAACAACGGATATCTCATCCCCTTTCTACTCGCACCACAATGGCGTCCCATCCATGTCAATCGTGGCTGCTTAATAATCGGCATCGTTTATTTCGGCAAGCAGGCGCGGCTGCCTTCAAAATGACGTTTCAATGACGCACCTAATGCCAGACAGCGTGACTCCACATTGTGCACGTTACCAGAGCCAGAAATGGTCTGGCCGCTGGCCAAAGTCGTCGATCAGCAGAACGCGTCTGTGGGATGCAGATACTGCGATGATCAGCCCACGGTGCCGTTTTGCGTGGCTGGGCGCCCGCCCGATAGACACCGCTCTGCAGGTAATGGCTGCTTTTGCGCATAGACTACAGCATTGAGCACCACTCGTGGCCAGAGCTGGCGCAATGCCGCTGGACTTCAGCAGTTACGATTTTGCAATATTGGTTACACCCAACTGGGCAAACGTCGGCAATGCGCTTCCCATGTTGGTCGTCAAAACAGGGTCGCTGATGGTTCACAAAACCATCCACCTTCAGAAATGCCGCGCTCCAGGTTTTTTCCGGACCGAATTCGCCCACTAGTTTCATGCTTCCTTGGTCTGACGGTTTTATATAATACTTACGCAAGCCTCAAGGAAAATTGCCGGGTTAGCGCAATTAGGCACTCTTGGCGATTCGCGGGCGTTGCGTAAGTCGTGTCTTCATTATATTCACTCTTTTTTTGTTGGGCCAAAACCGCCTATAAGCGCGGCGGCCAGGCATTCTCCATCGGCGCCACGTACGCTGTGCATACCTTACAACGCATCATCTCAACTTTTTGCGAAGCTATCCAAGCAAGGTACAATAAACTTTACTTAAAATTGGCGCTGCAAATCGTTTACTTATGTTAAATTCACCATCTTTGATTTCCGCATTATGCGAACTGAATAACCTGATCGAAGATCGGCTGTTTGACCGCTACTGGCAACGTGGGGTTGAATTATTGTGTCGCCATGTTAAAGCGCGTGCTGTCTCTCTATCTCTACTAGAACCGCTTTATATCTTGGAGCACAATAATTACCGGGCGGGCGAATGGCCGCCCGAGTTGGAGCCCTTATTGCAAGAATGGCAGCGCGCATTTATTGATAAGCGACCACATCCCGTTACCTGGCTTATCCAAGACGACGGCAGCCAGCTTGTCCATGTGCGCATTATGGTGGAACAGATGCACAGAGGCTGTGTGAGTTTCCTCTTTCCGCCCGATGGATTTATCAAAGCAGAACAGTCAGTTCTATATGATCTGATTCAGCTTTTTGCCGGCAACGCCCTGCGCGCCAGCTATATGCTCGACGCCCAAGAGCGTTTTGAACGCGCCAATCTGCTCTACATGGTGACGCAAGATCTAACCAGTTCGCTCGATCTGCACACCGTCCTCAACCAGGCCACCCACATGGCCGCCAGCGTCCTCAACGCAGAGGCATCTACGTTATACCGCATAGATTTTGAAAACCGCGAGCTGATCTTTATGATTACGCAGGGCAGCGCCGCGCAAAAACTGGAAGAGAAGCGCATGCCCATGGACCGCGGCATTGTGGGGTGGGTGGCGCAAAATGGCGCATCAATCATTGTAAATGATGTAGAGCATTCCGTTTTGCATGACCCTGCCATGGATGCGCAAACCGGCTTTCACACGCGCAGCATTTTGTGCGTACCGCTGCGCATCAAAGAGCGCACCATTGGCGTGCTGCAAGTGTTGAACAAGGCCGACCAGGTTGGCTTTACCGACGAAGACAAAAACTGGCTGGCCATCATGGGGCAGCAGGTAGCCATTTCGCTGGAGAATGCCCGGCTGTTTGCTCGGGAACAAGAAAAGGTAAGCGAGCTGGCCACGCTCAACGAACTGAGCCAGACCATCAACAGCGAGCTGGACGTTTCGGCCATTCTCAACAAAATTACGCACAGCATTCTAGAAATATTGTCTGCGGATCGCAGTGAACTGCTATTGGTACGCCCCAACAGCCGGCGTTTGGAGCTGCGCGCCAGCGCCGGCCATCGCGCCGAGGGGGTGGAGCAGCCGCGCCAGGTCTTTCTCAACGAGAAAATTAGCGACTGGTGCTTGCACCATCGCGGCGACCGCGCCACCTATCGCAACCCCATTCCTTGGGCCACTTCGCCCGAGTTGCAACAGAGCGCCATTGCCGCCGCCCCGTTGATGCACCGCGACCGCATTACCGGGATCATTGTGGTCTATTCACTGAGCGGCCAGCTTTTCTCGCAAGAAAAGCGCGATCTGCTGCAAACGTTTGCGCATCAGGCGGCCATTGCGCTGCGCAATGCCGAACTCTATCAAAACTTGCGCGTGGAACAAGAACGCATTATCCGCGCCCAGGAGGAAGTGCGCCACCGCATTGCGCGCGATCTGCACGACAACACGGCGCAGATGTTGAGCCTGATCATTATGAATTTGGACTTGGTGCGCCAGATGTTGAGCCGGCAGCAAATGGAGAAGGTCTTTGACGAGATCGACCGCCTGGAAGAATATGGCCGCCAGGCCAACCGTGAGGTGCGGACGCTTCTCTTTGAGTTGCGGCCCATTACGCTGGAGAGCCGCGGACTCATCTCGGCCATTGAGTCCTATCACCGCCAGTTGACGCGTTCCACCCAATTGAAGATTAATGTGGGCGTCAATCACATCCCCGATGACATTCCTCCCAAAGCGGCCAATGCCATTTTCAGCATTATCCAAGAGGCGGTCAACAACGTGCGCAAACATGCCGCGGCCACGGAAATCTGGCTATCCATCCATGTGGACAACGGTCAATTCTCTCTGGCCATTGAAGATGATGGCAGCGGCTTTGATTATGATGCCGTGCTGGAAAAGTATGATGAGCTGGGCAGCTTTGGTATACTCAATATGAACGAGCGCACCACGCTGCTGGGCGGCAAGCTTGAGGTTTTGTCGCCCCGGCCAGATGGCGAGAACGGTACGCGTGTTTCCGTTATCGTGCCGCTGGTTAATCTCTACGAACAAGAGTCGCCCAAAGTCAAATAGAATGTCAATTCCACCTTTCACTTTTGATTTAAGCCATTGTGAAGGCCACGCCCGCCGTGGTCAGTTCCAGACGCCCCACGGCGTCATCCCTATGCCCGCCTTTGCCCCCGTGGGCACGCTGGCCAACGTCAAAACACTCGAACCGCGCGATCTGACCGAATTAGAATGTACGCTAATTTTGGCCAATACATATCATCTCTATCTGCGCCCCGGTCACCAACTCGTGAAACAGCTGGGCGGGCTGCATCAGTTTATGCAATGGCCCGGCCCCATGTTGACCGACTCGGGCGGTTACCAAGTTTTTAGCCTGGCTCACCGGCGCAAGTTGGATGAAGACGGCGTGCTTTTCAATTCACACATTGACGGCAGCCGCCACTATTTTACGCCCGAAAAGGTGATAGAGATCGAGGAGGCGCTGGGCGCCGATATTATTATGGTGCTCGATGAATGTGCCGAGCCACTGGATCGCGACTATATGCAGCAGGCGCTGGCGCGCACACATCGCTGGGCCGAACGATGTCGTGCGGCCCAACAGCGGGGTGATCAGGCGCTCTTTGGCATTGTGCAGGGGGGGATTTTTGCCGATCTGCGCGTGCAGAGCGCTCAGTTTTTGAGCGAATTGGATTTTCCGGGCTACGCCATTGGTGGGCTGGCCGTTGGTGAAACCAAAGAGCAAATGTACGCCACGCTAGACGAAACTTGCCCGGCCATGCCCGCCAACAAACCGCGCTATTTGATGGGGGTGGGCGCGCCGGAAGACATAGTAGAGGCCGTCTATCGCGGGGTGGATATGTTCGACTGCGTGCTGCCCACGCGCATTGCGCGCAATGGCGCCTTCCTCACGCCGCACGGTCGTCTCAATATTCGCAACGCTCAATATGCCGAAGATGAGCGGCCCATTCAGGAAGATTGCGATTGTTATGTATGCCGCACCTTTAGCCGCGCCTATTTACGCCACCTCTATAAAGCCGGTGAAATCAGCGCATTGCGGTTTGGCACCATTCACAATGTACGCTTTATGAGTCGCTTAATGGCGCAGATCCGCCAGGCCATTGAACAGGGGAAATTTGCCGATTTTCGGGCGCAATTTTTAGCCGATTATCAGATCAGCAACCAAAAGGTGCGCCACGAACAGCGCCAGCGCCGCGTGAACGCCATGCAGAGTCTGTAACTTTATGAGATTGCTTGTATCGCTTTGCCTTTTGGCCATGTGCCTAAGCGCCGGCTGTACGCAAAGCCCGGTGACCACGCCTCAGCCCGTATTGATTCGCATTGCCGGCGCCAACAGCATGCGTCCCGTCTTGCTGGCGCTGACCGAAGAGTTTAGCCGGCGCCATGCCAACGTCGTGTTTGATCTACGGGGTGGCGGCAGCACATTGGGCCAGCAAGATGTGGCGGCTGGCAAAATCGATCTGGCGGCCTCCATCCTGGCGCCCCCAGCCGCCGATGAAACAATAGCCGCGGAATTGCGCAATTTGGTGCGCACGCCCATTGGGATTGATGGACTGGCGCTGGTTGTGCATCATACCAATAAAGTGGAGAGTTTGACGGCGGTGCAGCTGCGCGATATTTTTGATGGCAAACTCCTAAACTGGCAGGAGGTAGGAGGCGCCGACGGCGATATTCTGTTGGTGAGTCGTGAGGACGGCAGCGGCGCCCGCATGCTCTTTGAAGAGCGCATTATGGGGGCAGAACAGGTTTCGCTCACCGCCATTGTCATGCCCACCAGCGCTGATGTAGTTGACTTTGTGGGCAAAAATCCGCTGGCCATTGGATATGTTTCGCGCTCATTTGTGGCGGCGCAGCTGACGGAAAATGTACCTGGGGCCGACATGCCACCTGCACCCCAGTCGGCAGCTACACCTGTACCAAACAGAGCCGAGATACAGACCGATGTGGAGGTGCGGGTGCTAGCGGTGGATGGTGAGTTCCCATATATTAACAATTTGGCCGCCCAACAATACCCGCTCATATATCCGCTTATGCTGGTGAGCAAGGGTGCGCCCAAAGGCTGGCCCGCCCGCTTTGTCGACTTCGTATTGAGCCCCGCTGGCCAAGGCATTGTGCAACAGTTTAGCGCGCCGGTGCGCTAAACTGCCTTTTCCCAAACGAGTCACCGGCTTTTTCAAAGCCTCGTTTGCATGCAGATGGATGGGGCAAATTCGCAGACAGATTTGGTGGGCGGCTGACCATAAACTGTAAAAATGCCACCGCTTTAAATAGAAATAAAGACCAACGATTTAGGCTTAAATTGAGAATAGCTGTCTGTGAAAAACTTGTGCAATCGATCCAAGTGTGATATTATACTCACAATCGTTTTTCGAGGTACGCGGTAAGTTTACGCGATGGTTTAGGTAGGTTTACTCGAAGTTTACTTTGCACGCCTGAAAGTGGGGACTCCCCCACTTTTCTTATTGTACGGGTATTATTAGATCGCAATGGCGCGCGATGGGGCCGGATTCACAAATTGAGACCGACGCCACTATCGCCAACACCGTTGCGGTGTACCGATTCCGTTCTGCGGCAAGGTATTATAGTTTTGCGGATATAGTTCAGAGGAGTATAAGCAACGCATGTCTAAAGCTTTGATTGCCGGCATTAATCAGGTAGCAATTGATAAAGGTTTGGATCGCGAGGTCATTTTTGAAGCGATTGAAGCGGCACTGATATCGGCATACAAGCGCAACTACGGATCGGTCGCCAACGTATCGGCTGAAGTGGATCGGGTCACGGGCGAAATGCGCGTGTTTGCCGAACGCGAAGTCGTGGACGACGTGATCAACTTGCGCACCGAAATCACCCTGCAAGACGCACATAAGACAGTGCCAACGGCTGAACTCGGCGATGTGATCAAAGTGGAGACCAAGCCGGACAACTTTGGCCGCATTGCCGCCCAAACGGCCAAGCAGGTGATTCTACAACGTATTCGCGAAGCTGAGCGCGATACGGTATACGAAAACTTTGCCCATCGCACGGGAGAATTGCTCAACGCGCAGGTACGCAGCGTCGATTCAGTTTCTGGTGCGGTGACGTTGATGTTAGATGAAAAACACGAATGTCTGCTGCTCAGAGAAGAGCAGATTTCCGGTGAATATATGCGCCGCGGCGACTATGTTAAAGTGTATGTGGTCGATGTGCACAAGAGTTCGCGTGGCCCGGTCATCAAGTTGAGCCGCACACATCGTAATCTGTTGCGCCGCCTCATGGAGCAGGAGATTCCAGAAATACGCGATGGCATTGTGGAAATCAAGTCGATTGCCCGTGAGCCAGGCGCGCGCAGCAAAGCGGCCGTCGTGGCCACAGTACCCGGTGTGGATCCGGTGGGTAGCTGCGTGGGGATGCGCGGGTTGCGCATTCAAAATATTGTGACGGAGCTGGGCAACGAAAAGATCGACGTGGTCGAATGGAGCCCCGATGTCTACAGCTATATTTCCAACGCGCTCAGCCCGGCCAAAGTGGCGCACGTTTTGCTGGACGACAAAAATGCCATCAAAACAGCAACTGTGGTGGTGCCGGATCGCCAGTTGAGTTTGGCCATTGGCAAAGAGGGACAAAATGCTCGCTTGGCCGCCAAATTGACCGGTTGGCGCATCGACATTAAGAGCGAAAGCGAAGCCATTGCCGAAGGTTTGGACAAGCAGTTCCCGCAGCACGACGGGTCCATGACTAGCGGCAAGGGTGGCGATCTGCTGGCCTATGCCGAGCAGCTGTTGCGTAAAGAGGACCGAACGGCCGGCAACGATGCCGAAGATCGCATGCGCGAAGCGGCCCGTATTCTGGAAGAGATGGATGCGTCCAACCGTGAATTGGTCGATCCGTCCGATATTAGCCTGCCCTCTTTAGAGGATCTGGCGCAGGCCGACGAAAAATCGGCCCAGCCACCGAACGTTTCGTTTGAAGAAGCTGCGGCCGCGGCGCGCGAAGAGCAAACCTTTATTGAACAATTCCCCGTTTATGATGCCAAAGAAGAAGAGGCATTGCTCAATTTGGGTCAAGCGGATGATGAGGAAGAAGCGGCTGACACGGCGGAAGAAGAGCTGCCCGATGTGATCACGGCCGATATGTTGCGGTCGCGCATGGGACAACGCAAAAAGATTGACGTGGACAGCAACGACTTTGAAATCCCGGCAGAATTGCTTGTGGGCTTGGATGAAGATGAACTCGTCTTTGACGAAGAGGATGAAGAAGACTTCACAGCCAAAAGCAAAACCAAAAAGACCAAGAGCAAAAAGGCGAGCAAAACGGACAAAAAGAGCCGTACGCGACGCAAGCGCCAGGGAACCTTTGAAGATGACGACGGGTACGATGGGTATTATTAAGAATCTATCCGTAAATTGGGGAGCAATTTGCCTGGCTGTGTCGGGTTGCAAAGCTCGCCAAAGAGAATTTATGGACAGACCCTAAATGAAACCCAAACATGTGCCGCAGCGTACTTGCATTGCCTGCCGCACGGTGGCGGGGAAACGAGGCCTAGTGCGGTTGGTGCGTGTAGATGGACGCGTAGAGGTCGATCCCACGGGCAAGCAGGCCGGGCGCGGTGCATATTTACATCCCAGCCGTACATGTTGGCAGGCAGTGATTGAATCAAATCGGATTGAACAGGCATTACGCATTAAATTAAGTGCGGCAAATCGGCAGGAATTAATGAATTACATGCAGGATTTGCCGGAAACTGAATAGCAGATCATGAACAAAATTGGCGAACTGACTACCAGGAAATTGCAACAAGCGAGGCTATGATGGGCTTCATATGCTTGCGCAACGCGCTCCTCTCTAGAGAGCGCCCCCGTATACCAGCCGGTATATTAAGCCGTGTTGAACAAATTGAGCGTCGCCGGGTAAGTATGCAAATTGCACGCTCAATTTTTCAACATATGCATGGTATAACGAGTGACGTTGGGCAATTTCACGGTGCAGCACCATGGAGGGTAAGCGCATGATTTAGTTTGAAAATCATGTAGTATTGCTTCGTTTGGCCTATCCTCTCATATTTCCACGTTTGTCTTGCTTGCTGTTTTACAGCGGGCAGATAAGCTTTGTGCTGTTTCCTCCTGTGGCAAGTCTGTTTTTGCCTTTGCTACAAGACACATCCAGTCGCTCTTTTGTCCCTGTTTCTGTTTAAATATTTACGACTTACACTGTTTCTATAAGCTGTCAGGCAATCAAACTGTCAGGCAATCTTTACACCAGGCTTGTGTAAGTCTTATAACCGTAAAACGTAGCACCTGGCGATTGTTCATCCAGCAGAGAAGAGCTATTGACTCGCTCTCTGCTGAAGACGTTGTCTGCCCGGAGACAAAAAGTA
Source organism: Caldilineaceae bacterium (assembly GCA_020634755.1). Lineage (GTDB taxonomy): Bacteria > Chloroflexota > Anaerolineae > Caldilineales > Caldilineaceae > JACKBC01. The sequence continues at coordinate 88,560 of JACKBC010000015.1, read as the reverse complement.
GTCGGTCTGATTTTCGCCAGGGCCGAGGTGGATTTTCGAACTCATTGAAGATTGGGGAGGTTTGCTTATATGGCAACAAAAAATAGAACACAACAAAAGGCGCGGCCAGGGCAACACAAGGGCAACAACGGCATGAATGGCGCCAAAAATGCCAAACGCCCAAATGGTCAGGGGCCGCGCCCCAAAGCGGCCAATGAGGCTGCAAAAAAGCCGCTACCCACCGAAGTCATTGTCGGCGATTACATTACCGTGCGCGATCTGGCAACCTTAATGAATCGCAGTCCCATCGACCTGATTAAGGTGCTGATGCAGTTCGGCATTATGGCGCCCATTACGCACAATATTGACCACGATACCGCAGTAATCATTGGCGAAGAGCTGGGGGTCGGCATTGCCTGGCCGGAAATTGAGGAGTCCGACGAAGAGGAAGAAGAGGACTCGGACGTGCCCGCGCGCCGCAAAACGCTGGTGGACCAAATATTGGAAAGCGAATCGGAAGATAATCTGGTGCTGCGTCCGCCAGTGGTGGCGGTGCTGGGCCATGTGGATCACGGCAAAACCACGCTGCTCGACCGCATCCGCAACACCAACGTGGTAGACACCGAAGCTGGCGGCATTACTCAGCGCACGGGCGCCTACCAAGTGACGATCAACGGGCAGAAGATCACCTTTATCGACACGCCGGGTCATGAAGCATTCACCTCTATGCGCTCCCGCGGCGCCCAGGTGACAGACATTGTGGTGCTGGTGGTGGCGGCCGATGACGGCGTTATGCCGCAAACCAAAGAGGCCATTAGTCATGCGCGGGCCGCTGACGTGCAAATTGTGGTGGCGCTCAATAAGGTGGATAAAGCCAACGCCAATGTACAGCGCGTCATGGAAGAACTTTCGCAAGAAGGGTTGCAGCCCGAAGAATGGGGCGGCGAGACCATTGTGGTGCCCGTCTCCGCACTCCAAAATACGGGCATTGATGATCTGCTGGAAAACATTTTGGTGGTGGCCGAGCTGGAAGAATATAAGGCCAACCCCAAAGGCGCCTGCGCCGGCACCGTTATTGAGGCCGAGCTGGACAAATACCGCGGTGCAACTGCGACGGTGTTGATCCAAAATGGTACGCTGCTCAAAGGGGATGCCGTGGTGGTAGGCACAACCTGGGGCCGCATCAAGGCCATGTTCGACTATGAGGGCAACCAGATTTCGCAGGCCGGGCCAAGCACGCCCGTGGTTCTACTCGGCTTGCAGGATGTGCCCAAGGCCGGCGATGTAATGGCCCGCGTCCGCTCGGATAAAGACGCGCGCCGCCTGTCCGACGAGCGGCGACAGGAGGCGGAAGAAGCCGCCAAACGTCCATCTACGCGCCAGGTGTCGCTGGATGATCTCTTCGCTCGCTTTGAAAGCGGCGAAACCAAGACGCTCAATCTCATCGTGCGCGCCGACATGCAGGGCACTTTGGAGCCAGTGGTGGCCAGCCTGAGCGAGCTCAAAAATGAAGAAGTTGACATCAAGATTTTGCAGGCGGCCATTGGCAACATTTCCGAATCGGACGTTATGTTGGCCGAGGCCAGCGATGCCATCATCATTGGCTTCAGCGTCGATGTGGATCGTTCGGCCCAGGTGCGCGCTGAAGCTTCCGGCGTGGAGATTCGGCTCTACAACATTATCTATAAAATGATTGAAGATATTGAAGACGCGCTCACGGGCATGCTGGAGCCGATTTATGAAGATTTCACCATTGGGCACGCCCAGGTGCTGCAAACCTTCAAGTTGCGGCGTGGTTTTATTGCCGGCTGCAACGTGACCGATGGCATTGTCAAGCGCAATGCCCAGGTGCGCGTATTGCGCGATGGCGCGGAAATTGTGTCGCCCACGCGCATCGAAACGCTGCGTCGCTTTACCGAGGATGTGGCCGAGGTGCGCACTGGCTTTGAGTGCGGCATCAAGATCGCCAATGGTGATGATCAGCTGCAAGAAGGCGATGTGATTGAGATCTTCGAGAAACGACGAGTAAGATAATCATGGCAACCATCCGTCAGCAGCGCGTGGCGGGTCTGCTTTTCGAAGAGTTGAGCATCATGCTTAACGGCGAGTTAAGTGACCCGCGCGTCAGCTTGATCACTGTAATGGGCGTGCAGTTGAGCAAAGATCTGCGCAACGCCAAAGTGCACATCTACCATCAAAATGAAGAGTTTTCCCGCAAGGAAGTCTTGGCCGGGCTGCGCAGCGCCACCCCCTACCTGCGCAGTCAATTGGCCTCGCGCTGCGGGTTGCGCATGGTGCCGGAAATTCTCTTCTATTACGATGATACACCGGAAAGAGCCGCGCGCATTGATGAGCTGCTCTCGCAAATTGCCCAGGAACGCGGCGAGCGCACCGAGGATGAAACGGCCGCGCCGGCAGAACCCGGAGACGCCCCATGAATGAGGATGTTTCAAGCGAAGCTTCTGCCATTGACGAGGCACTTTTGGCCGGTTTACGCAACAGCCGCCATGTGCTTTGCGTCAGCCACGTAGCGCCCGACGGCGATGCGCTGGGCAGCTTAACCGGCATGGGCCATATTATGCACCGTTTGGGGGCAACCACCACATTGGCGTTGCAGGATGAGACGCCCGCCGAACTCAAGTTTCTGCCCGGCGCCGCTGACATTGTCGGCCCCAAACAGATAACCGATGCGTATGATCTGATCATCTGCCTGGATGCATCCAGCGTCGACCGCATGGGCCATATCTATCGCAGCGAAGCCCACGCCCATATTCCGCTTTTTGTCATCGACCACCATATTACCAACACGCGTTTTGGTCATATAAATTGGGTGGCGCCCGATTGTGCCGCTACCTGCCAAATGTTGGTCTATCTCGTCGATAGTCTAGGGCTACCGCTGGATGAAACGCTGGCCACCTGTTTGCTAACGGGCCTGGTCACCGATACGCTCTGCTTCCGCACCAGCAACACAAACGCGCGCGTAATGGAAGCAGCCATGCGCCTGATGTCCGCGGGAGCCAATCTGTCTGATATTACGGCGCGCGCGCTGAATCGCCGCTCGTTCAATCTGTTTAAGTTGTGGGGATTGGTTTTGCCCACTGTACAGCTCGACGAAGGCGTCATTTGGGTCCACGTGCGGCGCGCGCAAACCAAAGCCGCCGGTATGACCACGGGTGATGTACAGCTGAGCAGCATGCTAATTACGGCGAATGAGGCCGATATAAGCGCTGTGTTCTTGGAGAAAGTGGCCGAAAATGGCGGCCCGGCGGTAGAATGTAGCTTCCGAGCCCGCCCTGGTTTTAACGTGGGCGAAGTTGCCTTTGAATTGGGCGGTGGCGGCCACCCGCCGGCCAGTGGCTGCACCATCCAGGGCACAATCGAGGAAGTGGCGCCCCGTGTGGTGGAGCTGCTCAAACAGGCCCGCCGCAAAGGGTTGGCCGCGAGCTAGCCGGCCGCGTAAACGCTTCCGTCACTTGGCAAGCGGAAGGCAGAGAAACCCAAACCCGTGTCTCAATATAACGGACTGTTGATTGTCGATAAGCCGGGGAAAACGCGCAATGATGACGCGGCCCCGCCCCAAACTGAATCTGAACCTGGCGACACGAATCGCAAGCTGCCCACCAGCCACGATGTCGTTCAGCAGGTTCGCCGTTGGAGCCAGGAACGCCGGATTGGCCACACGGGGACATTGGACCCCATGGCCAGCGGCGTTTTAGTGCTTTGTCTGGGTGTGGCCACGCGGCTGGTTGAATATTACCAGCGCCATGATAAGCAATACTATGCCGAAATTATGCTGGGTGCGGCTACCGATACGTATGACGCCCTGGGGCGCATTACCCAGCAGGCGCCCGTTCCGCAGCTAGATGAAGCGCAAATTGAGCGGGCGCTGGCCCAATTCCGCGGTGAGGTGCAGCAGGTGCCGCCGCTCTTCTCTGCGCTGAAAATGCAGGGCGAAAGTCTGCATCGCAAAGCGCGGCGTGGCGAAACCGCGGCGCTGGCGCCGCGCCCCATTACCTTTCACCAATTGGAGCTGCTGGCCTATACACCGCCCAACCGCATTTGTATGCGCATTCGCTGTTCGGCCGGCGCGTATATACGCAGTCTGGCCCACGATTTGGGGCAGGTACTCCATTCTTGTGCCTATTTAGACATTTTGCGCCGCGAACAGGCTGGACCGTTTGGGCTAGCCGACGCGCACACGCTGCCCCAGATCGAGAGCGCTATCCAGCAGCAGCGCTTTGCCGAAATGCTGCTGCCCCTGGGCACGCGGCTAGACCTGCCACAGCTGACGCTGGATGAGGAAGCCCATACGCGCTTGGGCTACGGCCAAAAAACACCGATTGTGGCCGGACCACCCCCTGTAGAGGGTCTGGCGCAAGCATACGCCACCGACGGCAGCTTTGCGGGTATTATCCGCTGTTTGGGTGTAGCGCAAGACACAGATAGCGCCAACCCGGCCACCATTTGGAAAGCCGAAAAGTGGTTTAATACAGAATCTTGACAATGCAACTGATCACCGATCTCCGCACGGTGCGCCTGGAACGGCCCACCATTCTCACCATTGGCAACTTTGATGGACTACACCGGGGCCATCAGGCGCTGCTGCACATTATGGCCGAATTAGCAGCCCAAGCGGCCGCGCAACAGCCTGATATGCCTGCGCCCGCCATTGGCCTTTTGACCTTCGACCCGCATCCCCTGGCCGTTTTGCGGCCAGACAAACCCATTCAACTCTTAACGCTTCCGCAAGAACGTATTCAATTTGCGGCCCGGGCCGGCGCCGATTTAGGCATTATTCAGCCCTTTACGCCGGAAATTGCCGGTCTGCGCGCCGCCGAATTTATGCAGCTACTGCGCGCCCATTTGAATCTGCAAATACTGGCAGTGGGTCCCGATTTTGCTTTGGGCAAGGGGCGTTCCGGCAATATTGAACGTCTGGGGGAATTGGGCGCAGAATTGGGGTACGAGCTGCACGTAATTGAGCCGGTAGATTGGAATGGCAAAGCCGCGCGCAGCAGCCACATCCGCCAGCTGCTGCAAACGGGTGAGGTGGCAGAAGCAGCCGAGCTACTGAGCCGCCCCTATCATGTGACTGGCCGGGTGATAGAAGGCGATCACCGCGGCAACACCATCGGTATTCCCACGGCAAATTTGCAGACGGCGCCCCACAAAATGTTGCCGCAAGATGGCGTCTATGCCACGCGCACCTATGTTCCACTGTCGCCGACGCACTCGCTAAACGTGGGCGATTTCCCGGCGGCCAAAGCCACCGGCATGTTGGCGGCCTATCACAGCGTGACCAATATTGGCATGCGCCCCACGGTGAATGGCCGTGAGCATCGGTTTGAAACACACCTGCTCGATTTCCCGCCAGACGGAGCATCTGGTAATCTATATGACGAAATTTTGACAGTGGAGTTTATGGCCCGCCTGCGTGGTGAACAGAAATTTGCCGGCATCGACGAATTGGTAGCGCAGATTCACCGCGATATTGCAATGGCTCGCCAGCTGTTTTTGGTCCAGGAATAGTAGGTGCTTTGAAGTTCACATTGATGAAGTTCTTATTGATGAAGTTCACATAACTTGCCATGGCTAACCTTCAAAGCACGAGTTGTCTGGCCGCTTAATTTTTGCGGCACTAGTGTCTGTCCGTAAATCTGCTGTGCCGTCTCGCGCGGCTATCAAGCGTGGCTGGATCCACGACCGAATTTACGGATCGGTTCTTTATGCACCCAGTTTCAGGAAATCCATATGCATTTTTTACGTCACCAGGTTGCACCGGTTTGCTGTCTCATCTTTATTTTCACCTTGATCACCGCCTCCTGTGTCAATAGCCAAACGCCAACCTCTGCACCATTCACCGGCTTCCCAACGACAATTCACGACCCCGCAGATGCACCCCCTTTCCCATTTCAAGATCCCAACATTTTTGGGATTGAACAGCAGCGCTCCAGCGCCGTAACCACGTTAGAAGGCGCGCTGGCCTGTCTTTCCACCGACAAAGTTGTTTATGGGCTAACGTTGGAAAATAGCAACGTGCGCGCAGAGCCCGTATCCGGTTCATGCCGTATGGGACGCACGCCGCGCGGTCGCCTCGTGCGCGTCACCGGCGTCTATGCCGAAGATCAGGCTGAACCGCTCTCATCGCTTAAAAATGTGAATAGCGATGCGAGCTACACCTTGGGCTACGAAGAAGATATCTATCCCATCTTCAACCAGAATTGCAATAGCTGTCACGGCGCCGTGGCGCAAATCAATGAACTGCAAGTAACCGATTATGACGCGCTGCTCAAAGGCAGCGTCAACGGCCCCGTGATCGAGCCGGGCGATGCCCAAAATTCACGCCTGTGGGAGATGGTTTCTACAGGCAAAATGCCGCTGATTGGCCAGCTATCGGATGAAGAAAAGTCGATCATCGAGGCCTGGATCAACGCCGGCGCCCCGCGGCAGCGCTCCGGCATCCCCAGATTGTCCGAGCTATGGCTGGCGCTCAATCCCCAAGATGTGGATCTGGCAACCAACGCGACTTGTGATGAAGAGGTGGCCGACCCGCAAACGTTGGTCAATGGCCGCTTGCTGCAATTCTTAAGCTGCGGCGTTGAGCCGGACGAAGAGACCATCGCCCAATTTTTGACGCCCGAACCAGCGGCCAGCAGCAGCGCGGCCAGCAGTGGCGATTCTGCGGCAGCCGCCGCGCCGGCCCCAGCCGACAGCGGAAGCACCGTTTCCGGTGCTATTGCCCCTACATTGGGCTTGGCGCCTCCTTCAGACGCCGATCCATTTCTGATTCCGCAGGGCGGCTTTTGTATTGAACAGCGTTTGCCCCGTTTGGCCAACCAAGATCGCAGCATCACGGCGCTAGCCTTTGCGCCTGATGGACGGCTCTTTATTGCGCTTGACGCCTCGCCCAGCGGACAGAATGTGGATCCCTTGGTGCTGCTGGATGCGTTCCACCCCAGCCGCTCGATTGTGGTGCACGACAGCAACAGCGACGGTGGATACGGTGAAATTCTGACCGAGTCACCGCGCATTACGGGCCTGAATTATGCCAATGGAGCGCTCTATGTCAGCCGGGCCGGCGAGGTGGGGCGCATCCCCGATGGCGGCAGCTATGAAAAGCTGGCGGGTGGCTTTGCCGTGCAGAGCCAGCTTTTCCACGCCAACAACGGCATTGTGGTGTCCGATGGCTGGGTCTACGTATCGGCGGGCGGCGTGCGCGATGGCTGGTCCGACGGTCCGCTGGAAAATATTAGCGAAGACGCCGCTCAAAACATTGTTTCCGGCGGCAATGGTCTGGCTGCGCGCATTGTACGGGCGCCGCTCGATCAGCTTCTGAGCGAGCGCTCCATCAACAATTTCCAGACGGTGGCGCGCGGGGTACGCAACCCCTATGGCATTACGCGGGCGCCTGATGGTCGCCTTTGGTTTACCGATAACGGCTCCACCAATGTGCCGGAAGGCATTAGTGCCGGCGATGAAGTCAATGTCTTTGACCCCAGCAGTGTACCGGGCGGCACGCCCGAAGGAGCCACTCCCTATTATGGCTTTCCCTTGGCGCTAACCGGCGCCAACCCCAATTGGCGTGCGCCGGCCATTGTTTTGCCAAACACGGCGGCGCCCACGGGTATTACTTGGGCCTATGGCACCCTTTTTTATGGCCAATATGGTCGTCAACCGGGGCTCTATCGCGTGGGTCGCGCCGCCAACGGCCAGGTGATTTCCGAACGCGTCATGCTGGTCTGGCCGCTGATTAGCCTGGCCACTGCGCCCGACGGTGCGCTCTGGATTGGCACCGGCACTGGTGGCCTTTACCGCATGACACCAGGTTGCGGATAAATCACCATGCGTATTTTGGCAGCTTCAGCCCAATTGCCCGGTCATTTGGATTGGGGCGGCTATTTGGACACAGCCGTGGAATTGGCCCACCGCGGCCATCAAGTGCTGTGGGCTAGCGGCGACGCGGTGCGGTCTCCGATTGCGCGGGCCGGACTGGCCTTTCAGCAGTTAGCCGAAACAGGCTGGCGCTGGCCGCCTCCGCCCCCGCTTACTCCGCCGCCCGATATGGATGCCGATGCCCAGCAGCGCCTGCGCGCCGAACGCGCGTTGGACCAATGGCTGGATGTGGATCGCGTATCGCGGGCGGTAACAGAACTGCTGGCCGCGGCACAAGCATTTCAGCCCGATCTGGTTCTGGGCGAAAATTTTATGAGCGCGGCCGCCATTGTGGCCGAACGGCTTGACGTTCCCTTTGCGGTTGTGGGCTGGCCAGCCTATCAGGCGGACATTTCCGACGCCACGATCATCATCTCCGAAATGGCGCGTGAACGGCTGGATGCGCTTCTGCAACAATTTGGCGCGGCTGGGACAAACTGGACGACCAGCGGCCCCCCGGCACTGCTTTCCCCCCACTTACACCTTACCTTCTGGTGTCCCAGTTGGTATCATGGGCTTTCTTTTTTGCCCCAAACGGTTCACGTGGGGGGACGGGCCAAAGCGCCGCCCGATTTGGATGCCCAAGACCCCAGCGCACAACTGCTCAATCACGAAGCCATTGCCGATCTGCCGTGGGTATTGATCACGCTGGGCACCAGTTTTCAGCTTGACCCCAACTTCTTTATTGCTGCCAGCCATGCGGCTGAACGAGTGGGCGCGCTGCCGCTGGTCGTGCTGGGTGGCCAGTGGCCCCCAGTCCAGCTACAGCGTTTGCGGACCGGGTTGGCCAGATCTGCCGTGGTGCTGGCGCGGATTGAATTCGCCGCCGTGTTGCCTGCCGTGGGCGCGGCCATTCACCACGGCGGCGCCGGCACGACCCACGCCTTGGCGCGCCACGGCATTCCCCAAATTGTGGTGCCGCACGCCGCCGATCAGATGCACCAAGCCCATGGCGTAACGCGCAGCCAGGTAGGTGTGGGCATCCGCCCGCAGCATGTGACGATTGATGCACTGGCCCAGTTGCTGACGGAGATGCTCACCGAAGATTCAGCCTATCAGCAAAACGCGCTGGCGCTCCAAAAAGAAATGGCGACGCTGGGAGGCATTTCCCGCGCCGCCGATCTGTTCGAAGCCATCGTTCAAAAATAACTTGTGGATATAAACCTGTTAGGTCTGCGAGATCTGACAGGTTTGGTCGCCAACTTATTTCTGAACGTTTATCAAGCCTTGGCGTAAAGTACCGATGGCCTGGCACTGTATAGAATTTGTAAAAACCGCTTATCCAGCACGCAGTATTCTTTTCGGCTCTTGGGGATCTTAGGGGTTGACTTGCTTTGGCTTCGACAAGCTCAGCCGCCGCTACGCTGGCGCTCATTTATCCCCCGAAATCCGATTGAACCTCTTTTATTTTACTTCTGTCAAAACTTCCCCTATTGCCTCCAACGTCTTGCCAATCTCGGCCTCGCCATGTGCGCTGCTCACAAAGCCCGCCTCAAACTGACTGGGCGCCATGTAGACACCGCGTTCTAGCAAAGCATGGAAGTAACGCCCATAGCGCGCCGTGTCGGCATACTCTTTGGCGCTGGCGTAATCGGTGATTTGGCCATCGGCCTGCTTGAGGAAATAGAAGCCGAACATCGTCCCCGCATGACTCGCCTGGATGGGGATGCCCGCCTCTGCCGCCGCGGCTTGAATTCCCAGTACCAACGTCGTCGTGGACTGTGCAATGCCGTCGAAAACACCTGGTTCCAGCAGCGTGCGGATGGTGGCCAACCCGGCAGTCATGGCCAGCGGATTGCCGGAGAGCGTACCGGCTTGATACATGGGTCCCGCCGGCGCCACCGTCTGCATAATGTCGCGCTTGCCCGCGTATGCGCCCACGGGCAGACCGCCGCCAATGACCTTGCCCAAACAGGTAATGTCCGGCGCCAATCCCCAAGCGGCCTGGGCGCCACCGGGCGCCACGCGAAAGCCGGTCATCACTTCGTCCATTATAAAGAGCGCGCCATGTTGATGACACAGATCGGCCAGCCCTTGCAAATAGCCCTCTTGTGGCAGCACAAAGCCCATATTGGCCGCAATGGGCTCGACAATGAGCCCGGCAATTTCATTGGGATATTGGGCAAAAAGCTGGCGCACCGCCTCCAGGTCGTTAAACTCAGCCGTCAGCGTGTCACCGGTGACCGCAGCGGGCACGCCGGGCGAATCGGGCAGGCCCAGCGTGGCCACGCCGCTGCCGGCCTGCACCAACAGCATGTCGGCATGGCCGTGATAGCAGCCAGCAAACTTGATGATCTTGCTGCGCCCAGTATAGGCGCGGGCCAGCCGCAGCGCGCTCATGCACGCTTCGGTGCCGCTGTTGACAAAGCGCACCATCTCCACCGACGGCACGGTATCAATCACAAGCTGGGCCAATTCATTTTCCAATGCCGTGGGCGCACCGTAGCTGGTGCCGCGCGCCGCCGCTTTTTGCAGTGCTTCCACCACCGCAGGGTGGGCATGGCCCAAAATCAGCGGACCCCAAGAGAGCATATAGTCTATATAGCGGTTGCCGTCGGCATCCCACATATAGGCGCCCGCGCCCCGCTCAATAAAGCGCGGCGTGCCGCCCACGCTCTTAAACGCACGCACGGGGCTGTTGACGCCACCAGGGGTGAGCGTTTGGGCCGCAGCAAAAAGTTGTTCAGATTTTGAGGTATTCATGGGATTTATGCTCGTTTCGTAATAATGGCGTATAGAAAGGTGTGACGCATCCAGGCTGATTCAAATTGAATAGACGCAACCGTTTGCGGCGCCGCAGTGAACCAGGGATCATAAATCAATAGGGTAGCTTCATCTAGTCCAGCTATAACCACAGCGTGATCGACGGCCTCACCAGCCCAATATGGCAAATCGATCGTATGTACAGATGCAAGCACTGGATAGCTATTTACGAGGTAGGTCTCTAACAGACCCATGGGATCGTCATATTCGCGTGCAATGACTACCGAGAGCGAATTGAAATGACTCTCCAGAAGCGCAAGATTGAGAAATGAAGCACCGCTGCCCTGCCGAACCTTGAGCAGTTGCAATAAACGTTCATACCGAATATACACACCCACAAAATCAAGGGCCATCCAAGCACATGCGGCAAGGCAGTCAGCCCCCTGGCGTTGCGGATGGTGGGTTAAGTTTAGCGAAGGCATCTGCTCGGGTCAGCAATGTTTCAATTTGATATTCGGTGAATGGGTAAACCTTTCCAGTTTCGGCATCAACATCTAAAAACGCAAGGTTGAAAGGTTTCATAAACGGCTGTTTAAAGTAGACCAGAACTTGCCAGGTAAGTCGCTCTAAAAAAAGCAAAACGGGTTCTGCTGCTCCAAAGCACGTACTCACATGCTCGGCTAAATAGCCATTGGCTACATAAACTGCTTGTTCGTTCGTGATTGCAGGGCTATTCATAGCCGCGTAATCTGTTATGGCTGTATTTTCTAACAGTTCTACACCCATAGTATCTCCATTCCTATCAACTCGAGCGACATTACCATCATACACTATGAAGCAAGCGTTCGTCTAATTGCGTCGTTTTGATGCAGATTGGCCACAATCTTGCGCGCCGCCTCTTGCGCTTGGCGCACACAATCGGGAATGCCAACACCGCCATATGGGCTGCCGGCGATGTGAATGCCGGCGGGTAAGCCCTGATGAATATGCTGCATGCGCTCGAGATGACCTACATCATACTGGGGCTGGGCATTGATCCAGCGATAGACGCGGTGCAGCACGGGCGCGGCCTCCAGCCCGATTAGTTCACGCAGCTCGGCCCGCGCAGTGGCAAGCACCTCATCATCATTTTTGTCCATCATTTCCGGCGTGCGGGCGCCGCCAAAAAAGACGCGGATCAGCACGTGTTCTGCGGGCGCGCGGTGGTTGAACTTGGTGGTCATCCAGGTGGTGGCGTTGAGCGAGCGCTGCTCGCGGCGCGGGATCACCACGCCAAAGCCGTTGAGCGGATGCACTACATCCGCGCGGCGATAGCCCAGAAAAACCACGCCCGTGCTCACTACGCGCAGCTTTTGCAGCTGTGTGGCAGATGACGGCGCCACACTTTGCAACATGTGGGCAGCCGGCGCGGCTGGCGTTGTCACCAGCACTTGACTGGCGCGCATCGATTCGCCATTCGACAAGCGTAAAACATAGTCACCCGCCTCATCACGCGCAAGACCGTCAACCGCCACGCCCAGCCGCATATTTCCTATTGACCGCTCTGTCTCCGCCAACCGCACTTTTCCTATTCCCTGCTCTGTCTCCGCCAACCGCACTTTTCCTATTCCCTGCTCTGTCTCCGCCAACCGCACTTTTCCTATTCCCTGCTCTGTCTCCGCCAACCGCATATTTCCTATCGACCGCTCTGTCTCCGCCAACCGCACTTTTCCTATTCCCTGCTCTGTCTCCGCCAACCGCATATTTCCTATCGACCGCTCTGTACCTATCAGCCGCGCCGCCAGCGCCTTTGTTAATGTCTCTGTCCCGCCCACAAACGTCATAAACGTCGTGAGATTTCTTCCCTTCTCCTCTACTCCTCTACTCCTCCCCGCCTCCATTATCTTTCGCACTCCCCCGATCAAGCTGCCATACGTTTGTTCAAGTTGGCGATAGCGTGGAAAAGTGGCCAGCAGGCTCTGCTCTTCTGGATGTGCGCTGTAAATGCCCGAAAGCAGCGGTTCGGCCAGCATCTCGACGGCTTCATCGCCCAACCGCCGCCGCACAAAATCGGCCACCGATTCGTCATCATTACCCGCATATGGGTCAATGACTTCTTCAGCCAGAACGCGCGCTTTGCCATCTTCACTCATCAAAGGGGAAGCCAAAAAGGTGTCGCGATTCGTGGGGATTATTAATTGCAGGCCAGCGGGGACGGGAACCAAGACGCCATCTTTCAAAATATGAACCGCCGGCTGCGCGGGGTTGGTCGTGAGGATTTGGTCATCCAACCCCAGTTCGTATGCCAGTTCCATGGCCCACGGTTTCTGGGCGGCCAAAAACGCGTCGCCCGCCCGCTCCACAATAAAAGGCACATCGCCAAAGCCATCGAATCGCTCGGTCTGGATTTTGCCGCCCAGACGCTCAGATTTTTCCAGCAGCACGTAGGGAACACCGGCTTTTTGCAACTCCCAGGCCGCGGTTAACCCAGTAATGCCGCCGCCGATAATGGCAACGGGCAAAGGGGATTGGGACGTGGAGTGTGAGGTGCGATTGTCACTCATAAAATGCTCATGCTTGCTGGGTATATTCGTGGACAAAGTCGACCAGGCGGCGCACGTTATCCACAGGCGTTGCGGGCAGAATACCGTGGCCCAAATTGAAAATGTGGCCGGGATGACCAGCCGCTTGGTCGAGCACGATCTGGGCGCGCTGCTTTAGCTGCGCCCATGGCGCCATCAGCGCAATGGGATCCAGGTTGCCCTGAATGGCCACATTGGGGCCCAGCCGCTGCCAGGCCGCAGTCAGATCAATGCGCCAATCTACGCCGATCACATCGCCGCCAGCATCGCGGATGAGTTCTAGAATGCCGTTGGTATCGGTGCCAAAATGGATAATGGGCACGCCGCCCGCCTTGGCAATTTCAATGGCGTGACGGGTATAGGGCATAACCAATTCGCGGTAATCGGACGGGCTGAGCGAGCCAACCCAGCTATCGAAAATTTGCAGCGCCTGCGCGCCCGCTTGGGCTTGGGCCAGCAAATAGTGGCCCACCAGATCGGCCAGCTTTTCCATCAACTGGCGCCACAGCTCGGGCTGCCCCATCATCATGCCTTTGGCGTGTTCATAATTGCGGCTGCCGTGCCCCTCAATGGCGTAGGAGGCCAGCGTATAGGGCGCGCCGCTAAAGCCAATGAGCGGAATGCCGCGGCTGTCCAGTTCGGCGCGCGTCTGTTTGATGGCTTCCAGCGTAAACCAAAGCGCCTCTTGGGGATCGGGCACGCGCAGCGCCGCCACGTCTGCCGCCGTGCGCACCGGGTTGTGGATCAGCGGCCCTTCGCCCTTAACAAACTCCAGCGACAGCCCCATGCCTTCCAGCGGCGGCAGGATGTCGGCAAAGATAATGGCCGCGTCCAGCTCAAAGGCATTGATGGGCTGCATGGTCACTTGGCAGGCCAGTTCCGGCGTTTTGATGATTTCCAGAATGTCGTAGGTTTTACGCAGTTCGCGGTATTCACTCATATAGCGGCCCGCCTGCCGCATGAGCCACACGGGCGTGGCGTCGGTAGGCTGGCGATGGCAGGCTTGCAGGAAGCGGGATATAGGTTGTGGGTTATGGGTCACTTTATTTGTATCCATGAGGGTGTTTGAGCCTCGGCATCATTATCAGTACACCGCAACGGTGTTGACGTTCCAGGCGTCGGCCACGATTGAGAATCCAACTCTATTGCTGTTCTCTCCTGGTGATCCACAGACGCTGCGTACGTCGCGATTATTCATTTTCAGACCCTGGCTCGGCAAAAATCATCGACAACTCGCGCGGCGTATATATGGGTAATAAAGCCAGTTTGAAGTCGCGAATATTTCTGGTGACAATAGCATCAGCATCCATAAATTTGGCAGATTCATACAAGACGGCATCTTCAAAATCTGCAAATTTGCTTTGTGCTGCATTTTCCAGCACTATGCGATTGACAGGAGCTATATCGAATATCCTCAACAACCGCTGAATCCCGTCCAATGATTGTTTGACGCTATAGGTCCTGGTCACAACATAATGAATGTTTGTCAGCGTTGTTGCACAAAGATAGCCACCAATCGACCCAGCTTCAACAAAGTTCATTATCCTGGCAGATTCGATGTCGAAAGGCTGTCGCTGTAATAGCACATCCAGGATAACATTGGTGTCATAAACGACATTCAACTGTGTTTTGCCTCTAAATAATCAATGTATTCTTCGCGCAGACTTTTATAGTCATCTACAGTCACATCCGCAAATGCGCCCAATAAGGACGCTGTTACCGGTCCTAGCTCAATTTCTGATTTGGCATCCGTACTCGTATTTTTTCGCTGTAGGGTCAAAGCTCGAAAATAATCTGCAACTATTTGCGACAGAGATTTTCCCTGTTCGCGAGCATATACTTTTGCTTCTTCAATCAACGATTCTTCTAACCTTAACGTTAGTTTGGATTGCATACCATTCTCCTGAAATGTGCTATACGTACATACTTCAGAAAAGTATACGTCATGCCGATCCGGGTGTCAATAGAGACGCTGTTGTATGGGCTTGTATGAGCTATACCATCCAGCGCGCCGCATCCTTGGCAAAGTAGGTCAAAATCATGTCTGCACCCGCGCGCTTGATGCACATTAAACTTTCCAGCGCGCTCTTTTCCAGGTTGAGCCAGCCATTGGCGGCGGCGGCGTGAATCATGGCGAACTCGCCGCTGACCTGATAAGCGGCCACGGGCAAGCTGTATTGGCGACGCACGGCCGCAATAATGTCCAGATAGGGCATGGCGGGCTTGACCATGATCATATCCGCACCTTCAGCCACGTCAATGGCCACTTCCTTCAGCGCCTCGCGGCTGTTGGCCGGGTCCATCTGATATTGAGAGCGGTCGCCAAAGGAAGGAGCGCCTTCGGCCGCCTCGCGGAAAGGACCATAAAAGTTGCTGGCATATTTGGCCGCATAGCTCATAATCGGGATATGCGTAAAGCCTTCGGCGTCCAGCGCCTGCCGAATGCCGCCCACCATGCCGTCGATCATGCCCGAGGGGGCAATTATGTCTGCACCGGCCTGGGCATGCACCACCGAGGCGCGACCCAGCAGTTCCAACGTAGGGTCGTTGAGCAGATACCCTTCGGGCAGGCTGGCGTTATAATGGTCGGCCCCCGGCTGGTTGATTACGCCGCAGTGGCCGTGGTCCGTGTATTCGCAAAAACACATATCGGAAAGCACCAGCAGATCGGGCGTGGCCTCTTTGATCACGCGAATGGCGCTGGGCACAATGCCATGGGGATCATAATTGTCGCTGCCGCAGGCGTCTTTCTGCGCAGGAATGCCAAAGAGAATCACCGCTGGAATGCCCAGCGTCTGCACTTCTTTGACCTCGGCAGCCAGCATATCCAGCGAAAGCTGGAATTGGCCGGGCATAGAGCCAATGGGATTCTTGATGCCTGTCCCCGTGCGCACAAAGAGAGGATAGATAAAATCGGCGGGGCTGAGCGTCGTCTCTTGGACCATGCGACGCATGGTCGCATTCTGGCGCAACCGCCGCGGGCGAAGGGTGGGAAATGTTGGTGTCGTCATAACATTTACAATTTGGTGGTTTTGGATAAACTGTATAGACTGGAAAAGTAAGTCAGCACTTCAGCTTGTCAGCACTTCAGCTGACTGGCTGACCGGCTGACAAGCTGACCGGCTAAAATACCAAACTCAAAGGAATAGTGATTGATGCTCACCGCTATAGAAGCCCTCAACCGCCTGCGCGAAGGAAACCGCCGCTTTGCCACGAGCGTACGCAGCCTGGATACGCTTATGAGCCAAACCCGACGCGGCGAATTTGTAGATGGCCAAGAGCCCTTTGCCGTCATTCTAGGCTGTTCAGATTCGCGCGTGCCGGTCGAGATTATTTTTGACCAGGGTCTGGGCGATCTCTTTGTAATCCGCGTGGCCGGCAACATTGTGGCGGCTTCGCAAATCGGCAGCATTGAATTTGCCGCCGAACGTTTTGGCACCCGCCTCGTGGTGGTGCTCGGCCACACCCATTGTGGCGCTGTAAAGGCGACGCTGGAAGAATTGCAGCGTCCATCTGAAAATCAGTCGCGCAATTTGCGCTCGATTGTGGACCGCATCCGACCCGCCGTTGAAGGGCTGCTCATGACCGATCTGCGGCACGAGCCCGATGTCTTGGCACAACAAGCCGTGCGCGCCAATGTGCGCGTTTCGGCCAATCATCTGCGCTATGGCTCCGAAGTGCTGGAACATCTCAGCCAGCACGATGGCCTGCTGGTGGTCGGCGCTGAATACTCGCTGGAAACCGGCGAAGTTGAATTCTTTGACGGGATTCCTTCCGCCGATGCACAGTGAACCTTGCGTCCCGGAGAGGCCGATTCTACAATCACGCCAAACTACAATTTTCCCCAGTAGAGCCGGGTAACGTATTGAATTTGCACGGCGTTATTTTCCTGAAACCGCGCAAACAGATCGGCAAGGGCGGCTAAAAATGGCTGATGCAGCGGGTGACCCGGCGCCGGGGAATAGGATGACGAAAGCGCCCGTCCCTTGACCCCGTCAAAATCGAAAACCTGCACATTGTCAAAAATTTGCAGGTGCATGGGCTGTGGCGCATAAAAAGCCGCAATATGCTCATCCAAAATGTTGCGCTCGGAAACACCGCCATAATTCTCCGTAAATTTATGCAGAATGTCCTCATACTCCTGCATAAAAGGTGCGTCCAAGCGCCGCGAATTCCAGACCAGCGCCACTTGACCCTTAGGACGCAAAATGCGCGTAAACTCGGCCCGGGTTTTGACCGGCTCGAACCAGTGAAACGCCTGCCCGGCCACAATGAGGTCGACGCTTTGGTCGGCCAGCGTCGTGGCTTCCGAGGCGCCATTTACGCTGGAAAAGCCAGCATAGCCGCGCAAATAATCATCACCCGCGCCGCGCATTTCGGCATTGGGCTCCACGCCGATAACGCGGTTGCCGTTTTGCAAAAATGGCTCGGCCAAAAAGCCAGTGCCAGAGCCCACATCGGCTACCACGCAATCCGCCGTCAAGTCAATGGCATCGCGCAAAAAATCGACAAGCGCGGCCGGATAGCGCGGGCGATATTTGACATAATTTTCCACCCGATCGGAAAAGCGCTTGGTTGAATCAAGTGCGGTCATTGAAATACTCCACAAGGGCAGTTGTCAAACCTTCCAACGTGTGCTCATCGGGCATAATCGTGACGTCCATGCCCAAGTCCGTGGCGGCTTGCGCCGTCACCGGGCCAATGCAGGCTATGGCCACATGGTGCAACATGGCTAGCGTGCCCTGCTCGTGCTGGAGCCGCCGGTTGAAAAAGCGCACGGTCGATTCGCTGGTAAACGTAATGGCGTCCACCTTGCCTTCCCACAGCAGCACCGGTAGCGGATCGCCGCCGCTGGCGATGACGTTGCGATATGCGTTTACCTGCGTCACTTGAGCGCCAGCGGCCTGCAACTGTTCGCGCAAGGTGGGGGCGGCCAAGGTAGATTGGGGCAGCAAAATATGCATGCCCGCCATGGCCGGCATGGCATCCGCCAAATTGGCCGCCGTAAATTGTTCGGGCACCACCGTCACGTCCAACCCCAGGCGTGTGCGAATCGCTTGGGCGCTGGCTGAACCCACGGCGGCCACGTTTAGATGCGCCAATTTTGAGGCGGCAAGATCAAGCTGCTGGAGGCGCGCCGCCAGCGCTTCCACCGTATTGGTGCTGGTCACAATGAGCCAGGAAAATTCGCCATTGGCGGCTTGCTGCAGAGCCGCGTCCAGCGGCGCCGGATCGCGTGGCGGGGCAATGGCAATACACGGGTAGTGAACGATCCGTGCGCCCTGCGCCTCTAACAAGGTGCGTTGCTTCTCGGCCTGATGCACCGCCCGCGTAATGGCGATTGTGAGATCAGAAAGCATCTTTGCTGTCACGATTCAGATTCCTCTTTCAACAACTGCAACATCGCACGGCGAATCCAAGCGCTAAACGGGGCAATCAGCAACCAATAAAGCCGAAACCAGCGTCTGCTGTGCCCATCCAAGCAAAGCACCCTGGTTTCTGTTGTGACCAACGTCCGGTTGCCTGATGCGCTAGACAGATGAAAGCTCCAGACAGATTTTGCAAAACCGCGGCGCTGAAACTGAGCGAAATTTTCTGCCGAGATGGCTTACATATTGCCTGTAGGCCGCCAAAATTGGCCTACCAACCCCATAAGCCATTCTTCATTAGGCACTTCTGCCAGCGTAGCAAAGCCAAAGCGCTCAAACTCTGCAATGGAAAAGAAGGGTGTTCGAAAGCCGCGCAAACGTAAAAGCCAGGAAATGATCGCCGACTGGCCCAAGTTGAGCGTGCGCAATTTAGAATAGACATGGGTGGCCGACGCGTTGATAAGAATTTCATGCGTCTCACTAAAATCATATTCTGGTAAAAAACGGTCGCTCAACATATGGTCTATCTATAGCTTTCGTGGCGACAGTAGAAGCTGTCTGAAAAGTCTCGATTGGGTACAAAACATTCCGGGAAAGGGCCGATTGCGCATGATTTGACCAGAATTTCGTGGCCCTTTCCCGGAATGCGACACGCCTTAATCACCTTTTCAGACAGCTTCTTAAGATGCATTCACAAGTAGCGAGCTGCGCCTTGGGCCAGCGCCTGCGTGGCCAGTTTCTGCCCCAACGCGGCGCCTTCAGCAGGGGCGCATCTGTCAAAAACGTCGATCTGATGGGCGCCATCGGGGGCGGTGACGCGTCCATGCAAAATCAGTATGCCGTTGCTGAGTTGGCCAAAGGCCGCCACGGGCAGCGCACAACCGCCGCCCAGCCCGGCCAGAAAAGCGCGTTCGGCGGTGACGGCGGCCGCAGTTTCGGCATCTTGCAGCGGCTGCAACAGCGCCAGCGAATCGGCGTCATCGCGACACTGCACGCCCAATGCGCCCTGCCCCGGCGCCGGCAGCATAATCTCCAGCGGCAGCAGCTCGCTAATAACATCTGCACGTTCCAGCCGCTTCAGTCCAGCATAGGCCAAAACAATGCCATCATAGGGACCATCTGCAGCCAGTGCTTTGCGCAGCCGCGTATCCACATTGCCGCGAATGTCAATGATCTGCAAATCCGGTCGGGTATATAGCAATTGCGCGGCGCGGCGTCGGCTGCTGGTGCCCACCTTGGCGCCTTGCGGTAATGTGCGCAGCGTGTGATTCCCGCGGCAGACCAGCGCGTCCAGCGCATCTTCGCGGGTGGGAATGGCGCCAATGGCAAGACCGGCAGGCGATTCCGTGGGCAAGTCTTTTAAGCTGTGTACCGCCATGTCGATTTCGTGCTTACGCAGCGCGTTTTCCAGCTCCAGCGTAAAAAGTCCTTTGCCGCCAATTTGGGGCAGCGGGGTATCGACAATGCGGTCACCTTGCGTGACAAAATGTTGCTCGGCAAACTGACGCGTTGGCCAAGCCGCGCTGAGCAATTGGATCACATGGCGCGTTTGCCAGAGCGCCAATTGCGATTTGCGCGTGCCGAGCAGGTGCGGCGTCTGCGACTGGGCAGGAACTGTGGTGTCTATGGGTGCTTCAGCTTGCATAAGTGTGATTCCATGATGGCAGGCAAGTTGGAAACTTACCCTACATTATCCAAACACTTCATTCAGAAGCTGTGTATAGCGCACGGCTTCTCCTTTGACCGCCTGCTCTTTGAGCCGAATGGTGGGTTCGTGCAGCAGTTTGTTGACGAGCCGGTGCACCAGCTTGTCCATGGTCTCTTCAATTTCGGGCGCCACTTCCGGGTGCAGATTGGCAATACGCTGCTTGGCGCGCGCCAATTCTTCATCTGCGATTAAGCGCGTATGTTCACGCAGCGCCACCAGCGCGGGAATAATTTCGCGTTCGCGCAGCCAGTGGAGCAGATGCTCCAACTCTTGCGCTACAATGGTCTGTACTTTGGGCACTTCCGCCTGACGCTGCGCATAGCTTTCATCCACCACGGCCCGCAGATCGTCCACATCGAGCCGGGTCACGCCCGCCACTCTGGCCACATCCGAATCCACATTGCGCGGCACGGCAATATCCACCAAAAGGAGAGGGCGCTGTGGACGCTGCGCCATCACGTTCGCCACATCGGCGGCGCCGACAATAATGCCAGGGGCGCTGGTCGCGGTAAAGACCACATCGGCCGCGCGCAGCAGCGTGGGCAAGTTCGCCAGCGGGGCAGCAGTTGCGCCCACAGCATTGGCCAGTTGCTGACCGCGGGCGGGGGTGCGGTTTACAATGGTGAGCTGCGTATTGTAACGCTGCAAACTTTGGGCGGCCAGCCGCGCCATTTCGCCCGAGCCCACAATGAGCACCTGTTTTTGCTCCAAGCTGCCCGCGGTTTGGTGGGCAAGCTGAACAGCAGCATGGCTGATTGATGTGGTGTGGCGGCTAATGGCGGTTTCCGTGTGGGCGCGCTTGCCAGTGCGAATAGCCTGCATGCAAAGACGTGACAGAACGGGACCGGTGACGCCGGCAGCTTTGGCCTGCTCGTACGCCCGACTGACCTGACCCAATATCTGTTGCTCCCCCAGAATCATGGAATCGAGACCGGCCGTGACGTTGAGCAAATGCGTTACGGCGTCAACATTGGATTTGTGGTAAAAATGGGTGACGAGTTCATCTGTGGGCAGGTCGTGCGCTTGCGCCAAAAATTCGAGCACGCGCAGCCAATTATCAGCAAATTGCGCTTCGGCCAAGCCGCTGGAAACGGCATAAATCTCAAAGCGATTGCAGGTGGAAAGGACCACAATTTCATCAAAGGGGCGCGGGCCATCTTCACCGGGGGCGCTGCAGCGGATGGTGTGCAGTTGCGTTAAGAGCAGCTGCAATTCGGCATCCGCCGGCGAAAAGCGTTCGCGCAACGCAATGGGCGCCGTTTGATGATTTAACCCAACTAATAAGATAAAGGTATTTTCTTTAGCCATTACAACCCTTTGTTCTCGCCATGAATTTGAGGATGACGGTTATGCCGTACACACAGTCATCTGGCCACCCACACGACTTCGCAGCGCCTGTAGACCGCTAGGGCCGCGAACATTTAATTTTTAGGAATCACAACTCGAGCAAAAGTCATACGGAATTTCTAAGAAGCTGTCTGAAAAGGTGGTTGAGGTGTGTCACATGCCGGGAAAGGGCCACGAAATCCTCGTCACATTAAGCGCAATTGGCCCTTTCCCGGCATATTTTTGGACCCAATTGTGACTTTTCAGACAGCTTCTAAAAATTAAGCAACCAGACAACTAGGCTTGCGTGAGTCCTAAACCCAATGTCTTAGCCAGGCCGCGCCGTAGCGCTTTGATGGGCGACCATTGCGCACCAAACTCCGTCGCGCGTTACCAAGATGCGCCGCAAGAAAGCAGGCGACTTAAGGCGCCTGCTGGGCCAACGCGGGCTGCGCCGGTCCAGGACGGCCAGACAAGCAGCAGTCGGCCGGACACAGATCGTGGCTGGCCGGCAAGCGGCCAATGGCGCGCCGTTCCGCATGGGGATTTATGCGTTCTACAATCAATTCGCGCAACATTTGCACAAAAGCCGGATGCGTCCCCACCGTAGCCGCCCGCACCATATTGATCCCCAGCGCATCACAAAGCTGGCGCGCTTCTGTATCCAGATCAAAAATCACTTCCATGTGGTCCGAGATAAAGCCAATGGGGGCAATGACCACATCTTGTATGCCCTGCTCATGCAGCGCTTGCAGATGGTCACAAATATCTGGCTCCAGCCAGGGCACAGTGGGTGGACCGCTGCGGCTCTGGTACACAAGCTGCCAGTGGGGATGCTTCACAACTTCGGCCACAAGGCGGCCAGTCTCCATGAGCTGTTCTACATATTGGCAGTTCTGCGCCATGGCGATGGGGATGCTGTGCGCCGTAAAAACAAGCTGAGCCGCGTTGCGCCGCGCCGGCGGTATTTGCGCCAGCGCATCCTGAATGCGGTCGGCATTGGCCTCAATAAAGAGCGGATGATTATAGGCCATGCGAATCTTGTCAAAGTGTGGCGCTGGACCACGCGTCAACGATTGCGCCGCGCCATATAGATTTTCGCGATATTGGCGACAGCCCGAGTATGAGCTGTAAATAGAGGTAAAAAAGGTCAGAGCGCGCTGCACGCCGTCATCCACCATCTGCTGCATGGTGTCCGTTAGGAGCGGATGCCAGTTGCGATTGCCAAAGTAGATGGGCAGCTCAATGTTGTGCGCGGCCAGCTCTGTTGCCAGCGCCGCAATCAGCGCGCGATTTTGGGCGTTAATGGGGCTAACGCCATTGAACTGTTCATAGTGGTGAGCCACTTCCATCATGCGGGCGGGCGGCACATTGCGGCCCCGCAACACATTTTCCAGAAATGGCATCACCTCGTCCATACCTTCTGGTCCGCCAAAAGAGAGCAACAGAAGAGCGTCGTAAGGGGTGCTTTGCGGCATGAGATAGCGTCCAAGTTTTCGATTTACAAATGGGCCAAGGATTAAACGTATTATGCCCTTCAAACAACGTGATATATGCCGTGCGTTTGCAGTTGGAGAGCAATGGTCTACGGATAATTATATCATTTGGGCTCTGTAAAAGCGCAGTTGGTATTAGCTATCGCTGTTCCAGATTTTCTTGCCGATAAAGAATGGCCCCAGGCTTTCTAGATAGCAGGACGTTTGCTTGGTTTTACGCATGGCCTGCACGCAAGCCGAAAGCGGGTAGAGCTCTTTGCCCAAAAGACCGACGACAAAATCATTATCATTCTTATCTAGCCCTTGGCAGGCCAAGCGAATGTCGGTGGCGTAGCCGGCGCGGCCAAAGGCCATGCCAATGCCTCCATGTTCCCCCAACACTTTGCGCTGCTCTTCTTCGGGCAGCGTTTCAAAGCTCTTAACACGGCGCAGGGGATACCAGACCGCCCACTGCAAGTCTGGGTTGGCAACTTTGGTGCGCGGGCGCGTAAAAAGCGTTTCTTCTAAATCCGATTCGTACCCAATGGTGTAGGTGCGGCCAAACATGGTGTATTCGGGCTTGGGCGTGAGAGCACCAAAAGCGCCACCGTTGAGCAACGTGCGCAGTGGTCCCACAAAAAGTTCGGCATCTTCAGCAAGCACCAACAGCCCGATTCCTTGGGCATCGTTGATGTCAACAAATAGGGCGCCTTCAATGCCCGCCTGCGTAAGGGCCGTCATAAGCGGGCCAGTATCTGGGCAGTCGCCAAAGGCTAAGAACTGCATAAACAGACGCCGATCCAGGGAAATAGCCTGACCATTTTTGCGGCCTTTTTCGCTTAAGTCTAGCTGGGGCTGCTGTTCTGACATGTCAAACCTCTTTCATTCTCAGCAAAACCGTGAAAATCTATGTAAATCTATGTGTATGTGCGAAATGTCACAATTATAGCGCTGCTCGGGAAACGAGGCAAATTATCACTATCAACTATCTGTAGATTCGTAATGGCAAGAGATAGCGTCGGATTCAACAGGCTAGACCGACGCTTATCTCGCCAATACCGTTGCGGTGTACTGACTATAGACGTTGCTAACGGCCCATAAATTACGTGCGCCATCTCTTGCGGAGCCAAGCCGGCCAGCGCAAAAATCATATGAGCGCTGTGCATCATTATCATGCTGCCTCGTTTGGCGACCGTTTGGCCAACGTTTGACGCGCCCATACCCAACCTTTAGATTGCCCCGCATGGGCCAAAGGTCGAGCATGGGCGGTCGAGGGAATAATGGAGATGCCAAAAGATGGTGAGGAGAGAATGAGGAAAGAAGAGGAAATAAATAACGGAAAAATTTAAGTCTCTTCAGGCATGGTATATCCGCGACCGCGCACGGTCAATACATAGCGTGGCCGCTTGGCGTTGTCTTCAATTTTGGAGCGCAAACGGCGCACGTGAATGTGCAACGAATTGCGATCTTCCAACTCCACCTGAGAATCACCATTGCCGTCAATGCCGCGCACCAGCGAAAGCAGTTCTTCATAGCTGACTACGTGACCGCGATGTTCAAAAAGCGTACGCAGCAGCCGGTTTTCGCTGGGCGTCAATTTGACCATGTCGTCTTCAATCATCACGAGCTGCTGCTCAAAATTGATGCAAAGCCGTTGATCGATGGTAACCCCGCGTGCATTGCCCGGTTTGGCGCGCACCAAGCGCGCCAGCACCCGACGCAAGCGCGCCAGCAGTTCTGGATAGGCAAACGGCTTGACAATATAGTCTTCGGCCAGACGATTGAGTACATCAACCTTGATATCCACATCGGTGGATGCGGACAGAAAGATGATGGGAATACCGGCAATCGACTGCAGCTGTTCCGCAAGTTCGCGCCCGTCAATATCGGGCAGCGTAATATCCAAAATGGCCAAATCGGGCACGGGACCACTTCGCACCAGATCCAGTGCGTCTACGCCGGACGTGGCGATGGAAATCGTAAAACCTTCCTGCTCTAATTGGCGATGCAAAATCAAGAGCAGATGTACCTGATCGTCTACAAGCAAAAGATGGGGAAGCCGAGCAGGCTCTTCTGTCGGTTGATTAATAAACACGGATGACACCTCTAATAATCTGGCAGAGTATGGACATAAAATCGACATCTACAACTTGTAAATCCTACCAAATTATTACATGTAATGGTCTTACAGATTACTTACAAGTATGACAGTATTGGCTTGCGCCGAAATACGAATCTGCTGATTTTCGCGGATTTTACCGTAATCATCCGCGGATAGCATGACAACGGGTGGGCTTATTCCATACATTTCCCGCGCAACGGCTGCCCCCAATGCCAATATTCCATCACGTTCTAACGTAAGAATCGCCGCCGGTGCAGTTTTCGCACGTACGGCTTCCAGCAAAATGCTGCTGGCGCTGCTGGAACCACGTCCGCCGGGCAGCACTAATACACGCCCCGTTACAATTTCACCCACGCGCGCATGGCGGGCATCAATAATGGCGCCGGTTTCTGGATTTAAGCCACCCCACAAACTAATCGGCTCGGCCAGCACGAGAGCCGCCCCCTGGGCCTCACCTGGAACCAGAAATTTTCCAGAAAGAATGATTTCCGGCTCATGTGGGTCGTTTTCGGTGTTGGTTGAGATCATTGTTCTTTCCCTTCTCGACGGACAATATCAGTAGATCACAACGGCAAGCGATAGCGTCAGATTCAATAATCGAGACCGACGCCTAGATCGCCAACACCATTGCGATGTAGTGAATATTAGAGATTATCGGAATTCAGATTGGGTACGCGGATTGACACCGATAAACGCTGATTCTCTCTGCACCATCGGTGTCAATCCGCGTGAATCAGCGTACGATTTTTTAAATGTCCTTGTTACCAATTCCTTGTTACCGATTCCTTATTAACGATAATGTCTATTGTTTTAGCACGTGCGCAAACCCGCCACAAAAGTTACCTTATTGCAGCACTTTCCATTCTTGGCCCCTACGGCGAGCACGCCATATTTATCTTACAACCATTAAAATCATAGACCAATTCATGCCCTTTCAATGTCCCAATGGTATAATCGCTCTATGCAAGCATCGACGCGCTATCAAATTCCGGCGGAAACGCATCGCGTGGAAGAAGAGATTAAGCGCAGCCGCTTTATGACAACGCTGGGGTATACGCCGTCTGTGGAGGACGCCCGCGCCTTTATTGCCCAGGTCAGCGCGGAGTTTGCCGATGCATCGCACAACTGCTGGGCCTACGTGGTGGGTGCGCCAGGCAGCACCGGCCAGGTGGGCATGAGCGACGCCGGCGAGCCGCACGGTACGGCCGGACGCCCCATGTTGACGGTACTGCTCCATTCTGGCGTGGGCGATATTTGCGCCGTGGTCACCCGCTATTTTGGCGGCACGCTGCTGGGCAAAGGCGGGCTGGTCAAGGCATACAGTGGCGGCGTGCAGCTTGGCTTGGAGACCCTGCCGCTGTGCGAGCATGTGCCGCGCCACACCGTGACGGTGGTGATTCCCTACGCTGCCGTAACGCCCTTCCAACGCATGACGCCCGACCACGAGGTAGAAATTATAGCTGAAGAATTTGCCGTAGACGTTACGTTTGTATTGAAGCTGCCCACCGAACGCACGCCCCAATTTGAAGCTGCACTCATGGAGCTGACCAACGGCGAAGCACTTGTTGATGTGCTGGAGTAAATTATCGATGCCCTGAGCATAACGTCCGCAAGTATGATGCTTGCAAGCATGATACGGATGTACATAGAGGAGAAATATGGTGGTTCCCATCCAAACTGAAACATTACCTGCCGAAACTGCCCAAAAGCTCGCACAATTGCGCACCTTGTTGCGCCCTATGCGTTCGGCGCTGATTGCCTATTCCGGCGGTGTGGATAGCGCGCTGGTCATGGTGGTGGCGCACCAGGAGCTGGGAGATAAGGCGCTGGCCTGCATTGGTGTATCGCCCAGTTATCCGCGCCGCGAAATGCGCGCTGCCGTGGAGTTGGCTGAACAGCTGCAAATTCCCTATCGGCTGGTCAACACCGAAGAATATCTGGACGAAAATTACGCCGCCAATCCGGCCAATCGCTGCTACTTTTGCAAAACGGAGCTGCACACCCATTTGGCGCGCATTGCCCAAAGCGAAGCCTGGGAGGTGGTATTGGATGGCGCGAATGCCAGCGACCTGGGTGATCATCGGCCCGGCATGGTGGCCGCTCGCGAACACAATGTGCGCTCGCCGCTGGTAGAAGCCGCCATTACCAAGCCCGAAGTGCGACAGATTGCCCGGTCGTTGGGCATGCCCGTATGGGACAAACCGGCCATGGCCTGTCTCTCATCGCGGGTGCCGCACGGCACGGCCATTACGCCCCAGCTCTTGCGCCAAATTGAAGAAGCCGAAGATGTGCTGGTGGCGTTGGGCTTCAGCCAATTCCGCGTGCGCCATCATGGGGAACTGGCTCGCATTGAACTGCCGGCAGAGGATTTACCCAAAGCCGTCGCCCATCATGCCCAGATTGCAACCGAGATCCGCCAAACTGGCTATCGCTTTGTCACGCTGGACCTGGCCGGTTTTCGCGCTGGCGGATCTAGTACAGCCGAAGCCGTAAATGGCACTGCGGTTGTGCCGCTTTCCGAGTTAATGGTGGGAACACTGCCGGCATGATTGCCTATTTAGACATGCCCTCTGGCATTTCGGGCGACATGTTTTTGGGCTGCCTGATAGACGCGGGCTGGCCCATGGATGCACTGCACGCGGTGATCCGCAGTTTGGACCTGCCGACAGATAAATGGCAAGTACGGGCGGAAAAGGTCATGCGCGGGGCGCTGTCCGCCACGCTGGTGCATGTAGAGGTGGCCGAAGATGACACCCATCGTCATCTCCACCACATCCGGCAGATCATCACTGCCGCTAACCTGCCGCGCGTCGTCAAGGAACGCTCGGTGGCCGTCTTCCAGCGGCTGGCCGCCGCCGAAGCCGCCATCCACGGCGTATCGATTGACGAGATACACTTTCACGAAGTGGGTGCGCTGGACGCCATCATCGATGTGGTGGGTGTAGTCAGCGGCCTGCATGCGCTGGGCGTGCAGCAGCTATACGCCGGCGGCGTGCCGCTGGGTGAGGGGTGGACCCGTTCGGCCCACGGGCGCATTCCGCTACCGGCGCCGGCCACGTTAGCGCTGCTCGCCGCGGCCAATGCGCCCAATCGCCCAGCGCCTGGTTCTGGTGAATTGGTGACGCCCACGGGCGCCGCGCTGTTGGCGGAGCTGGCCATTTTTCAGCAGCCGCCAATGCGGTTGCACACAATCGGCTATGGCGCGGGCCAAAAGGAATTTGAGTGGCCCAATGTGGCGCGGCTTTGGTTGGCAACCGCGCCTGGCGCGGGCACGTTACCCTCTCCTAGCCTCCCCGCTGAGGGGCTGTTTATTCGTGGGGATGGAATTGGCGTTCTCCCTGCTCAAGCGGAGAGCGGAGAGCAGCCAAAGGGGTACTTTGTGCAGCTGGAAACCAACATTGACGACATGAGTCCCGAACTGTACGGCGCCGCCCGCGCCTGTCTATTTGAAGCGGGTGCGCTGGACGTGTGGACCACGCCGATCCAGATGAAAAAAGAGCGGCCCGGCACGCTGCTCTCCGTGTTGGCCCCGGTGGATTTGGAAGAAACAATCGCCACCACCGTCCTGCGTGAAACCACGTCGCTGGGCGTGCGCATCCACCCCGTTTACCGCTACGAAGCGCAACGCGAAATGCGCACGGTGCAGACGCCATACGGCCCGGTGCGCGTCAAGCTCAAGTGGGTAGATGGTAAGTTGGAGGGCGTCAAGGCCGAGTATGAGGATTGTCGGGCGCTGGCCGAAGCCAGTGATCTGTCGGTGCGCAGCGTGTATGAGGCGGCACAGGTGGCGGCTTATGGTGAGTTAGGTCGTTGAATTAACATGCGGAGAGCATCGAACAACACATGCAGCTTCTGCTAACCAGCGATTTTCCATCCACCGCCAACGATGTCGTTGCCGAACAGATGCGCAACTTGGGCGCGCGTCCGCGCGTCGCCTGGATGCCACCGGTTACATCTGAAGGCAAAGCGCGTTTTCAGGCCGCGCAAGATACATTTCGGGCATTGGGCGTGGCGGATCTCGAATATTGTGACATCGATCAGGAACCCGATGCGGCGCAGTTGGCCCAGCTTGACCGCTATGACGCCCTCTATCTAACCGGCGGGAACCCGCTTGAATTTCGCAGCAACATGATCAAGAACGGTTTGATGGAGCGCATCCGGCAATACGTGGCGGATGGGCGGCTGGTGATCGCCGCCAGCGGTGGCGCCATGCAGTTTACGCGCAACGTTTCACTTTTTCGGCTCGTTCATAATCCGGTTGCCGCAGTGCTGGCCGCGCACAATGAATACAAGGCGCTGGGCATGGTAGATTACGAGCTGTTGCCCCACTTGAATAAGCTGCCCCCGCCCTTTCTCGACAAAGTGCAGCGCTATTCCGCAAGTGTGCCGCATGACATTGTGGCGCTCGCCGATGGCGCCGTGCTGATCCACGAGGTGGCCGGGAGCTATCGATGGGTTGGGCAGGCCGTGCGATTTCGCGACGGCGTTCAAAAGCCAATGGAAAATGTGGCGGGTTAATGGCCATAGCGAAAGCGGGGCTTTCTATCCGGTCACACGTTCGTGAAGCAAACAGACGTACAGGAGTTATATGAGTATCAAAACAGAACAAGCACAAACCGCAAACAGTGCCAACGGACACAAGAATAGAGCCGGCGCCTTAGAGAACCTCAAACTCACCGCCGCCCATCTGGTTAATTTGCCGCCCGAAGTGCGAGACCAGCTCCTGCGCTATTTGGCCGATTGGGCGGAACCGGCCGAAATGCTGACCACGCTGGATGCGCTGCGCAACGCCCACGGCCCCCTGCTCTTTTTGCTCGACTTTGAAGCGGCCACACGTATCCGCCAAGGTGAATACGCGGCCGCGCTGGAGGTGATCGAGCGCCGCCAGCGCCGCAGCACCACCGTCAACAGCCAGGCGTTGGAGGCCAAGGCGCTGCTGGCCGCCGGATACGAAGAGCATGCAGCCGGCGTGGCCGATGACATTAGCCAAGCGTATCCGCGCAACATTATGGCCATTGGCGCGGCCGCCGAAGTATATACGGGCCTGGGGCGCTTTGAACACGCCCGCGCCTTGCTGGATGCATATGCCGCCCGCCGCCCGTCCGATTTACAGGTCAATCTGCTCATGGCGCAGCTGGCGCGCCAGGCAGACGAAGAAGCGCTGGCCGCTGAATATACGCGGCGGCTGGGGCCAGGCATTCCAGCCGGCATTACCGATGCACAGCTGCAACAGATGGGCGTACTGCTGGCCAAGGCTGGCGCCACCGAAAGCGTGAACGCCGTACAGCTGGAATTGGAGCGGCGGCGCCAGCGCACCTGGCAAGAATTGCAGCAGGTGCTGGCGCCCTTTACCGGCGTGGAAGCCTCTGCGGCCGCCAACTCTACCGAACTCTATCGCCATCTCAGCGGGCCAGAGTCGATCCAGGTGGAGCGCAAAGAACAGCGCAACATTCAGCTGGAAGCGGTGCGCCACTTTGGCTTTATGAAGCTGCGCCACGGCCAAATGGAGACCATTGCCACCATTTTGCGCGGCGAGTCGATTCTGGCCGTGATGCCTACGGGCGCCGGCAAATCGCTCTGCTATCAATTGCCGGCGCTGACGCTGCCACAAGCCACGCTGGTCATTAGCCCGCTGATCGCTTTGATGAAAGACCAGGTGGAAAGTTTACCCGCCGCGGCGCGCGCCCAGGCCACCTTTATTAACAGCACGCTCAATGAAGATGAGCTGGCGCGGCGCATGGCGGGCATTGCCAACAACGAATACAAGCTGATCTACGCCGCGCCGGAACGTTTGCGACAGCGCGCCTTTTTGCGCGCGCTGCGTTCGGCGGGCCTTAACCTGTTTGTGGTTGACGAAGCGCACTGTGTGAGCCTATGGGGGCATGATTTCCGACCCGATTATCTCTTTATTCAAGAGGCGCGCAACGAGCTGGGCAATCCGCCCGCTTTGGCCATGACGGCAACGGCTCCGCCGGCCGTGCGCGATGAAATTGTGGATTACATTAGCACCGATGGCGCATTGACCAGTACGCTTTCTAGGAACGAAGATACAGACGCCCAACCAGCCGCCAGCGCTCGACCGCGGGTGATTGCGCTGGATATTTTCCGTGATAATCTGCATCTTTCGGCGCTGCGCTTTCACAACGATGAAGAAAAGCTGGCCGCGCTGCTCAAATTTGTGTCCGAAACCAAGGGCAGCGGCATTATCTACGTGAGCAGCCGCGCCAAATGTGAAAGCCTGGCCTATGCCCTCCGTGAAGAAGGTGTGGCGGCCGAGGCGTATCATGCCGGCTTAGGCGACCGCGGCGCCGTGCAGGACCGCTTTATGTCCGACCAGACGCGCGTCGTCGTCGCCACCATTGCTTTTGGCATGGGTATCGATAAATCGGACATCCGCTTTATTGTGCATTTCCACCCTTCGCGCAGCTTGGCCGCTTATTATCAGGAGGTGGGGCGCGCCGGTCGTGATGGCAAACCGAGCCAGGGCGTGCTCTTCTACAGCAACAACGACTGGGCCAATCTGCGCCGCTGGGCCAAGGCTGACGAATTTAAAGTCGAATTTTTGGAGAAAGTCTATGCCGCGGTGGCGGCCCAACTGGGCGTGCGCTTGCCGCAGCTCGAAGCGACCGCCGCTGACAATGGGCAAGATGGTGTTGATGCAGGCCAGACCGAAGCCTTGAGCCCGCTGGAAACGGCCATTGCCAACGGCATGAAGGACATATCCGAACTGGAAGGGCCGATTGTGGGCGTGGTGGAACCGCGCCGCTTGCAGCAGGTGATCAGTACCGACGAGACGACCATGCGCGTGGCCATTAGCACGCTGGAGCGGGCGGGGCTGCTCAGCCGCGGTTTTGATCTGCCACGCGAGATTGAGATCAAGCTGCCCAAGAAAGTGCCGCCGACAGCACGCGAAAACAACGAATTTATTCATCTGCTTAAAGGGCTGGACCTCAAACCGGGCAAGAGCGCCACTTTTAAAACCGAAGATATTGCCAACTTTATGGGCTGGCCGCTGCACGAAACCGAAGCTTGGCTGCTTGACTGGCAAGCAAGTGGATTGTTGGAAGTAAACGGCAGCCGGCGCGCCATGCTCATTGAGCTGACGCCCACGGCGACGCTGGAAGAGATGCGTGAGGGGCTGGAGTGGTTGCTCACGCAGTCGGCGGCCGTGGCGCAGCGCCGCATTGATGACATTGTGGGCTATGCCACGGCGGAAACGTGTCGCCACGGCTATATTAGCGCCCATTTTGGCAGCCCGCCCCGCTCCCAATGCAGCGTGTGCGATAGCTGCACGGGCATTAAGCCCGACATCCCCACGCCCAAAGAGCTAACCTATGAGCTGCCGGATGATGCGGATATTGAACCCATGATTATTGATTGTTTGGTCAGCCTACCCAAACCAGTGGGTCGCAGCGGGCTGGCGCGCATTCTGGCCGGCAGCTTGCGCGCCCCAGTGCCGCCGGATCAAGCGCGCCATCACGGTCGGCTCAAGGGCATGGGGGAGAGCATGGTGATGAATTATGTAGACAGCCTGCTGGAAGAAAACCGGCTGCGGCAATAT
The DNA here is from genome assembly GCA_020634755.1 of Caldilineaceae bacterium. Taxonomy (GTDB): domain Bacteria; phylum Chloroflexota; class Anaerolineae; order Caldilineales; family Caldilineaceae; genus JACKBC01. The sequence continues at coordinate 55,824 of JACKBC010000015.1, read as the reverse complement.
GAGCGCCAAGGTTTCTCGGTATTGGCGGCCACCATGCGCGGGCGCGCCGAAGCCGAAGTGTGGCTGGCCGAACATCCGGAATTAGCTGAATATGGCGCGGCGCTGGAGCCGGCTGAGGGAGATAATCAGGAAGCAGAGGCGGCCGAAGGGGACAAATACACGGCGCTGCAAAAGGCGCTCTGGCTGTGGCGACGGCGCACGGCCGATCAGCAAGGTCAACCGCCCTATGTGCTTATGAGCAATGAATTGATGCTGCGCATTGCGGAGACGCGCCCGCAGGATGAGATCGAGCTGGGCGCCTTGCCCGGCATGGGGGAAAACCGCTTGCAAAATTACGGACCCACCATCCTCGATTTGGTCAAGCTTAACCCGCCGCAAGAAGGTGACGACACGCTGCTGGCAGCCCAGCGCACGGCACAGACCTCTTCGGAAAAGAAAGTGCAAGAGAAGCTGCAAGGCTTCAATACGGTAATTACCCCCCGGCAAGAGCGCCGCATTTTTATGAAGCTACAGGAATTGCGGCAGAAAAAGGCGGTTTCTGAAGGCATCAAGCCCTATTTGGTGGCCAACAACACCATTCTCAAATCGATTGCGCAGACCGGTCCGAAAAACAATGAAGCACTGGAACGCATTGTGGGCTTCCGCAGCAGCGGGCTCAAAGATGATGCAGAGCGCATTCTGGAGATTGTAGCCGACGCCATGAGCGCAGGCGAATGAGCGCGTCTGTCTCTGCATTCTCGAGAAATTTATGCGCTTGATGTCAGTTCTATGTATTCTCGATTGTCAGCGGGTTGTCACCAAAACAATATGCGGTGATGATATAGTATTCGTGAACTTGAAAAAGTAATTAATCAAGTGCATAATCAGCTACAACAGTATACGTTGCTCTGAATGAAAGCTGGCGCTTTTCTTTTGACTGAAAATGACTGAAAACCCCGGCTTTGACCACAACCGCAGTATAGCTACAACGAAGTGCTCGATTATGCGTATTGATTTGCGTACATCGGAACAAAATTGCCAAACATCCTAGGAGGAAAACAGATGGCATCACTTTTAGAAAAAGTTTCAACCTTGATTTCTGCCAACCTGCACTACATGGTGGATCAGGCGCTCAAATCCAATAGCCTGGCCGTCATCGACCAGTACATTCGCCAGGTGCAAAATAACTTGGAAGAGCTGGAAGACGCCGCCGCCACCGTGGGGGGCGAAGTCAAATCGCTCAAGCGCAAGCTGGATGAATATTCGCTCAAGTCCGCCGAACTGGATCGTGCGATTGATGCCTTCTTGATGGAAGGCAACGAAACCGCCGCGGCAGCGGCCCAAAGCAAGCTCAACAGCACCAAAAGACTGGTGGAAAATTACCAGGAGCAAGTAGAGCGTCAGGATAAAGAGTTCCACACGCTGCTCGATGCCAAGGTCAAGCTGGATGCCCGGCTTTCCACCATGAAGCAAGAGCGTGAGGAATTGCAGGCGCTGCTAGAGCTGGCCAAGAGCAAAGAGCAGACCGTTAAGGCCATGAAGAGTCTAGACGATCTGGTTGGCTCGGGCGACAGCGACATCAGCCGCATTGCCGAAAGCATCCATAGTCGACTGGATAAAGCCAGCACCGCCAGCGAAATGCGCGCCGCCAATCTGGACGCCCAGATGGACGAAGTGCTTGAGCGCAGCGCCTTGGATCTGCAACTGGCCGAGCGCCGCAAGAAGCTTGGTTTGAAAGACTAATTTGCCCTTCCCCGACTGCCGCGGTCTTTAAGGGGCCGCGGTTACAGCCTAAAACCGGCGCAAGTGACCGGCACATTTTAGAAGCAGTCTGAAAAGTCACAATTGGGTCCAAAAATATTCCGGGAAAGGGCCAATTGCGCATGATGTGACCAGGATTGCGTGGCCCTTTCCCGGAATGTGACACACCTCTACAACCTTTTCAGACAGCTTCTTAGGGCCGGTCACTTGTCATCGACAAATCATTTGTTCGCCAATCCGTAGAGTCACGACCATATTCATTGGGTCGCCCCAGTTATTGAGCGACCCGATGAAATTATTATATTTAACCAAAACCATGACAATCCGCACTGAATTACAGCAAAAAGCCCAAAACACACTGCTGCAATATGCCTTTTTCCGTTGGGAAAATGCCGTGCTGATTGCACTGACGCTGATTTTAACCTTTTTAGATTTCAAGCCTTTTGGTTTGGCATGGTGGCCGGCCTGGGCCTGGATAGTGATGGGCGCATTGGGTGTGGCCGCCATTGTGTTTATGAGTTTGCATGATGCCAAAGCCAATGCCAAGCTGCTAACCGCGCTGTTCCAAGAGCAGTTCAATCCGCGTGACGTAAAGGACCGCGATTTGCGGCGCCAGATTGAAAACGCGCTTGAATATCAGCGGCGCATTGAGGAGCAGATTGAGCGCCACAAAGAGGGCCTAATGCGTGACCGGTTGGAAGATACGGCCAACCAGATCTCCGATTGGATCCGCAATGTATATCAGCTGGCGCTGCGACTGGATGCCTATCGACAGGACGATCTGTTAGAGCGCGAGCAGCAGTTGCTCCCCAAAGAGGTGCAGCAACTGGCCGCCCAGCGCAAATTGGAATCGAACCCCAATGTGCAGAAGCAATTGGACGAGGTGTTAGATAGCAAGCGCCAACACTGGAATGCGCTGCAAGAGTTGGATACACGCATGAAGCAGGCCGAACTCCAGCTTGATCAAAGCGTGACGGCTCTGGCCACCATCTATAGCCAAGTGCAGCTCATTGATGCGCAAAGTGTAGCCAGTGGGCGGGCCGAGCGGCTGCAAAGCGACATTCGCGACCAGGTCAACCGGCTCAACGATCTGGTGAGCAGCATCAGCGAAGTCTATAACTACAATACCAAAGGCATTGGGTAACGGCTGCACATTGACGCATTTATAGGACATATCTGTAGGACGCATTTGTAGGACGCATTTGTAAACGGCAACCGTGCTGTTTAGCAGGTTGATGAAATTAATAACACACGTTACGCAGCGACAGCTAGTATGCTAGAGTGAAATAGGAACGTCCGTTCGCCGACGTTTCGCCGGGCTTGCGTAACATATAAAAGCCAGGAGGACGATTCTCCTGGCTTTTATTTTTACTGGGCGTCTGTTATCGGGCCCCACTTTGTGCTTATTCAAAGGCGCTCCAATAATGAATTGGTCCATTCATAGACGCAAAGCAATCCTTTTACCATACGATTGTCAGGCTTACGATTGTCAGGCTAATGTCATACCTTCGTCATGCGTCCGTCGAATCCGCCGCTACAATGTCTATACCGCCAACGGAAATGCAAGAGAGTTAGTCGGAAATAGATATAGACATAGCGTAATTGCTTATTGCTGTATTGATTAATTCTGTAAAAACAAGCAATACAGCAACACGACTAGCAACACGACTCAGGCAGCGCCCGTGGATCGCCAGGGGAGCATAACATAGCTGACCTGTGGATTTTTCCTCTAGGCTTGCGTACGTCCTACGCAATATGAGCTATACTGCGGTTGAGATGAGAACCGGCGTTTTCTACTGCCTCAACCGGAGTGATAAAACTCCGGTTCTCATTCAGAGCTGAGTATAGTTGACTACTTGCGAGCATCTCTTGTAAAGCCCTTATTCATTAGATTCAATGGAGCTAGAAAGATGAAACGAACTCGCATTACCTTTTTCGCCATCTTGGGCGCTCTGCTCGCCATAATTGCGACCTCAATGGCGTTGCGTCTGGTTGACGCTTCCGCTATTTTACCGCTTTACGTGGCGGCAACGGTTTTCTCCCTGGGCATTGTTGCGCTTGACTTCATGGGTATTTTGGGAGAAGACCAGTCGGATGATGCGGGTGCTTTTGGCGAGGTCGTGGATGTCGACGGGTTTGATGTGGATGGCTTCGATGTGGATGGCTTCGATGCCGGTGGGATCGATGTGGATGCAGTAGATGTTGATATTGAGGTTGAGGCGGTCCCCATTGATGCGGACGGAATCGATTTCGAAGCCGGCGACCCACTACATGGCCATACGGGCGGCCACACCCACGATCTAACCGGATATGACGTCAATTATCGGCGGGGCGGGCTAATCATCAGCCTGCTGAGCTATCTGCGCCTAACGGTCTATTTTTGCCTGGGCTTTGGGCCCACCGGCTGGGTGGCGCTGAGTACGGGACGCGGGGCATTGGCCAGCTTGGGATTGGCTTCTGGCATGGGCATTGTGGCGCTATTCTTAGCGCTGACCTTTTTCCGTTTCCAGCGCAGCGACACAGATTCATCGCTCAAGCAGACCGAACTGCTGCAAGCACCTGCCGTTGTGACCATTCCGCTGAGCCATACGGTCATGGGCAAAGTGCGCATTCACCTGGGCATGAATGTATCCGAACAGTATGCGCTGGCCATGCAGCCAGACACCCAATACAAAACCGGTGACCGGGTCCACATTCTGCGCGTGACGGATGAATGCGTTTATGTGGCGTAATAAAAGTGGCGTAGTAAAAGACGAAGCGTTACATAAACATCAAAAATCAAAACACAAAACATCAAGGTTCAACCAGATCTCAGGTGGTTGACAGTGTATGTCCCCGGCGCTTTCCACGAAAGGTCTCGGGAGACGAGCATAAGTGCCGGGGACGTCACCCCATGAAATCCTGAAGAACCAACGTCAACACTCATTAACCGATTTTCAAGATAAATTCTAACTATATTCAAAAAGGAGCTGCTTATGGTAACCGGCATGGCGGGCGGAATTTTGGCAATTCTGCTATTTGTCATTGTACTTATTTTGTTGCGGTCTATGATTCGCGTCTGTCCATCCAACCACATCTTGGTGGTGACTGGTGGCTCACAGACCGTGGTGGATGGTCGCAAATATGGCTTTCGCTTGCAAAAGGGCGGCTGGACGTTTGTCATCCCCTTTATTCAAAGCGTGCAGGCTGTAGACCTGACCATTATCCCCATCAACGTACGTGTAGAAGGGGTCAACTCGGCCAATGGCATCAATGTAGGTGCAGATGCTACGGCCTGCGTCTGCATCGACGACCAGCAGGAGGCGCTGCTCTATAGCGCCGTGCAGCAGCTTTTGGGCAAATCGCGCGGGCAGATTCAGGAGCAGATCCAGCAGACCATGATCGGTAACTTCCGGGCGGCGCTCAACAAGACCACACCACTGCAGGCCATTGGCATGGTCGAAAGCGCCGACGGCATCGAAGATGTAGAGCTGGCCGAGATTGCCGATGAGGCTTTCAAAACGCAAATTGCCCAGCAGAATGCCGAAAGCGCTGACGGCGAACGCGCCATCTTCCGTCAGGTGCTGCTGGAAGATTGTCAGCAGGACTTGAGCACCTTTGGCATTGAGGTGGTGTCGGTTTCGCTCCAGCGCATTTGGGATACGTCCAGCTACATTGCCAACCTGGCCAACAAAACCCTGTCGCGCAAGCGCAAAGAGGTGGAAATTGAAGAGGCGCGACTGCGCTCGCGCGCCGAGCGCGCCGAATCGGATGCCAAGCGCCGGCAGGAGGTAGCCGAAAGCCAGGCCAATGAACGCATTCTGGAAGTGCAGCAGGAGCTGGAAGTGTTCCGTCGCCAATGTACGGCGGCCATCAACCGGGCGCGACTCGAGTCGGACAGCGCCATTGCCGAGGCGGAAAGCCAGGGTCAGCGCCAGGTGGAAGAGATGAAGGTGGAGCTTCAGCAGCTGAAAAATCGCTCTGAGGTCACCCAATTGGCCGAAGCCCAGCGTCGGTCTGCCGAACTGGTTGCCGCGGGTGAAGGTGAGGCGGTCAATCTGGTCAAGCAGACGCACAACGAATTGTTGCGCCAAAAAGTGACGCTGCTCAATAAGAGCGGTGATATTGGCAAGCTGGCGCTCTTTGTCAACCAGATGCCGGCGCTCTTTAGCGCTTATCAAACGCATGCAAAAAATCAGCGCGTCAATGAGCTCCTGGTGCTCAATGAGGAAGATGGCTTTAACAGTGCAGTGAATCGCGGCCCGGCCGCGCTGGTCAATTTCTTGCACCAGCTGGAAGAGGGCTTTGGCATTAGCATCAAGCAGTTTATGGGCAGCAGCAACACCGTTCTCGTGGCCAATGGCCAGGGCAAGAATGGTCAAGCCAGCACCGCTAAAGCCCAACTTGTGCAGAAAAAGGAGCAATAACCATGAGTGGCTTTGTCGCAACATTAACATTGCTAATCGTTCTAACGCTGGTGGTCCAGCTCATTTCCAAGATGAAGCTGGTGCCGCCCAGCCAGTTGGCTGTGGTGCATGGCAAAGGCAAGTCGTTCCGCATGTTTCGCGGGGGACGCGTCTTTGTGCTCCCATTAATCAACCGCTTCAACACAATGGATTTGACGCCGCAAACAACCACCGTGGCCGTTGAATCGGCCATTGCCAAGGGCATTGTGCCGCTCACCGTAACCGCCACCGTCAGCTTTGCCGTGGCCAAGTCCGAGCGGGGCATGGTCAACGCCGTCAAGCGCATTTTGCACCTGACCGACAGATGGGAAGATCTGCAAGGAATTGCCACGTCGATCATCGAAGGCCATCTGCGCGATTCCATTGCCTCTATGACGCCCGAAGAGGTGATGAGCCACAAAGAGCGGCTGATTCAGAACATGATTATGGTCTGCAAGTCTGACCTAGAAGGCATTGGGCTGGAAATCACTACCATGAACATTGCCGATGTAGACGATCATCGCCTAGACGGCGTGGAGGAGCCGGATCTCTATATTGCGTTGCTCAAGCGCATTCAAACTGCCAACGCCCAGTCCCAATCACGCGAGGCACAAGCAGGGGCGCGGGCTTCCTCCAAGGAAGAGCAGGAGGCGCGTCGGGCCGAGGTGACCATTCAGGAATTGCGCAATGAATACGCCCGCCTGGATGCAGACACCAGAGTGAAAGTGGCGCAAGAGAAGCAGCGCGGCGTGGTGGGTATGCAGGAAGCCACGCGCAATGCAGAATCGGAAGTGGCCGGCGTGCTGGCCCAGATTGAAGCTGAAAAGCAGCGCATCGAAATGGTCAAAGCGCGGCTGGCGGCCACCTTAATTGTGCCGGCAGAGGCTACCAAGCAGAAGCTGGTGGAAAACGCCATGGCGGAAGTAGCCGGTATTCGCGGTCAGGCCCAGGCAGAATTGGAGCAGCTTGCACACACCATCGAGATTCTGCAAGCCGGTGGTGAACAGGGCGCAACGGCCTATATCATCGATAAATTTGGCGAGATCGTCAGCCAGTTTGCCGGCGCCATGGATCTCTTCCCGGTGGATCAGGTCACGGTGATCAGCGGGCGCCCCAAGCAGGATGGACCGATTTCGGCCATTCACCCCAGCGCCATCGACGCCGACATGAATCGACGGCTGGCGGCTGTGTTAGGTGGCGTAGCCGGAGTCGAGCAAGTGGAATCCGCCGCATAAGGTTACATCGCATAAGGTTACATCTCATAAGGTTACATAAGGTTAAAGTGCAACCTGTCAGGCCCTTTCATAGACTTTTCTGAACTATTGGCAAAAGTTGTCGATGCCAGTAAACAAGCGTCTAGGGCCTGACAGGTTTACACCCTCTGAACTTTTTTATTAACCCCCGTTAATATACATACCAACCCCGCTTAGCCAAGAAATTCACAAATGCCGTTGCTTTTTTCTTGAAATTGGCACATATATTCTATTGAATTGACCAATTCCGTATGGTAGGCTTGACCCATCCCCCGGTTCGATCGCTTGGCATTAAGCCGCTGTAGCGACTTTTCGCGGTCAGGCGCCGATTTATCCGTTGCTCTTCCCATCACTCAAACGAAGGAATGGTTGTTTCATGGAGAATAATTTTGTGGTTCAGTTCGTTCAGCGTCACCCATTCATTGTAAAGCCGCAATGGCGGCAGCACTTGCAAATGGCAGCGCTGCTAATCATAGGCACGCTGTTGATGGCTGCCTGCGCCCCTATAGCAGCGACGCCCGCGGCTGGCGGCGCCGATGATGACGCAGCAGAGACAGGCGCCGTTGTGGTCTATTCTGGTCGCAGCGAAAATTTGGTGGGACCAATTCTGGATAAATTTAGCCAGGAAACGGGTATTGACGTACAGGTGCGCTATGGTGGCACCGCAGAGATGGCCGCCACGCTTTTGGAAGAAGGAACGAACTCACCGGCAGATATCTTTTTCGCACAGGATCCCGGTGGGCTGGGCGCAGTCGACAACGCCGGGCTATTGGCGCCACTTCCAGAGTCGATTGCCAACAAGGTGCTTTCTGAATTCCGCTCACCAAACGGGGCATGGGTTGGCGTCTCGGGCCGCGCTCGCGTCGTTGTCTACAACACAACGGCCCTCATGCCCGCCGATCTGCCCAATGACATTGCGGATTTTACCGATCCACAGTGGGCAGGCCGCATTGGCTGGGCGCCCACCAACGCCTCTTTCCAGGCTATGGTCACCGCCATGCGCGCCATGTGGGGAGAAGAGCAGACGCGGGATTGGCTGCTGGGCATCCAGGCCAACGAGCCCGTTGTGTTTGAAGGCAACTCGCCCATTGTGGCGGCTGTGGGCGCCGGCGAAATTGATGCGGGCTTTGTCAATCACTACTATCTGTACCGTTTTCTGGCCGAAGAGGGTGAAGGCTTTCCGGCGCGCAATCATTTTCTCAACAGTGGCGGTCCTGGTTCACTAGTCATGGTGGCCGGTGTGGGTCGCTTGGCCACCGGCCCCAATGAGGCCAATGCGCTTAAGCTGATCGAGTATCTGGTTTCCACAGCGGCACAGCAATATTTTGTGACGGAAACCAGCGAATATCCGGTCATTGAAGGCGTAGCTATCCCCGAAAATTTGCCTGCGCTCGCTGAGCTAAACGCGGCCCCCATTCGTCTGACCGAGTTAGCCGATCTGCAAGGCACTACCCAACTGCTCATTGATACTGGCGTTTTGCCCTAAACGAGCCAGGTTGCTCGACGCACAGAGCATCTCGCCCGCCATAGCATCTTGATGAACATCACATGTTGATATTCATCGCATCTTGCCAAACAGAACATTTCGACGAACATAGCATCTTGTCTATTGGGTCTGAACGTCTAAAATTGAGTGGACTCCGCTCGGGATATTGGAGCAACCAGCTGCCCACCTGGCTGCTTTGGGCAGCGGGAGCAGCCATTGCCGTGGCGCTTCTGCTGCCTCTGTTTTATCTGATTATCCGTGCGGCAGAGGCCGGCCCAGCGGCTTGGCAAAATTTGTGGCGCATCAACACATTGGCCACGCTGCTGCGCACCATTGGGCTGGCCGCGGCGGTGACGCTGCTGTCCGGTGCAATTGCGGCGCCATTGGCTTGGCTCACCGTACGTACGGATGTGCCTTGGCGGGGCCTTTGGGCTATTTTGGCGCCGCTGCCCCTGGTATTCCCCAGCTACGTGGGCGCTTATTTGTTGGTTTCGCTCTTTGGCCCGCGCGGCTTATTGCAGCAGCTTCTTGAGCCCATATGGGGCGTCGAGCGGCTGCCGGAAATTTATGGCTTTCCCGGCGCGCTGCTCACCATGACGCTGCTTAGCTATCCCTACATGTTTACCAGCATGCGCGCGGCGCTGCTGCGCCAGGACCCGGCGCTTGAAGAAGCCGCACGCAGCCTGGGCGACGGAGGCGTGCGCACCTTCTGGCGCGTCTCGCTGCCCCTGTTGCGCCCGGCCATTGGCGCCGGGGGGCTCCTGGTGGCGCTTTACACGTTGCGCGATTTCGGCGCCGTGGCCATTATGCGGTACGATACCTTTACCCGCGCGATTTATATCCAATATCGCTCTTTCGATCGGTCCCAGGCGGCGCTGTTGGCACTGCTGCTGGTGGGTATTACGCTGCTTTTTGTGTGGGTAGAAGCCAGAATGCGGCTGCGCGGCCGCTATGTGCAGGGCGACACAGGCGCCGTGCGCCCGCAGCCCATCTTGCATCTGGGGTGGTGGCGCTGGCCGGCATTTTGCTTTTGCGCAGCGGTGGCACTCTTCAGTTTGATTTTACCGGCGCTAGTCCTGGTCTACTGGTTGGTGCGCGGCCTGCTGGTTCATGAGACAATACCAGCGCTGGGCCAAGCCATTGGGCACTCTGTGCTGGCCTCTGGCCTGGCCGCCATTGTGATTACGCTGGCGGCACTGCCGGTGGCCATTTTGGTGGTGCGTCACGCCGGTCGGTTGAGCAATCTGTTGGAGCGGCTCACCTATTCGGCCTTTGCGCTACCGGGCATTGTGATTGCGCTGGCGCTGGTCTTTTTTGGCGCCAACCATGCACCCTGGCTCTATCAGACGCTGCCGCTTTTAATTTTGGCGTATGGCGTTCTTTTTCTGCCCCAAGCGCTGGGCGTGGTGCGCGCTTCGCTGCTGCAAATAAATCCCAGCTTGATGGAGGCGGCGCGCAGTCTGGGGAAAAATCGCTGGCGCGTGCTGTGGGATATTACGCTGCCGCTCTTGCGGCCCGGTCTGTGGGGCAGCTTGAGTCTCATCTTTTTGACTGCCATGAAGGAGCTACCGGCCACCTTGCTGCTGGCGCCCATTGGCTTTAGCACGCTGGCCACCGCAGTCTGGTCCGCCGTCTCAGAAGCGTTTTTTGCCGCCGCCGCCGCGCCGGCATTGTTGATTGTGCTGCTCTCTTCCTTACCCATGTTGTTTGAAATCATCCGTGAAAAAGGTCATGAACGAAATAGCCGTCCGTTGTGAAAATTTAAAGAAAACGTTCCAAACAAATTCGGCGGTTCACAATGCCAGTGTGTCCGTCCAAAAGGGTGAGATTATGGCGTTGCTCGGCCCCAGCGGCTGTGGCAAAACCACTACCTTGCGCATGATCGCCGGTTTCGAACGGCCAGATGCAGGACGCATTTATGTGGGTGAACGACTAGTGGCTGGCCCCGGCTGCTTTGTGCCGCCAGAGCAGCGCCAAGTGGGCATGGTCTTTCAGAATTATGCGCTCTTCCCGCATATGAGCGTAAGCGACAATGTGGCCTATGGGTTGAGCCGCAAAGTCGATCGGCGCGCTTGCGTGGCCGAGACGCTGTCCTTGGTGGGGTTGAGTGGGACCGAAAAGCGGATGCCCCATGAGCTTTCCGGCGGACAGCAGCAGCGGGTGGCATTGGCCCGGGCGCTAGCGCCCAAACCGCGCGTGCTGCTGCTGGATGAGCCCTTTTCCGGCTTGGATGAAGGGTTGCGCGACCAGCTACGCGGCGACGTCTTGCAGATTTTGCGGCAGAGCGGCGCCACGGTGATCTTGGTCACCCACAATCAAGAAGAGGCGCTCTTTTTGGGCGATCGCGTGGCCGTCATGCACGATGGCGTGGTGGAGCAAGTAGCAGCGCCAGAGCAGCTCTATGCCCAACCCGCCTCGCGCTTTGTGGCCGAATTTATGGGTTCTGCCTTTTTCCTGCACGGCGTGGCGCGACCCAATGGATTGGAGACTGAATTGGGCTTTTTGGCGCAAGCGGTGAATGTGGCCAGTGGCACGCCCATTGAAGCCGCAACGCGTCCAGATGATCTGACGCTCATTGCCGATCCGGCCGGGCCCGCGCGCATTCTGAACACCATCTATCGCGGTGGCTCCTATCTATATGAAGTGCAGCTGCCCTCGGGCAACGTGGTGCGCTGCGAAGGGCCACACACCGTGCGGCATGCAGCTGGCGAGGCCGTGCGGATCGAGCTGACGCCCGGCCACGGTTTGGCCCATTTTGTGCGCCCATTGTAGAAGAAGTTTTCAAACTTGCCACTCTGGTACACGATGCGAATTGTGAAATACCTCGACTTACGCAGCGCCTGTGGATTGCCAGGAGAGAACAGCAGGGCGAACCGGACAAGTTTCCTGCCAGGCTTGCGTAAGTCCTACATATGTAGCTGAAGACGAATGAGACATTGAGTTCCCATAGGAGATCCAAAATGGAAAACGATAAATCAGCAAGAGAGGAAGCGCAAGATGCAGCCGGTCGCAAAGACCGCGCCAGCGTAAGCGGCCAGGAATTGATGGACGAATTGGGCCGTTTGGGTTCTCGGTTTGTTGATCTAGCGCAGGCTGCGTGGGCCAGCGATGAACGCAAGCAGATGGAGGCAGACCTCCGCAAAGGTCTAAACTCTGTGGTAGAAAGCCTGGAAGAAGGTTTCCAACGCATTCGCGAAAGTGAGCAAACCAAGGAGTCATTGGAGAAAGCCAAAGACGTGGCGGACGACATTACCGAACGCGTCGGGGCCAGCCAAACCGCCCACGAACTGGCCGAAGATCTGATGAACGGTCTGCGTATGTTAGGCCAACAGCTCGACAAATGGACGGCTGAGTTTAAAGAGGACAAAGCGGCGGGAAGTTCCTCTGCCGCCGAAGAACAGGAAATTCCCGTCCAAGATGTATCGGCACAGAAAAAATAGGATCAACCGGATCTTGTGTGGTTCCTTTCCTGGAAGGGATGCGGCCAGTGCGTCAACCGCCTGAGATCCAAAAGAGCCCCAAAATAGCAGAAAGTTACAAATGAAAAACCGGGCCTTGGCCCGGTTTTTCTGTTTCTACGTGAATTACAGTTCTTATCTATACCCTACCGCTCCAGCAAGGGTAGGTAGATAGAAATTCCAGATACGACATCAATGATCGCAGTCTCGGTTGTCCCATTGGCTTTGACCAACTCCAACAGATAGGCGTCACCTCTATTCAGTTGAGCGCCGACGTGCAGCCATTCGTAAGAAGCCCCAGAGGACTGGCCAGCTTTCTGCGCCGTAATCATTGTGGTGGTCAGCTGTTCAGCGTGAACGCCATTGCTCTTCCACAGGTGGAAGCCCACAATGTCGCTTTCGCTGACTGTGCTCCAGCGCACCATAACGCCATCGGCCTGCTGGGTGGCGCTGCGTTCGGCCAGCGTCACGGCCGTGGGGTTGAATATCTGCGCGCTGTCGCAATCGTGGTCGTCGGCATCTTCAATCACCATGACGGGAGCCATGCCGCCAGGCCCATCGAGATCGGCCATGGCGTTCATCACATGCACCACATTGGGCGCTTCGCCGGACGCCACACAGGGAGCGGTAGCCGGCAATAACCCCGTATCTGCCCGCGCCACAAAATAGACATCCAAAGCCATGCTTTGCCCTATGCCTAACCCATTAGGATAGGCCGCATTTCCAGCCAGCAGGTCATTCCAGTTCAACACGCCCGGCGTGGCGGAATCGGGCGCCGGCGTGGGCGGGTTGCCGCCATCGTAGGCAAAGAAGGCATTGTTATATGTATCTTCCAGCGGCAGCACGGTAATGGTCACGCTGCCCGTATTGGTGATGCGGATGGTAAAGCTAATGGAGTCGCCCAGACCAAATGGGTTGACGCCGTTGCGCACCTTGGTGATGGCCAGGCTGGGCACATAGAGCATCTCAATATCGTGGTCGTCTTCATCTTCAGTTGGCTCATCATACGTCGGTCCACTGTGGGTAATATCATTATGGTCGATGACCGGATCGTTCAGTGGATCCCCATCGGGCGTGGAATCGACATCATTGCCACTGTCGCTTGTGATTTCCGTTACGTTGCGGAATGGCCCTTGGCTGGCGTCGTCAACGCGCAATGTCAACGTAATGTACATGGTTTCTGCTGGCACCATGTCCGTAATCACAATGGAGAACATAGAGCCGGAAACGTTGGGGGCGCCAATGCCGCCGCCGGGCAACACCGTAAAGGGCGAGGAGCTCATCCCCGCGTAGCTCATGCCCGCTGGAATATAATCAGCCACTGTAAAAGCGCCTGAGGGCAGATTGCCCTGATTCTGTACGGTAATCAGATAGTTGACCGTATCGCCCTGATTGACAAAGGGGCTTTGGCCAGGGGCTAACGCCTTCACCAGCGCCAAATCGTAGACAGCACTAGTGGAGACGTCTTCGTAGTCGTTATCATCCTCATCCACAAGTGGGTTATTGTTCGGTGCTGTGTGGTCGATGTCATTGTGGTTGACCACCGGGTCATTGGGGCCGGTGCCAAAACCCACACCATTGTCAATACCGGTGTTTGTGTCAGGCGTAGAGTCAATATCATCACCGCTGTCGGCGCTGATTTCAGCCCAGTTGCGGAAGGGGCTCTGCGTGGCGTCATCAATGCGCACCGCTAGGGTAACGGTAATTACGCCGCCCGGCGCCAGGTCCGCAATCGAACAGGTGAAGATCGGATTAGCAGCCGCCCCTGTACAGCTGCTGCCCGCAGCAACTGGTCCGGTCTGGAAACCAGCATAGCTCATCCCCGACGGAATCTGATCCGTAACCGTAAAGTTGCCGGCGGAAACCGTGCCCTGATTTTTCACAGTAATGGTAAATGAAACCACATCACTCGGTTGCACCAGCGCGGCCTGGCCATCGGCTAATTCTTTGATCAATGCCAAGTCATAGATGGCGACTGTAAATGGTTCGGGGTCATGATCATCTTCATCTTGCCCGGCAACCTTGCCATCTTCATTCACCTGATCGTTTTCTAGGTCAGCGTCCTCACCGCCATTGCCATTGGTGCCGTTCCCGTTGGTCATATCCGGCGTTGAATCGGCATCGGGGAAGCTGTTGCCATCCAGATCCTTTGGCACAGAATCTGCCGCGGCAATTTCTGCCGTATTTGTATACATACCACCAGCAACGGCTGCGCCCGCGGTCAAGATGATGTCGACTGTTGTCGATTCGCCGCCAGCCAACGGCCCCGCCAACGTGGTCGTTGCCATACCCGCTGACCCGTTAGTCCAGTCGGTTTCAGCTACACTCAACGTGAAGCCAGTGGGCAGGTAATCTACCAGAACCATATTCTCAGCCGGCACAATGCCCTGGTTGGTAATGGTTAGCGTAAAGGTGATGTCATCACCCGGGGCAATGGTGTTTGACTGTCCGCTGGCCAGCTGCTTTACCAGCGCCAGGTCAAAGCGACAGTAAAGACCAAAGTTAACGCCGGTTACGTTTGTATTCAAATTGGTAACAGGCTGGCTATTGGTGGCCGGGTCTGTGAGTGAATCTGAAATGATAAACCCATCTAGTGGACCGCCGGGGTTAAAGTTGCTGGGCGCCAGCCGCACAATAAAATCGGTTATGCCGTCGCCGACCACATTGGTAAAGGTGTACGTGCCGTCAGCGGCAACCGTGGTAGTGATCAAGGCATCGGTGGCATCCCACACAAATGGCGAACCGCCGGCATCATTATCGCGATATAGCTCAACCACCACGCCCGGAATCAGCGGTTCATTGGGGTTGCTCGTATCGCGAGAATCGGTTCCGCTATTGTTAATGTCATGCCAGATGTAGCCAGAGATCTGATACTTTCCCGGAGGCTCGTTGATGGTGAGCGCGCCCTGGCCGCTTGTAGCATTGGGGCCGCTAACCATAATATTTGTGCTGGGAATCGCATCCTTGGCCGTGAGGTTAACAACCACCTGCAATGATGAGCCTGTGCCCAGCCCTGCACCGGATGAGGCATCGGTCCAGGTAATGACACCACCATCAGTGAGGCCGTATGAAGGAGGATTTGAGCCGGCCACGCTATTGTAACTGACATAGAGCGTGTCATATGTCATCGTCAGCGGCACGGAAGCCAGGGGCGCGCCCGTGTTGGTGAACGTAATGGTCGCCACCACCGGCTCTGATACTTCAGCGGGATTGGGCGATACGGAAACGCTAATATCCTGAGCGTATGAAACGCCTGTGCTCAACCACATAAAAAGGCTCGCCGCGAGCAGCACAACGGATAGCCGCAGCCCTGGATGCAGGCCAACACGTATGCCCATGCTGCCGCTATCGCGACATAGATGGTTTGCAGCCACTTGTATGGAAGGGGGAGGGGTACGTTGCTTCATATGATGTTTCTCCTGTAGATATGTGTGAGCTTCTCCATCGTGCGGACTCACAAATAATATACGCTTAAATTTACGGTTCCTTAAGCGAGGAGACCCTATCATATCGGCAAAAGTATAGAGCGTAAATAGGCCAAAGGTACTATCATTCTTTAGGCAGAACGATGCATTACGCCCAGCTCTGAACTAGCCCCAAATGCAGATATGGCAGCTTGAAGGGAAAGGATTATTACAGAGGCAGCTGTTACCAGCCACACAATGTCATTCAGTTAGCGAAAAGTGCGTCGCACGGTGTCCGCCATTTTTGGCCCGACCATTCGCGTGGCACACCGTGCGACGCACTTGAAGCGGGCTTAACGGAATGACATTGACCAGCCACATAGTTATACCATTTGGCTCTGTAAAAGCAGTTGGTATTATAAAACACAAGAGGAAGAAAAATATGGGGATACTGCGCCCGTGACAGCCAGATGTTGGATGAAAGAACCATTCCAGAGCATCACTGAAGCCTGCGTCTGCTAGCGGAAGCCTGCTCAAGCAGGCTATAAAAAAGTGCGCTTTAGCGTACTTTGGCTGCCAGGCGCTGGTTTCAACCAGTGCCGTTGTTTACCGATTTAATTGATTAACTTCCATCAACCAGTGCCGCGGCTGCTGTGGGGATAGAACAAATAAAATCAGCAGACCGCAGTGGGGGGCTTTCTCTAACGCTATCTGGCTCACACTAGAGAAAGCTCACGCCGCTGCATAAGTCTGCTGAGTATAATCGTTCAAATAGAGAGGGGCTTAGTCGCCACGAACCATAATCTTTTCGCGCAGGCGCGCCGATTTGCCCTGGCGTTCACGCAGATAGTACAAGCGCGCGCGTCGGACTCGCGCCTTCCGCAACACCTCTACTTTTTCTACGCTTTTGCTATAAATGGGAAACGTGCGTTCCACACCGATGCCACCTGAGGCGACGCGACGCACAGTATATGTAGCACCAGCGCCTTTACCGCCATGTTTGGCAATCACAACGCCCTGAAAAATCTGAATACGCTCATTGCGACCTTCCGTAATGCGCTGATGCACGCGTACGGTGTCGCCCGGATCAAAATCCGGCATATTTGCATTGGCTTCGGGCAAAAGCGAAGCCATAAGTGCATTTGACATAATTCACCGCCCTCTAAAATAAATATATTTTTGATATACTTTGCTCTGCCATATTCATACGAAGTGTCTGGCAGCATAAAAATGTTTAACTATGCAATCACAAATATCACAGTCTAAACCATTTGTTTTTAATACATTACGACTTACGCCGCGCTGGTGGATTGCCAAGATTGAACCCGCTTGCAATCGATACAATGTGAATCAAAACAAGGAATGTTCGTTAACTAATGTCATTCAAGGCTTGCGTAAGTCCTAACATTTGTATAAATTAATTTACCATATTGGTAACCTAAGAATTATGCCACAGCCCATCCACCTTTGCCAAACTAACCAGCGGTTACTTTGAAAACAAAATGAGGTTAAACAGGATCGCAGGTGGTTGACGTCGCCGGTGCTTCATTTCGTCTACCGAGTCATCTCGTCGAAAGTGCCGGGGACATCTGCTGTCAGCCACCTGAAATCCCAAAGGCCCAATATGATTTACTCACGTTACGCAGCGACAGCCAGTCTGCTAGAAAAAACAGGAACGTCGGCGAACCGACTTTCCGCCGGGCTTGCGTAACATAAATGATTTATGTCGTGCAGGTAGACCACTAAGCACAGACAACAAAGTTGTGATGAATGATTACCCAATGTCATAAAGTGAGCGAAAAGTGCGACGCACGGTGTCCGCCATTTTGGTCCAAGCATTCGCGTGGCATACCGTGCGTCGCACTTGAAGCGGCCTTACCTTAATGACATTGTGTGACTATAAAATACATTTGCTTGTACGTAGGAGAGGGCAATAGAAAAGGATAACATGCACACTCAATTAAGCGTACATCGCCATTCCGGCATGGTGATGACCAATCATGAATTTACCCTACCGCTCGATTACGCCCGCGCAGACGGCGAAAAGATTAGCGTCTTTGCGCGCGAAGTTGTAGCAGCGGAACATGAAGGCGCGGCGCGACCCTGGCTGCTCTTTTTGCAAGGCGGACCCGGCTTTGGCGCGCCGCGGCCCATGGATAAGGGCGGTTGGCTCAAGCGCGCCCTACAAGAGTACCGCGTGCTGCTGCTGGATCAGCGCGGCACGGGGCTCAGCTCCCCAGTCAATTGGCAGACGCTGGCGCGCTTTGCCACCGCGTCGGAACAGGCCGATTACTTGATGCATTTTCGCGCCGATTCAATTGTGCAGGACGCCGAAGCCATTCGTTGTCAGCTTGTGGGCGCAGATGAACGCTGGAGCGTGCTGGGTCAAAGCTATGGCGGCTTTTGCATTACGCACTATCTCTCGGCCGCCGCGGACGGACTGGCCGCCGCCTTCATCACCGGCGGATTGCCGCCGTTAGAGCGCACCGCCGACGAAGTGTATCGAGCCACCTATCAACGAGTTATGGCCAAGAACCAACGTTATTACGCGCGCTACCCCGAAGATGTGGAGCGCGTGCGTCAAATTGTGGACCAGTTGGTCAATTCCGACGTGCGGCTGCCCAATGGCGATCAGTTAACGCCGCGCCGGTTTCAGCAATTGGGGCTGGCCTTTGGCGCCAGCGATGGGTTTGAACAGATACACTATTTAGTAGAAGAAGCCTTCATCAATGGGCGGGACGGTCGCCAGCTCAGCTATTCTTTTCTACACGGTGTGGAAAGTGCGCAAGACTTTGATACCAATCCCATCTTTGCTATTCTGCACGAGGCTATCTATTGTCAACAAAGCGCATCCCATTGGGCGGCGGCGCGCGTGCGCAGTGAATACCCACAATTTGATTGGACAGCCCAAGGCCCCATCTATTTTACCGGCGAAATGATCTACCCGTGGATGTTTGCAGAATATCGCGAATTGCGTCCATTGCAAGCGACGGCTGAAATTCTAGCGGCAGAAGAACGATGGCCGCGCCTATATGATGTGGCGACGCTGCGCGCCAACCGCGTGCCCTGCGCGGCCGCCGTCTATTATGACGACATGTACGTGGAGCGCACCTTTTCTGAAGAGACCGCTCAAAACATTGCCGGCCTCAAACTCTGGATCACCAATGCGTATGAACACAACGGTTTGCGCGCCGACGGAGAAGCAATTCTGGATCGGCTGATCAAGATGGCGCGTGGTATGATTTAGGGAGGGTATTGCTTATTGCTGTATTGCTTATTGCTGTGTGGCTCAGCAATAAAGCTGTCGGCAATCGAGCAAGCTGAATTCATTGACGATACAAATCGCTTTATCAACACCCAATGGAGGAACTATGACTACAGATGCATTATCGCTTAGAGGGATCATCCCGCCCTTGGTCACTCCTTTTACGGCGGATGAAGAGTTGAACGAAGCGGCTGTGGAGCAGGAAGTGCGCTACATGATCGAACAGGCGGGCGTACACGGCGTGGTGGTGGGCGGCAGCACCGGTGAAGGCCACACGTTGACCACCGACGAGCTGCGACGGCTGGTGGGTGCGGCGACCGACGCCGCCGCCGGTCGCGTACCGGTCATTGCCGGGCTGATTGTGGACAGCACACGGCAGGCCGTTGAGCGCGTCCAGGCGCTTTCTGACCTGCCGGTGACTGCCCTGCAAGTGACGCCCGTACATTATCTCTTTCGCCCCAGCGATGAGACTATGCAGCGTCACTTTGCTACCATTGTACAGGCCACCCAGATCCCGCTGATGATCTATAACGTGGTGCCCTGGTCCTACTGTTCGCCAGCGCTGCTCACCAAAATCATCACCGAAGTGGATGGCGTGATTGGCGTCAAACAGAGCGCTGGCGACATGAAGCTGTTGGCCGATCTGCTGCTCATGCTTGGGGATCGCGGTCTGGTCTTTACGGCGGTGGATGCGCTGCTCTACCCCTCGTTTATGCTCAAGGCGCACGGGGCCATTGCCGCCCTGCCCGCGGCCGCGCCCACGCTTTGCATCCAGCTGTGGGATGCTTGTCAGCGCGGCGACCATGATGTGGCGCTGGCACTGCACAATAAGCTGCTGCGCATTTGGAATGCCATTGACGCCAACAACCTGCCCGCCAACGTGAAAACCGCCATGGCGCTCCAGGGCCGCGTCGAAAGTTTCCCGCGCGCGCCCATGCCCATTACATCACCAGAGCAGAAAGAAGCCATTCGACTGGCGCTGCAAGCGGCGGGCCTATGATTTTTTCCCTGGGGCACCGCGGAGCAGCCGGTGTGCAGCCTGAAAATACGCTCAAAGGCTTTCGCTATGCCCTGAATCTGGGCATCGACGCCGTCGAGTGTGATGTGCACTTAACTCGTGACGACCACCTGGTTGTGATCCACGACGACACGGTGGACCGCACCACCAATGGCTCTGGTGCGGTGCGCAACATGCGGTTGGCGCAACTGCGGCGGCTGGACGCTGGCCAGGGCGAACGCATCCCCACGCTGGATGAAGTGCTGGATCTGGTAATCGGCCGGGCCAAACTCTTTTGCGAATTAAAGGGTGAAGGCGTGGTGGATGCAGTGGTGGATACCGTGCTGGCCCAAAAAGCCCAGGAAAAAGTCATCTTTATATCGGCGGTGTTTGGGCGATTGGAGCGAGTGCGTCAGCGTGGCGACCACTTTACCATTGGCACAATTGCCGGTGAAGGGCAGCTTGCGGATTTTGAGCGTTCCGCCGAGATAGGCGCTTTCGGCGTGGGGGTGCATTATAAAAACATCTGCCTCAAAATGGTGGATCAAGCGCGCGCGCTGGGGCTAGGCATCCGCGCCTGGAATCCCGATACACTGTGGGAGCAGCAGGCCATGGTGGGGCTGCGCATAGATGGAATTGGCACCAACCGTCCCGACATTCTCGTACCCTACCTGCGAATTATGAATGCGTTTTTCTAGCCTCTCTCCCCTTGACGCACCTTGTGCGTCAAGGGGAGAGAGGCAGATGGAAGCACTATGCCGATAGATTTCTGGCCCAGCCTCCCCGAAGGCTGGGTCCATTTCTCAAACTGGAAAGATGGTCTGTTTGCAATTGCCAACGTGCTGTTGGTATTGCTCATGATTATTTGGTGGCGCCAGCAGACGCGCTACTGGTTTCGCGTTGTCACGGCCTTTCTACTGTGTGCGGTGATACTCTGTATTGGTAGCTACTATATTTTTCAAGTGCCCTTTAATCATGTAAGCTGCCCAGCCGGCTGCCCGGGCTGGCGAGGCTATCCGCAACCCATTGCCACCATGGAAGCAGATGGCGTTAGCTATATGGCGCCGCTGGATTTCGGCTTTAATCTACTCATCCTCTGGTTGGCTTTTCTGGGGGCCAGCGTTGTCTGGCGGCTGCTGGCGATTGCCATTGAATGGCCCACGCGCCCCTTACGCACCAAAGCGCTCTTTTTGCTCCTGGCTTGCGTTTTGCCCTGGGCGCTGCTGCCGCGCATTTTCAACCCGCCCCAACCTACGCCGACTAACGAAGACCTGCGTATTGCCAACAATGCGTTGCGAGCGGCTGAATTCACCTATGGCATTACGGGCTTTGGCGTGCAGCGGCTGGCGCTGGAGGATATCCGTGATGCCCCTTCGGCATCCCAATCGACGCTTCAGTCTGGTGATGCCACGGTGGCCAAAGAAGTCTGCCTGCGCGGATACACATACTTTTATCTGCCTTGGCGTCGCTATCGCATCACGCTGGACCCCACGGGCGTCACGCCATTGCAACTCGAGCAGGTGCGGCTGGACGGATCTTGTTGGGAAGCGTCGTAAAGCCTCCGCAAAAGCGCTGTAAAGTACACCTTTCATCACCACTTGTGTTAGAATGTTTTGTATACAGTGGCGCAAGGCGCATTATACGTCGCGCCCTGTCTCAAAAGAATTGCTTGCGCTCCGCCCAATTGCAATGGCGTCTATTGTTAGCGGGGGCGCGGGAGAATGTTCCGGTATGGAGCATATCTGGTATGCAATGACGCACAACCCAAAAACCATTATTAATGACTGATTTTTAGGATCAATTTCAAGGAGAAAAAAAATGGCGATTAAAATTGCTATCAATGGCTTTGGCCGTATTGGGCGTCAGGTTACGAAGGCGCTCAAACAGAACTACGGGCGCCAATTTAATCTGGTAGCCGTCAACGATCTGACCGATGTGGCCACCAATGCACATCTCTTTAAATACGACACCAATTATGGTATTTATCCCGGTGAAGTCAAAGTAGACGGGAACGACATTGTCATCGACGGCGATCGGCTCAAGGTGCTCTCTGAGCGCGACCCCAGCAAGTTGCCGTGGGGCGAAATGGGTGTAGATATTGTGGTGGAAAGCACCGGCATTTTTACCGACCGCGAAAAGGCCGCGCTGCATCTGGCGGCAGGCGCCAAAAAGGTGATTATCAGCGCGCCGGCCAAAGGCGAAGACATTACCATCTGCATGGGCGTGAATCAGGAGAAGTACGATCCCGCTAAGCACGACGTCATCAGCAATGCCAGCTGCACCACAAACTGTCTGGCCCCCGCGGCCAAAGTGGTCAACGACACGTTTGGTATTGAACAGGGCGTCATGACCACCGTGCACTCGTACACCAACGACCAGCGCATCCTGGACGTGACGCACAAAGACTTGCGCCGCGCCCGCGCCGCCGCCATGAACATTATCCCCACCACCACTGGTGCAGCCAAAGCGGTCGCCCTGGTCGTGCCCGAGCTCAAGGGCAAATTCGACGGCATGGCCATGCGCGTCCCCACCTCCACAGTTAGCGTAGTGGACTTTGTGGCCAAGGTCAACAAGCCAGCCACCACGGAAGCGCTACTGGCCGCTTTGGATGAAGCGGCAGCCGGCC
Organism: Caldilineaceae bacterium; assembly: GCA_020634755.1. Taxonomy (GTDB): domain Bacteria; phylum Chloroflexota; class Anaerolineae; order Caldilineales; family Caldilineaceae; genus JACKBC01. The sequence goes on along the minus strand of JACKBC010000015.1, from coordinate 33,171 downwards.
CCATGAAGGGCATTCTGGCCGTTAGCCGTGAACCGCTGGTAAGCAGCGACTACAAAGGCAACACGTACAGCAGCACAGTCGATGCCCAGTTCACCGCCGTTTATGGCGACCTGGTCAAAGTCATCACCTGGTACGATAATGAGTGGGCCTACAGCGTACGCGTCACCGACCTGGCGCACTACATTGCTGAACAGGGGATTTGAACAGTTACTGGTCATTGGTAGCTGGTCGTGAGCGATTGGAATAGCCCACCGGCGTCCAATGACCAATCACTTTCTTCATTGGGTCACACGAATCTATGAACAAAAAAACAATTACCGATATTGACTGGAGTGGTAAAAAAGCCCTGGTGCGCGTCGATTTTAACGTGCCGCTGGAAAATGGGCACATCACCGATGACACCCGAATCCGGGCCGCCATTCCCACCATTCAATACTTGCTGGACCACGGCGCGGCGGTGACATTGATGAGCCACTTGGGGCGCCCCAAAGGCGAACCGGATCCCAAATACAGCATGAAGCCAGTGGCCGACTATTTGCCATTTTTGCTCAACGTGCCCATCCAGTTTATCAAAGTGACCACGGGGCCAGATGCCGAAGCCACCGTTCAGGCGTTAACACCTGGGCAAGTGCTCGTATTGGAAAATACGCGCTTTGACCCGCGCGAAACCCAAAATGACCCAACCATGAGCGCTGAACTGGGCAAGCTGGGAGACGTCTTTGTCAATGACGCTTTTGGAAGCGCCCATCGCGCGCACGCCAGTACGGAAGGCGTGGCGCACTATTTACCGGCGGTGGCCGGCTTCCTCATGGAAAAAGAGTTGAACTATTTGGGCAGCGCGCTGGAAAATCCAGAACAGCCCTTTGTCGCCATTTTGGGCGGCGCCAAAATCAGCGACAAAATCGCTGTTATTGAAGCGCTGTTGGCCAAAGTAGACAACATTCTGATTGGCGGCGGCATGGCCAATACCTTTCTAGCCGCGGCCGGGTATGACATGGGGAATAGCCTAGTAGAAGCAGAATCGCTGGAGACCGCGCAACGCCTTATGGAAGGCAGCGGCGCCGAAATCATCCAACTCCCAGTCGATCTGCGGGTGGCCAATCAGTTTGCCGCCGATGCCGAAAATCAGGTGGTCAGCGTGGAAGATGTGCCGGCAGGATGGATGGCGCTGGATATAGGGCCAGCCACCATTGCCCACTTTTCCAATCGGCTGGCCGGCGCCCGCACCGTGATATGGAATGGTCCCATGGGGGTCTTTGAATATCCTGTGTTCGCCCAAGGCACGGTGGCCATTGCTGAAATGTTGGCCACGCTAACCGATGCCACCACCATTATTGGGGGTGGCGACAGTGCCGCCGCCGTGGCCCAAGCTGGCCTTACCGAAAAGATGTCGCACGTTAGCACGGGCGGGGGCGCCAGCCTGGAGTTCCTGGAAGGCAAAGCGCTGCCGGGCGTCACCGCCCTCAACGATAAATAAGGGCGCCTATTCAGGTCCGCGGGGGCTACGCTTATCAGTTCACAAAGTGGCCGCAAAGCGGCAAGCCCACTTGCGCCTTCGACAAGCTAGGCTACGGCTGGATGGCTATAAACAAGGTCTTGGCTTCTGGTGGCAAAATCGCTTTGTAAATTCTGCACTAGGCTCCGGCTGGATAGCTATAAATAGGTCAGCAATGACTTTTCAGCGCCCAAATCGACGGAATCTGTCGTTCACCCAAAACTCATCATGAACATTTTTAAACGCATTGCGTCCATCTTTAGCGGCGCTGGTGATGATCGCCTGCTGCACATTTATGCGCTGAACACGCGCTGCAAAGAGCCGGTCACCGGCACGGTTGATCTATACAACGAACTGAGCCAGACCGACGAGGGCGAATATCCACTTTATGTGCGCAAGGTGCTGCACACCACCGGCGCCAATCGCTGTTTTGCGCAGACTGAAGTTGAACTCTGGTTTGATACCAACAAGCAGCTCAAACATTATGATGTGCAGGGCGGGCGCTGGCTGGAAGCCGAGGCGTATGAGGTGGAGCTGGCGCGTTTTCTAGCGCCGCCGGAAGAATAGAAAGGCCTCTCCCCAGCCCCTTTTCACGACCGCTACGCTGTGGAGAGGGGGCGATCTCTCATCAGCGTAAAAACTTCGCCGATCAGTAAATCGCAGCGGCAAGACATAGGGCCGGATTCCCCAGCCGAGACTGACGCTTGAATCGCCAACACCGTTGCGGTGTACTGAATATCAAAAGTCAGTGCTGATGAACAATATTACAAAGAAGAAAGGAGCCATGCATGCGTAAACCCATGATGGCTGGCAATTGGAAGATGAATAAGACGGTGGCCGAGGCTAAAGAGTTGGCCCAAGCCATTCAGGCCCAGGTCGCCACGGTGGAAGCGGTAGACCGCGTATTGTGTCCGCCCTTTGTCTGTTTGCCCGCCGTGCAAGATGTACTGGCCAATAGCTCAATTGCCGTGGGCGCCCAGAATATGCACTGGGCCGCTAGCGGCGCCTACACCGGTGAAGTCAGTGGCGAAATGCTGCAAGGGCTGGCCCAATATGTGATCATTGGTCACAGCGAACGCCGCCAATATTTTGGCGAAACGGATGAGTCAGTCAACCAGAAGGTGAAAGCAGCGCTGGCGCATGGCTTGATCCCCATTGTGTGTGTGGGTGAAAGCTTGGAACAGAATGAAGGCGGGCAGACCGCGGCGGTGGTGACCTTGCAGGTGCAGGACGCGCTCGACGGAGTTAGCGCCGAACAGGTGCAGACGTTGGTCATCGCTTACGAGCCCATTTGGGCCATTGGCACAGGGAAAGCCGCCACGCCGCAGCAAGCAAACGCCACCTGTGGCGTCGTGCGCGGCGTTGTCGCCCACATGTTTGACGATGCCGTGGCGCAGGCCACGCGCGTGCTCTATGGCGGCAGCACCAATGACAAAAACATTGCCGACATTATGCAGCAGCCCGAAATTGACGGCGCGCTGATTGGCGGTGCGGCGCTCAAGGCCGAAAGCTATTGCGCCATGGTCCAGACCACCGCGCAATTATATGCATAAAATTATGCATGTGTCATAGCCGAAACAGCATCAAAAAGGGCCGCGATCTTGCAGATCGCGGCCCTTTTTGATGCTATTCTTTTTATGACGACTTACGCAGCCGCCCCCAATGCGTTCAAAATGGGGCGGAACTTGAGGGCAGTTTCATCCCACTCCTTTTGCGGATTGGAGGCCTCCACAATACCGGCGCCGGCATGCAGCCAGACGCGTTCGTACTCGGTCACGGCGGAGCGAATGGCCACCGTAAAGGCGCCTTCCATGTGCCGGTTGATCACCCCCACGGGCGCCGCATACCAGCCGCGCGGCACCGGCTCCATCTGCCGAATAAAGTCGAGCGCCTGTGCGCGCGGCACGCCCCCCAGCGCGGGTGTGGGGTGCAGCACGTCCAACAGCGACAGCACATCTTGCGGCTTGCTGAGGGTGCCGCTTACTGGCGTATACAGATGCTGAATATTGCTCAATTTGAGCAGCTGCGGTTGGGCGGCAATGTCTAACTTGGTGCATAAGGGCTGCAAGCGTTGGCGCAGGGCATCCACCACAAGCTGATGCTCGTGCCGGTCTTTGACGCTTTCCATAAGTTGGCGCCCCAAAGCGGCGTCGGCCGCCGGTGTGGCGCCCCGTGGCTCAGAACCAGCCAACCCCATTGTGCAAATTTGCTGACCGGACAAATTAACCAGCAATTCTGGCGACGCTCCAAAAAATGCGTGATGCGGCAGCGGTTCAAAGACAAAACGATAGCAGTCTGGATAGATGCGGTTGAGATAGGCCAGCGCCGTCGCCACATCTATCTTTTGGTCAAAGCGCAATTCGCAGACGCGTGACAACACCACTTTGCTCAGAGCGCCGGTCCTGAACTGGTCCATGGCCGCCTTGAGAATCTGTTCCCAGGTGGCGTATGGCATGGGATAACAGCGCGAGTGCAGCTGGGGCAAAGCAGCCATGCGGATGGGTGTCTGTTGCAACTGCTCGATTTGTTCGGTCAGCGCGCCGCGTAAGGCAGTTGCCAGCTCAACCGCTTCCGCGTCTGCGCGCGTCGAAGGCGTTGCCGCGGGGTAATCCAGCAGGGCGTTGATGGTGAGCCAGCCTTGACGCTCCCCCCACGCGTCATGCTGGATGGAAAGCTGATAATGAGGCAGAATAAATTGGGCTGGGTGATAGACCGACCACGTGTTGTCAGGCGTAAAATCATCGCTAAAGGCAAAGCCGCCAAAGAGATGCGGCTCGGCAAAGCTGGGCGTGCTGGCCGGTAAATAGGCTTGGTCAAAGAGCGCCTGCGCCTGCTGCGTAATGGATTGAAAACGGGTGGGTCCCCAGGCGCGCAGATCGGCCGCGGCGCCAAAACCGACGTGGGTGACGCCATTGCCCGGCTCTTGCCAATAAAAGCGCTCGCGGCCCATGCCGTGCAAAAACGCCTGCATGGGGTCAACATGGGGGCACGGCGCGCTCACCGAAACTAGACGCTGGCGCTTTTTGGCATCTGCACCAAAGGTGGATTCAGCGAAGGTCGGCAACTGCGGGCTCATTTCTGTCTTCATGACCAACGCTTTTAAGCAGCACGGGCAGCAGTGCGTCTACAATGCGCTGCGGTTCAGGCTCGCCCGTATAGACCCAGCGGATAATGACGGCATAAATGGCGCCCATCCAGGCATAGGAGACCACTTCTACATCCACCGGTTCAATATCACCCACGCGAATTGCATCACGCAGATAGCCCCCGATCAGCCGCGCAAAGCGGTCGTTGATCTCCTGACGCTTCTGCTCAAAAGGGGCGCCCAACCCGGCCGCCTGGATCAGCATGAGCTTGGCCGGACGGCGATAGCGACCAAAGGTGGCCACAATGGCTTCCAGCGCGGCCCGCACGCGGCCAATGCCTTCCTCATTCTGATCAATCGATTCGATGACGCGGCGCTCCAGCAGATTGGCAAACTGATCCACCAGGGCCAGAAAAAGCCGCTCTTTATTGGGAAAATGAAAATAGATGGATCCCTTGGACGAACCGGACTCATCCACAATTTCATCCATGCGCGTATCGTAATAGCCTTTGGCTGCAAAGATGTTTAAGGCGGCGTCTAAAATTTTGTCGCGCGTACTTTCGGGGTCGCGCGTTGTTTTTTTAACTTCACTCATGGCCGTGCGTTCCATATAATCAAGGTTTGCTTATAAACAAACCGACTGGTCAGTCTACAAATTATATATGGAAAGCGGCCCAATTTGCAAGTTGGGCACTTGGCCCTATATGACCAATCCCCGCTACTTATTTGAGGAGTGTGCATAAATATCTCAGTCGAGTAAGGGCGGGCTAGTGTGCGTCGCACTGCCCAGAAGAACAGCCGTCATGCAGCCGCCTTGGCGGGTCGTGCGTCGCACGTGGGCTACGAACCATTTCCATTCGAGCAGCGCATTATGCACACCCCTCACTTATTTGTACACCGCAACGGTGTTGGCCATGAAAGCACCGGTCTCGCCTGGCGAATCCGGCTCTATTTCTTGCTGTTGCGATCTACTGATTATTGTTTATCCGCAAGCTGTGCTCCTCTTTGACCGTGGCGCCGCCATGATTCCACCAGCCACTGGCTGCCTGCAAATCCGCTTCAAACGTTAATTCAAAATCGCCGCCGTCTTCACCCTGGCTCCACTGTCCGGCAAAGTGCCATCGCCCATCATCGGCAGGTTGCAGAATACCGCTGAGTTCGCCGCTCAGGTGATCGTAGTGCACAACCAGGCGGTCATCATTGGCTTCAATTTGGGTAACGCTGGCGCTACCATCGGGCCATTCATATTGATATCCATCCTCGAAGAAATATTGTCGAATTTGCCGGACCGCATCGGCAACATTGGGAAATGCGGTGGCAGATGCGGCGGCGGATGTGGTAGCCGTTAGGGTAGCCGTTTGAGTTGGGATGGCAGCTTGCGGAACGGGTGCAGTCATCGGTTCGACGCGCGGCGCCAGCAACGCCAGGGGCAACCAGCCCTGCTGGATCAGCGTGGCGTTAGCGGGGTCCACCAACATGACAAGCCCCCACTGGTCGCTGCCATAGGCCTGAGCGCCCGCACCAACTTGCAAAAGCGTCACCGGCCACCGCACGGGAATTTTGCGGAATCCGCTCTGCTCATTATCAGGATCGGTCGCCAAGTCAGCCCCTTCAACCCCATCTACGGCGATGACGCGCCCGTACACAAAGGGCAAGTCGGCGCGATTGGAGACCAGCCGAAATTGCAAATCAGCCGGCAGCGCATCGGGCGGTCCATCAAACGTAAAAAAGACGGTTCGAATCCATCCCTCAATCTCTTCAGCCGAACGCACTTTGGTCCATTCCGCCGTCACCTCACGCACCAATAGCCGATCGGGCGAATGCACCACGGCCAGGCGCTCGGCATTGACATCGGGCGCGGCAAAAATGCTCATATTGGCGTCCGGGGCCAGCGCGTACAGCGACACTTCGGTTTGGGCCGCCTGGGTGGCGCGCGATTGCACCTGATCGATCTCCTGCACCACGGCTTCAATGGCGGCTGTGGCCGCCAGATCCGGCGTGGGCGGAACGCTGGGCGTGGGTGTGCTGATGGGTACAGGGGTGGCCTCACCGCCGGCGTCAGGTTGCGCCGATGTGGCAGTCGGTGAGGGAAGGGGCGTGGCCGTTGGCGCAATCAGCTTCTGTATATCGGCGGCCAGTTTCAGCGCGCTTTTGCGTTCTTGGTCGGCCGCTGCAAAAGCCGCCACGGCCGTAGATTCGGCAATGCGCGCATTGATGGCCTGGCGGGCCGCGTCGGTGGCGCCGGCCTCAGCGGTAACGCGCAGCGCCACTGCGGCAGCGCGGGCAAATTCGGCCTCGGCTTCGGCGGTCTCCGCAACCTGCGCTTTGGACAGCGCTTCTTGACGAGCGGCGGCGGCGCTGCCCGCACTCAATAGCGCCCAAGCGGCCAACGCAGCAAATACAAGAACCAGCAAAGAACCGACGGTAATCACCAAGCGACGCCAGCGCAACTTGCTGGCGGTGTCGGCCGCTTGACTGGCCTGGATAAATTCTTTTTCCACGGCGGAAAATTGATTGGGATGCAGCTCAAGAGCTTTGACGGCCTCTTCCAACTGCACATCCTTATAGAGTTGCTCGGCCGGTTTGCCCGTTTCCGACCACAATTTGGCATCGAAGGCCAGCATGGTTTGGCGGGCGGCATTGGCGTTCAGAATCGGCTCAACCAACCGATCGTGGGCCAATTCATACCAGGTATCGCCCCCGCGAATGTCGCTGCGGATGATCCAGGCGTCGCGTAAAATGTTGACCGCGGCGTTAGGAAGCCCAGCCGTTTCGCCTTTGGCCTCATCGCGATAGACCAGCCCTTTGGTGCGCGCCGGCGTGATCAGCTCCTCATTAAACCAGCGACGCAGCGCTTGCTCAGTCACGTCGGTCTCGGCCGTCACTTTGGCCAACGTGTTTTCATAAAAGTTGGTCAGCGCCTGGTCCACATCGCCAAAAGATTCCAAATCCTTGGGCTCAATCTCAATGCGTTCGGGCGGCAAACGGTCCCACAGATCGCGGCAGACAATTTGCAGATGGACCGGCTCCACATATTCGCCGTAGACCGACGTGACCAGTTGCACTTGGCTCGTGGATGATGTTCCCTGGGCCAGGCGCTGCGCACGCTGCGAGCGCTGCACGCGGCGCAGATTGTCCACCAGCTGTTCGGCCACGGTGGGGGCAAAGGTGCGACCCGCGGTCTGGGCCGGCTGGGTCACGGCCAGCAGCGCGCCTTCGCGGCGCAAGCGCTCCATGCGGAAGCGATGGCGCAGATCGTCACGCAGCAAATTGGCAAAAGGCGTCAGCTCGGCTAGATAGTCCTCGCGCATGGTAAAGAGCACATGCAGCGTGGGAAAGCGAGCCAGCAGTTCAGTCACCTGTTGAAAAAAGCCTTCGCGCTCGCGCCAGCGCTCTGGGTGAGCCGTAAAAATCTCTTCAAACTGGTCAAAAATCAGCAGCGTGGCATCCGGCTTGATCAACGGCGGGCGCACGCGGCCGTTGCGCTCCTGCGCCGGCTCCCATATGGCGCCCGCTTCAATATGGTCATCCAAAAGCAGCGGCAATGCTTCAACTAGGGTTTGGCCGCCTAATTTATTGGGATCCGCGTCGGGAAAGAGCGTGAGCAAGGCGCTAAACGCATAGACATTTTTGATGCCGCCTACCGTGCTGGGCGGCACGCCGCGGCCCACGGTTACAATGGGCAATACGTGCATGGTCTGGTAGAGATAGGCATTTTCATCGGCGCCCACGCGCGTCTTGCGCGTGAGCCGCGGCAAAAGGCCGGCGCGCAGCAGCGACGATTTGCCGGCGCCACTTTGGGCGTAAAAGAGGCTCAACTGATGCGACACCACCAGCCCGCTTAAAATTTTGGTCTCTTCGTCGCGGCCAAAGAAGTATTTGCTTTCAATCTGTTCAAAGGGGCGTGGGCCGACATAGGGATTGGGCAATACCGAATTGCTATCAGGATTACCAGTTGTCATCGTCCCACTCCTCTTCGGCTACAACGCCATTGGGACCACCCAAACGCTGCCATTCGCTATACAGCTCGGTGGCAAATTGCTGAGGCGTGCCCCAGTAGATTTTGATGTTGTACTGATCCATATAGTCGCCCAGATATTGGAGCACCTTTTCGGGATCCTGGTCCGGTCCTTCCTCCAGCTGCACACCCACATTGACCTTTTTGGGTCGATTGAGCGCAGCCACCAGCCCTTGCAGCACCACGCGAAATTCCCAGTCGTTCAGGCTATAGCCAAGAAAGAGGAAACTGCTTTCACCCAAGCGTCCCACCACATCCATGGGCAGAATATAATTGTGATCGCGATTGAGACGCACAAAATGGCTCAAATAGTCATCTTCCGAAAGGACCATTTGATGGGCCTGGGTTGGGTCATCATCATAGCCATTGAGGTGAAAGACCACCGGATTCTCGCGGCTGGGCTCCGGGTCCAGCGTGTATTGGGGTGTGCCGGCCTGCACTTGTTCCCAGCGCGGCCCGGCCCGGCGCACGGTGGTGGCGCCGGTGGCGCGCAGCGCTTCGGTCATGAAGCTGTCGCAATTGGTGGTCATATATAGGGGCAGCTTGAGTTCAGCCAGCAGATGGTGAATTTCATTTTCGTGCAGCGCCCGTACTTTTTCGGCCCAGCCAATGCCGGCCGCGGTTTCGGTCAAATTGGCGTTGGCAAAACGCTGCCGATCCTCGCGGGTGGGTTTGAGCCCCAAATAGGCAAAGAGGCTGCGGCGCAGCAGGCGCGTGTACTCCGCGCGCAGATCCTGCGGCGCGTTGAGCGCAATGTAGCGCGCCACTTTGGCCAGATCGGTGCGGTCGGTCAGCGGATAGTTGTATTTGTCGGCCAGCCGCGTGGCCACCTGGGCGGCATCCGGCAGGAGCCCGGCAGTGACGCGCGGGCCCAAGAAAGGCACGCACTTGCCTTTGCGCAGATCATCGAGCAGGAAGGGCCAAAAGTTTTCGCTCTTGTCGCCGGCGATACGACCGCGCTTGCCCAGCAGCGCGCCATCGCGCAGGCGCATAAAAAGCACTGGAATGCTGGCGCCCGCCAGTTTGGTTGTCAACAGATGCGAGCGCGCCTCATTGGTCGCCAGATCAACCTGGCCATGCTGCAAGAGCTGGCGATAAAAGGTGGTGGCGAAGGCGCGGGCCGTGTCTACCGGCACCAGGTCCTGCATGGCCAGCACCGCCGGTACACCCGCCTGCACCAGCCGCGGCGCCAGCCCGCGGAACGCATCGGCCGGGCTGCGCGCGGCGGTTTGACAGGAGGCCAGAAAGACCAGCCGCAGCTTGTCGTCGTTGTGCATGTTGGCATCGGACAGTTGACGAGCCAGCATGGCGGCAATGTCGGCATCCACCACCGGCTGCACGCGGTTGGCGTCATCGGCCAAATAGAGGGCCGCGTCCTGCTGTTGGGCGCGATAGACGCCGTGGCCGATAAAGTGCAGCACATGGACGCCCTTTTTGAGCGCATCCTCAATGGTGGCCAGCGTACAGGGCTGCGGCAGCTGGATCAGCTCCACATCCAGCCCGACCAGCGCATTTTGCAGCGCCGTCCACTCTGCCGCAACATCAATCGCCTGTAAGCCAAAGTCGCTCAGATTTTGCGGATTGGCAATGGCCACCAACACGCGAATGGGCCGCTGCAAAATGGGGCTGCCCGGCTGCCAACGCCCGGCCAGATAGCGCGAAAATGGCGTAGCGGTTGTGGCGGCCAGATCATTGGGCGCTTCCCCCTCGATGGCCTCACGCAGCAGCTCCCACGGGATGGCGTGCAGCTCGGGCGCGTTGGCGTCAATGCGCAACCGTAGCCGGCGCTGGGCAAAGTGGCCGCGCACTTCGGCCCAGGCCGCCTGCATTTTGGCGTGGCCCAAGAGCCAATCGAAGAGGCGCTGGCCATCCGCCACCGGGTCCGCCGTAGGGATCCAGGGCAGAAAGCCAGGGTCGAGCTGGCCCCCGCTAAACTCCTGCTCGGCGTTGAGCGTCAGCTCCAGGGGATAGCCGGCACTGGTCTGGTTAAGAATGCGGATTTCCAGATCCGCGTAGGGGTTGGTCATGGTGGTTTGGGTTGGTTGGTTTGTGTGATTTGACTGCTATAGCTAATTTCAAAATTCGATGATATAATCATTGGGCAAATTTGCTCGATCTTTGTTATTCACTGGAGGTGAGCCTAGCATGACGCTTATTGTAACAAGCACAGCCGAAGATACCATATCGCTCCCGGCCTGGTTGATGAACGCTCTAAACTTGACAGACGGAACCGCGGTCAAGGCGACAGTGGAAGGACAGACCCTAAGCCTATCGCCCATTGCGCAATTTTTGTCGTTGCGCGGTACCTTTCAGGATGATGATACATTTGAAGAAGCAATCAACTCCTTGGATGCACAGTGGCAAGCATGGACAACCGATCTCTCTGCCTAGATACAAGCATTCTAATCGCATTTCTACGCAATCGGGAACCTGGCGCCAGCGCGGTTGTGCAGGCTGTCCAGAGCTATCACTGCGGTGTCACCGCTATCAACTCGTATGAATTGCTTTTTGGCATTCATCGGTCGGGCAAGGATATTGGCGAGAATGCGCTGCTTGGCCCGTTGCAGGTTTGGCCCTTTGATAAACAGGCAGCCGAACAGGCGGCCCAACTCCATGCTGATTTAATTGCCAGGAATCAGGATATTGGCGTCAAGGATGTTTTGATTGCAGCGGTCTGTTTGGTACATGATTTGCCGATTTTGACACTGAATGCCAAACATTTTGAGCGCGTATCGTCATTGACAGTTTACACACCCAGCACGCTTCCTGCATAGTCTGGCTTCGTTTTTACTCCTGATATTCCACCCTCCATGATTATGGAAAATACGAAAATCAATTACGACAGAGAAGCTGATGTCCTTTACGTCTCTTTGGGTCAAAGCCAGAACGTAACGGGCGTAGAGCTGGCCGACAATGTTTTGCTACGGCTGGATGTAGGCCAAGCGCCCAACCAGCCGCCCAAAGCCGTGGGCCTCACCTTTATCAGTTTTGCGAAAATGATGAAGGCCCACCAAGATTCTCCGGTTATTGTGTCTCTCGCCAATTTGCGCCAACTGCCGGCAGAATTGTGGCAAGCTGTTATGACAGTTGTGACGATGGCGCCAGTTAGCGATTATTTGGCTGTGAATCTGTCGCTTTCTCCGCAAGCCCCGCCGTTGCCTGAACTACTGAGAATTTGAACGCCTCTTGACAGAAGCAGAACGATATTTGTTTTCAGATGTGCTGCGCGGCTTTTATTATACCGTCCGATTTTCGCGTCAGTTTGGAACCGAACTGGTTTCAGCGCCCCTGGTTGAGTTTTTGGATTCGCAAACTGTTCGATATACGTTACAACAGACCAGCATGAGTGGTCAATGGAAAGAGCTTCTGTTGGCCATATTGGCCAATTTTAGCCTCGACGTTGCGCCAATCGCCAAACATGATGAAAGCCGGGCATTTGCCCATAAAGCAGTCACTGCTTAATCAACCCTGCACCTGCAAAACCTCGCCTACAGCCCGGCGCCCCGATTGCCGATATGCTCGCGCGACCTATTCCTCCGCCCATGGATTTGCACCCGCCTGTAACTTTGCCAGCCACTCTTCCCGCTCGATGCCAAAGGTGTTGAACTGACCGTTCTCGCGCAGCCAGCCAACTAGTTCAGCCAAGCGTTCAGCGGCGGCAGCTAGGTCGCCATTTTGGGCGCGAGATTGAGCTTCCTCTGTAACGGCCTCGATTGCGTCCGGTGGGATCGGCGCTTCAAGACAGGTGGGACGGTATGCTTCTTCCATGTATTGCTGCCACTCATCCCAGGTTAAATTACGCGGTAGTTTGCGGCAAACAGCCGATACAAGATCATCCATATTGACATACCATGTGCGCACCGTTTTATCTGCACTACGGGTTACGATTTGAGAACCATCTGGGCTCCATTCCGCGTGCTCAATCTGGTCCTTATGACCATAGAGGGACATCAACTTATCGCCATTTTGTGCATCCCAGAGATATATATTGCCATCTGTACTACCCGTAAGAATTTGGGTTCCGTCTGGATTCCATTCTGCAAAGCTAATCGAATTGCCTGGGAGCGAAAATAGTATTTCACCATTCTGTGCATTCAAGAGACGTGCGATGCCATCGCCACCGAGCGCCAGGATCCGGGTTCCGTCTGGACTCCATGTGGCATTGTCGCGAATGTACGGAGAGTTTCCAAGATTATATGTAAATTGGGTCAATACGAAACTGTCACTTTGTACATCCCAAATATGCACCCTGCCACCGCCACTGCGGGTGAGAATTTTTGACTCATCAGGGCTCCAGGTTGCTGTGCTAATACTGAAATCATCCTGAATAGGCAATAATACTTCTCCACTTTTTGCGTCCCAGATATAAGCGTTGCCTCCCTTTGCGCGGACCAAAATTTTGGATCCGTCGCGATTCCACGTCACGCTGTATGCACCCTCTAAAGTCTGCAATTTATGGCCATTCTGCGCATCCCAGACAAAGGCGGATCTATTTGTTCTTACTAAGCTAAATGTAAGGATTTTTGACCCATCCGAATTCCATTCCGCCTGATCGACCGGAGTGTCATGAGGAAGACGCAGCAATTCCTCACCGCTCCGTGCATCCCAGACGCGAGCGGTCGTGTCTTTACTTCGTGTGAGAATCTGCGCCTCATCGGGACTCCATGTGGCTTGCCAAATGGGTCCGGTATGTCCCTTTAGGGGCATCAGTTCTTTGCCTGTCTGCACATCCCATAGACGTACTATATTATCGTCGCTCACTGTAAGGATCTCAGAGCCATCCATATTCCAAGCCGCCTGCAAAAGATTACCCGTATGCGCGAGTGATTTTAGTTGGTTTCCGCTCTGGGCATCCCAAATGTATATGTTCTTGTCATCACCGCTAAACAGCTTAGTGCCATCTGGGCTCCACATTGGCGGAGCCCCACTTGTGTACTCAAAAGCAAAATGTTCACCAGCTATGGTCAGCAAATCCCATATGCGCACCACACCTCCGTCGTCGACGGTCAGGATTTGAGCGTCATCCTGGCTCCATATCGCGTGACGCACGCCCTTATCGTGACGAAGGACCGCCACCTCACTACCATCTTCCGTATTCCAGATGCGCACCACGCCATCCTCGCTGGCAGCGAGAAGCATCGATTCATCATGGTTCCACATGGCCCGGCTAGTTTGTGATCTATAAGTTCCAGAGCCGCTAAAGTTCATCAGTCGCTCACCGCTCTGCACATCCCAGATGCCAACTGCACCATACTCATCAATAATCAGAATCTTCGACTCATCCCTGCTCCACAATACGGCGTTGTTTCCGATACTCGGGTCAGGGGACAAGCTGATGTAGGGACCCTGCCAAGCAAGGATTAATTCCTGCCCGGTTTGGGCATTCCAGATATAAACCTTCCCACTCTCACTCACGGTCAGTACCTTGGCATCATCTTGGCTCCACATAGCTTGCAGAACGTTGCTATCATGGGGCAGCGAGTGCGGCTCGTTTCCATCCTGGGCATCCCAAACATAGGCGATTTTGTCATAACCAAAGGTGACAATTTGCCGCTCATTGTGGCTCCAAACGGCCTGGACGACATCGGAAAAGCTTGCCAGTTGGTCACCGCTCTCGGCATCCAGGAGATAGGCCATTCCCATCAAATCTGTGACCAGAACTTTTGACTCATCCTTGCTCCATGTCATCCGCGCCAGTGAAAAAGTGGGAAGAGGAATAGATCTCAATAAGGTGCAACTCCGGGCATCCCAGATTTGGATGGTGATATCATCGGCGGTGAAGATCCTGGATTCATCTTGGCTCCATATTGCGTGCCGAATGTGGTGAGTATCAATTGCAAGAATCGCCAACTGTTCACCATTCTGAGCATTCCAAACACGCGCTGTCCCGTCTTCACTGGCCGTTAGGATTTTGGATTCATCTTTGCTCCAGCTCACTTGTAGTACAGGTTCTTTATGCCCATAGAAAATCTGGCGACTACGTGCTTTAGCAGCGATGACCATACGGATTGCTTCAGAAGCTTCAGGCATGTCGCGCTCAATATTGTCGGTAGCGTAACTTGATTCAATCGATAATGCCATCGCCAATTCGGTTCGATCTGCGCTCAATTCGCTAGCTGAAAGGGCCGCCAATTCTCGGGCGCGGGCGATTTTGGCTTGATACTCCGCTGCGGCTTCGGCTTCTTTTGCCTTGGCTTCGCTTCTTTTGGCAAAATTCTCTTGTTCATTTGCACGCGTTGTTTCTGCTTTGGCGGTTGCTTCCGCCTTACGGGCGTTGGTTGCCTCAGAGTTTGCTCTTCCGCTTTCTTTATATGCTAGGAACCCAATCACCAAGGCAACTATCGCCACCACCGTCGCGCCAATCGCCAGCCATTGAATCCAGCGTCTCTGGCGAGCATCTTGTTCAGCCCGTTCCCAAGCCGACTGGCAGACTTTATAAAAGTCTTCTTCGGTCTCTGTCCATCCCTTGGGCAGCACGGGGACTTGCTCTATTAGCGCGTACAGTTCCCTTCCATGCAGCACCAACCCCTCGGGGCGACCAGCCTTTTCCCAGGCCGCGGCCTGACGCTGAAAAGGCGTCAAGTTGCGTTCAAACCAGGCTTCATTCTCATCCTGTATGGGCTGGAGCAGGCGGTCGTGGGCCAGCTCGAACCAGGTGGCGCCGCGCCGCGTTTCCGCGCGGACCAGATGGGCTCTGACCAGTTCCCAGATGGCGCTATTTTCCAGCCCCACGGTGACGTCTTTGCCCATCAACACCTGACCGCGGATGCCGCTCTCGGTAATCAACTGCGCATTGACCCACTCGCGCATCAGCCGTCCGCCCGCGTCAGTCACACGGGCGATTTTGTCGACGGTCTCGGTGTAGTAGGCGCGCAAGGCTTGATCAACATCGCCAAAGTCGTCCACATCCTGTGCATCAATGCGCGCATCGTCGGGCGCCAATCCGTTCCACAGGCGCAGGCAGACCACCTGCAGCTGGACCGGCTCAATGGCATCGCCCAGCGCGGGGTGGGTGCTGCCGTCCGGCTCCATCACCTGCACGGTGCGCAGGTCGTTGATCAGCTTGTCGGCCGCGGCGTCGGTAAAGGTGACGCCGTGGTTGGCGGCGGGCCGCTGCATGGCCTGGCGGGCGGCATCCGGCCCCAGCAGCTCCAGGCGAAAGGTGGTGGCAAAGCGGGTGGGGATGGGGCGCACGTATGGGTCGAGGCCGGCCAGGAACTCTTCGCGCAGGGCAAAGAGCGCCCAGCGTTGGCGATCTTGCAGCGCCTCGCCCACCTGCCGAAAGAATTCATGTTTGGCGTCGCGGTCGGTGGGGTCCACGGTGAGGATCTCTTCAAACTGGTCGAAGATCAGCACGTCACCATGCCACTCATCATCCCAGCTTTTAGCCTCCTCACTGGACTGGTCTGCGTCAATAGGGTTGGCGCCGTGCGGCGCTCGCAGCGCCAGGTAGTCACTTAGCGTCACGGTGGCCAGTTCACTGTGGGTGAGTGGTTCCGCCCCCTCGGGCAAATGGGCCTCCAGCGAGAGCAGCAAGCTAAAGATGTAGCGATTGGCAATGCCGCTCACCTGCTCTTCTGCCTCCAGGCTGACGCGAGCGGGGCGAAAGACGCGGAAGCCTTCGCGCTCCAGTTCAGGAATCAGCGCAGCTTGGATAAGCGAGGTCTTGCCTGCGCCGGATGGCGAATAGAGCAGCACGATGCGTTCGGCAATCAGCAGATTGAGCAGTTGACGCGTCTCGCGGCGGCGACCGTAGAGGGTGTCGCCTGTCTGGAAGGCAACCGGGCCAGGATAGGGGTTGGTGCGGATTGTTGTTTCGGCCATGTGCTAGTGCAACCTTTCCAGCAGCTCGCTTTGGAAATCCTCCACGCTGCCCCAAAAAATGGAGACATGGGTATGCTGAAAGCGGGCCTCCAGATACTGCCGGGCTCCGGCTGGTTCCAGAATGCGCTCCTCTTCGGGATTGATCTGAGCGGCAATGTGCGGATAGCGGCTGCGGCGGTTGCCGCCCTCGCGCTGCACAATGCTGCGAAAAAGCACGCGGAAATCCCAATCGTCCAGCCGGAAACCCAGGAAGAGCAGGCCGGTATCTGAGAGGGCTCGCCGCACCTCAGATGGAATCAAGTCGTTGTTGCTGGTGACGCCGATGAGATAGTCGAAGTAGTTATCTTCAGTTAAGACCAGCGTCTCTGGCGCGGAGAGGTGGCCAAAGAGGTGATAAATGAGCGGGCGTTGTGCCGATGGCGGGTCATCATGGCCCTCATCATAAAGTAGCGGCAGTTGTTCCCCCTCGGTGTTCCAGCGGCAAAATTCGTAGATGGGCTTTTTGCCTTGGGCTGCCAGCGCGTCAAAGAGCAGGTTATCGGGACTGGTAGTAATGTAGATGGGTAGGTCGAGCTGGGCCAGCAGTTGGTAAATGGTGGGCTCGCTTTGGCTGCGGTAGAGAGCGCCCGCCGCGCTGAGCAGTTCTTGCAAAGGTGCCGCCTCCATAGCCGGTGTGAGCGCCGCCCCAAACTTTTGCCAGACCTCGCGGCGCAGGTGGTTTTCCAGTTCAGACTCCAACTGAAAGCGCTGCTGAATCACATCCACAAACTGGGCGACCTGTGGTAGATCTTCTCGTTGGTGCGGCTCCAGCGGGAAGGCATAGGTTTCGGCCCAGCGGCTAGCAATTTCGCGGCGTGAACCGAGCAGATTATCACCAATGCCCGGGCCAAGAATGGGTGTACACTTTTTGCGCTGGATGGCATTCAGCAGCGCTGGCCACTGTTTCAACCCCTGTCGGTCATCCCCAAAGCCCGGCACATACCAGATGCGCCCGCTTTTGAGCCGCATATAGAGCACCGGCATCCACCAGTCAGGGCGCTCTCGCACGCGGCTGCGAGCAGCGGCCAAAGCGCGGTCGATTTGGCCATCGCGGCGCAGCTCTGTGAAGAAGACCGGCATAAATTGGCGCACGGTCTCCATGCTGATGTTGCCCTGCATGGCCAGCACGGCGGGGACGCCAGCCTCGGCCAATTGCGGACCCAGCGCGGCCAGCGCGCCTTCGTCGTGGGCGGTCAGGTCGCTGCTGCCTAGCCCGGCGCTCTGGCAGGAAGCCAACACGATCAGGCGGGGGCGCACCGGCAGTTCGCGCAGGCGCGTCACCAGTTCGCTGCCGCGTATTGGTTTGGTCTTGCCGCTCTCGCCGTCTTCTAAATAGAGGACCGGTTCGCTCTCGCGCAGAGCGCCGTGGGCCACGATGTAGAGAATATCCGGTTCCGCGCGCAGGTGCAGCATCATGTTATCGAGCGTGGCGCGTCCCGGCTCGGCCAGTTCGGTGCAGGGAATATCGCCCAGGCCAGTGCGGGCGGTCTCCAGTTCCTGTTCGACGTTGACCGCGGCCATATTCCATTTGGCAATGTTGCTGGGGTTGGCGATGACGACCAGCGCGGTCAGGTCGCGCTGCGGGCGCAGGCGCACGGGGCGCCAATCCAGGCTGCTGAGGTAGCGCGAGAAGACGATATTTTCATTGGTCAGCAGCGGCGTTTCCGTGGCTGGATCTGCGGCGGGGTCGAGCAGGGTTTCCCAGCGCAGGTTGTGTAGTTCTGGTGCGCTGGGGCCGATAAAGAGGCGGATGCGCAAAGGGGCGTCATGGCTGGCTGCGATGGCGCGCACTTTGTCAAAGGGGTCGGCAATTTTGGCGTCGGTGAAGAGGCGCTGCGCCAGTTCACGGCCGTGGGCCACTGGGTCGGCGGCGGCCAGCAGCGCGGCCCGGTCCAGGCGCAGCGGTTCCAGTTCGCGAGCAGCGGGACGCACGTCGGCGTCGCTTGCGGGCAGGTGAAAGCGTAGATCTACGTGGTAACTTTCGGCGTCGCGGCGATGTAGGGCGATTTCAAGTTCGGCCGCATTCATGCTGTTTTGTCCGTACGGGCTATAGACATGTTCAGGAATTAGCTCCAAAATGTGTTGTACAGAAAGAGGAGGATGTAGTCGGCTTCGTTAGCCGCATTCAGGGAACGGCCTATCATAGCCTGATGCAGAACCCAGCGCAACAAAACAAACCATCACCCCTGCGCCCGTTCCCGGGCCGTCCCCTGCATCTTCTCCGCCAGGTCCATACGCTGAATCTCGCGCCGCGCTGCATCCAAGGCCGAGAGCGCATCCACGCGGGTGTAGGTCAAGTTGGTGTGCTGCACGTTGTCATTCTCATCATCGCCGTCGAAGATGGGGACGCCGCCCTCTTGCAGCCAGCGGATCAGCTGATCCACGGTGGGCAGTTCGTGGCGCCAGCGTTGATAGAACTCTTGCAGCAGCAGGATAATGCCCGTGACTACGGGTGTGGCCTGGCTGGTGCCGCTCTGCGTAGAGGAGGCTTGGGGGCCAGTGTGTCCCGTGGCCGTGACTGGCGCGCCGGGCGCGAAAACATCCGTGTGCGTATCGGGGCCGACGCTGGCGTGCAGCCGCTGCGAGAACGGGGTAATCTGCCCGCGCTTGGCGGAGTGCGCCTGCGCGCCGCTGCTGTAGGCAAAGCGGCGATCCTGATCCTCGTCGTATACCGCGCCCACGCTGATGCATTCGCGAATGATGGCCGGGAAAGCCATGCCCTGCTGACTGTTGTGGCGGAAGTAGTCGTTGCCGGCGGCAATGACGACGGCCACATTGGCCGCTTTGAGCGTCTGAATTTTGCGCCGCATGGCGTGGCGCAGCGTGGCAAAGAAGCCAAAGCCATCCGATGTATAGTTGCCGCTATCGCTCAGCGACATGCAGACCGCCGAAATATTATGCGCCGCGCGGTTGTCGATTACCCACTGCAAGGCGCTATCGATCCAGGCAAAATCACCGGAAGTGGCGTTGGGCAGCACCTTGATGGGAATAATATTAGCTTCGGGCGCCATGCCGGTATGGTTGCCGCCGGCGACAATAATGCCGCCCACATTGGTGCCGTGGCCGTTGCCATCGGTGGCGTCTGCCGTATTGCCGTCGTTGTCCGGCGTAAAGTTGACTTGGGCCGCGACGCGCCCAGTAAAATCAATATGTCCGGTGTTGAGTCCCGTATCAAGCACGGCTACCGTTATGCCCTTGCCCGTCACGTTGAAGGCATTGCGCGCCTGGTTGACCCACAGAAAGTCGGTCACCTGCGGCAGAAATGCCTGATCGGCGTCATCCGTCTCGACAGGTGGCTCGACGGGCGGAATGGGGATAGAAGTCTCCTCTTCCTCCATCTCCGGGCTAAAGGAGACTGTGGGTTGCCCTGAGCGCGTGGCGCTTTGATTTCCGCCCAATGCTTGGGCCACCAAGCTTTTGTGTAGGTCGAGCAGCGGTGCGTTACCGCTGGAGCCTTTGCCAAAGACGGTTGTATCGATGGCGCTGCCCGGCGTTATGAGCGTCTGGGCAAAGAGGATACGGTCGGCGGCGAGCTGTTCCGCCGTATAGGTCGAGACGGTTATGGCGTTGTCGCTAACGGTCACATTAACGTCGCTCTTGTCAGCCGCACCGGTTGCGTCTTTGTCCATAGAGGCGTCATCCCCGGCACTGAAGCCTATAGTGGTTTCCGCACCGACCGGTGCTGGTGCAACCGGCGGCGCGCCCACCGGCGGTGTAGGCGTTTGCATGGTACCCGTAATGGGCTGCACGGTGATTTCGGGCCGCGCCTGTTCGGTATCGCCATTTGGGGCCAGCTTCAACCGCACGGCTGGGTCGCCGATAATAGCATAGCCGCGGGCATCGTTGTGGGCTGTCCACATGCTGGAGATATTGACCGGCTCCACCTCCAGACCAAAATGCACATCGCGCAGCGTAGTGCTCAGCTCGGTGGCCCAAGTGGCATAGCGGCTGTTGAAATATTCCAGCGCCGAGCCCACCGGCTTGCCCTCCATCATGTGTTGCAGCGTGCTCTTAAACACATCGGTCTGCTCAATGTTGCGCGCCCAGGTGAAGGAAGCGCCCCACGCCCGCTCCACGTGACCAATGACGGCCAGCGCGCCGCCCTTTTCCCGCCCCAGCATGTGCATGGGCAGTCGCGACACAAAGGGCTTGGGTGCAATCTGGTTGAGCCGATTTGTGCCTGGTTTGGGGAAATCATCGTGCAGGGGAGTACCACCGCCATAACAGGCAAAGAAGAAGGCGATCATGCCCAACAGATTGGCGTCACTGGTCAGGTCGTCGCCGGCAAAATAGTGATCTTGCGGAATGGCGCCACGACCGGCCCAGTTCTTAGGACCCGGCCAATCGCCACAGAGCAGTGCGCCCTGGTGCGGGATCTGCCGCGCACTGCCGGATGCAAAGGGCACGCCGTGGCTGGCGGTGAAGAGCAGCGCTGGCGTCTGGTCACCGCCCAGCAGTTTGGCGAGCTGCGCTTTGCTGGCCTGCTCGCGCACAAAGCTCTCAATGCGCCACTCTTGCATCTCGGGCTGCATCTGCGTCAGCAGCGGCTCCATGAGCTTGGTGGTGCTGAGCGCGGTGGCCGGGTCGTCGGGATTCATGACGCTGAAAAAGGCGGCCTGCTTGGGCAGCGTCACCTGGCCGGTTTCGGCGGCGACCACGCTGGCGGCGTAGTTGGCATATTCTGGCAGCGTCTCAAAGTGGATGCGCCCCACGGCGTACTGCACGTCCAGCTGGGACTGGAAGCGATAGGGCATCTGCTCCGGGTCGCCCACCAGCAGCAGATAGTAGGGCATCTTTTGCGGGTTGGCCGGGTCGGCCGGCGGCACGCCGTGGCGCACCAAAAAATCGCTCTTGGATTCGCCGGGGCGCAGCGCGTCTACGCCTTCGTAAATGCGGAAATAGTCGCCGGCCTGTTCTTTGCGCAGATCCAGCAGCGGTTTGAGCGCGTCTTTGACGGCGGGTACAAATTTGCCCTCCATATCTGCTGGAAAGATGACGCCCCAACCGGCCTCTTCAATCTTGGTGGCGTCGATACCCTCCACCACGCCCAGATGTTTATCATTTTCCCACTGGACGCGATATTGCAGCTCTTTGATATTTGCTACTTCATCCACACCGCGCAGCACGTCAAAAAGACGAGCGGCGGTCATGGGGTCCAGATCATAGCTGCCGGTGTCGCCATTAATGCCGTTAAAATAGAGCAAATCTTCAGACATAATTTATTCCTCTCCTTCGGAAGGCGCAAAGAGCGCATGATCCACATCGGTCTCCGCTCGCAGCACGCGCAGCACATCGTCCGAACGCCGCGCCCACTCCAGCTCGATCTCCATGGTGGCGCCCACGCCGGACCGGGCCAGTAGTGCGCCCGCCTCAAAATCCAGGTTGACGCCAAACTTGATCTTGATCATGCGCGGCTGTGAGCCCCCGGGAATGCCTTTGCGCATGAGGTCGGTTTGTAAGGCCATTTCCTGGATGGTGGCCATGGCGGCCAGGATGGCCTTTTTGGAGCGTTCTTCCATCTGTTCGGCCACCGACGCGCCGCCGGTCAACGTATCCATCACGCCAAACTCAATATCAGAGTCGTCTATTGCACCAGAAGCGGCCCTGGGTGGAACGTTGGGAAAATCGACGCGAATCTGGAATTCATCTGGGTTTTCCACATTGAGGTTGTCGGGGTCAACGGTCTTGCCGGTGGTCGGATCGTGATTCATCGGGATTCCTTTCTGTAATTCGTACACCGCAATGGTATTAGTAATAGGCTTGTGGTCACGACTTGTGCGGGCCGGTGTATTGCCAGGAGAGAAGAGCGTGGCTCGTCACGATTGCTCTGCAACCGTTTCACGAGCTGCAAAGCAACGAGCCAAAGCGGCTCCCAGGGAACCCAAAGAGCCAATGTGATGTTGGTCTTCTGATAATGCCTATTGTTAAAGACGCCTTGCGAGCGCCAAATCTGTCAGCCAGCGCCAGCGACCCGATCGTTTCAAAATGGACGCGAACGTCTCAAGCAGACCAGGCAGCTTTAGCACCGGCTTGCCGGCAAGCGCGTAGCGCTAGTGGGATGGGATGAATATGCACGGTTTAACCAATTTTGTCAAGGGGGTTCCGCACATCGAGTAGGGCCATGGCGAACTTGGTAATCGCAACGGATCAATCCGGCCGCTCACAATGAAAAGCCGCCGCGGCTAAATGGCAAGCGGTTGAGACCGCTTCTCCGTGTCAGCCGCGGGTTTTAACCCTGCTTTTTTAAGGTACGCGATGCCTTCACACCGGCGTCGCAATTGGGATTTCGTTCAACCCTCCTCTATGATAAAATAGTTTGGGCGCAACGGGATCTCGTGGAAGCAAAAGGGCCAATAAGAACGGCTTACACAGCACCCGTATAGCCCCAGGAGAGACAGCACGGTTGGGCTGGCAATCTTTACGCCAGTCTTGCGTATGTTGTATGGTGTGTTCACAATTGTAATATAGTAACTCACGTGCGACGCCCTGCCGGCAAATGCGGCTATTGTACGGCTGTTCTGCTGGGCAGTGCGATGCACGTTAGCCGCCTTGACTCGGCTATCACACATACCCCTTCAATACACTAGAATTCAGACGTCTCATGAACTTGTCTTCTATCTACCACATTCCAGCGGATGCGCTTGCGACCCGCAGCCCTGTTCCGCTCACCATCTTGCCCGATCTAAATGCGCTCAACCAGCACTTTGCCCGCGCCATTGCCGATGAGATAGCGGCCAACAACGCGGCCAATCGCCCCACGCGTTTAATTCTGCCGGTGGGGCCGGTTGGTCATTTCCCCATTTTGGCGCAAATCTGCACCCAGGAAGAAATTGCCTGGCGCGACGTCCACGCTTTCTTTATGGACGAATATTGCGATTGGCAAGGCCGGTTGATTGCCGCGGACCATCCGCTTAGCTTTCGCGGCTTTGCCCGGCGCATGCTCTTTGACCAACTACCGCCCGACCTCGCCATTCCTTCCGATCAACTGCACTTTCCAGACCCAACCCACATTGACCAGATCAGTGCCGATATGGCGGCCATTGGCGGGATCGACACTTGTTATGGCGGCATTGGCATCCACGGCCACATTGCGTTTAACGAGCCGCCGATTAGCCGCTGGTTTCAATTGACGCCAGCGGAGTTCAAGCAAAGCCAGACACGTCTCGTGCAGCTTGCGCCAGAAACGGTGGTGATGAACGCCAGCCGCGCCGCCTCGGGCAATTTTGCTGCGCTGCCCCCCATGGCCGTTACGCTGGGCCTGGCCGATATTTTGGCTGCCCGCCGCATTCGGCTCTATTGCCAAGGCGGCGTCTGGCAACGCACGGCCTTGCGCATGGCCCTCTTTGGCAGCCCAGATGCAAACGATGATAGCGGCGAAGATGTGAACTATCCCGTCACGTTGTTGCGCGCTCACCCCGATTTTGCCATAATAACTGAACATGAAACCGCCCAGCCGCCTCTCCCTCAAATGGCGGCGTAGATATTTACGATTTGGGATATACGATTTATGAGGTTGCTTCGTTAACTGAATTGTTTCGTGGCTTGTAAACTCATGCGAGTTCAAGCGTAGACAACAGATTGCAACGAATAAATTTGGTAAATCGTACATCGTAACTCGTACATCCAGAACGGAGTTTTGATGAACACACCAAAGCTAACCCACGTTTGGGTCGAAGTCCCTCCTTTTTCAGATGTAAAGGGCCAATTCCCGGCGGATGTAAAAATTGTACAGCGCGCCGCGCCAACAGAGTCGCCGGTCGCCAGCGCGCTGCCGGCCCAGGCCATCTTGGCCTCGTCGCTGATCCGCTATGATGCGGCGCTGCTAGAGCAGCTGCCCAATTTGCGCATTATTGCCCGCACCGGCATTGGCATCGATAACTTGGATTTAGAAGCGGCCACGGCGCGCGGTATTGTCTGCGTTCACACGCCGGACGGTCCCACCGAATCGACAGCCGAACATACGGTGGCCATGTTGCTGGGGCTGGCCAAACGGCTCAAATATGGCAACGCTAATTTGGCGGCGGGCAAATGGGGTCCCCGCGCGGGCTATATGATCGGCACCGAAGTGCAGGGCAAAACGCTGGGGCTGGTGGGGCTGGGGCGCATTGGGCGCCGCGTGGCGCAGATCTGCCGCCTGGGGCTGGAGATGGAAGTGGTGGCGTATGATCCCTATGTAACGGCAGAACAGGCGGCTGCCATTGGCGTGCGTTGGGCCACGCTGGATGAGGTGGTGGCGCAGGCCGATTTCCTCAGCGTCCACGTGCCGGCCACGCCCGAGACCCATCACTTGATCAACGCCGAGCGCATTGCCACCATGAAAGACGGCGCCTATGTGCTCAATCTGGCGCGCGGGCCGCTGGTGGATGCCAGTGCGTTGCTCGAGGCGTTGGATTCTGGCAAGCTGGCCGGCGCCGGGCTGGATGTATTCGAGCCAGAGCCGGTCGCTCTGGATTCGCGGCTGCGCGACCATGAGCGCGTCCTTGCTACGCCGCACATTGCCGGCGTCACGGCCGATGGCCGCACGCGCATGGAGCAGATGGCCGTGGAGCGCGTCCTGGCTTTCTTCGGTGGTGAACGGCCAGAAAACGTAGTGAACCCAGAGGTCTATTCCGCATAGTTCAAAAATCTGCCATTATGACCAAATACCTCATTCGCCGATTTCTTACCTCGCTCCTTGTCATTTTGGGTGTAGCTACGCTGGTCTTTTTTCTGCTGCGGGCTGTGCCAGGGGATCCATTGGGCGCCATGTTGGCCGAAGTGGATCCGACGGCAGCCGAGGAGTTGCGGCGCAAGCTGGGGTTGGACCAGCCGGTCTATGTCCAATATGTGCTCTGGCTGGGACGGTTGCTGCAGGGCGACATGGGCAATTCGCTGTATGGCAGCAATGTGTCGGTGAGCCGCATTATTGGCGAGGCGGTGCCGCGCACGCTATCGCTGACCTTTCTGTCCACCATTGTGGCGCTGGCCATTGCGCTTCCAGCCGGCATTCTCTCCGCCCTGCGCAAAAACAGCCTGGTCGATTACTTCTTTACCTTCTTCGCCTTTTTAGGGCTTAGCATGCCCGATTTCTGGCTGGGCGTGCTGCTGATTATTGTCTTTGCGGTCAATCTGCGCTGGCTGCCCGCCATTGGCTACGCGCCTCTCTCGGAAGGGCTTTGGCCCTGGTTCAGCCATCTGCTGCTGCCGGCCATTGCCACTGGCACCGGTTTCTCTGCAATTATCGCCCGCATGACGCGTTCGGCCATGCTGGAAGTGCTCAAAGCGGACTACATCAAAGTGGCCCACGCCAAGGGGTTGCGCAATCAAGTTGTGATCTTGCGTCACGCCCTGCGCAATGCGCTGATCCCGGTGGTGACGGTCATGGGCATTGCCTTTGCGTTGCTCATGTCTGGCGCTGTGATTGTGGAGAATGTCTTTGCCATCAAAGGGCTGGGGCGGGTCCTCATTCAGGGCATTCTCAACCGCGACTATCCCCTGGTGCAGGGAGCCATCCTGCTGGTCTCTACCATTTTCGTCTTTAGCAACCTGCTCGTCGACATTTTATATACCATCATCGACCCACGCATTCAATATGACTAACTTTGCATATGCCAGTACGCCCAGCCACCCTCATTGATGCCGCCGGCATTGCGCACGTCCACGTCACATCCTGGCAAGATGCCTATCGCGATCTGCTGCCTGCCGATTTTTTGAACAGATTGTCTGTCAAACAGCGCTGGCGGCAATGGAAGAACATCTTACAGGTGTCGCATGGCCACACGCTGGTTTACGAGCATATTGAGCCCGCGGGTGAGCGCCAAATTGTGGGCTTTGCCGGTCTTGGCGCTTGCCGAGACCAAGATATTGATTCTCACACCACAGGCGAAATCTATGCCTTCTACCTTGCCTCCGCCCACTGGGGCAAAGGTTATGGCGCAACGCTCATGCGAGCGGCGCTGGAATTACTGCGCGAGCTGGGCAACGAAAGAGCCACGCTTTGGGTGCTGCGCAATAACCAGCGTGCGATTCGTTTCTATGAACGGGCCGGTTTTGCCGCCGACGGCTGCACCAAAATCGAAACGCTGCCGGGCAGCATTGAGATTACAGAAATGCGCTATTGGAGAAACATCCAGTGAGTGAATCACCCACGACTTGCGCATAGGGTCAGAATTACAAAACGCGGTCGCCCTCACCAGGCCCTGCCTCATCACGGCTTACGCAGCGCCGCGAACTTTTCATTTTTAGCAATCACAACTCGAGCAAAAATTATGCGAAATTGCTAAAAATTAAGCGGCCAGACAACCAGTCCCTTTTCCTCTGGGCTTGCCTAAATTCTACCCATAAAGGAGACCCCATTGAGCCACTCTATTTCCCACCCGCCCCAGCGACAAATGGATGCTTTACCCCAGCGGGAACGTTCGCGCTGGCTGTGGCTCAACGCGCTCTTGCGGCGCGTCCCGGCGGTGGCCGCGCTGGTGGTCATCACGGTGATTGTGCTGGCGGGCATTTTGGCGCCTCTCGTCGCGCCGTATGATCCCAATGCACAGGAGTATGGCTTTATGGAAGCGCCCTCTGTTGCCCACTGGTTGGGAACCGACGATTTGGGCCGCGATCTCTTTAGCCGCATTGTATATGGCGCGCGCATTTCGCTCTTTGTGGGCGTCGTCACCGTGCTGCTCTCCATGATCTTGGGCGTGCTGCTGGGGCTGCTGGCGGGCTATTATGGCGGCTGGGTCGACAATGTGATCATGCGCTATATTGACCTGCAATGGGCCTTCCCCAATTTTATTATTGCGGTTTATTTGGTGGCCGTCTTTGGCACAGGGCTCTCCAATGTAATCGTGGCGGTGACGCTGGCCTTTCTGGACGACTTTGCGCGCATTGTGCGCGGTATGGTGCTCTCGCTGCGCACGCAGGATTTTGTAATCGCCTCGCGCGCCACCGGCGCCCGCGACCTGCGCATTATGCTGCGCCACATTTTGCCCAACGCCGCGGCCCCGATTATTGTGCAGGCCACGGTAAGCATCTCTGCGGCTATTTTGGCGGAAGCTGGCCTTTCCTTTTTGGGGCTGGGCGTCAAACCTTCCACGCCCACATGGGGGCTCATCCTCAGCGACGCCCGCAGCTTCTTTTCCCGCGCTTGGTGGATGGCCGTTTTCCCCGGCCTGGCCATAACCCTCACTGTTCTCAGCATCAATTTTCTAGGCGACGCCCTGCGTGATATATTTGACGTGCGCGAATATGCAGATTAGGGGGAAAAGAGCCCCCACCACCAAAGGAGAAACCGCATGATATTCGGCTCGGGAAAATACACATATGAATATGCAGAAGGCTGGGGCAAGCTCCCCAGCGGCTGGGAGTGGGGCTGGATTCCGGCCATTGCCTGTGATTCCAAAGACAATGTGTATGTCTATTCACGCAGTGCACATCCCCTGGTCATTTTTGACCGCGACGGCAACTTTCTCGACTCGTGGGGAGAAGATGTGTTGGAGGACGCCCACGGCATCTATATTGACGCCGACGATAATGTCTATTGCACGGAACGCGAAACTCACTGCATCCGCAAGTTTAACGCCGGCGGCGAGCTGGTGATGACCATTGGCGCGCCGCATCAGCAGGGCGCCAACGATGGGGATCCATTCCGGCTGCCCACAGATTTGGCCATTGCGTCCAATGGCGATCTCTTTATTGCGGACGGTTATGGCAATGCCCGCGTGCACAAATACACGGCGGACGGTCAGCATCTGCTCTCCTGGGGCGAATGGGGAACCGGCCCCGGCCAGTTTGAGTTATCACACTGTGTGCGCATTAAAAATGATGAAGTGTGGATTTGCGACCGCACCAACAATCGCATCCAGATTTTTGATTTGAATGGCGCGTTTCTGTCCGAATGGCCCGGGCTGAAGCATCCCGACACTATCTATTTTGACCCCAACGATGATGTGGTCTATATTGCCGAGCTGGATCAACAGGTCAGCATCTATACCACGGATCGGCAACTGCTGGCCCAATGGGGCGGCGGCGTCAAAAGCAACAAGCCCGGTGAATTCACCGCCTGTCCCCACGGCATTTGGGCCGACTCGCACGGCGATCTCTATGTGGGGGAAGTGCAGGATGATGGTCGGCTGCACAAATATGTACGCGTATAATACGAATTGCCCAGCTAAGAACCATGTTTGTGAGCAGACCTATCAGGTTTTGAAAACCTGAGAAGCTATCGGAAAAGTCACAATTGGGTCCAAAAACATGCCGGGAAAGGGCCAATTGCGGATGATTTGACCAGAATTTCGTGGCCCTTTCCCGGAATGTGACATGCCTCCACCTCTTTTCAGACAGCTTCTGACGGGTCTGATGCCATTGATAGCGTTTGCCTTGGCAAATGGCAGAACATGGTGTGTTATACCGATTTTTCTGACTAAACACTCTATCTGACTAAACACTCTATCTGACTAAACACTCTATCTGACAGAACACCTATAAGAAAGCGAAGCTTATACAATGACCGGAATTTCACTCTACCCGGTTTCCAATTTGCCTTTGATCGAGCCCGGCGATGACCTGGGCTCGTCGATTGTTGAGCAGCTGGCGGCAGCCGGACAAACTGTACAGCCCGGCGATATTTTTGTGATTGCGCAAAAAGTAGTGAGCAAAGCCGAGGGGCGCCTAGTGCGCCTGGCCGACGTGACGCCCGATGCACGAGCGCAAGAGATTGCGCAGATAGTGGATAAAGACCCACGCCATGTTCAGGTGGTGCTGGATGACAGCAATGAGATTCTGCGCACGCGCCGCGGCCTGCTGGTGGTGGAGCAAAAGAGCGGCTGGGTGTGCGCCAATGCCGGCGTGGATCGCTCCAACGTGGCCACGCCCGAAGAGGGTGAGGAGATGTTGGCGCTGCTGCCAGTGGATGCCGACGCCAGCGCAGCAAACCTTCGCCAACGACTGCTTGACCTTTCTGAGCTGGACGCGGAGACCAAGCTGGGCGTGCTGATCAACGACAGCCACGGCCGCGCCTGGCGCGTGGGCACCGTGGGCGTTTGCATTGGCTGTGCCGGGTTGCCGGCCCTCTGGAACCAAAACGGCCTGCACGATCTCTATGGCTACGAGCTGCACGCCAGCGAAGAGTGCATTGCCGATGAGTTGTGCGCCGCCGCCAGCCTCATCATGGGGCAGAGCAATGAAGGCAATCCGGTGGTTCTCATTCGCGGCTATCAGCCACCGGCCCATTTGGCCGCCACCACTGCCCGCATTATTCAGCGCCCGGCGGCCATGGACGTTTTCCGTTGAGCTGGTGCGAAGAGCGCTGGCAACAATGGAGATTGACGCGCCAATCCCTCAATCTATCATTCACCCAATCTACCTTAAGCCAGAGACTATGGTATACTTTTGTCCATTGGCGAATCATACTCAGTAGAGCGCAATCGCAAAAGATAGAGTCGGATTCACCCATCGAGACCGACGCCTATTTCGCCAGCGCCGTTGCGGTGTACTAATACTTGACAACTTTTAGACTTACGCATGCTTTGATTAAACATTGTAAGCGCAGAATTGCCTGGCGCTCTGCCGCTGCTGCGTAAGTTGTGTCTTTGAAAGCTGGTTTTTGCTTCATGTCTGAATTCACACATATCCATATCCCAACCATTTATATAACGCGCGCCGCTCGCTGTGCGCTGATACTGCTGCTTACCCTCTTGGCAACGGCCTGTGGCCCCACCGGGGCGGCGCCCACGGCTACCCCAACCAAAACCCCGGCCGCGGCAGACAGCCAGCCGGAAGTTGCGGTTCCAGAGGATACGCCCACCCCCGCGCCAGTTCCCACCGACACGCCAGTAGCCATGCCTGTGGAACCGGCCACCGCCACGGCGCTGCCCGCCAACATTGCGCCCTACACAGGTGAAGTAGCGGCAGATCCATCGCTGCTGCACCAGCGCCCCATCTTTATCTGCGTCAATAATGACCCGGTTGGCCGCAGCGCCCACTATGGGCTCGACCTGGCCGACCTGGTTTATGAATATATTGTAGATGGCTTTACGATTACGCGTCTGACCGCCATGTATCAGAGCCAGCAGGCCGAACGCGTGGGGCCCGTCCGTTCGGCGCGTTATCCCAACGTCTGGATGACCTATATGTACGATGGCGCGTTGGCCTGTTCGGGCGGCAGCGATTTTATTCGCTATCTGCTCAAGAATGAAGTGGGCTTCCCCTACTTGGATGCCGATCTGGACGATCCGTCGCAGACGCGCTACTTTACCAGCTTGGGGGATGATTATCGCACGCGCATGCAGGCCAGCACAGAAGGCGTGCGGCGCTGGCTGGCCGACAACAATCTACAGAAAGAATGGAGCCGCCCTGGTTTTGAATTTAGCCCAGAGCCGCCCGGTGGCGCCGTTGGCGCCGCCACTGTGATCAACATTGCCTATCCCGGCGGCAACAGCGTTGAATGGCGCTATGATGCCGGCCTTGGTTCCTATTTGCGCTTCCAGGGGGGCGAAGAACAAGTCGATCCCGCTACGGGTCGTCCCCTTACCGCCGAAAACGTCATTGTAATGACGGCCAAACATGACTTAACCGATATTGTTGAGGACAGTTTGGGCACCAAAAGCGTTAATATTGAGCTGTATGGCTTTGGCGATCTGCGCGTCTTCCGCAACGGCCAAGTCTACGAAGGCACCTGGCGCGCTGATCCGGAAACCCCACCACGCTGGCTTGGCCCCGGCGACGTCATTATCAAACTCAAACCCGGCCAAAGCTGGGTGCAGGTTATCCGCGAAATTAGCGAAGTTAACTATCAATAGTTCACCCTTTATTCAGAGAACGGAGTCTACCATGAATCTATTCCCCTCAATCCGCCAGCAGGCGCAGAAATGTGGCGCTCGCCCGCGCCGCGCCTACATGCTGGCCGCGATGGTAGTCGCATTTGTATTCTGTGCATTCCCCGTTGCAGATCCACCGTTGCTCTATGCAAAAGAAAGTGTCAAAGAACAGACCCAGGATGATGTCCAGACCGGCGGCTATTACTATACCGTTGAAATCGGCGATTCCTGGGGCATTATTGCCGACAAAACCGGCGTCTCGGCTGGCGAACTTCAGCTGGCCAACCCGCAAGCCATCCGCGCCAACTATTGGCTGCGCACGGGTGAGCGGCTCTTTATTCCTACCGAGCCCCAAAGCGATGAAGGTCAGACTGATGAAGGCCAAACTGATGAAAGTCAGACCGATGAGGCGCAGACCGATGAGGGTCAAACGGATGCCAGCCAGTCCAGCGAAGGGCCTATCTATCACGTTGTGCAGCCGGGCGAATTTTGGGCGCTGATCGCCGAGCGCTATGGCGTCACCACCACCGAGCTGCTAAACGCCAATCCGGGTTCCGTGCGCGCCGGCGCCGTGCTCTACACCGGTGAACGGCTGTTGATTCCCGGCACAGGCAATGTGGACGCCACAAGCGCAGAAAGCGATGCCGAAGCCTCAGCTGAAGAAAGTGCTGCTGATGAAAGCGCCGCCGCGGAAGAAGGCGCCACAGAAGAGGGCGCCGCCGATGAAGGTGCTGCCGCAGAAAGTGCGGAAGAAGGTGCTGCGGAAGAAGGCGCCACAGAAGAGGATGCCGCCGCAGAAACAGAAGCCACGCCCGAGGCGGCAGAAGAAGCGGCGCCCACAGATACGCCGCAGCCCGAGCCCACCGCCACCGAAGAACCAACGGCGACGGAAGAGCCCACCGCTACTGCCACTGAAGAACCGACGCCGGAACCAACCGCAACGCCCGCACCGGAAGGTGAAAGCAATGCGACGGCGGCCACCGTTCACGTGGTGGGCCCCGGCGAATATTGGGCGCTGATTGCCGGCCAATATGGCGTATCCACCAGTGCGCTGATTGCGGCTAATCCGCAAGCGGTGCGCGCCGGCTATGTACTCTACGCAGGTGAAGAATTGACGATTCCCGGCACAGGGTCCTCCACGGAAGCCGAACCGACCAGTACACCCGCAGAAGAGCCAGCTACCGCAGAGCAAGCTACTGCAGAGCCAGCTACTGCAGAAGAAGCTACCGCCACGCCAGAGGGCGCGGAAAGCACGGCGACGGATGCGGAAACCACAGCCACGCCTGCCGCGGAAGAAACAACTCCCGCAGCAAATACTGACACATCTGCTGACAATACAGATGCCAACAATGCCGATGCCGCAGCCGCCAGCGTCAATGCCGAATGTCCCACTGATTTCGCCGACTACCCCAACCAGATCAGCAGCGTCCTCCAAGCTGCGGGAACGGCCGGTGCTGATGCGCTTTCCGCCTTCTTGCAGGGCTGTAACGCGTTGAGCGCCATTGAAAGCAACGACTGGACGGGGGATGATCGCACCGACCTGGTTGTGGTCTATGCGAACCCTGAAAGCGAGAACAACTTTAAAGAGAATGACCTCCTTATTCTCAACGGCACCGAGAGCGGCTTTGAACTGGGCTATCATGCCCGCGCCGCTGGTGAAGTAAACTTACTTTCGCTTGTAGACATGAATGAAGATGGCCAAGCAGACATTGCTTGGATCGATACGACGTGTGGCGCCAGCACCTGTTTCGCCACCGTCAATATTCGCAGCTGGGACGGTTCGGCCTGGCAGGACTGGACCGACGGCGCCATCACGATGGCCTACCCTGAAGTCTCGTTGGAAGATGTAAACGCCGAAGGCAGCGGCTTGGAAATTGTGCTTAACGGCGGGCTATATGGCAGCGTGGGCGCTGGCCCGCAG
>JACKBC010000014.1 GCA_020634755.1 Caldilineaceae bacterium | reverse complement strand
GCACGCCGTCGCCTCTCCCTGATTTTGCGCTTTTGCGCAAAATCTGTCCCTCTCCACGTGTTTTACCATTGCTCCCATCTTTCTGGCCCCAAGTGGAGGCCAGGTGCGTCGCACACGGGTCGACCGGGACGATTCTCGTGCACAGTGTGCGACGCACAGATCCATTCGCCCCACTTGTAGGTAATGCTTAGCTTCACGTGTGGAGAGGGACGCGGCGCACGCGCCGTATGCAGAGCAGGGAGAGGCTCCTATTCGAGGAGGCTCTCGAAAAATTGGACTCTGCTTGACTTTGGAGGCAATGGCAAACTTGGTGTAACAACAGATAAACAAGTGGAAATAAAAAAGTGTAAGCCCAACCTGGAATCAGGTTAGACTTACACGGAAATGCACTATCGGTCGACCAGAAACCGGTCAGCAAACTCTGCTAATTGCCGGTAACGGTCTCTGTATCGGTAATCTCAAGCGTGTCGGTAATCCCCACGGTATCGCTCATGCCCATAGTATCGGTCATATCCATGGTGTCGGTCATTTCTAGTGTATCCGTAATACCGACCGAGTCATCCATGCCAGAGGTATCGGTCATGGCATCGGTATCACCCATATCTGTAGTATCAGTGACAATATCAGAGGACTCGGGCGTAGCCATGCCAGCATCCGTGGTGGCGGTAGGCTCAACGCTCATGGTGGCGGTGGGTTCAGCAGCTGATGGCTGGCCACAGCCGGCCAATAACAACAGCACAAAGAGCAAGGCGGTTACTGGCAAATAGCGGTATGACTTTTTTTGAAACTGCATCTTTCTCTCCTTTGTTTGCGGAATCTGCTATACCCCGGTTAAGTTTCTAACCGTAAATTCCCTGTGCCTACCTGTTTGGGCTCACACAAGCCTAGAGATAAATTGCCAAGTCAGCCACGCTGCTCTCCTGACGTTCTATGGGTGCTGCGTAAGTCGTGCTTATAGGATTCACAACTGAATTTACGGATATATGCTCCGACGATGGCTGGAAGTTTTTAACTCTAATGAAGAAGGAGCAAATCTCCGGTTGTCGCTTGGAGCAAAGTACAGCAACAGTGGAAAATTGGTGACTTGATTCAACAAGCCTGTAGTACAACCTTAGCAGATATTTCAGGCACCGTAAACCGTAGAAAGATATAGTATCGGATATAAATATGGATATAAAACGCCCCTAGAGATCGAGTAGACGCAGAAATTCCTGGCGAGTTTGGGTATTGGTGTGGAATGCACCGCGCAACGCGCTGGTAACGGTGCTGCTGTTCTGCTTTTGCACGCCGCGCATCATCATGCAAAAGTGCTGCGCCTCGGAAACCACACCCACACCTAGCGGCTTCAAAACCTCCATGACCGTATCCGCAATCTGATTGGTGATGCGCTCCTGCACTTGCAAACGGCGGGCAAACACGTCGGTAATGCGCGCCAGCTTGCTCAAGCCAATAATCTTGCCATTGGGGATATAGCCAATGTGGATGCGGCCAAAAAAGGGCAGCATATGGTGCTCGCACAGCGAATAGAACTCAATGTCTTTGACAATGACCATATCTTCGCAGCAGTCCTCCAGATCATCATCCTCAAAGAGGGCATTGTTTACAACTTCGTCCACGCTGGTGCGGTAGCCGCTGGTGAGAAAATCCATCGCTTTGGCGACACGCAATGGCGTGCGCAGCAACCCATCGCGCTGCGGGTCTTCCCCCAGCCGGGTTAGCATTTGGGCAATGAGCGCTTCAAAAGCCGGGTCGTACGTTTCGCCATTGCTATCTGGGGCAGCCGTCTCTGGCAGAGTCGGGTAATAGTCGCCCTCAGGGTGGTAATCTCTCCGAATATCGGTTGTTTTTAGCGTCATATAGATTCTCGAATCTTTCTTGGAATTTGACTATCTTTCGCGCAATTTTGCCGTCGATGACGTTCGGCAACATGGCGCAATGTTTCGCCTGTCTGTGGCACAATCCAATCTGGCGCCACATCGGCCAGCGGGACAGACAGGTGGATAAAACGCAAAATATCTGGGTCCACCTGCACGTTCTCTTGGACAGCCGTATCAGACATCTGCGCGCCTATAGCATCCGTTGCCAATTGACGCACCATAGCAATATCCAGATCAATGGGGCGGGCAGCAAATTTGTCGGCGCCGCGCGTGCGCCCCAGTAGTGCTTCCATCTGGCGCAGTAGGTCACGCAGTGCCGCGGGCGATAGCGCTGTTTCCACCAGCAGCGCACCATTGTGAAAAGCCGGTTGGCCGCTGGGGTTGCCGTCGTCACCGATGGGGGTTGTTTCGTAAAGCGGGCTTATGGCGCAAATGGCCATGACTGACTGGGCCCGCAGCAAAGCCAGCGCGGCCGGCACATTCTTCTCTTTTTCCACATTGCTGCCCAGGGCAATCAAGACCTGGTTCATGGCCCCAGCACTTCCTCTCGGGTACGGTAGATCGTCAGTCCCACCGAGCGCGCAAAGCGCACCGCGCCCGGCTTCTCCACCGTCAACTCCACGGCGCGAATGCGGGCGTCGGTCTGGAAGCAAAGGCGCGCCAAATCGGCGGCCAGCTTTTCCACCAGCTGCGGTTCATTTTGCTCTACGTGGCCAATCATGGCCTTGGCGGCCGTGCGATAGTTAACCGTGTCCGCCACGTTGTCGGACGCGCCGGGGCGCCGCGTATTGGCCCACAACGTGACGTTGATCAAAATATCTTGGCGGTTGACGCGCTCGTCTGGGTTAATGCCAATAATGCCGCGCACCAGCAAATCTCTAATAAAAATACGGTCCAGCTGTTCACGTTCGGCCATAGAATAGCGCTCCATATCTCAATCAACTCCCAAAAATTCTTCGATGGCGCGCACGGTCTGCGCCTGCTGGCTGGCCCGATCAATGGTGGCCGGGTTGTCACCGCTCTGCTCCCCATACCAACCAAACTGAGCGTGATCTCCCCCTTCGATGCGCACATAAACGGTATTAGGCGGCAGCAGCACGCGTTTGGCCTCCATTTCAGCAGGTGGTATCAGCCCATCCGCCGCGCCATAGATAGACAGCACGCGCAGATCATCACGCGCCGCCAGCGATTCACTGGGATAGGATGCCAGCAAGATGAGCTGCTGCACCTGGTTTGGATGAGACGCAACAAAGGCGGCGCTGGCCGTGCCCCCCAGCGAATGGCCGCCAATGGTCCACGTCTGCATCTCGCTGTGCACATCCATAATTTCCTGCGCGCTATTAGGCGCCAGAATGGCCAAATTGAGCGGCATTGAGGGAATCACCACCAAAATGCCCGCTTCGGCCAAAGCATGGGCTAGCGGTGCATACGCGCGCGCATCGACCCGGCCCCCCGGATAAAAGATAAAGCCCTGTTTTGCGCTTTGACCGCGTGGTTGAAAGGTAAGCCACGGTTCACTCGTCACCTCCACTGTATCGGTCGATTGTAAGGCGGCCAAAGCGGCCGCCATGGGGGGCGCGGCATTTAGCGCCCAAAAGACCATGACGGCGGCAAAAACCAGGAGCAGCGCGGCAAACATGGTGAGCAGCCGCATCCAGAAGGGACGTCGGCGCTTCAATGCGGACAAGGGTGGGATTGAGTTTTTGGGATCGTGCATATGGGCCATAAGGAGCATGCAGCCATAATTGCCAAACGTGTGAACGGTTTATTATTTATACAGCGCAACGGTGCTGGCAATTGCAGCATCGGTTCGATGGGTGAATCCAGCGCCATCTCCCGCCATTGCGATCTATGATTATTACCATATCTTACGGTAGACGCTGTATGCTGCCTCCCATATCGCGCAGAATCATGTTGGCCGCCACTTGGCCGGATAGGGTGACCAAAGGAGTGCCGCCGCCGGGATGCGTGGCGCCACCGGCAAAATAGAGCCCGGCCACATCGGAGCAGCGGTTGTGCGGGCGACGCAGCGCGCTAAAGCGGCCATGGGCAGAGAGCCCATAGAGCGCGCCACGCCAGGCGCCGCTCTGCCGGGCAATGTCCAGCGGCGTGAGCATGTGCCGGCTGCGGATATGCCCGCGCACGTCAAAGCCAAAGCGCGCTATGGTTTCCAGCACACGGTCGCCATAATAGGCGGCCTGGGTATGCCAATCGAACCGATCACCAATGGGCGGCGCATTGACGAGCACAAACCAGTTTTCACAACCCGGCGGTGCATGTTGCCGATCTGTTTTAGACGTAATGTTGATATAGATCGTGGGGTCACGCGGTGGAATG
This sequence comes from Caldilineaceae bacterium, assembly GCA_020634755.1. Lineage (GTDB taxonomy): Bacteria > Chloroflexota > Anaerolineae > Caldilineales > Caldilineaceae > JACKBC01. Next base: position 138,844 of record JACKBC010000014.1, on the reverse strand, counting down.
CCGCGTTGGAAAATATCGTCGAATTCGCAACGATAGTCGCGACTAAAGAGGATGTTGTGGTGCAGCAGGTCGGCGTGCACTTTCTCCACGCCCAGCATCAGCACAAAGCCTGAACCGGAAACCTGCTGCTTTTTGAGCTTGACCAAGCGGCGCACAACGGACGCTGTGTGGGGCAGCAACGTATCATACACCGTAGTGACATCCACATTGGCCACCACCGCATCGGCCTCAACGCGCCGCCCATCTTGGGTAACCACGGCGCAGACGCGCTCGTGGCGCGTCACAATCTGCTGCACTGGGCAATCGGTTTCAATCTGCACGCCCAGCTCTTGCGCCAGACGCGCCATGCCTTGCGCCAGCGCATAGACGCCGTCGCGCGGATACCAAACGCCCCCCGCCAACTCGACGTGGGCAATCACGCTGAGCGTGGCCGGTGCGGCATATGGGCTGGCGCCCACATAGGTGGCGTAGCGGCCCAGCAGCTGCTGAAGATGCGGCGAGCGCACATAGCGCTGAATGCGCCGCTGCAACGTTTGCAGCACGCCCGCCTTCAAAAAATCTGTAGGCGGCACGCGCCAGCAGCTGGCCAGCGTGGGCGGCTCATTATAAATAAAGACAGGACCAGTAATGCGATGCACGCGCGCGGCATAGGCCAGAAATTGCAGATAGCCCTCAATATCGCGGGCATCAATTTGGGCAATCTGCGCGATCATCTGCCGCAGATCGGGCGAGGCGTCCAGACGCGCGCCGTCGGGGTAAAAGTAGCGCGTCAATGGCTCCACCGGCTGCAATTGCACGTAATCCGCCAGGTGTCGTCCGGCATGGGCAAAGAGCGCTTCGAAAACGTGGCGCATGGTGATGACAGATGGGCCGGTGTCCCACGTAAAGCCGTCTGCCGCGAGGCTATTCATTTTGCCGCCGATGGTGGCATTTTGCTCCAGCACCGTCACCTGCACACCGGCGGATGCCAAATGAATGGCTGCGCTCAGGCCGCCCAGGCCAGCGCCGATAATGACAACCTTCACAGTTCCGTCTTCAACTTTCTGTAGCGCTTTTTAAAGGGGGCAAAATCCGCTGCCCAATTCAGCCCTCTCTGATTGTGGGGGAAGAAAAGCCCCCACACAACCCAGACGCCCATTGCCAAAAAGCCAACCAGCGCCGGGCCAGGCAGCTGCCAAAAGAGCGCTTGCCCCACGCTTTCCAGCAGCCAAGTGGCCATATACATGGCCATGAGCCAGCCGTGCGGCAGCCCATCCAGCGACACAAATTGGAGCACCAGTTGCGTCAGGAGTGCGGCGCTAAATGCCCAGCCCACAAAATTGAGCCACGGAATGCCAAAATAGCCGCCCCACAACAGGGGTTGCTGCGCCCACTGCCAAAAGCCCCAGCCCACCATTTGTGGATCCAAAAAGAGGTCCCAAGCCATAAAGCTCAGCCCGCTCATGCCAATGAAGGCCGCGCCGCGGCTGCGGCCGCTAATGCGCTGCGCCACCGCCCAGGCCGCGGGCAGCATCATCAGCCAGGCCAGCGGAATCAACAGCGGCACGCCGCCCAGTTGGGGCGTCAAGCGATCTGTGTAGTGATAGATGCCAAAGGGATATCCGGTGCGGCTGCCCACTAGCTCGATGACCCATGCCGCCAGCAGAATGAGTGCGCAGACCACAGCCGTGCGGGCAACACGCCATGCCGTCAACAATGCGGCCAGGGTGGCGGCCGTTTGGAGCATGACACTGATGGTGACGGCCAGCGGCAGGATTGCATCACCAGCCAGCCACCGCGCAATGGGAATGCTGATCATGCAGAGCAGCCAGGCCGTGAAGCAGATGGGTACAATGTATGGGAGGCGCGTGGTTCTCATTTTTTGAGGAGCAAGCTATACATCCTAAGCTTGGTGAAGGGTGAAATGGTTGGCTTCCACAGGCTCAGCCAACATGTATAGCTACGTCAGCGTTCAAAAATAACTTGTAGATTTAAACCTGTCCGGTCTGCGAGACCGGACAGGTTTGGTAGCCACCTTATTTCTGAACGCTTAATAAGTTCTACTTTAAAAGACGCACTGTTTCCAAAACACGCTGAAATTGGGCGGAGCCGCTGGCGTCCCACTCATCCAAGGGGCCAAGCCCCATCATCATGAAAATGTGGCTTTCATCGACAATCATCAAAACGCGACCGGCCACCTCGGGCTGATCCGCAACGGGTGCGGGCGCCGTAAAATCGGCCGCCATCCCCGGCGCATCCTGCACTGTAATTTCAAAGGGCGGGCCCATTTTGGCGCCATCCATTAAGATATCGCCCATGATTACTTGAAAGACAGTTTGCAGCGGCATAGTGTTGAGCGGGCTGCTTTCCGCCGTAATGCGGGCGCCGGTCATATAAAGCTCCAGCGCCCTGTAGCCATTGGGCAGCGCATCGGGCCCACGCGTTTCCACCGTTTCGCCCGAAACCTGCACGGTGGCGCCCGCAATGGGCTGGAACAGAAAGTAGCCCGCTTCCACGCGCACCTCTTCGGCCAGCGCCACGCCGCTAGCATCAGCCTCCGTGCTTGAGGCGCTTTCCGACGCGGCGGCTGATGCGTCTGTCGCATTGCCCTCGACAGCACCCGCATCGGCATCACCGTCATTGGCGGGTGCAGAACTGGTGGTTGATGCGCTCTCGGCGCGCCCGTTTTGCCCAAAGCCGGACACCAGCAGCGGTTGGCCATCAACGCCCACACAGCCCGATAGCAGTAGCGGCACACAGAGAAGAGCCAGCAGCCACTTGCGCCCGGCATATATCCATCGCTTCAAAATCATATAATTGCTCCCAAAACCATGCGGTTGGACCGCAACCAATATCGAGTTTCCATAATCAGTAGATCGCAAAAGCAAGAGACGGGGCTGGATTCATCAATCGAGATAGACCTCTGTATCGCCAACACCGTTGCGGTGTACTGATAATCATGCACCATTTAGTCATGCTCTATTATGACGACGCCGCTGGTCTGGCCTGCCGCTTTCTGTATTTGTTTGGCGCGTCCAGCCAGCGCGACAGCCAATCCACCAGCGCCGCCGGTACACGCGTTTGGCTTTGGCGAGCCAATACAAGCGTTAATCCAAAAACAACCAATGTATTCGTAATGAGAAAGAAGACGATTTCTTCCAGCGGTAGCCTGCCTACAAAAAATTGGAGGGACTGTGCGGGATCGATGGTCCATGTTCCGCTGGATAGGGCAAGTGCATCAACGAGGCAGAGGTAGAGCGTTGTGGGTAGCAATGACCAGAGAATTAATCGCCTGTGTTGCCAGAGAATGTCGCCACCTAGCCCACATTGGAGCAGGATGGGCAAGAGCGCCCAAGTAGCTTCCAACGCCAGATATGTACCGGGCGGCCAGCCAGAGAACAGTAATGCCCACGCCGCCAGCCAAAGGAGTGCAACAAAGGTAGTACTGATTATACGCAAAGCCGGTAAATTTGGGAAGTGTTCAGGTTGGCGGTGTGCATTTGTGGCCGTAACCTTGGGCAGACGAACGGCCAAGAAAATAAACCACAGGCCAGTGAGCAACGTTTGCAGCACAAAAAAGGCATATTCCTCAATGGGCACCCACCCCCATACAAGGCCCGTCACCAGCTGCGGATCGTACCACCAGACGCCGGTGGCCACCAGATAATTGTCCCAAGGCGTGGTGTAAAGAATGGCCACAATCACCAAGACAAACAACACATTCAGCGGCGGCCAAGTGCGCAAGGACGGCGGCATGAGGCGGCCGCGCTTGCGATCAAAATATGCGAGCAGCGCCAAAATCGCCAGCGGGGGCGCAATAAATTGGGCCAGAACACCAAAATAGGTCATAGCTTCTTCATATCTCGCAAGATGGTCATGGCGGCATTGCGACCGGCCGCCCCCATAATGCCGCCACCGGGATGAGTGCTGGCCCCGGTAAGGTAGAGCCCTTTCACCGGCGTGCGATAGTGGGCCAGCGTAAGCGCCGGCCGCAGCATAAACATCTGGTCGATGGACATTTCCAGATGCATCACGTTGCCGCGCAACAAGCCCAATTCGCGCTCCAAATAGAGCGGATGTTCGACCAGTTGGCCGATTACCGCCTGTTTTACATTGGGAGCATATTCTGCCAGCTTATCCAACATGCTGTCTGCAACCCTCTCTCCAATGTGGTCCCAACTTTCGCCGCTCGCCAATTCATAGGGATAGTATTGGCCCCACAAAAAAAGCGTATGTTGATCGGGCGGGGCCAGCGTCGGGTCCACGGCGGAAAAAGTCATGGCGATCAGCGCCGGATCCCGCGCGGGGGCGCCGCCCAGATAATCGCCATAGGCCCGTTCCAAATAGCTAAGCGAAGGACAGATAAACTGCATGGCCCGATGCTGCGGACCGGCCAACGGATTGCCCTTTGGGTCCGGCAGACTGGGCGCAGCTGTATAGTTGGGCAGCTCCCGCATGGCGTAACGCACGATCATGCCAAAGCCATTGCCCACCCGAGCGTTTTCAACCAGCCGCTGCGCTTTGGGCATATGGGCATGGGCGTCCAGCAATTGCATGGTGGTTTTGATGTGCGCGCCCGAAACCACCGCCCGCGCCGTCACGCACATGCCGCCACTGGTTTCAGCACCCACGGCGCGGCCATTTTGGGTCACAATGCGCGTCACCGGCGCGCCGGCAATGATCTGCCCGCCGTGGTTTTGAATCATGCGGGCCAGGGCTTGCGTCAACATGCCGGAACCGCCGCGCGGCCGCTTCATGCCGCTTTTGTGGTACATGGGGTGCCAAAGCGCAAAAGGCGCGGACAGGGGTTCGCCCGGCGGCGGTCCAGACTGCGCAGCCATCCAGCCAATTACCGCCTGCACGCGCGGATCGTGAAAATGGCTGCGCAGCATCTGCCCATAGCCACGCAAAATATGGCTCAAATTTTCCAGGCGGTCGCTCCCTTTGCTAGTTTTGATTACCAAGTTGCGCAACAGGTTGCCAGTGGTAGGCGGCTCCAAAAAGCTTTTGACCATGCCTTCTGCCAGCGGCTCCCACGTGCGCATAAAGGCGCGATACGCCTCGGCATCGCGCGGCGAAACGTCCGCAATGCTCTCGCAAGTGCGCTCAATGTCTTTCCAAATGGTAATCTGGCTGCCGTCGGGAAACGGGGCAAAAAAGAGAGGATCAATGTCAATATATTCAAGCCCGTAGCGCGTCAGCCCCAGATCTTGAATAATGGGCGTGTGGTGGATCAAAATATGGGCCGAGCCCCCCAGGTCAAACTTAAAACCGGGGATGATTTCCTCTGTTACCACGGCGCCACCCACCGTGTGCCGCCGCTCCAGCATGATGACGCGCAAACCGGCCTGGGCCAAATAACCGGCGCAAACCAGCGCATTGTGGCCGGCGCCAATGAATAGTACGTCACAATCGCTCATATATCTCTCGGTTATGGGTGTTGTTGCAATTCGGCAATGTCGGCCAAATCGACGTCTCGCGACAGCATTTTTTGTGCTCGATCTTTTGGCGCGAATCAAAGACGAAAAGGGCATTTTCACATCCGCCGCGCTGGCGTTTATAATACCAACTGCGGTGGTAAAAGCCATGAATATCTGACTATTTTACGCTGCATCAATCGCCAATCAACTCAGGAGCCATTTATGCCCGCCTCAAACTTGCTGCCCGATGATCGCTACTTTGACCCCAACCCCGCTCAAAAAGAGATTGCGCTCCAGCTGTATGAGCGGGTCAAAAATCTGCCGCTGATCTGCCCACACGGCCACGTGGACCCGCTACTTTTTGCCGATGAAAAGTATCGCTTTCCGTCGCCAACCAAATTGCTGATCACGCCCGATCATTATATTTTTCGGATGCTCTATTCGCAAGGCATCTCGCTGGAAGAAGTGGGCATTCCGCGACTGGATGGCGCGCCGGCGGTCGCCAACGATGAAGAGGTGTGGCAAACCTTTGCCGACCATTTTTATCTGTTCCGCGGCACGCCCACCGGCATGTGGCTCACCCAGGAGCTGCACGATGTGTTTGGCGTTACGGAGAAACTGACTAGCCAGTCGGCTGCGGCCATTTATGCCCAGATCGATCAGCGCTTGCAGTCGCCCGATTTTACACCGCGCCGCCTTTATGAGCAGTTCAACATTGAGGTGCTCTGCACCACCGACCCGGCCACGTCGGACTTGAGCCATCACGCAGCCATTCGCAATTCGGGCTGGTCGGGCCGCATTGTGCCCACCTTCCGGCCCGATGCCGTCGTGAATCTAGATGCGGCGGGCTGGCGCGGCCAGATCGATGCGCTGAGCCAGGTGTCGGGCATCGACGTGGGCGATTACGCCAGCTTTATCCAGGCGCTGGAGCAGCGACGGGCCGCCTTTAAAGAGATGGGGGCCACGGCCACCGATCACGCGGCGGTGACGCCTTTTACTGAGCGCCTTTCCGCCCAAGATGCCGACATTATTTTGCGGCGGGCGCTCGGTGGCGAAGTCGCCGATGGCGACGTAAAGCGCTTTACCGGCCACATGCTTATGGAAATGGCGCGCATGAGCAGCGAAGATGGGCTGGTCATGCAGTTGCACCCAGGCTCGTTGCGCAACCACAACCCGCAGCTTCTGGAAAAATTTGGGCCCGACATGGGGGCGGACATCCCCGTGGCCACCGAATTTACGCATAACTTAAAACCGCTGCTCAATGAATTTGGCAATCACCCCAATTTCCGGCTTATTCTGTTCATGCTGGATGAATCAACGCTTTCACGCGAGCTGGCGCCGCTGGCCGGCCACTACCCGGCGCTGCGGCTGGGGCCGCCCTGGTGGTTCTTCGATAGCTGGAACGGCATGACGCGCTTTCGCGAGCTGGTCAGCGAAACCGCCGGGCTCTACAACACCGTGGGCTTTAACGACGACACGCGCGCCTTTGCCTCTATCCCTGCTCGTCACGATCTGGCCCGCCGCGTCGACGCCAACTGGATAGCCAACCTGGCCGTCCGCCACATTATCGACATGGATGACGCCGCAGATATGATCGATGCCGCAGCATATGGCTTGGTGAAAGCAGCCTATCGGCTGTAAGGAGAACAAGTTGAAAGGGTGAAATGGTGACTTCGACATGCTCAGTCATCATTTCACCCCTTCACCTATTCTCCCGGCCATCTTCTCAGCGCAGCGGCTGGCCAAAGGTTACGTGCCAGTGCAGATGCTTGGAATCTTGGTACTCGCCCAGGTTAGTGAGGATGCAGCAGGCGCCATGTTCGGCAGTCACTTGCGCGGCCACCTGACGGATCACGCTGAGCATCTCCATGACAATAGCGGGTCTTTCCACTTCTGGCGCCAGCAGCGAGCTAATGTGCTGCTTGGGCACCACCACAATGTGGACCGGCCAAAACGGGCGCGTGTGGTAATAGGCCAGCACGTTGGCCGTTTCCATCACCTTTTTGACTTCGATTTTGCCGTTTAGCACAAAATCGCAATAAAAGTCTGTGGTATTTTCCTGCGTAATTTCGTTGGTCATAATGGCTCTGATCTCATCCTTCGGTGGCGCTCAGCAGAACGGTGGTTGACAGTACGTATTCCCTGTATTCCGGTTGAATCGGAATGAGGGAGTGGGGATGGGGCCGCTTTTACGTCACGGGATATTCTGACTCTCTACGTCCGCTGGTCCTCATTCCAAATCAATGCCCAGAATATCGTCTGCATCCAGCTGATAGCAGGCCGCGAGCTGTTTTAGCTCCGCCAATTTCAGCCGACGCACGCCATATTCCACATCCCACAATAACTGTTGTGACAGCCCGGTTTCAGCCTGCACATCCGCATAGCTGAGCCCGCGCGCGGCGCGCAATTGCCGCAATGCCGTGCCGACTCGGTTGCGCGCCAGCTGACGCACGGCATCGCGCATGTCATATTCCAGCGCGTTAATGCGCTCCTCGGTCGCGGTGGGAATAGCCATGGCTTTGCGCACCGTTTGCTTTAGGCGCGCCAGCAGGTCGCTTTCTTCCCCTGAATCATCAGGCGGGCTGGAATTAGATGGAAACTTCGTCATAGGCATGCGTCGGATTGCTTACAGAATTTAGTGGATGTGGCCCCTACACTGTTCACGTCTGATTGACCGGCAAATTCAATTTCTCACCGCAAAGATTGTGTGTTAACTCTGTGCTACGCACAACCGGCAACATACCAGATTGTGTTAACTCTGTGCTACGCACAACCGCCAACATACCAGCTACGCAGAGAGCGGCGCTGCGTAACCATTAAATTATATACACGCTGAATTGCATAGATTGTTCAAGCAGAATCTGTAGGCATCTGGCTTTATCTGCGTACCGATTCTGATTTTTCATAAGCACTATTGTAATGGCGCGCTGCGGATTGAGCAACGTCCATAACCCGACGGTAGCTCGGCGCAAATCCGCCGTGCCGCACGTGATTCAGATAAAACCAGAGGAGAACAGATGAAAAGAACAAGTTTACGCTTAATGGTATTGCCCATATTGTTTGTGGCCGCCTGCTCCGCACCGGCAGCGTCGCCGGCCCCATCAGCGGGCGCGCCTACAGCGGTTGAGCCCGCCGCCCCTGTCGACCCAACAGCGACAGCCGCGGCGCCAACCGCCGAATCGTCGAACGAAGCCAGCGAGACCAGCACGGAATCGGATGGTGATGCATCCGCAGCAGAAGCGGCGGTGGCGGCGGATGCGCCAGAAGAATCGGCTCCAGCGGAGGAAGCCGCAGTTGAACCGGTGGACTGGCTGACCGTCATGGGTCGCACCGAAGAAGGCCTGGCCACGTTGGGCAACCCCGACGCCAGCGTCACCATGATCGACTACTCGGACTTTATGTGACCGACCTGCCGCGCCCACGTGCTGGGCGTTGAACAGCAGCTCAAAGAAGCATACGTCCAATCTGGCCGGGTGCGCATGGTCTTCAACCCGGTGCTCAACCATGGCGACCGCTCCTATGTGACCCATCAAGGCGCTGAATGCGCCGGTGAACAGAACAGCTTTTGGGATTTTCGCGAGTTTTTATATGCCCAGCAGGATCGGCTGTGGACGGGGGATGTGCGCGCCACGGTGAAAGAGCTGGCCGTGGAAGCAGGCCTGGATGCCGCCGCCTTCAATCGCTGCTTGGACGAACAGCGCTATTACGATCGCGTGGATCAGCAAGATGCGCTGCGCCGCGCCAACGGCATTCGCTCGCAGCCCTCATTCGCAATCAATGGCGACATCCGCGTCGGCCCGGCGCCCTTTGAGGCCTTTGCGCAAGTGCTGGACGAAAAGCTAGCCGCCGCGCAGTAGCATAATTTGCCAATTTTGTTCTCGCTACGTATGCTTAGAACCCGCCGTATATTCGGTTGTGAGTGGCGTGACTTTGTCGAGTCATACAGGTCGATGTCGATATAGAAAATGTACGGATAAACGTTTAGCAAGACTTATGCAGCTTTGCCGGCCGAATCATTCTGGCGCACAGATGCGCTCTGTTGTAGGCTGGTGTACGTCCTGCTTCCGTAAAGTTGGCAAGGTTGCCGAGCAACAAGGTTGCAAGAGAGCATAACGCTGACTCTGCCATCTTATTACTCTGCAACCTTGCTTCCCTGCAACTTAATTCCCAAAAACTCAGCGAGGCAAAATGAACTTTTTTGACAAACTTGAGAGCGCTGTTGCCCAAAACCAGAGCCTGGTTTGTGTGGGGCTGGATCCGATTCCCGCACAGATGCCGGAGCGCTATCGGGGCCGCGGTAATTCCCTTATGGATGACCTGCTGGCCTGGAATCGGACCATTATTGAAGAGACGGCCGATCTCGTCTGCGTCTACAAGCCCAACATTGCTTTTTATGAAGCATTAGGCTTGCCCGGGCTAAATCTGCTGCGGCAGACGCTCGACTTGATCCCGGCGCACATTCCCGTGCTGCTGGACGCCAAGCGGGGCGATATTGATTCAACCGCCGCCGCTTATGCCGCCGCCTGTTTTGACCAATGGGGGGTGGACGCCGTGACCCTCAGTCCATATCTTGGACGAGACAGCGTTGAGCCCTTTGCCGCTTATGCCGACAAAGGGCTTTTTGTTTTATGCCATACTTCTAATCCAGGGGCAGGCGAATTTCAAGATTTGGAGATTAGCGATTGGCGGCAGCTCGACCGCGAGCCCAACCAGCCCCTCTACATTCGCGTGGCCCAAACCGCCACCCGCTGGTCGGACAATGTGGGGCTGGTGGTGGGCGCCACGTTTCCCGAGGCCATTGCCGATGTGCGGCGAGCCGCACCCAACGCCTGGTTCCTGATCCCCGGCATTGGGGCGCAGGGTGGCGATCTGGAATCCACCGTGGCGGCGGGGCTGCGTGTGGATACCAGCGGCATTCTGATCAACGCCAGCCGCAGCGTGGGCCGCGCCGATAATCACCGCGATGCGGCGCGCGCCCTGCGCGATGCCATCAATCAGGTGCGCACCGATTCACAGTTTCAAAGCGTGGTTGCGACCCCACCGGAACAGACCGCCGCGCCCCATGCGCAGACGCTCTTTGCCGGCTTGGCCGATCTGGGGGCCATTAAATTTGGCAATTTTACGCTGGCCAGCGGTCAGCAGGCGCCCTTTTACATTGATCTGCGGCTGCTGGTGAGCAACCCGCGCCTGCTGGCCGATGCGGCGCAGGAATACGCCGCCATCCTCCAAAACTTAGCCTATGATCGCATTGCCGGTGTGCCCTATGCGGCGCTGCCCATTGGCACCGCCGTAGGGCTGGCCGCGGATGCGCCCATGATCTACCCGCGCAAGGAGGCCAAAGCGTATGGTTTGGGCAAAGACGTCGAAGGGGCATGGACCGCGGGCGAGCGCATCGTCATCATCGAAGACCTGATCACCTCGGGGGGCAGCATTATCAAAACGGCGGAACGGTTGCGGGCGTTGGGGCTGGTGGTGGAGGATGCCATTGTGCTCATTGACCGCGAGCAAGGCGGTGTGGAAAATCTGGCAGAGGCTGGCATCCGCGTCCACGGCGCCTACCAGCTCACCCAGGTGCTAGATTTGCTCGTCGCAGCCGGCAAATTAACCGAAGAAAAACGCACCGAAGTGCTGGCATTTATCGGGAAGCAGTAGAATACAGAAACAGCATATGCAATGTGGCCATAGGCGTGTGGCCGCATTGCATATGCCGCACGTCGGCCTACGCAAAAACCTTGGCCTTCAACTGCGTCTGAATTTCGTAAATGGAGCCCGTTTTGGCCGGTTTGGGCAGCGGAATCGTGACCGGCACCGCGGTGACGCGCGGAAACTGGGTCGGTTCACCGCGCAGAATCGTGGCATTAAATGAGTCCCAATCCTTGATGCCCATGAGCGGCCACGCATCCAGCGCGCAATATTGAAAGAGCAGCAGCCGGCGCTGCCGATCCGACACGTTGGGCGCCGAAGCGTGCAGTGCGCGCACATGGTGAATGGAAATGCCGCCCGCTTTCAGCTCAATGGGGACGGCCTTATCGGCATCCGGCACGGCTTCACTGACGGCGCCCACAAAGAAGCCATCTTCGTGATGGCTGTAGACGCGCCATTTGTGAGAACCGGGGATGACCAACAGCGGCCCGTTTTCCAGCATCATGTCATCCAGCGCCACACCCACCGCCAGCAAATCGTCATTGGTGTGTGGATAAAAGGCCCAATCCTGATGCCATTCCACAGGGCTGCCAAAGCCGGCCGACTTCATGTTGAGCTTGTTGCCGTTGGTGCGCACGCCTTTGCCCACAAGCTGTTCCACAATGTCCAGCACCTTGGGGTGGCGCAGGGCCTGGTTATAGACTTCATGCTGATCCACCGGCTCTTTGAGCCGCCGCAGCCGGGGTGCATCCGGCGTATGGCCCGGTTCCAGGTCAAACACATCTGTGTGCGTCGTATGCGCCCGCGACGCCTCGACAAACTCATCGGTCACGCGGCGCAACTCTGCAATCTCGGTGGGTGAAAAGACGCCTTCCACGCCCAAATAGCCGTTCTCGTGGTAGAAATCGATCTGTTGTGGGGTGAGCATTTGGTTCCTCCTGTGAAAGTAAAGGGTTGCAAAGTTGCAAAGGGGCAAGGATGCAGAGTTGCAAAGCAGCTCGCGACCCTGCCACCTTGCAACTTTGCTTCCTTGCCCTAATTGATTATCCCGGCAGCGGCAGACGTGGATACTTGGGGCCGCCATCGGCAATTTCCTGAGCGCGGCGTTTTTCTTCCGCTTTGATGGCGACAGCGGCCCGCTGGCGCGCGCGATAGCGTTTGCGATCGCGCGACAGCCACTGCTGGGTATCGATACTGCTGGAAATGGCGCGGGCAAAGAGCAGATAGCCAGTGTGACCAATCATCTCATCTTCCGGGCGCAACCGGTCCGGCACTGGTTTATAGCGGCGCAGCAGCAGCTCTTCTACAGCCACGCCGGCAAAGGGCGATTGGTCCAGCGAGCGCAGCAGATCGGTCACTTGATTGGTGGTGGGGAGCAGACAAGCAAATTGACCGCCTGGGCGCAGCGCAGCATGCACCTGCGCCAGATAACGCCACGGCTCGCGCACATCTAGAAAGAGGGCATCTACGCCCGTTTGCGCAAAACCCTCATCAATAGAGGCGCAATGCATGTCCACATGCTGTAGCAAGCCCACCCGCGCCAGATTCTTACGCGCCAGTTCAAAGGTATCGGAGCGCACTTCATAGGTATAGACGCGCCCCGTGGGCGCCACGGCCCACGCCAACGCCATGGTCAATGCCCCACTGCCGGTGCCGGCTTCGATGACGGTGCTGCCGGCGTGCAGCCCCAGCCGATGCACCAGATAGGCCGCGTCCTTGGCGTAAATCACCTGGGTGCCACGCCGGATGTGGCGCATCAAGTCGGGCAGCGACGGCGCCAGCATGAGCGCCGGGTGCCCCAGTTCGCTGTTAACGGTCGCACCAAATGTTTGGCCCACCAGGCTGTCATGCTGAAAGCGGCCGCGATGGGTGTGAAGCACCTGCTCCGGTTTGACCGTGACCAGGAACTCTTTGCTATCCAGTGTGATCAGCAATACCAAATCGCCGGCGGCAATCATATTGGCTTCGCGCTGGGTCGATATACTTTGGGTAGACATACCTTGTATGGACATACGCTATGTAAACACGCTCTCGTTGTATTGTTGCAATTTTATCGGGAAATAAGTCGTGCAAATTCGCAATCAAAAGCCCGCTGCTTACTCGGTTAACAGTACACCGCAACGGTGTTGGCGAGATAGGCGCTGGTCTTGTTTGTTGAATCCCACTCTATCACTTGCGATTGCGGTCTACTAATTATACAACATTGCCGTCAGATAGAGAATCGAATCTACAATAAAAAATAGGACGCCACGCCCATTTTGGCGAAACAATTGACACGCAATATGCGCCTGTGTACAATGCTTTAATACTCAGCGCTGAATGAGAAACAGCGTTTCGTTACGCCTGTTGAAGCTACTGAAAACGCCGGTTCTCACTCAACCGCAGCATAAATTGGCAAACGCTTTTCCGCCCATTCTACATCCAGTTGGAGGCCATTCGATGATACAGCGTAAATGTGGGCTTGGCCTGGCGTCCTCCATCGGCATGCTTGTGCTGATTCTGGCCGGCTGCACGCCACGGTCGGGCGCCGGCCACGTAGCGGCCACAGTCGGTGATCATGGGCCGGTGATCGATCTGCCGGCGCTGATCATCGACTATGACGACGCGGGCCAGCCCAGCTTTAGCGGCGTACCCGTCAGCCAGTTGACGCCGGCGGCAGACAGCCTCATCCTAACAGTGGGTGCGCTCAATGGGCTCAAGTCGGCCAACATCCAGCACATTCAAATCAACAACCGTACCGACGGTCTGCAAATTCTGATCAACGGACGCGCCATGCTGTCTATCCAGTGGGACGCCGATTCGCTGGCCGCGGCGGCCAATGTGCTCTCCATGCTGGGCGCCGGTGAACCGGTGGCGCAGCACCTGCTGCCTTATATACGCAACGTCGGCGCGGGCGTCATTGTGCGCTTTCCGCAGGCCGAGGGCGCGGCCGCCATCCCATTTGCCGTGGAGGATGCCAATGCCGCCCATGTCAAGCAGGTGCAGGCTGATTTTCTGGCCGCCGTGGGTGATCCGCCCCCGACAATTAACATTCCGGTCTTTTACGCCCCTGACGGCACGTGGACCGCTAGCGGCATCCATGAAGATGAATATATGGCCATGTTGCCCGGCGTGCCCTGGCAAGCCTTCCAACTACCGGCCGCATTGATAGCGGGCGCTACCCAGGCGGGGATTCAGCAGATTGCCATTCAGACGCAGCCCGCCGGCATCTTCATGAGTCTCAACGGCCAGGTGCTGCCCCACATTGGTTGGCAAAATGGCGAATTGGCCAACGTGATAACGCTGGCTACCGATGCCGGCCTGACCGATGTCTTTGCCAGTAGCGGCCTGGCGCCCGAGAGGGTGTTGCCGCTGCTCAAAGAGCTGCTGCCCATTATTCAGGCCGCCAATGTCAACCTGACCGTCCATTTCCCAGCGCCATAAGCCGCTCACCCCAGCAGCGCTGCCCGCCCCAAAGCGCGCGCCTGCGCCACCAGCGCCGCGATCTCCTCGGCGGGCAGCTTGGCCGCCGTCAGATCGAGTTGGAGATCGACCGGCGTGTTCCGCGCATCAACCGCGTGCAGATTGCGCAAGCGCCGCTCAATGGCGGTATCTCCCAGCAAGTTCACACGCAGCAAAAGGGGGCTAAAGCGCATATGCAGCGCCCGAAAGCCATTCTCCAGCGCGCCACTGTTCGGGCCTCGCAGTTCAAATTCCACATTGGTCGTATGGTGAACTTTGCGTTGCCAAAGCTGGGCGCGCGGACCATGTCCAGCGGCGCGGTCGGGTATGCGGCCGCGCGTCCAAATTAGTTCATTACGCGGCGGCTCTGTTAAGATACCCCGCAGGTAGAGCCGGTCGCGGTGCAGCAGCAACGGCCGCAGCCAGTACGTCTGCGGCGGTGATGGCCGGAAGAGCACGGCCAAATAAACATAAGGGGCTGGCGCCGGCTCAAAATAGGCCACAAAGCCGCGCCCATCTGGGCCAAAATGGACTGACATGGTGGCGCCCGTGCTGTCATTAAACGCCATCAAAAACAACCGGCCACGTCGCCGATTGTGTCGCACCCCCAGCAGCCAAAAGAGGCCGTAAAGGGCCAGAAGCACTGCGAAAATGGTCAGGAAAATTTGGGAAGTTACCATGAGCGAATCGACGAACTTCAAAAATAACGTAACGCGCCTGCTAGAGAGCAAAAAAGTGGCGTTTCAAGTGCGACTCTACGATTACGACGCTGGCGTTCACTCGGCGGTGGATGTGGCGCAGGCCGTGGGTTTGCCAACCGCGCAGGTCTTTAAGACGCTGGTGGCGCTGGCCGATCAGCCGGGCAAAAAGCCCATGTTGGTTGTAATTCCTGGCCCGGCCACGCTGGACCTAAAAGCGTTGGCCAAGGCAGTGGGCGTCAAAAAGGCCAAAATGGCCAGCCACGAACAAGCCGAAGCGTTGACCGACCTGCAAACGGGCGGCATTAGCCCGCTGGCGCTGATCAACAAGGGCTTTGATATTTATCTGGAGCAAAGCGCCACGCAGTTTGAGACCATAGCCGTCAGCGCCGGCCAGCGCGGCGCACAGGTGCAGCTTGCACCCAAGGATTTGATCAAGCTGACGCGGGCGCGGCTGATCAGCTTGTAACATCCTGATTCATTCTACCCTCTCATGATACAACCTCTGCCCGATTACAAAAATCTGGACGCCAGCGGCGAGGCGCAGCAGGCCGCTTTGCGCATGGAAGCGCGGGCCAGCGCACCGGCTTCGGTGCACATGTTCGAGCAATTGGTGGCGCCGCTGCTCAGGGAGAATGTGCGCCGCGTGCTGGAAATTGGGTGCGGCACGGCCGCGCTCAGCCGCCGCATTGGCCAACGCCGACCGCACGCCAGCGTTTATGCCGCCGACAAAAGCGTCGGCATGTTGCAGATGGCGCAAGCATTGATAGAGCAAGAGCAGATCGGCAATGTGCAATTGGCAACCTGGGACGTACTCAATGAGCCCCGCCCCGCCCTGGCTCATGCACCCTTTGATCTCATTATCTCCTCGGTGGTGATACCCTATTTTACCGACGAGCAAATTGAAGCGCTTGTTCCGCAGTGGGCACAGTGGCTTGCCCCTGGCGGCGTTTTGGCCTTTGTAGAGCAAGACCTAAACACCGACAGCGTTCACTTTCCCGATGGACAACTGCCGCGCGATATTCTGGCCAAGCACCAGCGCGACATTCGGCCCGGCTGGTGTTTGGGGCTACGCCCGCTGCTGCGCGGCGCTGGCTTAACGTTGCTGCCAAGACGCTCTTTCTTGTGGACCGACCAGGCATATGGTCCATATACACAAGAGGTGCTGGGCCGCATGGCCGACGCGGCGCGTGACCGCGAGGCCATTACAGATGCTCAGTGGACAGAGTGGAAAGATGGATTAACGGCTTTGGCCAATGCGGGTGATTTTTATTATGGGCTGGTTTATCATTTGATTGCGGGGCGGCGCGAGTAAGTCATCGTTGATGATAACATTTGCAAAGTTTTTAGGCCATATCGCAACGTAAGTGCCTTAGAAATTCTTCCACCGAAGTTGGCTTGCGCCCCAGCAATGTGGTTAATGTATGCGGGTTGCCCGCTAACCCAAACTGAGCATAGTAGCGAAACATCTTTAGCAGCGTTTCGATGGCATACGCCGATAACACGCCGTCCTGGCGCACCTGCTTTTGCCACACATCCAGCGCGATCTCGGCCGCCTGCACCGAACGCCCCAGCACCACGCTCAACTGCTGCGCCACCGTGGTTTGCGCCAGCGGAAGCGTCCCAACCAATTCATAGGTGGCGTAAAAATGTGCGGGGTCGCCAATAACAGCAGCGGCCACTTGCGCCACGTCGTTTAAATCCACCAGGCTAATGCGCGTCGCCACCGGATAGGGCAGGGCCAACTGGCCATTATCTACAATAGACGCCCAGTTAGCCAGCAGATTCTGCATGTAGGCCGTGGGCTGTAAAATGGTGTAGGCCAGCCCCGCTTCAAAAAGTTGCTCCTCCACCTGTAGCTTGTGCCAATGATGGGGCATGCGCGTCGTCTGTGGATGCAGCACCGAATGATAGACCAAATGGGCCATACCGGCCGTCTGTGCCGCTGCTATTATATTTTGCCCAATGCGCACCTCATGCTGGTGCATATTGGGGCAAATGTGATAAGCCGCGGCTATGCCCTGCATGGCGCGCGCCACATCTGCCGCCACGGCCAAATCGCCCACGTGCACCTCGACCGCCCCGGCCTGCCGAGCCACGGCCGCCTGTTCCGCCCGCCGCACCAAAGCCCGCACATTTTTCCCACGACCCGTCAGCGCGCGGATAATCGCGCAGCCGGTTTTCCCCGCTGCGCCGGTTACTAAAATCACCCTGTTCTCTCCGCATTCACAATCATTATTCGCCATGATGTTGCGTGTTGCGTATTTCTTGAACCGGTAGACATTCTGCTATCGAAACAAGATTTTAAATCGGTACACGCAACACGTAACACGCTTTTATCGCGTCTCCGTCACTTTACGTATGGCGCGCGGCTGATCCGGATTAAAGCCGCGGGCGTGGGCCAAATGCATGGCAAAAAGTTGACCGGGCGCAATGGCCACAAGGGGCGACAGCCATTCGGGTACGTCTCCCGGCAGCGGCAGCGGCGCTTGGGCCGCTTCTAATGTAGCCGGGTCATCACTGATGACAATCGTTTCGGCTTCGTGCTGAGCCAATATCTGGATAAATTCGCGCAACTCCGGCAGCATGCGGCCGCTGGGCGCCGCCACAATAACCGGAAACCCGGGCTCGATCAGCGCCAGCGGACCGTGCAGAAAATCGGCGCTGCTGTACGGCTCGGCAATCGTATAGGTCAGTTCCTTCAGCTTGAGCGCCAATTCAAACGCAGTGGCGTAATTAAAGCCGCGACCAATGACGACGCAATCGCGCATGTAGCGATAGCGCTGGGCCACAAAAGCCACCGGTCCACGTAAAATGCCCTGGGCCAAGCGCGCAGAGTGGGTCGGCGTCGGCGCGTTGAGCGCCAATGCGTCGGCTATGGCTTGCGGCGCCATGTGCAGCGCCTGCCGCAAGTGGGGCTCGCCAGTCAGCGCTGCACCCAGCATGGCAATACACATTAGCTCCGCGGTGTACGTTTTGGTCGCAGCCACCGACTGTTCCAACCCAGCATGTAGGTCAATGACGTGGTCAGCTTGGCCAGCTAAGTCCGAATCGTCAAAATTGGTCAACGCCGCCGTCAGGGCGCCCTGGCGGCGGGCTTCGGCCAACACGCCTACAATATCGGGGCTTTTACCGCTCTGGCTAATGCCCAGCACTAGGGCATTTTGCAGCCGCGGCGGCGTATTGTAGATGGAAAAAAGACTGGGGGTGGCCAGCGCCACCGGCAGCCGGTTGAGCGCGCCCAATAAATATTGGGCGTAGCGTCCGGCGTTGTCGCTGGTGCCGCGCGCCGCAATCATCACGTGCTGCACGTTATGCGTTTGGATGGCCCGGGCCAGCGTGCCAATATGCTCGTGTTCATGGTCCAGCAGAGCTTGCAGCACATTAGGCTGTTGGTGGATCTCCTGGTATAAGTGGGTAGATTGGATTTCAATGGCCATGAGGGGATTCTGCGCTCTCGGGGGCTTCCGTCCCCAGGTCTCCTTCCACATCCACGGCGGCGGTGGCCACGGCCCAACTGACCAAAAACCAAAAGCCGCCGCCAATGAGCAACGCCACACCAATGCTGGCCGGATGCAGCGGCACATTGCCGCGCACAATGCCCACCACGGTTAGCAAAATGCCCAGGGCGCCAAAGGTAAAACCGACTTTGAGAGGAAGCGAAAGGTGTGGCATGGGTTGGAAGTCTCCGGATTAGGTTGTGCATATTGCGTGGTGCGTGAACCGGTCGAGCAGCACGTATCGTTACAAGATAGTTAGCCGGTATACGCATCACGCTTTTCGTGAATCAGCCGAGCCACCCGTTTCACAACAAGCCTGTCTGCCAGTACACGCACCACGCACTACGTATTCGCGAACCAGCCGAGCCACTCGTTTCACAACAAGACTGCCTGCCAGTACACGCAATACGCAACACGTTCCATCTAGCCTACCCCCATTTCCTTAAAGTGGCAAACGGCGGCGTTGGCAAAGTGCGGCAGCGCCGAGTATAATGGCCGCTATGACCATGAACGAAAAGAGCAGCAACGGCATGCGCCAGCCCGTGATTTTGGGCGTCCCCATGGATCTGGGGCAGCAGCGCCGCGGGGTGGATATGGGCCCCAGCGCGGTGCGCTATGCCGGCCTGTTCGAGCGACTGGAAAAGCTGGGGCTCACCGTGCGTGATCTGGGGAATATTGCCGCGCCCGGCCGCGACGAGGCCGCGGTGCGCGCCAATCGCGCGGTTGAACTGAGCCAGGGCAAAATGCGTCACTTGGCCGAGGTGGTGACCGTTTGCAGCCAAATTTACGCACAGGCCCGCGGTCTGGTTGGCGCCAATGCTTTCCCCATTTTCCTGGGGGGTGACCATTCAATTGCCATTGGCACGGTCAGCGCCATGAGCCAAGCCCATACGGGGCTGGGGTTGATTTGGGTGGATGCCCACGGCGATTTTAACACGCCCCAGAGCACGCCGTCGGGCAACATCCACGGCATGCCCGTGGCCGCGCTGACCGGTCGCGGTCATGCCGATCTGATCCATCTGGGGCGGCCCGGCCCCAAGCTGCGCCCCCAGGATATTGTGATGATCGGCATTCGCGACCTGGACGGGCCGGAGCGACAGGCGCTGGCCCACAGCGGCATTCGCGTCTTCACCATGCGGGCGGTGGACGAACTGGGCATGGCGCAGGTGGCGCGACAAGCTCTGGCCCATTTGCAACACGCCACGCGCATCCACATCAGTCTGGACATGGACGTCATGGATCCATCCGAGGCGCCCGGCGTGGGCACGCCCGTCCCCGGCGGCCTCAGCTTCCGCGAGGCGCATCTGCTCATGGAAATCCTGGCCGAATCGACCAAAATCTGCTCGCTGGATGTGGTTGAGATCAACCCCATTTTGGATGAACAAAATCGCACCGCCGAACTGGCCGTGGCGCTCATTGCGTCGCTGCTGGGCCAGCGCATTATGTAGGGAGTAGGAAGTAGGAATTAGGCCGAGGGCGCGACATCACGCTTACTCCCTAATCCTTACTCCCTACTCCCCAATCCCCAAAAAACAAGAAAGGCCACGAACGATGACCAACTCCACCAACCCCATCCGCGCTTTCGCCACCGAGGCCATCCACGCCGGCGAAATTCACGATGCGCTGGGCAGCCATGTGGCGCCCATCTATCAAACCTCTACTTTTACCTTTCGCGACATGGAGGCGCTGGACGCCTTCCATGCCGGCGCGCCAGACTCGTATATGTACACGCGCTCCAAACATCCGGGGCGCAAGGCATTGGCCCAAAAGCTGGCCACGCTGGAAGGCTTTAACTTGATCCGACAGGCGCAGGAAGCGGGGCAGTCCGGTGAAGGGGTGGTGGCGGGCGAGATTTTCAGCTCGGGCATGGCGGCGGTGGCCGCGGCCATTTTGGGTGTGACCAGCGCCGGCCAGCACATTATTGCGCAAGATGTGCTCTACGGCTCGTCTGAACATTTAATTGCCGAAGTGCTGAGCCGCTTTGACATTAGCCATTCGCTGCTGCCCGGCTTGCAGCCCGCGGCGCTGGAAGCTGAACTCAAGCGTCATCCCAACACCGCCGCCGTCTATTTGGAGACGCCGGCCAACCCCACCATGACGCTCATCGACATCCTGGCCGTGTGCGAAATCGCCCACGCCCACGGCGCCCGCGTGATTGTGGACAACACCTTTGCCACACCCATTTTACAGCGCCCGCTGGAGTGGGGCGCCGACGTGGTGGTCCACAGCACCACCAAATACATCAACGGCCACGGCACGGTGATTGGCGGCGCCGCCATTACGCGCGACCCCCAGCTGCTCAACGAGCGCATCTGGCCCATGATCCGCTTTATGGGCGGCGTGCCCAGCCCCTTTGACTGCTGGCTGACCAACCTGGGGCTCAAGACGCTGCCGCTGCGCATGAAGCAGCACTGCGCCAACGCCATGCAAGTGGCTCACTTCCTGGCCGACCACCCCAAGGTGACCGTGGTCCACTATCCGGGGCTGGACGACTTTCCGCAGCACGCGTTGGCCCGGCGCCAGATGGATGACTTTGGCGCCATGCTCGCGTTTGAGGTGGAGGGCGGTTATGAAGGCGGGCGCAAGTTGCTGAGCAACGTGCGCCTGTGCAGCCTGGCCGTCTCGCTGGGCAACATCGACACGCTCATTGAGCACCCCGCCTCTATGACGCACAAAGTGGTGCCGCCGGCAGAGCGACTGCGCCAGGGCATTACCGACGGCCTGATCCGCCTGTCCGTAGGGCTGGAGGAAGCAGCGGATATTGTGGAGGATTTGGCGGGCGCGTTGATGGCGGTTTAGGGGGGACAAGGTGAAAGTGTGACCGGTATGCGCGTGGTTCCGTGCGTCGCACCGGTCGCAGCCGCCAGGATGGAGCCGCCGCGTTGGGTGACCGGTGCGTCGCACAGCGCGCGGACCCGTGAGGTTGTCTCGCCTACGCTCAATGTTTCCTAGGAGACCTGCGTGCGACGCACCGCCTGTCTGGCGGCTCCGTGGGACAAATTGGCGGAGGCGGTGCGACGCACGCTAGCCCCGTTGGCGCCAGCCGTCAATTTCCGCCTGCAACTGCTCGCCCAGCGGATGGCCAATGGCCTTGCCAAAATCAGCTGCCGGCTGCATATAATTTATGGCTGCAGCAAAATCGCCGGCTGCCGCTGCGTGGCGCGCCAACGTAATCCCCACATTGGCCTGGCCTACCCGGTCGCCTACCACCACATACAACCGGCGCGCCTGTTCCAGCAGCGCCAACCCCTTTTCAATTTGTTCGAGATTGAGAAAGAGTTGCCCCTGGGCTTTGAGCACGTTGGCTTCGCCCAGGCGGGCGCCGACCTGTCGGAACAAGTCGAGGGCCAGGTCGTACTTGGCCAGCGCGTCCTGGGTTTGCTTCAAGAAATAGAGCACGTCGCCCTGGGCTTGGAGCACGTTGGCTTCGCCCACGCGGGCGCCGACCTGTCGGAACAAGTCGAGGGCCAGGTCGTACTTGGCCAGCGCGTCCTGTCGTTGGTCCAAAAAAGCGAGCACGTCGCCCTGGGCTTTGAGCACGTTGGCTTCGCCCAGGCGGGCGCCGACCTGTCGGAACAAGTCGAGGGCCAGGTCGTACTTGGCCAGCGCGTCCTGTCGTTGGTCCAAAAAAGCGAGCACGTCGCCCTGGGCTTTGAGCACGTTGGCTTCGCCCAGGCGGGCGCCGACCTGTCGGAACAAGTCGAGGGCCAGGTCGTACTTGGCCAGCGCGTCCTGTCGTTGGTCCAAAAAAGCGAGCACGTCGCCCTGGGCTTGGAGCACGTTGGCGCGATCCCAATCGTCGCCGTGGCGTTGTGCGCTCTGTGCGGCGCTTGTAAGCCAGTGGGCTTGCTGTGGATAATGTTTGAGTACATTCCCCCAATGGTGGCTGTAGGCCAGCAGCCCTTGGGCGGTTTCGGCATCACCAGGATCATCGAGCGTTGTAGCGCACAGCCATTCGACGGCCTGGCTTACCTGCTCCCACTCCAGCGGGGCGGCGTAGGTCATGCGCTCCTGGCTGATGGCGTCGTCCCAACCGGCCACAATTTGGGCATAGTGGGCAGCATGGGTCAAACGGGCAGTGCGGGCGACGTTGGCGTCAGCTTCCAACCGATATTGAGCAAAGCGGTTTAGCAGTTGGTGCGTGCTGTAGCGGAATGGTTCTGAGACAGGCACAACTTGCAACAGCCCGGCATCCATCAGATCCTGGCGCAACCGGCGGGCGCTGGGCTCATCGGTCTGCCAGACGGCCTGCAAGGCGGCGGCGTCAAAGCTGAGCGGTTCGGGGCCAAAGACGGCCAGTTGGGTAAAGGCGCGCCGCGTATTCTCTTCAGCCAGCGCGGCAATGCTCAAGTCGATGACGGCTTCCAGGCTCGGTTCGGCCTCGTCCAGCCCGCTGCGCCGGCGGCTGGCGCGCAGATGCAAAATGTAGGCGTAGGAGCGGCGCAGATCGGCCAGCAGAATCTGCACGGCGCGGGTTAAGCCTTCGCTGCTGGCCTCGCGGTTTAGTTGGCGACCTAAGATTTCCAGCGCCAGCGGCAGGTGATTGGCCTCCTCGGCCAGTTGGCGGGCGCCTTCAGGGTCGGCGTGCAGCGCGGCCGCGGCCAGGTTGCCGCCATCGGCCAGCAGTTCCAGGCTGGCGGACGCGTCAAGCGGATTGGCGTCCAGCCTAAGGCCGGCCAAGTCGTCCACCAGAAAGCCGCGGCGCGTGGTTAGCAGATAGTGGGTGTGGTGAGGGTGGCAGGCTTCCAAAATAGGCTGGATGTGGGCAAGCTGCCACACGTCGTCCAGCACCAGCAGCGTGGGGCCGCTGTGCAACTGATGGCGTAGCGCGGCGGCGCGTTGGTCCACCGATTCAAGCTGGCTTGGCGCTACGCCCATATTCTCCAACAACAGCCCCAGCCGCTGAAATAGGTCGGCATCTTGCCCAAACACCAGGCCAAAGCGGCGCCGGCCAAAGCGCTCCGTCAGCCGCAAATCGGCCAGCACGACCAGCGCCAGCGCAGATTTGCCCGCCCCGGGCAGCCCAGTTAGCACGCAGCGCCGATGCTGCTGGATGGCGTCAATAATGTCAGCCAGCAGTGGCGCGCGACCATAAAGCACGGTGCGCTCGGTGCGGAACTGGCTGTAGCCCTGGCGCGGCGCGCCCGCTTGGTGGTGGGTGTGGATCTCCTGGTGCACGTGGGCGCCAATGACCACGTTTTGGGCGTTGTCGCCAATCTGGCCGTAGATCTGATCAGAAGTTGGGGGAGTATTGGGGTTGTCCATAATGGGTATCATACCAGGAAATAGCGGGCGATTCAACTCCGAATTTTAGGGCCAGCATACGCCCCCATTGAGCGTACTCAAGACCGCTCAAGTTTGGCAAACTGGGCAGGTCTGCAATCCCTTTGGCGCGGTTTGACAAGCGCGCTGCGCTGCACCTACAATCAGCTTTTTGATTTGGAAAATTGTAACTCTACTGGCCTCCCTTTAGCGTCCAAGCGGTGTTTGGGACGTCGCAGGGAACAGCCGGCCTTCCACAAGTTCAGAACTCGAGTGGCTTTGTGGTTAGAGAACATCTATAGAAAGCATGTGTGCAATGTTGCAAACGTTTCGTACCCGGCTGAGCCAGTCGCTCACGGGTTCATTGCAGCCGGCGGTGGCGCAAAAAGTACGGCGCAATTTAACCGTCGAGCTCTATTCGGCGCTGGCTTTTGGGGTGTTCCAGGCGGCGACGATTGCATTCATCCCGGTAATCTTGCGGCGCAGCGGCGCATCGCCCTCTATGTTGGCGGTTTACACGTCGACCCAGTTTGTGGGCTCGGTGCTGACGGCATTTAGCATTGTGCTTATGCGGCGGCGGCGCACCATGAGCATTATCCTCTCTTCGTGGGTGGTATCGCGCACGCTAATGGGGCTCTTTGCCTTTGTGGTGCAGCCCATTTGGATGGTGGTGCTGAGTACGCTCTTTTGGCTGCTGGAAGCCTTTCCGTCGCCCGGTTATGTGCGCATTTTGCAAAGCATTTATCCCGACGATGTGCGCGGCAAGATGATGTCGCTGGTGCGCATGGGGCGGATTCTCTCCATGGTGGCGGCGGCGCCGCTGGCCGGCTGGGCGCTGGATCATTGGGGCTATCAGGCGCTCTTTCCGGTGGGGGCCTTTATGGGGCTGCTGTCGGTCTTCTTCTTTGCGCGGCTGGAGGTGAACGAGCCGCCGTTGACCCCGCGGCAGACGCGCACGTTTGCAGAATTGCGCCAAATTCTGCGCGAGGATAAGCGCTTTAGCTATTTTCTGACCGCGTTTTCGGTTTACGGCACGGGCACGCTCATGTCGTGGACGCTCTATCCGCTGGTGCAGGTGGACCGGTTGGGGCTCTCCTATTCGGACCTGGGCTGGCTGGGGCTGGTGCAGTCGCTCTTCTGGTTTTTGAGCTATGCCTTTTGGGGGCGCATTGTGGACCGGGCGGGCGGTGTGGCCGTGCTGCGCGGCAACGCCATGGTGGCGCTCTTTTTGCCGCTGCTGTACGCCAACGCCAATTCGTTTGGGATGCTGATTCCGGCTTTTGTGATCCAAGGCGTGATCTCGGCCGGGTGGGATATGGGGCTGATCAACGCTGGGATTCAGCTGGCCAAACCGGATCAGATTTCCGAATACGCGGCGGTGCAGTCGACCGTTGTGGGGGTGCGCGGCATACTGGTGCCGCATATTGGCATCGGGCTGATTGCGCTGGGGGTGCCCATGAATGGTGTCTTTGTGCTCAGCGCACTGCTCATGGCCGTTTCGGTTTGGCTGCTGGGGCGGGTGCAGGTGGTCACACCGCAGGAGCCGGCCTTTGCCGAGCGGCGTCATCTACGCTACCGCTGGCCCATGCGCTTCCGGCTGCCGCGGTTTTAGGGGATAAGGAGTACGGAGTAGGGAGTAGGGAGTAGGGATATAGCGGGCGGCTACTGCCTAATCCTGTATTCCTACTTCCTACTCCCGTCGCGTCAGCTTGATGAAGCGGTAGAGGGCTTGGCACTGGTCGAGTCAATTGGTTTAGGCAGCGAGGGCGCCGGTACTTTGCCAGCCACGTAGGAACCGATAATGAGTGCGCCCATAAAAATCAGCGCATTGGTGGAGCCGAGGGCCAGCGAGGCAATGGCCGGTCCCGGACAGTAACCGGAAATGCCCCAGCCCACGCCAAAGAGCGCTGAGCCCAAAATCAAGTCCCGGTCAATGTTGAACTTGGTGGGCAGGTAAAATTTTGGGGCAAAAAGCGGTTTGGCGCGGGGCAAAATAAAGCGAAAAGTGATGACGGTAATGCCTACGGCGCCGCCCAGCACAAACATCAGCGTGGGATCCCAAGCGCCGGCCGCGTCCAAAAAGCCCAGCACGCGCTGGCGGTCGATCATTTGTGATATAGACAGGCCCAATCCAAAGATGATGCCTGATAAGATTGCAATTACTTTTTGCATAATTCGTTATCCTTGAAAGTTGCAGGTTGCAGAGTGGCAAGGTGCAGCGAGGAGACGCGTAACTTTGCTGCTTTGCCCCCTTGTCCCTTTAAAACATGAGTACGTGGCGCACAATGTAGACCGTTATAAACGCCGTGGCCAGAAACGTGATGACGGCGGCCAGCGAACGTTGCGACAGGCGTCCCAGCCCGCACACACCGTGACCGCTGGTGCAGCCATTGCCCATGCGCGTACCAAAGCCCACAATGAGCCCACCAATGATCATGCTTATGGGCGCCAGTGCGCCCTGGGGGGTGGGTTTGGTGGCCAGCCCATATTCATAGATCAACGTGCCGATGAGCAGCCCGCCGATAAAAAGCCAGCGCCACTGCGCATCGCCAGACAGGTTAAAGATGGCGCCGTTAAAAATGCCGCTGATGCCCGCAATGCGGCCATTGGCGAGCAACAGGAGCGTAGCGCTCAAGCCAATCAGAATGCCGCCGATCAGGCCGCTGCTCCAGCTAAATTCTGCCATAGTTATCTCCTATAAAATAGAAATATCAGTAATTCACGACTTACGCAGCGCCGGTGGTTCGCCAGAGGAGCATAACATAGCTGACCGGACCATTTCCCCTACGGCTTGCGTTAGTCCAATAATTAATTGTTCATCCAGCTTTGCACAGTTGCTCTGTTCTCTTGAAGCCAGCCCGCTGGATCCTGAGCTGTTATTTGGGCGTCATCATAGGTTTGGTTCACAATAAAATTGTAGATGGCCGGAAACTGTCGCCGCAATTGGCTCGGTGTACCGGCATTGGAAACCGTCAACAATTTTTTGTCATTCGCTTCCCAAAACGCTTTGCCAATAATCTGTAATTGCGAAATATGTTGGCGCAAATATGGGCGGTCGTCGGGGTCTACAAAGCAATTTGTAATAAAGATCGTGCTCGAATTGGGCGCCGCGGTCAGTTCGTCAAACAGCTGGGTGGCATCGGCATAGGGCCGTATTTCTACCGCCACATCAGCCAGGGTTTGCCAGGACTCAGCGGCCAGCTCGGTAAAAAATCGGCAGTCGAGATCGCGCTGAACAAAGCCCAGAATAATCAGGTTGCTGGGCGCGGGCGCAACTGCCGCGCTGTCATTTTCAGCTTCGGCAACGGTTTCCGTGTTATTTGCGTCTGGGTTGCTTGCGTCTGGGTTGGCCGCTGCGGCGTTGCCCGCGTCAGGGGCAGCAACCGCCGCCGCAGCGGTGGGCTCCACAGCAACAGTAGGCGCAAGCACAACGGCTGGCGTTTCCGTGGGTGGCATCGCCGTAGACGTAGGCGGAATAGAGGTGGGCGTAGGCGCCACGACGGTAGGCTGCACATTGATCACAACGGGCGCAATGGTAGCGGTGGCCAGCGCCCCGCCGCCCACAATGCCATTGCCGGCCGTAGATTGATCGACCGTGGCAACAACGGCCGCCTCAGATGCGGGCGATGTGTCGCCGGATAGAATCAACCGCTGCAGCCAAATACTAAAGGCAAAAAGGACAATGCCGATCAAGCCGATGCCCAAAAAGGTGAGCAAACCGGCAAACTGTTGTGAATCTTCCTGCTCATCGGACAGCCCAAGCTCTGTGGCGTTACTTTGCCGAATAATTGCTTTGAGGTTGTCTTGTCGTCTGCCGGCAAAACGGGCAAACAGACCTAACCAGAACGGTGCGCTATCGATAATCCACAGCAGCGGATCGGTCATTTGCACATCGAACATGCTGTCAATAGAGAAGTCGCCATGTTTGAGAAACGCGCGCAAAAACGTGGCGATGATTGGAAACAAAAATCCGAAAATTGCGCCGTACAGCGTAAATTTGTTGGCTTCAGATTGCCAGAATTTGTTCATTATTAGTGACCCAATTATTCCTAACTATGACTTATGCAGCGCCTACAGGATGCAGAAATGCACCACATTACGACCGATATAATTTATGACTAATACCATTTGGTTCTGTAAAAGCGATGAATAATTACCCATTTCTCAGCGTGGAATTGTTGATTATTCATCGCTTTTACACCCGCAGTGGGTAAAACGTGCTTTATAAACAATGTAATTTGCAATATGGTTTATGCAATGCGGTTTATGCAATGTGGTTTATACTGTAGGTTTTACATAAGTCCCATTATAAAAAGTGTTTAGAACATCCAATAACAATAGACCGCAACCGCATCAGTGTGATTCTTAGCTGATTGCGGCTCGGCAACAGACGTATGTGTGCTATAGCGTTGAATGCTTAAAGCGCCGTAACACACATTTCCTTTTTCAACCTACGCCAGACGTGGGTGCGAAATGCAGATTGGGCGAGATGCCTTCGTGGTTAAAAAATTAGGACTTTGTAGCAAAGTCAAATATACTTTTACTTTAATCATGCTGCGCATAGCGCGAACATAACTAGTGTTCTGCCAATCGTGTTTTGATCGAGACCGACGCCTAGATCGCCAACACCGTGGCGGTGTACTGATACTTGACGAGACACTCGATAGCACCTAGGCAAACCTTGCGGAAAAGTTTGTCATAAAGCGGCGAAGTGGGGTTCATTAGGCCGTGATGTTAGGTGATGATGCTGCATAAGTGGCTATCATTAAAAGCCGGTTTGGAAAACAAGCTTTAAAACTTACGCAAGCCTACCCTAAAGAGCAACCTGGGCGCAGAATCCTTCTTGTCATTCTTTTTTTCCAAAGAAGCCGCAAGCCCTGCGTAAGTTATGCCTACTGATTATAGGCGCACTTGCTAGATTTTGCAACCTTTCTAAATACAGTGAAAAATTTTAACGTTGATCAAGACGCAATAATTGCCCAAGGGGCTACGGCTGATCTTTTCGCGTGGCCAAATGATGGCGTGGCGGACGCCGTGGTTCTCAAGCTATACCACGCTGGCTATCCACTTATGGCAGCGCAACGAGAAGCCGCGAATGCCCAAGTTGCCCATGCGGCCGGCTTGCCCACACCCGCGGTTCTTGACGTTTGCCAAATTGGCGAACGCGCCGGCGTGCTGTTCGCGCGCATATATGGCCCCACCATGTTGGAACAGATGTTAGCTGGGCCGAGCGACGCCATGCCATTCGCGCACACGCTGGCTGAATGGCATGTGGCGCTCCATCAAATCTCTGCGGCTCACTCTGCGACGCCCCCACAGCAGACGCGCCTGGAAAATGCGCTCGCCCGGGCGCCGCTCAGCGAAACAGTCCGTACGGAGATGCAGCAGATCCTACAGCAACTTAGTCGCTTTGGCCCAACTGTTCCGGTACTCTGCCACGGTGATTTTCATCCGAGCAATATGATCATTTCGCCCGCCGGCCCGGTGATTATTGACTGGGTTGATCTGACGCAAGGTGATCCCACAGCGGACGTGGCGCGCACGCTTTTGCTACTTGAACACATCGTGCTGCCATTCGATATGCCGCCGGAAATGGTGGCTCAGATTACGGTTTTGCGCCGCCAATTTGCCGCCGCCTATTTAGCCCGCTACACAGAGCTACGTGCGCTGGACCGTCCGCGTTTGCAAAGCTGGATGCGCGTGGTGGCGGCGGCGCGGCTGGTGGAAAAGATCAGTGCGGATGAGGTCACAGTGCTGCATCAACTGATAGCTGGGGGATGAAATCAAAAAGCGTAAATAATATAATATCAACTGCGGTTGTAAAAGCGATGAATAATCGACAACTCTAGGCTGAGGAAGGGGTATTTATTCATCGCTTTTACAGAGCCAAATGTTATAATGTACCGAACCAAATGGCACAACGAAGGAGGAAGCATCCCATGACGGCTGTTCTTACAATGCCCCAATTTATTACGCAGCCCACCCGCTCTCCCAGCGGAGATCTGGGCGAATTCTACCGCGAAAATGGCTATGTAGTGATCCCCAATGCGCTGTCGGCGGCCGAAGTGGCCGAGCTACGCGCCGAAACATTAGCCATTTGCCAGGGCGAACGCGGCGAGATGATCCGCGGAGACATTGACGAGCGTCACGAAAATGATGCCGACGTGCTGCATCGCTATCTCTGCATTCACTTCCCGCACAAGTTTTCCGAAATCATGTACAACGCGCTGAGCCATCCGGCCATGGTCGACGTGTTGACCCAAGTGATTGGCCCCAACGTCAAGTGCATGCAATCCATGCTCTTTATCAAAGCGTCGGGCAAACCGGGGCAGGCATGGCATCAGGACGAATTCTTTATCCCCACGCGCGACCGCTCGCTCACCGGCGGCTGGATCGCGCTGGACGATGCCACGGTGGAAAATGGCGGCCTTTGGGTCATCCCCGGTTCACACAAGCATGGCATCCTTTGGCCACAGTGGGATCATGACGATCCGCGCTTTGACTGTGCCGGCGAGACGTATGGCTTCCCCTATACCGATGAAGATGCCATCCCGGTGGAAGTGAAGGCGGGCGCCATTGTCTTCTTTAATGGCTATCTGCTGCACCGCTCGCTGCCCAACCGCGCGCAGAGCGGTTACCGCCGCGTGCTGGTCAACCACTATTGCAGCGCCGAAACGCTGCTGCCCTGGCGCGCTCCTAAAGAGGGTGAACACATGGCCGTGGCCGATTACCGCGACATCGAAATGGTGGCGGGCGTGGATCCGTACGCCTGGAAAGGCCATGAAGACTTGGCCAAGCCTTCTGTGCGTCCCAGCGGCGATGGCGGTTGCGAAACGTGGCGCGGCCAGCGCGCACGCAAATTGAAGATGAAGATTTGAACCGTGGTGCGTGGTGCGTGAACCGGAACTGGAAACGGTACGGTGGCAACTTCGGTTGCATGACCGTGATGTGTCGGGCAAGAAGAAAATTAGTTGTCGATTTTCATCTATGACGAAGCCAAGTATAAACGTCATTGCCCAACAAGAAGCTCAACCGGTACACGCACCACGCAATACTTCCCCCACAACTTTGCCAATTCCCATAAACGTGATTACTCAGCCGTCCCTTCGATAAGCTCAGGGAGCGGCTGAATCTTCCCTATAAACTATCAGTCTCCCCAACAAACCCGGAGGAACCCCATGAAAGTAGCAGATGCAGTTGCCCATATCCTCAAGCAGGAGGGCGTCGAATACCTTTTTGCCTACCCGGTCAACCCGCTCATTGAGGCGGCCGCCAAGGTGGACATCCGCACGGTGATTGTGCGTCAGGAGCGCATTGGGCTGCACATGGCCGATGCGATTTCGCGCCTCAGTTCGGGCAAGAAGATCGGCGTCTTTGCCATGCAGAGCGGCCCCGGCTCCGAGAACGCATTTGGCGGCGTGGCCCAGGCCTATGGCGATTCGGCGCCCATTGTAGTGCTGCCCATGGGCTATGCTCGTCACTTGACCAATGTGGATCCCAACTTCAACTCGGCGCTTAACATGCGCCACGTGACCAAGCTGGCCGAACAGGTGATTCTGCCCGAAGCGGTCCCCGCCGCCATGCGCCGCGCCTTTACCGCCGTGCGCAACGGCCGACCGCGTCCGGCGCTGGTCGAGTTTCCCAGCGATCTCTTTGGGCTGGATGTGCCCGAGCCCATTGCCTATCAGCCGGCGCCATCGCTGCGCGTCGGTCCCGATCCAGATGCGGTGCAGCGCGTGGCCGATGCGCTGGTCGCCGCCGAGCATCCGGTCATCTACGCTGGCCAGGGCGTTCACTATGCCGAGGCCTGGGCCGAATTGCGTCAACTGGCCGAACTGCTGGAAGCGCCGGTTACCACCAGCCTGGGCGGCAAAAGCTCGTTCCCAGAGAATCATCCGCTGGCGCTGGGCTCGGGCGGTCGCGCCATCCCCAAAACCGTACACCAATTTTTGCAGGACGCCGACCTGATCTTTGGCATTGGGTGCAGCTTCTCTTCCACCAGCTTTGGCATCAAGTTTCCAACGGGCAAGAAGATGGTGCACGCCACGCTAGACCCGGCGGACATCAATAAGGATATTGCCGCCGATTACGCCATTGTGGGCGACGCCAAGCTGGTGCTGGCCGCGCTCATTGAGGCCATCAGCGAGCGGCTGGGCGGTACGCCACGCGGGCGCGCGGACGCGATTAGAAGCAAAATTCAAGAGATCAAGCGCGCGTGGCTGGACCAGTGGGCGCCCAAGCTCAACCTGAATGAAGCGCCGCTGTCGCCCTATCGCGTGATCCACGACTTGATGAGCACGGTGGACGTAGCCAACACCATCATCACCCACGACGCCGGCAGCCCGCGCGATCAGCTTTCGCCCTTTTGGGAATCGATTACGCCGCTCTCTTACATTGGTTGGGGCAAGACGACGCAACTGGGCTACGGGCTGGGGCTGGCCATGGGCGCCAAACTGGCGCACCCAGACAAACTTTGCATCAACGTGTGGGGCGACGCCGCAATCGGCTTTACCGGCATGGATTTTGAGACTGCGGTGCGCGAGCGCATTCCCATTATGTCGGTGCTCTTCAACAACTTCTCCATGGCCATTGAAATTCCGATCATGCCCGTCTCCACCGAAAAGTATGGCGCCACCAACATCTCCGGTAATTACGCCGACATGGCCAAAGCCTTTGGCGGCTACGGCGAGCGCGTCACCGAGCCGGACCAGATCGTGCCCGCCATTCGCCGCGGCATTGAAAAGACGCAAGCGGGTGTGCCGGTACTGCTGGAGTTTATTACAGCCAAGGAGACCCAGGCGTCGGTGTTTTGAAAAACTTATTCGTATTGCGTGGTGCGTGTACCGGTTCAGAATCCGGCTGGGCGGTGAGTTTCTTTTGTGGCTAAGCATTGTTAACAAAGTTCACATCACGCCGGCCAACCAGATCGTCTCATAGTTCACGCACCACGCACTACGCAACATAAACGAGCAAAGAACGCACCTAACCCACAACTGGTAAACCCACACCATGAAAATCGGCATATTCGACAACACATTTAAACGCCCCACCTTGGACGCCACGCTGGATGCAGTGTCTGCGGCTGGGCTGGAATGCGCGCAATTGCACATGAACACGTTGGGCATGGACCCTATGCCGGACGCGGTTTCAGACGCAGTTTGTGCGCAAATACGGGCGGCCTTTGCCGCCCGCAACATGGATCTCTCCTGCCTCTCCGGCACCTTCAACATGATTCATCCCGATGCCGCGGTGCGCGCCGATGGCCTGCGCCAGCTAGGCGTGCTGGCCACGGCGGCGCCCCAAATGGGGGCCAAGTTCATCAGCCTCTGCACGGGCACACGCAACCGCGACAGCATGTGGCGGCCACATCCAGATAACAACTCGCCGGCAGCGTGGGCCGATCTGCTGGCTGCGGCGGAACAGGCAGTGGCGCATGCCCAGGCCAACGACGTGACGCTGGTAGTCGAGCCGGAAGTGGCCAATGTGGTCGATTCGGCCATCAAAGCACGGCGGCTGCTGGACGAGATTCAGTCTCCCCACTTAAAGATCGTCATCGATGGCGCCAACATCTTCCACAAGGGCGAGCTGGCGCACATGCACGACGTGCTGGATGCGGCTTTTGACCTGCTGGGCGACGACATCGTCATGGCCCACGCCAAGGATTTAGATCACGACGGCGAGGCGGGTAAGCTGGCGGCCGGTACGGGCCTGCTCGATTTTGATCACTACATTGGTCTGCTGCGCGGCATCGGTTTCAATGGTGTGATTCTGCTGCACGGGCTGACCGAAGAGCAGGCGCCGGGCTGCATTCAGTTCTTGCGCGGGAAATTGATGTGATGCTACCGCAAGGGGGCTCTTCGGGATCTCATGTGGTAGACGGCCAATGTCTCCGGCACTTTGGACGCAATGTCTCGGCAGACGAATGAACGTGCCGGGGACGTCCGCCACCTGTATGCCGGTTGAGCCAGAACTGATGGCTTTTTCGGATCTCATGTGGTTGGCCCGCTTTGGTTTCCATACGGCCAGGAATTACTCTGGTCTACTCAACCGCCGCTCGCCTTGTCAACCGCATGAGGTCCGGTTGAATCGAATTTCCTTGATTTTCTGCGCGGGCCTTCGCGCTCTCGGCGGTAGAAAGCTATTTGACGCTAGATTCAATGACCGACATTCTCGCAAACCTACCTGAACCAAAACGCCTGCTGCTGGATCAGCTTGTGACCCAGCTCAGCCAGATCCCGGGCATGGCAGCCATTGTGCTGGGCGGTTCTTACGCCAGTGGCGCGCAACATGCGCAGTCTGACATGGATATTGGGCTCTATTACGACGAAGCCAGCCCCTTTGCCGTGGCCGATATTCGACGGGTCGCCGAGGGGATCGCCGTCGATGGGGCGGTGACGGTGACCGATTTTTACGAGTGGGGCGCGTGGGTCAATGGCGGCGCTTGGATTGGCGCGTCGGCGGGAAAAGTCGATTTCCTGTACCGCAACTTGGCGCAAGTGCAGCGCACCATCAGCCAGGCGCAGCAGGGCATTGTGCATCACGACTATGACCAGCAGCCCACCTATGGCTTCTACAGCGTCATCTATTTGGCGGAGACCGCAATCTGCAAACCGCTATTCGACCCGACAGGGCAAATTGTGGCGCTCAAGCAGCAAGTGGCACTATACCCACCGCAGCTGAAAAAGCAGATTGTGGCCGGTTCTTTGTGGGCGGCTGAATTTAGCCTGCTCTTTGCGCGCAATTTTGCGGCGCAGGGCGATGTTTACAACACAGTGGGTTGCTTGACGCGGGTGGCGTCCAACTTGACGCAAGCGCTCTTTGCGCTAAATGAGACCTATTTCATGCGCGACAAAAAAGTGATGGAGACCATTGGCGCCTTTCCGATACTGCCGCCCGGCTATGTGCAGACGCTTAACGACATTCTGGCGCACCCCGGCAGCACCGCGTCGGCATTGACCAAGGCGACCGATGAACTTACCAAAGTTTGGACCGCGGTGACGCAGCTTGGTGAAACCAGGTATGAGCCGCGTTTCAAGATATAGATTTATATAATGCGTGTTGCGTGCACCGGTATCGTTTCAGGTAGCAAAACAAGAACCTTAACGGCTTGACGCACCACGCACCACGAATTAAGCACCAAAGGAGCAAACCATGCAATCATTTAATGGCCTGGGCATGAACCTGGGCAATTTGGCGCGGCTTTCCAATGCGCAGAGCCGCTCGATCAGTCCCGAGAACTTTACGGGCGACAAAGGCTGCGGCGGTATGGCCACCGAAGGCACCGGCCTTCGCCACGCCGAGGGATTGGGTCGGGGCTGGAAAATTTCACCTTCGATTCCCATTGAGCCCGGTGAAACGTTTGAACTGGCCAATATTGAAGGGTCGGGCGCCATCCAGCAGATTTGGATGACGGCGACCGGACCGTGGCGCTTTAGCATTATGCGCATCTATTGGGACGACCAGGAGGAACCGTCGGTGGAATGTCCGGTGGGCGATTTTTTCTGCAGCGGCTGGGGCGGCTTTGCCCAGCTATCCTCACTGGCCGTTTGCGTCAACCCCGGCAGCGCGTTTAACTGCTATTGGGAAATGCCTTTCCGCAAGCGCTGCCGCGTCACCTTTACCAACATTGGCGACGAGTCCATGCGGCTCTATTATCAAATCAACTATACGCTGACCGACGTGCCCGCGGATTGCGCCTATTTTCACGCCCAGTTCCGGCGCACCAACCCGCTACCCTACCAAGATGTTTATACAATTTTAGATGGCGTCACGGGGCAGGGTCATTATGTGGGCACCTACATGGCGTGGGGCGTCAACAACAGCGGCTGGTGGGGCGAGGGGGAGATCAAGTTCTTTATGGATGGCGACGGCGAATTCCCCACGATTTGCGGCACCGGCACCGAGGATTACTTCTGCGGTTCGTATAATTTTGAGAATAAAGAGACGAAACAGTACCAGGAGTTTACCACGCCCTATGCCGGTCTGCACCAGGTGCTGCGGCCAGACGGCGTCTACCGCTCGCAAACGCGCTTTGGCATGTACCGCTGGCACATTACCGACCCCATTCGCTTCCAGCAAGATTTGCGCGTCACCATTCAGGCGCTGGGCTGGCGCAAAGATCGTCGCTATCTGCCGCTACAGGATGACATTGCGTCGGTGGCCTTTTGGTATCAAACGCTGCCGGCGGCGCCGTTTCCAGCGCTACCGCATCGAGATTATCTAGAGGTGATTTAAAGGAGTGGCCGGAAAATAGGTTGAGTCATAATTAAAAGTAACCACATTCATGGCATACGTTCCAGCCGTGGAGAACGCATATGCAAAACTGGGTCAGCCTCTTTCTGGACTCTGCGACTCAAGATGACTTTCCCTGGATAGTTCGACGTGATCCGTTTATGCAGATCAACTAGGTCGGTATCGTGATCTACCAATTCTCCCTGATGAATTGCAACATACTCTCCGAGATATTTTGGACTAGGTCTGCATGCATTTGCTTGTATGCTGCGATCTCTTTGTGCA
Source organism: Caldilineaceae bacterium (assembly GCA_020634755.1). Classification (GTDB taxonomy): domain Bacteria; phylum Chloroflexota; class Anaerolineae; order Caldilineales; family Caldilineaceae; genus JACKBC01. The sequence goes on along the minus strand of JACKBC010000014.1, from coordinate 102,385 downwards.
TAGCTGCTCGGTCAGGATGTGCCGGATGCGTTGGAAAGTGGCTGGCGATCGTATCGAGAAATAGATCCGCTACATCGCGCTGGGTTTCGGTAGCAACTTGTTCTACTTGGCGATAAATGTCTTCCGGTATAGATAGTGTGATCTCTTTAAGCATATAGAAATTTTCGACCTCCACCAAAACGAACTCCAGGAATAGATGTTCATTGTATCATTAAGGTAAGCGCGCTTCAAGTGCGACGCACGGTGTGCCACTCGAATGCTAAAGCCCCAAAATGCCCGACACCGTGCGGCGCACTTTCCGCTAACTTAATGACGGTGCGTAGAAAGTTACCTGCTGGCAACCTATTTGGTGGACAGACGCTCGATCAATGCGATCAACTCTGCGGCGCTCTGGTCCACCGTGATCTCTTCATACGCCACCTGTTGACCGAGCAGTTCCAGCTCATTGACAAACTCCTGATCGTTGGGCAGGTTTGGTCCTTCCGGGATGGAGATTTGAAGGTTGACCACATTCCGGAACTTGTCGTCAATTGGATTGAAGGAAGCTCTACCAGCTAATAGACGGCACGCCGAAGGCCAAGCGCTTCAAGGCTGATACCCTTTCTCCAAGTCTTCGCATCGTAGATGACGACTTCGAGTGCTGCCCAATTTGTCAACTAAAATTTTCCCGCCTCTATAATCCAACTGTTTCCTTTCCCCACCTCAATTGACAAAAATAAATTGCTGTATTAGAATCCCTTCATCCCTTGTGAAAAGCTTTCCACAATTTCATATCTATCTTCTAGATTCCTGCATGTTTGTAAAACTTACCTGGCTAAACTAAGCATGGACTCTATGAAAATGTTTCCATAATTTTGGTTAGGGTATTAACTTGCTATGGTAGCCACCATCAAAGATGTGGCCAAGCGTGCCGGTCTGTCGCAGGCCACCGTTTCGCGGGCGCTGAACAAAAGTGGTTACGTCAGCCAGGAGACGCTGGCGCGTGTGGAGCAGGCGGCGGCAGAGCTGGGCTATCAGCCCAACTGGATGGCGCGGGGGCTACACGGCAAATCGTCCAACCTGATCGGACTGCTGGTGCCCGAGGTGATGAGCCTGTATGACAATTCCGTCATTCAGTATATGACTGAAAAGCTGCACGCCCACAACTATGGGCTCATGCTGTGCATCCACAACGAACGCGCCGATCTGGACCTGAAATATTTGCAGCTTCTGCACGAAAAGCGCGTGGCGGGCATTATTTATACACATCCGCTAAATGGTGATAATTCAGAGTTGGTGCACCAACTGGCTGAACATCTGCCCATTATTGAACTGAATCGCCGGCGCGAAGCCGGTTTGCTCGATGCTGTGCTGGCCGATAATATCCAGGGCGCGCGCCAAATTACGCGTTATCTGTTGGGGCTGGGGCATCGGCGCATTGCGCTGATTATGGGGGAAGATGAGCTGACCACGGGCCAAAATCGCCTTCACGGCTATCAACTGGCGCTTACCGAGGCCGGGCTACCGGCAGATCGGCGCCTGATTCGCATTGGCAGTTTTAGCCGCCAACATGGGGAAGCAGCCATGCATGACCTGCTGGATGAAGATGTGGCGCCCACGGCCATTTTGGCTGGCAGCAACCGCATTCTCATGGGCGTTTTGAAGACGCTGACCGCGCGCAACATCCACATCCCCGTTGACCTATCGGTGGCGGCGTTTAATGACACCGAGTGGCTGCAAATCTGGAATCCGCCGATTACTACGGTCGATATTGCCGTGGAAGAGATGGCGCATTGGGCCGTCGATCTGCTTCTGAAGCGTATTTCTGTTCCGGACGTGAAGCCCACGCCGCGTGAATATTTACTCGGCACGTCGCTCATTATTCGCGAATCTTGCCGAGCGGTATAACTTTATTGAACAATGCAACTGCTTAACTGCCGCAAGGAGCGCAGAGGCGCAAAGTGCGGTGTTGCATCTTCATCATACAGGATGCGCAAGAATTTTCCGTTCTTTTTTGCGCATCCGCGCGTACTGGAATGATGGATACACTGTGGCAAACTCAGTGTATCTGGTATGTTGGCGGTTGTGCGTAGCACAGAGTTAACACAATCTTCGCGGTAGAATTTGTGTCACGACTTACGCAGCGCCCGTGGATTACCAGGAGAAGAGCCTATCTTTTGCGAAGCAATTCTTCCTGCAGGCTTGCGTAAGTCCTGTGTGTATTAGTACAGATACTGACCTATGTCAACAGAACAGCGTATTCTTGTGACCGGCGCCACCGGCAAAGTGGGCCGAGCATTCCTCAATCGACTATTGGAGGCTCCGCTCTATGACCATTTTCAAGTACGCGCCCTCTGCCATAACCGGCTGCTGGAGGCCAGCGACCGCGTTGAAGTGGTGCTCGGCGCCATTGAAGAGCGCGCCGTGGTCGCTGACATTATGCGCGACGTGACGCATGTGCTGCACTTGGCCACCAGCAAAGAGACACCCGACACGATTATGGATGTGGCCATCAAAGGCATGTTCTGGCTGCTGGAAGAGTGTCGCACCAGCCCCACCTTTTGCCAATTTATCCTGGTGGGTGGCGACGCCGGCATGGGCCATTTCGTATACCCGCAGCCCATCCCTGTGACCGAAACGCAAGCGCATAGTGCATACCCTGGCTGCTATGCGCTTTCCAAAGTACTGGAAGAAGTGATGCTTGAGCAATACTACATCCAGTATGATCTCAGCGGCTGTTGTCTGCGCGCGCCCTGGATTATGGAAAAAGATGATCTCAAGTACACGCTCTCTTTTGGCGACGATGTGTTTGGCGGCCCGCGCTGGCGTGATTTGGTCGGCCCGACTCAGGCTGATGTGTATCAACGGGCGCAGATGATACCGCTCATGCTGGGGGCCGATGGTAAACCGATGAAGCGTAACTTTGTACATGTGGAGGATCTGGTCAGCGCCATTCTGGCTGCCATTGACCATCCCTCGGCGCGCCAGCAGCTTTTCAATATCTGCATGGACGAGCCCATTGACTACGGCGAATTGGCGGCCTATCTGCACAGAATGCGCGGTCTCCCCAGCGTTGAAATTGCAACGCCGCACTACTCAACCTGGCTCGACAACGCGAAGGCTAAATTTATGCTCGACTGGCGGCCGCAGTACGATTTGCCCAAGATGATCGACAGCGCCTGGGATTATCAGCGCGCGCCAGACGATCCGCGCATTATCTGGTATCCCGGTTGATTTAGATACTCACGTTACGCAGCGACAGCCAGTCTGCTAGAGAGAAACAGGAACGTCGGCGAGCTGACTTTCCTCTAGGCTTGCGTAACATCAGTTAGATATATGGTTCGACAGGCTACCAGATTGTAAAGAGTTAAAATCTGTTGAGTAACCCCAAATCTGTTCTGCTTTAATTGTGTATTAGGTCTCGGCGTTGCAAGGCAGCAGGACAAAATTGTAGGTTTGACCCTCCTCCCTTGAAGCCGTGCCGATTCATTATCAACGTTCACAACTTTAAAATTCACAACATCAAGATTCACTACAAAGGAAACCCAACTATGAATTCAAATCAAGAAAAAGGCGTGCAGTTGTCAACCGTTGTCAATCATCATGTGGGGCGCCGCGGCCTTTTGCAGGGCATGATGGGCTTGATGGCTGGTGGTCTGTTGGCTGGCTGCCAGGTACCCGTCCAGCAAGCCACTGAAGGTACTGCTGGCAATCCCTATCCCTTTGGCAAGCCGCTCAAAGCTGCCTTTTCCAACGCCGGACTGGGTGCGACATGGTGTGCACAGGGCAAAGAGACCGCCGAACACTGGGGTCAATGGATGGGCGTCGAGGTGACCTGGTTTGACGGCGGTTTGAGCATCGACACCCAGCGCAAGGCCATCGACGACATGGCCGCTCGCGACTGGGACTTTGTGGCCATCCAGGCTTTCGGCATCGACACGCTGGTCGATCCGGTCAAGCAGATGATCGATAAAGGCATTCCCGTCATTCAGATGGATACCACCATCAGCAAGGACGATATCGGCATCACCACCTTCCTGGAGCCTGACAACATCTACATGGGTTCGGTTGTATCAGAGGCCATCTTCCAGACGCTGGGCGGTGCGGGTAAAGTGATCATGACGCAGGGCGCGCTCGGCCACACCGGTGCACAGGGTCGCGCGGCGGGCTTCTATGAAGCGCTGGAAAAGTATCCCAATATTGAGGTATTGGCCGAAGACCCGGCAGACTGGGACGTTAACAAAGTGGCCACGCTGTGGGAGGATTATCTGGTGCAGTTTGACGATATTCAGGCTGGCTTCTTCCACAATGATGACATGGCTCTGGCCGCCTACAACGTGATCCGCAACGCCGGGCGCGAAAATGACATTATTCTCGGTGGCGTGGACGCCATGCCGCCGGCGCTGGACGCAGTGCTGGATGGTCGCCTGCTTACCTCGGTGCGCAACCCCTCCTGCCGCATCCACTGGGGCGCGCTGGTCATTGGTGCGCTGGCCGCCACCGGCACGACCGATATCCCCGGCTACATCCTGACCGATGGGCCGCTGGTCACCCCCAAGAACGCGGCCGGTCAGAAGTTTATGCAGGCGCAGTTCTTGATGTAGGTCATCGGGCATTGAACAAAAAAGGTGTAGTGTGGGGTATAGAGCTACCCCACACCACACCTTTGCGGTCAGCCGTAGATTTACCCCGTAACGTATATGCTACCGGTCTGTGCTGACAACAATATGCACCTGTTCCGATTGGTCCCGGTTGGTCCATTTCGTTGATAACCGCAGCCGGTATTATATAGTATTGTGAGTACTCACTCAAGTCAGATCTTTTATTGCATAAAAAGGAGACGTTATGCTATATAAAAACTCAATACTGACCGGCAAACTGTGCAGCATTTTGCTGCTGATTGTGTTGCTAGCTAGCTGTGCGGCTGCACCAGCGGCGCCTGAAGCGCCTGCTGCCGAGCCAGAAGCCACCGAAGCCCCCGCTGCGGAAGCTGCGGCCGAAGCAGCTGAACCGGCGCCGGCCGATGAGAATAATCCATATCGCCCCAACAGTCTATTTGAGGCTATTGACGCGCTAAAGGCCGCGACCGACGGGCAAAGTCCGCCCGACGGCGCCAAATATGCGTATATGACGAATAATACCTCGCCCTTCTGGACTGCGGCCCAAGCCGGCGTGGAGGCAGCATCAGACGAATTGAGCGTGCCGATTGCCTTTCAGTCGCCAACCGGTTCGGATCTGCTCAGCCAGCAACTTTCCATGTTGGAAACATTGGTCAACGATGGCTATACCGGTATCACTTTCTCTTCGATTGATCGCCAAGCGCCCGCGTCGATTATCAAGCGAGCCGTCGACCAAGGCATCCACGTATTGAATATGGACTCGGACGCTACCGGCAGCGAGCGCGCCATGTACATCGGAATGTCCGACTATGACGCCGGGCGTGCTGCCGGTGAGGCCGCGCTTGATATTATCGGTAGCGGCAAGGTAGTCGGTCTAGTTGGTTTTGCCACCGCGCAGAATGCGCAGGACCGCATTGCCGGCGTCAATGACGTGTTAGCCGGCACCGATTTGGAGATGGTGGAAGTGCTGCTGGATGACGTCAAGCCTGAAGTGGCCCTGAGCAACGCTCAAACCGCCATTCAAAAATATGGCGATGAACTGGCCGGGTTCATCACTTTCTATTCCTACGATGGACCAGCAGCGTGTCAGGCTGTGAAGCAGGCCGACAAAATTGGTGTGCTGAAAGTGGTGGCCTTTGATGCCGAACCTGAGACCCAGGCTTGCACTGAGGAAGGCGTCATTCAGGCAATGATTGGCCAGCGCGTCTTCTTCTACGGCTATCTGAGCGGTTATGTGATGTACGCCATGTCGATCATTGGCGAAGAAGAAACCATGAATGTGCTGGATCCGTACTTGGACGACCTCGGGGATGAAGGTAAGATCCGCCTAAATACCGGCGTAGACGTCATTCGAGCCGAGACCCTCGATCAGTATAAAGAGTATCTGTCGTCAATTGGCATTGTTTCCCAATAAGAACCTGTCCGTAAATTCGGTTGTGACGCCCGTGGCTTTGTCGAGCGGCGGACTGTGGCACAGAGAATTTACGGATAGATTGTAAGTTGCAAAAGAGTTGCAGAGTGGCGCGCAAACCTGCCACTCTGCAACCTTATCACTTTGTTATCCTACCACCCCGTCACCTTGCCGCCATATGAACAAAGAACCTTTACTGCGCATGACCGGGATTACCAAACACTTTCCGGGCGTGCAGGCCTTGAGCAACGTCGATTTTGAAATATATCCAGGTGAGATATTGGGCTTCCTTGGTGAAAATGGCGCCGGGAAATCGACGCTCATCAAAATCTTGTCCGGTATTCACGCCCAAGATCAAGGGACGATTTGGCTCAATGGGCAAGAGATTCATCCGCGCAGCCCTCACGATGCTCAGAATTTAGGCATCAGCACCATCCATCAGGAATTGGCGCTTGCCCCCAACCTCACCGTGGCCGAAAATATCTTTCTCAATCGCGAACCGCGCCTTGCCTTGGGGCGCGTTGATTTTGCGCGCATGAACCGGGCCGCCGAAGAATTGCTGCACGACTTGGGCACCGACATTCCAGGGAACAAACGCATTAGCCATCTGACGGTGGCCGCGCAACAGATGGTGGAAATTGCCAAAGCCGTTTCGCACAGCGCCAATCTAATTTTGATGGACGAACCCACATCAGCGCTTTCGGCGCGCGAAGTGGATGCGCTTTTTGCCCTGATGCGCCGCTTAAAAGAGCGCGGGGTGGGCGTTGTCTTTATCAGCCACCGGTTGGATGAAGTGCGCCAAATTGTGGACCGCGTGATTGTCATGCGCGATGGCCAGCGCGTGGGTTCCTTACCCATTGCCGAAGCGAGCGAAGAGCAGATCATTCGCATGATGGTGGGGCGCAACGTAACGGTGGCCGCCAAAGCCGATGCCGCTGTAGGCGAGCCTGTATTAGAAGTGCGGAATTTGAGCGGATATAATGGCGTCGAACAGGTTGATTTGACTGTACGCAAAGGCGAAATCGTGGGCATTTCCGGGCTGGTGGGCGCTGGTCGCACCGAGCTTGTGCGCCTGATCTGCGGTGTGGACCGTCTGCGCACGGGTGAAGTGCGCATTGATGGCAAACCCGTGAAAATCCAGTCGCCAGCAGACGCCGTGGCGCACGGCATTGGTTGGGTGCCGGAAGATCGTAAACTGCACGGCCTGATATTGGGGATGAGCGTGCAGGAAAATAGCAGCATGGCCATTTTGCCGCGTCTCTCTAATTGGCTGGCCATGATTCGGCCGCAAAAAGAGCGCGCGATCGCTGAGCACTATGTGAAAGCGCTGGATATTGTGACGCCCTCGGTCTCGCAAACGGTGCGCAATCTGAGTGGGGGCAATCAGCAAAAGGTGGTGCTGGCCAAATGGTTAAGCAGCACGCCCCAATTGCTGATTGTGGATGAGCCAACCCGCGGCATCGATGTGGGCGCTAAAAGTGAAATACACAGATTATTGGCCGAACTGGCGCAGCAAGGTATTGCAATTTTGATGATTTCCTCTGAATTGCCCGAAATTCTGGCCATGAGCGACCGCATTGTCGTAATGTGTCAGGGGCGCGTGACCGGGGAATTTACCCATGCCAGCGCCACCGAAGAAAAGATCCTGACCGCCGCCACCCAATTTTTAACCATTGCCAATTCACCGAATTGAAGAAACCGCCTATTTTGAAGGATACGCTATGAATGAAGTTGCCTCAAAATCTACGGCAGCAGCCCGCTCGTCGGCACAGATACGCATGGATTCACTGCGCAATTTATTAAAGGTATCTGAATTTGTTATTTTTATTGTGGTAATTGTTTTGTTGATTGGCGGTGCGCTCATAAATCCACGCATTATGGGCGTGGAAAATTTGAAGATTATTACGCGCGACACAGCCATATTAGCCATTGCGGCTATCGGCGTAGCCTTTCCCATTATTACTGCCGGCATCGATCTCTCCATTGGGTCGATTGTTGGGTTGGGAGGTGTGCTTTCCGCCTTCTTTATTATGAATTGGGGCATGCCCATTTTCCCCAGTATTTTGCTGGCCCTGCTGGTGGGGGTGGTCATTGGGTGGATTCACGGCCTATTTGTTACCCGTTTGAACATGCATGGGTTTCTCATCACACTGGTGACATTGGGGGTGGCGCGTGGCGGAATTTTGGTGATCACCAACGGCATTCCAATTACCGGTCTGCCCGACGAATATACCTATTTGGGGCAGGGCTATCTCTTTGGTCTCATTCCAATCCCCGTTATCCTTTGTGTCGTTGTTGCCATTTTTGCCCATTACCTGCTACGCTATACCTACATCGGACGCCAAATTTACGCCGTGGGTGGCAACATTGAAGCGACACGTCTCTCCGGCGTCAACATCAACGCCCGTGTGGTGCTTTGCTACGTCATTTCTGTGGTGTGCGCCAGTCTGGTCGGCGTGATTCAGGCCGGCCGCTTGAGCTTGGGCCACCCGGCCACAGGCGAAGGTTTTGAGCTGTTGGCCATCACGGCCTGCATTTTGGGCGGCTTGAGCCTCATGGGTGGGCAAGGCACGGTGCCAGGTATCCTAGTCGGGTCAGCGCTAATTGGCGTGCTGCAAAACCTAATGGTCATGCTCAACATTAACCCCTATTGGCACAAAATTGTGATCGGCCTGGTGCTGCTGGCCGCTATTACCTTTGATTATTCACGTCGCAAGCAGAATTGATACGCTATGTCTCAGCCACAATCGACATCCCCCGTTCTTGAACTGCGCAACATCTCCAAACGCTATGGCGGCGCCTTGGCGCTAACCGATGTTGAGTTTGATCTGCTGCCCGGCGAGGTGCACGGGCTGGTGGGCGAAAATGGCGCCGGCAAAAGCACGATGATGAAGCTGCTGGCCGGCGTCTTTGATGACTACACGGGCGAGCTGATTCTGCGCGGCGAGCCGGTGCGCTTTGCCTCACCCGCCGACGCCCAGGCGCAGGGTATTGGCATGGTCTATCAAGAGTTGAGCACCTTTCAGCATTTGACCGTAGCCGAGAATCTCTTTAGCCGCCAGCCGCCCACCAAAGGCGGCATTTTGCAGTGGCGACAGATGAACCGAGAAGCACAGAGCTTGCTGCAAGAGTTGGGGCTCGACATTGATGTGACCAGCCGCATGGGTGAACTGTCGGTCGGTTCGCAGCAGCTTGTGGAGATTGCGCGCGTCATCTTTAGCGGCGCCACCATTATTATTCTGGATGAACCGACCTCGGCCCTCTCCACGCCAGAGACGCGCCGCCTCTTCGAATTTATTGCCCGCCTCAAGGCGCAAGGCAAGACGCTCATCTTTATCTCCCATTTTCTCGAAGACGTGCTGGAGGTGACCGACCGCATCACCGTGCTAAAGAATAGCCACAAAGTGGCCACGCTGCCCACCAGCCAAGCAGACAAACATACGCTGGTCGAATTGATGATTGGCAGCGACGCCAAAATTTTGCAGCAGATGTACGAAGCTGAAGAGAGCGTGGCGTCCCATGTGTCCCATGAAACCGGCAAACCGATGCTGACCGTCACCAATCTGAGCCAGGGCAGCGCCTTTGCCAATGTGGATTTTACGCTGCACGCCGGCGAGATTCTGGGCATCTTTGGCTTTATGGGCGCCGGACAGATCCAACTGGCACGCTGTCTCTTTGGTGCGGAACAGCCCAGCAGTGGCAGCCTGGCGCTGGACGCAGCGCCGCTCAAGCTGGCCAATACCAGCGCGGCGCGCAATGTCGGCATTGCCTATGTGCCCGAAAATCGGCGCGACAGCCTGATGCTGACCCAAGAGATCTTTAAGAATATTACGCTGGCGCATTTGGGCAAACTGGCGCCCGGTCTGCTGCGCCAGCGTCGCGAAGTAGAAATTGCCCAAACGCAGATCGCGGCCGTGGGCGTGCGGCCGCCGCGCCCCATGCTCAACGCCGGCGCGCTCTCGGGCGGCAATCAACAAAAGGTGGTGCTGGCCAAATGGCTTACCCAGCAGCCCAAAGTGCTGATTCTCAACGAGCCGACGCGCGGTATGGACGTAGGCGCCAAGGACGAAGTGCTCTCGATTGTACAGGATCTGCGTACCCAGGGCGTGGCCATCCTGCTCATCACCACCGAGCCGGAGACGATTGTCCAGATCGCCAACCGCAGCCTGGTCATGCGCCGTGGCCAGATCACCGCTGAATTGACCGGCGCAGAACTAACCAAAGAAAACCTGATGCGCAATGCGTAGGAGCTAGTCAGCGTGTCAGCCGATCAGCATTTCAGTGTTCAGCACTTCAGCACGGCACTATGTACCTGTCAGCTGATCGCTGACTAGCTGAAATGCTGACCGGTTCCAAAAAAGAAACGATCACCATGAGCGAAACTCTAACTGCAACCCAATCTGAAACGCGCGGCGACCTGGCCAACTGGCTGCGTCAACGCGCTCGCGACCTGGCTCCTTTCCTCACGCTGATGGTGCTGCTCATCTTTTTCAGCGTCACCACCGACAGCTTTTTGCGCCTAGTCAATCTGCGCAATATTTTGGCCCAAGTCTCCACGCTGGCCGTGGTCTCCACCGGCATCACCTTTGTGCTGCTCTGCGGCGAAATCGATCTGAGCATTGCCGCCGTAGCTACCATGACCGGCGTGGTGGCGGCGGCGCTCTTTGGCGAAGGGCTACGCATTAGCGAAAGTCTCTACATCGGCGGCGGCTGGGAATTTGCCGGTGGCCTATTTGCCGTACTGGTGGGCGGCGTTTTTGCCGCCGCCCTGGGCCTGCTCAACGGCTGGAGTACCACGCGCATTGGTCTGCCTTCGTTTATGGCTACGCTGGCCGTTATGCAGATTGCCACCGGGCTGGGTCAATATTTTACCAAGGGGCAAATTGTATACACATTGGCCCCCATGCTCTCCTTTTTGGGGGGCGAATATATTGGTGAAGCCGAACCGTTCCGCTTGCCCGTGGTGATTCTGGTGGGCGCCAGCGCGCTGATCATCGGCCACTTTGTGCTCACCTACACCAAGTTTGGCCGCTACGTCTACATGACCGGCAGCAACCGCGAAGCCGCCCGCCTCAGCGGCATCAACACCCAGCGCATTGTGGCCGCCTGCCTCACCATCTCGGCCTTTTCGGCAGGCGTGGCCGGGATGCTCAACACCGGGCGTTTGGGCAGCGCACAGGGCTATGGGTTGGAAGATATGCTGCTGGACAGCATCAGCGCCGTGGTGCTGGGCGGCACCAGCCTCTTTGGCGGCGAGGGCGGCGTCAAGAATACGCTCGTCGGTCTGCTGATCTTTGGCGTGTTGAGCAACGGTCTCAACCAGCTTCAGCTTGACATTTATGTGCGCCTCTGGGTGCGTGGTATCATTCTGCTCATTGCGCTCATCATCAATATTTACGCGCTGCGTCTGCGCGACCGTGGCGCGCAGTAGAAGGTTGATACTATGATGTAAGTGATTTGATGATGGGCTATGATTTTTTTGGCGGCAGGACACAGACAGAATCATTGCACTCATACAATCACAATAATCATAGTGCGGGCGGTGGGCAATCTATACTATGATGTAAGTGATTTGATGATGGGCTATGATTTTTCATGCAGGCCAGGGCACACAATCATAGCTCTCACAAAATCATATGAATCATAGTACAGACAATGATTTGAGGATGGGCTATAATTTTTTTGGAGCCCAGAGTGCAAACCGAATCATAGCAATCATACAATCACCATAATCACAGTACAGACAATGGCCTATCAAGAACTAAACGAACAAACCATTCTTGACTACATCAAGACCCGGCCCTCCCTGTCAGATCAACTGGCCAATCTGGGCGAATTAACCGCCAAAGAAGTGGGTGATGGCAACCTGAACACCGTCTACATTTTGGAGAGCAAAGCCCAGCCCGGGCAGGGCATCGTCATAAAGCAAGCGCTGCCCTATCTGCGCGTGCTGGGTGAGGATTGGAAGCTGACGCGCGAACGCATCCGCTACGAGACCGAATCGTTGCGTCTTTACAATCAGTATACGCCCGGTCTGGCGCCGGCGATTTACGATTATGACGACGAAATGTCGCTGGTCGCCATGGAGTACCTGAGCCAGCACCTGATTATGCGCAAGGCGCTGGTCGAGCGGCAGCAGTTGCCCCACTTTGCCGACCACATCTCCACCTTTATGGCCAACACCCTCTTTTTTACCTCGGATATGTATCTGACCGGGCTGGAGAAAAAGGAGCTGCAAGCCCGCTTTATCAACCCGCACCTCTGCAAGATTCAAGAGGATTTTGTCTTTACCAATCCGCTCATGGAGTCACCCGAAAACCAGTGGAACCCGCTGGTGGATGACGAGGTGCGGCGCGTGCGTGCCAACGGTGCGCTCAAGGTGGCGGCGGCGCAGATGAAAGCGCGCTACATGACCCACGCCCAGGCGCTGATCCACAGTGACCTGCATACGGGCAGCATTATGCTCAACCCCGCCGACACCCGCGTCATCGACTCCGAATTTGCCTTCTGTGGCCCCATGGGCTTTGATGTGGGCGCGCTGCTGGAGAATTTGATTCTCGCCTGTCTATCCCACTACGGCCACACCGATGATGCGGATGTGCGCGCCGCCTATCAGGAATATCTGCTGCAAATGGTGCTGGATGTGTGGACCCAATTCGCCGCTAAGTTTGATGCGCTCTGGCAGGACAACAACCGCGGCGAGCTAGCCCCCAATGCTTATTGGGATTGGCCCGGCGGTCAAGACGCCTTTGCCGATTTCCGCCGCCAATATATCCTGGAAATCCTGCGCGATACGGCTGGCTTTGGCGGCTGCAAATTCCTGCGCCGCATGATCGGTGTGGTCAGCGTGTGGGATATTTCCAGCATTGAAAATACAGCGAAGCGCGCCATTGCCGAGCGTAAAGCCATTCGCATTGGCGCTCGCTGGCTGCTGGAGCGCCATAAAATCAACACCATTGACGATCTCATTGCCATTGTGCGCACCGAGATGGCGCGCACGTAGGGTGAGGATCTCTACTTTTCCCATCACTGGTCGACGAGACAAGATCATATACTGTGGGAAAATCGCATCTTTGTGGTCAATCCCGGTGGCGCCTGGTTTGCCGCCGCGGGTGGTTGCTCCTCACGTAGCAGACCGCACAACATAGAAATTTCTTTTACAGCCATAGCCTATCCGTCATGGGCTTTGTGAATCCGCAATGTATATACACGAGCAGGGAAATACCCAACATGGCAGAATACGAAAACATCCTGGTGCGTCAAGAAGACCGCATCGGCATAGTGCAACTCAACCGTCCCCAGGCGCTCAACGCCCTCAACAGCAGCCTCATGGCCGAATTGATGGAGGCGCTGCGTGCATTTGACGCCAGTGAAGGCGTGGGCTGCATGGTCATCACCGGTAGCGAAAAGGCATTTGCCGCCGGCGCTGACATCAAGCAAATGGCGCAAGCCAGCGTAGTCCAGATCATAAACGATCCTTTTATCTATTATTGGGATCAGCTGACCGCCATTGCCAAGCCAATTATTGCGGCGGTTAGCGGATGGTGCCTGGGCGGCGGCTGCGAACTGGCCATGGCGTGTGACATGATCGTGGCGTCAGAGACGGCCAAGTTTGGCCAGCCCGAAATCAACCTGGGCATTATTCCCGGCGCGGGCGGCACCCAGCGTCTGACCCGCGCCGTGGGCAAAGCCGTGGCTATGGAGATGGTGCTCAACGACCGCAAGCTCAGCGCCGATGAAGCGCGGCAATTGGGGCTGGTCAATCGCGTGGTGCTCAGCCGGGGGACCATATACTGGGCCAGCGGAATGTCATCATAGCCAAAGAGCGATATATCGTGCGGCACCCGCAGATTGCGATCGCTGATGGCGCGCAACGCGCCAACGGCCAGCAGGTCATTGATCACCAACAGGGCCGTGGGTCGGTCGGGGAGCTGCAGCAAGCGCAGCGTCGCTTGGTAACTATCTTCCATCGTTGGCCCACACGAGGCGATCAGCTCCGGATCAACCCGCAGGTTGGCGGATTGCAGACTTTCCCGATAAGCAGACAAACGGTCTTCACCCAAATTGGGAACGGCGATGCCATAGATAAAGCCAATGCGCCGGTGCTGCAAATCGAGCAGGTGCGTCATGATCTCCAATGTAGCATCACGGTAATCGGACACCACTCGATCAATATCCAGGTTAATTTGGCTGAGATTGGACATCATCCCCACAATGGGGATACGCTGCCGGAGCAAATCCGCCAGCGTTTTCTGGGCTTTTTGGGATTGGTATATAAAGCTCGGCACCATGATCAGCCCGTCTATGCGCCGATATGACAGGTTCTCGAAAACGTCTTCTGCGTCTCTGCTTTTGGGAGAAATGCTCGACAGAAGAATGTGATACCCTATCTTGCTGGCTTCCTGCTCCACACCCGCCGCCATTTCCCAGAAGTGGGGGTTCTGAATGTCGGGAATGATCAAGCCGATGGTCTTGGTGCTGCCCGAGCGCAACGCCTGGGCGCGTGAGTCCGGGACGTAGCCCAATTCAGCCACCGCCGCCAACACGCGCTGGCGCGTCTCTTCCGAAATGGGTATCTGGCCCCCGGCCTGGTCGTTGACCACATATGAGACGGTGGCCCGGGAAACCCCGGCCAGCCGCGCAACATCAGCTTGCGTCGGTAACTTCATAGTCTAACAAAAATCCACTTGCACGATTCGATTGCAGCGTTTGAGGAGCTGGGGAAGGCTTGACTGTGCACTTAGCCATATCACTGTCACGTGTTACCTGACACGTGTAAGTAACTGTGCACGATCATATCATACAGGCTGAAGACGGGTCAAAAGTTGTATCGCGCTTGTTGAAAATATCGGGGGCAATGAAACCGGCTCAAGACGGCTATAAGTTAGTGCGCTTTAGCGTACTTTGCTTAGCAGACCGGCATTTCAACGCGAGGCATCACAAAATGCCAACAGACACTAGGCGTGTGCAAGTCCAACAATAAAAGCCGCCCCTGTACACCCAAACACTACTTGGGATTAGACCGAGGCGGCTAGTGTGCATAACGTAATGGCAATATCACTTAGTCTTCTGCGGACGTCTGCGGAGGTTCTTCAGATGTCATCTCCAGTTGCTCAATCAGACGCACCAGATCGGTGCGGGTCACAATCCCGACAACCTTGCCGCCATCCACGACCGGCAGAGACGTCACTTCCGGATCCTCCATGAGTTCCATCAGCGTTTCCAGCTCAGTATGTGGCGAAACAGTTTTCACATCGCGGAACATCAACTCCCCGGCCGTGGTAGCCAGCACCTGTCGAAGCTGATCTCGATAACGCCGATATTGCCCCAATTCAATCGGGATTAGCCCCGAAAGCACAGAAATGTAGTTGGGGCCAATAATGGGCGCATTGCGCATAATCAGGTTGATCTCGGTCACAATGCCCAACAGTTTGTCCGCGGCATCCACCACGGGTACGCCGCTGATCTGGTTTTTGCGCATGATGGCGGCCACCTCGCGAATAGCCGTCTCTGACTTAACCGTAATCGCCGGCGACGTCATCAATTCACTAGCTTTCATATATCCTCCCTGTTCTGGGTAATCTATTCTATATTATGCCCAATGATACCTCAAGACCTCGGCTACCGTCACATTAGCGCTACTGTCACATTAGCGCTACTGTCATATTTCCACTGACATATCTCCTGCTGTAGGTCGACTTTGCACAGAGTATTTTGACACACCATTGGGCCGCAGTTACAATTTCAGGTAACTGTTAAACGTTTATTCCAGGCTTGCCTAAATCCTACTGGCTCAACGGGATCTTGTGTAACTATCATTTATTGTATGTATATCAAAGCCAAACCTATATTCGAAAGATACAATACCCCATGAATATTGAAACTATTGCCATTCATGCCGGGGCGCAGATCGACCCGACCACCGGCGCGGTCATGCCGCCGCTGCACCTTTCCACCACGTTTCAACGCAGCGCCGACGGCACGTATCCCCATGGGTATACCTACATTCGCTCTGAAAACCCAACGCGGCAGGCGCTGGAAAACACGCTTTGTGCGCTGGAAGGCGGCAAGTGCGCCTCGGCCTTTGCCTCGGGTATGGCGGCCATTATGAGCGTCTTTCAAGCGTTGCGCCCCGGTGACCACGCCATTATGCCCGATGATATTTACTTTGGCACGCGCAAGATGGTCGATGAGCTTTTTGCGCCGTGGGGTCTGGCCTATACGCAGGTAGATATGACCAATCTGGACGCAGTGCGAGCCGCCGTGCGTCCAGCCACCAAGCTCATCTGGATCGAGACGCCTTCCAACCCGCTGCTCAAAATTACCGATGTGGCAGCAGTGGCCGAAATTGCCCACGCCGCCGGCGCCATTTGCGCCTGTGATGCCACGTGGCCCACGCCAATTTTGCAACGTACGCTGGAGCTGGGTGCAGATCTGGCCGTCCACGCCACCACCAAATATCTAGGCGGCCACAGCGATCTGCTGGGCGGCGCCGTGATTGCGCGTGAGCACGATGAGTTCTTCCACCGTATTCAGACGATCCAAAAGGCGGGCGGCGCCGTACCTTCGCCGTTTGATTGCTGGCTGCTCTTGCGCGGCATCCGCACGTTGCCCTACCGCATGCGGGGTCACTGCGCCAATGCCATGAAGCTGGCCCGCTATTTGCAGCAACATCCCAAAGTGTGCCAGGTTCACTATCCGGGGCTGGAAGAACATCCGGGGCATGAAATTGCCAAACGTCAAATGAGCGATTTTGGCGGCATGTTGTCCTTCCAGCTGTGCCCGGATGAACTGCACACGGGCAAACAGAATGCCCAGGCGCTGGCCGGGCGCACCAAACTCTTTACACAGGCCACCAGCTTGGGCGGTGTCGAAAGTCTGATTGAACACCGCGCCACTGTTGAGGGGCCAAACACCAAAACGCCAGATAATCTGCTGCGTGTTTCGGTGGGCCTGGAACACATAGATGATCTAATCGCCGACCTTGAAGAGGCCATGTCGGCCCCCGTTCAGCTTACAACCTAGCCAAGCAATGATAGTTTCCAAACACCAACCTGAGGAAATATTTTCGTGCAGCCTTTTTATGTAATTGGAGACCTCCACGGCCATTACACGCGATTGATGAATCTTCTGCGCGCCGCCAATCTTGTCGATGCTGATCTGCATTGGGCGGCTGGCGATGCCACGCTCTGCTTTATGGGCGATTTCTGCGATCGCGGCCCGCAGGGAATTGAGTGCATCGATCTGGTTATGCGCTTGCAGCGCGAAGCCGAGTTGGCCGGCGGTCAGGTGGTGGCGCTCATGGGCAACCACGAGCCGCTATTGTTGGCTGCTCACCGTTTTGGCATGCAGGAAACCGATGGACCGGGCGGCAGCTTTTGGGGAGACTGGCACTACAATGGCGGCCAGGTGAGCGATTTGGAGCGCCTTACCGCCGCGCATGTAGAATGGCTCTCCAATTTGCCGGCCATGGTGCAGGTGGAAGATCGGCTGCTCATGCATGCGGATGCACTTTTTTATATCGGCTACGGGCGCTCAATCGAGGAAGTGAACCGGCACATTGGCCAAGTGTTGCAAAGCAGCAACGAATATGAATGGGACCAGCTGCTGGTGGCCTTTACCGAACGATTGGCCTTTGTGCGCGGCCAAATCATGGCCGAAGTCCCCATGAACCATGTGGAGCGCGCCCAAATTTTCCTGCGCATTTACAGCGGCCCAGAGCGCCAAAGCCGGCTAGCCACCCAAATTATCCACGGCCACACGCCCATTCCGTACATGACCCAACAGCAACCACAGCAGATCATCCAGGCGCATATTTATGCCGATGACCTATGCGTCAATGTGGATGGTGGGCTGTACCTGGGCGGCCCGGGGTTTGTCCACGTTGTGGAGGAATAAAGTTGTGGAGGAATAAAGCAAGTTGTGAACATCCCAAAAGCATGACTTACGCAGCGCTCGTAGAGCGACATGAGTGCACAACATAGCTGACCTGACGATTTTGCCGCCAGGCTTGCGTAAGTCCCAAAGAAGGAACCCGATATATAAGGAACCCGATATATTATGCCCATCAAACAATCGATCTGTTATCCAATGTTCCAACGACCTGGCATTACGCTGGACACAGTAGCTGCCACAGCCGCCGAAATTGGCTATGCCGCCATTGAGCTATGGGGTCGCGGTGAAGATTTTGAGGAGGTTGTGGCCACCGCGCGCCGTCACAATTTAACTGTGGCCAGCATGGTGGGCCACGCATCACTGCCAGATGGCCTCAACAAACGTAGCAACCACGCACGCATTGAGGCGGAACTGCGCACAAGCATTGACATTGCCGCGCATCACGGCATTCCGGGCGTGATCTGCTTCAGCGGCAATCGCCAGCCCCACATGAGCGAAATTGAGGCCATTGACGCCACGGCTGATGGGCTGCGTCTCATTGCGCCCTATGCCGAGCAAAAAGGGGTAAATCTCAACATTGAGCTGCTCAACTCCAAAGTCGATCACCCTGGATACCAGTGCGATCACACGGCTTGGGGCGTGGCCGTCTGTGAAAAGGTCAATAGTCCGCGCGTCAAGCTGCTCTATGATATTTACCATATGCAGATTATGGAAGGTGATGTGATTCGCACGATTCGTGAGAACATCAAGTGGATCGGGCACTTTCACACGGCGGGCAATCCAGGTCGCAACGATTTAGACGATACGCAAGAGATGAACTATGCGGGCATCTGCAAAGCCATTGCCCAAACTGGCTATGACTTATACGTTGGCCATGAGTTTCGGCCCCTAGGGGATACGCTGGCCGCCCTGCGCAGCGCGTTTGACGTGTGCAATCAGTAAAAATGATCATGCGGTAACAGAAATATACTGTTTTATTACATCGAAATTTGACAATGAATTTTGCCTATGCTAAGATGGTATCTTGCAAGATGCAGTAAGTTCTTTTACGAGTGACAAAACAGGCAACTCGGACTTACCAGTCTGGGCGCCTGTTTTTATTTTGTTGGGAACGACCGCGTTTTGTACGAATCTACTATCGCTGGCCACTTTTATCACACCAATAACAGCGGCAGCATCTTTTCATCCAAAAGGGAGTTTTCCAACAATGAGCGAACGAGTAAAAGGAACCGTTAAGTGGTTCAACGATCAAAAAGGTTTCGGCTTTATTACACCCGAATCGGGCTCTAAAGACGTCTTTGTGCATCATTCTGCCATCGTGGCCGATGGATTCCGCAGCCTGACCGAAGGCGATCGCGTTGAATTCACTGTCGAGCAGGGCCAGAAGGGTCCCGCCGCTGCCAACGTGCAGAAGATCTAACTCAATAGCAAAAAAGAGGGGATGCGACGTGGTCGCATCCCCTCTTTTTTTTGTCGACTAGTTAGTACGTTATTAGTCCACCGCAACGGTGTTGGCGATACAGGCATCGATCTTGATTGGTAATTCCGGCCTTATCTTTTGTCGTTGCGGTCTACAGATAATTATCTATCAAGCATCTTTGAGAAAGTTTATTGACGGTTATTGTGCCCGTTGGGCCATTTTGCCGCTACAAGCTTGGTAAAGCCCGCCTGCGACCAGCCAATACGCTCTCCCGCCCGGCTAGTCAGCCATGCATGGAGCGCGCACGCAGCATCTTCAGAACGCCAGTTCCCCCACGCTTGTGATTCATACAGGGCGGGAATCGCGGTGGCGGCGGTCCGCTTGCCCTGCAATCCGTCGCCACTTGTATAGCTGTCCACAATAACCCGCTGTCCCAATGACAAGAGCAGCGCCCCAAATTGGGCCGGGCTAGAATAGGGCAGGCACGGACTGACAGTCACTTGGACATTGAGCCCCGCCTGACGCGCTCGACGGATTGTCTCCACACGCTGGGCAATCGCCGGACAACGGGGCGTTACGGCGCGCCGCACATCGTCTAGATCGGTTTCCAACGTAAAGTTGAGCCAACCACGCGACCCCAATGCCGCCAGCCGCGCCAAATCATCCTGCACAAAGGGAGAACGCGTTTGCAATACGAGCAAACCAGGTGGCATCTCCAAGAAGCGGTCCAAGCAGGCACGGCTCAAGCGCCAGCGACGCTCCAAGCCCTGATAGGGATCGGTGGCGCTCGACATAAAGATCGAAAGTTGCTCCAGTTCGCCTTTGGCCGCATAGCGCGCCAACTCTTTGCCCAACTTTTCGGCAATGCCCACGCGCGGATGCGCATATTGCCCCCACGCCAGTGCCGGCTGGTGAAACCGATGAACGCTCAGCCCTTTGACATAACAATATTCGCAGCCGAATTGGCAGCCAATATAAGGTTGCAGCGTGTGGGTAAAGCCAGCCAAAAAGCCGCCGGTTTTGGTCAGCGCGCCGCTGGCCGGGCGCGGCGTCGTATCCACGTTCATGCCGGGCTCATCAGCCACTTTTCTAATTGGGATGTGGTTTTGCGCCAGTTTTCATGCACAATGCCGGCCAGCCCGAGCGCTTGAGCGCTGCGCACATTTTCAGACAAGTCGTCAATAAAGATGGCCTGTTTTGCCTCTGCGCCCAGCTGGGCCAGCGCCAACTCGTAAATAGCCGCATCCGGTTTGGCCAACCCCACTTCATTACTCATGATCACGCTGTCAAATTCATCCAGCTCGGGCAGATGTTGACGCAGCCAAAGCACATGGGCCTCATTTGTATTACTCAAAACGCCAATTTTATGGTGTGGCCGCAAGCGCAGCAAACGCCCATAAAGCAGCGCGATTTCATTGCGCGCCAGGCCGGCGGCATATGCGTCAATAAACGCTTCAAAGCTAGCATCCATGCCGGCCTGCGCTACGAGATACGCATGAAATTCGCGTGCGCTCATCTCGCCTACCCCAAACTTTTGGCCAATGTCACCAGCCGTGAGAGAGCGAATTTCATCACTGGCCACTTGGCTTATGGCCGCCATCCCAGCCAATGTCTGTGCATGATCATAATCGACCAGCACACGTCCTAAATCAAAAATAATTACCTTCACAGCTCATCCCCATTTTCCATTCTGGTGCAGAAAGCAAAAAGGCCTCTACAACGAGTAGAGGCCCTTTTGATTGATGTCCGGCAGCATCTCTTTTTGAGCAGATTGGTTAGAAGCTGCTCAGAGGTGATGCTGCCGGACGTGTACTGGTACTATGATCCATTTGCATCACCTCCTTTTTTATTAGGATAGCGATTATAGGCTCGGCGTCTGCGCACAGTATCATTTCAAACACAGTATTGTCGTGAAAGATTCTGTGGCTAGCGATCCGCATTCATGTGCTGAATCTCGCCCAGCTGTGCATAGTATGGCATAGATTTTGATAATTGTCAATAGCCGATCTAGGGCAATCGCGAACTTCGTAATCGCAACGGATAAATCCGGCCGCTCACAATGAAAAGCCGCCGCTGCGGCTACATGGCAAGCGGTTGAGACCGCTTTTCCGTGTCAGCCGCGGGTTTTAGCCCTGCTTTTTTATGGTACGCTCTGGCCCTAATAGCCGATCTAAATTAGTTTTTGATTCAATGCAACAATTTGCACACTTGCCATAGATCGGGCATGATTATGAGTCGATGCACTCTGTTGTACGATTATCAGGACAGCGCAACGGTGTTGGCAATTCAGGCGTCGGTCTCGATTGGGGAATCCGGCCTTATGTCTTGCCGTTGCGCGCTACTGCGTATGAAGGTATATGATGGGAAGGCGAATGCAATGGCAAGAGTGAGAATCGGCGATGTGGCGCCCGAGTTGATCCTAAAGGATGTGGAGGGAGCGCCGGTTTCATTAGCCACAATGTGGGGAAATGGTCGTCACGCGCTGCTCATCTTTTTGCGTCATCTCGCCTGAATACCGTGACGAGAACATGTGGCGCAGGTTGTGCCACTCCAAGCAGAATTAGAGGCACTGGATGTCAATGTGGTTGCCATCTCCTTTGGCGCTGAATATTGGGCGCGCATGTGGTTGCAAGAGACCAATGCGCCATTTCCCGTGCTGCTAGATCCGGCAAAGAGTTCCTACGCAGCGTATGGCCTGGAGAGTTCCTTTTGGCGCTCTTGGGGTCCACGGACGTTGTTATACTATGCCAATGCCGTATTGCACGGCCAAAAACTGTTGGGCAACCGGGGCGACACCGAGCAACTGGGCGGTAATTTTATTGTGGATGCCAATGGCATTATACGCTTTGCGTATGCCAGCCGCGACCCCACAGATCGTCCGACCATTGACGCCCTAATGTCTGCCCTGCACAAACTAAAATCAAGTTAACCATTAAAACCATTTGAAATAATGAGGTAAGTTCATGGCAAAAAAGGCGCGCGCCGCCGGCCGCAAGGCGCCCACAAAACGTTCAGCTCAGAATTCAAACATTGTACTCTGGCTAGTCGCCGCGGCGGCCATTGGCCTGGTTGGGTTGGCCATCTGGTTCAACGTTCGGCAGGCAAACAATGTTGTGACTGTGGGCGAGGCCCAAGAAGCATATAACGATGTACCCACCGAGTGGATCAACGGTCGCATTTTGGGCAACCCAGAGGCGCCGGTGACCATTCAGGTGTGGGAAGACTTTATGTGACCGGGCTGCCAACAATGGGCCCGTGAGGTCGAACCACAAGTAGTTAGAGATTTTATCGTAGATGGCAATGTTAAATTAGAGTTCCGTCATTTCCCGCTGCAAATGCATGGAGAACCAGCTGTCATGTCCGCTAATGCGGCCGAGTGCGCCGCAGACCAAAATGCATTTTGGCCCTATCACGACCGGCTGTTTGCGCAGATTTCTGCCCAAGGCGCGGCGGCGGTCACCATTGAAAATATGCGTACGCTGGCATCTGAGTTTACGCTGGATGAGAATGCGTTTACCACCTGCATGACCCAGCAAACGCATAACCAAGAGATTCAAGCATCCGTAAACGAGGCCATTGCGCTTGGGTTGCCCGGAACCCCGTCCATACTGGTGGATGGGCAACGGTTAGACAGTCTGGATTATGCGGCGCTCTCTAGCGCGGTTAATGCAGCATTGGCGGCCGCCGGAATAAATTAGACCTTGCCGACATGTAGCGACCCGGGGAGGGCCTGGGACACTGCCATTAAGTAAGGTCGCTTTGAGTGCGACGCACGGTGTACAACTCGTCTGCGAGGATGAAGATATACGACACCGTGCGACGCACTCTGCGCTCACTTACTGGCAGTGCGGTTCAGGGATGGGTGAATAGCTACGTTGAGATTTGGAAACGCAACCGAAACCGAAGGAACGCACATGCAACGTCGTGATTGGATTACCGGCGCACTGCTGGTCATTGGTCTGTTTATTGGCATCTATCTCTCTTACGTCAAGCTGGCGCACACAGAGCCAATATGCATTGGCGGCAGCTCCGATTGCAGCCTGGTCCAAAACAGCGCGTACGCCTATTTACTGGGCATACCGGTGGCCTATTTAGGGCTGCTGGCCTATATTGCATTGGCTTTGTTGTGGGTTGCCAAAAGGATCGATTGGCAAGGATGGGGGTTGCTGGCCACCCAGCTTTTTTGGGGGGTGGGCTTATTTGCGGCGCTCTTTTCGCTCTATTTAACCTATATCGAATTATTTGTGCTCGGCGCTATTTGCCAATGGTGCGTTGCGTCCGCCCTGGTGATCATCACCATTTTCGTCCTAACAACCATGCGGCTGCGCACAGATTTGATGTACTTTGAGGAGTAAGCGGCAACAAGAATGACGAAGGTTGGCGGCTATTCCGCAGCGGTCATGAGCAGTGACGTTTTCTAGGGGGGCCGCCCAGGATATAAGGATGTGTTTCCCTCAAGGCCGGCGCAGGGTGCAATGCTTATGTTGAGCTTATCGAGGAAGTGCCGATGGAGGAAGTGCCCACGGACGTGGAATTGATGGCGGTGGCCGCGTGGCTGACGCGTGCTTGACCACCGGTATATGGCGTAACGGTACGAATGCTGCGCAGTTGCGCGTCACTCTCTGCCGCGGCATCTGCATGACGCGAGGCAATGAAAAGCGCGGCATAAAAAATAAGCGTGGATATAATGATGCCGCCAATGAACATCTGGAACAGCAGGCTAAACATTCGTTTCTCCTTCACTATTCTTCTGCATGTGGTCGACTACCAATCAGTAGCCAGGTAACTCACCAAGTATCTAATAACAGTTTGTGCTATAAATGGATGGGTGTTGGATGTATTACGCTATGGTTAAGTATATCCAAATTTTATTAAATTACATCCCCATAGTTAGACCAAAAGTTGACGACTTCTATACCGCCATGTGTCTTTACCCCACATAAGTCAACATACTACCCTTTGGCTCTGTAAACGCAGCTGGTGTAACTAACTGGCCTTGCGCTGTTTTTTCGTCTGTGGCGACATTGGCGGTACGCTCTTCAACACCGCTAGATCACTTTGGCTCAGCTGCCAATTTGCGTGATTGGGTTCAGCTTGTGGCGCTTGCCTCTCCGGCATTTTGCGTGCATCACTGGGAAGGTGTGCATCCCCTTCAGCTTCGGCGATGGCGTCATGGGCACTGCCTGCGTCCAGAGTTGGCTGTTTATCTACCTGGAGTTTGTGTTTAAGACGCGGCTCCAAGCCCTCGCTGCCCTTGCGCCAGTCGGCCTGCATATCGGCAGCATGCTGACCATCGATGGACAACCCTTCCACCAGCCCTTCAATCATAGCGACCCCACGCGCCAATTCTGTGTCGGAAAAGGTTTGGTAGGTTCCCCGCAGCAGTTTGGCAATGCGGTCGCGGCTGAAAGAGCCAATTAAGTCTTCTGCAATGTCCAGCCTTGTCACCGTAATGCGATGTTGCCGATTCAGAATAACGCCGATGCTTGGCAACACATGGGCTAATTCTATTTCCACTAAATCCAGAATTCGCGCGCAAGAAAGCATGCCAGGCACAACCATCATTAACTTGTCGATAATCGACATTTCTCTTTCTACATCCTGAATAGACGTTGAATCGGTCTGTAAGGTTACGGTCGATTCTGACGGTTTTTCACTCTGTTTTTGTTGCCATAGCTCTCTGGTTTCTTTCTGCACAGTCATAATGGCGTGCACGAGCGCCTCGCGCAGCTTAACGCCAATTTGCGTATACCGGTCGTCGCTATGCTGGGCCAACTCCAGCAGCAGTTCATCATCGCCTTGCGCCGCCGCCACCGGATCGTACCGATACCACAGGTTCAACGTGTAGCCAAAGGGAATATCAAAACTAAAGAGCCCCGGCACCACAAAATTACGATCTTGCTCGCGTACGTGAATGGTGCGCATTACCTGCTCGTAATCAAAGTTCTGGATCACCCACACCGGACCAGGTCCGGCGATCCGATGAAAGTGCCCCCACCGATAGATCACCAACCGCTCCTCCTGCGGCACCATATACCGTTTGATCTGCAAAAACCAAATGAAGAAAAGAACGCCGCCGGCAATGACAATCAGAATGGCCAGAATATAAAACATGGGATTCATCATGTTCACTCCTTATCTCAAGATATTTTTGGCTCTCACTGATTCACGCGGATGAACACAGATTGTTCAAAGAGAATCAGCGTTTATCCGCGTACCCAATCTTTATTTCGCCATTCTCTATTGTAGATGGCGATTCCGCCGCGCGGCGGAAGTGATGCATCGCAACTATTCAGTCGTATCCCCAGAAGCGCTATCTGTGAGAAATGCCGCCATGAGCGGACTAAACCATTGCGGTGGGCTGGTGTTGGTGAGCAGGCCACGCAGTGCTAGCTGGGCAATTACCCCGCTGTCTGCCTGGCTTTGTCGACCTTGAGCCAAGGCAATGGCCACCTGCTGCTCGTGCCGATGCAGCCCATGCAAAATGCGGGCGCACTCTTTATGCATATCGGGGTGGCGCGCGTAATCGCCATCGCGCGCGTCAGGGGTGGGCAATTCCCCCCGCAGCCACGCATCATAGAGCAGGCGCAGCAGCCGGGCGTGCCCGCCACACAGCGTTTCAATGGTCAGCAATGCGCCCCGATCCAATGCGTTGTCGTTGAGCGCATTCAAATGCAGCAGCATCTGCCGCGCTTCTTCGGCATTGTAGAGTTTAAGCGCATAGACGTGATTTTTGAACAGATCGTAAAACTTGGAATGGGTTTCCAAATTATGCGCACGCCCCAACACATGCGGCAGCTTTTTGGTAAAAATGAGGTAGCTCAAGCGGCCGCGATGGTTGCTGCGCAAGCGGTTGAACTGCTCCAACATGCTCAACGGCCCGGCTCGCAGCGCGTCATCGAAGTCGTCCAAAATAAACATAACCGGGCGCTGGTAGTGACCGCAGACCAGATCTACCTGTTGCTGCAACTTGTTAAAGGCGCGTACATCTTCGGAAAGCGCAATGATTTTTGGAACCGCCTCAGCATCCACCAAATCCGCAGTCAGATTAGCCAATTCCACCCACAGTTGCTCCCACAGATTCTGCGCAGAGCCGTCCCACGTTTCCGCATTTATTTTGGCAAAAATAACGGGTTCCGTGGTCGGGTCGAGGTATTGCGGCTTATAGTCATAGGGGTCAACGGACAAAAAGTTGATGATGTTCGATTTGCCTGACCCGGCTAGCCCAACAAAACAGAGCGATTCACCGGTCAGCGCGCTGCGGCAGATTAGAGATATCTCATCCTGACGAAATGAAGGTGGGTATCGAGGAATGGTCATAATCTTTCGGTTAATATAGTCGCCAATTTCAGGGCGCGTAAACGGCGCTCTGGCATGTCCTGGGCCAAAAAGGCCGCAAAGAGCGCATCGAGCAGAATTCCCCACAAATATTCGTCCATATGGCCAAATTTGGCAACTTCATAAGCTAATCTGCGCAAATGGATGATTACGCAAAACGCCTTATACAACGTGGCGTCCTCCTCAAGCTCTGCCGGACAAATGAGCACTTGGTCGGGCCTGGTCTGGCTGACTAATACGCGCAGCAGCGCCTCATAAAGCGGCGGCGTATTGCCATCCACCCCGATTATGCGCGTCAAAATATCGACCTCTAGTTCTACAAAATCACGCAAAATGGGGCCGGGACCACAGCGTTCAAAGTCGATGACCCAGGTGTGCTCATCATCTACAAAGAGATTATCGCCGTGCAAATCACCGTGGGTTACGGCCTGACGCGCCCCCACCACAGCGCTGGCCGATGCATTTTGCAGCACCCATTGGGCCGGATGGATGGAGAGGCCAGCGGGCATGGGCTCAGCGGCCAACTGCGCCAACTTATACCGCAAATTCAGCGCATCGTCATATGCATCCAGCAGCGTAGGGGCGGCTAGCGGCTCGGCCTCTTGATAGTAGCGGAGCCAGGACTTGGTAAAAAAAGTGCGCAGCGGTCGCGCAATCTCAGCCGGCTCTTCCTTTTGGGCGTAGAAGGCGCTAAATGTGGGTAACTCTGCCTGCACGGCGCCCAAAAAATTGTAGACGGCGCCGCTGATTTGCCAGAACGCGTCGTGGGCCATCAATTGCGCATAAAAGAGCCCAGCCAGCCGCTGCTCAACATACCTACGATAACACGCCACCTCTTCTTCAATCCGTTGCGTCGGGGCTAGCCGCAGCACCACCGGCTCCAGATCGTCTCGAGTCACTTTCAGCACCAATGAATCGAAACGCGCCGTCAGCCCAGACATCGCTTCATCGCGACTAATGGCATCAATCGCCAGTCGCCGCGCTTCGGGAAAAAGCCGACACAGCAGATCTTCCACCATGGTGCGGCTCACCAGGCCGGCATCGCCCAGCGGCGTGCTTTGTAAACGCCGTAACGGGCGCGGCGATCGCCACTCGATTTGATGATGGCTGTGTTGGGCGCTGGCTTTAGAAATTGCTTGCCGGATCGCCCGCACCAACATATCTGGCGGCTCATTCTTGCCAATCACTTCATCGATTTGGGCGTATGTACGTTGGGCAGAGCGTACAATATCGATGGTCAAATAGCCGGAATAGAGAATGCAGCGCGCCGACTGCAAATGTTCCAAGACTTCCAATCCGCTGCGATCATCTTCATAGTCATCCTTCAGACGCACATCCACAACGGCCACATGGGGACAAAATTGCTCGGCCGCGACGCGCGCCAGCTCGACGAGCTCTGCGGGCGCCCCATGCACAACTTGAACCTGCCAGCCCTGAATTTGGCAGATTTGGGCAATATCCGCACCGACCCGCTGATCGTTATCCACAACCAGAATTCGGGCGGCAGAATCTGCACTCATAGAATTAGTGGCTACCTTTCACTGAATCGAGTATGGCCATGAACTCGCCGGTATCTTCCTGCATGTGCGCCACCGGCACGGTAAAATGAAAACAGGCGCCAACCCCAGATTGATTCTGGGCCAGCCTGACTACACCGCCATGCAGTTCCACCACATAGCGCACCAGCAGCAGGCCGCGCCCTTCGCGCATTTCGACGTGTCCATTGTGCAGAGCCAGTGCGCCGCGCTGCGGAATCGGTCCTTTAAAGAGCAGCCGTTCAATGTGTGGCGGTACACCGTTGCCGTCGTCCTCCACGGCTATTCTGACCATTTCTATGTTGCCGCTGGTCACCAACTGGGTGCGTACCTGTAAATGAAGCTGCTGCTGGTCGGGCCGCATGGCTTTGGCCGCATTGCGCAGCAAATGGTGCAACAGTTGCCGCACCCACTTTTCATGCATCTTGACGCGCACATCCGGGCAGCCCACCTGAAGATCCAGCACCACATGTGGAAAACGCCCCACCAAGCTGCGGGCCGCGCTGCCAATAACGGCGTCGATCAGAGGAGGGTTGCGCAGCGCCAACACAACGTTGCCCTCCCCCGCCTCACTCAGAGGCTCTGGCAACCCCAAAGAATCAGCGTAATTGTCAATCTCTTTGAGCTGTTCCTTGACATCATCAGCCACATCGGGCCGCTGGCGCAGAAAATAGAGCGCACGACGGATGGCGCCCACCTCATTATTTACATCGTGTACAATATCGGCGCCCCATGCGCCCATAAGGGCCACCGCATTGGTACGCTGAAGCTGTTCGGATTGGCGGGCATTTTCCCACACGACCACGGCCAAATTGGCCAGGCTGATCAGCAGCTTGCGGTCTTCGTGATCCAGCCCTTCAATGGCCTGGTGCTCCACATTGAGTACGCCTATCGGCTCGCCCTCATCGCGCCCCCCGCGCCGCAGCACAACCGCTAATTCAGAGCCCATACCCTCAATACCGGGGCGATAGTCCGGGTCCAACGCCACATCTTGGACCAGTTCATAGCGGTTGGCGCGCACGGCGCGCGCCGTAATGCTGGCGGTATCCAGCGCAATGGAACCAACTTCCCTTTGCAGCCCGGCCAGTGCGTGCGTGGGCCAGGTAGCCACCAGGTTGAGCGCGTTATCCTCAATAATCTGAATGCCGCCAAATGAGGATTCGGTGGCCATGACGGCCTGTTCTAAAATCGTCTCCAGCACCACCTGCGTGTCCACACCGGCGGCGGCAATCGTCTGGATAGCCTGGAATAGCCCTTCAAAACGGTGCAATTCTTCGTGTTGAGCATCGTATAATTTGGCATTTTCCAGCGCAATGGCCGCCTGTGACGCAATGGTTTCCAACATGACCTGGTGGCGCTCGCTAAATTTATTGTCCTCCTCAAAATGGCGCAGACCGATTACGCCCACCAGATTGCCCTGATGCTGCATGGGCACCCCCAGCCAACTGCGCGAACGCGTGGGCGCCCGCTCCACATCATTCTGCTGCGCCACCCAGATCGCCATTTCCGCCGCGCTGTGAAAGAGCAGCGGTTGGCGATGCACGATCAGCCAGTTGGTCAAATCCTGGCGCTCGCCCACCTGGCGCTCCGCATATGACGGATCATAATTCACGTCTTCGGTAAAAAGACGATGGCCCTGCTCATAGACCAGCGGAAAGGAGATCACATGCGTTTCTTCATTGTAAAGCGCCAGATACATGTGGCTGGTGTCCATGCCCACGCCGCGCATGGCTTTTTCGGTCTCTTCATAGATGTTGGTGATCTCTTGTTCAAAGGGATCCAGCGTGCTGATTTGGCGCTGAAAGGTGCTGACCGCCTGTAGCTCGGCAATGCGCTGCTTCAGCTCGGCATTGGACGATTGCGCTTCAGCCAGGGCGCTGCTGAGCTTTTGGGCATTTTCCACCACAATGGCCATATAATCCGCCAGCGACTTGAGCATTTCTTCGTGGCTTTCGTCAAACATGGCCGGCCGCGCATAGCCGCGCAAGCCAATGACGCCAATCAACTTGTCGCCGCGGCGCATGGGTGCGGCCATAAAGCAGCGTAAGTTTTGGCGAAACACGCTGTGGATCTGCTCGCGCGCGTACCAGGCGTCAAAGTCATCCACCTTAATCAACCCGCTGTCGCTGCGAATCAACCAGTCGATAATGCCCGTTTGCTCCCCCAAACGCCGCGGGGCATGCACCTGGCCGGGCTGGCGGTCGGCATCGGAAATGCGTCGCCCCTGCTCATATACCTCGTGCAGCGTAATCAACTGCGCAGTTTCGTCATAGGTCGCCATAAAAAAGCCGCTGGTATCAATGCCCAATTCCTGTAATTCAAATTGAATTTGGCGGGCTTGGGCGTCAATGGGCAGCGCATCTACAATGCGCGATTGAAACTGATTAATGCGCTGGCGAAACTGAAGTTGACGCTCCTCTTCGCTGTGGCGCTGGGCATTGGCCAGAATCACGGCAATGTGGTTGGCCACCACTTCCAGGAATTGACGATCATACTCGGTGAAGACGCTGCCTTCATCATAGCTGCGCAACCCCACCGCCCCCACAATCTGGCCGTGGCGCATCATGGGCGCCACCACGCCAGAAATTACGTCCGCGCGCTGTGAATGGGCAATACTCAGGCTGTGGCGCGAGCGGCGGAAATCGCGCGCCAATAGCGAAGCGCGCCGCTGAAGCACCCATTCGACCAACCCGCGCACATCGCCCAACCGCCGTGGGCCATACAGCTGTCCGGGCGCCTTGCGCGCATCGTTATCGGCCACCAGCGCGTCCTTTTCACGCACAAAGGGAAAGTGGATCATCTGGCTGGTCTCATCATACAGCGCCACAAAAAAACCACTCACATCGTAGCCCAGCGCGGCCAGCTCTTGCCAAATCTGGCGGAACTGCTCGGCCAGTGTGCGCATTTCGCTAATGCGCTGCTGAAAGCTGATGACCGCATTGAGCAGCTTGGAACTGCGCAGCGCCACCGCCGCGTGTGCCGCCAATTCGTCAATAAAACGCCGATCCTCATCATCAAAACTGTCTTTGGCGTCTCCCGCCACGTAGAGCGTACCCCAGATTTCCCCGCGCGCCAGCAGCGGCGCACAATAGGCAGCACGCGTCTCCTCATCCCAATCTTTGTAATGATAATAGAGCGGTTCCTGGGCTAAATCGGCGGCATAGTAGGAATTGCGCGTGGTAAAGACATGGCTGTTGATGCTGATGGTGTCCAGCTCCAATGTAATTTCAGAGCCGGGGTTAGCCTTGCCTGTGCCCACGGCAATGCCCATGGTCTCCAACAAGCTTTGGTTGCGATTGGCGGCAAAGACCACGGCATAAGCCGCGTCGGTCAGTTCAACAACCTGACGCGCAATCTCGTGGGAAACCTGGTTGGGATCCATGTTAGTGGCGGTGCTGCTAATGGCGCGCAGCGCGGCCTGCTCGCGCAGCTGCCGGCCATAGACCCAGGCGTTTTGCACAGCAATGGCGGCCTGGGCCGCAAAGATGCGGATGCCGATCTTCTCTTCTGCGTCAAAATTGTGCTGGACGGGCAGATAGATCAAAAGAGCGCCCACCGTGATCTCTTGCCCCACTTTGCCCGCCAGCAGCGGCAAATGCGCCAGCGAGCGAATCCCAAATTCATCCAGCAGCGCCGGGCGCAGCACAGGTACGCCCACGGGCCAATCCATTACATCGTTTACAAAAAGTGGCTGTTTGGTTTGGGTGATGTAACTGGCAATGCCATCTGCGTGGGGTGGGTGCACGCGGAACAATTTGGCCAAGGGGCCAATGGCTTCGCCAACGGCAAAGCTATTGGTGCGGGCGGTAAAAATGGAAATAGAAGCAGAAATAGCCAGGTCGGGCATGACCTCACTATCCAACTGTTCTAAGATTTCGACCAGCGTCGACTGCAGCGTCGTCGCCGGATTTTGGTCAGACCAGGTCGCCAGCAGCTGTTGGCTCACCTTTTGCAGGTGCAGCGCGTGGCGCTCGTGCGGGGGAAGCGCATGCATGAGCGGTCTCCTTGGGTGTGTACGGTGTTAAGCTTTTTGGCTCTACGTGATGCGCAGGGTGGGTGTATTTGATTGGGTGTTTGGTATTATACCAGATAATGATACATTTGCATCTACACAATTCCTATCTATACTCTACAATAAACTCTTACCGACTATCTAAGTTACTCGGGGCCGAGCTTGTCGAAGCCCGCGTCCCCCTGAACGCCAAAATTATTATACCGCTTGAATTTTATAGAGTGCTAGCTATTGCCCACAAACCGCGTGCTAATGGTGTGGTTGATCGCGCGCAGCGCGGGATAGAGCTTCACATAGACTTCTTGAAAACGCTCCATATAAATTTGGTGCAACTGCGCATCGGGTTCGACCACATCCGCCGCAAATTGCACCTGGGCGGCAGCATCCTCAAAACTGGCGTATACCCCGGCGCCGATTCCGGCCAGCATGGCTGCGCCCAGGCAGGTAGCTTCGTTGACTTTGGGAAGCAGCAGCGGACGATTGACCAGCGCGGCTTTGATCTGCAACAGCAGTCGGTTGCGCGAGCCGCCACCGGTTACAATCAAGCGCCGGGGGGAAAGGCCAAACGTTTTGGCAATCGATTCATAGGCAAAGTGGTATTCGTATGCCACCCCTTCTATGGCGGCGCGCGCCAGATGTCCCGGCCCGGTGCTGCTGGAGAGACCCACAAATGCACCGCGCGAGTGGCTATCCACAATAGGCGGATTGGCCATGCGCAGGTGCGAGAGAAAGGTGACGCCCTCGCTGCCGGGCGGCGTGGCCTGCGCCAGTTCAATCAGCTGCTCAAACGACTGGTCAGGGGCATAGCCCAAAAGCAGCCGTCGCACCCAGTTGATGCAGCCACCGGCAAAATACATGCCGCTCATGGCGTAGTAGCGGTTGGGCCACGTGTGCGTCCCTTGCCCCACGCCCGACGCCATAATTTGTGCGTTGTGTACGGGCTGCTCGGTGGCAATAAAGAGCCCTTCCGCCGTGCCCATAGAGTCGAACACATCACCCGGGGCGGTGATGCCCAGCGCCAACGCGCCACAGATGTGATCGTGGCCGCCGCTTACCACCGGCAGCCCTTCTGGCAGACCGGTCTGCGCCGCGGCCTGGGCATGCACTGTGCCTACCTGCACGCCGCTGGGCACCAATTTACCCAAAAGCGCATCGGAAATCTCCAGCGCGTTTAATAGACGAGTTGACCAGCGCCGTTCTTTCAAATCCAACACCAACATGCGCGAGGCCAGCGACATGTCCGTACATTGCGCACCCGATAGCCGATAAGCGCCATAATCAGCCATGTTCAACCAGCGCGTGGTGCGGGCAAACGCATCCGGCTCGTTTTGGCGAATCCAGAGCAGCTTGGTAATGCCAAAAATCGGATAGAGCGCCAACCCGGTAATTTGATTGGTTTCGGCGGCCCCAATGGTCTCCTGCCACCATTCGATCTGAGGTACGGTGCGCCGATCGTACCAGGCAATGGCCGGATAGGTGGGCCGGCCATGCACATCCAGCGGAATGGCCGCCTCGCCCATACTGGTAAATGCAATGGCCGCCGGTTGCGCCAAATCGCGCAATTTATGACATAATGAGTGCAGGACGCGGCAGATGGCGTCCCAAATTTCATCTGGTTCAAAATGGGCGCGGTCAACGGCTGGATAGTGGGTAATTGTGGGCGTACTCGCCATGGCCAATTCCGCGCCATCCAGCCCAAACGCAACGGCCTTTATGTTGCTGGTGCCGATATCTACGCCAATAAGGGCCTGGGGCATGGGGAGTCTCCGGGCAAAGTGTGCGTGCTAAATATTACTCTGCGCTGTAAATTGCAACACATTTTTCCACATTATCAGATTCCCCCAATCGCGTCAAACGGTCGCGAGCCTATTGACAGGAATTCACCATGAATATGCAAATTTCATTTCTTGGCCGTACATTGCCCACCCCGCTTATATTGGCTAGCGGTATTTGGGGCACCACGGTGAGCCTGTTGACGCGGGCGGCGCAGAGCGGCTGTGGCGCCGTAACGGCAAAGAGCTGCGGGCCAACGCCGCGCGCCGGTCACGTGAATCCGTCATGTATCGAATGGGGCGGCGGGCTGATCAACGCCATTGGCCTGGCCAACCCGGGAGTCGAAGCAGAGGTTGCGCTGTTGGCCAAAGCCAAGAACGAGCTTACACCGCTGGGCGTCCCATTGATTGCTAGTATTTTTGCCGGCACATATGCAGAGTTTGGCCAGGTGGCGGCCACAGCGGCCGCAGCCGAGCCCGATTTTCTCGAAGTGAACATTTCATGCCCCAATGTGGGCAGCGAGTTTGGCGAACCATTTGCCGGCAACCCGGAAAGCGCCGCCTTGGTGACGCAGCAGGTCAAGCAGGCGCTGCGTCCCACCAACATCCCCGTCATTATCAAGCTGGCGCCCAATGTGCCGAGCATTGCCCGTATTGCGCGTGCTGTGGTGGAAGCCGGCGCCGACGCACTTTGCGTCATCAACACCATGCCGGGCATGGTGATTGATTTAGAAAGCGGCCAGCCCATTTTGGCCAACCGCAGCGGCGGCTTGAGCGGCCCGGCCATCAAACCCATTGCCATTAAGTGCGTTTACGATGTGCGTAAGGCCTGTCCCGATACACCTATTATCGGCACCGGCGGCGTCACGCACGGCGTTGATGCCGTGGAGATGCTCATGGCCGGGGCGGATGCCGTAGGAGTCGGCAGCGCCATTTACTACAGAGGACCAAATGCACTACAGCAGCTCGTAAACGAAATGGAAAGTTGGGCGCACGCCCACGGTATTGGCTGCTGGGCAGAAGTGCGCGGGCTGGCCCATCGCGAACTTACATATAGCGAAAATGCCTCGGCGCCTCCTGTACCCAGCGCCCACTAAGAACCTCCAGTTGAGCCGATTGATGGAAGTTAACCAATTAAATCGATAAACGACAGCACTGGTTGATGCAAGTTGATAATTAAAATCGGTAAACGACAAAGCGCACTCTAGAAATAGCCTGCTTGAGCAGGCTTCCGCTAGCAGACGCAGGCTTCAGCCTGTGGCGCTCATTACCGAAACAATTTATGAATGTTCATTAATCTACTTGTAAGCGAGCAGTATTCAAAAACCAAAATACTGGAAAAAGGGGATTATTTTGACATATAGGGGAAGAAGCAGATTTCTGATTCTGAAAACCCGTCTGGACTTTACATAAATCGTTAGTAACTATCAAGGTGCTCGAGGGCTGAAAAGTTAAAATCGTTAATATCTTTTTTGATTATTTTTAGAAACTCCTCCTATTTTGCCAATTTTGGCAACCCTCCTTAATACACACGTTAGGTAATTTGCCATACTGTATAGTACTATGGTACTATATAATCCATTATTAACGTGTGATATGCTATTTTCAGCGTCGTTCTTTTCCCCGTAGCTTACATAATTTTTAAGACATTACGTTATAACCACCTCCGATTTTATCGTTTTAACCCTTCAGTTTGGAGAGGAGTTACCATGTTATTTTTCCTTGGAATGGTATATGTAATTGGCGGCACAATTTGTTCAGTTATTGTTGTCGCGGCCTGCATTTTGCATAGCCGAACCTCTCGCATAGCGCCACAGGCGCCAACAATCCATATGCGGCGTCGACCGGTTGTAGTCGAGCGCAAGCCCGCCGTGCAGCATAGCGCCCCGGATGCAGACGACGCCCTCGTTGTTCATCCAATCTAATCGCGATATTGGGTTTGAAATACAATTCAGGGGTGTGTATCATCGACCATGCCGGCCGCGCGGTCAGGTAGAGTCAACGCGACCTACAGCATTTGTGCGGCTAGCTGAGAGATGAAACACCCCTTACGATACCCCGCCCCACTT
This sequence comes from Caldilineaceae bacterium, assembly GCA_020634755.1. Lineage (GTDB taxonomy): Bacteria > Chloroflexota > Anaerolineae > Caldilineales > Caldilineaceae > JACKBC01. Next base: position 66,335 of record JACKBC010000014.1, on the reverse strand, counting down.
TACGATTCCACTCTGTTGAACCCACTCTATGCGCGCGCTCTTTCCCCACTTATGTTACGCAAGCCTAGAGGAAAGTCGGCTCGTCGACGTTCCTGTTTCTCTCTAGCAGACTGGCTGTCGCTGCGTAACGTGCGTTCCTCATTCAACTCCGTGCTTGCTCCATCCCCGCTGCGTTACACGCTGCGCTGAATGAAAACCGCAGGTTTCCGTCAGAGTCCCAGTCAGAAGACAAACGCCAGTTTTCATCACAACCGCGAATACCATCTGAATTTTCACCCTCACAATAGAATATCCTGTTTACGTTGAAGCACTTTGTGCAATGGCGCCAGCCACAATTCCGGAGCGCCTTTTTATAAGTTGCTGTGGTAGAATAGGCTCAAATCATTATCACAGGCTCGTTTGTTGGGCTCTGTGCGTTGCCCAACCGCCCTCATACAAGTCTTACATTAGTGACTTATGTTACGCAAGCCTAGAGGAAAGTCGGCTCGCTGACGTTCCTGTTTCTCTCTAGCAGACTGGCTGTCGCTGCGTAACGTGAGTTCGTGAATTGTTGATAAACCAGGATTGCATGGTTATGACCACATTGTCACCCCAAGCTCATGTCGCGCCCCGTCCGCGCAATTTTGTGCCTCTTTCCGAATTAATCTGCGATCAAAACGATGCTTCAGCCGGCTTTGAAGTCCTCGACACATTTGAACGCTTTCACCAAAAAAATGATCTGTTTCGCCGTTCGTGGTGGGATGAACGCATCCGCAGCGAAAAAGCCCAACTTTTCTACGCCACCTATCGCGAGCCGCTGAAAAGTTGGCGCAAGGCCGACGGATTTACACAAAAGGATTACGCCCTGCGCAATGCATCCTGGCACGTAAGCGACATCTTTACCGAACTCAAGGAAGATCAGGATCGCCGCGAAGGCTTTTCCGACGAATTTACGCTCTATCGCGACGTGTCGCCAAATCGCCTCGACGTGGGGACACCTGCCGAAGCTGCCGCCGAAATCAAACGCGTGGCCAAAGGCTTTGGCGCCGATCTGGTGGGCATTACCGGCTATGACGCGCGCTGGATGTATGCACAGAAATTCAGCGACATGAGCAAGCGCGCCAAGCCGCAGGAGATACCCGAGGGGCTGACCAATGTTATTGTCACCGCCCAATCCATGGACTATGATCTGATCCGCACAGTGCCTTCGGCGCTGAGTGGCGCCGCCACCGGCTTGGGCTATTCCCACGATGCGCTGGTGGTGCTCTCCATTGCGCAATATATTCGCAACTTGGGCTATAACGCCATTGCCAGCATGAATGACAGCGCCTTGGCCATCCCGCTGGCCATCAAAGCCGGGCTGGGGGAATATGGTCGGCTGGGGTTGCTCATTACCCCGGAGTTTGGCCCGCGCGTGCGGCTGGGCAAAATCTTTACCGACATGCCGCTGGCCCACGATCAGCCTATTCGCTTTGGCGTGCGCGAATTTTGCGCAAGCTGTCGCCGCTGTGCCAATAACTGTCCAGTCAAGGCCATTCCACAAGGCGCGCCTTCGGCGGAAGTGTACAATCAATCCAACATTCTGGGCGTGCGCAAATGGTCGGTCGATGGCGAAAAGTGCTTTGGCTACTGGGCCGCCCAAAACTCCGATTGTTCTATCTGCATTCGCGTCTGTCCATACAATAAAGATTACACCAAATGGTGGAACCGCTGGGGGCGCAGGCTGGCCGGTACCAGGTTGCGCAACGTTATGTTGATGCTGGATACTCGCATGGGTTTTGGCCAACGCATGAAGCCCCAATCTTGGTGGGCAGGCCAGCGTGAACAGTTGCGACAGCGCGTACAAACGTTGATTACAAGCTTTATAAAATCTGGGAAGTAGGGATGGGGATTAGGCAATTGCTTCCTGCTTAATTCCTAATCCCTACTCCTCACTCCCTTCCTCAACCAGAAAGGAACCTACCCATGCCACTTTATGGCGGAATCGAAGCGGGCGGCACCAAATTTGTCTGCGCCGTAGGCTCCGGCCCAGATGATATGCGCGGGGAAATCCGCTTTCCCACCACCCAATCACCCCAGAATGACATTGGACAAGCGATTGCCTTCTTCCAGCAGCAGCAGGCACAGGAGCCGCTGGCCGCTATCGGCATTGCCTCCTTTGGGCCGGTGGACCCCGAACCTACTTCTCCCACCTGGGGCTATGTCACCACCACGCCCAAACCGGGTTGGGCACACACCAATCTGGCGGGAGCGCTCAAAGATGCGCTCAATCTGCCCGTGGGCTTTGACACTGATGTGAATGGCGCGGCTTTGAGTGAACATCGCTGGGGTGCCGCACAGGGGCTAGACACATTTGTCTATCTCACGGTGGGCACTGGGCTAGGCGGTGGCGGCATGGTCAACGGCAAGCTGCTGCACGGCATGATGCATCCTGAAATGGGTCATATGCTGGTCCCTCACAATTGGGCAGAGGATCCATATGCCGGTTACTGTCCCTATCACGGTGACTGCTGGGAAGGGCTGGCGGCAGGTCCGGCGCTGCGTGGACGCTGGCAGGTAGACCCGACCACGCTGCCGCCCGAGCATCCGGCCTGGCAATTGGAAGCTCACTATCTAGCGCTGGGGCTGATGAACATTATCTCTACGCTGTCGCCGCAGCGCATTATTATGGGCGGCGGCGTCATGGATCAGATGCAGCTCTTTCCACTCATCCGCGCCGAAGTGCATGCCCTGCTCAATGGCTACATTCAAATGCCGCAGATCATGGAGGAGTTGGATCGCTACATTGTGCCACCAGCCTTGGGTAACCGCGCCGGCGTTTTGGGTGCAATTGCGCTGGCGCAGGATGCCTAAAGATGGGCGAGCTTTATGAAGTGCAGGTCCTGTACAATGTGCGAATTCCCACGCGTGACGGCTTAGAACTTTCTGCCAACCTCTTTATGCCGGTGGCGCGCCGGGCCGATGAGACTTTCCCCGCCGTGCTAGAAATGATCCCCTATCGCAAGGACGGCTGGCGCTATATGACCGATCACAGGCTCATGACCTATCTAGCCCAGCGCGGCTATGTGGGCTGCCGGCTGGACATCCGCGGCACGGGTAGCAGCCAGGGCATTGCCTGGGATGAATACACAACCGAAGAGACCCAAGACGGCTATGACGCTGTCGAGTGGCTGGCCGCCCAGGAATGGAGCAATGGCCGCGTGGGCATGTGGGGCATTAGCTACGGTGGCTTTACATCCATTCAGGTAGCCATGCTGCAACCGCCCAGCCTCAAGGCCATTGTGCCTGTCTACGCCACCGATGACCGCTACACTGACGACGTCCACTATATCGGTGGTTGCAAAACCGCCAGCGAGCTGGCCCAATATGCGGTAAGCCAAGTGGGCATGAATGCGCTGCCCCCCAATACGGAATATGCAAGCGCAGATTGGTCGCAACAGTGGCGCGAACGGCTGGAGCAGACGCCGCCTTGGCTGCTCACCTGGCTGCACCAACAGCACGATGGCCCTTACTGGCGCAACGGTTCGCTGGCGCCCGACTACGAACGCATCCAGTGCGCCATGCTGCTCATTGGCGGTTGGCACGATGGCTACACCAACCCAGTGCTGCGCATGCTGGAACGCTGCCCCGCGCCGCGCAAAGCCATCATTGGCAACTGGGTGCATCAGCTTCCTGATTATGGCTATCCCGGCCCTAATTTAGATTGGCTACACGAATTGACCCGCTTTTTTGACCACTGGCTTAAAGAGGAACAAAATGGCGTCATGGATGAACCAGCCTTGACCTGGTTTCGTCGCCAATACACAGAACCAGAACCCTTTCCCGACCGGCTCAATGGTGCTTGGCACAGTGAAGCCAGCTATCCGCCGCCAGATCGTCAAGAGCAAATCTTTTATTTGGGTGAACAAACCTTAACGGCGGCGCCGGCGGATGCTTCCGCCACGGATGCATATATCCACCGGCCCACCATTGGCGGACGCGGCAGCCTTTGCTATGGCGGCGGCGCCCCTCCCAATGGCCTCAGCCGCGACCTGCGTCCCGATGAGGCGCTGAGCCTGACCTACACCAGTGCGCCGCTGCAAGCACCGCTCGACGTGTTGGGCTTTCCCCAAGTGGTGCTCTATGTGCAGAGCAGTGCGTCGGTGGCGCACGCCGTGGTCCGCCTGACCGACGTGGCGCCCAGCGGTGTTTCCAGCCAGGTGAGCATTGGCATTCTCAATTTGGCACACCGCGACGGCCACGCCCACCCGCAGCCCTTGACGCCGGGTCAAGTCTACCAAGTTCCCATCTCGCTCAAGGCCACGGGCTACCGTTTTCTGCCTGGTCATCGCATCCGCATCAGTGTCGCCAGCGCCTATTGGCCGGTCATCTGGCCATCACCCTATGCGGCCCATTATGAGCTGCATCGCGGTGGCCCCACCCCGTCGCGGCTGCTCTTGCCGACATTACCCGCCCATCGTCCAGTGGTGAAACCACCCACATTCAAAACATCGCCGCCGCGCCTGATCGACGTGGGCGAATATCTATATGAGCCGCCCGTCTGGCAGATCATTGAAGATGTGATCAAGCAGTCGGTGACGGTCAAATTATACGGCGGCGACACGGTGATTTTGCCCCACGGCGTTACGCTCTTTAATTCGGAAAAGCTGGAAATGACGGCCTATCACCAACAGCCGGCATACGCCCGCATGTACAATGAAGTAATCTACAAGCTGCGCAACCACGGCTATGAGACCGAAATTCGCGCCACCGGCTCCATCCACAGCACGGTGGATGCATTCCACATTGACATTCAGCTGCTTGTCCATCTCAACGGCAATCGCTTTTTTGAAAAGAGCTGGCTGGAAAGTATTCCGCGCCAGTTCTTGTAGAGCAAGTTTCCCAACTTGTCCTACAAGAACTGGCGCGGATATCACACCTACGATTGGGGGCAAGTTGGGAAACTTGCCCTACGTATTAACGCTTGGCAATGGGGAGGAAGAGCTGCTGATTTTCCTCCACCACGGGCGTCTGGGCCACAATGATTGTACCGGTGTGAATGGGCTGAAGCGCATCGCCATAGCTATAAACGCCTTCCGCATCCAGCTGCACTTTGTAGCTGGCGCCGCCGCCGAGGATGCCGCTATTCCACGCCGCGCCATCCGTCGTGTGGTCAGCCAACTCCATGTTGACAAATTCAACCACGCTACCCGGCGCCACGGTGAGCACCGCCGGCTCAAAGCCGCTTTCGGTAATCTGCACAATGGCGTCCGCCGCCGCCGTGATCTGCGGGCTGAGGCGAAGCTCGCCGCTGAGCAGAGCGCCCGTGGACGCAAAGTCATCGCTCAAGAAGGGTTGATAACCGTCGGCGTCCACGGCGAATCGATAGCTTCCAGCCGGCGGGGCAAAAGCCACGCGCCCATCACTGCCGGCGCTCTGCGGGTTGGATTGGCCATAATCTGCGCCGCGCCATTGTTCGTACAGCGCATCAAATGCTTCTAGCAGCGTGGCGGTGGCGCCAGCCAATGCCTGGCCAGCCGCATTGCGAATAAGCAGGCCGGTTCCGCTCTCCACGCTGCCGGCAAATGTGTCGGTGGCTGCCGCCGAAACCGCCACAATCTCCAATGCCTGTGGGGCGTTGACGGCAGCCGTCTGCACCGCGCCACCCACGGTGATCTGCGCGCTCCACGGACCACACTGATCGCTGCCCTGCGGCTCGCACGTGTCGCTGTCCTGCGTGGCGTCTATGGTGGCATCACCCACTTTAAACTGAACCCCGTCCAGCACCACGTTGGGGCAAGAATAGGCATAGGCCGTATAATCGCCCGGCGGCGCCATCAGGTCTTGAATTTCAAAGTTGCCCAGCTGATCGGTGGTGCGCACCGCAAAACTGCGCCCGCTGCCATTCTCCACGCGAAAGCTCATGGGGTCGAGCAGCAGCGAATGATCCACCAGCAGATTGAGCGACGCGCCCGCGCCATTGGCCATGGCAGCGCCATCAGCCGCCGCGGCATGGACCTGCGCGCCCGCACGGCCAACCGAAACTCGGTAGCGCCCATTGGGCAACGCTTGCTCCAGCGCCCAGCGACCAAAGACATTGGCCTGTACGGTTTCGGTTAGCGAGCCGGTGCAGAATTCCAGCAGCCCACTGCCGCATGGCCCATCCAGCGATTGGAAAGTGACCACCAGGTCGGAGCCCGGCTTGGCCCGCCCGGCAAAGTGCACATTATCTTGGCAAGTCATGCCGCCGTTGCGCACCAAATTGTCGCCTTTGCCGATAACCCCAATCAGCGGTCCCACACTCAGCCCAGCAACGCGCGCCGTGGCCTGGTTATTATCCGGGTTCACGTCGCCGGCCAACGTGACATTGACGCTGGCATCATAACTTTCCAGCGGGGCCGCCACATTGGCCGCGACTGTACAGGTCAAGCAGCCCGTCCAGCCCATTACAATGGTGCCAAAGCCGCCGGCAGTTAGGTCAGGCAGGTCAAACTGGATCTTGGTGGGCAGTCTGCGTACGCTGTCGCCGGAGATGCCAGGCGCCCGCAGCAACACCAATTGGCCGTCGCGCAGCTTTTCCGGAATTTGGAACTCGAGCAGGGCGCCGCTGGCATTGGCAGTACCGGTGTTGGCATAGTTCACTTCAAACTGCACGCGGAAATCGACCACCACCGAATCGGCTTGGGCCGCGCTCACATTGGCCGCATCGCGATATTCTTCTGTGGCGCTGCCGCGCACCTGTACGTCAATATCGGGTCCGGCTTGGGCGTTGCCAGCGGGGCGGATGAGATAATCCTCGGTTTCCCCTGTGCGGAAAGGCCGCGCATAGCCCCGACCATCACCATAGCTTAACGAGCCGCTGCTCAACGGCTTGTTGGAGACGCGCTCGCTCAGCGTCAACCGCACCCAGGCCGGGTCGCTGACGGGGGCCAGGTTGTTGACGACAATGCCCGTGGGCACATTAATGGTGTGCAGGCCGGCCCCTAGCGCGACCACATCAATTTCCTGATCAATCATCAGATGCTCAACCGCGGTTTGGGCTTGCCCATTGGCGTCCTGGCAGGTGAACGCATCTGCCCAGTCACCGTCGCGATTCATGTCCAGCCAGCCGTTGAGATAGCCTTTGCCATCGTGCTGTTGAAACCAGTTTACCGCAGCCGGGCTGATAAAGATGCGCACGGGCACCACACTTTTTTGACACTGCTGTAACGGCCAGGTCGACGGGTTGGCGCCATCATCACCGCGGTCATTATCGGCATTATTGGCCACGGGCAGAATGTTATTGAGCGGGTCTTGATCGGGGCCAACATCGGCCTCAGCTTCCAGGCTGACGCGGCGACCCAAGTGGAAGAATTGAGGATAAAGGTGGCGTGGCCCCTGCTCGGCGCCCGTGGTCGGGTCAAAAACGGTGGGGAATTGGGCGGGCGTACCGACATAGGCCATCATGGCCGCGCCGGCGTGATTGGTGCTGTCCGGTGCATCGCCCAAATCGTTGGGACGCACAGGCACTTGCACCTTGTGTTGCACCGCCATTTGGGGATTCTGTTCTGGGTCCGGGCAGGCGCTGTCATCACCGCTGCTCAGACAATAGGTCAATTCGGACTCAAATACCTGTTCGCCTTCCTCACCCGGATCGGCCACGGTTGGCGAACCGCGCAGCGGCTGGTCAATAGTCATGGATTCACCGGGCTCCAGCAAATAGTGCTGAAAATTGGCGCCGTCCGCCATCGTGAGATCCGACGCAAAGACGCTAGCCGCCACGGTGCAGGTCAAACAACCCGTCCATGATTGACCGGTCTCTGTGCCTAGAATTACCGCGCCTGAGCCCATATTGCGCAGGGTATAACGCAGCATCGTTCTAACACCCGGGACGTGAAACGAATTGCTGAACGCCGCTCGCTCTGCCGCGGCCGCCTGCACTTCATCCTCACCGTAGATCACCTGCTCGGAGACGTCAATATCCTGAATTGATATGTCCGGGCAGATCACGGGCACACTCACGGTATCGGTCACATCCACGCCATCGGGGCGACGAGCCGAGACATCCAGCGTCAACGTTTGGTCGGCGCCATAGCACTGCCGCACGCGCATGGGCAGCGTGACGATTAACTCAGCTTCAGGACGCATTTTGCCTTGCCAGCCCCAGGTGCGTCCGCGCCGCTTGATTTGCAGCGGGGTCACGGTCTGCGACACGGTTTCGCTAACGGTGGGGCGCGCAATTGGGCGCACGCCGGCCGGCAGCTGCTGGGTGAAAAAGCTATCAATATTTTGGGCGCCGCCCGTGTAATTCAGGCTGATGCGCTGGGTGAAGATCTCACCGGGCTGTAAAGAAGGCGGATTGCCATCAAGCGCAAGGTTGACAATGAGCTGCGGCCCGCCTTGCGCATAGGCTGCGCTCTCCTGGCCAAACGTTGTAATGAGGATAGTCAAGGCCAAGGCCAACATCAGCGCAACCGCGCTAACCAAACCAAGGTGGAAAGCGCGTGACAAAGCGCGCCAGTCCCATTGGCGTGTGCGTAATGTACAACTGTTCACTTTTACATCCTTTCGTACTGGTGTTTTGATCGCGATGTGGGGATGCGATGAATGGATAGGTTGGTTTTCAGCAGCGCATCGGATTAATGCTCTGCTGAAAACGGGGGATGGGCTTAGTATAATCCTGCATGAAAGAGAGCGGTGGCAATTAAAAACATAATCGCGTCAAATCGCCTCATCGTGATGGGGAAGCATATAGGGTTTTACAAAGGAGCGGCCAACCTGTGCACTACACCTGGACCACCAAACCATCATGCGCCACTTGATAACCGGCGCTGGCGGCAAATTCAACCAGTTCGGCGTGGGGTGGGTTGCTGTGGTGGCCAATGTGGGTGGCGTAGATCTGGGCGTCGACCTTCAACATCCCGGTGGCGCGCATTCGTTCGATATGTTCCACAAATTGCTCGCTGTTCATATGGCCACCTGAACGCTTCTTCAGCCCAAAAGTGTGATCCATAATGACCACATCAAATGGGCGACCATGCGCCAACAGCATCTGCCAGGCCTCCTCGCTTAGATCGCCGGTGTCGGTACAGTAAAAAAGAGTGCGCTCACCGTGCGAAATCACGTAGAGCATGGCGGTTAGTTCCGGTGCATGGGTGGCGGGGACGCTTAATACGGCATACGGCCCCGCCGTAAACTGCTGCCGCGGCTCCACAACATGTGCGCACAAATTGAGCTGCTCCCCCACAGTGGGGTCCAGCAGCCCACCGGGCGGCATTTGGCGACCCAACAGTTTTGCCGCCTTATCCAGCGCGCCTTGTGACGCATAATAGTGCAACGTGGGCGTGCCGTAGACGCCGCAAAACTGGCTGCGCGAACCAAAATGCGCCGGGTCCAAATGATCCTCGTGTTCGTGAGTTTGCAGGCAATAATGAATGTCGGCCAGCGAAACGCCATGTTGCTGCGCCGCCGCCATCAAGTCCGGGCCCAGGTCAATGAGCAGATCGCCATTGATCAGCACCGAGCAGCGCTTGCGCAAGCTAGGCCCACCCGCTGCCCGCGCCGCTTCACAATTTTCACACGGACAAAATGCATTTGGATAGCCCTCGGAAGCCGAGGTGCCCAGAAAAAGAATTTGCACAGTTCATACTCCTTTGTATCTTCACTTTTTGCTGACGGCTCTGTGCTACGCACAACTGCCATCGGACAATCAGTTTTTGCTGATGGCTCTGTGCTGCGCATAACTGCCATCGGACAATCGATTTTTGCTGATGGCTCTGTGCTGCGCACAACTGCCATCGGGTAATCGATTTTTGCTGATGGCTCTGTGCTGCGCACAACTGCCATCGGACAATCAGTTTTTACTGATGGCTCTGTGCTGCGCACAACTGCCATCGGACAAGTTAGGAGTTTTTACGACGCATGGCTCTGTGCATGGGTAGTGCGCACGCACTGCTAACCATCGGACGTATTGACTGCCATCATTCAAGTGTGGATGTGCATAAGGATTGCAGTCGAGCGCCTAGCGTGCGTCGCACTGCCCAGCAGAACCACCGTATAACAGCCACTTTCATGGGGTGCGTCGCACTGCAGCTCGACCACCCGAGCAACGCCTAGCGTGCGTCGCACTGCCCAGCAGAACCGTGCCGTACGCCTGGCGTGCGCCGCACTGCCCAGAACCGCCGTATAACAGCCACTTTCATGGGTAGTGCGTCGCACGCGGATCTACCACCCGAGCAGAAACGCCGAGCGTGCGTCGCACTGCCCAGCAGAACCGCCGTATAACAGCCACTTTCATGGCTAGTGCGTCGCACGCGGCTCTCTGGGAATGCCCCGATTTTTATGGGCTTTACAGAGCCAAATGGTATGATATAGCCAGCGGGGATTATACACGCATTTTCTGAGCAGGCGTAATTGGAGAAGCGAGAGGCATATATATTCAATAGAAAGTAGACCACAACGGCGTTGGCCATATAGGCGCCTCTGCGCCCCAGCCCTATTGCGTGCCGTTTCAACAGACCAAGGAACAATGATCTCGTTCATTCAAGGAATAAATGTGAACAGCACACAACGTCGCATTCTCATTATCGGCGCGGACGGGTTACGCCCCGATCTGCTGGATCCAGAGCTGATGCCCACGGTGAGCCGGCTTGCGGCTGAAGGCGTCTGGTGTCGCGAGCATCACGCAGTCTATCCGACGCATACGCGCGTCAACATGAGTGCGCTGACCAGTGGCTGCATGCCCGGTCAGCATGGCATTATGGCCAACACCATGATCGCGCCGCCAGTTGATGGGCGTCCGGTTACCGAAGATCACATTATTGACACCTCATCCTATCAGCACATTAATACATTAGAGCAGGCCACGGGTGGGCAAGCGCTGCTGGTGCCCGGCCTGGGCGACCTGCTGGCGGCGCGCGGCGAACGCGTGGCCGTGGCCGGTACGGGCAGCGCCGGCGCCACCATGCTGTGGACCCACCGCCACATGAGCCGGGTCGTCAACCCCAACAGCGCCTTTGGCATTGCCGATCTGTACGATCTGCGCGAAAAGCTGGGCGAACTGCCCGCACGTCAACGCCCGCCCCAGCTTGAGGCGCAACGCTACGCCACTCGCGCCGTTACCGATCTCTATCTGAACGACCCGCGCAATCGCGTCATCGTCTTTTGGATGTGTGAGCCGGACGCCAGCCTGCACTATTATGGCCTGGGCTCACCCGAGAGCCAGGAGGCGCTGCGCACCGTGGATGCCTGTGTGGCCGAGCTGGTGAGCGAGCTGGAACGGCGCGGGCTGCGGGAGCAGTTCGACCTCTTCTTTCTCTCAGACCACGGTCACTCCACCGTGCAGGCGCACAACACGCTGGGCCAATATTTGCGCTACGCAGCTGCCGAGATTGGGCGCTCATTCCAAAACTTGGTCACGGCCAGCGACTATATTTACGCCGAACCTGGCACCACTGAGCCCAGCGCAGATGAGCTGGCGCCGCTGGTCGAGTGGCTGCTGGCTCAGCCGTGGACAGGCGTGGTGCTGGGCGGTCGTCCAGATTTGGCACAGTTGCCGGGCCTCTTTTCGTTGGAGACAGTTTGGGGTGGTCACACCAATGCGCGGCGCCCGCTGTTGGCCGTTTCGCCCAAATGGAGTGAAGACGTCAACGAGTTTGGCGTACCCGGCGCGGTCATGTCGCTGACCACACAGGCCGCGCTCAAATCTTCACACGGTTCGCTGTCCCCCTATGATCTGCACGCGGTCTGCATTGCCCATGGGCCCAGCTTCCAGCAAAACGTTTGGTCGGAAATTCCAACCGGCGCTGTCGATCTGCTGCCCACGGTGCTCACACTGCTGGAGCAGCCGCTGCCCAGCCACCTGCATGGCCGCGTGCTGTGGGAGATTATGCAGCAGCCGCAGGGCGAGCCGGGTGAAATTGCGGATGAAGCCATTGCCCCCGCAGGGGATACAGGGGCCACCACCTTGCAGATGCACCAAGTTGGGCAGACGCGGTATGTACATGGCGCGTTTGTGGGAAGTGAAAACGTAGAGGGGTGGAAACGTGGAGGAGCAGAGGAGTCGTGAAGCAAGTGATAGACATTAACAATACGGACACGTGGACGCGCTACCGCGCGGGGCTATGCGACAGTTGTGTGGCCAACTGCTGCCGGATGCCGGTAGAGGCCACGCTGGACGATCTGGTGCGCATGGAGGTGCTGGATGCGTTTGAGTTGCAGGAGCCGCTCAAGCGCATTGCCCGCAAGCTCAAGCAGGCCAATGTCATTGAGCATTACAACCCGTCGCGCGCCATTTTTACGCTGGCGCGCCGGCCCAACTTGGACTGCACCTTCCTGGATCCAGTGAGCCGCCGCTGCACGATTTATGCCAAGCGTCCGCAAATCTGCCGCGGCCACCCACAGGTTGGTCCCAAGCCGGGCTATTGTGCATATGCGGAAAAAGAATAAAAATTGAGACAATCAAAAGGATATACGCTCATCAGCCGAAAGTGTGTAAGCGCGATAATTTTTCAGCGCAAAATCATTGGTTGTCGCACTTTTTACAGACGAGCCAAGATGTATTGGCCCAGCTGTGAAACATAGCCAAAATCATCCACTGTATTGCCTCTTCGTCTAACATCGTCTATACTCGCATGGCGAATGTGAAACCGATTTAATACGCGAAAGAGATCTATGTCCTCCACCATAGCTGAACGGAGTGCGTTTATCGATAATGCACGTGGGTTGCTCAAGACCATGCGGCCCTATCAATGGCACAAAAACATTTTTGTCTATGCCGGTCTGGTCTTTGACGGCAAGCTCCTGAACCCGGAACTCTTCCTGGCCACGACGCTGGTCGTGCTCAGCTTTTGTATGGCCTCCAGCAGCGTCTATCTGCTCAATGACCTGGTGGATTTAGAGAAAGATCGGCTGCATCCGCGCAAGCGCAATCGTCCACTGCCCAGCGGCCAACTCAATCCGCGACTGGCGATGATTGCTTCCTTTGTGCTGGCCGTGTGCAGCCTGCTCATCACCACTTGGCTCGACCCGTGGGTGGGGCTGGTCATTGCCATCTACTTACTCCAGAACATTGCATATAGTTTCTATCTGAAGAATGTAGTGATTTTGGACGTTATGATTATTGCATTCGGCTTTTTGCTGCGCATCATCGCCGGCGTCATGATCGTCCACGTGGCCCACTTTAGCCCTTGGCTCTATGTGTGTGCCGCCATGCTCATGCTCTTTCTGGGTTTTGGCAAACGGCGCCAAGAGATGTTGCTGTTGGAAGAAGGGGCCGCCGGCCATCGGGCCAGCCTAGAGAATTATAACCTGGCGCTGCTTGATCAGATCCTGGTCATTGTGGTGACTATCACGCTGGTAGCGTATACCTTTTACACCTTTGAAGCCGAAACCGCGCTGGCTTCTGGCGGTCGCCTATTGCTAACGGCGCCCCTGGTGCTTTATGGCATGTTGCGCTATCTCTATTTGATCCATGTGAAAAAGATGGGCGGCGCGCCCGAAGAGTTGGTGCTTAAAGATCGCCACCTGCTTATTACCTGTGTCCTATGGGCCATACTGGTGGTTTCGCTGATCTACTTTGTGTAATAAAAACGGCGCCAGGAGTATTTGCTCCTGGCGCCGTATGCGTTCTAATCTCTCCGCGAGTGAGTTGGGTTTCCCCAATTTGTTCCCGCTACTCTTCATCCTGCAAAAAGGTGGTCCAGCGTCCTTCCATGCCGTCTTCCGTCACGCCATAGAAGACGCGGATCTGTTCTTTTTCGCGCAGCGCCAAATCATAACGGGTTTTGCCGGCCCGCTTGTCCACCGCCACCAACCCCACATCACCCTGCCACTGCACTTTCTTATCATTGACCGGGCGATCTTCATGCTGCTGAATGGCATAGTTCCACAACTTGCGCGAGCCACGGCGGGTCACATTCTTGATCACATGGCCATTGCGCATGTCGCGAATCGAATGTACCTTGTGGCCGTTGCGCTGTTGGGATTCAATGATTTCGACACCCACTTGCGGCAGGTAGAAAGCATCCTCGGTAACCGCGCCATTGTCTTTGGTCGGTTCATTGGCCGCCGATGACTGAGTTGACTTTCCGCGGCGTCGTCCGCTGCGGCGGCGATTGTCTTTGGTCGGCTGTTCTTGGTCCTGGTTTTCCGCCAGCACCTCGGAGACCAGCGCGACAATTTCATCGCGCACCGCCAGGTTCGTTTCAGCCTCGTCCCGAGTATAAAATTTAAACTCATCGAGACAATAAGGCCGATCTTCCCCTTTGGGAACCTGCATCCGCAGCACATTCACGTTTTCACTTTGCCGCAAATCTATTTTGCAGTCCAGCGGCGGCGTAATCCGATCCGCCAACGCGGTCTGGATTTCCTGCATCACCTGCTGCGGGTTCTTCAACCCTTTGGGCGGCCCTTTGCGATAGCTGGCGCCCACATAGATTGTGCCGCCAATGGTGTTGGCAAAGGCGCACACATCGGAGAGAATCGCCGTGAGCCGTCCACCACGCTGCGTGGCCGATTCGTAAAAGCTCTGGGTAATGCTGGGGCCTTCTTCACGCGCCGCGGCTACGGCATCAAATGGCTTGTCTTTGGGACGCGCCGGCCGCGTGCGCTCAAAGGATTCGCTGCGCAGCAGGTTGGCAATTGCCTCAAACGATGGCGCCTCCAGCAGCAATTCCGTGGCCCGATCGCCCAAGCCCAGCCGTTTGGGCGTCTTGGGATCCATCACCAAACGGTGCGCGTCGCTGCCCTGAATGCAGTGCATGCGGCGTGGGTATTCGGCCTTGACGCCATTGAAAAAGCGGGCGGTGGAACGACCGCGTCTTTCTAAATCGGTCACTTCCAGCGCATCCAGATTTACATCTTGTGTATAAGCAATTTTGGTTTGGCCGCCAAATGGGAAATCACGCATGGCCACGCCGTGTGTGCTGTTCGCATGAGCGGCAATGGCCAACCCGCCCGCCTCACGAATGACTCGGTAGGCCGTCAACACGTCGGTGCTGGCGCCGGTTTCCGTGCTGCCCTCGTCAAGCTTTTCGGCCGGTACTTTCAACATGAGCAAGATGTGCTCCAAATGGCGTACCGATGTTTCCGGGGGGAAAATTCCCAAAATGTGGAAACCAAATGTGGCCGTAAATTCAAAACCGGGCAAAACAAGCACCTTTTCCGAAAGCTCACGCCATTCATTCAAACGGGCCCGTTCGTCGTCGGTCAAACGGTTGTCTTTTTCCAACCGGGTCAACCACTCGATCTCACGGCGGATGGCGCCAACTCCTGCAGCCGTATTGTGGTCGGTAATGGCCACAATGTCTAGCCCTTGTTCAACGGCACGGCGCATATAGTCCAAATAGGTGGTGCCGGGCTGCTCGTAATCTCTCGAGGCAATGGTGTGGGTGTGCAAATCGGCTTTGTACCACTGGCGCTGCGTCCCTTTGGGGGGCGCAACTTGCGCCGACTGTTCGCTTGCCGGCGGTTTATCCGCTGGCTTGCGATCGCCGGCAGCCGATTGTCCCTGGCGGCTCGTATTCGATTTTCGTCTTCTTGTCACAATATTATATTAACCTACTTTCTGTTTCAAAACATGCTGTTCCAAAATATGCAGTGTCAAAGTTACAGAATCAAAACAGACTGTGTCACAGCATGCTGTATCAAAAACGTGGGATTCAAAACGTGGTGATGCACATTGCACTGTTGGCAACGCGCTACCCCACCCACGCATCATTGTTGCGAGATGCGAAGTCTCTATCCCCAAATTCTCGATGTCGCCGTTTGTCACTTGCCAAAGTTACGCCAATCACAACCGAATTTGCGGATAGGTTCTAAAGCTATCTCAGCTATTCTCTTGAGCTTTCTCGCCGGTTTTGCCGGTGCCATTAACGCTAGGCGCCACGGTCAACTCGGCGGGCGATTCGGCATCAGTAGTGATGGCGGCTTCTTGCGCTGGCCCCAAAGCCGCGTTCCAAACTTCATCCACCGTATCCACCAGGATGAACTTCATGTTGTCGCGCACCGTTTCCGGCACATCATCCAAATCGGCCTCATTGCGCTTGGGGATAATCACCGTATCCAGGCCAAAACGCGCGGCCGCCAGCACCTTCTCTTTAAGCCCGCCGATGGGAAGCACCTTACCGCGCAGCGTAATCTCACCCGTCATACCAATGTTGGGGTAAACAGGCCGCCTGGTAAAGAGGCTGGCCAAGGCCGTGGCCATTGTAATACCGGCGCTGGGACCATCTTTGGGAATTGAGCCGGCGGGAATGTGCATGTGAATGTCCGACTTACGGAACGCATCCGGGTCGATACCAAGTGCGTTGGCGCGGTTGCGCACATAGCTCAATGCAGCCTGCGCGCTCTCCTTCATAACCTCGCCCAGTTGGCCCGTTACCACAAAGCCCTTTTCACCCGCCACGCGCGTCGCCTCAAAGAACATAATGTCGCCGCCGGTCATGGTCCAGGCCAACCCCACAGCCACACCGGGCAGTTCGGTACGCTCGGCAATCTCTTCACTGTAGAATTTGCGCTTCCCCAAAAATTCCTGCAGATCTTTGACATCCACCACGGTCTTTTTGGCCGAACGCCGCACGCTGTTGCGCGCGGCGACGCGGGCGGCTACTTTGCGACAGACTTTACCAATTTCGCGTTCCATGTTGCGCACGCCTGCTTCACGCGTGTACCCTTCTACAATCTCGTGGAGCGCCGCCTCGGTAAATTCGATCTCGCGCTCGCGCAGCCCGTTTTCCTTGACCTGCCGCGGCGTCAGATAGCCTTGCGCAATTTTGACCTTCTCCTCCTCGGTGTAGCTGCTCAGCTGGATAATCTCCATGCGGTCGCGCAGCGGCCCAGGAATCGTGTCCAGCACATTGGCCGTGGTGATAAACATGACTTGGCTCAAGTCGAACGGCACATCCAAATAGTGATCGCGGAATTCACGATTCTGCTCCGGATCCAGCACCTCCAAGAGCGCGCTGCTGGGGTCGCCGCGGAAGTCACTGCCCAGCTTGTCCACCTCATCCAGCATAAAGACCGGATTCCGGCTTTCCACGCGCCGCAAGCTCTGGATAATGCGACCGGGCATGGCGCCAATATAGGTGCGCCGGAAGCCGCGAATCTCGGCCTCATCGCGCACACCGCCCAACGCCAGCCGCACAAACTTACGGTTCATGGCGCGCGCAATACTGATGCCCAGGCTGGTTTTGCCCACACCGGGCGGACCTACAAAGCAGAGCACCACGCCCTCGCGCTCGCGGCGAATCTTGTCGCGTATCTCCTCATCATCACGACGGCGGCGCCGCTCTTTGCGCTCGCTGCGCAATTTACGCACGGCTAGAAATTCAAGGATGCGCTCCTTGATCTCGTCCAGCCCGTAATGATCCTCTTCCAAAACCTGGCGCGCAAAGTCAATATCCAGATTATCCACCGTGCCCTGTTGCCAGGGCAGACTCACCATCAGGTCCAGATAGGTTTTGATGACGCTGTACTCAGCCGCCTGAATCGGCATGCGCCGCATGCGGTCCAACTCGCGCCGTGCTTCCTTTTCGGCCTCCTCGGACATTTGCGCGGCCGCAATGCGCTCTTCCAGCTCGCGAATGTCGGCAGCCTGCTCATCATCGTCACCCAGCTCTTTCTGGATGGCGCGCATCTGCTCGCGCAGGAAGAACTCTCGCTGCATCCGCTCCATTTCGCCGTGCGCTTCAGACTGGATCTTGCGGCCCAGCTCCAGTACCTCGACCTCTTTCTTAAGCAGGGCGGTCAGGCGCAACAGCTTTTCTTCAATGCGGTCCAGCTCCAAAATGCCCTGGGCATCACGCGTCAACAAGTTCATGCTGCTGGCCACCAGATAGGCCAGCTGGCGCGCGTTTTCCACTTTGGAAGCCATAATGGCCAACTCTTCCGGCATCTGTGGTTCCAGATCGATCAGCTGCCGAAACAGATCCTGCACGGCCCGCATGAGCGCCTCGTGCTCCAGCGCTTCCCGCTCATTGGTGGGCTCATGTTCCGTTTCCGGAATGACTTCCACGCGCGCCCGCAGATAAGGTTCAGCCTGCACGTAGTCTAGAATGCGGATGCGTTCCAGCCCTTGCACCAACAGCCGAATGGTGCCATCGGGCGTGCGCAACACGCGATGCACCTGCGCGGCTGTGCCCACCCGGTAGATTTGGTCGGGCGCCGGCTCTTCCACCGTTTCATCAATGCTGGTCACCAACGCAATAATGCGGTTTTGATTGAGATTATCCTGCACAAGACGAATGCTGCGCTCCTGGCCAATGGGTAGGGGCAGCCACATCATGGGGTAAACTACAGCGCCGCGCAGCGGCAGCACGGGCAGATCGTCAGATATCTGCGCGTTGGACTCTTCCTCTTCCTGCATCTCCTGCTGGTTTACATATTCCTCAGATTCATATAATACCTGATCATCAGCGGCGTCATCCCAGTCGTCATAATCAAAGTAGTTCATCTGGTTGTCCATCACAATGGGTTTCACATACTCCCTTTTCTCTTCTCTCTTGAGAGCCTACCTATATCCAGTACACCGCAACGGTGTTGGCGATTCAAGCGTCGGGCTCGCTTGGGAAATCCGGCCCTATGTCTTGCCGTCACGACCTACTATACTGCAACAGGACATGATAATGGGGCAAATTGTTTTATGCAAAGTTACCATCTCCTGACGTTGCGTTCAATTTATACTGAACTTATGGTAATTATAACACATAATACGAATTTTTAACATGCACATTGTTTGAGTTCCGTCAGCAAATTGCGCTCGACATGGGCTATCACCTCTGTTTTGTGATATAATTTCACCTTCAAAATCGATTTCTCTGTAGCGCGGCAAAGCCTGTCGCTGCATACATGATAAATTTTATGACGCATAAAATTTTGTGAAAGGATGTGGCATGAGTTCAACCGCAACCATGACCCTTGGTGACTTTTTGGACCAATTGGCGGCCAAACAGTCTACACCCGGTGGCGGCGGCGCCGCCGCGCTTACGGGCAGCCAGGCCGCGGCCCTGGTCAGCATGGTGCTCAACTTTACGGTGGGCGTTAAGAAATATGCCGATGTGGAAGAAGAGATGCAGGGCTATTTGCGCCAAAGCGAGACACTGCGCCAACAGCTGCTGCAACTGGCCGACGAAGATGTAGAGGCGTTCACCGCCGTTTCGGCCTGCTATGGGATGCCCAAAGCTTCTGCCGAGGAAAAAGCCGCGCGCACGGCCGCGCTGCAAAAGGCGCTAAAAGGAGCCGCCCAAACGCCCTTTAAAACAGCCCAAGCCAGCCTAAGCGTCATGGAGCTGGCGGGTCCAGTAGGCGCTAAAGGCAATGTCAACATTGCCTCCGATGCGGCCACCGCCCTCTATCTGGCCAACGCCGCACTCAGAAGCGCCATTGTCAACGTCAACATTAACCTGAAATTTATCAAGGACGAAGCGTTTGTCGCTGAATGGTCGGCCCGCCGCGATGCCCTGCTGGCCAAGGCCGATGTCGTCTATGCGCAAAGCAAAACGGCTTGCGAAGCCGCCCTGGAGTTACCTTTATGACCGCGCAACTGCTAAGTGGCCGCGCCCTGGCCAAAACCATGAAAGAAGCATTAGCCGTTCAGGTAGCGGCATTGCGCGCCGGCGGCGTGGCGCCCACGCTGGCTGTTCTGCGCTTGGGTGATGACAAAGCGGCCGCTGGATACGCCCGCGCCATAGAGAAAAATTGCGCCAGCGTCGGTGTGGATTTTCGCGCTGAAGTCATGGATGTTGACGTGACGCAGGCCGCCGCCGCTGCCGCGCTGCAAAAGCTCAATGACGATGCCAACGTGCACGGCATTATGATTTTAGAGCCGGCGCCCAGCCAGATCAACATGGACAGCCTGGTAATGCAGCTCAAGCCAGAAAAGGACATTGACGGCGTTCATCCGGTCAATGCCGGGCGCTTGGCGGCTCAGCGCGCACCCTATTTTGTGCCGGCGACGCCAGCCGGTGGCATTCGCCTACTGGAAGAAGCCGGCGTTGAATTCAAGGGCAAAAACGCCGTAGTTGTGGGTCGTAGCGATATTGTGGGCAAGCCCATGGCCATGCTGCTGCTGCATCGCCACTGCACCGTCACCATTGCCCACAGCCGCACAGTGGATCTGCCCAGCCTGTGCCGTCGGGCCGACATTTTGTGCGTGGCCGTGGGCCGCCCCGAAATGGTCACCGGTGAATGGATTAAACCGGGCGCCATTGTAGTCGATTTTGGCACCACCTACACCGCGGATGGCCTCAAGGGCGATTGTGAACAGGAGAGCGTGGCCGCCGTGGCCGGCATGTTGACACCGGTGCCAGGGGGTACCGGTCCCGTTACCAACGTGATGCTTATGTCCAATCTGCTGGAAGCCGTCACCAAAGGGAAGAACTAAGGAGCATTGTGTCATCCCCGCTTGTTCTCTCATCTCTAATCCCTACTCCTGACCAGACCATTCTGTGAAGCCGCGATTCCGTTCCACACACGCACTTGTCCTGCTGGCCTATACGTTGCTCACCGGCGTAATGACCTGGCCGCTGGCGCGCAATTTAACCAGTGCCATTCCGGGCGACAGCTTTGACGGCTGGCAAAATTACTGGAATCTCTGGTGGATGAAGACGGCGCTGGTCAACGAGCTGCATAGCCCGCTCACCACTGACTTGCTTTACGCCCCCACCGGCGTCAGCCTCTACTTCCACACGCTGAATCCGTTTAACGGGCTGAGCACGCTGCCCATCCAGCTGGCCGGCAACTTAATTGTGGCTTACAACGCGGTGGTCTTTATAAGCTGGGTGCTGAGCGGCTACGGCATGTTCTTATTGGCGCGTTGGCTGCTGCGCCAAAAAGCAGCGCCAGCTGACCACCGCGACCCCGCCGCATCCCCCAAAGGCGCTTGGCTAGAAATCGCCCCGCCATTTTTGGCCGGCCTTATTTACACATTTGCACCGTTTCATATGGCGCACCTGCTGGGCCACATGCAGGTGATGAGCCTGCAATGGCTGCCATTTTACGTGCTGGCGCTGCTGCGCACGCTGGACCGGCGGCGCAATGGTCTTTCATGGCTAAGCGAAGCCATGCTGGCGGGCCTCTTTTTGGCGCTAGTGGGGCTGTGCGATTGGTATTTTGTGCTCTATCTCTTCTTTTTCACCGGTCTGTTTGTGCTGTGGCACTGGGGGGCAGATCTGCTGCGCGCCAGCCGCCGCGCCCCCCTTGCGCGCCTGCCCGCTATCACCATGCACACGCTGGGTCGCTGGGCATTGCCGCCCCTGCTGGCTGGCCTGCTCTTTCTGCTCTTGCTCAGCCCTATGCTCATCCCCATGATGCGAGAGGCGCTCCAGTTTGACTTTATGGTGCGCCCGCCCACGGATCTATACACGCTCAGCGCCAGCCTGGCCGACTTTCTGATTCCCAACCGGCTGCACACATTGTGGCGCCCCGGCAGCTTTACCTGGCCCGGCAACCAGATTGCACCGCTCAGCGAGCGCACCATTGCCATTGGCTATCTGCCGCTGCTGCTGGCTGCGCTGGGCATTGGGCGCGACCGCAAACGGAGCGGCTTTTGGCTCTTCAGCGTCCTCTTTTTTCTGGCGCTGGCGTTGGGGCCGGTGATCCATCTGGGCAACATCGAACAGGCGGATGTTCCCACGCTGCCGCCCGGTGACGCCCCGTTGACGCCCACGCTCTTTAGCCTGCTCAACCACACCGTGCCCTTTATGAGCATTAGCCGCAGCGTCAGCCGCTATGCGCTCATGGTGCAGTTCGCCATAGCCGTGCTGGCCGCCATTGGGCTAAAAACCGTGTGTGCTCGCCCCAATCTGCTAGGGAGGCGAGCCGCCAACGGCATGGCCGCTTTATGTTGTGCCGTCCTGCTTTTTGAATATTGGGTTGCCCCCTATCCGCTGAGCCCGCCCGACACGCCGGAATTTTACCAGGAATTGCGCACCATGCCCGGCAGCGGCAGCGTGCTCAACCTGCCCATGAATTACGACCGGCCCGGCTATCTGCTCTATCAGACCGTGCACCAAAAGCCGCTCACCGTGGCCTATATCAGCCGCGACGACCCGCGCACGCTCACCGAACGTGCGCCCGTCTTACAACATTTTCGCCATTTAGGGCCGGATATTATAAATGTGGATCCAGGGCAAGTGGGGCTGACGGTGCTGCACGATTTGCAGGTGGATTATGTGGTGCTGGACCGCTACAAGATGCCGGGCGGATTGGAGCGCGAATATACCAGCGCGTTGGTGCAAGCCATCTTTGGCAACAGGGCACCGCTCTTTGAAGATGAGCGGCTGACGGTCTACCAGATGCCGGCGGTGGACAGCGTCGAGCCATACATTGTGCTGGGGCCGCTCAACTGGGGCCCTTACCAGCAGGAGGAGGATCGCCAATTTCGCACGCTGCTAGAGGGTCCAGCAACGGTACAGGTCTACCATGCACAGCCGGCACAAACGGCGCTGCACATTCGCTATCGCACGGCGCCCGATGCCGTTTTGCAGCTATTCGACAGCCAAGGCAATGCACAGGCCTATTCACCGGCGCCAACGGGCGCGGAACTCGTTTTGCCCCTATTGCAATATGGCATTTTGCAAGCAGATGGGTCGCTTATTGTGAAGCTACAAGGAACGGGTCTTTTGCGCGGGGTGGAAATAGAGGAAGTTCGTCTTGGCGCGCCGTAAGCGTTGCACGTTCTAATGGCCCAATACGCGTACGCTGTTTTCACGGCCATGGTGGATCAGCTGCGAAGCACCAAAACGGCTAAGCAGGCTGCGGGCGCGATCGCGACGCACGCGCAGCCGGTCTTCGTTGCATTTCCATTTGTCTAGCACCTGGTTGATGACCAGCAACGAATCGCCCCGGATCTGCACCTTTGCCGAATTGGCCACAATTCCCTGATCGCTCAACTTGCGCAACACGGTTTCCAGGGCGGCAATCAGCGTATCGTATTCGGCCTCGTTGTTAGTCACGTTATCACCGAATTGAGGGCGGATAATCTGCTGGGGTTGGCCTGGCCAATCGATAGCAAAGCTGCCGTAACCGCGACCGGGATTGCCCTGACTCCCGCCATCAAACACAATTTGGATGGGCTGCTCGGGCGCTTGACCAGGCAGCGGCATCATCTGGTGTGGATCGGGCGTCGTAGGCGCATCTGCTTCGTCGCTACTGGCCGCCGCCACGACCAGATGACCGCGAATCGGTGAATGATATTCAGCATCTGCCGCTGCGGCAGGACGCCCCTGCACTGGGGGCGGTGATTCAAGAGTGGATGCAGGAGACGCAGGCGAGGCAACGGGGGCCACCGGAAATTGCCCGCCCAGCGCCGGAGCAATGCGCAACCGGTTCTGATCGGTGAGCAGCGTCTCGGTGTCCCACAAACCGCTCACTTGCAGACGGCGCTGCAACAGGCGCCGCTGCGCTGGCGCAAGCAAACGCACCATCTCCACTATCTGCTCAATATCCGACTGCTGGGTTGCGTCCATCCCCATTAAGCCACCGCTTCTTGTTCCAAATTCTCATCAGCCTTGCGCTTTTGGCGCTTGGCCGTGCGCGCCTCTTCCCACAGATGCAGCAGGTTCGATTGGTGGAATTGCTGGACCAGCCCGCCCAAAGGAATGCGGCTGCGTTCAAATTGCTCAATGCCATGTTTGAGCAGATCGTGTCGGGTTTTGCCGCTGCTTGTCAGCTGATCCACAAGCTCTTGAATATCGACCAGATAGGCGGTGCTCACCTCGATGCTGCTGGTTACTTCGCCGCGCAACAAAATGTCGCCATGCCCCTGCACAATACATTCCAAATTGTAATCGTGCAGATTATTCAGCGAATTTTTAAAATCATCAATATTGCTAAAGGGTGTGGCAATGTACGGCACGGGCATCATCAAGTCGCTGGCAAAAAGCACTTTGTCTTCGCGCACATGGGCGACGCACACTTCGGGGCTGGGTCCCGGTGAGTGAATTAGATGCACCGTTTTGCCGCCCAGGCGAATCACCATGCCCTCATCAAAAACCACCTTGGGCAAGCGAATCTCCACATTGCGCAATTCCGGCGTTTGCTCTTTGGCATATTCCAACGCCTCAAACCCATGGCTAATCAGCATCTCGCGGCATTGCTCGTGCGCAATCAGCTCAGCATCGGGAAAGAAACATGAGCCATATACATGATCGGCATGGCTAATGGTGTTGACTACATATTTTATGCCCTGCGGGCAAATGCGCTTGGCAAAATCGATGATCTGCTGCGTCTCCGATGGAAAAGGCAGCGTATCAATCAAAATACCGCCTTCGGACGTGACCACCAGCCCCGCATTTACCTCGACATATAATTCACTTTTAAAAACCCATGTGTCATCCGCAACCCGCGTACGCACTATGGCCATGGATGCCCCCTCTTTGTGTAATCATTCATGATGGACAGATATAAACAACATATCTTAACACAGATAGAGTGGCTGCGTCAAAGCGATTTTTATACTCGGGAAGCCATTCACTTTGGGGGCGAGATGTACGCCTTTCTGGAAGAGGCAACCGCTGCGTTTGCGCGAGCCGGCGCCGTCCCCGCCTCTTGCAAGAAGGCTACGGTCGCTAAACTAAAACGCACCTTTATATCCTGCAACTTGACAACCCGTCCTTCTTTCCGTATTATTTCGTCAACGAAATATTCTTTGCAAAAATATTCGTCGACAAAATATTTGTCAGCGAAATATTCTGCGTAGAAACAAACAATTGCTTCAGCCATCTGTAAATCGAAAATTCTAATCATCCGCCATGACTACCGCACATACCAACCTGGCCCAACAGGCCGTACACAAATTCCTGCTCATCAATCGGCATCTGCGGCTGTACGCGCGCCAGATGGACGATAAAGGCATCAAGCCCAAACAGTTTTCCGTGCTGCGCTTTTTAGCCGAATCGGGTCCGGCCACAGTGGGGCAGGTGCAGGAATTTCTCTACAACAGCCCCAGCACTGCATCCACCGTCATTTCGCAGCTGGAAGAAATGGGCTACGTCACGCGCACGCGCTCGGCGGCGGATAATCGCGTGGTCATTGTGGAAGTGACGGCGGCAGGCGCTGAGCTAGCCGGGCAGACGCCCATGGGCGGTATTCCTCTGCTGCGGCGGCGTATCGAGAAACTCTCTCCCGAAAGGCTGGCCAATCTGGACGCAGCGCTGGCCGATCTCATGCAATTAATGGAGGTTCAAGACGAGGCATGAAGGCTCTTCGACGTGCAATTCAATTTATGCAGCCCTATCGCACAATTGTGCTTTTTGGGCTAATCACCACAATTTTGCCGGTGATCATGGAACTGGTGGTGCCGCGGCTCATGCAGTACATTGTGGATCAGGGCATCCGCGCCAGCAACATGAACGCCATTTATCGGGGGTCGGCGCTCATGTTTGGCTCGGCGCTGCTGGGTGCGCTGGCCACGCTTGGCCAAGGCTTTGCGCGGGCGCAGCTTTCGCAAGGCATTGCCTTTGACATGCGCACCCAGCTTTTTACCCACATCCAATCGCTCTCCTATGCCGACCTGGACCGGATGCAAACCGGCCAGCTCATGACGCGCCTCTCTAGCGACGTGGACACGGTGCGCATGTTTTCCAGCGCCGGGTTAGCGCTGCTGCTGCGGGCGCTGCTCATGATTGGCGGCAGCATGGTGATGCTCTTTGTAACGGATTGGGAGCTGGCCTCGATTATGCTGGTGTTGCTCGCTATTATGGGGCTAATCTTGCGTACGCTGCTGCGCACCACCCAGCCGCTCTTTGTGCAGGTGCAGCAAAAACTAGCCAAGCTCAACACCATTGTGCAGGAAAATCTGGCCGGCGTGCGCGTGGTCAAGGCCTATGTGCGCGAGCGCTTTGAAATCGACCGCTTTATCGACAGCAGCTTGGACTATCGCGACCAAAATATTCAGGTAGGCAGGCTCATGGCCATGGCGCTGCCCTCGCTGGCGCTCTTTACTAACGTGGGCATTGTGGCCATTGTCTGGTGGGGCGGCGCCAGCGTAATTGGCGGGCGGCTTACGGTGGGTGAGCTAATCGCCTTCAACAACTATTTGATGATTGGCATGGCGCCACTGCTGCTTTTGAGCAACATGATCATGATGGTGTCGCGCGCCGAAGCCTCGGCCCAGCGCTATTTTGAGCTCATCGATTCCAAACCGCGCATCCAGCGGGCGGCCACTCCCTATTTGGGTATGGATGCCACGCCGGAGGCGTCAAACGGCCACGGCGCCGGCCAAAGCGCGGAGAACGCCGTACAGGAACGCTCATCACAAACACGCACGTTGCCCAAACGCGTCATGCAAGGCCGAGTTGTCTTCGACAAAGTGTCGTTCCACTACGACAATCGCCAAAACGAAGAGGATGACTTTGCCGTGGATGATAACGGCTTTGCCCCGAATCATCGCAATGGCGCCGGGTCAGTGGTTCACGCCGGCCGCAATGACCACCACGCAAACGACGCTGCGATGGATTCTAGCACGGTTGGGCCCAATGGAACGGGCCGCCAATTTGCCAATGGTGCTGCCCATGATCCAGCCATCAATGGAATAACGCCCAATGGAACAGCAGCCAATCAATATGGCACAAATGCCGTAGAAGTGCTCAGTCAAGTCAGCTTTGCCGTGGAGCCGGGCCAGCAAATTGCCCTGCTGGGCGCCACCGGTTCGGGCAAGAGCACGCTGATCAACCTGCTGCCCCGCTTTTACGACGTAACCGATGGCGCCATCCTGATCGACGATGTGGATGTGCGACAGTGGGCGCCCGAAGTATTGCGCAGCCACATTGGCATGGTGTTGCAGGAGTCTACGCTTTTCAGCGGCACCGTGCGCGAAAACATTGCCTATGGCCGCCCCGACGCCAGCATGGATGAAATCATAGCGGCGGCTATTGCGGCGCAGGCCCACGACTTTATCTCCGCCATGCCCGACGGCTATGAGAGCATTGTGGAGGCGCGCGGCGCCAATCTATCCGGCGGGCAGAAGCAGCGCGTTGCCATTGCGCGCGCCCTGCTCATTGACCCCTCTATTCTGATTCTAGATGACAGCGCCAGCGCCCTTGATTTTGAGACTGAGGTACGCTTGCAGGCCGCATTGGATAAACTTATGCAGGGCCGCACCACCTTTGTGGTGGCCCAACGCATCAGCAGCGTCATCAACGCCGACCAAATCCTGGTGCTGGACGGCGGCCACATTGCCGCCCGTGGCGCTCACGCCGACCTGCTGGCCAGCAGCCCCATTTATCAGGACATTTATTATTCCCAACTGGGCGAAGACGCGCCCGCGTAGCGCACCACGAGTCGGCGGGTTGGGAAACCCGTCACATATAAGATACACCATTTGCAGGGCGGATTGGGAAACCCGATCATTAAGAAGGAGTTTTTTATGGCCCAACAAGGCACTTCAAGACCGAACGCCGTGCGCTTTGGCGTGGGCGGCGGCGGTAATTTAACCGGAGATTCGGCCACCAACACGCGCTCAACCGTGCGCCGTTTGTTGACCTATTTGCGCCCCTATCGCGGTCGCCTGCTGCTGGTGGCCGGGCTGGTAATCTTGAGCACGGCGGGCAACCTGACCGGCCCCATTTTGCTGGGGCGCGCCATTGATAACTACGTGATCCCCAAAGACATGTCCGGCTTGACGCAGCTGGCGCTAACCATGCTGGCAGTCTATATTGGCGTGGGGCTGTGCGCCATTCTACAAGGGCGGCTCATGGTGGGCGTGGGGCAGGGGCTGGTGGCCGACATTCGGGCCCAGCTTTTTGGGTATTTACAGCACCTCTCCATGGCGTACCATGACAGCCACAGTTCTGGCGACCTGATGAGCCGCGTGACCAACGACACCGAAGCCATCAACCGGGCGCTTTCCGATGGGCTGATTGAATTTACCGGCAACATTTTGCTCTTTGCGGGCATTATGGTGAGCATGTTCGTGCTCAATTGGCAGTTGGCGCTAGGGACGGTGACCGTGCTGCCGATTATGCTCTGGATCACAGCGCTAGTGACCAAACACAGCCGCGTGGCGTTTCGGCAGGTGCAGCGCAATCTGGGCAACATGAATGGCGTCATGGAAGAGAATATTGCCGGCATCCGCGTGGTCAAAGCATTTGCGCGCGAAGCCGACACGCTGGAAAAGTTTACCGAGGCCAGCCTGGCGTATCGCAAAGTGGGGGTCAAGGCCGATATCATTACGGCCGCATTGGGGCCCATGTTTACCACCATGAGCACGCTGACCATTTCGATTACGGCGCTGCTGGGTGGTTGGCTGGCGCTGCGGGGGCTGGTGGAAGTAGGCGTCATTGCCACCTTTGTGATCTACATTATGAATTTCTTCCGCCCCATGCGCGCCATTGCCATGCTCTATAACGGGCTGCAATCGGCCATGGCCGGCGCCGAACGCATCTTCGCCGTGCTGGATACAGTGCCCACCGTGCAGGATGCGCCCGATGCTCAGGCCGTCAAATTAGAGGGCGCGGTCAAATTCGAAAACGTGAGTTTTGAATACACGCCGGGGAAACCGGTGCTCATCGACGTCAGTTTGGAAGCACAACCCGGTCAGACCATTGCGCTGGTGGGACCCACCGGCGCCGGTAAAACCACCATTATCAGCCTGCTCAGCCGCTTCTACGACGCGACGGCAGGCGCCATTTGGCTGGACGGCCGCGATCTGCGCCAGATCAAGCAAGATTCGCTGCGCCAACAGTTGGGCATTGTGTTGCAAGATACGTTCCTCTTTTCCGGCTCAGTGCTGGAAAACATTCGCTACGGTCGGCTTGACGCCGCTGATGAAGAGGTAATGGCGGCGGCCCGACTTTCCAATGCAGACCGCTTTATTCGCCTGCTGCCCGATGGCTATCACACCCAGGTTTCGGAAAAGGGCCACAATTTTAGCCAGGGCCAGCGCCAGCTTTTGGCCATTGCGCGCGCCATCTTGGCTGACCCGCGCATTCTCATTTTAGACGAAGCCACCAGCAGCGTAGACACGCGCACGGAGATCCATCTGCAAGAGGCGCTGTTGCGGCTTATGGAGGGGCGCACCTCATTTGTGATTGCGCACCGGCTCAGCACCATTCGCAACGCCGACCAGGTGCTAGTGGTCAACGATCACCGCATCATCGAACGCGGCACACACGAAGAGTTGCTCGATCGGCAGGGTTTCTATTACGATTTATATATGAGTCAGTATCGCAGGAGCCAAGTGCTAGCCGGCGAGTAAAGAAGCCGCAAGCAATGTATAGGGCTTGGCCGCGCCTCTCCCTTTTCGCACTTGCGTGCTTCCCCCCTTCCCGCCCAAGCTGCGCTTAGGGTCATGGGGAGAGCAGGAGGATTGCGGGGAAGGAGCGGCCAAGACACACAACACAACACAATAATGGATGCCCGAGAGCTCGAACATCGTTTCACCTCATCAACCGTACGCAACCGCCCAATCGACAACGCCACCATTGGCAAATTGCTGGCGTGGCGCATCATTGGTTCGCTGGCCGTGGTGACCCTTTTTGGCTTTTTGGTCTATGTGGTTAACGACATTGTGATCAGCACGCAGCGGGAACAATTTCTGCGCACACAATCATTTGCCCCTGGGACCGCCGATGTGAAAGATGTGCGAGCATGGATGACGCTGCGTCTTGTCAGCGCTACCTTTTGTGTCCCCGAGTCGGTTCTCTATGCACAGCTTGGCATACCCAGCGAGCAGAGCAAAGAGGAGCCCACGCTGGGGCAGCTGAACAGTCGCTACGGGTTTGGCATGTCCGAACACGGCGAATATCCGGCCATTGTGGACAAAGTACAGGCCGCCATCTTGGCCTTCCGCGCCAACCCAACGCCGCCGGGCCTGGCGCAAATTGATGCGTGGATGAGCATCCGCTACATCGCCAACAGCACTGGCGTCCCCGAAAATTATCTTCTGGCCCAAACAGACATTGCAGACCCCAACGCCGCCACACAAAACCTGGCCGATCTCAGTGTCAGCATCCCATATCCCGGTGGCGTCAGCGGGCTGGTACAGACGCTCCAAAAAGTAGTGACGGCCTACGACGAATCCAATTCGCAATAGCCTATTTGCGCAGGCCATAGAACCCAGCCAGAAATAGCGCTTCAGTGAAACCAGACAGAGAACAGTAGTTTTTGCAGAACCGTCTTCCAGGAAGCGGATATCTGTGGCGTTGACAGCGCAGATGCTTCTTGCCGCTTCTCAGAAGATTCAGCGCTATCGTTTTCAAATTGACCTTACTTTTAGAGTTATCCAACATACGCTGTGCATCGATTTTGTAATATTTACGCAATTATTTTATTCGAATTGCGTAATCTTTCACCGCGACAATGGAGCTGTATAGACAAGTGAAGTTGCCCAGGTGAGGAAAATGCCCAGGCGTTGGTGTGAGTTTAGCCGCACGCGGCACGGATGGCAGGGTGTACGGATAGATACTCAATGTCATTAAGTGATCGAAAAGTGCGTCGCACGGTGTCCGCCATTTTGGGTCCTCGCATGCGCGTGGCATAGCGTGCGTCGCACTGGAAGCGGCCTGAACGAAATGACATTGATTAGATACTTATACCATTTGGCGCTGTAAAAGCGCGGTTGGTATTAATCATCCTGTCAAGCAAGAGGAAGCAGATCCATGAACGGTCCTAAAATATTGGTTGTCGATGACGAACCGAGCATTGTCGAGGTGGTGAGTCTTTATCTGGCGCGCGCCGGCTTTCAAGTCACCAGTGCGCATGACGGGCAGACGGCGCTGCGCGAAATGGCCAAAGAGCTGCCCGACCTGGTGGTGCTGGATTTGATGCTGCCCGGCGTGGACGGCATGGAGATCACGCGGCGGCTGCGCGCTGAAGGGAACACACCCATTATTATGCTGACGGCGCGCAAAGAAGAGTCGGACCGCATTTTGGGGTTGGAAATGGGCGCCGATGACTATATGGTCAAACCCTTTAGCCCGCAGGAATTAGTGAGCCGCGTGCGGGCGGTTCTACGTCGCACCCACACAGCGCCAGCCCCCGCCAAAGAGGAGCGCGCGCTGGAATTTAAGGATCTGATTATTAACCCGGTGACGCGGCTGGTGGAAACCAATAGCCAGGAAATTATGCTGACGGCCAAAGAATTCGACCTGCTGTGGCTGCTGGCCAGCCATCCCCGCCAGGTCTTCAACCGCGACCAGCTGCTGGACCGCGTGTGGGGCGAAACCGAATATTTGGACCCCAGCACGGTAACCGTCCACGTGCGGCGGCTGCGCGAAAAGATCGAAGCCGACTCGTCAAACCCAGTTCACATCCACACCGTCTGGGGTGTGGGATACAAATTTGAGCCATAAACCATGAACGGCATCCTTTTAACCACATCATCTCTACCCCAGCCGCGGCGGCTGGGCTTGCCGTGGCGTTTTTTATTGGGCGTGGTGGCGGTGCTGCTGATCACCATGGGCATCTTTATGCTGGTGATGAATCCGCCGGTGCAGGATGCACGCGCCATGCTCATCTTTTTGAGCATTACGGCGGCGGGTTCGCTGGTGGTGGGCTTTGGCGCGTACCGACTCGGTCTCTTCAACCAGTCGCCGCGGCTTATCTGGACGTTGATCAGCGGCTACGTGCTGGGCGGCATTCTCACGTTTATCAACGTTTGGTTTACGGCCACGCTCATGTTTATCAATCAGCACGACCTGCAGCTGGCGGCAGTGCTGCTATTCTTTGCCACGGGCATTGCCATTTCGCTGGGCTATTTTGTCTCCACCGCCGTCACAGATAACATTAAGGCGCTCAACCAAGGTGCAAACGCCATCTCCGCAGGCAATTTGCAGGCGCGGGTGGACACACACGGCCGCGATGAAATGGCGCAACTGGCGCGTTCATTCAACATGATGGCGCGTCAACTGGAGGAAGCCGCGCGTAAAAAGGCCGAAGTCGAAAAGATGCGCCGCGATCTGATCGCTTGGGTGGGCCACGATCTGCGCACGCCATTGGCTTCGGTGCGCGCCATTTTGGAAGCGCTGGCCGATGGTGTGGTGGAAGATCAGGCCACCGTTGATCGCTATCTGCGCACGGCCAAGCGCGATATTGGCTCGCTCACCATTCTGTTAGACGATCTATTCGCTCTGGCCCAGATGGATGCGGGCGGGCTGCGGCTGGATAAACAGCCCAATTCGCTCTCCGACCTGATCTCGGATACGCTGGAAGGGTTCTCCAAACCGGCCATTGAAAAGGGCATTGAGCTGAGCGGTCAGGTGCTGCCCGGTTTGGACCCGGTGGTGCTGGATGCTCGACACATTGAGCGAGTGTTGGCCAATTTGGTGGGCAACGCCATTCGCTATTCACCCAGCGGCGCCAAGGTACAGGTCCAGGCCCGCGCCGTCGGCAACGAAGTGGAAGTGAGCGTTACCGATACGGGCGATGGTATTCCGGCCAGCGATTTGCCCCACATTTTTGAACAGTTTTACCGCGGTGAAAAGTCGCGTAGCCGCGCCACCGGCGGTTCTGGGCTGGGGCTGGCCATTGCCAAAGGCATTGTAGAGGCGCACGGCGGCCAGATCAAGGTGAGCAGCCAGGTGGGCAAAGGTACGCAATTTACCTTTGCGCTGCCGCGCGGCAACCATCGCGGGCGCGCCAATCCGCTGGTGCGGCGATAGGGTCTGCCCTCCTCCCGGTCCGTTGAGAAGTGGATTCGTTTGTGCTGTTTGTTGCTGCCCGATGCTGACTAATTTCTATCACAGTTCGGCGCTCAGAAAATCCTCAATCACGTTCGCAAAGTCATCAATGCCCCGCACTTTTTGCGCATGCTTCTGGCGTTCCGCGCCCAACAGCAGCGTGAGCGCCGGATTCTCCGTATGCTTGCGGTGGCTGCAATCCTCCACGTTGCCGTGGTCGCTGCTCACAATGATCAGCGTTTGCGTCAGATCGGCAGCTGCTAGCAGTCCGCCCAGAAAGCCATCAAAGCGCTCTAAAATGGCGACGGCCTGCGCTAGCTGACCGCGATGGCCCAGCAGGTCCGTGTGCCAATGTTCAAAGAAGGTAAAGTGATGGGGTTGGGCAATGCGCCAGAGCTCGCGCCCGGCGGCGGCAGGCGTGTAGACCGGCACGTCATCATAGCCCAGTTCTTCCCGCCAGCCCTGGTTGGTAAAATCGGCGGCCAGCCCGCGACCAGCCACGAGATCGGCGTGGTTGAGCAGCGTTTGACCGCCCACGGTGGCGGCGTAGGGCACGGCGCTTAGCAGCCGCTTGCCGCGATTGACGGCGTTGAAATAGCCGTGGGGATAGGCGTTGCAAAAAAAGGCGCTATGACCGGTCTGCTTTAATCGTTTGAATAGGCTGGCCTCATCCAAAATGGCGCGCACGCGATCATCGGGCCGCGGGCCGTAATGTTCGCCCAGCCGCTGCGGCGCATTGATGCCGGTGAGGATGGCGGTCTGGCCGGTGGCGCTTTGCGGTCTCCCCGGCACGCCCAGGTTGGCATCGGCGGGGATCAGCTCAGCATGGACGGTGGAGAGACGACCGGTGGCAGCCACGGGTTTGCGCCCGTCCAGAAGTTGGCGCAATGTGGGGAACGTTCCCGCGGCCAATGGGTTAATCGTGGGGTTATCGTCCCCCATACCCACGCCGTCTAAAAAAAGAAAGATGACTCGTTTCAAGCAGGTATCCTAGTTCTATCTCACGTATGAACTTAGTAAACTCTATGTATTCAGTAACCAGATATATCATCGAGCCTGTGAAACTGCTTCTATTTGAATTTGCATAATTGTTTGATCTTCTTGAAAAATTGATAAGGCTTCATCCTTCACTGCCCATTCACTATTACGGAATTTTCCAGGTTTATTTAACCATTCAGCATCATAGTATATTATCAATTTGTGAGAATATGTCAACCACCATTCAAATTCGTGACAGTTGCCGGTACATGGACCCGTTGTTGGACCAAACGTTACTATAGGCTTCAACACACATTGCCCAGTGTCTACACCGGTAGGAGTAATATAATGCCTCATTAGAACCAATTGCGCAGTTGCCTAGCTGAGTCTCTACAGCGGCACGTTCTGCAAAGGCAAAATCATTTACAAATGCATGATATGGCTTCTGATTTGAATCTAACTTCAATGCTTGAATGTATTGTTCATTAGATTTTTGTAATAGCATCAATGTTTCTGATGAGCAGGGTACCTCAAGCATTGCCAGGTCATAGTAGACCGATCCAAGCCCATTATACGATCTAGGATAATTAGCATTGAGAGATACTGCTTTACTATAAGCATCCCTACTCCGCAAAAACAATTCGTTCTTTGGTTCGATTTCTAATGTTTCTTGAGCTTTTCCCAGATATGCATTTCCTAAAAAGTGATGCAATACTTCTTGCCCACCATCCACTTCACTCGGCCAACCTTCTCCTGATTTCAATTTCTCTAAGGTATTAATTGCAGCATTATAATTAGGATGATCTTGAACAATGTAAGAGATTCCAGCAGTTAGAGTTAGAAGTACATTCAATCGATTGCTTAGTGTAGTGTTGATATGACTCATACCAAAGATATTATCTACATCAAGGTCAATTGGCTTTCCTAATGCATATGATCCTACCAATTCTTTTGATCGCTTAAATGCTTCAACATTCACATAGAATTTAGGGGTGTATTCCCAATAGTGCGGTGTCAGGATTTTGACCTCACCATAAACAAGCAATGTAGCCCTGAGTTCACTTGCTAACTGTGCAGCCTCATCGTCAGTTGACACAGCGGGAATTGAACGTTCATTTGGTCCTTCTATATTTGGCGTCAGTAAAGAATTCGGCTTAAAAGTGTTCTTCTGGTCGTCCAAATAATCAGCAATCTCGCCTACGATTTGCTTAGCATCATGACGAGTCTTTCTTTGAGTTACGGGATTGCCATCCTTGTCCTTTATACTCCATTCCGCCACTGCAATATTAAAATGCCCTTCTGGCATTGGGCCTGGGGGCAAAAACGCAGAGCCAAATTGTACAATCATCCAAAACAAGTATGACGCTACCGAAAATGCTATGAGGTACACTAACCAAGAGGGAATTGAGATTACTAGTGTGCCAATTTGAATGACATTCTTACCTACGATAACATTGCGCGCATTACCCCCTACTTCAGCGGTAATTGTGTCATCACTTCTATCCTGACGAAATACACGCAAAAATCGTGTAAGCCATTTGCCTGTCTTTTTCATGGCCATATTCAACTATAAGGTTTGTAATATTACCGCCCCTCCACCGCCGGCTCACCGGTAAACTGCGCCACATTGTCAAACTCATCCGACTCGGCGATCAAGTTATTCAGATCTCATCATTCACTTTCTGGCGGCACTAACGGCTCGATCTGCGCAATCAATGCTGGGAGATCATCTTGTACGGTTCGCCACAGCACGCTGAGATTGATATCGAAGTAAGCGTGGACGAGACGGTGTCGCATACCAATTATGTCCGCCCAAGGAATATCTGGAAGTGTATCTTGTGTCTCATTGGTGATCTGGTAGGCTGCTTCGCCGACGATTTCTATGGCTTTCACAAGCGCCAGCACAAGTAACCGACCTTATTGAGATCAAAGCGTGTCCGTCCATCTGCAAATGATATTGCTTCATGCGCTGCATCCAACATATGCCGCAGGCGGATTTCATCATCCTGCGGCATATTGCACTTCCGCTTCCGCCAGCACTTCATTCCGGAAATATCGACTCAAATCTTCCGGCGTGCGCAGATCGATTTTGCGGGCGCCAAACAGATTCGACATTTCGCGTTCAATGCGCGCCATCCCCAGCAGTCCCGGAATGCGGGCATCCTCAAATTCAACCAACACATCAATATCGCTGTCTGGCCGAAAATCAGATCTTAGCGCGGATCCAAAAATGGCCAGCCATCGAATACCTCGCTCCTGGCAGAAAGACGCAAGTTTTTCTCTTTGAACGGCTATCTGGGCATTCATCCCCCTAACGCCCCTCCACCGCCGGCTGATACCCTTGCGCCGCCGGTTCGCCGGTCAACTGGGCCATGTTGTCAAACTCATTTGACTCGGCGATCTGGTTCTGCGGGTCCAGCAGCACTTGAACCGTGCGCTCAAACGGGCGATCCAGCACCACGTAGGAGGTCTGCACTTGGACCGTGCCGCCGGCTGGAATGGCGGCAATGGTCTGCTGGCGTTCGGCCACCGTGTAATCACTGCCGGTTTCATCATTGATCAGCACGGTCACGTTAGTTACAGGCGCGTCACCGGCGTTGTGCACCAGTGCGGTGACGTTGATCACCCCGCCGTCACCGACGACGGCGGGGTCGATCACAATGTCTTGGCTAGTCACCAGCAGATTGGGCGCGCCCAATCTGCTGGTGCTTGTTGCCGCGTTGGCGCCTGCGGAGGCAGCCACAGCATCTTCTGTTGCGGCGGGTGTTACGGCACCGTCTGTAGCCGCAGCATCATCGTCCGCCGCGGCGCCGGCTTCCGACGGCGCCCCCACGGTCAGCGTCTTGGTGGCCGAGTTGTCGTCCTCATCGGTCTCCTCGATTGCATTATCCGGGTCGGCAATCACCTGGATGGAACGCTCGCCTTCTTTGTCGGTGGTGTCATAAGTCATGGTGACCTCGGCACTGTCACCGGCAGGCACGGTCTCAGTCAGGGTGGCGTCGCCAATAACCTCTTCGCCACCATCGGTCACATCCACAAAGCGCACAACTAGATCATCGGCGTCCTGGGTGCCCTGGTTCAGCACGTTGACCGTAATGGTCACCAGATCGCCCGCGCCCGGTTTTTCCGGCTCAAACTTGATGTTGCCGGCAAAGATGACCAGGTTCGGCGCATCGGGCGGCGTCTCATCCTCGGACGCTACCGGAATTGTCTTGGTGGCCTGGTTATCGTCTTCGTTCGATTCGTCAATGGCGTCATCCGGATCTAGCGTGACCTGGATCTGGCGGCTGCCCGCTTTGCCATTGGTGTCATAGGTGGCGTTGAGCGTGACTTTCTCACCAGCGCCCAGCGCTTCGATCAGCAGCGGTTCACCCACCGGTTCGGATCCGTTGTCGGTCACATCGGTGACCAGCACAACCGCGCCACTCACATCGGCCGTGCCGTTGTTCTCCACGGTCATGGTAATCATGACCTGGTCGCCTTCCACCGGCTTGGCGGGAGCAAACTCGATGGCGCTAGGCTGAATCATCAAGTTTGGCACCTTGGGTGGTGACACCAGCAGCGTCTTGGCGGCTCGATTGTCCGTCTCGTCCGATTCCTCAATGGAGTTGCTCGGATCCACGGCCACTTGAATGCGCCGTTCACCCGCCTCATCGGTATCGGTATAAGTTACCTCCAGCGTTACGCTGCCGCCGGCGGGCAAGCTGTCAATAATCTGCTCAGTGCCAATGGGCAGCCCCGTCTCATCGGTGATGTCGGTGAACTGCACCAAGATATCGGAGGCATCCGCCGTGCCACTGTTCAGCACCAGCGCCGAGATGGTCACTGGGTTGCCCGTCTCTGGCTCGGCTGGGTCAAACTTAATATTACCCGGCAAAATGGACAGGTTTGGTGCGGGAGGCGGCGACACTGTAAAGCTGGTGCTGGCTTCGTTATCCTCTTCGTTCACCTCATTGATAAAGTTGTTGGGATCGACCACCACGCGCACCTTGCGCTCGCCCACGCGGCCCTCGGTATCAAAGGTCACCTCGGCTGCACCGCTGGAGCCGGCGGGAATCGTCGTAATGCTCTGCGGGGCGCCGATGGGCTCAACGCCGCCGCCGGTCACGTCGATAAACTGGACGTCCACATCACGCACGCCACTGGCGCCATTGTTGATCACGACAGCGTGCAGCACCACCTGGTCACCATCAATCGGATTGGGCGGATTGAGCCCAATGTTGCCCGGCAGCATAACCAGGTTCGGCCCCATGTGCGCCGTCACCTTGAGCGTAATGCTCTTGATCTCGTTATCCGTCTCCTTCAACTCGTTGATAAAGTTGTTGGGGTCCACTACAATGCGAATCTTGCGTTCACCCACTGCGCCACCCGTACTATAGATGACGCTGGCCGTGCCGCTACCGCCCACCGGAATATTCTCAATGGTTTGCGGTTGACCAATAGGCACTGTGCTGTCACTCGTGTCGTCGAAGAAGCGCACTACCACATCGTTGGCCTCGGCCGTACCGTCATTGAGCACGGCAATGGTAATCACTACGTTTTGCGCCGTCTTGGCCTCGGGCGGATTAAAGCTGACATTGGCGGCCTTGGCTACCAGATTGGGGGCGGCCAGCGGCACCATTTCCAGCGTTTTCTGGGCTTGGTTATCGGTCTCCCGCGCTTCCTGGATAAAGTTATTCGGGTCCACGACCACCTGGATCTTGCGATCGCCCACCATGCCGCTGGTGTCATAGGTAATCTGCGTGGAGCCGCTACCACCAGCCGGAATGTTCTCAATGGTCTGCGGCTGGCCAATGGGCGCCGAATTACTGGTCGTCACATCGACAAATTGCACCATGACGTCGTTGGCATCGGCGCTGCCCGTGTTGAGCACGGCGGCGTTAATGGTCACCTGATCGCCTTCACCCGGCTGTGGCGGGTTGAAGCCAATGTTGTTGGCCTGCATCACCAGGTTGGGTGCGGGCGACGAGATCACGGTCAGAATTTGCGTGCCTTCATTGTCGTTCTCACGCGTCTCTGGGATCAGATTGTTGCGGTCCACGACAACCTGAATCTTGCGCTCGCCCTGTTTGCCCGCTGTGTCGTAGCTAATTTCCGCCGTGGCGCTGGCGCCCGCGGCAATCGCATCAATGGTCTGGCTGGAGCCAATGGGGACATCCGCGCCGTTGGTCACATCTACAAACTGCACGCTCACATCGGTGGCGTCCGCCGAGCCGCTGTTGAGCACGGTGACATGCAGCGTCACGGTTTCGCCCTGCACTGGGAAGGCCGGGCTAAACGAGATGTTGCTGTCTTCAACTACCAGATTGGCGGCCGCGGCCGGCGCCACCATGAGCGACTGGGTGGCGTCGTTATCTTTCTCATTGTACTCGGCAATAATCGTATGCGGATCCACCAGCACCTGAATCTTGCGGTCGCCGGTCTTGCCAGCGGTTTGGTATGTCACCTTGGCCGTCGCGCTGCCGCCCGCCGGAATCAGATCAATGGTCTGCTTGGCGCCCACGGGGATCATGCCGCCGTCAGTCACATCCACAAACTGGATCAACACATCCTCGGCATCCTCGCCGCCATCGTTGAGCACCGTGACGGTGACGCTGACGGGCTGGCCCTCGGTGGGGCTGGGCGGTGCAAAGGTAATGTTGCTGGGCTGAGCCACCAGGTTTGGCGCCGCCGGCGCTGCAATCGACACGGTCTGGTCGCCTTTATTGTCCGTTTCGTCCGATTCGGAAATAAAGTTGTTGGGATCCACAATGACGCGGATCTTGCGCTCACCGCTGAGCCCGCTGGAATCGAGCGTCACTTCGGCAATACCGTTGCCGCCGGTGGGAATCCGGTCAATGAGTTGCTGTTCGCCAATGGGCACGGCGCGCCCGCTGGTCACATCGGTAAACTGCACCAGCACATTTTCTGCATCGGCGGCGCCGTTGTTGATGATGACGGCGCTGATGGTGATCTCATCACCGCGCGTCGGGTGGCGCGGCGCAAAACCGATGGTCACCGGCGGAACCGCCAAGTTGGGCGCAGCTGAAGCTGAAACGGCCAGCGATTTAATGGCTTCGTTATCGCTTTCGCTGGTCTCGCGGATCAGGTTATTGGAATCGACCAGCACCTGAATCTTGCGGCCGCGTACCGGGCCAGCGGCGTCATACGTGGCTTCGGCGCTGGCGCTGCCGCCCACGGGAATCACGTCGATAAACTGCTCTTTGCCAATGGGCACGGCCACGCCATAGGTCAGGTCGATAAACTGAATCAATACGTTGCGCGCCTCTTGGCTGCCCGTGTTCAGAATCACGGCGTGGATCACCACCGTGTCCTGGTCGGTGGGCTGCGGCGGGTGGAACTCAATGTTGGACGAAAGCGCCACCAGATTGGGCGCCGGCGGTGAGGCCACGCGCAGCAGTTCGCGCGCCACGTTGTCCGTTTCGTCGGCTTCGGCAATAAAGTTGCCCGGATCCACCACCACCTGAATGCGACGGTCGCCCGGCCGCATGGTGGTGTCGTATGTGGTTTCCACCGTACCGCTGGAGCCGGCGGCAATGGACGCAATGGTCTGCCGTCCGCCAATGGGCACCGAATCGCCATTGGTGACATCCACAAACTGGACAGCCACATCGTTGGCTTCCAGGGCGCCGTTGTTCAAAATCGTGGCGTGGATGGTTACGTTGTCGCCCTGCACCGGATCGGCTGGATTAAAGCCGATATTGGCCGATTGGATCGACAGGTTGGGTGCGGGCGGCGCCGAGACCGTTAGGGTCTGTTTGGCCGTGTTGTCGGTCTCCTTTGATTCGGGAATAAAGTTGTGCGGATCGGCCTCTACGTCTATCTTGCGGTCACCGGCTTTGCCATTTGTTTCATAGGTCACCTGCACCATGCCGCTGCCGCCCGCCGGGATCGACTCAATGGTCTGCTGCTGGCCAATAGGCGTGGAACCGTTGTCGGTTGTATCCACAAACTGCACCAGCACATCTGTGGCCTCCACGCCACCATCATTGAGAATGGTGGCGTATATGGTCACGGTGTCGCCTTCGGTTGGATTAGCCGGCGCAAAACCAATGTTGTCCTTGAGCACAATCAAGTTGGCGGCGGCCTGCGAGGCCATGGAGAGACGAGCCTTGGCATCGTTGTCGCTCTCATCGGACTCGATAACCGAATTAACCGGGTCGATGACCACCTGAATGTCGCGGTCACCGGTCAGCCCGGTGGTGTCATACGTCACCTGCACCAGCATGCTGCCACCCGCCGGAATGGCATCGATGGTCTGCTGCTGGCCAATGGGTTGTGAGCCGCTGCGCGTGACGTCCATAAACTGGACCACCACATCGCTGGCCTCAACCGGACCTGTATTGAGCACGGTGGCGTTGATGGTCACCTGGTCACCCGGATCGGGCGCCGGTGGGTCAAAGCCAATGTTGTCCGGCGTGATCTTTAGGTTGGGCGCATTGAGCGCCAGCACCGGCAGCTTCTTGGTGGCGCTATTGTCAGACTCGCTCACTTCGCTGATAAAGTTGAACGGATCCACAATCACCTGAATGTCGCGCTCGCTGGGACCATCTTCGGACGGATGGCCCAAGGCAAGGCTCTCATACGTGACCTGCGCCGTGCCGCTGCCGCCCACGGGAATGCCAGCAATGGTCTGCGGCTGGCCAATGGGAATGGGCGCGCCGTCGGTTACATCGGCAAACTGCACCACCACGGGGCCAGATTCGGCGGCGCCGGTATTGAGCACCACGGCGTGGATAACCACGCTGTCGCCCTGGCTGGGATTGGGCGGATTAAAGCCGATGTTGCCTTCGCGCAGCACCAGGTTGGGTGCATCAAACTGCTGCCCTGGCTTCTCCATGCGGGCGGCAATAATCTGCACATCGTCTACATACCAGCCTTCAAACTCATTGAAGCGGTCGTTAACCGTATCGAACCAGAAGCGCACCTGGAGCGAACCACCACTCAGGTCCACATCATCCCCCAGGCTAATGGTGCGCTGCTCCCATTTGTCGGCCGTGCCGTGCGATTCAAAGACCGTCTTCCACGAATTACCGTCGGTGGAAACCTGTACACGCGTGCGGTCAAAGCGCAGATTCTCTTGGACCTGGCTCCATTCGGAGAAGACCAATAGCGCTTCATCGGCCTCGGCCAGCGGAATTTCCGGCGACGTGAGGAAGCCGGCGTTGGATTCACCGGTATCATAGTTGCGCTTATCATCCTGGCCATAGTACCAGGAATTGCTGGGGCTGTTGGCGCGTAGGTTGGACAGGTGCCAGAGCGCATCTTCTTCGCTGACGGTCCAATCGCCTTTGCCGCTTTCCATATCGTCTTGGAAGACAATCGTGCCCTGGCTGGTGCTGGCCGACGCAATGTTGGAAAGTTCGGACAGGTTGCCCGCATTGTCCGCCACGCGGATGGCAAAGTAGTAGTTGACGCCCGGTTGCAAGCCACCCACGGTCATGGTTTCCAGCGCACCGGGTTCCTGCGGTTGCGGTTCATTTTCCACCTGGAATGCTTGCGCCCAGTTGGCTTCGGTAATCGGCGTCAGCGCATAGCGCAGATCATAGCCGTTGGCCGCGCCTTCGTTGCCGTCGTCGCCGGTGGCGGTCCACGACAGTTCCATCTTGGTCATAAGCAGGCCGGTAATGGTCAAATTGGTTACGGCCGCGGGCGGCGTCTGGTCGTCTTCCATGGCGTTGAGCAGGTTGAGACGGCCATTGGTCAGCGTCTTTTTCGACTGCTCGGGCAATTGATCGGCGCCGGAC
Source organism: Caldilineaceae bacterium (assembly GCA_020634755.1). Taxonomy (GTDB): domain Bacteria; phylum Chloroflexota; class Anaerolineae; order Caldilineales; family Caldilineaceae; genus JACKBC01. The sequence continues at coordinate 24,058 of JACKBC010000014.1, read as the reverse complement.
AAAAGCCGTTGCTTAACCTGTTCGTTGCTCAGTTCTTTATATTTGGAAAAAACAAGCGCCACTGCGCCCGTTACGTGGGGCGTGGCCATGGAGGTGCCGCTGGCCAAGTTATACCCGCTGGAATCGCACATGGCGCAGTTGCCATCGGGCACGGTGGAATAGGTATCTACACCCGGGGCAGCCAGATCCACCCAGTCGGCGCCATAGTTGGAAAAGCTGGCGTAGAGATCTTCATGGTCGGTGGCGGCCACCGATATAATGTTGTCCAGATCATATGCGGCGGGGTACTGAATGCGGTCCGTATTGGAGTTGCCCGCCGCGCAAACGTGGATAATCGATGGCGGGCCGGCCATGGCCTCATATAGCGCTTGCGAGGCTGAGCCGCCGCCCCAACTGTTGTTGGTGGCCACAACATTGACGCCCTGCTCCTTTAGCTTGTTGACATATTGGAAGCACTTGACGGCATTGGCCGTGGTGCCGCCCCCGCTGGCGCTGAGAAACTTACAGGCCACAATGCGCACGTTCCAATTGACGCCCACGACGCCCGTGCTATTGTTGCCAATGGCGCCAATGGTGCCAGCCACGTGGGTGCCGTGGCCGTAATCATCCATAATTTCGCCGGTATCATTAATGGTATTGACGCCATAAAAATCGTCAATGTACCCATTGCCATCATCATCCTTGCCATCAGCTTCACACTTGCCATACCCCTGCGGGCACTCTTTGTCATTGACCCACATGTTGGCCGCCAAGTCTTCGTGCGTATAGTCAACGCCCGTGTCGATCACGGCCACCACCACATCCTTGGAACCCGTAGCCACATCCCACGCCTCTACGGCGCTAATGTCGGCGCCGGCCGCACCGCCGGTTTGGCCGGTATTGTGCATGCCCCACAATTTATCGAACTCCGGATCGGTGGGTGTTTTGCTCACATAGAGCATATAGTTTGGCTCGGCATATTTGACGCGCGGATCGCTCTCCAGCTGATCGATCAGATCCTGGTTTATCTGTATTTGTACGGTGGCTAGCTTTTGCTCTTCGTCATTGTCATCGGGATCGCTGTCCAGATCCTCCTTTTCGGTCAAACCATATTCGGTGTAAAAATCAGCGATCTGATCGTTCGTTACACCGGGGCGAAACGCAATGATCAACTGTCCCGGCACAAAGGCAGGCTGTTCATCCTGGCCAAAGACAGTCATAGGGTTACCGCCCCAATACAGGGTTGACACAATCAGGACAACGCTTAAAGCGAATAACGCTATACTGCGGTTGAGATGAGAACCGGAGTTTTCTAGTGCCTCAACCAAAGTGATAAAACTCTGGTTCTCATTCAGAGCTGAGTATAACCGTTTCATTATTTTCTAATCCTCCATAACCAGGCCGATACAAACAAGTGCGTGATGGCATGCTGTCGTGCAATTGGCGTCGACAAAAAGGGGAGATTGCAGCTGGATATTATGAATACACCGCATCAATACAGCGCAACGGTGTTTATTTAACCCGACTTACGCAGCGCCAGTGAATCACCAAGACCAACAAACATCTCTGCTTAGGCGATTCCTAATCTAATTGTCTGGCCGCTTAATTTTTGCGGCACTAGGCTTGCGTAAGCGCTATATAAAACGAAACTAGAGGTGGATATATTTGCATTGCACAAAACTGTGCGAGTCATTGTATACTAAACGTAGAAAGTATACTAAACGTAGAAATATCTGAAAACAGGAAGCTGGCTCTCCTTAACATTTAACATGCAGGCCAATTCTTGCAATCTGCGACAACCGCCATGCGCCACCTGTCCACAGAAGCGTCAAATTATTCCGTTCAACTTTGTACAAAACGTTGGTCTTCGTCACCCGCCAAAGGCGCCACAGGTTGAAGCACAGTAGCTGACAAAAAAACTGCGCTAAAGCGTAATCTTTCCTCATTACGCTTTAGGGGAACGTAACCCGCTCTGATCACAGCGCATTCGTAGGATAATTGACGTAGACAAAACTGGAAAGATAAACGAAGGATTATATATCTTTTTTACGATAAAAAAAGTATAGCCCCGTCATTTGTCGCAGCCATCGATCATTATTAACCAGACATTTTTACGACACGCAGCGCCAGGGCATCGCCAAGACAGAACAACTTGGCCGACCTGGCAATTTTTACACTAGTGTCGCGAACATTTAATCTTTAGAAATCACAACTCGAGCAAAAGTCAAGCGGGTTTCTAAAAATTAAGCGGCCAGACAACTAGGCTTGCGTAAGTCCTAATTTCATAAGTGCTAATTTGAGAACGCCATGGGCTCCGGCATGAAAAATTATCATAGCATTCTGGAAGTGCCGAAAGACGCATCCAAAGAACAGATCCGAGCGCGCTATAAGCAGCTCGTGCGGATTTTTCATCCAGATCGCTATAGTGACCCCAAAGATAAAGAGTTCGTTGAAGAACGAATGCGAGAGATTAACGAAGCGTACAACGCGCTCGTCAATCCCATGCGCGCGCCCCTACGTGAAGGCAATGAAGCGCTGCCCCAGCCCGTGGTGCTGCCTCCCAATGGCCTCGATTTTGGCAAACTGCCCTGGGGGGCCGACCAGACCCTTACCTTCCATGTGGGCAACGTAGGTGGCGACGTACGTCGCTTCAAACTGGGCTACAGTGAAGAAAATTCTTGGTTCCGCGTGACGGAGGGCTCACGCGTGCATCCCAACAAGCAGTTCCCGCTGCGCTTTGGCGTGGCGGTAGATACACATGCGCTGGAACCCGGGAAAAATTACCACGGTTGGATCGACATCAACATGGACGAGGTGACCACGCGGATCAATCTGCACGTCCACGTGGTGACCATGCGTGCATTTGTGTGGCTAACCCCACGCCTGGCCACCGTATTGGGGCTGCTTGTTTTGGGGATCATTTTGGCGCTGCCCCAAATGTTAGATTTCAATACGCCCATCTTTTCACAAAATCGCCCGGCGGCTTCGTCGTCCGTATCCTGGCAGCAGGACCAAGCTGCGTCCACTGATACGACCCAGCGTGTGGTCGGGCCGCGCCTCTCAAGCGGAAGCGAAAGCGTGGCCAGCAGCGCGGCTGTAGGCCAATCTGCAACGGCAACCGACTCAACAACAAGCAGCGGCGCCGGCAATGCGGGCTCCACAGTTACGGCCACGCCATCATCAACCGCCACGCAAACCGCCACATCAACAGTGAATACGCCTACTGCTAATACGCCGACCGTGGCTGAAACCACCCCCGCCAGCAGCTTGCCAACGTCATCCACGGCCGTTACTGCCTTACAATCCCAGCCGACGGCGATTCCCATTGAGCCGCCACGCGTGGCGCGCAACGGAACGTCGACAAGCACGGCCATCCCAACTGAACCCGCCACGGCGACCGCAGAAGCAACGGCTACAGCATCGGCTACAGCAACTGCAACGGAAACAGCAACGCACACGGCAACCGTAGCCCCTACCGAGACGCCTGTAGACACGGCAACACCTGTGCCGCCCACAGCCACAGCGACAAATACAGTCAAGCCAACCGATACCGCCACCAGCACGGCAACAGATACCGTCACCAACACGCCCGTGCCCACTGAGACGCCGACGCCTCCGCCCACCGCCACAGCGACGGATACATCTACATCTACACCAACATTGACGCATACACCAACAGAGACACAGACGGCAACGTCTACACCAACGCAAACTGACACGGCCACGCCAGACTTTTCGCCCTATGGCATCTTTGTACAGGTGCCAGCCGAGCAACAAATCTTTGTGCGCAGCGACATCTTTGTAGAGTCAAACGCCATTGCGCTGCTTCAATCCAATATGCGCGTGGCCGCCGTTGGGCGCACGTTTGACAACGCCTGGACCCAAGTGCGTCTGGACAACGATGACAAAGGCTGGGTCCTCACCGAGTCCGTGCTCATCAATCCCACACAATTAGAAACGCTGCCAATCGTAGCGCCAGATTCATCAAACTAGAATTTGATGCGCCAATTTGCAGATTTACCAATTAACACCGGTATAGAAGTTCGACCTCTCGGAGAAGTCAAACTTCTGGGATACCAGTACTATTTTTTAATTTATGTTACGCAAGCCTGGCGGAAAGTCGGCTCGCCGACATTCCGGTTTCTCTCTGGTAGACTGGCTGCCCCTGCGTAACGTGAGCTTTTAATCCACAATCTGGCGCTCGCAAACGCTTAATCGGCGCTCTGAGCTGTCCGTAACGAGAACGAATCGAGCGCTTCGGCGTTTTCCGCGCTCTGCTGTCGATAGATGCGCGCATAAAGCGACGACCGGCTCAACAATTCCTCGTGAGAGCCGCTGGCCACAATGCGCCCTTTCTCCATAACCAAAATCAAATCGGCCATGCGAATGGTGCTGAGCCGCTGGGCAATAATGATTGAGGTGCGTCCTTCCATAAGGCGAGCCAACGCTTTCTGAATTAACCCCTCGGTGGCCGTATCCACGCTGGCGGTGGCGTCATCCAAAATCAAAATACGCGGGTCGGTGAGCAGGGCCCGTGCAATGGCCATGCGCTGCCGCTGGCCGCCCGAAAGCGTCAAGCCGCGCTCCCCCACATAGGAATCATATCCCTCTGGCATGGCCATAATAAAGTCATGCGCTTGCGCCGCTTTGGCCGCTTCGATGACCTGCTCTGCGCTGGCATCGGGCCGGCCAAAGGCAATGTTTTCGCGTATGGTGGCGGCAAAGAGCACCGTCTCTTGCAGCACAATGCCCACTTGGCTACGCAGCGACCGGAGCGTCACCTTCTGGGTGTCACAACCGTCGATGGTAATGCGGCCGCTGGTGGGGTCATAAAAACGTGGGATCAAGTTGATAATCGATGACTTGCCCGAACCGGTAGCGCCCAACAGCGCCACCACTTGCCCAGGCTGAATTTCAAAGGAAAGATCGTGCAATACTTGATGCCCATCTTGATAGCCAAACGACACGTCATCAAACACCACGTGGCCGTTGATGCGCGGCAGCGGGCGCGCATCAGGCGCTTCCTGCACAGAGGACGGTGTATCCAACACCTCGAGGATGCGCTCGCCAGAGGCGCCGGCCTGGGCCAGCGCCGGAATAATCATGCCCAAGCGGCGCACCGGACCGCCTAGCTGCGCCAAATAAGTTGTAAAGGCCACCAGCTCGCCCAGTGTGAGCTGCTGGTTGATCACCAACATGCCACCATACCAGATGATCACCACTGTGGCTACATTGGCAATTAGATCCATAAGCGGCACGTTGAACGCCTGCAAGCGTGCGCCTTGGGCAGAAAGTGCAAACCAGCGCGCGTTCTTCTCGTCAAAGCGGGCAATTTCAGCATCTTCCTGGGCAAAAGCTTTGACCACGCGTGCGCCGCGCAAATTTTGCTCCAACCAGGTTGTCAAGATGGCCAACTGTTGCTGAATTTGCAGCGATAGCGGTCGAAAATTGCGGCCAAAGCGAAAGGCCTGATACGCCAGCAGCGGCATGACGCACATGGCCAACAGGGCCAGTCGCATGTTCATGGCCGACAGCGCAATAAAAGTGCCTATCAGCAGCACGGCGCCGTTGACCAACCCCAACGTGGCCCGCCCAGTCAGAAAGCGGATGCGCTCTACGTCTTGAATGGCGCGGGAGAGAAGCTGACCGCTTTCAGTCTCGTTGTGATAGGCAAATGAAAGGTACATGAGCTTTTGGTGCAGTGCGCTGCGAATGTCGTAGGCCACGCTCTGCGACGCGATTTCGGTCCAGCGTCCCTGCAAATAGACCAGCACACCGCGCAACAGCGACAAAACCAGCAGAGCCGTCACCGCCCAGTTTAACAGAGCCATATTTTGCTGCCGAATACCTTGATCCACAATCCAGCGAATAAATTGCGGAATTACCAGCGCCAACACGGTGATCAGCACCAGTGTGGCATAGGCGCCAGCCGTGTATTGCCAGTAAGGTCGCAAATAGCGTATACAGCGCCAAAGTATCTGTACTGTATTTGTTTTGGCGCCAACGTCAGGGTCTTTGGAGGCCTTTGGGGAGTTCATTTAAGCTTGGCATCCTTCCAAAATAGGAGTAAAAGGAGTCGTGCTACATAGCGTTCACGAAGTATTGAGAAAGCAGGTTTGGCACAACGGATGGGTATCACGCTGAGAAACGCAGGAAAAGCCTGCTTTCTACGGCTGAATTTCTAGATTTTACGGCGGATGTAGTCACATGAAACTCATCATTCTGCATCGAGAACCTCCCTATTATAACACATAGCGCTTTATAAACAATTGGTTAAGATTTACCGGGTGTGTCGCAAAAGGGAAATCTTCCCTGGCCATCCACGGGCGCTGCGTAAGTCGTGTTCGTTAACTTTTGTACCGGCTCCGCCCATAGCCGCAATTTGTCCCATTGACAATTCGCAGGCAAAATTAGTCCATACTATCGGAACACTTTTACTGAAGAGCACCAACATGGACAACCCACCGACCTCCTCTGCAAAAATCGTTGAAAAAGCGACCAATACATCTACAGACAAACTCCTCTTTACACCCGGCCCGCTAACCACCAGCGCCACCGTCAAGCAGGCCATGCTGCGCGATCTGGGCTCGCGAGACTATGAGTTTATTGGGCTGGTCAAGGATATTCGGACGCGGCTGCTGACCATTGGCGGAGTGGCGGCGCCCGAATATGAAGCCGTCATTATGCAGGGCAGCGGGACCTTTGGCATCGAGTCGGTGATCTCTTCCACCGTGCCGCCAGACGGCAAGCTGCTGGTGATTGTCAACGGGGCGTATGGACGGCGCATTGTGCAGATGGCGCAAGTGCTCAGGATAGCAGTGCACGTGCTGGAAACAGCCGAAAATCAGAAACCTGCGCTGGCCGAGATTGAACATGCGCTCCAACATGATATGGCCATTACCCATGTGGTAATGGTGCATTGCGAAACGACCACCGGCATTGTAAATCCGGCGTCAGAAGTGGGCGCCCTGGCCCGGCGCTACGGTAAACACTATTTTCTAGACGCTATGAGCAGCTTTGGCGCCATTCCGCTGAATCTAAGCGCGAGCCATATTGATTATCTGGTCTCCTCGGCCAACAAGTGTATTGAAGGCGTGCCCGGTTTTTCCTTTGTGTTGGCCCGACGCACGGCGCTGTTGGCTACAGAGGGCTATGCGCGCAGCCTTAGCTTGGATTTGCTGGCGCAGTGGAAAGGGTTGGAGCAGAATGGTCAATTCCGCTTTACGCCGCCCACGCACAGCCTGCTGGCCTTTCAGCAAGCCTTGATGGAGCTAGAGGAAGAAGGTGGCGTGGCTGGCCGGGCGGCGCGCTATCGGCGCAACCACCAAATCCTGGTGGCGGGTATGCGCAAGCTGGGCTTTCAGGAGTACCTGGCGGAAGCAGATCAGGGATACATTATCACGTCGTTTCTGTATCCGCCAGACGAGCGCTTCACATTTGATGTGTTTTACAGCCGCCTCAATGCGCGTGGCTTTGCCATTTATCCCGGCAAAGTCAGCAATGCCAACTGTTTTCGAATTGGACACATTGGCCACCTATTCGAGCATAACATGCATCAATTGTTGCAGGTCATCGCAGAAGTCTGCCAAGAGATGGCAATACAAGCATGAACCAGGAGACACAATGAACAACAAGCGCGCCCTTGAATATGGCCCGGTTAAATTGGTGATTTTTGATTGGGCAGGCACAACCATCGATTACGGCTCGTGTGCGCCAGTTGCCGCATTTATGGAAGGCTTTCGACGCAAAGGGGTAGAGGTCACTATTGCCCAAGCGCGCGGCCCCATGGGCATGGGCAAGCGCGACCACATCAAAGCCATGAGTCAAATGGCATCTGTGGCCGCGGCCTGGCAAGCCGTTCACCATCGCGACATTACGGAGCAGGATATTGACGAAATGTATAATGAGTTCGCGCCGGTGCTCATGGATGTGTTGCCCACATATTGCCAGCTGATTCCGGGCACAGTGGAAGCCGTCAATGCGCTGCGTCATATGGGGTGCAAAATCGGCGGGACCACTGGCTATTTTGAGGAAGCCATGGCGCTTTGCCAGCAGGAGGCGGGGAAACAGGGCTACACGCCCGATTGCAGCCTGGCGGCCACGCAGGTGCCGGCGGGACGCCCAGCACCCTGGCTTATTTTCGAGACCATGCAGCGGCTCAACGTCTTTCCGCCGGCGGTGGTGGTGAAAGTGGGAGACACCGTGCCCGATATTGAAGCCGGTCTCAATGCCGGTGTGTGGACCATTGGCGTAGCGCGCACGGGAAATGGCGTGGGCTTGAGCGAACGGGAGTTTGCCCAACTTTCTGCGTCTGAACAGCAGACGCGCGTGGAACATGCCCGCCAAGCGTTGGCCGCGGCCAACGCTCATTTTGTGGCTGACGGTATTGACGAAGTGCCAGACCTGGTGGCTCAAATAAACAGTAAACTAGCGCAAGGGGAACGGCCATAACGGGCTCTACGCAATGCGAATAAAAGGATGTGCGTAGAGCCCTATGCGCTACACGGCCGAGAATACAACCATTGAACTATGGCAGCCAGCTTTTCCACACGTCTTCATGAGCGTCCAGCCAGGCGCGCGCGGCATCTTCCGGCGTGCTGCCATCCAACTCCACGGCGGCAATCATCTGGATTTGATCTTCGGTGGAATAGCTCATATTGGTGAGCAGGGCGTGTGCATCGGGGGCAGCTTCGGCTAGTCCGCTCCAGAAAATCTTAAAGAGAATATCTTCGGGATAGTCGCAATCCACGCCGTTGGTGTCTGCCTTGGCGTAACACTCATCGCTGTAGGCAGGTAGCTCCACACGGGTGAGATCGTATTTGGCGTGGATCGAGTGAGGCGTCCAGAAATAGAAAAGTAGCGGTTCCTGGCGCGATTCGGCAGAGCTAAGCGCCGAAAGAATGGCCTCTTCGGAACCGGCGGCCACGATCTGGAAATCCATGCCCAAATTTTCGATGATCTGATCTTCATAGGAGACCCAGCTTGGGTCGCCAGTCAAATATTGACCTTTGCTGCCCGTCTCGGCGGTAGCAAACATAGTGGCAGCGTCGGCGCCGGCAAATCCTTCCCAGGTAGCCAGTTCAGGGTGGTCGGTCAGCAAATAGCTGGGAATGTACCAGCCAATGCGCCCAATGACGCCTAGCGCGCCGCCATTTTCCACTACGCCTTGCTTGTCAATATATTCCGCCACGTTATCGGCATGACCAGACGGCCACACTTCTAGGCTGGCGTCCAGATCACCCGTGGCCAATGCGGCCCATTGGGCATTCTCATCTACATCCACAATTTCAACGGGATAGCCCAGTTGTTCCTCCAGCAAAATTTTGGCCACATTGACATTGATGGCCGATGCTGACCAGGGGTTTTCGGCCAGCTTAATGGTCATTTTGGATTCGTCAACTGCCGGTGCAGCGGACGAATCGGCAGGGGGCGCGGGAGCCACGCAGGCACTCATGACGAGCACGAGCATCAGCAGTAGAGAGATTTGAGGCAAATGCCGAGCAAGGCGGCGACGGATCATGTTTTCTCCTTTGCGGTTGCGGTCTTCAGTTACGACAGACTTATACAATACGGATAGCGCAGGCAGTATATCACCGCCATTTTGGGGCTGTCAATTCAACCGGATTATTCCCTGAAGGCCTTCGCAAGTATCATGATGACAAGTCATAATCAGGCAACTGACAGCGAAAGTCATCGCAGCAGCTAAATGACAAGCGGCTGCGGGCACTTTTCATTTTGGGTCTGGCCATAAATTCTCTGCGCCAAACCGATTTGTCAGAGAAAGCACAAGATTCGCAACCGAATTTGCGAATAGGCTATTATTTCTATTCTAGCCGCCAAATCGTAAGGTTATCGCAACAAGAAACCAAATAGCCGAAAGAATTTACACGTCATGAATACAGTTCTCAGAGTGACCAAATCCATATTTAGTTTGCCAATTCTGTTAATGTTTGATATACTGAACATCGGCACATATCCCCTTCCAATGTAAGCCAAGCATTACGCTCCAATATGCAGTCTCTTCCGAATACACTACTAATCACGTCAACGTCTTTTAGAGAGCATCAGTGGACCTTGCGCCAAAATCATATTTTGGCTTCAGCATGATACTTGCACTGCATGAAACCAAGATCTTGCTGCTGACTCTTGAGCCTTTAGCCATTGAGATCATCTTTCATTGAAGTTGCAGGCGCACCAATTGCCAAAACGGGAGATAGCGTCGGATTTCACATATCATCCCAGTGCCTACCTCCAAAATCATTACAGAAATCATGGCAGCAGACTGACTGCTGTATAAGGCTTACCTGGCCTCGTGCAGAGCCAGGGAACTTACACCAATATGACTTACGCAGCGCCCGTGGATCGGCAGGGAAAAGATCATCTATTGCGAAACGATTCTTGCGTTAGGCTTGCGTATGTCTTTATAGTTTTATGATGGCTCTGTGCTGCGCCCAACCGCCATCATGCAGGTTGTGACTAACTGCGTTTTGACTTGTTATGCAAGTTCTGGCACAGGTCAACAGTCCACCTAAACAGCTACATCAATAGAGCTGAACCAGCGTAAGTCATGTTGTAATTAAAATTCTTGAAATTATCAGGCGGTACCTATTTTGAATCGGGCATTACCGGTCCTTTCTATTTTCCTGATCTGTCTTGTTTGTGTATTCCTTGTCGGCTGTAGCATTGGTGCACCGCCGGAAGTCGATGCGGCATCTTTGCCAGATCAAATCCCACAATTTGTGACCAAAGAAATCCCCGTCACCGTAGAAGTTACGCGCGAAGTACCCGTCACGCCAACAGCCGCAGGGCGCTGTGCAACCCCAAACTTTGCCGACGCTACCGAAATTCGCATTGGGGTCCTGGTCCCGCTATCGAGCCCAGGCGCGGCTCAAGCGGGCAACGCCATGCAGGCGGCGTTTAATATTGCGGCGGAACATATCAACAGCAATGGGGGCATCCAGGGCAAAAACATTCGTTTGGTGGTGGAAGACACGCAGGGAGATCCCGATCGGGGTGCGGCCAAGGCGCAGAGCCTGATTACGCAAGATTGTGTTGTGGCCCTGGCTGGTGTTTATCACAGCCGCGTGGCCATGAGCGTCAAAGAAGTGGCGCACAGATATGGCATCCCCATTGTCTTTGCCGAACCATATATGGATGAGGTTACGGCGGATCAATATCCAGAAGTATTTCGCATTGCGCCTACTTTTTCCTTGCTGAATCAGGCGGACGTGGGCTGGCAAAAGACGCTGGGAGATTACAACGGTGATGGCCAGCAGACCGTGGCGCTCATTACGGAAAATAATGAATTTGGTCTCAAACGGGCCGAGATGGTCACACAGCTTTACACGGAACAGAACATTGTGGTGGAAACCGTGCCCGTCGATCTGCCGACCGACAATTTTTCTTCCGCCATTGCGCGCATTGTGGCGCTGCCTCATAAACCAGACGTAATGTATATATGGCTCAACGATGATGCGGGCTATGCATTTCAACAGCAACTGGGCCAGTCCGGCATTGGGCCCAGCAAAGGCACGGTGATTGTGGCTCGCCCGTCGGCCCTAGATACAGCAGCCTTCTGGGCGCGTTTGCCGGATGGCGCTTATACGGTTGTCCAAAAGATAGGCCCTTGGTATTCAACGGTCACCAAAATGGGCGAACTGTTTGTGGCCGATTATCGCACCTATTTTGACCACTGGCCCGAATCTTATGCATTTGAAGCCTACGATTCGTTGCGTTTGTTGGCTCAGGCCATTGGGGATGCCGATTCCCTGGCCCCCGATTCGATCATTCAGGCATTGGAAATGGTTGATGTTGTATTGGCCTCCGGTCGATATCATTTCCCATATGGCTCGCATAACGATCCCGCGGAAGCTGGCGTCTCGGCCTATATGTGGCACCAATGGCCAGATGTGCCCATTCTTTATCTCCAATATACAGAACCAAACCAATCTTCGGCGGATATGGCCGTCCTCTGGCCGCTCGTCTACCGCACGGTGGATACGCCCATATTTCGCCCGCTTCCATAAGCACCCTCGCCCCTATGCTGAGTTCTGCATCAATATGCAATTGATGGAACACCACTGATAGAAGACCAGCTTATTTTGACGTAACCATGTACGGATGGTAGACTCAACCAGAGCTTCGCAATTCTTAACGAGCACCCAGCATCTTCTTACCTGGGATCAAACAGACCTCTCATGCGGAATTGGTTCGGGATGCTCCACGCATTCACATTGTGCAGACACCGTGTATGCAAACACACTGTATGCAGCCACACTGTGTAGATGGCAACGGCAGCATCATCCCGCAAACATACTCTCATCGATTTAGCATCTAGCATTTTCAGGTTCGGGTTGAGATAGCAGCAACGCATTACTTCATCTCGCTACCCAACCGCAACACAAAATAATAAGGAGAATAGATATGCAAAAACACTTCAGATGGTTACCTGCTCTGTTGACCATATTGGTGCTCATTTTGGCACTCGCCGCCTGCGGCGGTCAGCAGGAAGTCGTCGGCGAAGAACAACCGACTGCCGAAGCGCCGGCTGAAGAGACAGCCGCCGAAGAAGCACCAGCTGAAGAAGCGGCTGCCGAAGAAACACCGGCCGAGGAAGCCGCAGCTGACGAGACCCCCGCCGAAGAAGCCGCAGCCACCGCAGAACCGGCTGAAGAAGCAGCTGCCGAAGAGAGTGAAGCTGCCGCACCTGAGGGCGATGTGATCAAGCTTGGTGCTTTGGCGCCGCTCTCGGCCCCCGGCACCGTAGTCGGTGGTGAAGCCATGGTCGACGCCATGCGCATTGCCGAAGACGAGATCAACGCCAACGGTGGTCTTTTGGGCCGCCCCGTAGAGCTAATCATTGAAGATTCTGAGGGCTTGCCCGAACGTGGCGCCGCCGCCATGGAAAAGCTGATCAACCAGGATGGCGTGGTGGCCATTGGTGGTGGTTATCACAGCTCGGTTGGCGTCGCGGCAAAGGAAGTGGCGCACAACAACGGCATTCCGGTCGTCTTTGCCGAAACGTGGAACGATACCATTACCGGCGATGGACAAGCCGAAATCTTCCGCATTGCACCGCTCAATTCAGAAGTGTCCGCCGTGGACGTCAAGTTTATCCTCTATCTGCGCGACAGCATTGGCGCAGTCATTGACAAAGTGGTCATCATCACCGAAAACACCGACTACGGTATTCCCGCGGCCGAAGCCACCACCAATGGGTTGGCCGAAGCGGGGATCGACGCCGAAACGTTCACCACCGATATCGGCACGCAGGACTTCTCTGGCATTATCGAACGCGTGCGCGCCGAAGAGCCCGACTATATTATGGTGCTCAACACCGGTGAATCGGCTTATAACTTTATCCAGCAGGCCGCCGAAGCCGGCATTGGCCCGCAGGATGTGCCCATGCAGTGTAACCAAGTGGCGCTGGAAAGCGGCGCATACTGGACCAACGTGCCCGATGGCAACCTCTGCTTTGTGCGCCGGGTGGGTCTGCCCGTCGAACTATACAATGACGTGGCCACGTCGTTTGTGGAACGATACACAGAGCGCACTGGCAAACAGGCTGCCGAATCCTACGCGCTGGAAGCGTACGATTCGATCATGATCCTGGCCAAGGCCATTGAAGATGCCGGCTCCACCGATCCGCAGGCCATCATCACGGCGTTGGAAAACATTGAATACGAGGGCGCGTTGGGGACGATCACCTTCCCGGTCAATTCTGCCAATCCGCCTGACGCCGCTGGCAAGGACCCCAAATGGTGGCATCAATTCCCCGATCCGGCCATTACCATGGTGCAATATCAGGAAGAGGGCCAAGACTCGACGGTTGCCACTGTGGTTTTCCCCGAAATCTATCAGACGGGTGAAGCCATTTGGGTAGGCGAGAAGAATTAAGGCGAGCGTTGATGAACATTCATCGACGATAGTCAAATGTCAACAGACCCTAGCAAAAGCGGGCGTTTTGAGCGATTCAAAACGCCCGCTTTTCAAACCTAACCTACTCAACTAAATTTCCTCAAATCTTTTTAGCTCTTTGGGATCTCATATGGTTGACAAGACGGAGACCCCCTTCCCGACCTCCCTCTAGAGGGGGGAGGAGCCATAATGCCGCCAGTGGCGGCGCCTTCCCCTCCCCTAGCGCAGCGGCCAGGGGAGGGTTAGGGAGGGGTTGATTGAGCACAGGCTCTTATTATCGACAAGGTTCGACATGGAACACGGCGCAATATTTGGATGGACCATGCTCTGGATTATCTTCTGGGGCATTGTGGGCGGCATTGTAACGCCCCGGGTCTATGAGCGGCGCAACCTGGATGTGTCGCAGGCCCGGCTGGGTGGCACGGCCATTGGCGCCGCCACCGGACCCATTGGACTGATACCGCTTTGGGTTTTCAGCCCCACCCTTTCATCCCGCTGGATCACAGCGGCGGGGCTGCTGATCGTGGCGATTCTGGCCGTCGCTTTTGCGCGGGCCGATCCCAACAACCTCTGCGTGACCAATGGTGGCTTTGTGGCTTCACAGCTCACCAATGGCATTGTCATCGGCATTATATATAGTCTGATGGCGCTGGGGCTCACGCTTATCTATTCAATTTTGGGCGTGGTTAGCTTTGCCCACGGCGAGTTTTATATGATTGGCGGCATGGTCGTCTATTATATGAGCGTATCGGCGCTGTTTGAAAACGCCAATCCGCTGGTCTGGCTGCTGGGTGCGGCGGTCGTCACGTTTTTAATGGGCGTAGCATTCGAGCGCATGTTCTTGCGCGTGATGAACACCGGCCAGATCGAGCGGCCCAAGGAGTACGCCATCCTGGTGACATTTGGGCTGGCCTTCTTTTTGCAATACGCCACGCAAGCGTTGGTGGGCGCCAACCCGGTCAAAACCCAGCGCTTCTTTCCCTTTCCCAATCTGGATATTCCCAGCCAAGAGTCAGCTTGGCTCATCAAGACCACTTCGGGCAATATCCGGCTCTTTGATGCCGTCTCCATCCCAAACCCACGCTTTACGGCAGCGGCCATTGCAGTCATTCTGCTGCTCATGCTCATGTGGTTTCTGTACAAGACATGGACCGGCAAGGCGCTGCGCGCAGTGAGCCAGGATCAGCAGGCGGCGGCCGTGGCCGGCATTAACCCCAATACCATGAATACGCTGGCCTTTGGCATGGGCGCCATGCTGGCGGGGCTTTCCGGCGCCACCCTGGTGCAGGTCTTTGCCTGGCTGCCGCAAGTGGGCATTCCCGCCTCGGCCCGCGCCTTTGTGATCATTGTGTTGGGCGGCATGGGGTCGCTGCCCGGCGCCTTTTTGGGCGGGCTGCTGGTGGGCCTAGTGGAAGCCGCCGGCACCGGCTGTATTCCCGACACGACGCGCGCCGCCGCCTACATCCCGGCCTACGGCATGGTGATTCTCACGCTGACGTTGCTCCTCAAGCCCACCGGTTTCTTTGGGAGGGAGCTATGAATCTAAATCGCATGGGCGGTTGGGTAGTGGGTACGCTGGGGGTTATAGCGTTGCTCGTTGCTCCGGTCTGGCTTACCAATTCCCCCTATTTGATGCACCTGGCCATCACCTCATTTTTCTATGCCATTCTGGCGTCGAGTTGGTCGCTCTTGGCCGGATATGCAGGGCAATTCTCATTTGGCCACATGGCCTTTATGGCCATTGGCGCCTATAGCGCGGCGCTGATGGGCTACTATGTGCGCTTTACCACGGCAGCCACCAATCTCTGCCGCGAGCTTTCGCTGGGCGGCATTTGGATTGTGCTGCTCAATCCGCAAGGCGTCACGCAGACCAATACGCCCAATTGCTTGGAAATGGCCAAGGCGACTATGCCGGTCGGCGCCATCATTATGCAGCCACCGGTGTGGGCCGGGCTTTTGGCCGGCATTTTGATGGGCGCGCTCTTTGGTTTTTTGGTCGGCTCGCTGGTCTTGCGGCTGCGCAGCACCTATCTGGCGCTCTTTACCATTGGCTTTTCCGAAATTTTGCGCGCCGTGATCAGCGCCGAGATCGACATTACCCAAGGTCAAAGTGGGCTAAAAATGAGTCCCCTTTTTCCCGGTGGCATCAGCCTCTTTGGCATGGAGTTTGGTGCGGCAGCCAAAGTGCCGCCCTATTACGCCATGCTGCTGCTCTTTCTCATATCCATGGCCATTATGGGTTGGCTGGCCTCCTCGCGCTTTGGCCTCTTTATCCGCGCCATCCGCGAAGACGAAGAGGCAGCGGCGGCGTTGGGCGTCCACGTGGTGCGCTATAAAGTGCTGGTCTTTGTGGTCACGGCCACCATTGCGGCCGCCGCGGGGGTAATACAGGGCCATTATATTGGCATCATCACGCCCAACATTCTGATTATTTTACAGATGAGTCTGGTCATTGCCATGGCGGTAATCGGCGGGCTGGAGAGTCTGGTCAGCGCGGCCATTGGCGCCATTATCATCGAGTTCATGTTGGAACTGCTGCGCAACAGCTTTGATATTGGCCCGTTCAGCGTCGACATGACCACCTGGCGACTGGTCTTCTTTGGCGCGCTGCTCATGCTCACGCTGCGCTTCCGCCGCAACGGGCTGATCCACCCGCTGATCACCTGGTTTTCACGGCGCAATGTGGGCCAAGAAACCGTGGCCAATCGAGCGGCGGCCGCGGCCGCGCCGGATGCATAGCGGCCAGTCAATAATCAGATATTGATTCTCTATCTGGCGCCAGATATTCCAATCCAATCGAGACGGCAATGCAATGCTTAAGCTAGAAGTTAACAATTTATACAAAAACTTTGGCGGTCTTCAAGTATTGAGGGACGTGACGTTTGAGGTCAACGGGCCTGAATTAATCGGGCTGATTGGTCCGAATGGCGCCGGCAAGACTACGCTGACCAACATTCTGGATGGCGCCATTAAGCCGAGCAGCGGCACGGTCTACCTGAATGACAAGCGCGTCGATACGCTGCCGCCCTATATGGTGGCGCGCGCCGGGTTGGGTCGCACCTTCCAGGTAACGCGCGCCTTTCGCCGCATGACGGTGCTGGAAAATCTGCTGGTGCCCGCCATGGCGCTCCACGCCACCGGCCGCCAGAATTTTGAAGCCAAAGCGCGCGAGGTGCTCGATTTTTTGACCATGAGCCATTTGACCAACGAATATGGGCGGGCGCTCTCCGGTGGTCAACAGAAGCTGCTGGAATTGGGTCGTTTGCTTATGCTGGATCCGTCGCTCATCATTCTGGATGAGCCCTTTGCTGGCGTTCACCCGCGCCTCATGGAGGTGATCTATGAGTACATTCACCGGGTCAATAGCGACGGCAAAGCGATTATCATCATCAGCCACGACATGGATACGATCTTTACCTTGAGCAAGCGGCTGCTGGTGCTCAACTATGGCGACCTGATTGCCGATGGCGACCCGCAGATCGTAAAGAACGATCCGCTGGTCAAACGCGCCTATCTGGGCGAGGATGAAGAAGAAGGTTAACCACAGATTATGCTTGAAATCAAAGACCTATACGTGGGCTACTACCGCGATCTAAATATTTTACAGGGCGTCAACCTCACGGCGAAGGAGGGCATGATCACCACGGTGTTGGGGGCCAACGGCGTGGGCAAGTCGACCACGCTTAAGGCAATTTATGGCTTTTTGCGGCCCAATGAGGGAGATATTTTGGTCGATGGTCAGAGTGTGTTGGGCGTCCCCACGTATGAGCGCATTAAGATGGGGTTGGCCTATATTCCGCAACAGCCGGGTGTCTTCCGCTGGATGTCGGTGGAGGAAAATCTGGAGGTGGGCGCCTGGACCTTCCGCAACGACAAAGCGCGACTCAAACGCAAGCTAGAGGAAAATTACGCCCGCTTTCCCATCCTGCGCGACAAGCGCAAACAGCTCACCGGCGAATTATCGGGCGGCCAACAGCGCATGGTCGAAATCGGCCGCACGCTGATGACCGACCCCAAGGTGATCCTGGTTGATGAGCCCACGGCCGGCCTGGCCAAGCTGCTTTCAGAAGAAGTCTACCAAATGCTGGTCAACCTGCGCGACCGCGACGGTCTGACCATTCTGCTAGTGGACCAGGAGATCCGCGAAGCCCTCAAGATTGCCGACTACGTCTACGTGCTCGAACTGGGTCGCAATAAATTTGAAGGCCCCGCGTCAGAATTCCAAGACCTGGAAAAGGCGTTCTGGGTAGGTTAGTAAACGTCAACCGAAGATATAAAGGGGTGAAAGGGTGAAGCGGTGAATGCACCTCATCTTCTCGCCCTTTCATCTTCTCGCCCTTTCACCTTCTCGCCCTTTCACCCTTTCGCCTTCTCACCCAACTACCCTCTCCCCACATAGGGCATTTGCGTGGCCATCACGGTGATAAACTGCACGTTGGCGTCCAGCGGCAGGCTATCCATGTAGACAATGGCGCGGGCCACGCTGTCCACGTGCATGCGCGGTTCGACCATCGTTGTGCCGTTGGCCTGGGGAACGCCGCGCTGCATGCGCTGGGTCATGTCGGTGGCAGCATTGCCAATATCGATCTGGCCGCAGGCAATATTATATTTGCGTCCATCCAGCGAGGTCGATTTGGTTAAGCCCGTAATGGCATGTTTGGTGGCCGTGTACGGCGCCGAATTTGGACGCGGCGCGTGGGCCGAAATAGAGCCGTTGTTGATAATGCGCCCGCCCATGGGTTCTTGGGCTTTCATCACTTTGAACGCCTCTTGAGTACATAAAAATGAGCCGGTCAGGTTTACATTGACCACGTCCTGCCACTGCTCAAAGGTCAATTCTTCCAGCGGCACGCCGGGCGCGCCCCGCCCCGCATTGTTAAAGACCAAATCGATGCGGCCAAACTTTTCGACTGCTTTGGCGAACAGATTCTTTACCGAATCCGGGTCGGTTACGTCGGTCTGCACGGCCAGCATGCGATCTTTGGCCGCGCCGGCCTCTTCAACGGTCGCTTGCAGCGCATCCAGCCGCCGCCCACCGATCACCACCGCATAGCCTTCCTGCACCAGCGCCAGCGCGCTGCTTTTGCCAATGCCGCTGCCGCCGCCAGTAATAATGGCTACTTTTCCGTTGGGTTCCATCCTTTTTCTCCTTCGATGCGTTATTCTTCTGAATAATTGATAATATCTTCAAGGGAAACGTTTAATGCAGTAGCAAGTCGGTGCAGCACATCGGTTGACCCAATACGCTTGCCCGACTCCAGCTGCGACAAGTATGGTTTGCTAATATCCGCTTCATGCGCCAGTTGCTGCAATGTCAACCTGCGATGTTTCCGCCAAACGCGAAGTGGATTTTCTCCATCCAGAATTGCAAACGTAACTTCGGCAGGAATCAACTCTTCGCCCGCTGCGACGCGCTGTTTTGCTTCGTCATAAAGGCGCACATCGTCCCAATCCTCCGCCGCATGAATAAGCTCTTTAAATTCCTCATACGGTAATACAGCCCACTCTGGTTTGCCGTTCTTTTCAATTATTTGTACGTTCATTTTTGCCCCATATCAAATCAAAATGATAGCATAGCTTAGTATACCCCAATCTAATTTAAACAGTCACACAAGCGAAACCACATGAACCAAACCTATGATGTTATTGTTGTCGGCCTGGGCGCCATGGGCAGCGCCGCGCTATATCAACTGGCCAAGCGCGGCATGCACGTGCTGGGCATTGACCAGTATGAACCACCGCACACACTGGGCTCCACCCACGGTGAAACGCGCATTACGCGCCAGGCCAATGGGGAAGGCGCAGCCTACACCCCGCTGGCGCTGCGCTCGTATGAACTGTGGCGCGAAGAGGAAGCCATCACCAAACAAGAGTTGCTGACCATTACTGGTGGGCTGATTGTGGAAGATCGGGATGGAGCAGCCTTTCATGGCCAAAGCGGCTTTGTGGAACGCACAGCCAAAGTGGCCAGTGAATATAACATTGCCCACCAAGTGTTGGATGCAACCGGCATTCACGCCCATTCACCGCTGCTCAAGCTAAAGGGAAATGAGATTGGCTACTATGAGCCCAATGCCGGGCTCTTGCGTCCAGAACGCATTGTGCAAACGCAGATCGCGCTGGCGCGGGCATTGGGTGCACAGGTCCACACCAACGAGTGCGTAACACATGTGGATGTGTCGGGCGCCGGCCAGGCCACTGTCGTGACGGCGCAGGGACGGTATAAAGCGGCCAAGGTGGTGCTAGCGGCCGGCCCCTGGATTGGCGATCTGCTGGGAAGCGCGTTGGCCCGCAACTTTGCCGTCTATCGCCAAGTGATCTATTGGTTCAAAGCCGATGAAATTGAACGCTTTCAGCAAGGGCATTTCCCCTTTTTGATCTGGATTGCCAAGAAGCAAGAAGAGTTTTTGTCGATCTTCACCGTATTAAACGATTCGCAGCCAGCCGTCAAACTTTTAACCGAAGAATATGTGGCGGACACCACCCCGCAGACAGTGAACCGCGCCGTGGCGCAGGCGGAAATCAGCCACATGTACAATCACTTTTTAGCCAACCGAGTCGATGGCTTGCGCAACGAATGCGTGCAAAGCGCGGTCTGCCTGTATACCAATACAGCGGATGAACATTTTGTCATCGATTTTCATCCGCAGCACCCAGAGATTATTGTGGCTTCGCCCTGCTCGGGCCATGGGTTTAAGCATTCAGCGGCCATTGGTGAGGTAATTGCCCAGCTGGCCACAGATGGCGAAAGTCAATTTGACTTGAGCCAATTTCGGTTTGCCCGATTGCACCAGGGACAAACACATCAAAAATCAGAGGGGAAACTGGAGGAAAAGCCGTGACAGAAAAGCGACCAAACATTCTCGTGCTTATGGCGGACCAGCAGCGGCTGGACACAGTGGGCGCGTATGGGCTCAACGATCTGATCCGCACGCCCCACATCGATGCCCTGGCGCAGCGCGGCGTGCGCTTTAGCCAGGCCTTTACGCCCACGGCCATCTGTTCACCAGCGCGGGCCTCTTTCTACACCGGGCTCTATCCACACCACCACGGCGTAACGGGCAACGGGCTGGCCATTCGCGAAGGCGTGCGCGGCTTCAACCACTATTTGGCCGAGGCCGGTTACCAGAGCGGATACGCCGGCAAATGGCACGCCGATGAGGTGCGCGGCCCCAGCGACTATGGCTTTATTGGACGGGATTTTATGGGGTACGCTTTTCCCGGCGCTGGACTGCTGCCCGGTTTGCAATTTGCCCCCAAACCCAAAACCGGCAATCCATATGCCGATTATCTTGCAGAGCGCGGTTTGGGATTACCCACTGTTTCGCACCGCTATGTGGGCACAAATCCTGGTTGCAGCGCGCAGGAGATGTATGCCCTACATGAAGGGCCAGTCGAATCATGCATTGAATATTTTGTGGCCGAAGAGGCCATCCGCGTCATGGAACAGATGGCCGCGCAGGACGAGCCCTTCTTTCTATGGGCCAACTTTTGGGGACCGCACACACCCTGTCTGGTGCCCGAGCCCTATTTCTCCATGTACAATCCCGACGATATTCCCGAACACCCCAGCTATTGTGAAACGTTTGAGAACAAGCCGCGCGTGCAGAGCATTATCGAGCGCATGTGGGGATTGGGCGACTACGGTTGGCGCGGTTTTCAGGAGATCAGCGCCCGCTATTTTGGCCACTGCACGCTGATTGACGACATGGTGGGCCGCGTGGTTGCGGCGCTGGAGCGGTTGGGCCAACTCGACAACACCATTATTATTTACACTGCCGATCATGGCGACTGCCTGGGTGCGCACAAGCTCATTGAAAAAGGCGAGTTTATGTATGACGAAATCTACCGCATTCCGCTGGTGGTGGCGCACCCAGATTGCCAAACGCCCGGGGCCGAACGCGACGACCTTGTTTATCTACACGAAGTGTTGCCCTCTATGCTGACCGCCGCCGGGCTAGAAGCGCCCACTGGGCTGGATGGGCAGTCGTTCTTGCCCGCCATGTTGGGGCAAGCGTGGGACAATGGCCGCGCGGAGGTTTTCTGTATCTTCAACAACCACTTTACCACGGCCAACCAGCGCATGGTGCGCACGCGCACGCATCAGTTTACCTTTAACCCCAGCGATATTGGCGAGCTTTACGATCTTGTCAACGATCCCTACCAGCTACACAATCGCTATGGTGACCCAGCATACGACGCCGTTCGTCTTGATCTCATGGAACGCATGGAGGCGCACATGACAGCGCTGGGTGATCCACAGTTGAGCTGGTTCCAGCGCATGCGGCATGTCTATTAGTAGCTGTAGGACAATTTTGGAAAATTGTCCTACCCAGAGCGAAAATTTCAGCAACTGATTGGGCTTATGTTATAGTAGGTTCATGTAATGACGTCCCCCGCCTCACGTCAAATATTCAGATCAATTTTCATAAATTCACTTCACAAATTCACAAGGAGAAATCCATGAGACAGTCCAAAATGGCATCCATTTTAGCATTGTTGATGGTGGCCGCCATGCTGTTGGCTGCGTGTCCGGCGCCGGCGCCCGTCCCCACCGGAGGCAGCGAAGGCAGCAGTGACACCACTGCCGACAGCGGCAGCGAAGAAGCGACCAGCTGCACCGACGCCATCGGCTGTGTGGAGGTGCCCGCAGGCGAACCCATTCACATTGCTTCGGCGCTTGTCGTCACCGGCCCCAACGAGCAACTGGGTCTCGACTCGCAATATGGCGTTGAGATTGCGCTTGACTTCCGCGGCGAAGTGCTGGGCCACACCGTCGATTTGCAAGCCGAGGATGACGGCTGTAGCGCTGAAGGTGGCCAGACCGCTGGTCAGAAGATCGTATCCAACCCGGACATTGTAGGCGTCATTGGCACCAGCTGTTCCGGCGCCGGCGTACCCATGTCTCAGATTGTGTGCGATGCCGGTATTGTCATGATTTCGCCTTCCAATACCGCGCCGGTGCTGACCGATCCGGCCAGCCGCCAGCCCTGCTATTTCCGCACCGCCCACAACGATAAAATCCAGGGCGCGGCCATGGCAAACTATGCGTTTAACGAATTGGGCGTGACCAAAGCCGCCGCCATTCACGATGGCGACCCGTACACCGAAGGGCTGGCCAGCGTATTCCGCGATGCCTTTACCGAACTGGGTGGCGAAATTGTGGCCTTTGAGGCCGAAGCCGCCGACGCCACCAATGTGCAGCCCATTTTGACCTCTGTGGCCGCTGCCGGTCCCGAGATGATTTACTACCCGGTCTTTATTCCGCTGGGTTCGCTCATCACCAAGACGGCCAAAGAAGTGGATGGCCTCCAGGACGTGATTCTGGCCGCGGCAGATGGCGTGCAGTCGCCCGACTTCCTTGAGAATGCCGGCGCCGCCGCTGAGGGCATGTACGTGTCCGGCCCCGATTTGAGCTTTGGCAACGAAACATACGACAAGTTCTTGGCCGCCTACAAAGATAAGTATGGCACGGACCCGCTTTCAGTCTTCCACGCTCATGCTTTTGACGCCACCAACATGCTGTTGAACGCCATCGAGGCCGTAGCCGTGCAGAATGACGACGGCAGCCTCACCATTGGCCGCCAGGCGCTGATTGATGCAGTGGGCGCCACCAGCGGCATGGACGGCATCACGGGCACCATTACGTGTGATGAAAATGGCGATTGCGCCGACCCCAAGATTTCGGTCAGCCAGGTCCAAGACGGCGCTTTTGTGGCCATTTGGCAATACAGCGTAGAATAAGTCACTTCCACGTTCAGTGTCTGTTCATAAATTCTCTGTGCCAACCCACTCTATCAGGGACCGCACAGGATTCACAACCGAATTTGTGGATAGGTTCTCAGTAAGTTGTGATTCAGTAGGTCTCGGGTAATTCCGAGACCTACTTTACTATAACTGGGCTTTGCTATAATTTGGACACCGCAACGGTATTGGCGTCACAAACGCCGGTCTCGTTTGGTGAATCCGACGCAATCTTTGGCGATTGCGATCTACTGATAATCAGCACATCGCAGCGGTGCTCATGCTATAGGCGTCACGTCTGTTTTGCGCTTGGCTTCTCCTCTCCTACCGTTGCGGTCTACTGTCCATCAACCACTCACCGCCGCCTCAAGCGCGGTCGTTTTGAAAGTACCAAGGGCGCCTGCCCCCCAGGTGTAAA
>JACKBC010000013.1 GCA_020634755.1 Caldilineaceae bacterium | reverse complement strand
TCGAAGAGCCGGTATGGGCAGGGGTAAAGACCGTAAACCGCCGTCAGCTGCGTCACTTCAAAAAAGAGTGCGGTTGCCACCGCCAACGCCACCATGGCGCCAAGGCGGATCTGGTAGAGATAGCGCAGAAAAATGCCCAGCGGCATCAGCAGCAGGAAGTTAAAGACAACCTGATAAAACGCGCTGTTGCGTAAGAGGGCAGCGGGCGATAGGCCCAGGCCGCGGTCCGCCGCAAACCGGCCGATATCGCGTACAGACTCAAAAGGAATTAGCCGCGGTTGCGTGGCGGCGGCGCGTAAATCACAGAAATCCGGCGTGATTTCCGGCAGGGGCAGCAGCGTCAAAAAGAAGGCGCACAGGCAGTAGAGCAAGAATGCATAAAATGCCAAGGCGCGCAGTCGGTAGATATTGCCAAAGCGCCGGTAATGAATTACGCAGAGGGGCAGCAGCACCAACAGCGCCACCGCCGGAAAGATAAATAGGGCAGCCCCAATGGGCATAGAATAGGCGTTAAACATTTTTTGCGCTACCCCCACCAAAATGACGTGGCAATAATGCCGTAAAGCCCAATCAGGGCGGTGCCCTCCAGCCAATTGGCTTCGCCGTCGAGCACGATCAACATGTCCAGCAGCACGGCCAACACCAGCACCGCCACCAGCAGCGGCGGCAGTTGCAAGGTCAGCGGCGTGGCGCTCACCCAAAAGCTGACCAGCACCAGGATCGGCGTCAGCGCAATGGCCACTTGCAGCGAACTGTTGAGCACCACGCTGACCGCCAAATCCCCTTTGTTCTGCATGGCCAGCTGAATGCCCACCACGTTTTCCACGGCGTTGCCGGCAATGGCCACCACCACCAGCCCGGCAAAGGCTTCGGAAATGTTGAGCGCCGCAATGGCAGGCGACAGCGCATCCACAAACCATTCTGAGACAAAAGCCGCCGCCACACCGGCCGCCCCCAAAATCGCCAGCGTGAGCCAGAGCGGCCACGCCCCCGCTTCGTCCAGATGGTGCGCCGGAGGGGCGGCCTCGGGTCCACTCTGAGCGGAAAAAATAATGCTACAGATAAAGATGACCAGCAAGATTACGGCGCTCATCAGCGAGAGCGCTTCCTCGTGACCACCGGCGGGCGTGTGCAGTTCGGCCACCAGCGTCGGTACAATCAATGCGCTGACGGCCAGGACCGTTAGCGTCACCATGATGCGGGTCGATTCCTGATCAAAATGTAGCGTCTTAAAGCGCCAACCGCCCATGACAAAGGCCAGCCCCAACACCAGCAGGCTGTTGGCCAAAATCGAGCCCACAATGGCCGATTGCACCACCGTGACCAGGCCCGCTTGCAGCGCAAAGATGCTGACAAAGAGTTCGGGCAGGTTGCCAATGGCCGATTGAAGCACGCCCGTCATGGTGGGGCTGAGCCGCCGCCCCAGCTGGTCGGTGGCTTCACCCACGGTGGCGGCCAACGTCGCCAACGCCGCCGCCGCCACCATAAAGGTCAGCGTGGGGTTGACCTCGCCAATCGCCAGCGCGCCCGCTGCCAATGTGGCCACTAAAGCCAGGCTGAAGGTAATTTTTTGTTTGCGTTCTAGCAGTTGCAGTGCCATTACGCCAGCTTTCTCTTTCGCGTTTATGGACTCATTACTCAAGTAAACCCAGGGAAATTTTCGGAAACAAAACAGTCTTAGCGTAGGCTGAGCTTGTCGAAGCCGGAGCCACTTTGGCTTCGACAAGCTCAGCCTACGTTTTCCAAAGACTTTGTTGGCATCTATTAATCCAGTAGAAAGACCAAAAAGGTTGCTTGTGCAGATTCCGCGCGCAATCCGGCAACCAGGATGCCCGACATGGCTCCACCATCGCCCAGGTTGAAGACGCGTACCTCGCTTACGGCTGGATCGTCAAAGGCCGCAGCCAGGGCGGCGCGAGCTTGGTCGGCATTCTCCACGTTGTCCAAAATCATGGAGGCAGAGAGCGCCGCATCCGGGTCATCGATGGCGCGCAGCTCGGCCACAATGTCGTGCTTGGCGGCTGCGGGTCGACTGTAAACTTCCTTCCACGGCCCCATCCAGGCCGCTTCACCATATTGTGCCCACAGGTCGCCCACAAAATACTTGTACTTATCCAACGCCATCTGTTCCAGGCTTGCATCATCAGCCGCGGGCGCATAGAAGACCGCGCTGCCAAAGGCCTCTTGGCTGGGCGCGCCATAGATAGTTTCTAGGTCGGTGACGTACAGCGGTTTCTGCGACTTTGGCGGCAGCGGCGTGATGGGTGCGCAAGCCGCGGCCAACAAGAGTGAAACCAAGCAAATCATTGGGAAAAAATATTGCATACGTTGACTCCCTCTAACTAAAATGAACTCTGGTTGAAGCCCGTAGCTTCTTCCAGCGGTACAGCAATATGCAACCAATTTATTTACCAGTCAACACGGCCTCAATTTCCGCCAGCGTCTTGTCCAGATCGGGCTCCACGCGGCCCTGCACGCCCTGCTCATAGGCATAGGCAATGGCGATCAGATTCGGTTCGCCCAGGAAATCACCGATGATGGTCAGACCGGATGGCTGTCCATTGTCCGATAACCCATTGGGCACGGTGATGGCGGGAAACCCGGCGGCGGCGTAGGATTGGTCCTGCCCCACAATGAGTCCGTCCAACTGGTAGGTGTCAAAGAGATGACGCAGGCTATGCGCGGCCGTCTGCTGATTATTCTCCACAATGGCCGCATACTGCTCGGCGGTAATCGCCGTATTGACCGAACCGGTAATATAGCCTTGACCATAGGGGACGCGGTTCGCCGCATCTTCACTGTTGATGGCCGCCACCTCTGCCAATGTAGCCAGTGGGGCGTTGCTGCCCAGGTTTGCCAAGAAACGGTTCACCGAATCGGCAAAGCCGTACTCCAACGCCTCGACCGGTGACGGCGTAACGGTCATCTCACGGCTGTCGATCTCCACAACCGCCATGCCGAGCGCCGTGAATTGTTCGCCCAAGGCGCGCCAGGCGGCATTCATTTCGGCATAAGCTTGGCGCTGTTGCTCAGCCACGTCATCTGCTAACTGATACTGTTGAATAATTTGCTCGACGGTTTCGTCCGCTGTGACAAAGAGGCCCACCCGCTTGCCAGCGGCCGCACCAGCGGTGGCAAACTGGCCAAAGTCGACGCCGGCCAAATCGGCGGCGTCTGCGGTCGCCGCGTCGTTGTCATCGACGCCGGTCATGGCGCTCAGTAAAATGGCCACATCGGTGACCGTGCGCCCCATGGGCCCCGGCACATCCATCCAATCCACCAGCGGAATAATGTAGTCGCGGCTGACCAGCCCGCGGCTGGTCTTGAGCCCCACAATGCCATTGCTCGACGCCGGCATGAGGATCGACCCTTGGGTTTCGGTGCCGACGCTGACCGTGGTCAGATTGGCCGCCACCGCCACCGCCGAACCGGTGCTGGAGCCCAGCGGGTCAAAGGGACCGTAGGGATGGCGCGTCTGGCCGCCCAGCGTGCTGAAGCCACTGGGCATGCTGGGGTCGGTATAGTTGGCCCACTCGGAGAGATTGGCTTTGCCCAAGATGACCGCTCCGGCGGCGCGCAACTGCTGCACAAGGAACGCATCGCGATTGGCCCGCCAGTCGCGCAGGGCAAAGGCGCCGGCGGTGGTGTGCATCTGGTCGCCGGTGGCAATGTTGTCCTTGATCAGCACCGGGATGCCGTGCATGGGGCCGCGTACGGCGCCACCTGCCCGTTCGGCGTCCAGCGCGCGAGCAATCGCCAACGCCTCAGGGTTCAGCTCCATAACCGAGTTGAGATGGTCAATGTCGATCTGTTGAATGCGGCTGAGATAATAGGTGGTCAGCACTTCAGCCGTCAACTCTCCGTTGTCCATTAACACCTGGAGTTCAGGAATTGTCTTGCCCAGAATCAGGCCATCCAGTTCGCTAATGCGAGCTGCCGACAAAGCGGAAAGCGCCGTGGTGAAGGGCCCCAAATCGCGCGGACGCTTGTTGGTGTAATCCGGTTCGGCCAGCGGGAAGGTGGGATGATTTTCCATAAAGAGACTCAGCGGTTCCGGCAACAAGTTGGGCGATGCCTTAATATAGTTCAGAAAACTGAACGTCGAGCAACTAGCCGAATTGGTCAGGAGCACCACGTAGGTTTGATGCTGCGGATAGACGACAAAGAGCGTCTCAAAACCGGCAGTCTGGCCACCATGTCCCCAGGCAAGGGGGTCATCGCTGAATTTGCCGATGCCCAACCCGTAGGCCAGAAAGGGCAGGATAGGTTGACCACCAATATTGCGTTGACTTCGGTGTCCAAACAATCAGCGCTGCGCTGGAGTCAGGGTCGTGAAAGAGTTGTCCACTGTCGAGCGCTTTGGCGTAGGCGGCCATATCCGCGGCGGTACTGATGATACCGCCGGCGGCCCAACCCTGGGAGCCGTTCCAGCGGGTCGTGTTCATCAATGCGCCGGAAG
Source organism: Caldilineaceae bacterium (assembly GCA_020634755.1). Lineage (GTDB taxonomy): Bacteria > Chloroflexota > Anaerolineae > Caldilineales > Caldilineaceae > JACKBC01. The sequence continues at coordinate 140,715 of JACKBC010000013.1, read as the reverse complement.
GCGGCGTGTAATAGCCATCGACAATCTGGCCCGCAGCCGGTACACCTTCCAACAAAGCACTGTCCACCATCGCCAGCGGCGCGAAGATTTTCCGCTGATAGAGATCGGCCAGCGACTGGCCGGTCGCCGCTTCGATGGCCATGCCCAGCAACACAAAGTTGGTGCTGCTGTAAGCCCCACCTTGGCCCGGCGCAAAGTCCGGCGCGCCGTTGGCCACCACATAGTCGATGAGTTCCTGGGGCGTGTAGCCTTGCTCTAACGTGTTGTTCTCAATCGACGAGCCAATAAGCGGATTGGCGTAGTCCCACACGCCAGAGGTGTTGGAGGCCAGATGACGCAGCGTAATGGCGTCGCCGTGGGGGATGCGCGCCGCCACATCGGGCAGCCACTGGATCAACGGATCAGCGAGGCTCCAAACGCCCTCTTCCTGCAACTGTAATGCCAGAACGGCGGTAAAGGATTTGGAGTTGCTGCCGATTTCAAAGCGGTCATCCACCTGCATGGGCGTTTTATCTTCCAGGCTGGCCAGCCCATATGCCTGCAAGAAGCGCCCCTCGGGGCTATCCACCAAGAGCACGGCGCCGGGCGCATCGCACGCGGCCAAGAATTTTTGGGCCGCCTCATTCCAGCTATCCACGCGGAAGTTGGCCAGCGGATCAAAAGCAGCGAAGTACAGCGCGCCCTGCGTGGTCGTGATTGTCAATTCGTTTTCCGCCAGCGCCAGCGAGACGGCCTGCTGCAAAAGCGCCATAAACTGTTCACTGTGTGACCCCTCGGCGCACTGGTTGATTTCACCAGGACTCGGCTCAATTGTCAGTTGCGCCCCGTCGAGCACATAGGGGAATGTTAAAAAGTTACAGTCGCTCGTCACAAAGAGCGAGGACTCATCCAGAAAGTTGAGCGCATAGCTTACCGAGGCGTCCAGGACAAGCGGCTCACCATCAGCGGGCGTGTAGGATTGCCAGATCCAGCCGCCTTCAGACGGTCCTTTTAGCGCGGCCAGGTCAATAGCTGCCGCCATAGCGTCAGCGCGCGCATTCTCGGCAGCTTCCGCAGTGGGCGCAGCTGTGGGCGTGGCAGATGGCGCCGGTGGCAAGGGCGCGCAAGCAGTCAACAGCAGACCGGCAACAACAATCCAAGATAATGTATGTTTTATGACCATGTTCTCAACTTTCGCCGTCGCCATTGGCTGGCGATGTAGAGCAAGGTGGCGGGAATATATTTTGCGCGCTGCAATAGGCTGTACGAGCGGCCCTTTAAAATGCCAATGTCATGACGCCCAACTTGGCCAGCCCCCACACCGCCGAGAGCCCGGCCAGCGTCAGCAGCGTATAGTAAAAGCGGCCGCCCCAAGAGCGATGCGCCCTTGCCACAGCGCAACGGTGGCGATGACCATGAGCAGTGTATCCGGCCGTTTCAGAGCTTATTTCTGCGGCTCAAAACCGAGCAAAAATGCGCCGCTAGCGGGATCCAGCACAAGGTTCAAATTCGCGCCCTCGTACGATATGTCGGTAGCAGCGCCGAGATAGCTGAGAAAGTCATCGCTGCGTGAACCTGCGGGGCAAGCGGCCAGCGTGGTGGGGCCCAACGTAATGGTCAGCGCATTGGCTTCTAATGTATACGAACCATTGGCCCGGTTGCAGTCTGCTTGGATCGCTACGCTGCCGTCCTCGGTAAAGGTGAGGGTATAGCTGTCTGGTTCTTCCATAGCCGTCTGTTCACCGGAAGGGCTGTATTCAAGCACCCAGCGCCAGGTCATACTGGTCAGCCTGACGGCCGGATCGGTGAGCCGATCCAATTCGGCAATGGCGGCGTCCAGCACGGGGTCTTCGCCGCGCTGCTTGGCCTGTTCGGTTTCCAGGGTGACGGGTACGCGCACATCGGGCTCTACGCCTTTGGCTTCCAAATTGGGTTCGTCGGTGCCGGCAAAGGTGGTGCGCCCCATGGTATATTGAAAGCTGATGCCGCCGGGCATAGCTACCCGCTCAATGGGGCCGCCGGCGCCTTCGGAACGATATTGGGCCACTACGGTGGCCCGGCCCAACAGCTGCAGGTGCTGGGTAAAGTATTCGCAGGCACTGGCGCAATTCTCGTCGATCAAAATTATCAGCGGGCCGGTATAGGCCAACTCTGGGCGCGGCGCGCTGGCCTCATAATCGATGGCATACGCCTTTACCAGATCGCCCACAGTGGCATCGTAATAGTACCAATCGAAGACATGCGTGGCCATGGGCTGCTCGGCCGTAAAGAAATAGGAGGCCATGATCTCATACAGCTCTAGCCAGCCGCCGCCGTTGCCGCGCAGATCGAGAATCATGCCCGCCGCAGATTGATTCTTCTCAATGGCCAAGGCTTCTTCCAGCACGGCAATTTTGGGCACGATGTAGTGGATGAAATCGCTCCAGCGCACGACGGCATAGTCACCCACCGGCTCATACGTGATGGGCGTGTGGGCGGCTCTTTCCGCCTCATTGTGGCCCGTGTCATACGCGCCAGTGACCATGGTGGCCGTCATTACCTCAGCAGCATCGGGCAGGCGATAGCCAATGGTCACCGTCTGGCTGAGCGGAAACGAGAGAAAGAAAGCGGCTTGGGCCGCACGCCGCACTTCGGCCACACCGGTGCCACTGATCAGCGGCACTTCTGCCAACCGCGCGGCCGCGGATTGGCCATCCACAGCGATGATTTCTGTGCCGGGCGTCCAGCCCGCGTCACTGGCGGGCGTATTATCACCTACCGTCAAGACGACGATTTTGGCGTCCACAGCTTCGGTGGCCGTCATGGCGCTAGAGGTGGCGATGACGGTTGCGCCCACATTGCCGGCAGTGCGCTGGCCAAATCTTTTAGCCCAGGCCAGCGTGGCTTCAAGGTTGGCATTGGCCGTGGCCGAGACATGCGCATCCTCAATGGAGACAGCCAGATCGTAGAGCACTAGGTAGTAAGCCGCCATATCACTCGCGGCATCGGCCGCCTGGACCTGGGGCAGGTTCGCTTGGCGAATCTCTTCCCAATCCAGGCCGCGCAGGTCGGTGTAAGCGTAGCGCTCGGCCAGGACGTCGATCAGCGAGTTGAAGCTTTCTAGAATGCCCTGGTCGGAAAAGTCCGGCGAGGCTTGTTCCACCCGCTCTATGGTATTCATGGCGGCTCGGGTGGAACGGTCAAAAGCAACGGCGCCATCCGGGCTGAGTGTGGCCAAGGTGTAGCCGGCAGGCAGAGCCACGGCGGGATCGTCCTCGGTGAACCACTGTCCATCGGCGCCAAATCCGGATGGAAAGCCCTGATCGCCATCGGGTGCATAAATTAAGAAAGTCCCTTGCGTCAGTTCGCCGGTCGCCACATCCACCAAGAAGGAACTCAACCCGCCCTCTTGCTCAATCTGCTGCAAGTAGGAATCATTGATCAGGTTGGAGGCCACTTGCAGCGCAAAGACCTGCACCCCGGTGTCGCTTTCGCCATCGTTATCCACATCTAGCAAGGCGCCGGTGGGCGCAATGGGCAGATTGATGCGGAATTGCCCGGGTCCCGGGAACAAAGATTCGGTGAAAACGCCCAAAATTTGCCCCGTGTCTGCAATATATTTCTGCGGTTCACCGGCTAAAAAGTTGGTCACATCCATCAGCAGGACCGTTGGGTTCGGATACAGGTCGGGCATAAAGGCAAAATTGGCGGAGCTGGCTTCGCCCACCACAACAGTGGCCCCCCCGTCATCGTTGGCAATGTCAGCCGGCGGCAGATCGGCAGCGGCTGTGCTCTGTGCCTGTACGGGACTGGGAGATACCGCGCTTAGCGCGATTAGGAGGGCAACAAATAGCACGTCACGAAAATAGCTGGTGCGAATGTCCGGCATGTGATTTCCCTGTTAAATATGTTTCGGTCGTTGATGCCACTGAAGCCTGCGTCTGCTAGCGGAAGCCTGCTATGGCAGATTTATAAATTAACACCGACCTAGAAGTTCGACTTCTCGGAGAAGTCGAACTTCTGGGATACTAGTCCTATTTTGTGAATACACAACAGCGAGCTGAAACCAGAGTATGCTACTCTTGGGCAGGCGTCTCTGCGACGGCTTCCTCTTCCAGCGCCGGCAAGACCAGCAGCAACATGGCCGCGGCCGAGTGGGCAAAGGAAAGGGGCGATTCGACCTGGCCAATGTGCACGTCGGGAGCCAACGCCCTGTGGCGGTGCATGCGCCCATCCGCGCCGACCCAGCCCACATAGTGATCGGGGCCAATGCGGGTAGCATAAACCTTCCCGCTGCTCAGGTCCACGCGTCCCACCGTTTTGTCGGGGCCGAAGCGTTGGGCATAGATATCACCCGTAGCCAGATTGGCGTGGCCCACTTCTCTGTCTATGCCAATCTGGCTGCGCGTGACTTTTCCGCTTTCGTTGACGTGGCCCAATACTTTATCCAGCGCATGGGGAATTGCCAGATAGACTTTACTCATGATCATCACCTCTTTCTTAATATCTTATGTTACGCAAGCCTGGCGGAACGTCGGCTCGCGGACTTTCCTGTTTCTCTCTAGCAGACTAGCTGTCGCTGCGTAACGTGAGTTAATATTTGGTAGCCAGTAGATCGCCAGGAGAGGACAGATTGTAAATATATCTAAGTACCGCTACAAAAACGCTACACGCAGACGTATGAAGAATGTCATCTTAACAAAAAAAGGACCACTGCGTACGGCAGTGGTCCTTTTTTTGTTTAAGAGTGTTAAGTTTAGCGAAACCCTATTCAGCAGAGCGCAACGGCAAGAGATGGGGCTGGATTCTCCAAACCAGACCGATGCCTAAAGCGCCAACACCGTTGCAATGTACTGATATTAGGTGTATTAGGTGATTACACTTGGCGCCATCACAAGGGGGACACCTTTATTGTTTTGCGCATGCAGGGCAACTGCATCCAGAAAATTCTGCGCCGAAAATGGTTTGACAATAAAGGCCGCGGCGCCGGCTTGCAGCGCCTGGGTAGTGACTCTACGGCTTGTCACGGCGGATAGGATAATAAGTGGCGCTGCAAACATGCCATGAAGCTCCTCGGCCGCTAGCACCACATCCCTTTCGAATGGCGGCATATCAAAAACGATCAGATCCACCGTGTTGGTGTGTATTTTCTTATCTCCTCTGTCTCTATTGTGGATGGCGCTAACTTGGTAGCCATCGCTTTCTAGCAATACGGTTAGCAAGTTGGTCATTGTGGGTTCAGAACCCACAATGATAACTTTCCGTTGCGTCAACATGGGTTCCCACCATTTTGCCTACAAATACAGCTGCTCGCGTCATTACTCTCTGAATTGTACTTGTGAGAATACAATCATGGCCATTGCGGCATGCAATGGCCATGATTGTTTGCTGTGAAAATAATACAGCGTAAAAGCGTTAGAACGTTACTCTTGCACAATCATGGGGAGATAGATGAAGCCCGAGAACGAATCCGACGAATCATCTTCATCTTCACCCGCCGCAGAGGCTCTACCCAGCGGACAGCCAGCATTGTTGTAGGCATCAAGCTGTGTGGCCAGCGCCAAGATCTGGTCGCGGTTATTGCTGGCCAGCGCCGCGTTGACCTGCGCAATGACGTCCGCTGAGGTGAGCGCGTAGCTCACAGCCGGGGACGCCGCATTGAGCAAGGCTGCCACCGCCGCCCGCAGCAGGATGCGCTGGGCATCCTCAAGCGAGGAGCCACCTTTGAAGCTGAGCGCTTGCAGCAGCGTGTTATTCCCCAGGCTGCCGGTGTTGCTGAAGACCGTATTCAGCTTCTGGTCGGTGGTGTAGCCGGTGGCGACCCACGAGCCTAGATGCTGTTTCTGCTTCCAATACCCCGGCGTACAGCCCTGGGAGGGCGCCATCGTCGGCCCCGGAGTCGGCGTCGCCAGGGGCGTCGCTGTGGCCGTGGGCGGCACCGGCGTGTTGGTCGGCGTGTCCGTTGGCGTATTCGTCGGTGGCACCGGTGTGTTGGTCGGTGTGTCCGTTGGCGTATTCGTCGGCGGGACTGCCGTGTTGGTCGGCGTATCCGTCGGTGTAGCCGTCGGGGGCACTGGCGTGGCAGTCGGCGCGTTCTTGGTGTTGACGAACGTACACGTCACGATCTTGCCGGCCTCGGCTTTCCAGGCGACGAGCCCGCGATTGACTTCAATCGTCACGTTGGGGTCGTCACACGTAATGTCGGTCAGCGTGTAGGTGGCGCCCTGCAACCGATCCTCGAAGATACGCGTGTTGGTTCCGGGCCGCAGGTCGCTGATGGTGAAGCTGTTGCGCGTGCCTGTGCCATCGTCGACCAGAATAATCGGCTGGCCGCCAACGCCGTTCTGCAGAAACGCAAACGGCTCGCTGCTGTCCGGCACCGCATCCTTCTTGATGATCAGCGTGCCAGATGCCGGCTCCGGCGTATTGGTCGGCGTGGCGGTCGGCGCGTTCTTGGTGTTGACGAATGTACACGTCACCGTCTTGCCGGCCTCGGCCTTCCAGGCGACGAGCCCACGATTGACCTCAATCGTCACGTTCGGATCGTCACACGTGATGTCGGTCAGCGTGTAGGTGGCGCCCTGCAACCGATCCTCGAAAATACGCGTGTTCGTTCCTGGTCGCAGGTCGCTGATGGTGTAGGTATTGCGCGTGCCTGTGCCATCGTCGACCAGAATAATCGGCTGGCCGCCAACGCCGTTCTGCAGAAACGCAAATGGCTCGCTGCTGTCCGGCACCGCATCCTTCTTGATGATCAGCGTGCCAGATGCCGGCTCCGGCGTATTGGTCGGCGTGGCGGTCGGCGCGTTCTTGGTGTTGACGAATGTACACGTCACCGTCTTGCCGGCCTCGGCCTTCCAGGCGACGAGCCCACGATTGACCTCAATCGTCACGTTCGGATCGTCACACGTGATGTCGGTCAGCGTGTAGGTGGCGCCCTGCAACCGATCCTCGAAAATACGCGTGTTCGTTCCTGGTCGCAGGTCGCTGATGGTGTAGGTATTGCGCGTGCCTGTGCCATCGTCGACCAGAATAATCGGCTGGCCGCCAACGCCGTTCTGCAGAAACGCAAACGGCTCGCTGCTGTCCGGCACCGCATCCTTCTTGATGATCAGCGTGCCAGATGCCGGCGTTGCGGTCGCGGTCGGTGTGTTGGTCGGCGGCACTGCCGTATTGGTCGGCGTGTTCGTCGCCGTCGGCGTTGCCGTGTCAGTTGGCGTATTGGTTGCCGTATTGGTTGGCGTATTGGTTGGCGTATTCGTCGGCGTAGCGGTGGGCGCGAGCGTGTTGAAGAAGGTGCAGGTCACCGTTTCGCCCGCTTCCAGATTAATGGTCGCTGTCCGCTGGCTGGGGTCGCCGGTCGAGTTGGCGTCGTTGCACGAGATATTGGTTAAGGTCCAGGTACTGAGGAAAAACTCAAGCGCCTGGTACTCACCGGGCGGCAAGTCCGCAAAGCTCTGCGTATTGGCGGCGCTGCCATCATCCACCAGCGTGAAATCTCGGCTCAACTGCGCGCCCGTAAGGCGGAAGCCAAACGCCTGGTCGCTATCCCGATCCGCATCCTTCACAATGACGATCGTGCCCGTGGTTGGCGTTGGCGTTGGCGTTGGATTCTGGGAGTTGGTGAATGTACACGTCACCGTTTGGCCAGGAGTAACGGTGAATTCGACCTGATTTCCGATAATCCTTGGGGAGCCCCTGTCACAGGTGATCGACGAAAGCGTCCAGCCAGCCGTGTGAGCTTCTTGAATTGTCACTCTCCCTGGGTTCACGTTGTTGACCGTTATGCTGTTGCCTGTACCGCTGCCGTCGTCGATCAAATGGAAACTTCCAGTGACGTTACCACTGCCAATAAACTGGAATGCCTGGTTGCCATCCGGCTGCGCATCCTTGACGATGATGATCGTACCGGTAGTCGGCTGCGGCGTGTTAGTCGGTGTCGCGGTAGGGGGAGGTGGAGCATCACCCAGCACGATATTATCAAAACCGGCGGCGCCGTACGTCGAACCACTGATCTCCTTATACGTGAAGACCAGCGTGTCCACGCTTTTGCCGACCAAATTCACGGCTGAAACCGTTGCACCGATAGCCCCGTTTGGATTGGCATAAGGACCGAGGGAAAAGTCATCTGTACCAACCAGAGTACCGTTTGCCCCACCAATATATCCTTTAACTGTAATGTGAGGATCAGCATTCTGGTCACAAGTACAGCGAACATCCATTTGCTCAAATTGAAAAAAAGTTGACGCGTCCTGCTTAGTGATGGTTAATGAGCCAGCTCCACGATAATTTAGCAAGATTGTCCCACCAAGTGGTGGCGAGGGCGTAATGGGAGAGTATGTATATGTACCCCCCGTCGCCGACATCGTAAAACCATCTTCCTGGCTGCCATTGTATTTCGCAAAAAAGGCCGAGGATGGCACGTTGTCGAAATCGATCGTGACCTGACTGCCCTGGGCGAACGCAACTGCGCCCTGCAACCTAGGCATAGAGTCGAATGCGGCGGGATTCATGAGAAGGATGAGCGTTATCAACGGTAACCATATTCTTTTGTGTACTGTACTGCTCTTCATAGTAAACCTTTACTCCTTGATGCAACTACGTGATTCAACTACTTTGCTATGTCTGCTGTGGGTTTGGTCGGCAAGAGAAACGTGTAGCTATGGCCAGTTTTGGCCGCGGAGCCGTTTCTAGAATGAGGTTTGTTTGGCACCTCTTGGCCTGGCGAGAAAGATAGATACACACAAACTGTTTCAAGGCAAAGCCACCCAAGTCTCACAACACCGAAGTTTCACAACACCGAAGTCTTACAAGTCGTGAACTATTCTCTATACGTCAACGTTCATGATATAGTAAGCGGTCCAGCGATGCTATCGCATAGTATGTGATATTTTTTTGAAACACCATGTGATATAATGGGTTCTTTAAGATTCTTTACACGCGCGTAATCTCTGCTGTAGGAAAAACCCGTCATGTATACATCCTCCCGCTTTATGATTCCGCCCAATTCCCAGCGCATGTACGAACGGCCGCGCCTCTCTCGCCAACTCGATAAATGGGTAGATGTGCGCTGCATCCTAATACGCGCCGCTGCCGGCTATGGCAAAACATCCTTGGTCAGCGACTGGCTTACGCAGGCCGGCCTTACGGAGCGCACGGGCTGGCTCTTGATCTCCGCCGACGACAATGAACCGCGTCAATTTGTACACGATCTGGCCGCCGCGCTCGATAGGATAGCGCCCGGTCTTCTGCCTGCTGTCACGTCCATCCTCGAAGATAATCAGGCAGAGACAGAGCAGGCGTTGCGGCAGCTGCTGCACTTTTTTGCCGACGATGCCACGCCCCCTACGCCCTCTGTGCCCCCTGGCGACCCACATTTTCTGCTGGTCCTCGATGATTGGCATCACATTCAGACGCCGGCGGTGGCGGCGCTAATGTTGAAAATCCTGGAGGAAGGCCCAAGCCGGCTGCATTTGATGGTGCTGAAGCGTCGCTCAACCGGGCTGCCGCTGGCGCGCCTCTATGCCCACAATCAGATCTCGGTGTTGACTAAAGAGGATCTGCGCTTTACGCCGGAGGAAGTGCGTGAGTATCTTTTGATGGAAGGGTTTGCCGCACCCAGTGCGTCTGAATTAAGCCAGGTGCTGAGCAGCAGCGAAGGCTGGATAATGGGGCTGCGCCTGGCTATTCTCTCCCTGCATTATCGCGGCAGCGTTGCTGAACTGAATGGTGTCCTGCGCGGGGATAGCGAATGGCTGGCCGAATTCATCACCAATGAATTGTTGAACCACCAGCCGGACGAACAGCGCCAATTTTTGCTGCAAACCTCGATCCTAGACGCGTTCAATGCGCCGCTCTGCGCCGCGGTGACCGAATCAAGCAACGCGTTTGCCCTGCTGGCACAGATCTACAGTGCCGATCTCTTTGTGATTAAGGTGGGTGGCGAGGGGGATTGGCACCGCTACCATCCCCTTTTTCAAGAGCTGCTGCAGCACCGTTTACAGATGGAGCTAGACGCACCGGCTGTGGCCAGCCTGCATCGGCGCGCCAGCCAGTGGCTGGCCAATGCGGGTCAGGTTCGGGCCGCGCTGCATCACTTTTTGCAGGCGGGGGCAGAGGAAGAGGCAGCCGACTTGGTGGAAAGCCACCTGCGCGCCACGTTCTTACACAGCCCCCAAGATGCCTTGCAGCTATTGGAACTGCTGCCGGACGCACTCTTGCAGCGGCGCCCGCGGCTGCTCCTCGATCGGTGTCTGCTGGCCGCGCACTATGACGATACACAGTCGATGCGCCATGTGCAACAGGCCGAGCGGGCGTTAAAGGAGCATGGTTCGTCCTATCCAGACTACGCGGCGCTGCAGGGGCAACTGTTAATCTGGTTCGTTGGCGCCCATTTCCACCAGCGCGCTTTCGACGCGGCGAGAGAGCAGGCTGCGCAAGCCGAAGCCTATCGCCACTATCTAGACCCGCTGCATAGAGGAATGCTGTCGTTTCTCCAGATGCATCTGAGTCGCTATGCGAAACAGTATGACGAGATGATGGGGCACGCGGAAGAGTCCCTGGCGGCCTTTCGGCAAGCCGAATATGTCTCGGGCGTTGTGGCGCTGCAGCGGGAACTAGGCAGATGGGCCATGCGCAGCGGTCAGGGCAAAGAGGCCACCCGGCGTTTCCGCTTGCTCTTTGATGGCGGCCATCAGGAACACTTGCCCGCTCTGCTGGACCTGACAAGCACCTATTTTTATGCGGCAGAAAACAGCTATTGGCAAGATGATCTGGCGCAGGCGCAACTCTATCAACAGGCCGCCCTGGCGTTGGCGCGCCGGGTGCGCAACGAGCTGGCTATGCGGCTCGCTACCTGTTTAGGTCACCTACTTGCAGGAGCGGATGGAGAGGATTTGGACAGAGGAAGCGTGGCGAAAGCGCTTGCTCTTTGTGGAGACGAGGGCCAGGCGCAGCCGGCGCAGACTCGACAATCGGTGCTGGCTTATCTACTTCACGATGTTGAATCGCGCCTACTGGTGGCGGTGGGCCGCAGGGAGGAGGCGTGGCAGGTTGTGCAGTGGGAGGGTGTGGATTTTGTACATACGCCGGGCGCATACACACAGCGCTCGCTGATTTCCTATTTGCGGGCCTATATTGTGCGCGGCGTGGATTTGGCGGCGATCACGCCGGTGCTGGCGGGCGCATTGGCCCATCGCACGACGATTGACGATTGCTTTGCCCAACTGCACCTATTGGCCCTCACCGCCTGGCAGGAACTGCGTCTGCATGGTCCTCAAAAAGCGGCGGCAACGTTGCAGCGGGCCAGTCAACTGGCCAAAGAGACCGGTTACGTCCGCGTGATTCTTGACATCCCCGAACTGGTCAAGGCGTTGCCGGCGTGGGAAGATGCGGTCCTAGCGGCGCCGCTGCCGGCACAGCCTGTTGAATCGAACATGGATGAGGCCATCAGTTTGACCAGGCAGGAGCAGAACGTGCTGGAGCTACTGGATTCCGACCTTACCTATGAGGCCATTGCCGACCGCATGGTGATCAGCGTAAATACCGTGCGCACGCACGTCCGCCATCTCTACAAAAAGTTGTCGGCCACCAGTCGGCACCAGGCGCTCGTGGAAGCCCAAAACTATGGTCTTTTGGAGGAATCCCACCAAGCCAGCTCTTCCGATTGAGCGACATGCGAATATTAAAATAAAAACCGGGGGTTGCTGCTGGCCAAGATGCCAGCAGCAGCCCCGGTTTTTGTTGCACTCATGGTAGAGTACAAATATGAACGTAAAATCGACTCGCGGAAAATAGTGGCTCGCGCGGGCATTTAGACAGAAACACCCAGCGCGCTGGCCAATTGCGCCAAGGCGGCCTTCTCTTCATCGCTCACGCGTACACCGCCAATGCCCAAAAAGTCACCTTCTTTGGCCGCTTCAGCCGCGGCTACGCCAATGTCATAGATCCACTTTGTAATTTCAGTGGCTTCGGCGGGCGTGGCCTTGCTTTTGAGCACAGCCGCAGCGCTTTTGACATCGGCCAGCGCTTCGGTCTTTATCGCCTCTATGTCACGCGTGTTAAAATCGGGTTGCGCCATTTTGGCCGTGGCAGCATCTTTATACTCATCGACGAGTGCCGTTAACAGTTCGCTGCCGCTAGCGCTCTCGGCCGTTTTGGCAATTTCTTTGGCTACGGCCATGGATTCTTTTATTGCATCGGTCAAGCTGGGGCTGGCCATTGTAATGTACATGCCGACCACAAAGGGAGCTTGCATCAGGGTCTTCCACTCATCCGTTGTAAAAGCAGCTTTGGTCGTCATCTTCTCTCCTTGTTATAAGGGACTTATGCAGCTTCTCGCAATGCCAGAGCGTCTGGCGTAAAAGTTGCCACGTCAGCCAGCTATTTCTCCCTGGCGCTGCGCGGGCCCTGCGTAAGTCGGGTCATGTTGGAATTCGCGGTGTACTGATTTTGTCATGATACCAAGCGAACGCTACAAAAACGCTACAGACAGCGCGGGTACGCATTGAAAATGAATAGGCAGATGGCGGTGGTGAACAGCGTGGGGAATGCATAGTCAACGGATATGGCAGCTATGCTTGCGGGAGCTGTTTTGTAATTGCGTCTAGAAAAGATTGGGCGGAAAATGGTTTGGTCAAATAGACAGATGCGCCGGCTTCTTCAGCCTGTTGCATTACCGTTCGGCTGGTTATTGAAGAAAGCACAATGAGCGGAACATCCAACATTCGATGAATTTCCGCAATAGTGGTAACTATATCTATTTCCAGATAGTTAACATCGAAAACAACGATATCTACCCTATCAATTTGGAGGCTCTTGAGCGCTTCATGTATACAACGCGCCACCAATACACAGTGCCCTTTGGATTCCAGCAATACTTTCAGCAAGGTGATCATCATTACTTCTGAGCCAATGAGCAGAATTTTTCCTTGCACCATCATACGGTCCTACGATTGATAATCAGCAGAGCACAACGGCCAGAAATAGAGGCAAATTCAGCCATCGAGACCGACGCCTAGATCGCCAACACGGTTGCGGTGTACTGAACATGTCTTTGCTGTGGAAGTCCTAAAGTTATTGTACACTAATGCGCTACAAAAACGCTACAGGCGCAAACGCGCAATCTCATTGCGCCAATAGGCCACCAGCGGATCCCCCTTAATTGATTGGGCCTTGCGGCGTAAATAACGCTTGTGAAAGGCCAGCGCGTTTTGCGCATTGCGGATGCGACGCCCTTGGCGGCGGGCATAACCGGGCACACGTCGCAGCCGAAAACGCTTCTCCGCCTCAACGCCTTCATACTCCTGTGGCGTGATCACAGCGGGACTTTCATCGGCTAATTCCTCACGCACAATGGCCCGCTCCCAATTGCCGCTGCGGCGCAGAGCCACAATCAGCAGCGGGATGTTGATAATGTTGATCACAATTGCTTCCAGGGGCAAGCCAATTGACATGGCGGATTTAAAGGCTTCAGGCAGATTATTCTGATCTTGTACTTGCACGTTGCTTATGTCCGCCCCTTGCAGCATGAGCACGAGCATGGTTAGACCGATGCCGATCATCCCCCCGATGGCGTTGTCCTGGAGCGTGTGGGTGAGAACTGCGGCCAAATAGGCCCCCAGCGGGACGGTGAACTTGCGCCACCGGTGGTCGGTCTCCACGGCATAACCGATCCCGGCGCCGACCAACGCGCTCCAAAAGACATGATTGCCAATGCCCCACCAGCCCAAGCGCACCAGCTGCCCAGAAAGCCCCTCAATGCCTTCAGCCGGATAGGCAACCTTTAAAAAGTAGTTGGCAATTTCGGTAATGTTGAAGCCAAAGCCGCCCAGCGCGCCGTAGATCAAACCGTCGCGCGTGCCGGACACAACCGTGGGCGCAAAGAAGACCAAAATCAGCAGCGGCAATACCTTCCAAAATTCCTCATTGAAGCCCACGGTCAAAGTGGGTACAGGGCTGGCATTGTTAATATAGGCAGCCGGCGCCGTCGTCAGAAAGAGCGCCACCAGCAATGTACCGCCGAAAAACCACCACGGTTCGGGGTCGCGGCGATCCAGGTAGCGCAAGTAGGCAATGCCGATCCAGGAGCCCATAAAGGCAATGAATAGCGCATAAAGAATGAGCCAGCCATTTTGGAGCGGCGTTAACCAGCCGCTCCAAACCCTAATAGCAAGATAGAGCGTGATCAGCAAAATAGCGGCATAGATGAGCTTGCCCCACACCGTATATAGCGGCGAATCATAAAGCATGCGATTGAACAGATAGCGATAGTCTGGGGTCTCTCTTTCGTGCATGATTCTCCCCGAATCCAAATGGGTAGGACAAGCTTTAGAAACATTAATGATAACTATTCAGGTTACTCGAGGGCTGAGTTTGTCGAAGGGGACAGCTGAATAGTTACCAGGAATAATTTGTTTCGGTAGCGTGAGAAACCGGGTTTTTGGTAAAAACCCGGTTTCAGAATACCGAATATTTTCTTCACATTTCCTCACCTTATCCTACGGGTGTGGCCGGTTGGGCTGCGTTCCCACGTGCGGGCCCGAGCAAAAAACGGCTTAGGCCACGCGGTTTACCAGCCAGCGCAAAACGTAGTAGATAATGGCGGCGTTGATGAGCGCGCCAATGATGATTAGGATCAGCCCCGTGGCCATATTGCCGGACAAGCCAAAGAGATTGTCAAAGAGCGATACCCACGGCTGTGTAAGCATAACGGCAAAGACGCCCGAAAGCGCATCACCACCGGTAAAAATGGGGATCATCGACAAAAGTACTAACACCAGGTAGATCGTGGAAACAATAGATGGAAGTCGATATGACATTATTCTTTCTCCCTTGATAGATTAAATTGGGTTCAATCGGCGCTCAGGGGTGACCCGCTTTGGCTTCGACAAGCTCAGCCGCCGCGCCGTTGGCGCTCGTTTGTCACCCCCTGAGGTCCGAAAAATCGGGGCCATGCGAACTTCATAATCGCAACGGATAAATCCGGCAGCTCACAATGAAAAGCCGCCGCGGCTAAATAGCAAGCGGTCTCAACCGCTTTTCCGTGTCAGCCGCGGCTTTTAACCCTGCTTTTTTTAGGTTCGCGCTGGCCCTGTCCGAAAAATCCATAAATGGGTGAGGTGTATCGCGTCTACCGCTTATGGTTGAAATTCTAGCGTACCGCCGTCAGCCATCATATCAATAAATAGATGCCCATCTTGGAAAAAATAGCGGGCGGCAAAACCAAGCTTCTGGATCAGCTCCTCGCTGCGCGATTCCGGTCCACAAAGCGCCAAGGTGGTAACGCCAGGCGTCACTTCAATACCGCCGTCAGCACTGGCCGTGTAGGAAGCGGTAGCCTCGTTGCAATCAGCATGAATTTGAATTGAACCATCGTCAAGAAAGGTCAGCGTGTAGCTCTCCGGTGAATCAATTGTTACTTGTTGCATGGGGTCAGTAAGGCCCACCCACTGCCAGGTAACGCCGGTCAAGCTGTCGGTAGGGGCGGCCATTGTCTCCTCTGTCGGCTGGGCCGTAAAGCGCAACAGTTTGCGCCCTTCGCCGCTGCCATAGGAGATAACCAAGTTGCCAAAGTCATAGCCCCAGAGGCTGGCCTGCCCCAACGCATCGAAGTAAGCGCTTTCCAGACCGCCGGCGGGATCGGGACAGAGCATGCGCGTGGAAGCAAGAGGGCCAATGGTGATGGCAAACGGATTCACATCGTCCAGCGTAAAGCTGCCGTTATAGTTATTGCACCCGCCCTTGCCGCTCAGCTGGTCTCCGGCAAAGGCAATGGTGATTTCCACATCGTCCGCCACTGGCTCATTCTCACCAAGTTCCACCAGCCGCCAACTGGTCCCGTCCAGATCCGCGGCCGAGACGCGCACGGGCTCGGCATCGCCGCTAGAAGTCTCAGCCAGTTTGCCCTCTTGCAGCGCATATGTTTTGTGCGTCAGATAGCTGGCGCAGCAATCGGCGTCACCGGGGCCGCGCGTCGTCACTTCTACGTTGACCTGGCCATCTTCGACGGCCGCGGCTTTAAACTGCACCCGGTCGTCCACCATAACGGCGCCAGCATCAACCGGCTCGCCCCCTTGGTTCAACTGGGCCGCCACATAGATAAAGGCGGCGGTACCACCACCGCTGTCCTGTAGAAAGACAACGGCATCATCAACGCCGTCGCCATCCAGATCGCCAAAGATGGTGTCATTATCTTTATAGTGGAGGCGGAGGTCGCCGGCTTCGCCCCCTTCATACACGCCATCGGTAAGCGTAACCGGCTCTTCATAGATGCCGCTATAGGTGGCGTTTTTTAATGCTTCCACAGAAAGCATGGCGTCTGTGCTCTCTGTGACTGTTTCTGTCGTTGTAGCTACTTCTGTTGATGTAACTGCTTCTGTCGATGTAACTGCTTCCGTTGATGTGACTGCTTCTGTAGCGGTGGCTTCAGCCACTGGTTCCGCAGTCGGCGGCTGATTGGGCGTCTCAGCCGGCACGCAGGCCGCCAGACTAAGCAACGCGCCAAAGAGAAGCGCCAAAGCCGTGCTGAATTTTTTAGTAAACATAGATTTTCCTTTGCAAATAGGATAGGACATGCAAGATGGCGGTTGCACACAGCACAGAGCCATCATTGAACTGAATGACTTACGCCAACCGTGTACGAACATTAGCCCTTTGCCGGCGCCGCGTGAGTCGTAAAAGATTTTGCATCTGTTGCCCGAGAGGATATGGGTAAACCAATCCGCCAAAAGCATATGGCAACAATGACGCCCATCATGGCCAAACCCAAGCCAAATTCAGTAGAGAAATAAGCTGTGCTGCCGCTGTCGACCGTAATCTTATCCAGCACGCTTTGAATAAACGCGTTGTGCGTAGCGTGCATCAGCGCCGCCGGCCACAGGCTGCCGGACGCCAAACGCAGCCAGGCAAAGGCGAAAGCCAAACCGGTAATGTGGATCATAAAACAGGTGATTGCATACCAAGTGGGCGCACCGCTCGAATAGTCGCCAGTGATGATCAGGGGAATGTGCCAAACGCCCCAGATAAGGCCGCTGATTAGCGCCGTGCCGACGAACGTATGTTGCGTATACAATTGGGGCGCCAGCAGCCCGCGCCAGCCGATCTCTTCCCCCAAGGCCAACAAAATGGAGAGCAGAACGTTCACAGTCAATACGAATACAAGCATTGGCGCGGGTTGGGCGCCCAGACGACTGAAATCAACACCGCCAAGCCCAGACAGCCAAATTGCGCCATACACAATGCCAGCGTAGAGAATCGGCAATAGATAGCCAATGACGAGATAGCGCGGACGGCCTAGTCCCCAGCCTAAGCCGCGCAGATTACGCTGAAAGATCAGCGTGGTGATCAGCGCGGCAATACCTGGGCACCACATTAGCAGGAGCACATATTGCGCGCCGGGGCCTTCCAGCCCGCCGCTTCTACTGATCAAAATGTAGAGGGGAATGCTCAGCCCAAAGACGAGTATAAGATAGATGATTGTGCGTTTGTTCATAAACGTCCTGGTCGACCTTCCTCGGGGAACAGAGAACGTTCACATATTCAGTTCACTGCAACAGGGTAGCGATATAACAGCCGCCTGGCAGGTGAACCTGGTTCACCTGCCAGGCTTGGGTATAGCTTAGTCGCCGGCATCCTGCACGGTGACTGACAGCGAATTTCGGACGGTGCCGTCGCGGTTATAGGCAATTAGCGTATACTCGTTAATACCGACGGGGCCATAGCAATCTTCTTGGCTGCCGTTGCTGGGCCCAGCTTGCAGCAACGTGGAGCCGTTGCGCTCAATGCCCACACCTTCTGTGTCCTCTGTGTTCCACCGCAGCGTGATGCATTCGCCAATGAAGGACTGGTTGCGGTCAACGTCAAAGTGCTTGATGC
Source organism: Caldilineaceae bacterium (assembly GCA_020634755.1). Classification (GTDB taxonomy): domain Bacteria; phylum Chloroflexota; class Anaerolineae; order Caldilineales; family Caldilineaceae; genus JACKBC01. Next base: position 122,883 of record JACKBC010000013.1, on the reverse strand, counting down.
GCGGTTTCTTGGCTTGGGGTTGACTGTTATTGACGCGAATGGTGACTTCACGACTGTCCTGGCCGCCATCATTCTTGGTAATATTGAGCCTGTATGTGTGCGTATCGCCGGGACAAACTTCGCGCTGACTGACGCCGGCCACTCCTTCATTATCCAGAAAGACAGCCCGCACATTGCGCACATCCCAGCGCAGCGTTGTACATTGACCACGGTCAATGCGGTCGCGATCGGTCCAGAAGTTGAGGCTGTAATCCGCATTGCCAGACACATTGATCGTAATCGGGAAATCGAACGTTGTGTTCTCATTGTTGACGACGCGCAGCGTATATGTGGTGGTGCCGCTGGGGCAGACATTGCGGGCATCGTGACCGCCAACGCCCTGCTGGTTACCACCATCGATTAGATAGACGGCGCGGATGTTGTCAATATCCCAGCGCAACGTTGTACACTGGTTGGAGGCAATATACGCGGAGTCGGCGCGCAAATTGGGGTTGAGCTGAGAAGCAGGCGGCTGCGGCGCTGGCGTGGCCACGGGCGGATTGGGATCGGGCACCTGAATACCGACCCAGAGCACTTCGCCAAAGGCTTGGCCCAGCGTATCGTGCATGCGCCAAAAGCCCTGAAAAACTCCATACGTCTGTGGCGCGCGCAGGTTTACGTTGATGTCGATCTGCTCGCCCGGCTGCACCGCTTTGCCAATTTTAACGCTGCTGCCGCCCATGGCGGACTCAATGCGATTCCCACTGGCATAGGTTAGCGCAAAATCGGCGGACCAGGGACATGTGCCGTCATTTTGCAAGCGCCAACCTTTGGAAAAGTCCTGGCCGGGAATCAAAATGGGCGGCGAGGTCATGTTTTTGTCATCCAAGTTGAGATCGGCGATCCACTTGACGCTGTCGATGCAAGCGGGTGTTGCCGTCGGCTGCGGCGTGGCTGCTGGTTGCGGCGGCGTCGCGACGGCGGTGGGCAGTTCCGAGACAACGGCCCCCCCGGTTGTGACATTGGGCAGCGGCGTTTCGGACAAATAGAGTTTGGAAAGCTCGGCAAAGCGCCCGTCTGCCTCCAACGCCAGCAGCGCCTCGTTCAGATGTTCAACCAGGCTGCTGCCCTTGGGCACGGCAATGGCGAGCTGCTGCGGACTGAGCCCCTCGCCCACGAGCTTTAGCCCACGGCCACTCACGGCCAGGTCGGCGGTGAGCTTACCCATGAGGCTCACGTCCAATTTACCAGTGCGCAGATCGGTAAACATATCGCGCACAGAGCGATACGGGACCAGGTTATCCTGGGGAATATAGCCAGTATCAACCAAGTTCTGTTGGGCCCAGGCCTGATAGGTAGTGCCCAGCTGAACGCCCACAATCAGTCCCGTCATATCGGCGGCGGAAGTAACCGTTTGCGTAAAGGTAGGACGGGCCACAACGGCGCTGCTGCCAATGTAGTAAAGATTGGTAAAATCGACAACTGCGCGCCGCTCCGCCGTCACGGAAATGGCGCCAATGGCTGCGTCCACATTGCCCAACCGCACCTGATCCAGCAGGCCATCGAACGCATAATCGTTGAACTCGACCTCGACGCCCAGCTGCTCGCCCAGGGCCTTTGCCAAAGCAACATCAAAGCCATCAAGCGCATAGTTGCTGTTGTAAAATTCAAATGGGGGATAGTCGGCAGAGGTGCCGATGACTAGCTTACCGGCCTGCTGCACGCGCTGCCAGTCATTAGCCGGGTCGGGCGTGGCTTGAGAAGCCGGCGCGGCCTTGGCCAATGGAGCCGCAACGAGCATCAAAAGCGCACACAAAATGGTGCTGGTGATCAGTGAAATTCTCATAGTTGTCCTTTTCGTTAATACCTTATGTTACGCAAGCTTGGCGAAAAGTCGGCGCGCCGACGTTCCTGTTTCTCTCTATAGTGCGGTTGACATGAGAACCGGAGTTTTCTACTGCCTCAACCGCAGTGATAAAACTCCAGTTCTCATTCAGAGCTGAGTATAGCAGACTGGCTGTCGCTGCGTAACGTGAGTGAATAAAGCAGGACTTACACAAGCCGAGCATAAAAGTGGCCAGGTAAGAGCTATGTCCCTTTGGGGCGGCCGATTGGCGCTGCGTAAGTCGCAATAATTTGGATGCCAACATTCATCATCACATAGTACCGCTACAATTTCGCTACAACATCACTAATACAGCCAATTGAGAGGGCATCACAGCTAGCGAGAACAGCGATGAATCAGGTAAATCTACTGCATAATAAAAGTCACATCAAAAGGCAGCTGAGGCCCTTCGGGCAGCTGCACCGGACTGATGGTAACAATATAATCGTCGGTGGCGGGCAGACGCGCCCATAAGTTGTTTTCCACGCCACTGTTGGGGCCATTGAGCGCCACGCTTACGCCGTTCACCTGCACAATTGTCACCAGCAGCGGATCGCCATGCGACCGGGTGCCGATTTCCAGAGCTTGGCCGGCTTGGCCGCCCAAAATGTAGCTTTTGGCGCCGCCGTTGTAAATAACGCCCGTGCGCGTTGCGGAAATGCCGCCGGGCGCAAAGTAAATCCGTTCGGCATTGGTCACAGGAGGCTGTGGGGGCTTTACGCCTCCGCTCCCCCCAGGAATGATGAGCACCTGTCCCGCATTGAGGCCGGCGCCGATATTGCTGGCCTGCTGCAAGGCAGCCACCGAAAGGCCAAAACGATTGGCAATTGAATAGAGCGTATCTCCCCAAGCCACTGTATAGTATGGCGCATTGTATGGACCCGATGCGTGCGTGGTGGGGCCGCGATCATAGACGCCGCCCCCTACAGGCGGCGTTACGGCGCCACCACAGTAGTTGGGCACGGTCAGCGCCATGCCCGCGGACAGCTGATGTGGATTGGGCCCAATCGCCTGACGATTCACGTCATAAATATTCTGCCAGTTTGTACAGTAGCGGCCAGCGATCTTGGCTAATGTATCGCCAGGCTGCACCACCACGGTGACAAAACTCTGCGCCATTGCGGGGCGCGGCGCCATTACTACGCCCAAGCCGGCCACGACAATGCACAATGCAATTACAGATATTCTCAGTCGCATTCGTAGCATCAGTAGCATTCCTTTCAAATCACGACATACGCAGCGCCAGTGGCTCCCAGGAGAGCATAACATAGCTGACTTGGCCATTTCTACGCTTGTGCCGCGAACATTTAATTTTTAGAAATACAGCTCGAACAAAAGTTATACGGGATTTCTGAAAATTAAGCGGCCAGATAACTAGGCTTGCGTAAGTCCTAAAATTAAAGACGGTTTAGACCACAAATCCCCAGAATGTGGGGCTACTCTGAAGTAGCATCAGCAGGTAAGGGCACAGGCTGCATGTCGGTCGTGCCGGCAATGGTCAGCGTCCCCGTCACCATTGTGGAAGGCGCAAAGCTGCCCACCCAAAGCTGATAGCTGCCGTCCATGGGCGTAAGATCTAGATAGGGATTGAGGTTATCGGCGCCATCAAAGTCATCGCTGCATTGGAAAACGCCATTTGGATCGCGCACAATCAGCGTCGTATCTGCCTCTGCCTCAAAAAAGAGCACCAATTTGTCCGCTTTGCCTTCCCACGCAAAGGCATACGTGGGTGTAGCGTCAATAAATCCCGTACATAGATTGTTATCCAGCTCAATGTTGTAAGCACCAAGGTCACCACCAGCCACCAGCGTTTGTGTATAGGGCGCGGTTTCTGCCGTCAGCGGTGCATCTGGGGCCCCGGCCAACGGCTCCGCATCCAGATTCAGCACATCGATGGGCAGCGGTTCACCGATAGCGCCCGGGTTGGTTTGGCGCGGAAACATTTGGGCAATGTCCATGGTGGCCGGGGAAAAGTCTTCACTGGTGACGACCAAAAAGCCCGGCGTCGTAGCATCATTCTCAAAGCTGCCGATAAAGATCGCGTAGCGCCCAGGAGCCGGATTCTCAAATTCCAAGTAGGGATCCAACACCAGCGGATTTAGATCGTCGTTGCAGACCACATCGCCCGTGGGCGTCACGACCACCATGGACGGATCGCTCATGCTCAAGAAGAAAATGCGCAGGAGATCCACCGACTCGTCTTCAGTCCAGTTGAGCACCACGTCTGGGCGCTCATCAATGGCGCCAACGCAGCCCGCGCCCAATTCACTTGCTTTAACGCCAGGCCCCGTAACGGCGCCGCTGTGTACGCTGACCAATGTGGGGTCCAGCCAATAGTACTCTTCGCCACCCAAAAAGAGCATGGCGGCGGTGGGATCCGCATCCGGTGAAAAGACGCCCGCCGTCTCTTCTATCCCCGTTTCCGTAGACGAGACCAGCGTTAGCGCGTCATCTTCCAACGCATAGATTTCCTGCACATCCAATGTGGGGCAGCATGCGGCGTCGTCTGGTCCTTGCGTTGCCATGTCAACCACAATCTGCCCATCTACAATGGCAAGGTCGTGAATTTGAACACGGTCGCCCAATCGCGTTGTCGCCACATTGGTGAGTTGGTTTTCCTGGTCAACCACCAAGGCCAGATCGTAAAATTCGCCCGTACCACCGCTATTGGTGACCAACACAACCACGACATCATCGTTTTCATCTGCATTGAGATCGCCAAACGCGGCATACCCGGTCAGCGTGACCCACAGATGGTTGGCTTGATCTACAAATTGGCCATCTTGTAGCGTCACTTGGCCCGTTTCTGTAAAGTCACTCAAATAGATTGCGTTACCCAGCGCCTCAAGAGAAAATATGGATTCAGAGTCCGCCGTTTGAGCCTGCGTTGCAAATGGGGCAAACGTGAACACCACGGCCAGCATCAGTACACCGGCAGCAAGCCAAATTGCTTTCTGTTTATGCATGGTGAATCTGCTTTCCTATTAAATGATGGGTGTGCATACATACTTCAGTCGAGTAGGGGCAGGCTAGTGTGCGTCGCACTGCCCAGTGGAACAGCCATCATGCAGCCGCCATGGCGGGTAGTGCGTCGCACGTGGGCCACGAGCCATTGCCACTCGAACAGCAAATTATGCACACTCCTCAATTAGTCGCACAGCACGGAAAAATCACGGTGAGCCAAACCATTTCTCAAATAATTGATCGTATAGCCCAGATTCGCGAATTTTTGCCAGCGCGCTATTGAGCCGCTCGAGAATGTCCGTACGCGCCGGGTTGACGGCAATGGCATATTCTTCATCCGTGAGTGGGCCACCGCTAATGCGGATGCCGGCATTGGGGTTTTTCTCAATAAAACGCACAATCACCGGAATATCGACAACCACGGCATCGACCATTCCCTCACTGAGCGCATTCAGCGCGTCGTTGGACTCTGGAAAAGGGACGGCCTCGGCGGCTGTTTCATCAGCCACAAAAGCGGCGCCGGTGGTATCGGTCTTTACGCCGACCTTCACGCCGGCGACCAAGCTGTCTTTGCCCATAATGGTTGCCTCATCCGTGCGCACGGCCAACCCCTGCCCCGGGTTAAAGTAGGAGACGGGCGCCTGACCAGAGCGAAAATAGATATCGGTGAAATTGACGCGCTGCGCACGCTCAGGGGTTACGGTAATGGCGCTAATGGCCGCATCCAGTTCGCCAGACTCCACCTTGGGCAATAGCTCTTCAAACGGCAGATCCGTATAGGTAAATTCGAAATTACCAACTTGTGAAAGGGCATCGAGCAACGCAATATCAAAGCCCACAATGGCGCCTTGCTCATTTTTGAATACAAATGGTTCAAATTCAGCATTGACGCCAAAATTCACGTGAATCAACTCTGCTTCTTGCTCACCCGCAGAATCGGCCGCGGGCGCTACCGTGGGCGGTTCCACCTCCACATCCTTGGCGGGAATCGTGGGGGCTTCCGTAGGGGCTTCGGTAGCCACCGCCGTGGGTGACGCAGTCGCGCCACCGCAGGCGCTGATCCACAGAAGGGAAAAGATCAGCAGAAGCAGATTGACTCGCTGTCTGGTTAAGATTGACTGAAGCTGCATTTTAGAGGCAAACATTGTTTCTCACTTTCTATTAGAACTTATATGATGGCGGTTGTGCAGAACACAGAGCCATCTCGGTAATTTTTACGCAACCTAAGCTTCCTCAACGTACCAGTTTCGATACGCGTTTACAACCACCAGAAACACAAATTGAAACAATGCAGTGCTGATGGCGGCAAACTGGTTCAGATAAAATGTCAACAGCACAACCATGGTCAAGGAGATAGTCAGACTCAATATAGCAGCCTTTACGCCGGCGGCATCCTTGCCACGTACAAAATAGTAGAATGCCAGCAGGGCAATCAAGCTTACCGCCAATTGCAGTATAGACTGCAGCAACAGCCAAGGCCAATCGTTCATATCCCGCAATTGCTGATCGTTAATGAGAGCGGTGCGCAGGGCCTGGAAAGAGGGCGTGGCGAAGACCGCCACAATCAGCAGCAAAACCAGGCCCAGAAGCGCCTGCAAGCCGTTCCAGCCCAGCAGAAACATAATCAGCCGGCGATGGACGCGCTGGCCCGCGCGCTGCCCATTTTGGATCACCAGCAGCCATATCCGTTGCCAAACGTTCATCTGTGCTCTATCGACCACGGCAATATGTTGTTGCGCCATAAAGTTGCGCAGTAGCGCGGCTAGTTCGGCAGAAGGTGGATCACTCGATCGTTCGCCACTTTGTAGATTATGCAATATGGCTTCGCGCTGAGCCGCGGGAAGGGGAGTTTGCACCAAATCGGGCAGCGCATCTAACGCCCGCGCCAAATCGGCCTGCGGCGCATCAACTTGATCCCGTCGCACGGTGAGATAGACCAGTACGCTCAATAGAAAAAAGGCATAAATGAGCGGTGCGGCCGGTGGGTAAAAATAGTCGTTGTTCGCCGTAATAAATTTGCCCACCTCATCAATAAAAAGTCCTGCGCCAACCCCATTTAAAATGGCGCTCCAAGTCAACACGCGGCTGCCCAAAAACATGAGCGGCAACAGCGCCGCAATGTAAAGCAGCAAACCACCCCACAATACGTGGGCAATGTGCAGATTGCCACCACCAATTTGTGGGTAGCCGGTTAACTCCAGATAGACGCGCGTCACAATCACCGAAGCCGCCAACGCCACCAGCGTGTATAAAACATATCGTTCCGCCGCGCTCCGTCGCACGACCCGCGTCTTTTCGTGTGGTGTCGTGTGCCTCGTCGTGTGCTTCAATGTCATTGTGACTGCGCTTTCACAAAATGCCCATAGAAGATCATCTCTTCAACAATTAGTTATGGTGCAAAAATCATGTGCAGATTTAAACCTGACAGGTATTCGACAAACCGACCAACCGCCTAATTCCTAATTTTTAGGATGCGAACCAGCCCGCTTCGGACTTAGAGCACTTGGATTTGCGCGGATCCTGATTGGGCAAAAGCCGCTGTACCCTTTCTTCATCGGCTTTGCACTGTTGCCAGATCACAATCTGAGGCTCCATCTGAATTGAGCCCAAATTGGGTGAATCCCATTCCCCCGTGGCGTGGAAACAGTTGGCCTGGTGCATGCTCTGCTGTATACACGATGTAAAATCGCCATATTTGTTAGAGAGCGACGGTGCAGATGAAGGTGAAGAGGGCGGCGCTGGCTGAGACGGCACATAGACGCCGCCATCGCTCGGCTTTACGTAATCCCAATAGACGCTAATGTACCCCGGCCCCGTGTATTGTCGAAAGTTTATCTCTATGTGGCTGTTGCCTTGATTCATGGGCACATCCACCACAAATGTCTTGCCGGGCTGCGGCGCGCCGATAGAGCTAAAGTATGTCTGGTTGTTGATGACCAGCGATACTTCATCATCGGCCAACATCGTAAAGCGATAGACGCCGCCATAGAAGAAAGCATCGGTCGTCATACGCGCCGTGTAGTTCTGCGTGGGCAGCCCCGGACCCGGCGCGCCCGCGCCCCAATTAAAATTGACTAGATTGGTATACTGCACATAGGTAGCAGCCCCTCCCCAATTTGGATTGGGATAAAAACTCATGACCCACTGGTTCCCGCTTTGCGCCGCAACGGGCGACACAACCATTAGCGAAAGTACAAATAGCCCAACAGCAGCAAAACTGAAGATGCGCCTCATCTTAATTACCTCCTGTTAGCACTTTAGGCTGCGTATCGCTCGACGGGCTCACAATAAGCGTGCCGGTGATTGCCTTCTCCAAATCCAGCCGCCCCACATAGACAAAATATGGACCTAAGAGCGGCTGCTCAATATCCACCACGGGGTTGAGATTTTCCCCAGCCACAAAGTCATCGTTGCAATAAACTGAGCCATCTGGCGCCTCCACAAAAAGCGTGGCATCATCATCGCCTTCAAATATGACGCGCAAAAAGTCAGCCTTGTTTTCCCAATCAAAAGCGAAATCAGGCTCGCCATCCAGAAAGCCATTGCACAGCTGATCCGGCACGCTAATGCCAAAGGCTGCTACCGTGCCGGATACAGACAGGCTCGCCGTAATTGGCTCAGCCGCAGCAACTTCAACCGCCTCCTCCATCGGCTCGCTGACGGCTTTGGTAGGCGATTGGGCCGTATTGGCTTCATGCTGCTCTAATTCATCTTCGGCGATCGGTGCGCGCTTTACCAACCCTCCAATATCCAACGTGCCAATATTCACATCCGGCTTGGTGGTGAGCACCAAAAAGCCTGGGATTAACTGCTCTGGGGCGTAACTGCCCACCCAAATTTTATACTGACCGGCCGGCGGGTTATTGGCCTGTATGGACGGATCGAGCAGCAAATCATTGGCATCATCGTTACATGCATAGCCACCGTCCGGCATCTGAATGACCAATGTGGGGTCGTGATCGCTGTAAAAGAAGACCTCGACAAAATCGGCCTGTCCCGACCAATTCAGCGTCACCACAGGGTCTTGGTTGATGTAACCGGCACAGCCTTCATCCAACGTACTGGCATCTACCTCGCCGCCGCCATTTACGCTCAAGATCATGGGATCCAGCGGAAAGCCGGCTTCTAAATTCAGCGTAATAAGCGCAATGGGGGCATCCTCCGCCGGCGGAATGGTCTGCCCGCCCGATTGGGCAAAGGTGACTGCCGTGCTCAAGATGGCAATACTCAGGAACAAAATCAGTGCAGACACTTTTTTCATGGGGTTCTCCTGTTGAATATACGCAACGAAAGCTGTCAGATCTGTGCAGATCTGACAGCTTTCCAAAGTGATTCGCCAATAGATTCCTAGCCGCCAACCACCGTGACCATCTGTTCGGCCGCGTCGGAGCCACTAAACTCAGAATCAACGACCAGCCGATAAACAACGGTGCCCACCAACGAGTCATCGTTGATGCAATCTTGGAAACTGCCCGGCGACTGCATATCGGAAGCAATTTCCACATCGTTGCGGGTCAGCCGCACAGAAGCCAAGCTGCTGCCGCCAAATTCCCACGACAAGACCACACAGCCGCCCACATCGATTTGCGTGTTGTCCACGGTAAAGCTGCTAATGGACGGTGGAATTTCCGGCAGCTGCCCGGCGCCGCCGTCACCATCGGAAGCGTCTTGCACATCGACCATGGCGGCCTGCCGCGCGGAACCGCCAAACTCGGAATCCACCACCAGCTGATAGGTAACCTGTCCAGGTGCAGGCGGGCAATCCTGAAAGCTGCCGGGCGATGGCATATCCGTGGTAATTGCATTGCCGTCGCGCAACAGTTGCACCGAAGCCAGGCTGTCTCCCGAAAATTCCCAAGAGAGCACCACACATTCGCCAAAAGTAATTTGGCTGCGGTCCACATTGAACGCAGTAATCACCGGCGCCACGGGCAGCGGTGTATCTGTGGGCACAGGCGCCGCTGCCACGTTAACGCTGGCCTGTTGAGAAGCGCTCTGACCCACGCGATTGCGCGCTTCCAACACATAGTTGACGGCGCCGGGCTGATCCAAACAGTCCTGCAAGCCCGTTGAGCTGAGCGGTGCGTTGTCAAAGACGACCACACCGTTGCGCAGCACGCGCACGGTTTCCGTGCCGCCGCTGGTGCTCCAAGCCAGATTGACGCACTGGCCGACCGTGATTTGTGCCGGATTCACCGTAAAGGCATTGATAACGGGCATTGCCTCGGTGGGCGCCGTGGGCGTCGCCGTCGCCGCCGCATTGACCACCTGTAGATTGAGCGAGGCGCGATTGGCGCCGCCGGGGCCTTGGGCCTCAATGCTATAGGTATATGTACCGGCGCCGGGCGGGCAATCTTGATTGCTGCCCTGGAAAGGCGCATTGCTCCAGAACGTATCGTTGTTGCGGCGCAGATTGACGCTTTGGATATTGCCGGTGACTTCCCAGCGCAGATTGACGCACTGCCCCACCCCAATTTGTGATGAGGGATCCATGGTAAAGCGGTTAATCTGGGGGGCGCTGCCCGAAGCTTGTACAGTGACGGTCAGTTGGCGCGTCTCCGTGCTGCCATCCCGACGCACCACGCGAAGATAGTAATTGGTGGATTGGTTGGGACAGATCTGGCGACTGTCCTCACCGCCCACGCCATTTTGCTCCCAAGATTGGCCTTCCGCATAGAAGTAAACGGCATTGACGTCGGTCGCCCGCCAGCGCACGGTGGTGCACTCGCCCACGTTCACGTTGGCTTTGTCTACCGTAAAGGTAATGTTGGGCGACGGCGTTTGCGTGGGCACGGGCGTGGGCGCAACTGCGCCCGGGACATTGATCCCCACCCACAGACGCTGTCCAAAGGCTACGCCCTGCGCGTTCCGGAGTTGCCAAGTGCCCTGATACGTGCCGGAAGCCAATGGCGCGACCAGATCAACATACAAATCGTAGGTGGCGCCAGGGGCAACATTGCCCTGTACTTGTGTGGGCTGGCCACCCATCACCGCGGCTGGTGCGTTGCCCTGTACATAGGTCGCCACATAGCTGCCATTCCAAGTACAGGTACCGTTGTTACGAATGCGCCAGCCTTTGCGGAACCGTTCCCCCGGACGCAAGTCCGGCGGCGCCGTCATATTGTTATCATCGTATGACAAATCGGCAAGATACTCCATGCCGTCCAAACAATTGATGGGTGCGCTGGTGGCGGTCGGCGCACTGGTGGCCGTGGGGGGTGCGGTCGCTGTACCAGCAGGTGTCGTGGCGGTCGGTTCTGGCGTGGGCGGGGCTTCCGTGGCTTCGGGCGTGGGCAGAATATCTTCAGAATTGATAGCCAGATATTGCTCGGCCAGCTTGGCAACCACACCTTCGCTCTGCAATTGAAATAGCGCCTCATTGACCGCGCTCTGGAGTTCACTTTCGCCTTTAGCCATAGCCATGGCATATAGCTGGCGATTCAGCCCCTGGCCCACGATGGCCAAGTCCCCCTGCGCCGCAAATTCTTGAGCAGGCAGCAGATCTAGCACCACCACGTTGACGCGGCCATCGTTGAGATCACGAATGGCATTTTCAACATCATCATAGAGAAACAGGCTGGTGGCGGAAATCTGACCCGTTTCAACCAGATTATCTTTCAGCCATTGTTCATAGACAGAGCCCTTTTGCACGCCGATGGTGTAGGCCGCCAGCTCTGTTACGTTGTTGATGGTGGGGATATTGGCGCTGGCGGCGGCCAAAATAGCGTCTTCGCTGACGTAGTAAATTTGGCTAAAATCCACCGCTTGGGCGCGTTCTGGATTGGTGGAGATGGCCGCCATGGCAATGTCGATCTGCTCCAAATCCAGCGCAGCCGTTAAACCATCAAAGGCAATATCCTTAAATTCCGGCTCCACCCCCATAACCTTCGCGATTTCCAGCATGAGGGCGGGGTCAAAACCCTCTAGGCGAAAGTTGGCGTTGTAATATTCAAAGGGCGGATAGTCAGCGGACGTGCCCACGACTAACTTGCCCGATTCCTGGATGCGTTCCCAAGCGCTGGCGGGAGCGGCAGTGGGCGTTGGCTCTGGCAGCGGGGTGGCCGCACTGCCACATCCGGCCAATATGACGGCCATTACCAACAGCGTGAGTATGGCGACAACCCGACTTATATGGTGTTTCATGCTATTCCTATCTATTGTGTATCTTTGAATGCGATGGACGTTAAATCTATTACGAACTTGCGCAGTTCCCGCATAAACATCACAGAGTCAGCCATATATTTCTGCCCAAGCACGTGCGGGCGCTGCGCAAGCAGTATCTTTTACAGACCACAATTACCGCTTGTAGAGTAAGACGAGCTATCGGCGCGAATCCAGCTAGGCAAGGATGAGGGCACAGCCAGGTTGTACCAAGTTACGTTGCCGCTGCGCACCACCTCCAACGCCGTATATCCACCGCCGCCCAGCACACCGGAAGAATTGCTCCCGGGCGTAAAGTACGTATTCGTGTTGCGCTGCAAGTTTATGGTGCATTCGCCATGCGCAAAGTTCCGCTGCTGAATTTGCTGCGGTGGCGCCGCCGTAGGTACAGGTGGCGCCGGCGTGGCCACCGGCGCGCTTAAACCGGGAATAATCAAAGTCTGGCCCACATCCAACGCGGCGCCGCTTAGGCCATTGGCCTGCATAATGGCCACGGCCGCCACTCCAAAGCGCTGCCCAATGGCGAACATATCGTCTCCCCACGCCACCGTGTAATAGGGCCCGTTGAGCGTCCCCGTAGCCTGTGAGATAGCACCGCGATCATAGACGCCGCCGGGCTGGGACGGCGCCACCGGCGGACTGGTCGCTGCTCCACATCGGCTGGGAATGGTCAGCACTTGCCCGGCTTCAATGCGACCGGGATCGGGGCCAATCGTCTGCTGATTGATGCTGTAAACTTCCTGCCAGCTTGCACAATAGCGGCCGGCAATTTTGGCCAATGTATCGCCCCGCTGCACGGTGACGTTGACATACGTCTGGGCAGCGGCCGGCAGCGGCATGGTTACAATCCCCAATAGGATCGTCATGGTCATGAATAGAAATCGGTGATACATAGCCTATTCCCCTTCGTCAAGCATATCAGATGTGAGTACGGCTGGCTCGGCATTCACATCTTCAGTGATCGTAAGCGTACCCGACACAACCTCAGACGGCGAAAAGCTGCCCACGTAGACGATATATTCGCCGGGTTTGGGTACAATTTCCACGCGCGGATTCATGTTGCGCGAGCCTTGGTAATCATCGTTGCAGGCATAGCTGCCGTCCGGCGTACGCACGACCAGCGTGCTATCATTGTCTCCTTCAAAAAAGATATGCAGCCGCTCGGCCTGGCCTTGCCAATTAAATTTGAACGTGGGAATGGCATCGATAAAGCCGGTGCAAAGCTGGTTGTTCAGCTCTACATTAAAGACGCCCAAGCTGCCACCGCCCGTCATCTCCTCGCTGTAAGAACCGTAGCCATCCTCTAGTGCGGTCTCGGCTGGTTTGGCAGATGGCTCGTGATCCAGCAGCAACGCGCTTTCGGGAATGACTTCGCCCACAGCGGCGGGGTCCACTTCACGCGGTAGAAGTTGCGCCAGGTCCAGCGTGGCCGGATTCAAATGGAGGCTGGTGAAAACCAAAAAGCCCGGCACATGCGCATTGCCCTCATAGCTGCCCACATAAATGGCGTAGCGTCCCGTTTGTGGATGGGGAATTTCCAAATAGGGATCAAGCATAAGTGGATTCAGATCATCATTGCAGAGCAGGCTGCCGTCCGGCTGTACAACGACCAATGTGGGATCCCCCGTGCTAACAAAAAAGACGCGCAGCATATCCACCGTGGCGTCTTCCTTCCAGTTGAGCACCACGTCTGGCCGCGCCGGAATAATGCCGCCGGGACAATTCGAATCCAGGCTGTCGGCGGCAACCCCTTCGCCTTCCAAAATGCCGCTCAAGACGCTAACCATGGTGGGGTTGAGCCAGATATCATCTGTGCCGCCCAATTCGATGGTTGCCAGGTTGGGGTCCGCGTCCGGCTGTAGTTCGGCATCCAGCTTAATTTCGCGCGGCCCTTCATCCACGCCTTCCACGTGGGTTACTTCCGCCAGCATGTTGCCATCAAGCTGATAGGTGTTGGTCACCGCTAGCGACGGGCAGCACATGGGGTCGTCCAGGCCCTGGATCATCATATCAACCATAATCTGGCCATCGGCAATCGCCAGATCCAAAATGCTGACGCGATCTCCCAGTTCAGCAATGGCCACATTCTGCGGCTCGCCATCAATATTGAGCACAGCCGCCAGATCGTAAAAGATGCCCGTACCACCCGTGCTGGATGTAATAATAACGGCAGCATCCTCGACATCGTCGCCATTTAAATCCCCGCGGGCAATGGAATCGGTCAACACTACATACAGATTGCCCTCATCCCCATTGGCCATGTCCATTTCAACTTCGCCATCAACCAGCGTGACCTCGCCACTGTCCGTGAATTCAGACATGTAGGTAGCATTGGCTAGCGCGTCATCACTCAGCCCAGCGGAGTCTTGCGCTTGCTGCGCTGCGTATGCAGGCAGCCACAGCAGACCGCCAGCCGTGCAAAGCAACAAAACTACGGCTATGCCCAGTTTCCAAGTTGTAAGATATTTCATGCGCTTTCCTTTTAAATAGTTCAACAATGTCTCATTGAAAAAGGTGCGTAGGGGCATGTCGTCCAAACAGGCATGAGTTGGGGCGAATGGAGATGGTTCGCTTGAACCACGTTCTTTGCGCTCCGGCTCGCGCCCCTACACGCGGCGAATGTGTCATTGTGAAAATAGGGCTTACGCAGCCCTTTGCGGAACCAGAGCGCCCAAAGGAGAATTGCCAGGTCTGTTATTCAGTTCTGGCAATCTATGGGCGCTGCGTAAGCTGTGACGGGACGAATTCAGCGTGTTATGTTTGTCCCAGAGCCTACTTGTACGAGTTGTATTAGCAGCCGCTGATCTGCACGCCAATGAGCGGCAAATAGGTATTTTTATCCAGCGTGGGCGCCGTGCTGTCGATGATCAGCTGCTTATCCCGCGTCGATTCATTGCCAACCACATCGGTGGCGCGCAGTCGAAACGTATAGACGCCATCGCCTTGCGTCAATAAAACATCCGCCGCTGTGGCCGTGGTATTGGAAGCAATATTCTGGAAGGCGCCAGCATTGTAGCGGTACTGCACATTAAAGAAACGCACGCCCGATCCATTGCCATCCAGCGCGGTCCAGCTGAGTCGGTACTGATTGGCCGTGCCCGTTGGAGAGACGAAAAAGCTGCACACCGCCGGCCCCACTGTGTCTACAATGGTGCTGGTGGTAGCATTGGGCGCCTCCCAGGATGAGACGTTGCCCGCCCTATCTGCGGCGCGCACGCGAAACGCAATGGGCGCGCCATCCGCAGCCGAAGCCTGCACACTGGTCTGATTCAGGTTTTGCAGCCAATCTTGCCAGGGCTGTACGCCGTAGCGCAGCTGCACGTCATAGTGGCTAACGCCCGATTCGCCATCTGTCCCGCTCCAGCTCAACGGGAAAGAGGTTGAACTCTGGAAGGCCGCCAGTGGCGTCACATTGACCACGGGCGGCACTGTGTCCACCGTGGTGCGGGCCTCAGCATCGTTCGGATACGATTCCACATTGTGGGCCAGATCAACAGCGCGCACGCGGAATTCGTATGTTTTCCCATTCTGGCCCGTAAAGCTGGCCTGCTTGCTGCGCGTTTGCAGCAGCCAATTCTGCCAGGCCTGGCCCGCTTCGCGGAACTGTACATCGTAATAATCAATGCCAGAACCACCCGAGTTATCTGTACCCTCCCAGCGCACGTTGAAGGTGGCGGATAATTGGTAAGCATTCGAGGGGTGTGTAATGCGCGATTCGGGCGGGCGCGTATCCACGATCGCTTCGGTATAGTCCACCACCAGCTGCGGATGATCGCCACCGCCGGCATTGCGCGACCAGAACGCGCGCTGATGTTCGCCAGGAGATTCATCGCCCTGAATGATTACGCCATCGTTGGGGCGCGACCCGCTCAGCCACTGTTTGGCCAGGGCGGTCACGTCCCACTCTACCCAGCCCGGCGAGGTGCCAATTCCTGCGCCGGTATCAATGCCGCCCCAATCTGGCTCATGGTTCGACCAGCTTACGTTAAATTCGTTCCAACCGGAATTAAGGTGTCGCAGCGTGGTGCTCATGCCGCCGCCCGTGGATGAATACATGCGCAGCCGCACCCTGGCGCTACGGATAGTTGCGTTTGAGGGGATACCGCCGGGGAAGTCAAAGCGCAAGAGAATGCGCAGCGCACCGGCATTGGCGCCCTCGGCGTTATAGCCAAGCAGCAGCGAATCGGCGCCGCCATAATTTGTGCCCGAGCGATTAGAGGCCACATAGGTATCTTCAACGGCCGGTAAGGAGACTACTGTATTAATGGCATCCGCCACGGACGTCCGTTCCAGAATAGTCGGTTCCGTAGCCGAAAGCTCAGTCTCCGCCTTTTGGGCAGAGTCTTCATCTTGCGCCCATACAAAGTCTCCCCCAAAGAGCAAAGCATACACAAGGCTGAAAGTTAATAAATATTTTTGAAATTGAGGGGCTCGCGTCATGATTGGGATTTATCCTCCTTAACAATTTACCTCTTGCGGTAATTAGGGTGTAAATACCAGCAAGGAGGCGCGGGCTGTTGAGAATTTGGGTGTGCGCAATTATGATGAAGTTCAAAAATCCTTATTTAATTGTAACTATCCAGCCACTGAAGGTCTCGGTTTCCTAATGGTCTATACCGTCGGCGATAAGTTAGGACTTACGCAAGCCTAGAGTAAGAACCATGTCACCAGAGAGGCTCTCTTCTCCTGGCGAACCGCAGGCGCTGCGTAAGTCGTGTAAGTTTAAGAAACAGCTAGATAGAACCTGCACACAATTACATAATTGCGCTACAAAAACGCTACAATACCTTACACTATATTTTCATATAAAGCGAAAGAAGAAAAAATCTGGGCATCTTGACGCCCAATATCGAGGAGAAGGTCTGTTTAAAAGCTGTGGCAAAAAGGGTTCTGGCCGATAGCACCACGGATCTATTACGACTTACGCAGCGACAGCCAGTCTGCTAGAGAGAAACGGGAGCGTCGGCGAGCCGACTTTCCGCCAGGCTTGCGTAACATAAGCTATATAAGTCACGTTACGCAGCGACAGCCAGTCTGCTAGAGAGAAACGGGAGCGTCGGTGAGCCGACTTCCAACCAGGCTTGCGTAACATAAGCTATATAAGTCGTGGAAACATGTGGAAATATAATAGAGCGGCGTCGATCTATATCAACGCCGCTCTATTATATATTATATTTGCTATATTCAGCAGATCGCAATGGACCGAAATCGGGCTGGATTCAAAAAACAAGACCGATGCCGATAAGGCCAACATCGTCGCGATGGACTGATATTGTACTGGGGATATGATGGGCAATATAGACACAATGCTCGATTGGTATATTGCCCATCGTCTAACTTATGCTGAGTCGCCCGTGCCTTCCTGGCGCTCAATGGGAATTTCAGAAATATTCTTTTTCTCGGCTTTGGCATCGGGCTGGGACGCTGCGCGCACAACCTCAATCTTAAACTCAGCCACCAGCGCGGCAACGGCGGTCAGCGCCAGCAGCCACGGCATGGCCAGCATCATGAAGCCACCCACGGCCACGCCAGCGTTTAGCGGAATTTCCAAGAGCTTGGCCCCACCGGGCTTGCGGATGATCAGACGCCGCACATTGCCCTGGGCAATCAACTCCTTGACACGGGCCACCAATTGACTTCCCGCTACCTCAAACTCTTCGGTCCACGTACGTTCATTTGAATTTGTATTTTCTGTGTTCATTATTTTCTCCTAATTTCTGTGCCAGACGTTAATTATGCAAAGCTTACGTAGGCTTTGGCAGAACGAGAACGTCTTATGCAATATCGCACCAAACGTGAATTGACTCGCTTTGCGCGCTCCCTGGATATTCTACGGTCGCTGCGTAACTCATATTCAGTGCTTTGGAACGTAAACAATCTAAGGTTGTTTTCGTGTGTAAAAACTTCACAACATTTACGTTCCAAAGCATTCAGTCACGTAGATCATTACGCTGATGCAAAGAAAAAGTTTCAGAATGGCTGCAATGTGGCATTGTCAAGCTATGCACAGGCCACTAGGGCACAGGCGTTGGCGCAATATAGTCGAACAGCGCCGAAGCACGTAAGCCAAAGTCTCCCGTGGCAACCAGCACCACCATTTTGCCCGTCTCTAACGGCGTGCCGTCTGGCCAGGTTGCGGGTATAGCAAACGACATTGCATAGTTGCCATCTCCGTCTGTCACCGTGGATGTGTAGCCGCTGGGGAACTGGGCCGGATCTATATTCCCCGTAAAGGCGCCCAGATAGGCCGCCACCGGCACATTGGCCGGGAAGCCACCACCACTGACGCTGATCTGCGTACCCGGTCCACCGGCCGCGGGCGCAATGGCCGCAAAAGGCTGCGGCGCCGGTGTGTCGGTCGGCGCGGGCAGCGGTGTATCTGTCGGCGGTGGCACGGGCGTGTCGGTTGCTGGAACTGGCGTATCCGTGGGCGGCGCCGGTGTGGCCGTCGGTCCAGGTGTATCTGTGGGCAGCGGCGCTGGCGTATCCGTGGGCGGCGGCACCGGTGTGTCGGTCGGCGGCAGCGGTGTGTCCGTTGGCAACGGCGTAGCAGTCGCTGCGGCCGCAAAGCTGAGCACCGCCGTAGACTGCTGGCTCAAATCGGCAGTGGCCACCAAAATCAGCAATTGACCATCGCCAATGGTCCGCCCATCTTGCCAAGTGGCCGGCATGGCAAACGTCACGCTGTAGTTCCCATCACCATCTGTTTGCGTCGAAGCGTAAACAGGCAGGTCAGCCGCGGCCGCGCTTACGCCCAGCAGCGCGCCCAAATGCACGTTGACCGTTGCATTGGCCGGATACCCACCCCCGCTCACCGTAATCATGGTGCCGACGGTGGCGCTGCCTGGCTGTACATTGGCCGAGGGCGCCGGGGTATAAGTCGGCGTCGGCGGGACAAATGTAGGCGTGGGGGTCGGCGCGGCCGGCGTATTAGTCGGACCCACCGCCGTGGTTCCCGTGGGTGTTGGCGTGGGTGTATCCGTAGGCGCCACCGGCGTAGCGCTCGGCGTGGCCGTCGGGTGGATACGCTCCCACCAGAAATCGACCAGCGCACCGCCCTCGCGCTCGTAATATTCGACCCGCACATCTTCGCGACCGTCCAACACGCGGTCCGCGGTGTAGGTCTCGTCGGCCAAATTGTCGTGCCACTCATCAATAATGCGTTCACCGTCTACCCAGACGCGCACACCATCATCGGCGCGCACATAGAAGCGGTAAAGGCCATCGTCAAAGCGCACGCGGCGCGTCCAGCGCACCGAGAAATTGTTGCGGGGAATGGCACCATCGGGTGAGCCATTGCCCCAGTTAAAGTCAATATCGCGGTCATTGCGCACAATGCGCGGGCTGCCGTCCAGATGCCGATTGGTCCAATATTCACCCTTCCAATCTGGGTAGCTGCCGGAACTCGTGTCAATGCGTTCCCACCAGACCACAATGCGTGCGTCGCCCGTGTGCTCATAATATTCAACGCGCACGTCATGGTTGCCGCTGCCGAGACTGATATCCCCGGTCACTTCGCGCTCGCTGTTGTCCCACCACTGGTCAATCACCAGATTATTGTCCACCCAGAGGCGGATACCATCATCCACAACCGCATGGAAGCGATAGGCGCCACCATCAAAGTAGAGCGTACGCGTCCAGCGCACCGAGAAATTATCGCTGCCAATATTAGAGGCGGGCGAACCGCTGCCCCAATTAAAGTCGATATTGGAATCATTGCGGGTGAGCACCGGCGCACCGGCCAGATCACGATTCGGGAAATAGTCACCGCGCCACTCGGTAATGCTGGTGACGGATGTGCTGGTGGGCGTGGGCGATAGATAGGGCGTAATCGTTGGGCTGGGTTGCGGCTGTGGCGTCACCACGGGACCGGTGTAGCCATAGGTCGTATATGCACTGGCCACCCAGCCTTCAACGCCATTGGGCAAGCGCACCAAAATCCAAGACCCGTCGCCGCTTTGGCCAATCACGGTCAGCACATCGCCTTGCGTTACAACGGCAATAGAAGCATAACCGGCGCCAGGACCACTACGTACATTCAACCCCGGCGACAAAACCGTGACGCGGTTGCCCTGGTTGGCGCTGGCAGATGTAGCGGTGCGCGTGGGGGTGGCTGCCGATGCGGTCGTAGACGTGGGGGCCGCCGTGGGCGCCGTAGTCACCGTCGCCGGAATTGCCGTGGCTGCAAGCGCGGTGGCCGTGGCAGTCGCGGCGCCGGTCACCACCTGAAACGGGGCGGTGACCTGTTGCCCCGTGCCCGTGGAAAGCGCCACCACCAGTACGGCATTTTCATCTTGCCACTGCACTTCTAGCGGAAATGGGAATGACGTGGCAAAGGTACCGTTCTCGCTCACCACTTCCACGGCATAGGTGCCTTCAATGGCGGGCTGCCGATCGATGGATTCCAACTTGAGATAGATGGCGTCACCCGGTTGCCAGCCGGCCCCCGAAACAGAGATCAACGTGCCCGGCGCGCCCGAAGTGGGGGCCACGGCAATAATGGGCGCCGTGGGCGTGGCGGCCAGCGCCGTGGCTGTCGCCTCTTGCGCCTCAATCACAACCTCAGGGGGCAATAGACAGCCAGATAGGGCGAACATCATGATAAAGAGCAAGAGAAATGGCGCCAAACGCAACAGCAAGTTGGGCCGTACACTTGCTCTAGTTTCTATAGAGGATATGAGGGGTATTTTCATAGGAATAGCTCCTAATTTGGTTAAATTATAGTACCAGTAGAGCGCAACGGCATGGGATAAGGCTGGATTCAACAAGCAAGAACGACGCCTATATCGCCAACACCGTTGCGGTGTAATAATTATCGGTCGAGCGCAACGGCATGAGATAAGGCTGGATTCAACAAGCAAGAACGACGCCTATATCGCCAACACCGTTGCGGTGTAATAATTATGTAAAGATAAGCCAACTGAAAGCGGTGACAACCAAAGCAAAGTGTATCATACCTGATATAATGTATACGCTTTTCCTACGTCATTTGTTCCTATAACTTTAGGACTTGTAGTCTGCTAGCGAGAAGCAGGAACATCGACGAGCCGACTTTCCTCTAGGCTTGCGTAACATAAATTAATAAGTAGTCAGAACACCAATGTCTCGGCAAGCATTCATAAAGGATCTTCATCAATTCCTGCTAAACGAGACACTATATAATAGTCAGTATAATAGTCAATAGATCGCAATAATAATCAGTAGATCGCATTTTGTGCGGCCGATTTCGATGGCCACACCGTGCGATTTGCAAACAAAAGAACCCGGAGTAACTCACCAATGACCAACAAACGAACTGTTCTCATCACCGGTGGCGCCGGCCGCATTGGCCAGTTTATCACAAATCAGTGGCAGTCGCAGTACGCCATCACCCTAACTGACATCAAAGAGCCCGCGCAAACATATGGTTTTCCCTTTGTGCAAGCAGACTTGAGCGACTTCAGCGCAGTGCAGCCGCTTTGTACCAACATGGATACGGTGGTGCACCTGGGCGCGGATCCACGCATGGAAGCGCCGTGGGAAAGCTTGCTGCCCAATAATTTGATTGCCACCTACAATGTGTTTGAAGCGGCGCGGCTGGCCGGCTGTCGACGAGTCATCTTTGCCAGCAGCGTAAATGCCGTCTTTGGATACCCCGATGATGTTCAGGTGCATACCAATATGCCCGTCTACCCGATAAATCTTTACGGCGCCACCAAATGCTGGGGCGAGGCAGTAGCCCGCTATTATGCCCACACACATGGACTTTCCGCCATTTGTTTGCGCTTTGGCGCCGTTTCCCAACGACCGGCGCCCCAATCAAATTTCAATGATCGCTATCGAATCGATCACCCCTACCTAGACATTATTCTGACGCTGGAAGACTTGACGCAGCTGGTGGCAAAAAGCATTGAAGCGCCCGACGACCTGAGTTATGGCGTCTATCATGGCGTTTCCAACAATCGCTGGAAGCGGCTAGACATTGACGACGCGCGCGCCCAAATTGACTATCATCCCACCGATGATGCGTTCGCCTTTGCCCTCTCCGCAGCTGACTAAAAAGGTATGTATCGAACGGCTTCTCCGCATTGTGAATTGGGAGCAAACGCGCAAAAAAATCTCCTGGCTTTTGCCAGGAGATTTTTGGTTTCGTGCATTAAACCGGCATGGTCGCTACCGTACCGCCAGGCTCTGGCGTTTTTGCCTTCCAGGGCGTACCCAACATGGGCAGCAGATAGTAGTCGAGGCCAAAGTAGCCAGCTGTTTTCCACGCCATCATCAGCAGAATGGCCAGCGTGAATAGAACCGCATTTGTGCTGGCCGCACCGGCCATAATAAAGTTCCAGTTCATCAGAGCGCCAAAGAATGCGCTAATGCCCACAAAGGCGCCTAGAATCAAAGCCACACCGATGAGAATTTCACCAAACACAACCACCTTGGCAAACCAGGTGTAACTCTCCGTGCGCAACATAAAGGCGATGAACTCGCGATACCAGTCAAACGCAATGGCCGGTCGGCCCGTGTCGGGGATGGCAATGGCGCTTGTCCAAAAACCTTTTAGCGCTTCGCCGCCACTGAGCCAGGCGGGCGTCAGCTTATGGCTACCGGCCTCTATCCATTGGTAGCCCAAATAAATCCGCACAACCAACCACAACCAAGCCATGCGTGTATCGGAGAACAAAAACCGCGCAATGGGCGGGTCAGAAATTTCACCATGTGGGCGAGCAAACATGTTCATATCATTCTCCTTCAAATGTTTAGAACGGCGCAGCCTTTTGTGGAGCCCAAGCACCAGCGGTGCTGCGTAAGCTTTTTCTAGTAGGTTAATCACACAATTCTACACACTATGTAACTGCACGCTGTGTAATTTTTGTGTTTGTATGTAGCGATTATTTGCTACGCCCTCATTGTAAGGCCGATTGAACTAGAATCAATCGGACAGCTGGCTAGATATGTGGCTAGATGAGTAGCGAGGTCTGGACCCCGCCAAGTGGTCAGGTTGTGTTGACAGTTAAGAAAACGACCCATCAATCGGTAATTTGGCCTCTTCCATTAATCAACGCGCCGCTTGGCGCTGGGCCGCTCGATTATTTTCTGTGGGCATCTACATACTGCGCAATCTGCGCCGAGATGGCGCGCTCTTCCTGGTATCGTGGCTTGTCAAAAAGCGCATTTACGGCCTCTTGGCTGCGTCGGGATGCGGGCCAGTCGCTGGCGTTGGCGACGCGCACGGCCAACCGGGCCGCCAATGCCGCCGCATCGCGCAGATTGCGGATCTGCACTTTATCCAGCGTATCATAATGGGTGTGGCCATAGCCGCGTCCGCTCAGGTCGCGCTCCACGGCCTCCATGCCGCCCGTGGGCACGCCGGCCAGCAAAAAGGGGAAATGGTCGGAAAACGCATTGACCGATTGCCCGACGGCAAAGTCGAGCGCCATCTCCTTTTGCCACTGGCTCACCAGCGTCTCTAGCTCTGACCATTCATTGAGCACCACATCTTTGGGGCGAGCGCCCCCCGCCGCGTCCATATTGAAATAGAAACGGATGTTGTCCAGCTCATCGGCATGGGCATCCACATAGGCGCGCGAGCCGAGCAACCCAATCTCTTCGACGCCCCACAGCGCAAAGCGCACCGTATGGGTCATCTGCCCGGCATATTTGGCCAGTACGCGCGCCGCTTCCAAAACGGCTACGGCGCCCGAAGCCGGATCCACGGCCCCTTGCGAAATGTCGTGCCCGTCATAGTGGCAGCCCAGCATCACAATCTGCGCGTCGGCGCTTGCCCCCGGCAGATCGCCAATAATATTCCACGAAACCATTGGCGCGCAGTGGTCCGTGGTGCGCAGCCGGATCTTGACTTCACCCTTACGCTGGAGAAGCCGCTGGATAAACGCGCCATCTTCATAGCTGACCGAGATGCCCGGGATAAGCCCCTCCCCGCCGCGCCCAATGCCGCCGGTGGCCGGGCCATAACCGGGATAATGGTTTACAAAGATAAAACCAGCCGCGCCGGCCAACATGCTGCGTCCATACTTTTCGCCGCGATGCACCCAGCGCTGCGAACCGCGTGGCTGCGTCTTGCTGTTGACCATGACAAATTTGCCCGGAATATCGGCCTGATACTTTTCAAAATCGAGCGGCCCGCCATCACCCACATCAATAATGGTCGCTTCCATGTCGACCGCTGGCGAATGGGGCAGCGTAATACAGGGAATCTGCTTCTCAATCGGGCTGATGATCTCTAGCACAGCAGTGCCGCGGGTCCAGCCAATATATTCAACCGGTTCCAAATGTACATTTTGCAAACCGTAGGCAGTTAACGTCTCTTTAATAAATTCGGCAGCCTGCCGTTCGCCATCCGTGCCGCCAAAACGCGACCCAAAATCATCGCAGAGCACAGTCAGGTTATCCATTACG
Source organism: Caldilineaceae bacterium (assembly GCA_020634755.1). GTDB lineage: Bacteria > Chloroflexota > Anaerolineae > Caldilineales > Caldilineaceae > JACKBC01. The sequence continues at coordinate 98,498 of JACKBC010000013.1, read as the reverse complement.
TCGGGCGCGGTGTAAATATCCCCGACCATCTGCTGGTCAACGTTTAAATATGGATTGGTAGTCATATAGCCTCTTTTCTTGAGTAGATCGTGGATAATTCATTCGCTCATCAAAGGGGGTACGCTTATTCTAAACGAACCGTTTACAGTTCGATAATCCCGTTTGCGCTTAAGCTACCGCCATTAATCGGATAGGCGCGCCCATAGAGCGAAATAATCATGCTGTATATTTGCATACATGATTCATATCATGCATAATGCTCTTCGTTCGTCCGTATACTTTGATATGCACTCACCAAATCACAATATGACTCATTACGCTTTTACCACATTCACCAATTGTATCTGCTGTTGTTGTTGCTGTTGTTGCGTCTGTATGCAGCAGGCAGCTGTCGCGTGCATCGGTGAATGTTCGAGCGGGGTGATGGGATAAACGACGAACAACAATCGATGAACGAATGAAAACGACGGCTACCTGCCCACTTACGCAGAGCCGCCGTTGGGAAAAAGCCCAGGCGCAATGCCTGGGCTTTTTATTTTCAGTACACCGCAACGGTGTTGGCGAAATAGGCGTCGGTCTCCTTTGTTGAATCCGACGCTATCTCGTGCAATTGCGGTCTACTGATATTCAACGCAATATTTCCCATGCAAAGAAAGCACACAATGAACTGCCAACCCAATTTCCCCCACACCTGCTGCATCTGTATGTAGCGGTGCTGTTCAGACGTTTGCACGTTGCGGTGCAAAACGCGCGGGAGCAACCAAACACAACGTACGCAAGACTTACGTTGCGTAAAGCGTGAGTAAGCTGCCCCACACCGTCCGAACAGTTCCGCACGCCACCGTTCCGTAGGTAAACTCATCTTGGCCGCCCGGTCAAGCCCTACGCACATCACCCATTGATTACACAAAAATCGTCAATCCTAAATCGTTGACCGCATGCTTGCGCGCGCCGCGCATCCACGCGCCGGATAGCCAAGCCAAAGGAACCCATATGTCTACCAAACAGAGCAAATTAGAAACCTTCAAGCAGCAGAGCCACCACCTGCGCGGCAGCATTGCCGATGCCTTGCAGAACGAAGCCAATGGCTTTGCCGAAGCCGAAAAGCAGCTGCTTAAATTTCACGGCACCTACCAACAGGACGATCGCGATCAACGCACCGGCGACCGCCGCGCCAAGAAGAGCGTCTCCTTTATGGTGCGCAGCCGCATTCCCGGCGGCGTGCTCACCGCCGACCAATACCTGGCCCATGACGAGCTGGCCGGTCGCTATGCCAACGGCACGTTGCGCATTACCACGCGCCAGGGCCTCCAGCTGCATGGCGTGCTCAAAGGCGACCTCAAGCCGACCATTGCCGACATTAACCAAACGCTGATCACCACGCTGGGCGCATGTGGTGACGTGGTGCGCAACGTCATGTGCTGCCCGGCGCCGCGCCACGGCCGCGTGGCCGCGCAAGTGGCCGCCATTACCGACGCCGTGGCCGCGCTCACCGCGCCCCGCACGCGCGCCTATCACGAAATCTGGCTGGACGAAGAGAAGGTTTTCGACGGCGCCCAAGCCGCGGCCCCAAGTGAACCGCTCTACGGCGACGCCTATCTGCCGCGTAAATTCAAACTGGCCATTGCCTATGCCGGTGACAACTGTGTTGATGTCTACGCGCAAGATTTGGGCCTGATTGCCATTGCGCACGGCGACACGCTGCTGGGCTTTAACGTGCTGGCCGGCGGTGGCCTGGGCATGACCCACAAGAAGCCCGAAACGTTTCCGCGCCTGGGCGACCCCATCGGCTTTGCCACGCCCGCTCAGGTCGAGGCGGTGGTGGCGGCCATTGTGGGCATCCATCGTGACTTTGGCGACCGCGCCAATCGCAAGCACGCCCGCCTCAAGTACATAATCCACGACCGCGGGCTAGAGTGGTTTAAGCAGGAACTTTCGGAACGGCTGGACTTTGAGCTGGCGCCGTTTGCCCCGCAACCCCCGTTTGACCTGGACCTGCATCTGGGCTGGCAGGAGCAAGGTGACGGTCACTGGTATCTGGGCATTTCGGTCGAAAATGGCCGCATTCAGGATACCGCCGCCGCCCAGCTGCGCAGCGGCTTGCGCGAAGTCATCAGTCGCTTCCGCCCCGACGTACACCTGACGCCCAACCACGACATTCTGCTCACCGACCTGCACCTAGCGGATCGTCCGGCCATTGACGCCCTGTTGACCCAATATGGCATTGCCCAGGCCGACGAACTCTCCAACGTGCAGCTCTATGCCATGGCCTGCCCGGCGCTGCCCACTTGTGGTCTGGCCCTGGCTGAATCCGAGCGGGTCATGCCCACGGTCATCGACGAACTGGAAACCGCCGTGGCCGGCATTGGTCTGGCCCAAGAAAAGTTTACCGTGCGCATGACCGGCTGCCCCAATGGCTGCGCCCGCCCCTATGTGGCTGACCTGGCCTTTGTGGGTCGCTCTGCTGACAAATATCTAGTGCTGGTGGGCGGTAACCAGAACGGTACGCAGCTCAACCAGCCTTTTGCCGATCTGGTACCGCTCGAAGAGCTGGTTTCCAGCGTGCTGCCGCTCTTTGTGCTCTTCCGCGACACGCGCTATCCCAACGAGCCATTTGGCGATTTCTGCAATCGAGTCGGGGTGGAGAAGCTACAGGAGTTTGCCGCGGCCTATCCCCAGGAGGGCGTATATGCGTAATTTTGCCACCGCCAAAACTGGCTTTGTCACCCTGGTGGGCGCTGGTCCTGGCGACCCCGATTTGATCACCGTTGGGGGCCTGCGCGCCCTACAGCAGGCCGATTTGGTGCTGTATGACCGCTTGGTCAACCCGACGTTGCTGGAGGAGGCCCCCTTGGCCGAACAGATTTACGTGGGCAAAGCGCCGGGTCATCATGCTTACACCCAGGCCGAAATTAATCGGGCGCTCGTTGCGGGCGCACAGCAGGGTCGGCGCGTCGTGCGGCTCAAGGGCGGCGATCCGTTTGTCTTTGGCCGCGGCGGTGAAGAATGCCAGGCGCTGGCGCAGGCCGGCATTCCCTTTAAGGTGATCCCCGGCATTTCCAGCGCCCTAGCCGGTCCAGCATACGCCGGCATCCCCGTCACGCATCGCAACGTGGCCACCGCGTTTACGGTGGTCACCGGCCACACCGCGGGCAGCGAAGATGTGGATTGGCATTCGCTACCGCGCAGCGGCACGCTGGTCATCCTCATGGGCATGAACCATTTGCCGCAGATCGCCCAGCAGCTCATTGGACACGGGCGCGCGGCCGATACGCCTGCGGCCGTCATTCACCAGGCCACCACCGATGCCCAGCAGATGGTCACCGGCACGCTGGCCGATATTGGCCAACGCGCCCAGCATTTGCCCTCGCCCGCCGTCATTGTGGTGGGTGAGGTGGTCCGGCTGGCGGCGGAGATTGGCTGGTATGAGCCTGAGGCCGAACCGGCATTTTCACTAGATTTCTTGAATCTTGACGCGCTGGCGGCACTGCCCGTGTCGTCTTAATACTCAGCTTTCAATGAGAACCACAGTATAGAACCTATCCGTAATTCGGTGGTGAATCCGGTGCTGTCTTTGACGGCTCGGTTTGCCCCCGACAATCTACGGACAGATCCTTAAAGGGAGCACCAACCATGACTCACATTGCAACCGCTTTTCCCACGACGTCCACCATGGGTCAAGCGAACCCAGCCGCCATTGCGCCCCAACGCTGGGCGCCGGCCAACTTGACGCATCTGGCTCGCCGCTTTGAAAAACAGTCGCCACAAGCTTTGCTCAATTGGGCGGCGGCCACCTTTGGTCAAGATTTGGCCATGGCCACGGGCTTTGGCCCCAGCGGCGTCGTGCTCATGCATATGGTCGCCGAGATGAATGGCGCCCAGCGCCGCGCCAAACCCACCATCTTCTACTTGCAGACCGATCTGCTCTTTCCCGAAACCATGACGCTGCGCGACCGCTTGCGCGAGCGGCTGGGCATCCATTTTGTAGAGGTGCATTCGGGCCTGCCCTTGGCCGAACAAGCGCTGCGCTACGGCGCCGAGCTGTGGAAGCACAGCCCCAATTTGTGCTGCCAGCTGCGCAAGGTGAACCCGCTGCGCGACTTCCTGGCTGCCAAGCGCGCCTGGATCACCGGCATCCGCCGCGACCAGTCCAGCACGCGCGCCAACGCGCCGCTGATCATGTGGGATGAAGCAAATCAGCTGGTCAAGCTCAACCCGCTGGCCGGCTGGAGCAGCGACCAGATCTGGACCTACATCTATCAGCACAATCTGCCTTACAACGCACTGCACGACCAGGGCTACCCCAGCATTGGCTGCACCATGTGTACCCGGGCCGTGCAGCCCGGCGAAGATGAGCGCGCCGGACGCTGGGCCGGCATTGGCAAAATCGAGTGCGGCATTCACATTCAGCCGGATGGCAAGGTGGCCAGAACATGGCAATGAAACCATATCCAATTTTCCTAATGGACCTGGCCAACCGCCACTGCATTGTAGTGGGCGGCGGGCATGAAGGCGAAGGCAAGGTGAGCGGGCTGCTGGCCTGCGACGCCACGGTCACGGTGATCAGCCCCACCCTGACGCCCACGCTGCAAGGCTGGGCCGAAGAAGGCCGCTTTACCTGGCTGGACCGAGCTTACGAAGCGGGTGATCTGCGCGGCGCGTTTTTGGTCATTGCCGAGCGCGCCGATGCGGATGCCAATGCCCGCATTTGGGCCGAAGCTGAGTCCGCCGGCGCGCTGGTCAACGTTATGGACGACGTGGCCCACTGTAACTTTGTGGCCGGGTCGGTGGTGCGTCAGGGACCGCTGACCATCTCCATCTCCACCAGCGGCGCCGCGCCCACGCTGGCCGTGCGCCTGCGTCAACGTTTTGAGCAAGAGTTCGGTCCCGAATATGGTCTCTTTCTCGAGTGGATGCAGGCCCTGCGCGCGCCCATGGCCGAACGCTATCCCAAGTTCATGGAACGCCGCGCCCGCTGGTACGACATTGTGGATTCAGATGTGCTGACGCTGCTGCGCGCTGGCGAACAGGAGGCCGCCGCCGCGCGCATTCACGAGATCACGGGCATCCCTGTACCATTTGACGATGTGCCGGTTGATGATCCACCAATTGACGCGGCGACGCGCGCTGCACTGGTGGCGGCGTTTGTTTAAACAATTCAGGACTTACGCAAGCCTAGACTAAAATTGTATCAAATGCGAACGGGTTCACTCTTGGCAATCGTCAGGCGCTGCGTAAGTCCTGTAGTTTTCCCCACGGCAGTATGGGCACAAGATGCTTCCTTGTGCCCACACTGCCTCAGATGCTTCTCGAATCGCTTTTTCATTGCACGCCTCACGCACCCCATTCGCCCAATTCCCCGGCCCCTGCTATAATACCCGTCACGCGGGTTCTAACCCCGCCCGGACACCTGATAAGATGACCGGATGACGAGGCGCCACACAGCATGATCACCTTGTCACCCCCTCACCTTGTCATCCATTTCCGGCAGATGCGCATGAAAGGACTCCACATGCTACACACCCCAAAGCAGATCACGCGTGCGCTGGACCGCGTGCTGCACACGGTAGAGCAGCCGGCCCGCTACACCGGTGGCGAGCTCAACAGCGTGGTCAAAGATTGGTCTGATCCGCAACTCGACAGCCGCATTGCGCTGGCCTTCCCCGACATTTACGAACTGGGGGGCTCCAACCTGGGCCTCATGGTGCTCTATGACCTGATCAACAAACGGCCCAACATGGTGGCCGAGCGCGTCTACTGCCCCTGGCCCGATTTTGAAAGGGTTATGCGCCGCGATGAAATTCCGCTCTTTAGCCTGGAGACGCGCCATCCGGTTGCCGACTTTGACATTCTGGGCATTAGCCTGCCCTATGAGCAGCTCTACACCAACATACTGACCATGCTGGATCTGGCGGACATTCCGCTGCGTGCGGCCGACCGCAACGCCGCCCATCCGCTGGTGCTGGCCGGCGGCTCAGCCTGCTATAACCCCGAGCCCATGAGCGCCTTCTTCGACGCCATGATTATTGGTGAAGGCGAAGAGGTGATCTTTGAAGTGATTGAGGCCCATAGAGAGTGGAGAAGGAGAGTAGAGGAGTGGAGGAGTAGCGGAGTAGAGGAGACGCAAGACGGCTCCACTCGTCCCTTCCACTACTCCTCTACTGTCGATTCAAAAAGAGTCGATTTGTGGGAAAAACTGGCCCAAATTCCCGGCGTCTATGTGCCGGCGCTGTACGACGTAAGCTATGCGGCCGATGGGACCATTGCGGCCATTACGCCCACCCACGCCCATGCGCCACGTGAGGTGCTCAAGCGGGTGGTCACCGAGCTACCGCCGCCGGTGACCAAATTTATTGTGCCCTACATCAATGTGGTCCACAATCGCGCCGCCATTGAGATTATGCGCGGCTGCACGCGCGGCTGTCGCTTTTGCCAGGCGGGCATGATCTTTCGGCCCGTGCGCGAACGCACGGCGGACGAGGTGCTGGCCGCGGTGGATGAAATGATTGAGCATTGCGGCTTTGAAGAGGTGAGCTTCCTGAGCCTGAGCAGTTCCGACTACACCTATGTGGAAGAGCTGGTGCGGCGCACCATGGAAAAACACGGGGCCAAAAAATTGAGCGTGGGGCTGCCTTCGCTGCGCATTGAGAGCTTTAGCGTGGACCTGATGGATCTGCTGGAAAAGGGACGCCGCCGCTCTGGCTTTACCTTTGCGCCCGAGGCCGCCACGGACCGCCTGCGCGATGTGATCAACAAGCCCATTGCGTCCAACGATCTGCTGGCTACGGCCGAAGAGGTCTACAAGCGGGGCTGGACCACCATCAAAATGTACTTTATGATCGGCCACCCCACGCAAACGCTGGCAGATGTGCAGGCCATTGCCGATCTTTCGCATGCAGTGCTGGCCGTGGGCCGCCGCGTGCTGGGTAAAAAGGCCAATGTGCGCATTGGCGTCAGCACGCTGGTGCCCAAGCCGCATACGCCTTTCCAATGGGTGCCCATGGAAGACGAGTCGGTGATCCGAGAGCAGATTCAGCTTCTGCAACGCGAGCTGCACGGACCCGGCATGCGCTTTACCTGGAACAATCCCGATGAAACGCTGGTAGAGGCCTTCCTGACGCGCGGCGACCGCCGCCTGGCCGATGTGGTCGAGCGAGCGTGGCGGTTGGGCGCCAAGATGGAGGGTTGGGGTGAGTATTTTAACTTTGGCGCCTGGCAGCAAGCCTTTGCCGATTTTAATCTGGACATGGATTGGTATGCGCGCCGCGCCCGCCCGCTGGATGAAGTGCTGCCCTGGGAACACATTTCGGCTGGACTGAAAAAGGAATTTCTGGCCCAAGAATATATTCACACTTATGAGGGCGGCGTGGTGGATGACTGCCGCGAGCACTGCTTTAGCTGCGGCATTCTGGGCTACTTTAAAGAGCAGCGGCGGCAAGCCGACGACAAGGCCTGGTGCTGTCCGCCGCTGGGCCGGGACAAAGTGCGCCAGCCGGTCGATATTGCGCCCATCCCGCTCTATTTTAATGACGACATGTCGCCCGCCAAAACGGGTCAGTTTGACCACCGGGTGCCGCAGCGTCGCGAAGGCACGGTGATTCAGCGGGTGGCGGATGCAATCAATGCCCCAGTCACCCAATGAACCAATCACCAGATCTACGCATATGGTGTGGCAAAGTTCTTCTTTTTATCTGCAAACTGAGCATGAGCAATGAAGGTCCAATCCATCCAAACACGCCGGATATTGCCGGGCCAGGACGAGCTGCCAGCCATTCTCGATGAACATCTGCCACCGCTGGCTGAAAGGTCGATCGTGGCCATCACATCCAAAATTGTGGCGCTGTGCCAGGGGCGCGTGATGGATACAAGTCAGGTTGATGAAGGTGAGCTGATTGCGCAGGAGGCCGAGCAGCGATTCCCTACGCAGATTGGCCGCCACCGGGTCTGGCTGACCATCAAGGGCCAGCGGCTGATTCCCAATGCCGGCGTGGATGAATCCAACGCGGCCGGCTATTTTGTGCTGTGGCCCACACAGCCTCAGCAAGTGGCCAACCAGATGCGCCGGCATTTGCAGCAGCGTCACGGACTCACCCACGTGGGCGTCATCATTACCGATAGCAACGTGACGCCGCTGCGCATGGGCGTGACCGGCGTGGCCATTGCGCACAGCGGTTTTTTGGCGCTGCGCGATTACCGCGGCGCAAACGATCTCTTTGGCCGCCCGCTGCGCATGACGACCGCCAACCTGGGCGATGCTTTGGCCGCCGCGGCTGTGCTGGCCATGGGCGAAGGCAGCGAACAGACGCCGCTGGCGCTGGTCACCGAGCTGGCTCATATTGAGTTTCAGGATCGCAATCCGAGCACAGAAGAGCTGAAGGCATTGGCCATAGCGCCAGAAGATGATCTATTTGCGCCACTGCTGACGGCGGTAGAGTGGATATCCCACACATAGCACCCCGAGTAATAATACAGAACCAAACGCAATCAGATACCCATTTCGTCCCATGAACCAATCACCCAATCAGCCAGTGGCACACAGCCAATTACCCGATGAGCCAATCCGCCAGCGCGTGCGCCTTCTCTATGAAAAGGGCGAGGCCATCAAGTTCATCTCGCACCTGGATGAATTTCGGCTGTGGGAGCGGGCGCTGCGCCGCGCCGATCTGCCGCTGCTGTATAAGCGGGGCTTTAACCCGCAGCCGCACATTCAGTTTGCCTCGCCGCTGGGCGTGGGCTTTACCGGCGTGCGCGAGCCCATTGACATTACCTTTGCGCCGCCGCTGGCGCTGCCTGAGCTGCGGGCGCGCATCCAAGCCAAGCTGCCGCCCGGCGTGCAGATTCACGCCATTGACGAAGTGCCGCTCAAGACCAGGGCGCTGCAAAGCCTGCTCATCGGCGCGGATTACGCAATAATTATTTACGCCGAGCCGGACGAAATCGAACCGCAGCAGATCGAAACGGCCATTGCCGATTTTCTGGCCCGGGGTGAAGCGTGGAGCGAGCGCGAGCGCAAAGGGGCCAAATATCGCTACAATTTGCGGCCGCTGGTTTTTGAATTGCGCTATGAAGGGTACGACGCCGCCAGCGAGGAGCATCGCATCTTCCTGCGCGTGCAGCAGCGCGAAGGGGCCACCGGTCGCCCAGACGAAGTGGTCAGCGCGCTGGGGCTGGATAATTTTGCGCGCACGCTGCGCCGCGAGCGGCTCTACACCAGCGACAACAGTGCCGATGAAGTGCTCTTTGCCCAATATCCAGTGGTGGAAAAGGCCGACATCAATGTGGATGTAGGGAGGCGGCGCAAAGGTCGCCACGGGCCGAAAAAAGATGATGGCAAACCCGCGGGGAAATACGCGCGTGAGGGCCGTTCGATCAATGAACGGGCGTCAGATGAGTTTGTGTGAGTGTGCTATAATTCCAGCAGAATGATCCGAGCAAAACCACAAGCCTGTATTCACCATTCCTGATGGAGAACTGTTGGAAGGCAAAATCAACAACAGCAAGCAAATGCTTCTTCAAGCATGGATCGAAATTCACCAAGATGAATTAATGGCTGATTGGGAGCTGGCGATTAATGGTGAACAGATTTTCACGATAGAGCCATTACGATAGCCAACCTTTTTGGAGAATATTCACATGAATCCACGGGTAAAAGGGGTGAAGCCGAATTCTGACTACACAATAACACTGACATTCACTAATAATGAAGTCAGAGTATTTGATGTAAAGCCTTATTTAGAAAAAGGTATTTTTCGGGAGCTGAAGAACCGTAGTTCTTTCAACTCCGTAAGACCTTTTCTAGGAAGTGTACAGTGGAAAAACGGACAAGATTTTTGTCCCGATATGCTATATGTGGACAGTGTCCCTCTTGAAAAGAGTACTCAATTGCCTACATTCGATGAGGAATCACCATGCAAGGCGTCTATCAAGCCGCGGAAATCTACCACTATGGATTTAACTTCAGAGACATAAACACGGAGGCCGCCATCCTCCTGGCCGCTGCGGATCGCCTGGGCAACGGCGGTCGGCATTTTATCGAGTTTGCATGTGGAGACTGCCCATACGCCGAGACCTTAATGCAGGCCGGCGTCACCTATCACGGGCTCGATTTGTCGCCGGAGATGCTGGCGTTTTCACAGGCCCGGCTGCAGGCAGCGGGGCTGTCGACCGCGGGCATTTTACACCTGGCGGACATGCGCGATTTCGCCCTGCCGCAGCGCTTTGACCTGGCCTTTGTGCTCATGGGGTCGCTGCATTTTCTAGACAACGCTGAATTTTTGCGCCACTTGGACCATGTGCACGCCCATCTCAATCCGGGCGGTTTATATGTATTGGAGTGGTGTATCGAATACGCGCCGTCTGTGGAACAGCAGAGCGATTGGACCGAGGAGAGTCCGCTGGGCGAGGTCGGCGTGCGTTACTGGCGACGGCAGCGCTCGGCTCTGCGCCAATCGTTTGACGAGCGCATTGAGTTCACAGTGAACGGCGACCTCGCAGCCTCGTCGACCGATATTGTGCATTTGCGTTATCCCAATGAGTTTGCGCTTTTGCTGCAAAGCCGCCATTCACAGTGGGAAATGGTGGGGCAATTCAACGCCTGGGATCTCGAAGCGCCGATTGGAGATGATACGCAGGCGATCAATCGGCCGTTGTGTATTCTGAAAAGACGTCTCAGTTTGTGAATTCATAATTACAAAAATGACATCGCGCGTCTTCCCCATTGTCGTATGGCACCGACAAACGCCATAAAAGTTTGTTCATATACCTATTGAGCAAGAAACCACGGAGGTCAATATCCATGAGCACCACCACAAATCAAGTTCCCATGCGCGCTGTACCCGGCTACTATTCAAGTGCGCCGGGCATTCAAATTGCCATCCAAACCGGCGCCGACGCTACTGATGAAGATTTGCAGTTCTTCCAGCAGCTCGGGGTTGAATGGGCCATGGTGGGCATTCGCGACCAGGCCCAACATACGCTCGATTTCTACAAACAGTTGGTCAAGCGCTTTGGCGACCATGGCATCAAGATCTATCGCATTGCCAATTCCAGCGTTCACAACGTGCCGGAGATCACGCTCAACTTGCCCGGCCGCGACGCCAAAATTGAGGAGTTCAAGCAGTTCATCCGCAACTTGGGGCGAGCCGGCATCAAATACAATACATATGCCCACATGGGCAACGGCATCTGGTCGTCGGGCCGGGTGACGGGCCGCGGCGGTATGGATGCGCGCATGCTGGATATTACAAACGCCAAGGGTCACTGGGCAGGCGAGATTTACGAAGGCGAGATCACTCACGGCCGCAAATATACAGAGGATGAATTGTGGGACAACTACGCCTACATGATCCAGCAAATTGCGCCTGTGGCCGAGGAAGAAGGCGTCTATATTGGCATTCATCCCGATGATCCGCCAGTCTATCCGCTGGGCGGCATTCCGCGCTGCATGTTTGGCAACTTTGCTGGCTATAAGCAGGCCATGGAGATTGCCGACAGCCCCAACATTGGGGTATGCCTCTGCGTGGGCTGCTGGCTGGAAGGCGGCGAAGCCGGTATGGGCGTGGGCGTGGTGGATGCCATCAAGCACTTTGCCGCCCAAAACCAGCTCTTCAAAGTACACTTCCGCAATGTATCCAACCCCATGCCCGAGCCGTGGGTGGAAACACTCATCGACAACGGCTATCAAGATATGTACGAGGTGATGAAGGCGCTGCGTCAGGTAGGATTTGACGGCTGCATTATCCCCGATCACATCCCCAACATGCTGGGCGGCCACCGCGTGGGCGTGGCCTATTCCATTGCCTACATGCGGGCGCTGGTGCAGGCGGTCAACAATGAGTATGGCGGAGCGGCGTAGTGCGCTTTATGGAAGTTAGCCAATTAAATCGGTAAAAGACGGCACTGGTTAATGAACATTCATAAATTATTTCGGTAATTGAAGCCACAGGCTGAAGCTCGCGTCTGCTAGAGAAAGCCCGCTAAAGCAGGCTATAAAGAGAGCAGGCTTCAGCCTGTGGCTGCGCATGCCATAAAACAATACCCTTAGCGCTCAGCTGAGACCGTAATCAAGGCGCCACAGTCTTCACAGCGGTATTGAACCTGCTGTAGCGCGGGCTCTTGGACTTCTTCAAAATCGGTCTGTCGGATGCCGTCTGCTTCATAACATTCGGGGCAATAGGGCCGTTGCAGCTCGTCACGCCGGATGGTCAAATGGCAGCGTCGACAGCGGATGCGCGCTTTGGGCGGCGGCAGCAGGAGTAAATTGCGATGTGTGCATACAGTCATAAGGCTATTATACCTGCTTCCAGCGCCTGGCCCAACGGACGCACCTCACCGGAATAGACAATCAGTAAATCACAATCAGCAGATGCAACAGTAAAAAATCGCGCCGGATTCACCCATCGAGACCGACGCCTACATCGCCAACGCCGCTGCGGTCTAATGATAACAGATAAATGTCATCCTGAAGATTGTGCACCATCTGTGGCATAACGCAGAACGGCAAAGGAGCTAGCCCGTGCCATACGCACTACACGAAGACAGCTGCACGCTAGATAATGTCCGCTTCAACAGTGGTGAAACGTTGGGCAACGTGCGGCTGCACTATCGCTCCCTGGGCCAGCCGCAACGCGATGCGCATGGCGTGGTGCGTAATGCAGTGCTAATCCTGCATGGCACGGGCGGCAGCGGCGAGAGTTTTCTGCGCCCACAATTTGCCGACGTGCTCTTCGGCCCCGATCAACTGCTGGACGCCGAGCATCATTACATTATCCTGCCCGACAACATTGGTCACGGCCAGTCCAGCAAGCCCAGCGATGGTCTGCGCGCCCGCTTTCCTCATTATGGCTATGAAGATATGGTGGCATTGCAACATCGCCTGCTTACCGAACACTTGGGCGTGAACCATCTGCGGTTGGTCATGGGCACTTCCATGGGCGGTATGCACACTTGGCTGTGGGGCATTCACCATCCCCACTTTATGGAAGCGCTGCTGCCGCTGGCCAGCTTGCCCGTGCAGATCGGCGGTCGCAACCGCATGATTCGACGCATGATCCTCGATGCCATTCGCAACGACCCGGCCTGGCAGGATGGCGAGTACGCGGCGCAGCCACCCGGGCTGATCAACGCCATCCACATGCTGCTGATCATGGTGAGCAGCCCGCTCCAGTGGCAGCGGCAAGCGCCCACCCGCGATGGGGCTGACGAATTTCTACACGAAATGATTGACCAATATAGCCAGCAGTTTGATGCCAACGACATGCTCTACTATTTTGACGCCGCGCGTGATTACAACCCGCAGCCCCATCTTGAACAGATCGTGGCGCCGCTGGTGGCCATCAATTCGGCTGATGATCAGGTAAATCCACCCGAACTGGGGATTCTCGAACGCGAAATCACCCGTCTGCGCCGCGGCCGCGCTATTGTCCTGCCTATTACCGAACAGACGCGCGGGCACGGCACCCACTCGCATCCGCTTCTCTGGCAGGCATATCTGGCCGAGTTATTGACGGATATTTAGCGGCCGGCCCCATAATTCGCCATTGCAACCGCTGCGCCATAAATAGCTCATAGCGCTCCCCAATCCGCACCAAAGGCGACCCTTCTCGGACCGCTCCGCGACGGTATACCAATGAGACGCAAACGGACCTGGATTAGTAAGGAAGTTGAAAGATAAAATTAACAGAGCTCTGTTATGCTATTGACAACCCGACAATCCAGAATAGGGAATAGCAGTTTCGTATAACTTTGCTCTGGTGCAAAACGTGAGTTTGGACGCTTTGGAAATACAAGAACTTCCGTTTTGTTCACAATGCACTATCAGTAGTTCGCAACGGCAAGCGATAGAGTCGGATTCGATAAACCGGACCGATGCCTAGATCGCCAACACCGTTGCGGTGTACTGATTATCGAAACTGACGCCCAACCCAAGCTTGTACAAAGGGTTATTAGATGACGTTGGTGCTGTCGAAAGAAGAAAACAATAAAGCAGACTATTCACACCGGGATATGGATGAGCCAGACTCACAGCAACCCGCAATTGAACATGGGACGCTGGCAGAGCGCGCTGAGACCAGTGGCCTTAGCACAACGCGCGCATCGCTCGCATACGATGATTTTGAAGTGCAAATCGGCACGGGCAGCGGCTTTACCTATCCCGTTAATCTGATAGATTCGCCGGCTGGTGAAGGCCGCGCGACCATGATTTTTCCATTCACAAACACAGAGCTTGAAGAAAAATTGCGCGGGCTGGAAAAAGCATTGCTGCGGGCGGGTGGACGCCGTCGCGCCACGCTTACTCCCGATGAGCAGGCCGTGCAAGATTTTGGTGAAGCGCTCTTCAACGCGCTGATCCAGGGCGAAATTCGCAATCTCTACGATGTGAGCCGCGAGCGGGCGCAGCAGCAGGAGAAAGGGCTGCGCCTCAAAATGCGCATTTTGGCGCCCGAACTGGCCGTGTTGCCCTGGGAATTTCTCTACGACGCGCGGCATGAACGCTATGTGGCCCTCTCCAATCGTACCCCCATTGTGCGCTACATAGAGCTGCCGCAACCGGTGCGTCCACTGGTCGCACCGGCGCCACTGCGCATTCTGGGCATGGTGGCCAATCCCAGCGATATAGAGCAGCTGGACGTGGCCCACGAAAAAGAGCGCGTGGAAACAGCCGTGGCCGAATTACAGGCGCAAGGGCTGGTCGAGCTGGTGTGGCTCGAGGGTGACACCTGGCGCGACTTGCAGCGTGCGCTTTATGAAGGGCCCTGGCACATATTCCACTTTATCGGCCACGGCTTTTTCGATGTGCCGCGCGATGAAGGCTTTGTGGTGCTGAGCAACGATGCAGGCAAGGCCAATGCGCTGGGGGCATCGCGCCTGGCCCATCTGCTGGCCGATCACGCGCCGCTGCGCATGGTGCTGCTCAACGCCTGCGAAAGCGGCAAAGGCGGCGTGCGCGACACGGTGTCCAGCACGGCCTCCGTATTGGTGCAGCAAGGCATCCCCGCCGTGCTGGCCATGCAGTATGAGATCACCGACCAAGCCGCAGTTGAATGCGCGCGCTCGTTTTATCAGGCATTGGCCTATGGCTTGCCGGTGGATGCGGCCATGACCGAAGCGCGCAAGGGCATGCGCATGGAATCCCCCAATTCACTGGAATGGGGGGTGCCGGTTCTCTATATGCGCACCACCAATGGCGTGCTGTTTGAGCGACAGGCAGTGGAGACACCGGCGAGTCTAGCAGATAATGAAGCCACTGCGGTCAATTTACACGTGCCGCGTGCAGCGCAATCCCCAACGGCGCAGGCCCAGGTGGAGCGCAACGCAGAATACGACCGGCCCGGGGGCGAAGTGCAAAATGGCCGCAACGGCGCGGCCAATCCGCTCCCCAAAACAGGACCGCTGCCGCCTCTGCGCCAAACCGCAGGAACAGATACGCGCGCCGCAACCGCCAAAGAACATGAAATTACCGGCAGCAGCACTTGGTATCAACTGCATGCGGTGGAGCAAATGCGCGCGCACGGACGGCGCTGGCAATTGGCATTGCTAAGGCTCAACTGGCTGCAAGCGCTACAAAAGGTGGGGCGTGCGTTCTTTCGCTTTGACTTTGCGCCTTCGGCAGTAACTACCGGCATTGCGGCCAGCTGGCTTACCGGCCTGGCCGTCTTTCTGCTCATCCGCCAGATCATGGGCGTAAGCGATCTGCTGCCGGGGCCGCCGCTGCTCATCGGCACGCTGCAAGGGTCGCCGTGGCAAGAGGCCGTGGCCTGGAGCGCCATGGGCTTTACCCAATTTGTCTTTTTGCGCAAACACATGTCGTGGGCTGGGCAATGGGTGGTTTCGGCCGCCTTGGGCTGGAGCTTGGGGTGGCTGGTGGGCTGGTCCCTCAACTGGGACAACTGGAACGGCCCGGAGATGCTCAATGACGGCGTATGGGTGGTGTTGGGCGCCATGATCAGCGGAGCCGGCGCCACGTTTATGAACGCCTTTCGCGCAGAAACGGTGGAGACCAAAACGGTCAGCGCGGTGATCAGCACCGTGTTTGGGGCGATTGTGGGGTTTGCCGTGCGCTGGTACGCCGTCAACTTCGCCATGATCAGCGCCGATGATCCCACCTGGTCCAGCCTGGTGCAACCCGCCGCCATTTATGGGTTGGCCGGTCTGGCCGCCACCATTGTCTATCTATCACTCTTTGACCGCAATGCCCCGTGGTACAAACGCTTGGGGCTGATTGCGCTCTTTAGCAGCCTCATTGGCGGTATTAGCCTGAGCCTGGTGCTGCTCATTGTCCGCTATGCGCCGCCGGTCATCGAATGGCGCGCGCTCATGAGCATGGTGCAGGCAGGCAATCTGGCGGCGGTGCTGGCCGGAGTTCAGGTGATTATTGCGCTGGAAAGCGTGCAGCATCGGCTGTGGACGGGACGGCGCTATATTCTGCTGCTAGTGGCTATTGCCACGCTGGCGGGGTTAGTGCCGGGGCTGGCGGTTGGCATATTTCAATTTTCATCGCTAAGCATTATCGGTTCGCTGGTGGTAGTCTGCCCGCTTCTGTTCTGGCTGTGGCGCTATGAAAGCCAGGCGCTCTTTAGCCAACTCAACGCAGAAGACCGTTCATTGGCCGGCAATGCGCTGGATATTCTGCGCGTGCAGCGCCGCTCGACGCCTGTTTTGCGCAAACGGATGAGTGGCGAAGACGCCAATTTTGCCGGGCTCGATCTGTCGGGGATGGATTTAAACGGCGCCGACTTGCATGATTGCAACTTTACCGGCGCCAATTTGAAACGCGCCGATCTGAGCCGCGCCAATCTGACTGAAGCCCGGCTCACCCGTTGCGATCTGGCCCGCGCCGACCTGCGGCGCGCCAATCTGTGCGGGGCTGAATTGCGCGATGCAATTTTGTATGGGACCAACTTGGATGGCGCCAACTTGGAGCAATGTGATCTGCGCAATGCGCTTTACGACAGCGCTACCATTTGGCCACAGGGAATCGATGGTACGCTGATTGGCGCCATTGGGCCAGCCGCCCAACTGCGCAACGCCATCCTCAGCGGGATGGACTTGGGCAGCGCCGACCTCAGCGAGATCAACCTGAGCCGCGCGGATTTGAGTTATACCCAGTTCATTGGGGCCAACTTAACCCAGGCCAATCTAGGCGGCGCCGATCTCAAAGGCGCCAATCTGGCCCAAGCCGAACTCAAAGGGGCCAACCTGCGCGAAGCCCGCTATGACGAGCATACGCTTTGGCCCGTGGGGTTCGAGCCGGAAACGCGCGGGGCCATCTTTGTCAAGAAACATCAAAGCGAGTGATGTGTGCATTGGTCAACTTGATGATAGAACGCCCGCCAGCGGTTGATGAAGGTTAAATTGAAGCACAGGCTGAAGCCTGCGCCTGTTAGAGAAAACCCGCTAAAGCGCACTGTTTACCATCACCTTGACCAGTACACAATGCGAGTGAAATGCCTAGAAGTAGACGCGCGAGACTGTCTCCGCCACACAGGCCGGTTTTGCGACATGTTCAATTTCCACGGTCACGCGGTTGATGAGCTGCAAACCATCACCCTTGACGACTTCCACACTGAGTAGGGTCACGCGCGCCCGCACTTTTGAGCCAGCCCGCACCGGATGTGGAAAACGCACCTTATTCAGCCCGTAATTGACGCCCATTTTCACCCCTGGAAAACGGGGCCGCTCTGGATCCACGCTGCCAATCAGCTGCGGGATCAGCGATAGCGTCAAATAGCCATGTGCAATGGCGGCGCCAAAAGGTGACTCAGCAGCAGCGCGCACCGGATCCACGTGAATCCACTGCATGTCGCCGGTGACGCGCCCAAAATCGTCGATCATGGCTTGGGTCACGGTCAACCACGGACCGACCTGGACTTCTTGATTCACGTTGCTTTGCAATTCGGCCAATACGGTTTCGAGAGACATAGATTCTTCACTTTACACACGTTCGATAATGGTGGCAATTCCCATACCGCCGCCCGCACACAGCGTAATCAACGCCGTGGAAAGGCCGCGACGCTCCAGCTCATCCAGCGCAGTACCTAGCAGCATGGCGCCTGTGGCCCCCAACGGATGGCCCAACGCAATGGCGCCGCCATTGACGTTGATTTTATCCAGATCCGCAATGGCCATGTCGTGCATAAACTTGAGCACCACGGCGGCAAACGCCTCGTTTACTTCGATTAGATCAATATCGGCCAGCGTCATGCCGGCCATGCGTAGGGCTTTTTGCGCCGCCGGAGCCGGGCCGGTCAGCATGATGGTCGGTTCCGTGCCCACCAGTGCCGCGGCGCGGATGACGGCGCGCGGTTGCAGCCCCAACTGCTCGCCTTTGTGGCGGGTGCCCACCAGCACCAGCGCCGCGCCATCCACAATGCCGGACGAATTTCCCGCCGTGTGGACGTGGTTCATTTGGCTGATTTGCGGATATTTGCGCAGCGCAATGGCGTCAAAACCGGTCTGACCCAGCCCGGCAAAGGCGGGCTTGAGCTGGCTGAGTCCCTCCAGCGTGGCATTGGGACGAGCGTGTTCATCATGGGCCAGCAGCTGCCCGCCGGCATTGTCATACACCGGCACGCGTGAAGCAGTAAAATAACCATTTTGTTCAGCATGGCCAGCCCGCTGCTGGGAGTGTAGGGCATACGCATCTACATCGGCGCGGCTCAGCCCTTCTAGCGTGGCAATCAGGTCGGCGCTGATGCCCTGTGGCACAAACCCAATTTGCTTCGCAACGGCTGGATCTTGCATGAGCGCGCCGCCGTCTGCACCAATGGGCACGCGCGACATAGACTCGACGCCGCCCGCCACCATGAGTTCGCCCCACCCGGCGCGCACATACGCCGCGGCGCTGTTCACTGCTTCCAGCCCGGAGGCGCAGAAACGATTCAGCTGCATACCGGGAATCTCTTGCGCCCAACCGGCGCAGAGCAGCGCGGTGCGCGCAATGTTGGCGCCCTGTTCGCCAATGGGCGTAACGCAGCCCAAGATTACGTCATCCACCTGGCTGGTGTCTAGCGCATGGCGCGTCTGCAGCGCATCAAACAGCGTGGTCAACAGCCGCACCGGCGTCACTAGGTGCAGCGCGCCGTTCTCTTTGCCGCGGCCACGCGGCGTACGAATTGCGTCAAAAATATAAGCGTTCATGACGTGTACGATTTGGGCGCTATCATGCGCCGGCCTCGAATTCCCTTGGCTATATGCCCGACCCGCCGGTCACTTCCAGCGTGTGGCCGGTAATATAAGAGGCGTAGGGCGAAGCCATTAAGATAATGCCGCCGGCGGCTTCTGCCGGCGAGCCGGCGCGTTGCAGCGGAATAAAGCGAGTTTTGTCATCACCAAGCGCGGTGCTGGGAATGCCCAGCGCCACGGCCTGGCCATTGACGTCAATGGTCTCGCCTTTTTCTTTGGCCTGGGTCAAGCGGGTATCAATATAGCCAAAAGCCACGGCGTTGCAGCGGATGCCAAAGGCGCCCCACTCTTTGGCAATGGTTTTGGTCACGCCGACAATGCCCATTTTGCCCGCGGCGTAGTTGATCTGCCCAATGTTGCCATGCAGCCCGGAGGTAGAGGAAACGTTGACAATACAACGGGGCTCCAGCGGTTGGCCGTGGGCGGCTATTTCAGCCTTGGCAACTTCGCGCATGTGGGGTGCAGCAGCCCGCACCAGCCGAAAAGGCGCGGTCAAATGGACGTCTAAAATGGCCTGCCACTGCTCATCACTCATTTTATGCAGCATGCCGTCCCACGTGTAGCCGGCGTTGTTGACCAGCACATTGATCTTCCCATAAGCATCCACGGCGGCTTGCAACAGTTGCTCGGCAAAGGTCGGCTCGGTCACGCTGCCGGGAAAGGCAATCGCGTCACCGCCGGCGTTGCGGATGGCGTCCACGGTCTCCGCGGCCGGTTCTGCACTGAGGTCATTGACCACGACTTGCGCCCCCTCTTGGGCAAAAATGCGGGCCGCGGCGGCGCCGATTCCGCGCCCGGCGCCGGTGATGACAACGACTTGATTAGAGAAGAGAGAAGGCATGGAAAACTCCAGGCTGGTTGCTGATTACGCGATTGTGAGGCTTAAATTCCCTCAAATTTCATAGTATTGGTTGATATACGCCGGCGCTTTGACGCAACTGCCCCAAAAGGGTACAGTGGTGCGGCGGCTCTCCAGCCCAACGCCGTGCAAAGCGCCCGTATGGGCATTGCGAAACGCAATTCGCCAACGGTTGTCCGCCATAGGATTGATGCCTGCCAGAGCATGATCATGTAGCCCAAGTGCGTTTGTCTGTGTGCGCAGATAATAATCGGCGGCCTGTGCCGGCTGTCGATGGCACGAACGTCCTCGGTAGCGATCCAGCCGATAGATTTGCTGCGCGCGATGTGCGTCGATCAGCGGCTGGGCATCGTCTGGCGTCACCCAGCCATACATTACGCCTTCTGGCAAGCAGACCAGCGTTGCGGCAAAACGGTGCCCACCGGTGTGGGTGGTCTGCCAGACGCATTGGCCGGCATAATCGGCCATGGACTGATAAACCGGCAGCCCCCATTTGGCGCAGCAGCGATCCCGTTTGCCATTGGTGCAGATGAGAAAAAGGGGCTCAGCGTGCAGTTGAGCACTGGAGGGGCTGTCTATCGCTGCGGGTTCAGCTGCGCTATGCAAATTATTGCCCCACTGCGCAACAAGTGCGGGTAGATTGACGTCCAGCAGATCCTGATAGCTTTCTAATTCAAATCGATAGGTGACTGAATGTATCTCCTGCGCTATTGAGACAAAAAATGCAATGGATTGGCCTGGAATCGTATCCACGGTGGCGCGGCGCAAAGGCAAGGAACGCTGCTTAATCAATTGGATGCGCGCGCCGGGAATTTCGCCTTCCCATGCGCGCAACTGCTGTTTGACCGGGTCGGCCAGGGCGCTTTCAGGCAGAGCTTTGTTGCCCCACGGGAATGGATACTCAAGCGCCAGCCAGACGCTGGTTTCAGAAGCGGTGCCAAAGATCTGCTCCCCCATCTCTTGGGCCGACAGGGTGCAAAAGGTTTCCAACGTAACGGATTGATTCTCTGTTGCAATGGGTGCAATGTTCATGTATGAGTCACCTTTACATGAATGAGGACTTACGCAACCTTTAGCCTAAAAGTGGCTTGGCCAGCCATGCCTTTCTCCCCTGCGGTCCAGGGGCGCTGCGTAAATCGTGGCAATATAAACTCACGTTACGCAGCGACAGCCAGTCTGCTAGAGAGAAACAGGAACATCGGCGAGCCAACTTTCCTCCAGGCTTGCGTAACATAAGATATAAAAATGAGCAACTACATGATTTGTAGTTGCTCATGTGTGACCCACCAGGGACTCGAACCCCGAACCCAGTGATTAAGAGTCACTTGCTCTGCCAATTGAGCTAGTGGGCCAAGACCGCTGTTGATTATAGGCAGAAGGAGCGGTCTTGTCAAATTCACTCCTTATGAGAACCGTTTCATTCTCTATAAGGACTTATATGAGAGGTTTGCATACATATTTCAGTCGAGTAAAGGCGGGCTAGTGTGCGTGGCACTGCCCAGCAGAACAGCCGTAATGCAGCCGCCTGGGCGGGTCGTGCGTCGCACGTGGGTCACGAACCATTTCCACTCGAGCAGCGCATTATGCACACCCCACACTTATATGATGGTGGTTGTGGCAGCACAGAGCCATCGTTGAACGAAATGCCTTACACAATCTCTTGTGAAGCCAGAGCACCAGGGCCCAAAGTAGTCGGGTTAGCCATGCCGCTTTGCCCTGGCGCGCTGGTGGCCGCGCCGGTCTTGGCTATCGTACCTTTTGGTACCGTACATACATTTCCTGACGCGGATCATCCGGCTGCATCACAAAGGTGGCCGGCGGCCCCACAATGTTACCGCCGCGGTCGGTTAAGCTCACCACCCATGTGCCAGCAATGGGAACGCCGGGAAATTCAAATTTCAGGTTTTGCAAACGCTGCCTTTCAATGGGCAATGGCCAAGTGTAACTAGGTTGCCCGCCAAACGAGTAGAGGGTTACGGGCAGCTGGACGCCATCTTTCACAACATGTAGACTGTAGCCCTCTTTGGGGAAGTCACCTTCATATACATAAAGAAAGATGCGCGGCGTAATTGATTCGGCAAATTGCTCGCTGAGTACCAGGTCAAAATCGTAATTGGGCGCCGGCGCCGGCTGCTCCACAACTGTGGGGGTGGGCGACGGGACTGCTGTAGCGGGGGCCGGCGGTGATAAATACATTATATTGTCCAAGGTTTGTGTATTGCCGGTAATTTCTACATAGTCGTTGACAATCCAAGCAGTTTGCGTTTGATAGCAGCAGATCTTCCACCAGTCGCGCGTCGCGGTGGTGGCAACCAGCATAAATTCTTGACCCAAGGATGCCTGCCCGATAATTGGGTAGGTAACACCTGGCCCTTGCCGCAAATTTACCAGTTCGCTGACTACTTTGGCTTGGGGCGATGGATTCGCCTGCGTGCTATATTTTTGCATGTCCGATTCCGTGGGCTCAAGCGTTGGCTTGGGCGCTGTGCTGCGAAAAAGGGCGGGAGCAGGCAGCGCAGATTGTTCATCACTAATAATTTCGGCCAAAGCCACACCCGGCCCATTGGTCTCGACCTCGGCCTGGGCATCACCGCCGCCACCGGCATAAGCTTTGGCCACCGAATCCTCAGGGCCGGAGGCTTCCACACGCACCTTTGCATTGCCGGAGCCATTTGCCCAACCGGCCGCATTGGCTTTACCCTCACCATTTGAATTCACTTCGACCTGTATCTGAACGTGCATATTGTCGCCGGCCGATTGGTCTGCATCGGAGTCAGCTGGATCGCTAGCACCGGTTTCGGGGAGCGCCGGCATAGGGGCTTCTTGCGCCATTGTTCGATTGCAGCCGGTGACCAAGCTGGTAAAAACAATGGTAAAGAGCAGCCAGCCCATTACAAGCTGAACGGACAAACGGTTTGAATCATGGCTGCATATGGCCAATACTCTACAGGGAGTAAATCTATTGAACATAAATTGAGCGCACATTTGATTTTCCTTTGTGATGTTTGCAGCGGGCATTCACGCGGCAAACTGGGGTTCGCGAACAAACGAAAATAGCCGACCGTCTTTACATACGACAAGACGAGCCGGCTATTCACGCGCTCTTTAATATCTTATGTTACGCAAGCCTGGCGGAAAGTCGATTCGCCGACGTTCCTGTTTCTCTCTAGCAGGCTGGCTGGCGCTGCGTAACGTGACGCAGAGCAAGCCTGGCGGAAAGTCGACTCGCCGACGTTCCTGTTTCTCTCTAGCAGGCTGGCTGGCGCTGCGTAACGTGACTGAATATCTTATGTTACGCAAGCCTGGCGGAAAGTCGACTCGCCGACGTTCCTGTTTCTCTCTAGCAGGCTGGCTGGCGCTGCGTAACGTGACTGAATATTTTGGACTTACGCAAGCATAGAGGAAAAATTGCCGATGTGATGAATACGTATTTTTCTGGAATGGCCTAAATGCGCAGCCGCCGCGCCAACGAAATCTTATAATTGTCGGCAAAACGGCGCACGGTCAGTTTTTCATCATCCCCACGGCGCGCCAGCAATTGCGCCATTTGCGCAGTATCACTGCCAGGCACCAACCATTCAGTCACAATAGATACAACTCGGGTTTTGGGGTCATATTCTAACGTTTGGAAGGGACGCAACTGGGCGCAAATTTGCGCCAGTGGGTCGGCAAGCACTTCAGCAGGTTCTAATTCGTATGGATACATTGTTGTAGTCGATGTTGTCATTGGGGCCCAATCCATTTTTGTGCGGGTTAAGTGCGGATTTCTTTTACAACCACCAACGCTTGCAGCTGCGCGCCGGCCGCTTGAATCATCTGCATGGCGGCTACTCTGCCCGCCGGCGGCAGGCGCTCTTTGGTAAGCAGCCGCAACATATCGCGCAGGTGGCGATTTAGCTCAATTACGGGTTCAGGCGGCAATTCCGGTTCGTCAAGCATTTGGTTCAAAATATCGAACTGTTCAATGATGAGCAACATTGCCTCCGAAATAATCTCGATAACCCCGGGGATGAGTTCAGTTTGAATCTCGGCGGAGAGCAGTTTATAGACGGTGGTTGCTTCATCAATCGCCATGCGAATATGTCTCAGATCCTTGTCCTTCCCCGGCAGCGCTTTGTCTGGCATTGTCGAAACCTTTTCTGGCTTTGTGGGCTTTTGCAAGAATTTCAGAAACCTCTTGTTTGTAGCGCAGATAGCGACTCGTGTCACCAAAGATCATGGGTAGGCCAGAAAACGCAAAGCCCGTAGCTAAACGCAGCGTGTTTTCAGCGCCCACGCGCAAGCTCAAAATCGCCAATGTTACCGAAACCCCAAAAGCAACTAAAATAGATGTATAACCATGTTGACCATATTTCTGATTGAGTTCACCAACAATTCTATTATACATTAACCCAAAACCAAATAAACCTGCATACAGCGCTAAATCCTGGCTAAATTCTGCCGTTTTTAAGGATTTAGATTCAGTTTTTGCCTGCATCATTCTTTCCTTCTTTCCGTCATATAGGTTCTGCGCCTCACCCTCATATTCATAATCGCCATATCTTCTATCACTTCCATCACTATTCATTGCCTGTATTCCTTTTGATTCAGCATTGTTAGATTGCAGTGTCAGACAAAATGCAGTACACATTAATTGATAATTACCGCATACAAAGCAAATTAAATTGCAATCCCCTTAATAGTTATGTAATTTAACCTACAAAACACAAAAAATCTTCTGTTATTTGCGCTAAATATACGCTTTATATCGACTTTTTGCGTCAATGGTGACAGTTTTAAATTAGGCCAATGTTCAAAATTTGTTCTTAAGATCAGCCAAAATCGGCCTTAAATTTCCATTTAGTAAAGAAATTATTACTTTTTATCTACTAAATTTTTGCTAAAAATATGCTAAATTTATCTCTTATCATTCATCAATTAGCCATTTCGAACATTTATATGTCCATCTGAAAATTGCGTGTTACTTTTCCTTGCAAAAACCGTCATCACTTATGTCCAAATCGTCAGGGTTTGCATAAGCCTCGCCGGAATGGCATTTGCAGTAGCCAGATTTGCTGCTACGCCTGCCTAAGTATCGCGCAAATCACAGCGGTTTTGGATCAACCCTAAACCCCATTTACGCCCAGCTTGAAGTCCTAATCACAGGGCATTTACAGCATATGTAGCTATATTTCAGCTGTAGCATGCCGCAAACAGTTGACGCGCACGCGCAGCTCTTATCTTGAATGTTGGCTCTGTGTTGCACACAACCGCCTGCATTGAATATTGGCTCTGTGTTGCACACAACCGCCTGCATTGAATATTGGCTCTGTGCCGTACACAACCGCCTGCATTGAATATTGGCTCTGTGTTGCACACAACTGCCTGCATTGAATATTGGCTCTGTGCCGTACACAACCGCCTGCATTGAATTTTGGCTCTGTGTTGCACACAACTGCCTGCAAGGCCAAATAAATTACATCAAGGGGTTTCCATGAAAAATGTAGCAAGTCACAACCAAATCCAAAGCAGACATGTCAAAGTGTATCTTCTCCTGGGCCTGGCCACATCGATTTATGCCGCGCTGTTGAATACAGAACACGGCAAGCGAATTACCGAGGAGGAAACGTGGTTTACGGTGTCGCTGGGCACGGCCATCGTCTTAGCTTTTTGCCGCTTCATCTTGCCGACGGCTTTGTGGAACAAGGTGCTGCTGGCCTTCTTTGTTGGCGGCAGCCCGCTGATTTTTCGCAGTTTGCAAAACAAGATTTAATGCTGCCGCCGCGCCAAATTGTTTCCTGACCGCAAAAAAGCGTATAATCGTCCTATCGACGTGCACATATCACAAGTACAGGACGATGAATGAATTCACTGGCTGAACAACAAAAACTGTATGCAGAATTGCTCATTCGCATTGGCATTAATCTACAGCCGGGACAGGCCATGCGGCTCTCCGCCGAACTGGCGCATCGCGATTTTGTGCGGCAAGTGGTCGCGGCAGCTTATCAGGCCGGCGCAAAATATGTGCATGTGGACTGGCTGGATGAGCAGCTAAACCACAGCCGCTATACATACAGCACGCCAGAGTATCTGGACTTTTTCCCAGAATATGAGGTGGCGCGCCACCAGCAGATGGTCGAAGAAGGCTGGTGCCGACTTTCACTGGTGGGCCCCGAATTTCCCGATCTGATGAATGACGTGGAGCCCACCAAGATTCGGCGGGTTGGGGCGGCGCGCATGAAGAAGCTTAAATTTTATGCGCAAGCCGTCATGACCAATCATCTCCAGTGGTGTGTGGCGGCCGTTCCTACAGCCGCATGGGCCCAGAAAGTCTTTGCGCACTTGGATGAAAGCGCTGCCGTTGCACAGCTATGGCGCGTGATTCTGCAAACCTGTCGCGCCGATCAGGCAGACCCGATTTCAGCGTGGCAGCAACATGACAAACGCTTAAATCGGGTGGTCGATTTTATGGCCCAAAACCAGGTGCGCGCCATTCGCTACCTGGACCCCACACCAGCCGCCGACGGCCAGCCATCCACCGATCTCACCGTAGGTTTGACCGATAAACCAGCGTGGGTGGCGGCTTCATCTACAACACCAGCGGGTGTTGACTTCTTCCCGAACATACCCACCGAAGAAGTCTTTACGACACCCCACTGCATGCGCACGCATGGCTGGGTACGCACGTCCAAGCCCGGTTTCCCTTTGGGACGCACGCTTGAAAATGCCTATTTCCGCTTTGACCAGGGCCGAGTGGTTGAATACAGGGCCGATGCTGGTCAGGATGTATTAGAGCAATTCTTTGAAATTCCAGGCACCGATCGATTGGGAGAAGCGTCTTTGGTGGACGTGCGCTCGCCGGTCAATCAAAGCGGGGTCATCTTTCACGAAACGCTCTTTGACGAAAATGCAGTCTGTCACATTGCCTTTGGCAGCGCATATCCAGACGGCGTGGAAGGCGGCTCCCAACTAAGCAACGATGAACTGACCGCCTTGGGCGTAAATGAATCTGACGCTCATTTGGATTTGATGATCGGCACGCCCACCATGAATGTGCGCGGCCTCTGTGCAGATGGCAGTGAAGTTACCATTATGCATAAGGGTCAATTTACAGATACCGTTCTCCAGCGTTAATTTGCGTCAGGAGACATGTTCAGGAGCCCCATCGAGAGAGACGACCAGGAGACTTTGCCATGAGCAGCGACCAGCCTCTGCGCACCCATATCACCATCAACGGGGTCAACGTTGCCGATCAATATGTACACATGATCCGGCCGTCGTTACGCGCTTTGGCCACCCATCCGTTAAGCGATTTGACAGCGGCAAATGGCCCGTTGGCCAGTGGACGCCTGCCGGAAGGCTATCATTTTCGCACGTATCAGCCGGGGGATGACGCGATTTGGATGGAGCTCATGTATGCTGCCGAGCCATTCTTTGTGGTCAAGCCAGAACTGTTTGAGGAGCAATTTGGCTCGCAGCGCAAGGACTTGGCTGGCCGCATGTTTTATGTGGATAGTGACCAAGGTGAAACCGTGGGTACAGCTACCGCCTGGTGGCAGCCGGATTGGCGCGAAAGTGGCGATTGGGGAATGGTGCACTGGGTGGCCGTCCATCCCAACCATCAGCGACGCGGGCTGGCAAAACCATTGGTGGCGCGCGTGCTGCATCGCATGGCGCAAGAACATCAGCGCGCGTTTCTGGGTACTTCCACCGGCCGCGTCTTCGCCATCAAAATCTATCTCGACTATGGATTCGCCCCCGATCCCAGCGAACTGCAAAAGCCGGAGATCTTGGCCGCTTGGCAGCAACTTGAACAGGCGCTGCCGCACCCCGTGCTGGCGCAAACGCTCCATTCCGCGCCCAGCGCCGCATAAACCGACAGCACACTATAACCGACAGCGCACTATAACCGACGATGTAACTACTGCTCACGAGAAGGTCATCCATGCATACTGCCGATGCCAACACCGAAAACAACAACGACAACAACAACGACAACAATAACGCAAGCCAAAGTGCCTCTGCCCAAGCCTCTACACACAAGGCCGATAATGGCGCCGAAAACCAGCTGGATAACGAACTGGTGGCGAAACTCAGCCGCAAGGTGGATTTGGCGCGGCTTGCCCAAGCTGCCGAAGAGCTGGATACAGCTGAATTCGAAGCATTGGTGCGCCAAGCCATCCGGCGCAGCCGCCCGCATCAGCCACCGCCCATCAATGGGGACTATTATGACGTCACGGCCGACTTGACGCCCCAAGAGGCTGCGTATCAAAAGCAAATTCGACACTTTTTGGAGCAAGAAGCGCGCCCCATCATCAATGATTATTGGGAGCGCGGCGAGTTTCCCAAAGAGCTCATTCGCCCCATTGGCCAGCTGCTGTGCGACACGCTGGACGCGGATGGCTACCAATTTCCACATCCGTCACCGCTTATGTCCGGTGTATTGTCATTGGAATTGGGGCGCACCGAACCATCCGTTTCCACCTTTATTGGCGTACACCGCAGCCTCTGCATGGGCACCATCTTTTTGTATGGTTCCGATGAACAGAAAGCACACTGGCTGCCCGCCATGCGCCGTTTTGAAAAGATTGGTTCATGGGCGCTTACGGAGCCGCTGGTGGGTTCAGCCGCGGCAGCAGGGCTGCAAACCACGGCCCGCCGCGATGGCGCTGAATGGGTGCTAAATGGCGAGAAAAAGTGGAGCGGCAACGCCACTTTTGCCGATGTCAATGTCATTTGGGCGCGCAACGAAGAGAGTGGCCAGGTCAATGGCTTTCTCGTGGAACGCCCTACGCCGGGCTATCATGTGGAAAAACTCAAAGGCAAAATTGCCAAACGCGCGGTGGAAAATGTGCTGATCAGGCTCGACAATTGTCGCATTCCCCTGGACAATCGACTGCCGGGCGTGAACTCGTTTCGGGACGTGGGCAAACAGCTGGCCGTTGGCCGCGCCGGCGTAGCTTGGGAAGCCACCGGTATTGCCATGGGCGCCTACGAACGGTCGCTGGCCTATTGTAATCAGCGGGCACAGTTTGGCCGCCCCATCACTAGTTTCCAGCTGGTGCAAGCGAAGCTGGTGCAGATGTTGGGCAATGTTACAGCCATGCTGTCCATGATGCGCCAACTGACGCGGCTGCAGGAACGCGACGGCTTTGTTTCCCACGAGCGAGCTTCGCTGGCCAAAGCCTTCTGCTCAGAAAAAATGCGCGAAACGGTGGCGCTGGCGCGCGGCGTCATGGGCGGAAATGGCATTCTGCTTGAATATGATGTGGCGCGCCTCTTTGCCGATGCCGAAGCGGTCTATTCCTATGAAGGAACCTACGAAATGAATACGCTCATTGTGGGGCGGGCAATTACCGGCATAAGCGCGTTTGTATAGAAATACCTCCCTCCAACAGCAGATTGTTTCCAACTGTCAGCAAATCGTAATAGTCGAATTTTTATGACAAATTGCCATGAATTGGTGACGTTTACTCTGAGAAACACCTCTCCATTGACCTAAATTTCCCCTATTTGTCTCACATTAGGCTTATTGACAATAAGAGTTTTCCTCTCTAAAATATCATATACGCTTTGCCGGTGGCAGAAATATGGCATGGCTACGATTTCTATTCGCAATCAATGCAACGGGGTTGACTATACTGGTCTTGACCATAATGGTCTTGACACACCAAGTCATGGATCACTTGGTTATGGTGTATCAATACTCTGGACTATTTTATTCATTCACAAAAATTATTTGCAATTCATCAAGGATGTAACTGAATGACGAACGCCCCGATTCGCCGTCTTATCTGGCTTACGAGCGTCGCGCTGCTCTTTATAGCGGCTATTACGCTGACACCTTCGCGCGCATTGGCGACCAATCCTATTGTTGAAGAGAATCAGCAGCCGGGGTCCAGCGGCTGGCAGATCTTTACGGTCGCTGACGATGTCAACATGCAGATCAAAGGGTATGCTTCGGCGACGAGCGTGGACCAGGGCGGCAACATCACCTTCTATATCACGGTCACGCCCGCGCAAACCTTTAGCATAGACATCTATCGCATGGGTTGGTACAACGGCGCCGGTGGACGACTCATGCAGCACATTGGTCCACTGAGCGGCACACAGCAACCGGCGGTCACGCTGACCCCCAGCACCGGGCTGATCACGGCGCCGTGGGCGCCCAGCTATACGCTCAGCATCCCCGCCAACTGGACGAGTGGCGTCTATCTGGCCAAGCTGGTCAATGAAAACGGCTACGGCAATTACATCCCCTTTGTCGTGCGCGATGATAACCGCAACGGCGGTTTTCTGTTTCAGAGCGGCGTGACCACCTATCAAGCCTACAATAATTTCCCCGACGATGGCTTTACGGGCAAAAGCCTATATACCGTCAATAGCTACGGGGCCAACACAATTTCCGGCAGCCCCAGTGCGGTCAAGGTCTCCTTTAATCGCCCCTATGCCAATAACGGGGCCGGTGATTTCTTCAAATGGGATTACAACTTGTTGCGCTGGCTGGAAAAAGAAGGCTATGACATCGTCTATTCTACCGATATTGATCTGCACAACAACACATCGCGCCCGCTCGATTTTACGGCGTTTCTCTCCGCTGGTCACGATGAATATTGGACCAAGCCCATGTATGATGCCGTTGAAAACGCGCGTGACGCGGGCGTCCACCTGGCCTTCTTTGGCGCCAACCACATCTATTGGCAGGCGCGTTTGGAGACAGACAGCAACGGCAATCCAGATCGCACAATGGTGGTCTACAAGAATGGGGATATTGATCCCGTTAGCGATCCGGCGCTGACGACCATAAAGTGGCGCGATTTGGGCCGACCGGAGCAAGAATTAATCGGTATTCAGTACGCTTCGTATAATGATTCCGCTAACAACAACACCAATTATGTGGTGGCCAATAGCAACAATTGGATTTACAATGGCACGGGCTTTGCCGACGGGGATAGCGTGGTAAACATTGTTGGTTACGAAGTCGATTCGTACCAGCCCGTCTATCCGCTGCCGGCCAACTTAAACTACAGCCTGCTCTCTAATTCCAGCTTTGTTGACGCTGATGGAGCCACGATTGTGGCCAACTCCTCTATCTACCAAGCGCCCAGCGGCGCTTGGGTTTTTGCCGCGGGCACCATGTCCTGGAGCTGGGCTCTCGATAGAGTGGGCTATACTGACGCGCGTATCCAGCAAACGACACACAACATCCTGAATCAATTTTTGTCTAGCCAGGGCACGCCTACGCCGTCGCCCACGCCAGATGGCACCTTAACGCCCACGCCCACACCAACGCCGGTAATCTGTAATCCTGGTCTCACGGCCGAGGCCGAAAGTGGCGTGATACACGGCGCCTTTACCATCTTCCCCAGCAGCGCGGCCAGCGGTGGCCAGGCCGTTGTGGTCCCAGATGGCGCCGGCTCGCTATACGAACCAAATACCGACCATCGGGTGGATATCTGCATAACTGCGCCGAATGCCGGTCAGTACCGCATTGTAGCGTGGAGCTTGGCGCCCGATGGCGGCAGTGATTCCTTTTATGTGCAGGTGGATGGGCTCCCCGCAGTCGCAGAGAAATGGACCGTCGCCAATAGCACGACCTATGTTGCCAATAATGCACCGCTGACGCCATCCATAGAGGCGGGTCAACACATTGTTTCCATTTTGCTACGCGAAGATGGCACGCGACTTGACCGCATTGAACTCCAATATATTGGTCCATCAGTGAGCCCCACCGCAACACCTACGCCAACCACGACGCCACCAACACCGACGCCCAGCCCAACTGCCGCCCCCACCAACACACCGTCGCCATGTAGCGCGGGCCTGCAAATTGAAGCCGAAGCTGCCACCCTACATGGCGGGTTTACGCTCATAAGCGATGCCGCGGCGAACGGGGGTCTGGCCGTTTATGTTCCCGAACAATTAGGCGACACGAGCACGCCACAGACGGCCGATCGCATTGATGCTTGCGTCACGGTTACAGAGGCAGGCCAATATAATCTAAAAGGCCGTTTATTTGGTCCGGACGACGCCAGAAATTCGGTATTTGTGCAGGTTGATGGGCTTCCCTTCAATGCCCCCACCTGGCATGTCCCGGCCAACGCCTCTGTCTATCAAGATGTGTATGCGCCTGAAACGTTTGCGCTAAATCCAGGCCAACACATTATTACCATCTACCACCGCGAGGCGGGTACGCGCATAGATTCTCTGACCCTTGAGCTTATTCCGGCCACGGCTACGCCCACCGCCACAGCTACCCCCAATGGAACCGTCACATCCACCCCCACGTCCATGCCCTGCAACCTGGGCTTGGTGGCTGAAGCTGAAAACAGTGCACGGTTTGGCGCCTTTGCGCTGGTGGCCGATGCGGCAGCGAGCGGCGGCGCCGCCGTTGAAGTGCCAGAAATCTTTGGCGATTTTGGCGTGCCGGACTTGGCGCACCGGCTTGAGCTCTGTTTCACAGTCGAATATGCTGGCGCCTACCGCATTGTGGGCTCGACGTTTGCCCCGGATGTGGCCAGCAACTCTTACTATATACAGGTCGATGGCAACCCTGTGGATCCCAGCCAGTCAAAATGGCACCTGCCCGTCGATCCGTCAGCCTATCAGCAGTCCGATGCTCCGCTCACGCCATTCTTGAGCGCCGGGCAACATGTGATCACCATAATCCACCGCGAAGATGGCGCGCGCCTTGACTATCTAGAGCTGGTACCCACCTTTGCCACGCCGACGGCCACCGGTACGCCGACCAACACGCCGCTGCCCACAGATACGCCTACAGTGACGGCTACGGCTACGCCTGTTCCGCCCACGGCCACACCGACCGTAACCAATACGCCTACGGTGACGAACACGCCCGGCGGCCCCACCGAAACGCCGACAGCCACCGGCACGCCAACGTATACACCTACCGTCACAAATACACCGCTGCCACCGACAAATACGCCGACGGCTACCAACACGCCAGAACCATCAGGCTGCAGCAGCAGCTTGGTAGCCGAAGCCGAAAGCGGGAAGCTTTTTGGCAATTACCAATTACTCTCCGACCCAACGGCCAGTGGCGGGCAAGCCGTGTACGCGCCCAACGGCAGCGGCACATTCGGCGCAGTCAACTTGAGCCACCGGGTTGAAATCTGCGTCACCGTCACAACCACGGATCAATATCGCATTGTCAGCTGGATGCTGGCGCCCGACGCCGGTAGCGATTCGCTCTTTATGCAGGTTGATGGCCAGCCTGCAAACCCAACCAAATGGACGCTGACCGCCGGTCCCAACTATGTCGCAAACCTGGCGCCCATCAGTCCGGTGTTGACGCCTGGACAACATACCATTACGTTCTATGTGCGCGAAGACGGCTTGCAGATCGATCGCATTGAACTCCAGCCCGTCAGTATACCAGTGACGCCCACGCCAACGCCGACCAATACCATGACGCCGACCAACACGGCCACGGCTACCATTCCGGCGCCAACCAGCACGCCCACCAGCACGCCCATCGGTGGCTTCTGTAATAGTGGGCTGTTGGCCGAGGCCGAAAGCGGGAAGCTTTTTGGCAATTACCAATTACTCTCCGACCCAACGGCCAGTAGCGGGCAAGCCGTGTACGCGCCCAACGGCAGCGGCACATTCGGCGCAGTCAACTTGAGCCACCGGGTTGAAATCTGCGTCACCGTCACAACCACGGACCAATATCGCATTGTCAGTTGGATGTTGGCGCCCGACGCCGGTAGCGATTCGCTCTTTATGCAGGTCGATGGTCAGCCTGCAAACCCAACCAAATGGACGCTGACCGCCGGTCCTAACTATGTCGCAAACTTAGCGCCCATTAGTCCCGTATTGACGCCTGGACAACATACTATTACGTTCTACGTACGCGAAGACGGCTTGCAGATCGATCGCATTGAACTCCAGCCGCTGAATCCGGTCCCGCCAACCACTACACCGACGCCGACCAATACTTTAGCGCCAGCAACGAACACGCCAACGCCAACGGAAACGTTGATCCCAGCAACGCACACAGCAACGCCAACTGAGACGCTTGTCCCGGCGACAAATACGCCGACGCCGACTCAAACCTTGGTGCCAGCGACGGAGACGCCGACGCCAACGGAAACGTTGATCCCACCAACGGATACACCAACGCCGACTGAAACAGTAATCCTAGCCACGGACACGCCGACGCCAACCGAAACATTGGTCCCAGCCACGGAGACGCCGACGCCAACGGAGACGCTTGTCCCAGCGACGGATACGCCAACGCCAACCGAAACATTGGTACCCGCGACGGATACGCCGACGCCGACTGAGACGCCGACTGCAACCCTTGTACAATTGGTCATTCCAATTATCGATGGCGAAGATGATGCAACAGAAATCGATCCGGGCAATATGGATTTGACCAGCGCCGTACTCGATATTACAAACGATGCGGGCATCACCAAAACGGTAGGGTTACGTTTTGTAGGAGTCAATATTCCCAGCGGCGCGGTGGTGCAAAACGCCTTTATCGAATTCACGGCCGATGCAGATAGTAGCCAGCCGGCAACACTGTTGATCCGGGCGGAACAGATTGATAGTTCAGCGCCATTTACTATCACTACGGCCAATCTAACGAGCCGCGTTGTGACGCTGACGGAGACGACTTGGGAAAACGCCCCTGCCTGGACGACCGGCCAAACGTATCAAACGCCCAATCTGGCCGCGCTATTGCAAGAGGTTATTGACCTGCCAGGGTGGTCCAGTGGCAACGCCGTCAGCTTTATTATTTCTGGTATTGGTGAGCGCAAGGCTAAATCATTTGATAATGATTTCAACTTGGCGCCCGTATTGGTCATAGAATTTTCACCGCCATAAAAATGGCAGGGATTTTCTAGAATCGCTTTAGTCACTGTTCAGAAATAACTTGTCGATTTAAACCTGTCAGGTCTTCGAGACCTGACAGGTTTGGCCATCCGTACATTCGGCCGTGAACCCCGTGTTGTGTCTGGCGGGTCGGCTCGGTACAGAGAATTTATGGATAGACACTTAGTATTTCGTTAGCTGAAGCCGTAAACGCCCGGTTTTCATATCGCAGTGGTCATAAAAGGTCGCCCAAAGCGCTGACATTTAGATGTCGGCGCTTTGGGCGACCTTTTATTGTCAACCACCTACTTGTCTAATGTAATAATTATAGTAAACATAAAATGCTACAATAGGCGTAGACTTATGCAGCTTCAAGGGAAAGCAGCGGGCACTGCGCAAAAACCGTTTGGCCAGCCATGTGTGCTTCCCTACATATTCACATCCTGTTTGGAGAAACTCTCGATATGACGCAATCATCTCACTTGCCATGTGCCAGATTAGCCAGATGGCTATCGGTAATCGGCATATTTATGATTTCTGGCCTATACCAAAGTAGCAATATGCCCACCTTGACCCATAAAGCATTTGCCGCCGACTGCAACAGCACGTTGACCGTCGAGGCCGAAAGCGGCGTCATAACGGGCAATTTTGTCATCCGCCAAGATGCCAGCTTAAGTGGCGGGCGCGCCGTATATACGCCGGATGGCTCCGGCACGTTTAACCCCGCCAATTCACTACACCGTATTGATATCTGCATTACCATCGCCGTGGCAGATGTATATAAAATTATTGGCTGGACAAAGGCCCCCGATGGCGGCAGTAATTCTTTTTTCATGACCATTGACAATCAGCCCACAACGCCTGCTACCTGGACATTACCCATTACGACTACATATGAACCCGTAGAAGCGCCATTAAAACCCACCTTATCGGCGGGACAACATATTATATCGATTTATCTACGCGAAGATGGCGCTGAGATCGACAAAATTCAGCTCCAGGGCCAATCTGCCCCGCCGACGTGCAATTCAGGATTAACTGCCGAAGCTGAAAGCGGCATCCTCAATGCCCCCTTCCAAATTGTACAGTCTAGTCAGGCCAGCCAGGGGCAGGCTGTTCAGGTAGCAGACGGGTTTGGATCGTTTGGCTCTCCCAATTTGCAATATCGCGTAGATATTTGTGTTACAGTATCGGCACTGGCCACGTATGAACTGTGGGGATGGACCGTTGCGCCAGATGCAGGCAGTGATTCGTTCTATATTCAGCTGGACGGCGCCCCCTCCACACCCGCAAAATGGAACCTGGTCAGATCAACCGGCTTTGAAGCAAACAAGACACCACTCAAACTAAGTCTATCTCCTGGGCAACACACTGTTTCCGTCTTTCTGCGGGAAGATGGCGCCCAGTTGGATAAGATAGAGCTGCGACTTACTGGCAACGCCGCCAATACACCTGCGCCCACGCTTACGCCCACTCCAACAGCAACGTGGACGCCGGCGCCGATTCCTACCAATACGCCGGTTCCCGCTCAAGGCTCCACAACGGGCCCGCTGCATGTTGATGCTGCAAATCCGCGCTATTTTAGTGATGCCAATGGCCAAATTGTTTATTTAACGGGATCCCATACTTGGAGCAACTTCCAAGATAACGGGGGAGCCAATCCACCGCCAGCCTTCAACTACACAGCCTATTTGGATTTTCTGCAGGCGCGGAATCACAACTTTTTCCGCCTGTGGACTTGGGAACAATCGCGCTGGAGCGTAGAAACCAGTGACGATCAATATTGGTTTAGCCCCGCGCCCTTTAAGCGGACAGGACCGGGCGTCGCCCTAGATGGCTTGCCCAAATTCGACCTGACGCAGTTCGAGCAGGCCACGTTTGACCGCATGCGCGCGCGCGTGCTGGAAGCGCGTGCGCGCGGGATATATGTATCCATCATGCTATTTAATGGCTGGAGCATCAATAGTTCCAAAGGGGGATTAGCCGCACAAAGCCCCTGGCGGGGTCATCCATTTAATGCAGCCAACAACATTAACGGTATAAATGGTGACTTAAATGGCGATGGCAGCGGCAATGAGGTGCATACGCTTGACAACCCAAACATCACGGCGCGCCAAGAAGCATACGTCCGCAAAGTTATAGACACCGTGGGCGATCTGGATAACGTTCTCTATGAAATTAGCAACGAAAGTGATGGTAATTCCGCCGACTGGCAATATCACATGATTACTTTTGTGCGGCAATATGAGGCAAGCAAGGGGCAGCAACATCCCATTGGCATGACGGCCATATACTTTGGAGGAAGCGATCAAGTCTTGTTCGACAGCCCTGCCGACTGGATTTCTCCCACGGGCAATTATCTCGACCCGTTGGCGGCCAGTGGTCAAAAGGTGATTGTTTACGATACAGACCACTTATGTGGCATCTGCGGCGATCAAACGTACCCATGGCGCGCATTTCTACGCGGATTAAATCCGATCTATATGGATGGCTATGATGGCGCCGCCTACGGAACTGGTGGCGAGGGCTTTGCATTTGACGATCCCACCGTGGCGCGCCTGCGAAGCGCCATGGGACAAACGCTACAATATGCGCGGCGCATTGACTTAGGGCAGATGACGCCACGCGGCGAATTGGCCTCAACGGGCTATGCACTGGCAAAACCAGGTGAACCCAATGCGGCCTTTTTGGTCTATCTTCCCGCAGGCGGCAACGTTACCGTAAATTTAGGCAGCGCCAGCAATTCATTTGTAGTTGAGTGGTTTCATCCGGCAAGCGGACAAACCGTAAATGGCGGAACGGTAAATGGCGGTGGCGAACAGCTCTTTACATCACCATTTAATAGCTCCTCGTCCTTGGATGCAGACGTCGTCCTCTATCTGCATCAATAGGCACATGTCTATTCCATAGGTGGGATGCATAAGCATTTCACCTATGGAAAATACCCGCCATTTATCTTATTCCTGTCGGAAAAAGCGATCGAGGCGGCGGTCGCTTTGAAAACGCTCCACCATACCGATCACCGTCCAGCCGGTCACGCCCAGCACCAGGCCGCTGCTTGCACCCAGAATTAAACCATCCATTCCGTGCGCCAAAACACCAGCCACAGCACCTACTGACACGCCAGACATTGTCAAAATTAACAACATAATCATGTTGAAAGCCTCCATTTCTCTTCCCGAGCGCGCTTCTCCCAAACACGCCTGCCGTCATGGGGTCTAACGTATGGGGAAAGAAATTGAGCTAGAATCGTACATACGAAGACGGATGAGGATATTTTTATTTTTTCGCGAATAGTCGCCATCGTATTCTGCGAGAAAGAGACTCACCTTTGCAGGTCAATTTTGAGACCTATTTTAGGCGCAAACTATACGTATTGCTTGCGGTAAGTTATAATGACATGACTTATGCAGCGTCTGTGAATTGCCAAGCGTGAACCCGTTTGTAATCGACACAAATTTAGTCGGGGCCTACCCAAGTCCTGAATAACTGCAACGGCCTACCACAGATTATCCATGGGGCGTTCATGTATGTCCTCAAGTAAGCTTCAACACAGAGCAGCCTTTTTAGCCGCCATTGTCATGTTATTCGGGGGACTATGGCTCGGCGGCTGGGCCCTTGCGCACTCCGCCATCTTATACCCGGAGCAGCCGCCAGAACCAAGCAGCTCTCCTACGGCGACGCCGCAATCGGGGCAAAGCAGCCCGATGCCAACGTCCCGATCTAGAACAACTGCGGATGCACAAGACACACCGACTGCGACGCCATCCGCTACCCCAGCTCAAGCCACCTCGATTGTTAGCCTGGATAGCGCAGCGCCCTCGTTCCTCCGTATATGGTTACAAGAAACATGGGCGGGCGATACACCGCTAGAAATCATTGATGCCAATATCGTCGACCCCCATAATGCCAAAGCAACCCTGGGCATCAACGCTGAATCGGCCGATGGTACGCTCGTTTATCGCTACTTCTTTGCCGCCGCCGCCCGTTTCGATACGGCCAATCCGACCATTACATGGACGCAGATCCAGCAAGCGTGGCAGCAGGAGTCCCACGGCAATGAACACAATAACGACGCCAGCGTTGCCGATGCTTCGTCCGCTTTTCCCTTTACGCAGACGGCCATTCTCTCCGACACCTTGCCGGCCCTGACGCAGCTATTGGGCAACCCCGGCCCACATGTGCAGCTTCTGCCCACAGTTGAAGATTTGCGGATTCTCAGCCGTGGCGAAATTCCCACGCTGATTCTGCTGCCATTTGACCAGCTGGAGCCACGTTTTAGCGTCCTGGCCATAGATGGGCAAACTCCCATTGAAAACGCCCACTATTTTGATGCGGCAAACTACCCGCTCGTTGTCGATTATTACGCGCATGTTCTTGCACACGGCGCTGATAATCAAGACGCCTTGGCCCATTTCACCAAGGCGCTGCCGGCCATTCCTGGTTCCAATCGTGACCCCGATCGGTTAACCGTGGTGGCCATTACGGGCGTCACCGCATTAACGCGCATGACTGCATTCCAAATGGACAAGTTCGGCGACGACTGGCCGGCCCGCGTCATCGGCCCCGACCTAGCAGCGGCAGATATTACCCATGCCAGCAATGAAGTCTCCTTTATTCCAGGCTGCCAAACCGATACCTCCGCCGGCAATCTACTCTTTTGCAGCAAGCCCGGCTACATGGATACGCTCACAGCCAGCGGTGTTGATATCATCAGCCTTACCGGCAACCATCAAAATGACTTTGGCTTACCCGATGCGCTGACCTCGTTGCAGCTGCAAGCCGATGCGGGATTTCGCCTTTTTGGCGGTGGCAAAAACATGGCCGAAGCGACCGCGCCGCTCTTTATGGAACACAATGGCAACCGGCTGGCTTTTTTGGGCGCCAATAGCTTTGGTCCCGTTCAGGCGTGGGCCACGGCAGATGGACCGGGCGCGGCCCCGTTGGATTTAGATGCGCTCACGGCCTCGATTGGCGCCATTCGCCAAAGTGGCCAAGCCGACGTGATTTTTGTCGACGTGCAGAGTGAGGAACGCTATGAAATTTCACCACTGCCGGCCCAGCGCACAGATTTCAATGCGATTTCCCAGGCTGGGGCGGATGTAGTCACCGGTGTGCAGGCACACTCTCCCCAGGCGCTGGAATTCACCGATGGCCGCCTCATTCTCTTTGGATTGGGCAACCTCTATTTCGACCAAATGTGGAGCGAACCGACTCGACAGGGCATTGTGGCCAAACATACGATTTACAATAACCGCCACATCAGCACACAGCTGCTCGTCACGATTATTGAAGAGTATGGCCAGCCGCGTTGGGCCACGCCTACAGAGCGCGAACAAATTCTCACGCCTCTTTTCCGCGCCAGCTACTGGGAATAACCCCAAAACCCAAGCGCGATATCAATGTGTCGTACTTGCTCCACAAATGCAAACAGCGTATACTGCTCTATCTGGGAACAATCAAATCGCCGACCACGTTTTGCAATTACACAACTTGCGTACCATCGCACGACTTACGCAGCGCCCGCGTATCGCCAGGAGAAGAGTTACATCAAATTTATGCAAGGAGAATCACCCATTTATCGTTTATTGCGCGCCCTGGTTTGGGCGTTATTACTGAGCAGCTTTCTAGTTGGTGCGGACATCCACCCTACGCAGGCCCAAAATCAGTCTGGCATCACGTCGCCAGCCACTGGTTCATCGGTCGGTGGCGCCGTTCCCATTTTGGGCACGGCCGTTATTGAGCCGTTTCAAAAATATGAGCTGCACTTCAAACAGGAACCCAGTTCTGACGACGCCTATATCTATTTTGCCGGCAGCACCGAACCAGTGATCAATGGGCAGCTTGGCGTGCTCCAATCCGATAGTTTGCCGCCAGGTGTATACAGCATTCGCTTGCGCGTGGTCAAAAATGACGGCAATTACGCCGAGTTCTTTGCCAAAAACATTAACATTAGCCTGGAGCCAACGGCCACACCCACTTCCAGCGAACCTACTGCCACGCCGATTCCCACGGCAACCTTTACGCCCGCGCCGCAGCCTACAGCCGTCGTTGGCCAGGTGGGGCAACCGCAAGCGGGTGATGCAGCACCGGTCAATACGCCGGCCACAGAAATCGCCATAGCCGACGAGCCGGCGCAGAGCAACGAAATCGTGGCCGATACGGCGCCAGATGCGGAGCCAAATGCGAACGCCGATGCCGTTACGGTTGCGGCAGACGCCAACAACACAGCCCCGGAAGAGGTCAATAGCATTACGCGTCAATTGGGTGAAGCGCTCTCAATCCAGCATCTGCGCGAGCAATTTTTCTATGGCGTACGGCTCAGCGCGGCGCTCTTTACACTCATTGGCCTGATCTTTCTCGGCAAATGGATTTTAAGCTGGATGCGGGCCCAGATTTGATTAGAGCTGATGTGCCCTGAGCTTCGACAGGCTCAGCACCGCCATTTGTGTAAAATGATGCATGTGCTGCGGCAGGCTTGGTCGCCGCGTTTGTGCCAAATGATGCATGTGCTTGTATAAGCATAGTTGGAATGTTCAGTAGCAAATAACGATTGGAGGGCAAGGGCCGGTAGCGGCTCATTGCCCCGTTTTCGCGTTTATAGATGCCAGTTATAGATATTATGCCTTCACTAAAAATGATCGTGGGGTTGGGAAATCCAGGCCCCCGCTACGCAAACAATCGCCACAATATTGGCTTTCGCGCCGTCGAACTTTATGCAGAGCGTCACAATTTCGCCTTTTCGCGCATACAGCTAAAGGCCAGCGTGGCTGATGGTTGGGTTTCCATGCCAAGTGCACTTGCATCTCCCCAGGCCGCGTCGGCACAGGAAAATAGTGAAACCCGCGGCTTTTTGGGCAGCCTTTTCCAGCCCTCAGCAGAACGGCAGAAAGTGCTGCTGGCAAAACCACAAACGTACATGAACACCAGTGGAGAGGCCGTGGGCGCACTGGCCTCATACTATAGCGTAGAGCCGGCAGACATTCTGGTCATTCACGATGACCTGGATTTAGCTCCGGGACAGATCCGGCTGCGGCCTGGGGGCGGTTCTGGCGGGCAAAACGGCGTCAAATCAATCATCACCCGATTGGACACGCCAGATTTTCCTCGCTTCCGCATTGGCATTGGTCGGCCACCAGGACGCATGAAAGCAGCCGATTATGTACTGCAAGATTTTTTAAAAGATGAAGCGGCGCTGTTTGCCCCATTAAGAGATACCATTTGCACTGCCATTGATGTCTGGCTCTTTAATGGCATTGATGCCGCCATGAACAGGTTTAACGTCAGAACCTCATGAATTTATCTGGACTGCTCAATTTATTGCCCAGGCTGCCTGCCTATGAGGCTGTACGGGCGACGCCGCCCACAGAGCCACAGGCGCTCGTCCACTCGGCGCATCCATTTGTGCTAGCCGGGTTAGCCATGCACCACCCCGGCCCAGTGCTCATTCTGACGGCCCGCAGCGAAATGGCCCAGCAATTGGCGCTCAATCTGGAAGCCTGGCTGCCCTCCAAAGAAGAAAATGGCCCGACCGTTCACCTTTTTGCCGAACCGGATGCGCTGCCATTTGAACGCATTTCGTGGAGTGGCGAAACGCGTCAGCGCCG
This sequence comes from Caldilineaceae bacterium, assembly GCA_020634755.1. Taxonomy (GTDB): domain Bacteria; phylum Chloroflexota; class Anaerolineae; order Caldilineales; family Caldilineaceae; genus JACKBC01. The sequence continues at coordinate 56,030 of JACKBC010000013.1, read as the reverse complement.
CTTGACCGCGTTGGCGGCGCTGCAAAGCCGCAACAGTGCCGGCCCCAAGCCGGTCGTTATCTCCAGCGCCCGCGCCTTAATCCAAAAGACACTGCCCGCCCGCGAGCTGCGCCTGGCGCTGCGCCCGCTGCGCACCGGCAGCGTCGTGCGGTTGGAACAGATGACCATGAACTGGGTGCAAACGGGCTATCATGCCGTGGAGGTGGTGGAAGAGCCCGGCGCTTTCGCCCGGCGCGGCGGCATTGTGGATATTTGGCCCCCCAATTTAGACCACCCAGTGCGCATCGATCTATTTGGCGATGAGATTGAGAGCCTGCGCGTTTTTGACCCGGCGACCCAACGCACGGAGCGGCGCATCAGCCAAGTGGAAATTGGCCCCGGCTGCGAAGCGCTGAGCAAATATGGTCCAGCTGTGCTCAAACGGCTAAACATTCAGGGCGATACACTCAACGCGCCCGACAATCTAGCCCAAAAAGAAGGGCTTTCACCATTACAAGACCCTAATTTGCTGCTCGCCATTCGCGAAGAGCTGCGGCTGGAAGTTGAGCATTTACACGATAGCCAGAGCTTCCGCGGCATTGAATGGTATCTGCCCTATTTCTATGAGCAGCCAGCCAGCCTGCTCGATTACGTGGGCGATGATGCGCTGCTGATTATCGATGACGGCGCTGAGCTGATAGATACGCTGCGCGAATTGGAAAATCAGGCCATTGGCCTACGGCAAGAACTGGAACGCAGCGGTGAATTGCCCACTGGCTTTGCCAGCAGCTTTTTCGACGTGGCCGAAATCCGCAGCCAACTGGCTGCCCGCAACGTGCTGATCTTGGGCTATGGCGGGCTCGATGGCAAAACCACCAATAGCAATACCGAACTGGCGCGCAGCTTTGCGCCCGGCCCCCGCTTTGGCGGCAAAACCAAGCAGATTACCAGTGAAGTCCATAAGTCGCTCACAGCCGGTCATCGCACCGTGCTGGTGACGCGCCAGGCCGCGCGCTTGCAAGAGCTTTTGCGCGAAGCCGACATGCTGGTTCATGTACAGTCCGATCTGCCGCAGCCGCCACCCCCGCGCAGCAATTCGCTAGTCCAAGGCGTGTTGGGAGAAGGCTTTACCATGCGCGGCTTATTGGAAGATGGCGATGTGTCCACGCTCCATTTGTGGACCGATGCCGAGCTGTTCGGTTGGAGCAAGCCACAGGCGCGCCGCAAAACGGCCAAACGCAGTAGCGTAGCGCCGGAAATCTTCTTTGCCGATGTCAAAGCGGGCGATTTCGTGGTCCATCTCGAACACGGCATTGGCCAGTATGACGGGCTGGTTATGCTGGAAGTGAGCGGCGTTGAGCGTGAATATCTACAAGTTTCCTATGCCAAAGGCGACAAGCTCTATGTGCCGGTGCACCAGGCCGACCGGCTGAGCCGCTATGTAGGCGCCGGCGAAGGGGCGCCCGGCGTTACCCGCTTGGGCACGGCAGATTGGCAGGCGGTCAAGGAGCGCACCAAACGCGCCATTGCCGATATTGCCGACGATCTGCTCAAACTTTATGCCGAGCGGGAGTTGATCACTGGTCATTCATACAGCCCGGATGGGCCGTGGCAGGACGAGCTAGCGGCCAGTTTTCCCTATGAGGAAACGCTGGATCAGTTGGAAGCCATTGACGCCGTCAAGCTCGATATGGAATCGGACCGCCCCATGGACCGGCTCATCTGTGGCGACGTGGGCTATGGCAAGACCGAAGTGGCCGTGCGCGCCGCTTTCAAAGCCATGACGGACGGCAAACAGGTGGCTATGCTGGTGCCAACCACCGTGCTGGCCCAGCAGCACTATCGCACCTTTAACCGCCGCCTGAGCCGCTTTCCCATTCGCGTCGAATCGCTCAGCCGCTTTCGCACGCCCGCCCAGCAGGAGAAGGTCATCAAAGGGCTGGCCGATGGCACGGTGGATATGGTGATCGGTACGCATCGGCTGTTGAGCAATGACGTCGAGTTTAAAGATTTAGGGCTCATGATCATCGATGAAGAGCAGCGTTTTGGCGTGGCGCAAAAGGAAAAACTCAAGCAGTTGCGCACGCTGGTCGATGTGCTCACGCTGAGCGCTACCCCCATCCCGCGCACGCTACACATGAGCCTGAGCGGCGTGCGCGACATGAGCACAATCAACACGCCGCCCAAAGAGCGCCAACCCGTTCATACCATTTTGGCCGAATTTGATGACGTAATGGTACGCCAGGCAATCCAACGCGAGCTCAATCGCCACGGGCAGGTCTTCTTTGTCCACAACCGCGTGCGCGGCATCAATGTGCTGGCGGACCGCTTGCAGCGCCTGGTTCCCGAAGCAACCGTATTGGTGGCTCATGGCCAAATGGCCGAACGGCAGCTCGAAGATGCGATGATTCAATTTTCGGATGGAGAAGCGGATATTCTGGTTTGCACAACGATTATTGAGAATGGACTGGACATTCCCAATGCCAACACGATTATTATCAATCGCGCCGATCACTTTGGCCTGGCACAGCTCTATCAGCTGCGCGGCCGCGTCGGGCGCAGCGCGCAACGCGGCCACTGTTATTTGCTTTATGATAAACACACAACGTTGAGCTACGATGCCCGCCGCAGGCTATCCGCCATTTTGGAAAGCAGCGAAGAGTTGGGTGCGGGCTTCCGCATTGCCATGCGCGATCTGGAAATCCGCGGCGCCGGGGATCTGCTGGGAGCGCGCCAACATGGGCACATCGACAGCGTTGGCTTTGACCTGTACACAAGGCTGCTGGCGCAAGCCATCAATGATGCCCGCGAGAAGGCCAAACGTTTTGAGAAAGCCGTGCAGCAGACGCAAATTGACGATGGCCAAGCGGAAGAAATTGCAGACGGCCAAATTGAAGTCGGCACAACAGACTCAGCCATAAACGGCAGGGGCACTGCGGTTGAGGATACAGAGGCAGAAGAGGAAAGCGCTGAAACAGCGAGCAGCCCATTTATGCCGCTACCGAGTGCCGCGACGGACGCACCGTTTGATATTGCCGATCCATTGGCTCCGCCGGTCACGCTGGATCTTCCCATCGATGCCAAAATCCCCGAGTATTATGTAGAAGATGAGGGGCTGCGCTTACAAATGTATCGTCGCATTGCGGGCCTTACCAATCCAGATTCAGTAGAAGAAATGCGTCGTGAACTCATCGATCGGTTTGGCGAGGTGGACAACACACGCTCTGTCCCCGAGGAAGTCGACAACTTACTCTTTCAAATTCTGGTGAAGATTTTGGCCCTACGCGCCGGCGTGCAGAATATTGGCCGCGAATTGGAACAACTTGTGATCCGCAGCGATGCGTTGGAAAACATGAACCGGCGCGTGCTGCAACGACGGCTTCAGTTGGGGCTGGGTCATTTGGAAGACGAGCAGTTTGTACCCGAAGAAGCAGCTCGCGTTGCCCGCCGCGCCATCTATTTGCCCGTTGATGAAGAAGGCAAGTGGCGCACGGTCTTGCTGCGCACCCTTGAAATTATGGCGTATAGTTAGTGAGCATCCAACGCGTCCAGGCTAACTTGGGCCAACACCTGCGCAAATTGCTCCTTAGTAAAACGCGCACCGCCCGTATTTAGCGCATTTGCAGTTCCCGCCGCCACGCCATGCTTTAAAGCCGTGGTCGGCGATTCTCCCAGACAGGTTGCAAAGACCATTCCGGCCAGAAAACAATCTCCGCTAGCCACGGCACTCACCGTCTGTAGTGCTGCTGGCCTTGCCCACCAACCACCTTCTCTAGATGTCGCCAGAACCGCACCGTCGTGGCCCAACGTAATAATGGCATAAGCAATTCCCTGGGCGCAAAACTGATTGGCTACATGTATCGCTTCCTGCCAAGTCTCTATTTCAGTGCCTGCGACTTCTCCCGCTTCCACATGATTCACCTTGATGGCGGTGGGCCGAGCAGTCAACGCAGCTTGCAGGGCCGCTTTGCTTGTATCTACCCAAACCGGTTTGTCAATATCGCGCAGCGCCGCAATTAACGTTGGCAAACTTTCTGGCGATGACCCCGCGGGCGTACTCCCTGAAATGCACACGGCGTCTACATCTTGGGCCGCCAGGACCACATCCTTACGCAACATTGCCCAATCAGCCGCGGCAACCGTTGGCCCATTTTCATTAAAGACGGTTGATTCAGCACTATCCTCGGCTGAAATGATGACACAGGTTCGCGTCTCATTCTGAATCCAGCTCCATGCCGGCAAGAGCCCTTCTGCTTCGGCTAAACGCGCCACTTGTTTGCCGCTTAGCCCGCCCAAAAATCCGGCACACACTGGCACGCCACCTAGCACTTTCAGCGCACGGGCTACATTAATACCTTTGCCACCAGCATCAACCACCACATTATAAGAGCGATGGACTGCACCTGGCGTCAAGTGCGGGATAACGTGTGTGCGATCGATGGCTGGATTCGGTGTAATGCAAAGAATTCTGGGTGAGTAAGTGGGTGCGTCGATCATATGCGAAGTATTATACAACTTTATGAAAGGGTGAAAAAATGAAACAGGGAATCCGCCATATATAACGGATTCCCTGTCCCAAAAGGGAGAAAAGAAAGAGAAGGAGGCTACAGAAAGGTGAAGTAGGACGTCAGTCATTCACCCCTCTACGTTATTTATCGTATTTAAACGGTAAATCCTTCGCGTCAAATATATGAGTTCGTTTTTTGCGCCTAAAATAAAAAACCCCCTGTACAGTTGTAGCTACACGCTACTGTACGGGGGCTCTTGCACCGTCGCTGGCCAAGTTATCGTCGCATGGGCGATATCTCAGAATCCAGGCAGTGATTATTGAGTTAAAACCGATTGTATTCAGTTTATACGCTCCTAGCTTAACAAGTTATCGAATTTATATTTAACTTTACGATGACTTGAGGGCTATTCTCGCAAAGTAGCTCCGCAATTGAGCTATATACTTCAATCTTAAATCGAGCTATAAAAATTCTTCATAATGCCGAGTTATTGTCGCTTGGGCAATATCCTAGCCGCTGTAGCTCTTCTCATGCGCCGGGAAGCGTCGCTTGGGCGTCTTCCTAGCAGGTGTTTTGCCTACACCTGACTTCTTTGTTCTTATACTGATATACTATCTGGAGACTATCCGCTTAGCCGAGTTATTGTCGCTTGGGCAATATCCTAGCCGCTGTAGCTCTTCTCATGCGCCGGGAAGCGTCGCTTGGGCGTCTTCCTAGCAGGTGTTTTGCCTACACCTGACTTCGTCGTTCTTATACTGCTTATACTATCTGGAGACTATCCGCTTAGCCGAGTTATTGTCGCTTGGGCAATATCCTAGCCGCTGTAGCTCTTCTCATGCGCCGGGAAGCGTCGCTTGGGCGTCTTCCTAGCAGGTGTTTTGCCTACACCTGACTTCTTTGTTCTTATACTGCTTATACTATCTGGAGACTATCCGCTTAGCCGAGTTATTGTCGCTTGGGCAATATCCTAGCCGCTGTAGCTCTTCTCATGCGCCGGGAAGCGTCGTTTGGGCGTCTTCCTAGCAGGTGTTTTGCCTACACCTGACTTCGTCGTTCTTATACTGCTATACTATCTGGAGACTATCCGCTTAGCCGAGTTATTGTCGCTTGGGCAATATCCTAGCCGTTGTAGCTCTTCTCATGCGCCGGGAAGCGTCGCTTGGGCGTCTTCCTAGCCGAACATCACTGGCACTGTATGGTCTGCAAAACTATCTGTTAGTAAAGACGTGCGAACTCGTAAAAATCTTTCACTGCAATTGCGCTCTTACAGGTTCACCGTCTTGAATGCATCTTAAACTGCCAACTGCAACTACTCAATGGGGCACCCTACATGAAAATCGTGATCTAGATCACTTTTTACTGCGGTACTACTACTTCTTACAACGGTACTACTTGGTAGAACTGTACTACTTCTTCTCACTGCAATACTGCTGATTACGGCTTACTACTTATGATTAGTGATTACTACATGCTGTCTTCAGCTTAAACTTCGTGCGGCAAACTTCGGACAACGTGTTGCACTTCTGTACTTCTTCGTTCTATACTTCTTACTACGGCACTTCTGTACTACATACTACAACTCTTCTTACTTCTTACTACAGCACTTCTTACTTCTGTACTTCTCACTACGGCACTTCTGTACTTCTTACTTCTGTACTTCTTACTACGGCACTTCAAATTACTCAAAACTACTGAACTTCTTACTTCTGTATCACACTTCCGTATCCTACTACTTAATTTCAGAATTCTGAGGACCTTCACTTTATTAATCGCAAGCCGTTGGCAAATCCTTCGCGCACTTTTGAAATTCACATCAATTCTGTCTAATTACTTTCAAACCGCCGGGGTGAATGGTCCTGCTTATCTCACAATACACTCGAGAAAACCGCAATATAATTCGGCTAATCAAATTACAATTGGCCAAATCATTGACACAAATGCGCGCTTAACTGGCGCGCCTGTGCTTTATCGATTATGATCGACGGACTATGTCACTATATTCCAGACATTTGCCAGTGAAGCCATCGACTGTTTCTCATAGCCATGATGCACAAAGTAGATTGATGATGAAGTGGAATCGACGCGATTGGTATTTCCTGTGCGCCATTACTTTATTGGGCGCGGCATTGCGCCTTTACAAACTAGGCGTTGTACCACCTGGGTTTCAATTTGATGAAGCCTTTAATGCAATTGATGCCCAACAGGTACTGGCGGGCAATCGCCCCCTGTTTTTACCAGCTAATGCTGGACGCGAAGTGCTCTATACCTATTGGCAGGCCGCTATTGCCTGGCTGGCGGGCGATATAACGCCCTATACGCTGCGGCTGGCGTCGGCGTTGGCCGGTATCCTCTCTGTGGCCGCAGCCTATATTTTAGTTCGCACGCTCTTTCAAAAAGAGAGTCGTCTGCTGGCAATTTTTACCTCGCTTAGCGTGGCGCTGAGCTTGTGGAATATCCATTTCAGTCACTTTGGCATCCGCGTCATTATGATGCCAATGCTGCTGAGCGCTGCGCTGGGAAGCTACTGGGCGGCCGCCCAATCGGCGCGCCCCATGCGACGGATTGGGCTATATTGCCTAAGCGGCGGGCTAATTGGCCTCACCGTGTGGACACACCCCACCGGCCGACTCGTTCCCTTTATGCTGCTGTGCTTTACAGCCTGGCAGATTGGGCATCTGCCGCCATCTCACCGATTTAGCCGGCAACATCTGTTTGCACATCCGCTCACCGGTCTGTTGATTGCAGGGGCCGCGGCATTTTTGGTCTTTTTGCCGCTGGGTCTCGAATTTTACCGCCGGCCCGATTTCTTTTTTGAGCATGCGGCTGAAGCCTTTGTATTTAATGAGCAAGTGGGGGGCGGTTCGCCCTGGCTGGCAATTTTGCGCCACGCGGGCCGCGTGATCGGCATGTTCAATTGGCGTGGCGACTTAGATTGGACCCACAATGTGCCGGGGCGTCCAGTCTTTGATCCGCTCATGTCTATTCCATTTCTGATGGGCGTGGTCATTTGGGCGAGACGTCTGTATAACGCCGATGATCCAGATCGAGATGCGCTGGCTTTGCTGGGCCTGTGGGTAGTCGTCATGCTCTTTCCATCCATTCTGAGCAATGATGCCCCCGACTTTTCACGTACGTTACCCACCCACCCAGCCCTATTTGTAGCTGCAGGCCTTGGCCTTACCTGGATTTGGACCCGTTCCTGGCCATTGAACGTCACAATGCCGCAATGGCTGGGCGCCGCCACTGCCTGTGCAGTTCTCGTAATCAGTGGCGGTTGGACCTTTTATGACTATTTTGTAGCGTTCCCGCAAAACCAAGAACTTTACTATATATATGATGTGGACAAACAGGACGCCTTAGAATTTTTGCACCCCATGGCGGCAGATCACCAGGTATATTTATCACAGCTGTGGGCTGGCCATGCTTCAGTAGCGTTCATGTTGGGTGACTATGGTTTTAAATCGCTCGATACCAGCGATACGATTGTCCTGCCGCCCCCCGGCACAGGTGCGGTGTATGCGTTCCCGGCCGAGCAACAGGAGCGGGCTGAATTTATGGCGACGGCACTCGACGCGGGAGCTGTTCAAACCACTGTTGATCCGTATGGCCAACCGCTGCTGGCCATTGTGCGGGTAGATGCGCCGCGGCTTGACCAATGGCCGGCCAATCTAGCGCCGCAACAAGTCAATCTAGCCAATTTTGAAGAAGCCCCCACTTTGCTCGGTATGAGCGCCAATCGCCTTGGGCAGAGCGATGAAAACGCCCTTACCCTTTACTGGCGCGCCGATGCCGCTACGCTGCGCGACCTGACCTCTTTTATTCACCTAATCGATGCCAACGGCAGCCGGGTAGGCCAAATGGATAAGGCGCCCGGTAACGGTTCGTATCGCACGCCCTATTGGGCGCCCGGCGAACGCGTAGTCGATGCATATATACCTCATGTAAGCGAACCGTGTGCGGTGGGAGAGAATGTACGCGTAATCGTGGGTTGGTATGAGTTGGCGGCCAACGGGTTGCGCCGCCCGCGGCTAGACACATTTGGCGACACGGCGCTAGCGGGTGAAATGCAATTGCCCGTGCGCGCCTATCCGCACGCCGAGTTGGCGCCTCAAATTCGGCTAGAGGAACAGGGCGTGGATAGCATCCCCATTAATTTGTGGGGGTATACGCTTCATGAGGCAGATCTGCAAGCGGGTGCGCCCATTCTCTTAGACCTGTTCTGGCAAAAAAGCATGGCGCAGGCTGATGAGGCGGCGACATCCGCCGTTGAGGCGCGCTTGCGGTTGCAAACGCAAGACACAGGCTTCAACATTTGGAATGGCGTTGTGAACCAGCCGGCCACTTGGCGCATGGACGAAGCGGTTTGCCAACGGTTGCGCTTGCGCCTGCCCAATGAAATTACCGCTGGCTCATACGAACTCAGCCTGACGACAATCGACGCCGTAAGTGGCGATGAGGCACAAAGCAAGATCGGGGCGCTTACGCTGCAACCATCGTTGCGCAACTATTCCCTACCCACGCCACTTACGCCAGCCAATGCGTTATTTGGAGCGCTGGTTGGTCAACCTGAAATTGCGCTGGCGGGGATTCAGATTGGTGAACAGCCGCCCAATGAGCGCACGTTGCCGGTGACGCTAGTCTGGCAAGCGCAAAGTGCGCCGACGAACAGCTACACGGTATTTGTCCACCTGGTGGATGAACAAGGCCAGATTATCAGCCAATCCGACGCGCTGCCGGCCGGTGGATATACCACCAATCAATGGGCGCCCGGTGAGGTGATATTGGACCCTCATCAACTCAAACTGCCGGATGAGCTAAAGAGCGGTGGCTACACAGTGGTCGTTGGCCTGTACGACGCCTTAAGCGGCCAACGGCTGTGGGCCATCGATAATTCAGGGCAAGCGCTGCCCGACAATGCCGCCCCGGTGACCAGAGTAGAACTCAATTGAGCCGTAAAGGCATGGCTACAGGCTGATGATGGTTGCGGAAATCATCCGGTAATTATCAACACAGGCTGAAGCGCTGTAGCTGCTAGCATAAGCCCGCTTAAGCAGGCTATTGATAGAGTGCGCTTTAGCGTACTTTGGCGGACAGGCGCTGGTTCCAACCAGTGCCGTCGCTTTACCAATTTAAAATGTTAACTTTTACGAGAAGTTTTGGAGCGTTATGGTTGTACGTATTGGCCGCGCGGTGTGGGCGACGGCATCTGTTCTTTTTTTGGTGGGGTATCTGGGTTGGCAGGGGCTGCTCCACAGTCCGCTGCGTGAGGAATTGTGGCAGTTACAGCTCAGTGAAGTGTTTGCGATTTGGTTCTATTTACCGCTGGCGCCATTGCTGTTGGGGGCGCTGCTGCTGAGGAGCAGAACAGCGCTACTCGCTTTGCTAGCGCCTCTATGCATTTTTGGGGCCCAATACGGCGCTCAATTCTTACCCAATTGGCAGCTTGCATTCTCGAATTTGACAGGCGCGCCTCGTCTGCGCGTCATGACGTGGAACATGCTATATGCCAGTCAGCTTGAGGATGAATTTTACCCTGAAGTCACAAAACTGCAACCCGATGTGATTGCGCTGCAAGAAGTGCCGTATGATATTGAACGGAAGATGGTTGCCCTGCTGGGACATGAATATCCCTATTATCAGGTGCAGTCGGTGGGCAGCGCCAGCGGAATTGGCATTTGGAGCAAATTGCCCTTTATCAAAACAGAGCAGGCCAATTCACGCTTGCTGGGGTGCATTTGCCTCAGGCTTACGCTGGATCTACATGGGCGGCCGATTACCGTCATGACCACCCATGTGCGTGGCCCGCAAATCCACTACGGATTTCGGCGCGGCCTCTTCCCACGCATTAACTATTTTTCCACCGCAGATCAAGATTTGATCTTCGGTGCGCTCCTCAAGCAGGTGGCAGAAAGCCAGCGTCCGCTCATCCTCATGGGAGACTTTAACACCACCGAGCGACAGCCCAATTTTGCGCGGCTGCGGCAGCAAGGGCTCACAGACGCCTATGAAGCGGCGGGATGGGGCATGGGTTTCACCTACCCCAATCCCAATTTGCGCTACAATTGGCGCAGCCGCGTGCCCCCGCTCATTCGCATTGACCACATTCTGTTTAGCGCCGAATGGCAAGCACTGAATACCTGGACTGGCTCCCTTCCCGTTTCGGATCATCTTTATGTGGTCACGGATCTGGTCCTATCGGAATAGAGCTGCGGAATAGAGCTGTCGCTTTGAGGGATTCTTGGCTGCGTCGTTCAATTGCTCATGGACCCCAGCTGACCATCTGCTCCATGTTGTGCTGATAGGCGAATTCCAGATCGATGGGCAACGGGCGCTTGTTTTCGCCACTGGCATCCATCACCCACAGCCGCCAAGGCCCTTCACTTTCATCCGCCCCGCGACTGCTCAAATAGACAATGTGCTGACCGTCTGGGCTCCAGGCCGGCGACACATTGGAGGGCAATTGATCCACTAAGGTAGTCACCGGCCCAGTGAGCGGTCGGTTGCCGCTGCCATCGGGATGCACCGACCAGATCTCCGTATGATCTGGCCCTTTGTCTTGATAAATAATGCGGTCGCCGTTGGGCTGCCAGGCCGGATCTTGATAGCCGACAATTTCGTTAAATACATACGTGCCTTCGTAATCGGGCGTATCGTACGTAATCTCAATGCTCGTGGTGGCCTGATACACAATGCCGTTGCTCGTCCAATCAGGCGCTTGCGCCGTATTGAGAGCGGGAATATCGCGGAAATTTTCACCGTTCAGATCAATGCGGCTGAGACCACGTTCATCTTTACGGATCAATGGAAACTGGCGCGTAAACGGCGTATTGGGCAAACAGATGCTGAAGCCAACATAGCGACAAGGATATTCGCCGCTCAACCGGCTAAACAGAATATACTTTCCATCGGGTCTCCACTTGGGGGAGCGCGGCCCTTCTGCACTGGCCCATAGTCGCCGCTCACCAGTGCCGTCTGTATTAATTACATAAACACCCCCTTCACCGCCAAAGCGACCAAATGCCACCATGCTGCCGTCGGGGCTAATGGCCGGATCGCCACCGCCGGTCAAATGGCGCAATTCACCGGTGGCTAGATTATATACATATATGCTGCCACCGAGGGATGTTTGAAAAACCAGACGCCCGGATAAACCGGGCGCTGCTGATGCTTTTCCTGCTACTTGTGATCCGTTGGGCTGTGCTGCGTCCGGCTGACTGGTGGGCGCCGCCTCTTGTTGCGGCGCTGTCGGGGGCGCTTCCCCAGGCGTCTCATCCGAGACAGGCAAATCTGCAATGGGTTCGTTCAGCTCGACAAATTGGGCCGATACCCAGCCCATGCCCGCCGGCAGATCCGGCACCTCAATTTGCACCCAGGCGGAATCCGCCGTGCGCGCCAGCGCTATGAACTGTTCTTCGGGCAACGCCTTGCCGATGATTTGGCCGTTGATGCCGGGCGTCGAGCGAATATTGAGGCGAGAGCCGCTCATGGCGACCGAGGCTACAAATTTGCCCGCTGTGTCTGTCGGCGCCGGACGCCGAATCTGCGTGTTGGGCGATGGCAAAACGGCTGAACCGGTTCCCGCTCCACTGGCGCTCGAGCCCGCGGCAGGCTCTTCCTGGGCCGCAGGTGTAGCCGTGGTTTCGGCTTGCGCGCCACCGTCATCTGCTGTGGCCATATCCGCAGATTCGTCAGCTTGGCTGCTGTCTTCAGGTTGCGCAACCTCCACGGCCACGTGTGGCAGGCTGTCCAGGCGGAAAGCAATCACCTGTTTCGCATCCACCCAGCCCGTGGCGCCAGTTGATGTGCTGGCCTGAATCCAATCGCCATCATTGCTGACGGCCAGGGCGGTCAAGGTCGAACCAACCCGTACATTCTCAATCGCGGTTCCACCTGGCGCTTCCAACAGGTCAGCGCCACCGCCGCGTACAACCGCCATCACCGTGGCGGAATTGGCGCTGGTCGCCGGCATGGGGGTGGGCGTCACGGTAGGCGGCGGCGTGGGCGACGGTGTAAACGTGGGTGACGGCGTGGCGGTGGGTGCTTCCGTCGGCGTGGGCGGCTCAGTTGGCGTATTGGTCAACGCGGGCTCTTCTTGCGCCGACGTCGTTGGTTCTGCCGACGCCATTGCTTCAGAATCGCCAAACTCTACGGGCAGACCGCTCAAGCCAAAGAGCACCACTTTATCTACTTCCACCCAGCCGGACTCATCATCGGTGGTCTTTACCAATACCCAAGCGTTATCCGCAGACCGCCCCGTGGCATTGAGCGCGGTGCCCGCCGCAAGCGTCCCTACCTCTGCCCCGTCCGGCGCGTCATATAGCGTTGCGCCATCGGCGCCAACGACCGACAGAATACCCTGCTCATTATCATCTTGCGCCAGCACGGGCTGGGACGGCGACGTGACGGCAATAAATCCCACAGCGGTAAACAACAACAGAACGGCCGCAATCAAAAATGCTGCTCGCGGTTTCACATATGAATTGGTCATACCAATTTCGCCTCTCTATACTACGGTTGTGATGAAACGGGAGTTTTTCGCTAGCGGGGAATTCAGAAGGAAACCTCCCCTTTTCATTTAAAGCTGAGTGTAGTGGTTTGGGTTTTCTTCAGATAAATAGCTAAATCCAAGAAAATAATGACAGTAGGACTTACGCAGTTGGTCGGTTTGTCGAAGACCTGTCAGGTTTGTAAAACCTGACAGATACTACGTTTAAGCGGTTTATGTAAAGTTAAAATACTGTGTTAGGCATGTTGGTTGTGCCAGTTGGGATCGAAGGGGGAGCGATTCTTGAGAACGCCGTAAGCGAGATGGATGAGTTTGCGCATGACGGCGCCAATAATGACCATGGTGGATTTACCCTTGTCTTGGAGACGCTGGACGAATTGAATAATGAGCGGATTGTGACGCATGGCGGTGAGTGCGGGCAGATAGAGCGCGCCACGCACGGTAGCTTTGCCCACTTTGCACATCCTGGATTTCTTGTAAATGGTACGGCCAGATTGATAGTGAGCAGGGTGAACGCCGGCATCGGCGGCGGCGGCATGGGCATTGGCATAGTTCGCTAAATCATACATTTCCGCCAGGAGCAGATGGACGGTCTGATCACCAAAGCCAATAATCGATTTGAGCCAGGCTTTCTTTTGTTTCAAGTCCGGATCACCTTGAATGAGTGCGATAATTTCGGCATCGACGCGCTGAATCTCGCGCTGGAGCGTGGCCAGAATGGTCTGGAGTGACTGGCGCACAAACTCATCTTGGCAATCGGCTAAGCGATTCTTATGTTGGGTCTGGCTCTTGACTAAGGCTTGGCGATGGCGTACCCGCCGCCGTAGTTTGCGCTCCAGGGCACTGGGTGGCTGCCAGCGCGGCGGCGCCAGGGCGGCACAGAAGGCCACGATCACGCGGCTGTCTACTTTATCGGTTTTATTGCGCTGCATTTGGCTCATGCCAAAGCCTTTGATCTGCGCCGGGTTCACCACGCTGACCGCGTGTCCTTGCTCATACAGATAATCGGCCAACGCTTCCCAGTAGATGTTGGTCGCTTCCATACATGCATGCACGGTGCCTGCGCCCAGCGACTTCAGCCATTTTTGTAACGCCGCAAATCCCGACGGCTTGTTCTCGAACTGGCCATGTTCTTGCTGGCCCTTTGCGTCTTGATAGGTGGCGTCAAAATATGCTTTGGATAGATCGATCCCTAGATGGTTCATCGGCTTCTCCTTTGATGGGCTGGGGGGACGGCTTCGATGGCTAGCTCGGGCTTACCTTGAAAAGCTTGTTCGGATCCATTTGATCCTACACGGCCTCGATGAGCTGGCCTGGGGCACTCCTGGCGATCTTATCTGTCAGACGGGCTCGTAGCTCTTAGGTCTTTCGCAGATTCTGACCCATTATACCTTATTCTAGGTCTTTCGTTCTAACTTACTACCAACTTTACATAATGCATCGCCCTTTTTACAAGGTCTGGTCAAGTGCGTAAGTCCTAGACAGAAAATAATGACAGATAAAATAGTCAGGGAGTACGCAGATTTTTTCTTGCAGCATCGAAATCAGTCTAATCTCTGATTTCTAGAAACTTGGCTGGTTTTACTTGTGACGCGTATTAATCAACAATAGTAAAACAGTACGTGCATGGTGGATAAAAGTTGTACCGGTATGATACCATAGGTTTTGACATATGACCGCAACAGCCTTTACAATTGCACGCAAATCGGACACTCGTCCGACAACATCTATTATGTGCGATTGACTCTTCCCTGTCAAATTTATTCTGTCAAATTTATGTCGTAGGACTGCCAACTTAGTGCCGCGAATATTTAATTTTTAGAAATCACAACTCGAGCAAAAGTCATACGGGATTTCTAAAAACTAAGCGGCCAGACAACTTGTAGCCTAGTCTAAGCCCATGGACGTCACAGACGCCGCTGTTTCCACTCGAAAAACAACGCCTCAAAGCATTATCTTGGATGCCGCCCAGCATCTGATTTTGCAGAATGGATATGCGGGACTTTCCATGCGCGATCTATCGCGTGATAGCGGCTTGGCCAAGGGTACCATCTACTACTATTTTCAAGATAAAGAAGAGATCTATTTAAATGTGGTTGAGCGCGATCTGCTCAATATGCAAACGCGCATTCAAGCAGCAGCACAGACGCCTGGCGACTGCACGACACGTTTGCGGGCCGTCATCAGCGCCTATTTTGATCTGGCACAGGCCAATCGCTCTATTTTTATTGCGCGGTTGCGCGAAATCAGCGGCATGGAAAGCGCGCTGCGCAACCTGCTGCAACGTCATCGCACGGCATTGATGCAGCCCATTGCCGACATTATTGAAGAAGGGATTGCCAACGGCATCTTTAGACCGCTTCAGCCCCAAATGGTTATCACGAGCCTGATTGGCATGATGAATAGCTTTGTCACCCACCGCTTTTTAATTGAGCAGGGCGACATTACGCCCGAAGTTGTTGAGCATACACTCGATTTGGTGCTCCATGGCATCCAATGCGGCAAAAGTGAAAACGACCGCGATATCGAATTATAAACGCACAGCAATGGTCCATAGGTCGTAAAAAATTCAGACAAACACCGTGAATCCATTCTTTTTCTTTTGCGGCAACCAAGGGTATACTCTACATACATCAGCTCGCTGAATCTTCCTAAATCCCCACCAAGTTGAAAAGAGGACCAGATGATAGCTCCAAATGCACCGCAAAATCGCCGGGCTGGCAGGCCCCGCAAATTCTCCCTCATAATTGCTCTTTTGCTCGTTGCGACCATGAGCCTACTGGCCGGTTGTGCCGTCCAGATGCTGGGTGAGGAAGGCCAAACCGCAGCCGCGGCGCCCGCAGCTACGCAGCCTGAAGCAACGGCAACGCCCACCGCCGAAACCGAAGCCGATACAGCCGCCGAAAGTAACGCGGCTTCACAAGATGAAGTTGACGATGCCGCGCGCTTGGCTCAACTGTTGCAGGTGCAGGAAGCGCGCTTGGCGTACAATGGTGAAATTCTGGCCGAAAAGCGCATAGCCATAGCCCCCGAAGTCAACGGCTTGGCCATTGCTGTACATGTGCAAATCGGTGATGAAGTGAAAGTGGGCGATGTCTTGGTTGAAATTGACGCCACGACGCTGGAAGCCGCCCGCGAGCAGGCCATGGCCGGCCTCATTTCGGCGCAGTCGCAACTGGAATTACTGCAAATTGAAGTCAGCGAAGAAGATCTGGAAGCCGCACGCGCCAATGTGGCTGCCGCAGAGTCTTCTTATCAGCAGACCATTGCCGGCCCCACCGATGAAGATCTGCGCATTGCCAAAGCGCAGCTGCAACAGGCCGAAGCCGGCGTCACCGTGGCGCGCGCCGCTTACAACCAAGTCCGCGGCAATCCATCCATTGCGGCCCTGCCCCAAAGCCTGCAACTGCAACAAGCAACGCTGCAACTGGAAGCCGCCCAGGCCCAATATGACAAAACTGTCAAAGGCCCGTCACAGGATGAAATTTCAAGCGCCTATGCCCAGATGATGCAGGCGCGCGCCAACCTGGCCCGGCTGGAAGAAGGCGTGCAGGGCGCCCAAATTCGTGCGGCTGAAGCCAATGTGCGGCAGGCCGAAACGTCGCTTTACCTGGCCCAACGCCAGCTTGACAAAGCCATGGTGCGGGCGCCCATTGATGGCGTGATAGCCAACGTGGATGCCGTAGTCGGCACCATGGTGGGCAGCAGCGCGCCGGTGGTCACCATCCTCTCGCATGAAGTAAAAGTGGTGATTCCCGTCGAAGAATATCGGTTGAGCGAGCTGGCGCTAGATCAGCACGCCATTATCCGCGTAGACGCCTATCCCGACCGCCTTTTTGAAGGCGTTGTCAGCATGATCGCCCCCGAGCTGGATTCAGCCACGCGCTCTGTGCAAGTCACGCTGAAGCCGATTTCCGAAGGCTCAAACGATTTGCGGCCCGGCATGTTTGCCACCGTGGATCTCTTTGGCGCCCAGGAATAGATTGCCGAATTATTGGCGTAACCACCGTCATTTATTGCGCGGCAGTTGCCCACGCGTTGGGTTTCGATACCGCATAAGATAATTTACCCCTCAGGTCAGGTCAGCCCATGATGTGGCTGACCTGCTTGATTTTTATGAGTGATTATGAAAATTTGGGATTTTGCCATTCGCCAGCCAGTGGCCATGACCATGATTCTGCTGGCGGGTATTGTACTGGGCACGCTATCATACACCACCATCCCCCTTGACCTGTTTCCCAATGTGGAATTTCCGGTGATTGTTGTCACCACCATCTATCCCGGCGCGTCGCCCGAAGAGGTGGAAGATTCGGTCACGTCGCTGCTGGAAGAAGAATTTAGCGCGCTGCCGGGCATTGACGAAGTTAGCTCCAACACCTTTGAGGGGCTGAGCAACGTGATTCTTCTCTTTAAGCTGGACAAAGACATCAACCGGGCCAGCCAAGAAGTGCAAGAGAAGGTCAATCTGCTCAAGCTGCGCTTGCCCGACGATGCCGAAGAACCCATTGTGCGCCGCTTCAACCCTTCCGACAACCCGATTATGCGCTTTGGCGTCGCAGATAGCAGCGGCGCGCGCTCGCCGGCGGAACTACGCACCTGGGTGGAGGACAATATTCAAATTCCCCTCCAGCGCGTGCCGGGCGTAGCCGCCGTGGATGTAAGCGGCGGCGAAGTGCGCGAAATTCAGGTCAATCTTAACTTTCAGAATATGGCCGCCCGCCGCATTTCGGTGCAGCAGGTAATCAGCGCCTTGCGCACCGAAAATTTGAACATTCCCGGTGGTTCGGTCACGGATGGCAGCCAGAAGCTGCTGGTGCGCACGCCGGGCAACTTTGAGACGGTGGCGCAGCTCAACGATGTAATTATCGGGCAGGGGCAGGCGCCCATTTACCTCAGCGATGTGGCCGAGGTGGTAGACGGATTTCAGGAGCGCGAAGAGCTGACGCGCCTCAACGGCGAAGAGTCGGTGACGGTGGCCATCCGCAAGCAAAGCGGCTCCAACACGCTGGCGATTGCCGATGGCGTCAAAGAGACGCTGGACGCCATCAGCCAGGCCAATCCCGATCTGGCCATCGTGATCGGCGGCGATGAATCGGTGGTCGTGCGCGAATCGACCAACGGGGCCATTAGCGATCTACTGTGGGGAGCGCTGCTGGCCGCATTTACCATCCTGATCTTCTTCCGCAATTTTCGCAATACATTTCTCACCGTGGTCGGCATGCCGCTGATTGTCATTAGCAGCCTCTTTTTTATGGAGCTGGCCGGCATCTCGCTCAACAACGTATCGCTGCTGGCGCTGGCGCTGGTCATTGGGCTCATTATTGATGACGGCATTGTAGTGCGCGAAAACATTCTGCGCTGGATCGAGCGCGGCTACAGGCCGCCCGAGGCCGCCAGCCGCGCCACCGCCGAGGTGATCCAGCCCGTTATTGCCACCACGGCCACCATTTTGGCCGTCTTTTTGCCCGTGGCCTATGCGTCGGGCATTATCGGCCGCTTTTTCCGCAGCTTTGGCCTCACCGTCTCCATTGCCATTGTAATCTCAACATTTGAGGCGCTGACGCTGGCGCCCATGATGGCGGCGCGCTTTTTCAAGGCCAACAGCCGCGTGCCCGAAGGCCAGATTGATGAAAGCGCGGGGCGGGAAGCCGCCGGCCGCGGCTGGCTAGACCGGCTCTATTCCGCCACGCTAAATTGGACGCTGGACCATCGCTGGCTGACGCTGCTCTTGGCGGCAGTCATTGTGGCGGGCAGCGTCTATGGCGCCGGCTTTATCCAGCAGGCGTTTTTGCCCAGCCTGGACCGCGGCGTTTTTGATGTGGTCATGAAAATGCCGGCAGGAACGCCGCTGGAAATCACCGAAGCCGAAGCCATCAAGGTGGAAGAGATCATCCGCGCGCATCCCTGGGTGGACAGCGTTTTTACCACCATTGGCAGCAGTACAGAGCCGGAGCGCGCCAGCTTTTTTGTCAAAGTGCGTGACGATGCGCCCGGACAATCGCCCAGCCAGCGCGTCATCGATGATTTGCGCCAGCCGCTGGCCACGGTGCCGGGCGTTTCATTTGCACTGGCCGATGGCGTGGGCGGCGGCGACACGTTTATTGACGGCAGCAAGGCCATTGTGGTCGAGCTGATTTCACCCACGGCTTCCTTTCAAGCGCTGGGCGAAATCAGCCAGCAGCTCATGGCGGAGATGCAGGCGCAGATCCCCGGTTTGGTGGACGTGACCAGCAGCTATAATGCGGGCAAACCGGAGGTGCAAATTGTGGTGGACCGGCGGCGGGCGGCCGATGCCGGGCTGAGCACGGCGCAGATCGGCAGTTCGCTGCGCACGTTGGTCAATGGTGAAAAGGCCTCCACCTTCCGCGGTCAAGGCGCCGAAGCAGATATTGTGGTGCGGCTGCGGGCCGCAGACCGCGCTCGCATTGATGATCTGCTCGACATTGGGCTGGTGGCGCCCACCGGCAATTTGATCCAGCTGCGCACGGTGGCGTCGGCCCAACTGGCATCAGGGCCGACACAAATTCAGCGCAGCAACCGGGCCCCCATTGTGAGCATTGGCGCCAACGTGGTGGGGCGCAGCGAGCCGGATGCCGTGGATGACGTCACGGCCTTCTTGGCGGCATATCCATTGCCCGCTGGCATAGAAGCCAAGCTGGGCGGCGATGCCGATGCGCAGACTGAATCTTTCCAGAATTTGGGCATGGCGCTTCTGCTGTCAGTGGTCTTTATTTATATGGTGCTGGCGGCGCAGTTTGGCAGCTTTATCCAACCGCTGCTGATTATGATTGCCATGCCCCTCTCGATTATTGGGGCGCTGCTGGCGCTGCTGATCACCGACCGCCCGCTGGATATGACGGCCTTTATTGGCTTTATCATGCTCATGGGGCTGGTGACCAAAAACTCAATTCTGCTGGTGGATTTTGCCAACATGGAGCGGGACCATGGCGCCGCGGCCGACCTGGCCATGCGCCGGGCCGGGCCAGTACGTTTGCGCCCCATTCTCATGACGGCGCTCTCGCTGATCCTGGCCATGATTCCGGTCGTCATGGGCATTTCGGAAGGCGGCGAATTCCGGCAGTCTATGTCGATTGCCATTATGGGCGGCATGATTACAAGCACGCTGCTCACGCTTTATGTGGTGCCAGTGGCGTACAGCCTGGTCATCGGCCTGCAAGATCGGGGCAAAGATGTGCAGCGCTACCACAAAGGCTCCAATCTGGATTTGCGACCGGCATCCACTAGCCACTTGGCGCTGGCGCCGGCTAGTGGTCGCAACAATTTGGCGTTAACCCCCAGCGACGACAAAGGGCTACAAATTTCCGATACAGCCATGGGTGATTAGATTTTGTTAACATTGCGGTACACGTGCTGTGACCTCCATCCGACATTCTGACCGACATCTTCTCATCAAAGTCCTGATTGGCGAACCAACTGTGGTGGGCGTCATTGGGCTCAACGCGCTGGCGCTCTTTTTAGACGCGTTTCCGGGGATTCACAGTCGCTTTGGTCTCTGGCTGGAGTGGATCGATTATATCTGCATTGTCTATTTCATCTTTGAAGCGCTGCTCAAAATCGGCTTGCTAAAGTTCTCGTCCTACTGGAGCAGCGGCTGGAATCGCTTCGATTTTGTGATCATGGTGGCCAGCCTGCCGCTGCTGCTCAACCTGCCCTTTGAGACCGATTCGTCACGCATTTACGCCATCCCCACGCTGCTGCGCATGGGGCGCTTTTTGCGTTTTGTGCGCGTCATGCGCTTTGTGCCCAATGCGGCGCATATTGGCCAAGGTATTATGCGCGCCTTGCAGGCCTCTGTGGGCGTCTTTCTGGTGCTCTTTGTGCTCAACTTGACGCTGGCCGTTGGCGCCACCATGCTCTTTGGCGGGCTGGAAAATGCCGAACAATATTTTGGCAACCCGCTCATTTCACTCTATTCGCTGTTCAAGGTATTTACGGTGGAAGGCTGGTACGAAATTCCCGATTCGCTGGCCGCCAGCGGGGCATCACCAGGCTGGATTTTGATTTTGCGGCTCTATTTTGTCATGGCGGTTTTGCTGGGCGGCATTCTAGGGTTATCGCTGGCCAATGCAGTCTTTGTGGATGAGATGACCACCGACAACACCGATGAGCTGGAAAACATGGTGATGGAGCTGCGCGCAGAATTGCAGATGTTTCGGGCGGAGGTGCGCCAGCTTTTGCAGAGCCAAGGCGACGCGCCAGCAGAGGGCGCGAAAGCAGGACCGCGGCGCGAAAAGACGCCATCGGAACTGTGAAAAGGGGGGATCCTATGTCCAAGCAAATTACTTCGCTGCAAATTCAAAAGCGCAACAAAGAGCGGGTCAATGTCTATCTGGATGGGGAATATGCTTTTGCCGTTAGCCTGATGGCGGCGGCAGATTTAAAGAAAGGCCAAGAGCTGAGCCAGACTGACATCGCGCGCCTGCAACATGAAGATGCCTTTAGCAAAGCCTATCATGCCGCTTTGCGCTACCTGGGCATGCGACAGCGCACCGAGCGCGAAATGGAGCAATACCTGGCTAGGAAAGAGTATCCCTCAGAGGTGATCAGCGCCACGATGCAGCGCTTGCATGAGCAGAACTATCTCAATGACGCCGAGTTTGCCGCCATGTGGCGACGCGACCGCGCGCGCATGCGACCGCGCGGCGCACAAGCGCTTCGACATGAATTGCGCCAAAAAGGTGTAGATGACGCCATTATCGAAGAAACCGTGGCCGATCTAGATGAAGAAGCGCTGGCCTGGGCTGCCATCCAGAGCAAGCTGGCCGGCTGGCAGCGGCTGGATGCGCGCGTGCTACAGCAAAAATTAAGCGGCTTTCTGGCCCGCCGCGGCTTTGGGTATGATGCCATCCGCACCACTTATGAGCGCGCGCTTTCCGCACGCGATGCCGACGCCGAATAGTGTGCGCTGCACAACCGCCATCATACAAGTCTTTTAATTCCTGATGGCTCTGTGCGCTGCACAACCGCCTTCATACAAACTCTATTCAAATTGAAAGACCTGCCGCGTCACGGCGCGGGCGGCTTCTTCTTTGGCGTCGGCCCAGCTGCCGTTGCTAATGGCGGCCACAATGAGATCGCGCACTTCGACAGGCGAATCGCTCACCACCAGCAGTTCAAGGTCAGCGGCCGAGATCTTGCCATCATTCATCATGGTATTGCGCAGCCAATCGACCAGCCCGCGCCAGTAATCAGCGCCAAAGAGAATCACGGGGAAGTTGCGCACTTTGCCGGTTTGGATCAGCGTCACCGCTTCGAAGAGTTCATCCATGGTGCCAAAACCACCCGGGAAAATGACAAAGCCCTGGGCGTATTTTACAAACATGGTCTTGCGCGCAAAGAAATAGCGAAAATTGACCGGCACATCGACATAGCTATTGAGCCCCTGCTCAAATGGCAACTCAATGCCCAGACCCACCGAGACGCCGCCACCCAAGCGCGCGCCCTTGTTTCCGGCCTCCATAATGCCCGGCCCACCGCCCGTGATGATGGCCAACCCTTCTTCGGCCAGCAGACGGGCGGTTTCCACGGCGGCTTGGTACATGGGGTTATCCAGCTTGGTGCGCGCCGACCCGAAAATGGTAATGGCCGGGCCCAATGTGGCCAATCGGTCAAAGCCCTCTACAAATTCGCTCTGAATGCGCAGGACGCGCCACGGATCGGTGTGGGTAAAGTTAACTTCTTCAGGCAGCGGCGGCGTGAGCAGATCTTCATCGCGCGTGCCGGAATGGGGGCGGCCAGCGCGTCCGATAACCGGATTGGGCTGGGCGTGGTTCGTTGGTTCATCATGACGATTAAAACGGTTTTTAAAACTCATAGGGGAGCCTTCCATCTATCAATATGTGCATTCGAAAGAAGTAATTATTGCATTTCTGGCCCAATTTGTACAGAATAGAAAAAAGTCCCTTATTAATAAGAGTTACACACTTCAGTGCTGTTCAGAAGTCGAACGTCTGAGTCAACTGCGTAACTTCTCTTAATAATTCTGCACCATCATTGAAGTTAAAGACTTATACGCCACGTTGTTCTCTTTTGGTTCTCTCTTGGCTCTCTCTTGGTCAGCCATGGACACAGCGTAAGTCGCAAAAAACTTAGATTCGAGACCCGCGTGACAATACCCGATTATCCCACTCTTTTTTGGATCTCCGCGATTTTGGCCCTCTTACTCGTAGGCATTGGCAAGGCCGGCTTTGGCGGCGGCGTTGGCCTGGTCGCCACGCCGCTCATGGCGTTGACCATTCCGGTGGCGGATGCGGCGGCGCTACTGCTGCCTCTGCTGATTATCATGGATATGTTTTCCATCTATCATTACTATGGCGAATATGACCGCACCAGCATTCGGCTGCTGCTGCCTGCTGCCATTGTGGGCATTGCCATTGGCGGCCTCTTCTTTGGCTACTTTAGCCACAACGAGCGCATTATGCGCGTGGGCATCGGCGTAGTCGCGCTGCTGTTCGTGCTCTATCAGCTGGGCAAAGCGGTCATTGTGGGTGCGCTGACCGGCAGCCGCCCGCCGGCCTGGCTTGGTATGCTGCTGGGCGGCATGGCCGGCTTCACCTCCACGCTGGCCCATGCGGGCGGTCCGCCGGTGGCCATCTATCTGATTCCGCAGCGGCTGCCGCGACAGACCTTTGTGGGCACCACCGTCGTGCTCTTTACGCTCATCAATCTGATCAAGCTAATTCCCTATGGCTATTTGGGGCTGCTGCGGGTGGGCAACCTGACCACCATCCTCATCCTGGCGCCCATCTGCTTTTTGGGCGTACGGCTGGGCATCTTTCTCAACGGCAAAGTCAACGAAACCTGGTTCAACCGCGTGGTCTACACGCTGCTCTTTTTGACCGGGCTGGAACTGGTGTCGGGCCAAAGCTTGCTGGGGCTGCTGCAAAACTTCTGATATACAATTTACAATGGACGATTCACGAGGATTCTCGTCAGCGCCATTGGCACATCAGTCATTCCCTTTTTGATAAATAACTCACGTTACGCGGCGACAGCCAGTCTGCTAGAGAGAAACAGGAACGTCGGCTCGCCTACTTTCCGCCAGGCTTGCGCAACATAAGTAAATAACTTTTGAGAGCAGCGACATCGGTGCAGACAGATACTGGGGTAATCGTAAATCTAAAATCGTAAATCAATGTGGCTCTTTTTTTTATTCTGTGATATAGTTTTTTTGGACCTCTCATCCCCCACCAGGAATCCACCAAACTTGAATCAACCTTTCCATTTCACTTTCACAACTTAGGAGGCGCCATAATATGTCCCAAATGAGTATGAACAATTTGAGTCGACGCGACTTTCTACGCGGTCTTTCTGCGTTGAGCGTGAGCGGCTTGTTGGCGGCGTGCAGCCCGGCAGGAACCCCATCCGGCAGCGAAGCGGAAGGCGGCGATACCGGCGCTTCGCAAGAGGGCAAGACGATTTCCTACTGGGTCTTTTGGGGCTCGCCAGGCGCCATTGCGGACGAGCTGCTGGCCGATCCAGAACTGGGCAAATACATTGGCGAAGGCAATACCATTGATTTCAAATCCGGCGTGGATCAACAAGCGCGCCTGACCGCAGTGGCCGGCGGCACACCGCCCGACGTGGGCATTTTGGGCGAATATCTGGACTTTATGTCGCGCGGCGTGGTCGATCCGTTGGATTCCTACATTGAGACCAGCGAAGTCATCAGCCAGGACAAATTTATCCCCGGCAACTGGGAAGTGATCCAATATCAGGGCACCGTCTATGGCATTCCCGGTTTTGAATGTTTTGTGCGCCGCGGTCTAGAATTCAATTCGCGCATGATCGAAGAAGCCGGCCTCGATCCGGAAAATCCGCCGGTCACCTGGGATGAGCTGTTTAGCTGGCACGAAACGTTGACCAAGTTTGATGATGCCGGCAACCTGGTGCAGTATGGCATTGACCCATACGATGCCGAAGGCGGCACTGGCCCCGGCAACGACGGTTGGTTCATGGCCGAATCTTGGGGATTTGATTATTTTGATCCAGACACCAAAGAATTCAATTTGGATAACGAAATGATGGTGCAGGGTCTGGAAACCATGGGCGAATTTATTAAGCTCATTGGGCCAGACAATCTGGCCGGTATGCGCCAGGTGGAAGGTCAAGGCACCTGGGGCGGCGCCTTTAATGCCGAAGTGCAGGCCATGATTATTGAGGGCTATTGGCATCCCGGCGAAACCGTCAACGAGAAGCCGGAAGTGGCGCCCTTTAACCGCAGCGCGTGGGTGCCCGTACCAGAAGCGCGCCGCGGCACCAAGATCCAATTTGGCGGCGGTCACATGGCCATGCTCTTTAAAGATGGCGGCAATAAAGAAGAAGCATTTGGCGTGACCGAGTGGATCCAAAGCGACTACGTGTGTAACCTGATCTTTGACAAAATCGGCTGGCTGCCCGCCTATCTGCCCTATTTTGACAATGCCGACCAGGAAAAGTATCCGGGCCTCAAGTTCTATTTCGATTCGGTCAAGGAAGCCACCTATTGGGGACCGTTCATCATTTGCGAAATTCAGTCCTTTATTGAAACCCAATACCAGCAAGTACGTGAGCAGGTCTTCCGCGGTGAGATCACAGCCACCGAGGCCGCGGCCCAGCTGCAGGACGAAGCCGTTAAGGAATGGAAAGCCGCTGGCTTTGCATAAGAAATGATGGTCAAGTAGTCGAGTGGTCGAATGGTCAGGTACTCTTCACCTGACTACTCGACTACGCGACCACCCGACTACGCGACCACGCGACCACCTGACTAATCGACCACCTGATTACGCGACCACAGGATCAACTATGTCTGTCCTCACACAAATTCGCCAAATTACGCCCAGAGAGCGGCGCAACATTTTGGTGGGTCTCCTCTTTGCGCTGCCCTGGCTCATCGGCTTTCTAGGCTTTACGCTTTACCCCATTGTCTCTTCATTCTACTATAGCTTCACCCGGTACGATCTGCTGCGCCCACCGGTATTTTTGGGATTTGACAACTATGTGAATCTCATCACGGACGATCAAGATTTTCGCATTGTGGTCTACAACACCGTCTGGTGGGTGCTCTTTAGTGCACCGTTGGGCGTGCTATCGGCCTTTCTCATGGCGCTCCTGCTCAACACCAATATTGTGGCCCGCTCATTTTTTAGGGCGGTCTTTTTTTTCCCCTCCATTGTGCCGGTGGTGGTGACGGCCTTTGTGTGGCAGTTTTTGCTCAACATTCAATATGGCGCCGTAAACGGTACGCTTCAATCGCTGGGCTTGCCAACCGTCCCTTTCCTTTCTGACCCCAAACTCGTAAAGCCCACGCTGATCTTGATTCACATGTGGGCGCAGGGCGCGGCCATGGTCATCTTTTTGGCCACGCTGCAAGATGTACCTCGTTCGCTATACGAAGCCGCCACCGTGGATGGGGCCAACGCGCTGCGCCGCCTGTGGCACATTACCATTCCCATGGTCAGCCCCATTATTCTGTTTAACGCCGTGCTCAGCTTTATTAGCGGTTTTCAATATTTCACGCTGCCCTGGCTGCTGAGCGGCGGCACTGGTGGCCCCAACCAATCCACCGAGTTTTATTCCCTCTTTCTCTATCGCAACGCCTTTGTCTATTTGCGCATGGGCAAAGCCAACGCGCTGGCCTGGATTCTGTTTGCCGTGATCATATTCTTTACCTTTGTCCTGTTCAGAGCGTCGGGACGGTTCGTCTATTATGCGGGCAATTCGCGGTAAAAGCCTGGCCCATGTATGTTTTTAGCATCTTTGCCATCGCTAGTTTCAAGGAGAGCCATAATCTATGACCACCAGCACCGCACCGCAGCAGACGGCGATTGCGCCCAATCGCACCGTTAGCCAATTGCAACGACTGCGCAAAATGAGTGCGGCCCAATGGGCGACCGAAATTTTGAAATATGCCGTCCTGCTCTTTTTGGCCATTACGTTCCTGCTGCCCTTTTATTGGATGGTTTCGTCCGCCATTAAAAACGACACGCAGGTCTATACCGTACCGCCGGTCTTGTGGCCCGACCCCCAATTTTGGAACAACTTTTGGGATGCCTGGAGCAGCGAAAACTTCAATCTGTTCACCTTTAACACGGTGGTGCGCTATGCCATCCCGGCCACGGTGGGCACGGTGTTCTCCTCGGCCATGGTGGCCTATTCGTTTTCACGCATCCGCTGGATCGGGCGCGACACCGTCTTTGCGCTGGTGCTGGCCACATTGATGATCCCCGGCTGGGTACGCCTGGTGCCGCTCTTTATTATCTTCAAAAAACTGGGCTGGCTCAACACCTTCTGGCCGCTGGTGGTCCCCAACTTTTTTGGCAATGCCTTCTTTATTTTTCTGCTGCGCCAATTCTTCATGTCGCTGCCGGATGAACTTTCCGACGCCGCCCGCATTGATGGCGCCAACGAGCTGCAAACCATGTTCCGCATTATTTTGCCGCTCTCGGTACCGGCGCTGGCCGTGGTGGCGCTCTTTACCTTTATGGATGCCTGGAACGACTATTTGGGGCCGCTGATCTACGTCAACATTGAAGAGAAGTGGGTGCTGGCCCTGGGCGTGCAGCGGCTGCGCAACGCCGTGGCCGAAATCGGCAACCGCCAGCTGGCCTACCCCTACCTCATGGCCGTCAGCTCGCTAATTACGCTGCCCATCTTCCTGGCCTTCTTCTTTGCCCAGCGCTCCTTTATCGAAGGCATTTCGCTGACCGGCTTAAAAGGATAGGCGCGCAGCCATGACGCCCCGCCATCTACAACGGTCTGGCCGCTACTCCCATGGACGCTGTGGGCGCGTCCGCTTGCCAACTTCTACATGGAGCCGCTGACCAATCCACAGGCAGCCGATTTTTCAAGGCTAGTAAGCATTCAAAAACAAGTTGGCTACCAAACCTGTCAGGTCTCGCAGACCTGACAGGTTTAAATCTACAAGTTATTTCTGGACAGACCCTAAGTATTCTGTCAACCCTGAAATGAGAGAAATGCATCAGCATTGGAACACCAATGTCTCGTTACATAACGCTAGGTGCATTTCTAGCAAAGCAACAGCACCATGACAAATCTTCATACGAACCGTCCGCACTTTACGGCTCTACAGGCCAGCACGCTGGCGCAGACGCTTTTTGCCATTGACGGCATGGCCGTTCCGCTGCCGTCTGAGCGCGATCAGAATTACCGCTTGCATACAGAGAGCGGCGACCAATATGTGCTCAAAATTTCCAGTGCGGCGGAAGAGCGTTCCGTGCTCGAGCTGCAAAACAGCGCGCTCAACCACATTGCCCAATATCGCGCCCGCCCAAATGGCCACACCGCCCCCGGGCTGGAGCTCTGCCCCAGCGTGGCTCGCACCGCCACGGGCGAGCAGATTGTGTCCACGCCGGGCGCCAACGGTCACCAGCATATGGTGCGGCTCTTCACCTATTTAGCCGGCAAACCGTTGGCCCAAGTCAAGCCCCATTCAAGCGAGCTACTCTATGCGTTGGGCCACTTTATGGGTGAGCTGGACCAGGCCCTGGCCGACTTTGACCACCCCGCCGCGCCCACCGATTTTCATTGGGACCTGCAAAACGCCGACCGCGTCATCCAACATCACATCCAGCGCATCGGTGATCCCCAACGACGGGCGCTCATTGACCATTTTCTGGCGCGCTTTAAAGAGCATGTGCAGCCGCGCCTTCCCCAATTGCGCCGCTCCATTATCCACAACGACGGCAACGACTACAACGTTATTGTCCAGTTCTCCCCCACCCACAGCGGCGATCTCTTTGCCGCGCCGCGTGTCGGCATTATCGACTTTGGCGACATGGTGCGCTCGTACACCGTCATCGACCTGGCCGTCACCGCCGCCTATGCCATGCTAGACAAGCCCGATCCGCTGGCCGTGGCCGCCGAAATGACCCGCGGCTATCACACCGCCTATCCCCTCACCGCCGCCGAAGTCAGCGTGCTGTGGGAGCTGATCGGCATGCGGTTGGCGCTCAGCGTCACCCTGTGCGCCTATCAGCAAACGCTGGAACCAGACAATGAATATCTGCGCATCAGCGAGAAGCCAGCATGGGCCATGTTGGCGCGCCTGCGCGCGATCCCGCCCCAGCTGGCTCATTACGTTCTGCGCCACGCCTGCGGTTGGATGCCCTGTCCGGCCGGCGCTACTACCTCCTCTTGGCTACACGAAAACAGGAAGACATTTGGCCCGGTTATTGATGTGGACTTGCCGTCCGCACCCGCTGTTGTATTCGATTTGAGTATTGGCAGCTTGGAATTGGGCAGCGATCTCGATCTCAATGACACGGCGGAATTTACGCGCCGCGTTTTTGCCCACATGGCGCAGACGAGCGCAGACGTCGCCATTGGGCGCTACAACGAGGCGCGCCCTATTTACACTGGCGACCTGTTTGAAACAGCCAACGAGTCCGAGCGACGCACCGTGCATCTGGGCATCGATCTCTTTGTACCGGCCGGAAAGCCCGTGTACGCGCCGCTGGCGGGCCAGATTCACAGCGTGGCCAACAACGCCAACTTTCACGACTATGGGCCCACCATTATTTTGGAACATCAGCCGCCTAATGGGCCACGCTTCTATACGCTGTATGGCCATCTCAGCATCGAGTCGCTAAGCGGGTTGCAGCCGGGTCAACCGGTGCAAAAGGGACAGCAGATTGCCACCATTGGCGATTATCCCATCAACGGCGATTGGCCACCGCACCTGCACTTTCAGATTATCAGCGATCTGCTGGGGCGCCAGGGTGAATTTCCCGGCGTGGCCGCGGCCAGCCAGCGTGCGGTCTGGCTCAGCCTCTGCCCCGACCCCAACTTGATTCTGCAAATTCCAGCAGACCGCTTTCCCAGAGCCAGCCGCACCAAAGAGGAGTTAGTGGCGGCGCGGCGGCAAAAGTTAGGCAAATCGCTCAGCACTTCGTATAAGCAGCACCTGCACATTGTGCGCGGCCGTGGCCAATATCTATACGACGAAACGGGTCGCCCCTACCTGGATGGCGTTAACAACGTCTGCCACGTGGGCCATGCCCATCCGCACGTAGTGGCCGCCGGCCAGCGACAGATGGCCGTGCTCAATACCAACACGCGCTACCTGCATGACAACCTGGTCGATTATGTGGAGCGGCTGACGGCCACTCTGCCCGACCCGCTCAGCGTCTGCTTTTTGGTCTGTAGCGGCTCCGAGGCCAATGAACTGGCGCTGCGTCTGGCCCGTGCCTATACGAACCAGCAGGATCTCATCACCGTGGACGCGGCGTATCATGGCAACACGCAAGCCTTAATCGAAATTAGTCCCTACAAATTTGCCGGGCCCGGCGGCAAGGGCGCGCCGGCGCACGTCCACACTGCGCTGATGCCCGATCCCTATCGCGGCCAATTCAAAGGATATGAGCAAGCGGCTGGTTGTGGCTACGCGAAGCACGTGGGTCAACTCATTGCAGAAATTCAGGCGCGCGGCAGGGGTCCCGCCGCCTACATTTGCGAATCGCTCTTGGGCTGCGGCGGACAGATTGTGCTGCCTGACGGCTATCTGGCCGAGGCCTATCGACAGGTGCGCAGCGCTGGCGGCGTCTGCATTGCCGACGAGGTGCAGGTGGGCTTTGGCCGCGTAGGCAGCCACATGTGGGGCTTTGAGCTGCAAGGGGTGACGCCGGACATTGTGACCATGGGCAAGCCCATTGGCAATGGCCATCCGCTGGCCGCCGTGGTCACCACGCCGCAGATTGCCGACGCCTTTGCCAACGGCATGGAATACTTTAACACCTTTGGCGGCAACCCGGTCTCGTGCGCCATTGGGCTGGCCGTGCTGGATGTGATTGAGCAGGAAGAGTTGCAGCAAAATGCGCTAGAAGTAGGCAACTATCTGCTGACCCAGCTAGAACCGCTCAAAGAAAAATACGCGCTGGTGGGCGATGTGCGCGGCAAGGGACTGTTTATTGGCATTGAGCTGGTGTTGGACCGCGAAACGCTAGAACCGGCGCCCAATCATGCATCCTACATTGTGGAGCGCGCCAAGGAGCTGGGCATCCTCCTCAGCACCGACGGCCCGCTGCACAACGTGCTCAAGTTCAAACCGCCCATTGTGTTCACCAAAGCCAATGCCGACTTTATGGTGCAGGTGCTGGATGAGGTGTTGCAGGATGAGGTGTTGCAAGTTTGAAAAGATTAATCCTCCACCACCACCCGCCCCAATACCGCATCACTCGTTTCACCATTAACTTGCAGTCGCTGCATGGTAGCAATGTCATAAAATCCCGTTTCCACTTGATACTCTCCCGGAGGCATCGACTCGGCAAGCTCGATCGCGAAAAAATCGTGGATGACCTGCCCAGGTTGCCAGCTAGAGGTCGGCGCGTCTCCTTTTAAGGGAAGCTGATCTTGCTGCGCCCATACCACTTGGGAAGCGGAAACAAGATGAACGAAGGCGGTGTAGTCAATTTCAACGCGGTCAGTGGCCTGCCACCACAGCTCGACCGTAATTTGTTCTCCAGGGTGAGCCACCTTCTTGTCCACATAGTAACCCACCAGCGTAATGGCGTCACCAAACGCAATTTCCGGCGCTTCTACGTCTGTTTTAAAGACACAGATCAGCGACTCATCGAAGGGGGTGGTTGGGTCATCGATGAAGCCGCCGCCAGAGGTATGCTGACACGTTCCGCCGGGCGCCTGGCAGCCAAACGTTGTACTTTGCAGACATTTATCGCCGCGCTGCTTGCCCAAACAAGTTATATTTGGCGCTGGCACAAACCCGGGCAGCAGCAGCAAGACGATCAGCATCACAAAGGTTTTTGAAATCATTTTTTTAGCCATTGCACGCTCCACTGTTGAAGTCAATATTAAAAGTAACTATACAGCTAGTCGAGGCCTGAGCTTGTCGAAGGCCGGTGCTCCCTTCGACAAGCTCAGGGAACACCTGTATAGTTACTATTAAAATACGAATTCTTCCTCCGATATTCCCCCGAAAGGGAAATTTTCTTCACGAATCTGCTGTTTCTCCTTAAAGTAGGCCGTAGGAGGGTACAAACCTATGAATTACCCCTGTTCCAATACCTGACGCGCTGCCCGCCAACCGCTTTCAATGGCGCCATGCACCGTCTGCGGATTGGTGTCGTGGGCGGTGGCTTCGCCGGCAAAGAAGAGCACATTAGCCAGCGGCTGCGCCAGGTGCAGCCGGGCATCGGCGGCGCCGGGTGGAGTGTGCGCATAGGCGCCGCGCGTAAACGGCTCGTGCGCCCAGCAGACGCGCTGGGCCTGCACGCACGCCTTGGCTAAATCTGGTTGCCCCAACAGCGAGCCAATTTCGGCCAGCCCCAACGCCAGCGCCGCGGCTTCCGGCATGGCGTCAATTCGGCGGGCGCGGTCGGCAGTGACAAAGCAACAAAGCACGTGTGCATTGGCGCGGCCATAGCCCGGCGTCCACCAGCGGGCAGCCAGACCGGTGTGACAGACATAGACCAGGTCATCATCCCAGAGCCGTTCGGCAAAACGGTAAAAGAGCTTGGTCCCCGGCTCCATGCGGAAGGCCGCAATGGCGTGCGTTTTGGCCGGCGGCAGCGGCGGTTCAAAGCGCACGGTTCCGCTTTGCAGCACGCCAATGGGCAACGTCACGATGCCGTGCGCCGCCCGCAACTGTTCACCGCCCGCCACTACTTCAACGCCGTCTGTCGACCAGCGCACCAGCTCCACCGGACAATCGAGCCGAATGGGCAGACCGCGACTGTAGTGCTGCAAAAGCGCGGTGTAGCCTTGGCGGATGTGGAACTCCTGCTGCCCAGCGTGATCGACGCGCATTTCGCGGGCCAGGTCGGCGCAACTCAACGTCTCAATAGATGCACAGCAGGTCTGCGCCAGCAGCACATCGGCCAGCCCAATGGCTTGGGCGTCAAAACCGCAAGTGCGCAAATAATCGGCCAGCGATTGGTCGTGGTGGCGCCAGGTTTGCTGTGCCAAATCAGCATAGGCGGCAAAAAGCGCCCGCACCGTTTGAGCCAGCGGCGGCGGCAGCTGGTCGACCCGATATAGGATGCCGTCCGCGCCAATTTGCAGCTTCTTCTTGCGCGGTGCATCCAGCGTACCAAAGCCAGCGGCGGCCACCAATGCGTGCGTCGCCGCCTCCTCACCGTGGATGAATTCAGCGCCCAGGTCAATGGGGAAATCGGCAAATGCCTCATCTGTCCATATACGCCCACCGATGCGCGGCCGCGCCTCCACAATCAGGATCGATTGGCCGGCGTCAAATAGCTTGCGCCCAGCCGCCAACCCTGCAGCGCCAGCGCCGATGATCAATGTGTCCCAATTCTGCGTCATAACCACACTCTCAACCGATAGATAATTTGCGTTTGTCCCTTGAATCAGAGATTATATCAGAAGAGATCAACAGATCGCATAGATTGCAAGGTATACAATACGAATGTGAAGCGGGATTGATGTCTAAACCACGATGCAAATGATTACTTGATGTGTGATGATTTCTTGTGGCGAATAGCGAAAAGGCAATGACAGCGAACATCGGCAAGTGAAATCACAGCATTCGTAAAATCAGCTAACACACAGTACAGACAAAGTCTTTCAAATCTGTATAATCTGTTTGATCAAGAATTAAGCAGTTTGCTCCCCTCAATAACCAGATTTCACACGAACCAAAGGAGAAATCTCCCCATGAAATTGCTTCTATTTGATGATTACAAGCTCGGCGTGCTCAATGGCGACCAGGTG
Organism: Caldilineaceae bacterium; assembly: GCA_020634755.1. Lineage (GTDB taxonomy): Bacteria > Chloroflexota > Anaerolineae > Caldilineales > Caldilineaceae > JACKBC01. The sequence continues at coordinate 22,331 of JACKBC010000013.1, read as the reverse complement.
ATGGACGCCTCGGCGGCCACGACCGGGCTAGGTTACCACTCGCCGCAGGAGATGATGCAGATGCTCATCACCGGCTGGGACGAGATGCAGGCGCGTATTGCCGACGCGGTGGCGGGCCAAAGCGGCGTCCCCGTGGCCAGCGTGCGCATTCGACCACCGCTGCCGCGTCCGGGTCAGCTCATGTGCATGGCGGGCAACTATCTGGAGCCGCGCAAACCCGAGCGCGGTGAGTTCAACGGCTTTCTCAAGTCGCCCAATTCGGTGATCGGTCACCTGGAGACGGTGGAGCTTTGCCCCGCCGAGGCCAGCGTTTTTCACTTTGAGCCGGAGTTGGCCATTGTCATCGGCAAAACGGCCAGCCGCGTCGCGCCGGAAGCGGCCATGGATTGCGTCTTTGGCTATACGCAATTTATTGATGTTTCTTCGCGCGGGCTGCCCGGCGGCTTTTTTCTGGGCAAATCTTGGCACACCTTTGGCCCCATGGGGCCCTTTTTGGTGACCAAGGACGAAGTGCCTAACGCCAATGCGCTGCCCGTCAAGCTGTGGGTCAATGACGAGCTGCGCCATGACTTTTCCACGGCCGAGATGGACCGCCACATTCCCGAGCTGCTGGCCGAACTGAGCAACGTGCTGCCGCTTCAACCTGGCGATGTGGTCCCCACCGGCACGCATCACCACGGCCTGGCGCCCGTACAGGATGGTGACACCGTGCGCCTGGAGATTGGCGGATTGGGCGCGCCGCTGCAAGTCACGTGTCACGATCCGCTGGGGCGCAATTGGCGATAAATATATGGAGGAATTGAGGCGTAGAGGAGACAGTCCGAACCTCTACGACTCTACGCCTTTCCTCCTCTACTTTTCCTTCATAAATAGAAAGAACAAAACATGTATCCGAATCCTCTCAAGCAGAAACTCAAAGCCGGCGAACTGGTGCTTGGCACCGCCATTCCCTTTCCGTCTGCCAGCTTGGTCGTGATGTCTTGCCAGACCGGCGTCGACTTCCTATGGATTGACCTTGAACATTCCCCCTATGGCACCGAGTCGCTCGATGCCATTCCGGTGTTGGCGCGGCATCATGGCGTGGCGCCCATGATCCGCGTGGCCTGGAACGACCCGCACCTGATTAAAAAGGCATTTGACGTGGGCGCCGTGGCCGTCATGGTGCCACAGGTCAACACGGCGGAAGAAGCCGCACGCGCCGTGCAATATGCCTACTATCCACCCATGGGCCAGCGCGGCGTTTCGCCCAATTGGCCCCAGGTGGCCGGTGAAGATTGGATGAACGTGATCCGCACGGCCAACGACGAAACCGTGCTGATTGTGCAGATCGAAAGCGTGCAGGCCTATGAAAACCTGGACGCCATTGCGGCCGTCCCCGGCATCGACGTGCTGCTGGTTGGTCCCATGGATATGTCCGCCTCGGTGGGCAAAATCACCGATATGCAGTGCGCAGAAGTGCAGACGATGATGGAAGATATTCCCAAACGGCTGGCCGGCTCTGGCGTCGTGATTGGCACAACGCTGGGCGACGTATCGGAAATTCAGCAAAAGTATCGCTGGGGCTATCGCTTCCTCAACGTGGGCAGCCCCATTGGGTTTGGGGTGAGCGCAGTGAAGGAGCATATTGCGACTTTGCGGGCGAATCCGGGCGGCGTTTAGAAAACTAGTAGAGGAGTGGAGGAGTAGAGAATCTCTACTCCTCTACTCCTCTACTCCTCTACTCCCTCACCCCCCCCTGATCCGAAAGGACACACAACACATGGGCATCTCCATCGGTCTCGTCGGTCTAGGCAGTTTTGGCTCAACCTTTGCCGAGCTTTTTAAGGCGCACCCCCTGGTAAACCGGATCGCGCTGTGCGACCGCGAGCCGGAGCGCGTGGCCAGATTTGCCAACAAGCCCTCGTTTCAGGACAAGTTCAGCGCCGACGATGCTTACACATCGCTGGATGAGATCTGCCGCAGCCAGGTAGATGCGCTGGCCATCATCACGCAGCCGTGGCTACACGCCGAACAGGCGGTGCAGGCCATGCAGGCAGGCAAACACGTTTATAGCGCGGTGCCGGTGGTGTCGCTCCCCGATGGTGATGAGATTCTGGATTGGTGTGACAAGCTTGTGGAGACGTGTGGCCGCAGCGGTCTGCACTATATGCTGGGCGAAACCACCTGCTATCGACCGCAGACCATGTATTGCCGCCGGCAGGCCGCGGCGGAGGCGTTTGGCCACTTTGTCTATGCCGAAGGGGAATACCTGCACGATGTGGATTCGGTGGGCGCCAATCTGCGCGAGGTGCGGCGGCGGCGGCTGGCCAGCCAGGCCGGTCAGGAATGGGCGGCGCAAGTTCAGCGCTCCGGTGGACGCGACTTGGGTGGCGGCCCCATGCACTACCCCACGCATTCGACCAGCGGCCCCATGCACATCATGCAGGCGCACGCGCTCAAAGTGAGCGCGTGGGGCTTTCGGCCCCCACGGCCCGATGCCTATTTTGGCAATGAATTTAGCAATGAAACGGCGCTCTTTCAAATGAGCAATGGCGCCACCATGCGCATTTGCGAATTTCGGCAGGTGGGCCATAAGGATACGGAGATTTTTCGCATCTTTGGCACGGAAGGCACTTTCCGCGAAAATAGCTGGGTGGACCGCGCCAACGCCACGCCGCTGACGGTGGACGAGATGCGGGATCCGCTGCCGCCAGAGGTGGAGGAGGCGTTCCGCAGCATCAACCCCAACTCTGATTTCTATGGCGGACACGGCGGCTCGCACGCCTATCTGGTTCACGAGTTTGTAGATGCCATTGCCCACGACCGCGCCCCGGCCATCCACGCCTGGGAAGCCGTGCGCTACATGGCCGCCGGCGTCATGGCGCATAAATCCGCCCTGCGGGATGGCGAGCTGCTGAACGTGCCGGATTGGGGCGATGGGCCGGGGTAGGTCAATAATATTGCGCAATGTGCCGATTCCAGCCCGCCTCAAATTCGGCCCGCGACACGCCAAACAGTTCCGCAATCACCGTATCCCACTGGGTATATTCACTGAGCGCGTCTAAGAGAGCCGGCAATTGTTCGCGGCCATAGGTGGCAACAATATAGTCCACAATGGATTCAGCGGCTTCGTATTGGGCCATGAGCCGCTCGCGGGTGGGTGGTTCATCACCCTGCCAGTCGCTCACCGCTTCCAGCTTTAAGGGCAGCGTCACCAGTTGGCGAAAATGCCCATTGGCCTGCCGATCCCAAGGCGAGCGGTCCCCCACCAGATCGGTGCGCAGCCAGCCGCTGAGCCCCCAAATCATCATTCCCCAGCGATAAAAATTGGCTTGATTGTTGACGCTGGCATTCTCAATGGCGCGATAGACCAGCAGATCGGCCAGGGTTTGCTTGAGAAATTCGGCTTCGCTTAACTCTACCGGCGTTTTGGAAACAATGGGCGAGGTGATTAACACTTGGTTGCGGTTGTAATACCAGCGGCGGATCATCTCTGGCGTCACGGTAATGTGCAGCTTCTGTGTCGTGGAGGGCGGTCTCAAGCCGAATGCCCGGCGTGATTCTACGTAAATCTGCTCGACTTGGGCCATAATGGGCGCCACATTGAGGGCATCGCGCGTCATAAATGTAAAGATAATGTGCGCGGTTTCCTGCGTCTGCTCGACGCCCCAGAAAGATTGCGCGGGCAACGTGCGGACCCAACCATGGGCCGTTTGTCGATAAAAACGCCGCTCTACGTACGGGCTGGACCGCCACCAATCCACCGACGGGCGCGCAATGGTGACCCGCGCTTCAAACAGATCCCCCACCGGCTCAATGCTGCTCAGGCTGGCGCCAAAATCCTGCCGGCGGTTGAGCTCCAATCGCCACAGATCGCGCCAGTCGTTGATCCAACGCAGCTCAATCCCCTCATCGACGAGCGTGTCGTAGAGCGCTTTGTCATCCGCTTGCCAGGCCGCTTCTTCCAGGGCGAGCGCGGCTTCAATGCCGGTGCGGGCGATGATGCGCACGTCCAATTCCGGCGTGCTGGCGGTGCTGGTGATCAACAGGAAGGCCAAGCAAAAAATGGCCACCGCGCGCGCAATGTGCCACAGTTCGGCATTGGCATTCCCCAGCTCGTGCAGCGGTTCCCAGGCTTCGGCGCATCGGGTACGTGGAATACCTCCCAATCATTTTAACCACCTTAAACGCCATCCCGTTACGCCATTTAGGCTGTCCAATCAACACCAGCCCAAACAGGTGCAGATCATCATCTGGTCCATTCAGACTCACCCGTTGCCCGATCATGTATATTCCACACGACGTGCGCGCTCGAATTCCTGGCAAGAATAAAGGCGTACGTCGATTCTGGTCGTTGCAGGCGGCTGGGAGCTGAGCAGAGTGGAAAACTGGCCCTACGTCGTCCTCTGCCGCCGTGGCTCATTCAAGCCCGATCAATGCGTATGGCGCAGCATTGCGGCGTATACGCTTCGAATTCCACAGCGGGCTTCCTCGGCCGCGTGGATGTCGCCGGCGTCGCGCGCCTTGCGCAACGCATCGGCCATTTCGTGTTGTTTTACGGCAAAGGCGTGGGCCGTTTCTACCATTTGGTCAGCAGCTTCCAGATGGCGCGACAATAAATCCGCCACAGAAATGGTCATGTCGGTGGGATCATTATAATTGGCATTGGGCGTAAAATGGGGCGGCATCTTTTCATCGGCATCGGTGCGACCGGTATGGGTGGGCTGCACATGGGGCGTCACCGATAGATACATGACGGTCTCTTGATCCGGCAGCATATTGCGCACCTGATGTATCTCATCGGCCAGCGCAATGCACATCTGCCCTGGTCCTAAAATCTGCTTGGTGTGGTTAATGTTGAATTCGGCCTGGCCTTCTAAAATGAGAAAGACTTCGTGTCCCAGATCGTGGCTGTGCCAACTATCCACCTGGCCGGGCTTCATGTGATAGAGCCGGGCGCGAATCTCCGGCGTGATCAGCACGTTATGGTTGGTCGTGCGGTAGTCGTAAACTTGGAAGGACATGGGGTGGTTCCTGTTGAGTGTTGAGTATGGTCGTATAAGAAATGGTAATGTGGCTTGGGGATGTTTGTGTTAGCGTGTTGCGTGGTGCGTCGAGTGGTTTTGGAGCTGGTTTGCATGGCTACTTCATTGACTTGTACACATCATCCTATAAGCAGCACCACAATATCTTACACCAGTACACGCAATACGCAACACGTTCTCAATCCAGCCGCTGCCGCAACTTGGGATCCAAGAAATCGCGCAGCGCATCCCCGATCAGATTGGCGGCCATAATCGAAATGGTAATGGCGAGACCGGGAAAAATGACCAGCCACCAGGGCGGACGAAAGGCCGCGGCCAGCACGCCGCCCAGCATATTGCCCCAGCTGGGCGCGGGCGGCGGAATGCCCATGCCGAGAAAGCTCAAGGCGGATTCGGCAAAGATGGCCGCGCCCAGGTGCAGCGTGGCCACCACCAGGATCGGCGCCACGCACTGGGGCGCCACGTGGCGCAGCATAATGGCCCAGGTGGGCACGCCAATCATGCGGGCGGCTTCCACATAGGAGGTCTCTTTTACGGTCAGCACCACCGAGCGCGTAATGCGCGTGGAAGAGGGAATGCGCGTGACCGCAATGGCGATGATCACGGTGGTCAATCCGGCGCCCAGCACCACCATGAGCAGCAGCGCCAAAATCAGCCCGGGAAACGACATGAGCACATCTACCAGCCGCTGGCTGATCAGGTCAAAGCGCTCGCCTAAATAGCCGCTGGCAATACCCCACAGGAAGCCAATGGCATCGCCCAGCAGCACAGAAATAAAGGCCACAAGCAGCGTAATGCGGGCGCCAAAGATAATGCGGCTCAACACGTCGCGGCCCAGCCGATCCGTGCCGAGGATGTGAGCGGCGGAAGGCCCTTCCTCCACATAGGTCGGCTCCAGCGGGTCGTGGGGCGCGATCTGCGGTGCAAAAATCGCCATGAAGATAATGATGATCCAGATGGCCAGCGAAACCGCGCCCACGGGCGACGAGCGGATAAAGCGCCGGATGGCGCTTAAAGTGCGTTGTCCCACGCCGCCTGCTTCAGAGGACGGCAAAGACGCCGGATTTTTGTTGGAAATGGCTGTGCTTAAGTTGCTCATAAATGATTACTCATAGCGAATCCGTGGGTCGAACCAGGCATAGCTCAGATCCACCAGCAGGTTGATCACGGCGAAGATCAGGCCGTAGAGCAGCACCAGATTTTGGATCATCATCCAGTCGCGCTCGGTCAGCGCCTGTACCAGCAGATTGCCCAGGCCGGGGATGCCAAAGGCTTTTTCCACCGAAACGGCGCCGCCCAGCAGCCCGCCCAGCGCCAGGCCCGATGTAGTGATAACCGGCAGCATGGCGTTCTTAAAAACGTGCCGCCAGACCACGGCGGCGTAACTCAGCCCTTTGGCGCGCGCCGTACGCACATAATCCTCATACATCACCTCCAGCGCGGCCGAACGCGCCATGCGCGCCGTCACTGCGGCCAGCCCCGCGCCCAGTGCCAGCGAAGGCAGCAGCGTGATCTGCATGTTGCCAATGGGGTCGTCCCAAAACTGGATGATCGTCAGCGGCGGTCGCCACGAATAGACCAGCACGGTGAAAAGCACGATGAGCATACCCACCCAGTAGCTGGGCATGGCAATAAAAACCGTCACCGTCAGGCGGGAGGCGTAATCCAGCATGGAGTTGCGCCACATGGCGCTGAGCATGCCCACGGGCACGCCAATCAGCCATGAAAGGATCACCGCCATAATGGCGATCTGCGCCGTAATGGGTCCACGCCGCGCAATCAGCGCGCTGATCGGCTCGTTGGTCCAGAAGGAAGTGCCAAAGTTGCCAGACAACACCTGGCGCATCCAGTCCAGATATTGGATATAGTAGGGCTGGTCTAACCCCAGGCTGGCGCGCAACTGCTGCAATTCGTCGTCGCTCAGCACGTATGCGCCCGTCGATTCCGACTGCACAATAGCCAGCGGATCCCCCGGCAGCACGCGCATGGCCAAAAAGATTAGCATGGTGATGCCAATGATGGTGGGGATGGCGATGAGGATGCGGTTTAGGATGTATTTAGACATTTTGATTTGAAAGGGTGACAAGGTGAAAGGGTGAGTGGGTGACAGGATGAAAGGGTAACATGGCGCGATGCCTCACCCCTTGACCTCACCACCTCGTCACCCTTTCACCTCGTCATCTTATTCCTGGCCGGATAATATAAATCCGCCCCATTCAACCTGGCGCATCGAGCAGAATACATCAGACTTGTTGCTCCACATGGGCAGGTGGAACGTGTAGCCAATGAGCAGCGACGGCGGGTCCTGGTCCAACAGCTCTTCGGCCTGGCGGATCAGGTCGGCGCGCACGGTTGTATCCAGCTCGCTGTCGATCTGGTCCAGCAGGGCGTCAAAGTCGGCGTTCGAATATTGGCCAAAGTTTTGCGAACCACCGGTGCGCCACCACAGATTGGCGCGCGGCGAAATGTCGGAAAGGCCGTGGCCGCGCGTATCCAGCACCAGCTCAAAGTTGCCTGCCTTCTGCTCTTCCACCAGCAGCGAGCGCTCAATAATGCGGATTTCGGTCTGGATGTTGAGGTTGCGCTGGAGCATATCTTGAATGGCCGGCGCCAGCAGCTCAGCCTGTGGACCGGCGGCGGCCAGCAGCTCCATGGAGAAACCGTCGGGATAGCCCGCTTCGGCCAGCAACGCTTTGGCCTCTTCGATATCTGCGGTCTTGTCTTCGCGATAGCCGGGCAGCGTGGCGATCTCTTCTGGCGGTGTGGCATATGGGTCACCCTGCGGCACCCAGCGCGTCAGGTTGATCTGCTCCTGGCTGGAGAAGGCTTTAATCAGATTCTGGCGGCTGACGGCCAAGTTCATGGCGCGGCGCACGCGGGCATCGTTGAGCGGCTCTTTGGTCGTGTTGTAAAAGAGCCAATAGGCGCCAAAGTTAGCCAGCTTGTTGACAGATACGTCATCGCGGCTCTCGCCCTCCACCCACGTTTCATAGGCCACGTTCCACGACATATCGGCCTGTCCGGTCAGCACCGCCGTGCCGCGATCGGACCAGGCGGGCACGTGCAGCAGCTCCAGCCCATCCACATAGGGTAGTTCGGAGTCCCAATAATTCTCGTTGCGCTCCAAAATCCACTTTTCGGCGGTCTGATATTCTACATATTTAAAGGCGCCGGTGCCGGGCGCAATCACCTCGCGCAGATCGTTGTTATTTTCCGCCAGCGACTTGGCCGAGTAGATCACCATGCCGGTGCCGGCCAGCAGGTCCAGGAAATAGGAGCGCGGCGCGTTGAGGTTAAACTGCACGGTTAGATCGTCCACCGCTTCCACGCTGTCCACCATGACCAGCTCGTCCTTAAAGACGCTGACCACGCCTTCGGGCGGGTCCATAATGCGGTTGAAGGTGGCCACTACATCGGCGGAAGTAAACGGCTCGCCGTCGTGAAAAGTGACGCCCTCGCGCAGGTGGAACACATAGGTGAGACCGTCCTCGGAAACGTCCCAACTGGTGGCCAAATCGGGAATGACCGAGCGCAGCCCGTCCACCAGGTTGAGGCGGACCAGGCCGTTGTACATATGGGCCAAAACGGAGGTGGAGCCGCCCTGGTGAATATCAAAATGGGCGGTGGTGACGCCAAAGGCGGTGCGCAGAATGCCGCCATGCTTGGGCTCGCCCGAGGGGCGCATCATGCCGTCATCCGCGGTGCCGGGCGCTTCGGGCGCCATGGCGGCGGGGGCGGCTTCGGCATCGGACGCCGCGGCGCTGCCCGCATCGGCCGGCGCGGCGGCCGGGGCGCAAGCTGCCAAAATGAGGGAGAGAACAAGCAACAATGACAAGACGGTCCAAACAGTGCCAGTACGCAGTTTCACGTGAATTCCTCCTTGGTTTGTAGCGGGGGCAACTTCATGGATTCAATGCTGGAACACTCTGTTGCGGATAGGCTAGTGGAAAAGCCGGGGAGCGGCGCGATTCCTCCTTTCGAGTTGTTGGAGTTGGGATTGGAGATAGCTGTATTATACAGAGGTGTGCACCGATCGGCAAACGGCTTAAAAATTGTGGGGCGTTTCATGTGAGCAACGGCGTGCGTGATGCTGCCTGAGCGGGGTCAGGAAATCGCAAGGGTGTTGATAAATCAACTAATCTATGCAATAATCGTTCCATAATATGCGAGCGGTGCGACAGGTTTGATATGCGGCACCATCTGCTTCTGCTTTCAAACTAAACATCGAAAAACTCGCTACTATCGGTTCGCGTTGGCATCACTTCAGGTATCTCGATGCAGGACCAAAGGGAAATTCTTGCAATTTTACAAGACGTGATTTGACCATTTTCCCAAGAAACCGTCCGAGTCTACGGCAGCTCAATCCCGCGCCGAATTTCGATTATTAGCGAAACTTTTAGTCAAGCGCGGATCGAAACGTAGACGGTTATCACGAATGAAGATCCGAATGAAAGATTGGTGGGTTTCAACGATCTACTTATTTCCAGGGTGATGGGGAACCATCTGGTTCTGCAGGAAACTATTTTCGATGTCGTGAAATTGTCAAAGTCATGCGGCATAGTATCATATGCTTGCGGTCGCGCCGCCCATCCCGATCAGCCAAGTATTTACAAGAGTTCGTTAAATCAGATTCCTGGTTGATATATTGTAGCTGCCGACAAATGTATTCACTAACTGTCGAAATTCCACGCCAATGCTCGTGGCATAAATGCAATGCACCAGGCCGCAAGCGGGCGTTTCAGTGGACAATCTACTGGCCGGGTGGCACCGGACGTTCAACTCCTTGTATTGCGTTTGTTCTTGGAGACGCTTGCAGCAACTGATCTGTGCAGTTCAAGCGGCAGACCAAATAAAAGGATCGTAGGCAAACGCATAAATTTCCGTTTAGTACTCGCGATTCAAAGCATTGACCCGGGCTGAGATCGCTTAATTAACGTCAAGGCCGGAACCGCAAAATTTTTGATGATCAACCGTTTCGGATCATGTCAGTGGGCTGATTGAGGGCCGATTGCCACGCCAGCGGCGTTGGCGCTCGATTCAAAGTTAAATCTCCCTGGTGCTGTATTTGGAAACGACTTTCCGGCATCCGGCATTTTGGCCAACGAAGCCGTAACCATCGACCTCATTTCCAATCGCCGCTTAGAGTTAGGGATCGGGACGGACCAGGTGGGAACCGGCTACGAGCCAGGCTCGTCTTTACGTCCTGGTACGGGTTCCGCCGCCTGATCAGGGTATTCGCATTCTCAAAGGTCTATTTCAGATTAAAGGTTTTGTTTGAGGTCAATATTATACGATTAGTAACCCTGGGGGTGGTTGATGCAGGCCAACCGACTTTAACCCACCACTAATCGGGTGAGGGGCAGCAAACGGATCTTATCGCTTCAGCGGGTTGCGTGGGGCAGACATCATCCAGCGTGAATCCGCTTTCAAAAAGACGGAACAATGGATCACAGAGCTTTCTTTGCCAGCTTTCGCTCAAAGGTAGCGTGTGGGTGCGAAGCGGCCGGTGAACAGTTCAGGCTCTTGAATTACAATGCATATGTTTTAGCTGTTAAATACGGATGGTGAGTCAACAACAAGCAGCGAAAAGTGGGCCACAGAAGCACAACGTTTAAAGGTTCCACCTGAACTAAAATAAAGGAATATCTTAGAATCACCCTATATTATTCTCATTGGTGATGTTGACCAACTAATCGACAAACTCAAATGATTCGAGAGCAATATAGGTGTCATGCTTTGCACCATTCCATCGTCCAGTGTTAAGGACCTTTGGTCTATCGTCGCTCGATTGGCAGGCCAAGTAATTGAGTGAGTACCTCAACGCTTTCCTAACAAATAAAAAATCAAGTCAAGCCCAAGAAATTAACTTTCGAGTCGCAGAGGTTAGTGCCTCTGCGACTACGTCGAAACTCATTTGAGCGTTAGCCAGGGGGCGAAATCAAGCAGAAATCTATGGGTCGCTTATTTTTTCATTTGTGTATACGAAGGAAGAAAATATGGTGACCTATGTTCTTATTCACGGCGGATGGCACAGTGGTTGGTACTGGAAAAAAAAACTGGATTTACCCTCTACTGCAGTCCACATTGGACACGATGTGTTTACACCCTACATTACGACCGGACTAAGGTGAACAATCTCACCTGCTATCTGCCGGACATCGAGATCTTGACACCCATATTCAAGGATGTAGTATTGATGTTGGAGTATGAAGTTTGGATGATCGCCTGTCTTAGTGGGACCTAGCTATTGGTGGTATGGTAATCTTTGGCGTTTGAAGAACAGCCGGAAGACTCAGCGGTGATCGACATCTGTGAGATTTTTGGTCAAGACATAACCGCCGAAAGTAGCCAAAACGGATATGGAGTAAAGCAATTCAACGACCCGTCGATTAGTGATGAATCGTATCGGGATGAGCTAGCAATCGATGCCAGCAAGTACCACATCTATGCAGCAGAATGGACACCAACGTATATCGACTTTTATGTTGATAATGTAAAAACCAGGCGAGTTGAACAATCCCCGAACTATCCGATGCAGTTCATGCTAGGAATTTACGAATTGCCAGATCGGCTAGAGAAGAACCTATCTGCAAGCGCATGGCCGAAGACATGCGAGGTTGATTATTTTCGAGGGTACCAGCCAGTCAACGACTATAGGTAAATAGGGCGTAATATTCTTGTGTGTTTCGATATTGCTCGCAACCGAGCAAAGTCGTTAGCCTAGGCGTCCGGTCAATATTTGATTTTGGGAGGTGGTTCTGGCTAAGGTGCTTCGGTTACAGGCAGCTGGTCGGTCCGCTTCTTTGGCGGGTAGGCTCTGCGTTAGCTGGCGCCGCTCACAGGAGAATTATTTTACATGGCAGAAAATGATATACGTTTTTTCCAAGCAGATTTTGAAAGTAATTCAGCCTTCATTGCGAAATACAAAAAACAAATATCAATCCCTTATGATGATTTTCTTGAAGACTTTATCATCGAGTCAGCGCTTTATTCCATTGAAATAGAATCTCAGAAATGTGGCTTCTTTGGCATCAATAACAAGCGTCTGACGATTTTATATATTGACGACATCTATTTTTCTAAAGGGGTTAGAATTTTTGAGAAGATAAAAGAAACTTATGCACTCAAGGATGCTTTCATTCCTACGACGGATATCGCTGCACTCTCAATTGTTTTGGAAAATCATAAAGACATAAAAATTCAGGCATTGCATTTTTCAGATACGGCCAGATCTGTCAGACCAGCAGAATTTGGCAAGGACTACTTTAGACTGGCAAAGATGGCAGACCTGGATGAAATCCGGGGCTTCGCAGAAGATTTCCTGGATAATTACGAGGATGTCATTGGAAAGAAAGAGTTGTATGTGCTCGAAAAAGAAAATGAGATACTGGGGATTGGCATTGTGGTCAGAAACAAAATAATGGACAACTGCGTTAGCATCGGTGTACTCACCAAAGCAAGTATGAGAAAACTTGGCGTTGGGAGATCGATTATTTTACACCTCAAGCGTATCGCTTTTGAACTGGGGTTAACACCCGTGGCCGGTTGCTGGTATTACAACGCGGAGTCGCGCGTAACGCTTGAAAGCGCTGGATACATCACGAAGTCAAAATTACTGCGCGTGATTTTATAATTCACGTTACGCAGCGACAGCCAGTCTGCTAGAGAGAAACAGGAACGTCGTCGAGCCAACGTTCCTCCAGGCTTGCGCAACATAAGTTTATAAAGCAAGGACAACTGCGAGACAAGCACAAATGTAAGTGGCGCTTGTACTACCCCAACTTCCCTTCATCCAGCAGCGCCATGATGCGCTCTCGATAGGTCGTATCCCGCCCTGCCAACTCGGGCTCCAGCTGGGCGCCTTCTTCATAAAAATGACGCAGACCGCGCCCACGCGCGCGCCCTTCCACCGTATGCACATCGAACGCATAATCGGGGATCTGCGGGCGCACCCCCTCCTTCTCCACCACGTGGGCGATCCAGCCGGCCATTTCATCACTGGAGCGGTCTTTCTGGCAGCCGCACAGATAGCGCACGGCGTGAATGGCAAAGAGCTTGCGGTCGCCTGAGTCCGGCGGCAGGGTTTGCACCATTTGATGCAGCGCGTTGATCAAGATGGGCGCGTTCAGGTCGGCAAAGCCAATATCCTCCACCGAGATCACCAGCAAGCGGGACCACAGATAAGCTTCCATGTCGGGACCGCTGGCGTACATTTCATACGCAATTAGCGCGGCATTCTCTGTGTGACCACGCCGGATCTCTTTTTGCAGCGCCGAGGTAATCTGATCACCTGGAAAGCCGTGCGCGGTTTGCACGTCGGACCAGCGGGGACGTTCGGTCGTTGTCATGGTTGTGTCGCTATTGCTCATCTGTCTTTTTGTGAAAGTTGATTTCTAGCGCTAAGAACGCGAAGATTCGCAAAGGAACCTCAGGGCAATGTCTTTGCGAACCTTTGCGCTCCTGGCGATGATAAAACCGTTTCGCAACAAGATCGAGTCAACGTAAAGGGGACATCTATCCCAGAACATCGACTCTGTTAAGCACACACGGGCGCGTCGGCGCTCCAGCGATTAAATGGCTTGTTGTATTCGGTTTCAGCCAGACGTTGGCGGGCGTCGTACCAGAGCTGCGCCCAGGCATCGGCATCGTGCAGCTCGCTGGCCGGGTTTAAGCGGCTGCGGGCAATAAAGCCGGGAAAGGCGCCGCGGCCGGTGTCTTGGCCAATGGGGTTATAGCGCAGGTCAAAGCTCCAGCGGATCGAATTGCTCACATTGGAAAGAGACGAATGGCAGGTGCGCTTGGTTAGAAAGAGCACATCGCCCCGTTTGGTGGGTACGGGCACGGACTGCTCGGTCTCCATGAGCGCTTCGGGGATGGTGAGGCCGGTGCCGGGCCGCGGGCAATGGGCCAGCAGCCCAGCGCGATGGCTGCGCGGGATTACCTGCAAGCAGCCGCTTTCCACCGGCGCATCCAGCAGGGAAAACCAAGCCGTCAGGATCTCGCTTTCATCGGCCGCAGGCAGGATCACGCCGTTGTCCTGATGCCAAGGCGTGGCGCCGAGCTGGACCATACCGTTTTCGCTTTTGGGCGTCAGATGTTCCGGCGGCTTGATGCGCACATGCTGCACCGGGTTGGAGTAAATTTCTGGACCAATCAAGGATTCCACTGCATCCAGCAGCCGTTCGTTGCGTAGCGCGCGGAAGACCGCCGGGCCGACCCACATGGGTGTATCTACCTTCACGTTGCCTTGAGGTAGCGAAAAGTCAAAATATTGGGCGTGGACTTTACCGCTCTCCTGATAAATCTGGATCACCCGCTCGCCAAACGGCAGATCATCATACGTAGACGAAATCGTACCGGCCGCATAGAGATCATGGGCCAGCCGTTCCAACACGCTTTTATACTCTTCAATAATCGGGTCCAGATCCGCCACCGGATCCAGCAGCCCTTCCACCAACAGATAACCTTCGTCACGAAACTGATCAATTTGCGCCTGTGTTAAATATGACATGGGTTCCTCCGAGATTGGGGGAGTGAGGCGTAGAAAGTAGAAATTAGGGAGAGCTACCGCACCTCCTGCCTAATCCCTACCCCATACGCCCTACTCCCAATCAAAATATCTTTGTCTCCGGCAGGGGAATATCGTCTCCAGCCGGGCGCGGATTGTGCGGCCAGTGGCCAGATGGATCGCTGCCGCGTGCGATAATGCTATTGCGCCGCCACCCTTTCAATTCGCGCACGTCGGGCGAGACAAAGCGCATGGTGAGCCCACAACGGCGCCGGTTGGACAGATTGGGCTCCGAGCCGTGCAGCAGCAGATCGGTGTGCAGCGAGATTTGGCCCGCCTTCATCTCGAAAGCCACCGGCGCCTCCCCATATGATTCGGGCGAGCGCACTGACTGGCTGAGCACGCTGTTCTCTTCGGCGCCGGCTTCCTCAAAATCGAGCTGGCCGTGGACGTGCGAGCCGGGGATCACCTGCATGGCGCCATTTTCCACATCCACATCGTCAATGGCCAGCCAGACGGTCACCGTTTTGCTGGGCGTCAGCGGCCAATAGGAGGCATCCTGGTGCCAACTGACGCGCTTACCATCGCCGGGCATTTTGGCAAAATAGTGTGTGGCCCAGCAGATCAGATTTTCGCCCAGCAGATCCTGTACATAGTCCAGCAGGCGCGGGTGCGTCACCAGATCGTAAATGCCGGCGCAGCGTGCTTGCCAGCCGTTAATCGAATAGCTGTTCCAGCCGGCGGCTTCGGTCTTGGCCATCAACGCCTCAAAGTAGGCGCGGTGATGAGCCACCTCATCGGGCGTCAACACATCCAGCGGGAAGATGTAGCCTTTGTCGTTAAATTGTTGAATTTGCTGAGGTGTCAGCAGCTGCGGGTGGGCATTTTCCACTGGGTAAAATTGTAGCGTGCGTTCAAGGTCGGGAAAGGCGGTTGTGCTCATGGTGATTCCTGGGGAGTTTATATCAAATACGTTGAGAAATTGATGCGGATTTCATAAAAAGCAGCTAAAGCTAAATCAATTCGCGCGACGGCATCCATAGTATACTTGGAACAAGCCAAATAGAGCAATTAGCGAAAAATCTTGGCAATGACTTGGCCCCAACCGCTGTGGGGACCCGCTTGGTTAGGCCCCTATCTGGGGACTTACCCCAATAGGTTTAGGGGGATTGCTTTTTCTCCTGCTCTATGTTAGCATTTAGAACCTATCTGCAAATTCGGGTGTGAACCCTATGCCCACTCTGACAGATCGCTTTGGCGCAGAGAATTTACGGACACACTTAGCCGGTTTCCGATCAAAAGCTATATTTGCGCCCGCGCTGGGTGATGACGCGTGGCGCCCACTTCGTAAACAGGGCGAGCGTCTTTTGGAGGCCCGATGCAATAAGACCTTTGCCCCTTATCGCCAATCTTTGTCGTGTGATGACACCTGCTGGTATTGCAACACAACTCCCACCTGATGGCCCCATTTGACCAAACAGAACCGATGCGGATATTGCCAATACCGTTGCATTGCACTACATCATCTTTCAAAAATAGCTTGTAGACTAAATCCTGTCAGGTCGTCGAGACCTGACAGATTTGGTAGCGAACATATTTCCGAACAGTGTATCAAGTACACGTCAGTATGTGTGTCGTATGGAAAGGGAACCCCATGTCTTGGGTGGACGGGCTAAAAAAACATTCCTGGCAAATAGCCAGCGTCATGATCGGCGGGCTCATCCTCGTGATTGCCGTTGTAGGCCTCATTGAGCTTCGTCTCAACGAAAGCGTGCGCGGCATTGTGGTCCAAGCCATTCAAGATGATCTGGAGGTAGAAGACAAGGCGGATGCGGTGCGACTAGCCGTCCTCGATGTGCGACATTACCATGACAACCTTATCTTTGGGGGTCCCTCACCACGCCGGATTCAGGAATTTGATGCCGCTTATCAAAACTTACTCTCCAAGATCGACTCTTTGAATAAGGTCGATATAAACGGACTCGATTCTATAAATCCGGGTGATTTGCATCGCGGAGCGGAGCTTTATTATAACCATTTTCGGCCAGCCATTGAACTGTATGAAAGCGACCGCACATCTTTTGAATTAGCCAGTGACGAAGGGCTCATGTTGCTTGCAAAACTAGAGCGAGATGTCAGGCAGGTTGAACGATATGGTGAACAACTCGCCACCAAGTCTGTAGAAGATGTTGAGAATTCGGTCAACCACATTCGCGTTCTACTCATCGGCAAGCTGATTGGCTATATCCTCATTGGCGCTACTCTGGCCTATCTCATCATCCGGATCTTGCGCGCCCAACAAAAGGTAGCCGCCGATCTGGCAAACACGCTACAGATCAAGAGTGATTTTATTGCCGATATCTCCCACGAATTACGCACGCCTTTGACCGTGCTGCGGGCCAACGCAGAAGTAGCGTTAGACCTGGAGCGCACCTGTGTCCATACCGAGCTGCTCGAGGAGATTGTGCGCGAGAGCAGCCATATGTCACATATGGTTGAAGATCTACTGTTTCTTGCGCGGTCAGATGCCGGCGCCTTGCCCTACGACTGGGAAATTGTTTCTTTGCCCTCTTTACTCAGGGAGCTGGCTGAACGAGGCAATGTTCTGGCTCGCCAATATGGCGCCCATGTTCATATCGGCCCCATGGCAGAGGGCAAGGTCCGCATCGATCGCACGCGCCTGATCCAAGCCATCTTGATTCTGATTGACAATGCCGCCAAATATGGGCCCACCGGAAACATCATCACCCTTTGTGCCAATAAAATGGGCAACGAAGCACAAATGGAAGTACAAGATCAGGGCTCCGGAATTTCAGAAGAACATTTGGCCAAAATCTTTGACCGTTTTTATCGTATGGATGAAGCACGCGCCCACAAACGCGACGGCAGCGGTCTTGGCCTGGCCATTGCCAAAAGCATTATAACCGCGCACGGGGGACGCATTGAGGCCGAGAGCGTACTTCAACAGGGAACCATTATACGCTGCTATTTACCTTTGCTTAAGGCGCCCGCTTCTGTACAATTGCCGGCGGAACCTGCGCTCACCCAGAATGCGGTATAATTTGCCGGTTGAACTCAGCGCCCCGAGCACAATTGGCGCAGTTGAGTTTTTCAGGCCACAAATATAGGGACTCCCGATACAAGCTGTAGCTATTATGCGTATATTAATTATTGAGGACGATAAAGGCATTTCACAAGTGCTGAAACGGGGCCTAGAAGCCCATAGCCACCAGATAGTAATTGCCGCACGCGGTGAAGAAGGCCTCGATCTGGCCACAGATGAGACAATTGAATTGGTGCTGCTCGACATCTCGCTGCCGGGACTCAACGGCCACCAGGTATTGGAGCAACTGCGCGCGCGGCGCCCGCGCATGCCGGTCATTATGCTTACAGCACGTGACGATCTCAAAAATAAAATTGCCGCGCTTCATGCCGGCGCCGATGACTACCTGACCAAACCCTTTGCCTTTGAAGAGCTATTGGCGCGTATCCAAGCGGTCATGCGCCGTTTTGATCAGCCTGAATCGGCGCGGCTACAGGCAGGCACGCTGCAACTGGATCTATTGGCGCAGCGGGCGTGGCGCAACGACAATCTCATTGCGCTCTCTAAACGCGAATTTGCCCTGCTTGAATATTTTATGCGCCACCCCCAACAGGTGCTCTCGCGTGAACAGATTCTGCTGGGGATTTGGGGCTACGATTTTGATACGGCATCCAACATTGTCGATGTTTATGTGCGTCAGCTGCGCAATAAGATTGACGAACCGGACCAGCCTTCCCTCATTGTAACGGTGCGCGGCGCTGGTTATCGCTTTGATTTACCGACCCCGTAGTTGCTGCTCATTTCACGCAATACCCCAATTTAAAAATACCCCTTGACAATAATGTAAATTTCATTTATATTTAACAACACTTTCTTAACTAGAATTTCATATTTGTGTTTTGATGAAATTAGGACTCTTTCATCAGACCTAAAGTGCAGTCCCCCCCAAAAATGTCGTTCCGCATAAATGTTTTACAAAATCAGCAACATGACGCGTCCCTCCGTAGTGGAAACATCAACCACATCTATACCGGTTGAATCACATTTTTTCGCAAATCATAACTCACGTTACGCAGCGACAGCCAGCCTGCTAGAGAGAAACAGGAACGTCGGCGAGCCGACTTTCCTCTGGGCCTGCGCAACATAAGTGATTAGGGAACTAGGTCGCCCACTGATCTATTTTGGATTTGTGTGGGTGATTTATTTCACTTTTGGTTACGACTTTCGCAATGCTTGGCCATAGCCGGGCGCCTGTCCGATTACATTGAGCAACTTATGTAAAAAGCAACTGTATGTAAATTCTCTGAGTCGGTGCTTGTCAATAGACAAAGTCACGCCAGGGATAACCAAATTTACAGTTCAGTGCTTCATACAATTTTCGGCTACCTTTGCAAAAGTCATCTAGATTTACGTTTTTCCAGTTCCACGACTCACAATTTAAGGAAGGCAATATGAGAAAGACATTTCCAATATTGATTACTACGCTCTTGCTATTGTCGAGCTTAGTTTCACCGGCCTATGCCAAATTTGATGAGCCCTCTAGCTCTTCTGGACAGCCGGATCTCAGCATCACCAACAATGTCTATATTGTGGTGATGGCCAATGATCCGGTCATTGCTTATGAGGGGGATGTGCCAGGCTATCAGGCCACCAAGCCCGGCAAGGGGAAGAAGATTAACCCCAAGAGCGCGCACGTCAAAAAATATGCAAAGTTTTTGGAATCCACCCACACGAGCGCCCTGGAATCGGCCGGTGTGCAAAGCAACGCCAAGCTGCATGATTATGTCTATGCCGCCAATGGCTTCGCCGCCCAGTTGACGCTGGCGCAGGTGGACGAAGTTTCCAAGCAGAATGGCGTGGTGCGCATCATGCACGATGAATTGCGCCAGGCGCAGACGGACAGCAGCCCCGCCTTTTTGGGGCTGACCGATCCAGGTGGCATCTGGCTCAAAGGGTATAATGGCGAGGGCGTCATTGTGGGTATCATCGATAGCGGCATTTGGCCCGAACACCCCAGCTTTGCCGACGATGGCACGTATCGCCCGCTAGGCATTACGCTGGACGACAGCCGCCCCACCTGTGAATTTGGCAATACGGCGCACAATTCCAATGATGCACCTTTTACCTGTAACAACAAACTGATTGGCGCGCGCCAGATGCTCGATACATACCGAGCGCTGATTGGCGCCGATCCGGCAGAGTATGATTCCGCACGCGATGACAATGGTCACGGCACGCACACGGCCTCGACCGCGGCCGGCAATGCCAATGTGGCGGCCAGCATATATGGCATTGCGCGCGGCAACGTTTCCGGCATTGCGCCTCGCGCGCGCATTATTGCCTATAAAGGCCTGGGCGACTTGGGCGGATTCACATCCGATCTGGCCAGCGCGATTGACCAGGCCGTCGAAGATGGCGTCGACGTGATCAACTACTCCATCGGTGGCGGCGCTTCCGCCCCCGGCGGTGATGAGATTGCGTTCCTATTTGCCGATGCGGCTGGCGTATTTATTGCGACATCGGCCGGCAATTCTGGCTCTGCACCCTCTACGCTTGGCAATCCGGGCACCATGCCCTGGCTAACCACAGTGGGCGCCAGCACGCAAAGTCGCTTCTTCCAAGGCACGGTGGTTCTGGGCAATGGCGCCACCTATCCCGGCGCCTCCATTACGCCCGGTGTTGGTGATGCCCCGCTGGTGGATGCTGAATTTGCCGGCGGCGATCTCTGTATCCCCGGCACGTTAGATCCAAGCAAGGTGTCTGGCGCCATTGTGCTCTGTCGACGCGGCTCCATTGCCCGGGCCGACAAGAGTCTGGCCGTGGCAATTGCCGGCGGCGTGGGCATGATCATGTATGAGAATACGGACGACAACAATCTCTTCACCGATACACATTGGGTGCCTTCGGTCCACATTGACCAGACACCCGGCCTGGCCATCAAAGCCTATATTGCGGCGGATGCCAATCCAACAGCGCACATTAATGGCGAAGAACTTAGCACGTGGGAACCAGCGCCTTCCATGACGATCTTCTCGTCCCGTGGCCCCAATCCCATTGCGCCGGACATTATCAAACCCGATATTACGGCGCCCGGTTTGCAGATTCTGGCCGGCAACTCGCCCACGCCCATTGGCGGCTATCCGGGCGAACTCTTCCAGGCCATTGCGGGTACGTCCATGTCCAGCCCGCACATTGCCGGCATTCTGGCCCTGATCAAGCAGGCGCATCCCGACTGGAGCCCGGCCATGGCCCGCTCAGCCATTATGACCACGGCCTATCAGGATGTGCGCGACAACGACCGCGTGAGCCAGGCCGACCCGTTTGATATGGGCGCCGGTCATGTGGATGCGGGCAACAAAGCCGGCAAGGGCTCGATTCTGGAGCCGGGGCTGGCATATGATGCCGGTTTGTTCGAATATGCCGCATTTACATGCGGCATGGATTTCGGCGTCTTTACGGCGGGCACCTGTGACTACCTAGCCTCACTCGGCATTCCTGCGGATCCAAGTGACTTGAATCTACCGTCGATTGGCATTGCCGAATTGCCAGGCAGCCAAACCGTAATCCGCACCGTGACCAGCGTGGCTAAAGAGAGCGGCTGGCGCGATTACACTGTGTCCGTCAACGCCCCGGCCGGCTACCAAGTTACGGTTGCTCCCTCCACGCTCCACCTCAAAAAGGGGCAGTCAGCCACCTACGCCGTCACCTTTACCAACGTAAGCGCGCCGGTGGATGAATGGCGCTTTGGTTCGTTAACCTGGAGCGATGCCACGGGACACTACGATGTATATAGCCCGCTTGCTGTACGCGGCGCGCTGTTCGATGCACCGACCCAGGTGGATGGCGCCGGCACGTCTGGCTCGCTGAGTTTTGACGTACGCTTTGGCTACACCGGCCCCTATGCCGCCGCACCGCACGGGCTGGTCGCAGACACGCCGGCCACCGGCTCCATCGGCCAGGACCCCGACCAGACGTACCCCAGTCCTGACGACTCGTCCGTCGGCGTACAGGAGATACCCTTCACCATTTCCGATGCATTGCTTGTGCGCTGGCAAATGGTTATCCCCGGTCCCGATGATATTGACCTTTTCCTAAAGGGTCCATCAGGCAACATTATTGCCAGCAGCACCAACGGCGGCACCGATGAGCTGATCGAATTGACATCGCCCGCGGACGGCACCTATACCATGGTGGTTCACGGTTGGTCTGTTCCCAATGCGCCGCTGCCATACACCCTCTCCATGTGGGCAGTGCCCAACGCCTCGGGTGGCAGCCTGTCCGTAGACTCGGCGCCAACCGCAGCAACCATCGGCACGACTGGCGCCATTGATGTAAGCTGGAACGGTCTGAACCCAGATACGAAATATTTGGGCGCGGTCTCGCATATTGGCAGCGGTGGGGTCATGGGTTTCACTGTAATCTCGGTCGATACGCATGCCGGGGTTAACGCAGCCGGTATCGACGCTGTCGACACCACTGGTGGCAAAAAGGTAGAATTCTTCCTGCCGGTGATTGAGCACTAGATCAACGGCAATATACCTACATTTTACTACAGTAACCAAAGCGGCCAGATCTATGCGACCTGGCCGCTTTGGTTACTGTGGACGCACAGGATTTTCGCGCGGTGGGATCCCTGTGGGGACGCATTCAGGCAATCTGCGTTGCGCAAGCCAAAGTCTTCATCAAAAAAGAGCAAGTCTGGCCACTGCTTATGCATCAGCCAGACTTGCTCTTTTTTGATTCAACTTGATTAATT